>CAVXVV010000035.1:0-261982 GCA_963765195.1 uncultured Candidatus Rokubacteria bacterium
CGAGCGTGAGATTCCGTCCTTCCACCCAGCCGAGGTCGCGCAGACCCTGGAGGAAAGACTCGAGCAGCGGCCGCGCCCGTGGAGCCGCGGCGGCGCCGTCGACGAGCCCACCGACGCGGGAGACCTTCGCGGCAGGCTGAGCCTGAGCGTGATTCGCCGCGCCGATCACGGCCAGCGCGAACGCAGCCGCGCCCGCACCTCCGCGGAGGCCGTGATGCCGCATCGCCGCGGTGAGGAAAACGTCCGCTACGCGATCTCGAAGAGGCCGGCCGCGCCCATGCCGCCGCCGATGCACATGGTCACGACCACGCGGCGGGCGCGGCGGCGCTTGCCCTCGATGAGCGCGTGGCCCGTCATGCGCGCCCCGCTCATGCCGTAGGGGTGCCCGATCGCGATCGAGCCGCCGTCGACGTTCAGCTTGTCCATCGGGATGCCCAGGCGATCCCGGCAGTAGACCACCTGGACGGCGAACGCCTCGTTGAGCTCCCACAGGTCGATGTCGTCCACCTTGAGCCCGTGGCGCTCGAGGAGCCGCGGCACCGCGAAGATCGGCCCGATGCCCATCTCGTCCGGCTCGCACCCGGCCACCGCGAGCCCGCGGAAGATGCCGAGCGGCTGGAGCCCGCGCCGCTCGGCCAGCTTGGCGTCCATGACGACGCACGCGGACGCGCCGTCCGAGAGCTGGCTCGCGTTGCCGGCGGTGATCGTGCCCTCCGCGCTGACGACGGGCTTCAGGGCGGCGAGGCCCGCTGCCGTCGTGTCGGCGCGATTGCCCTCGTCCTGGGTCAGGGTGACCGACTCCTCGCGCGTCTCGTTGGTCGCCTTGTCCGTGACGAGCTTGACCGACTTGAGCGGGACGATCTCCGCGTCGAGCCGGCCTTCCTTCTGGGCGGCGGCGATCCGGCGCTGGCTCTCCAGGCTGTAGCTGTCCTGCGTCTCGCGCGTGACGTTGTACCGCTTGGCGACGATCTCCGCCGTGTTCAGCATCGACATGTAGACCTCCGGCTTGTGCTCGAGGAGCCAGTCCTCGGTGAGCCGGAAGCGGTTCTGGTGCTCGTTCTGCACGAGGCTGATCGATTCCACGCCCGCCCGCCACCGCGACGGGCACGCCGTCCACGATGACCCGCTGGGCCGCGATCGCGATCGCCTGGAGGCCGGAGGAGCAGAAGCGGTTGATCGTGGTGGCGGCGGCGGTGACGGGGAGCCCGGCGCGGAGCGCGGCCTGCCGCGCGATGTTGTGGCCGGTCGCGCCCTCGGGCATCGCGCAGCCGATGATCACGTCCTCGACCTCCGCCGGGTCGAGCCGCGCGCGCTGGACGGCGTGCTCGATGACGTGGCCCGCCAGGACGGCCCCGTGGGTGTTGTTGAACGCCCCCCGGTAGGCCTTGCCGATCGGTGTCCGCGCGGTCGAGACGATCACCGCCTCCGCCATCGTCCTTCCTCCTGGCCCGGGTCGGACCGGGCAATTCGAGCGCTGCCTGAGGGCGTCCCGAGGGTCGGATTCACCCTATCACAGCGCGGGCCGGCTCGCCTCGCCGGGCCTCGGCTGGCGCGAGCCCGCGTGGATCCGGCGCCCCTCCCCTGGCGAATCCCCAGGCAGGCCAGTACAATCGTGGCCGTGCGTCGCGCCGGGGCGCGGCGCCGCTCGAGTCCAGGCCTTCACAGGGAGACGCGATGAAAGAGCTCGCCCGCCACATCATGGTCGATTTCCTGCCGATGAAGGAGTTCGCCGAGAACCCGCTGATCCTGACGGAGGGCCAGGGCATCCACGTCACCGACGTGGACGGCCGGCGCTTCATCGACGGGCTGTCGGGGACCTTCTGCGTCAACCTCGGGCACGGGAACAAGCGCCTCGCCGAGGCTGCCTCCCGGCAGATCGGCCGGCTCGCCCTGGCAGCCCCGACGCTCGGCACCAGCGACCGCGCGCTCGAGCTGGTCAAGCTCCTCCTGGACATCACACCGCCCCAGTACACGACGGTGAAGCTCCTGTCCGGCGGCTCCGAGGTGACCGAGGCGGCGATCAAGATGGCCCGGCAGTACCACAAGCAGGTGGGCCACGGGACCAAGTACAAGATCCTGTCGCACTACCGCGCCTACCACGGCGGGACGGGCCACGCCCTCGCCGCCGGCGGGTGGCCCGGCTGGCGCGTGCCGTACGAGCCCTTGCCCGGCGGCTTCATCCATCTCCACACGCCCGACCCCTACCGGCCCCCGTTCCCCGGCGGGCCCGAGACGCTCGGCCCCACGTACGCGCGGCTGCTCGAAGAGGTGATCCAGCTGGAGGGCCCCGAGACGATCGCCGGCTTCATCGCCGAGCCGATCATGACGTCGGCGGGCGTGATCGTGCCCCCGCGCGAGTACCTCCCGCGCGTCCGAGAGCTGTGCGATCGCTACGACATCGTCCTCATCTACGACGAGATCATCACGGGATTCGGCCGGACCGGGAAGCTCTTCGCGGCCGAGCACTGGAATGCCTGGCCCGACATCTTCTGCCTCGGCAAGGGGATCAGCGGCGGATACGCGCCGCTGTCGGCGAACCTCCTCACGACCCGCATCGGCCAGGTGTTCTACGGCAACGCGGTCGACCAGGTCCAGTTCCACGCCGGCCACACGTTCGGCGGGAACCCGGTGGCCTCCGCGGTCGGCATCGCGGCCATCAAGCAGATCTTCGACGACGGGATCGTCGAGAACTCGCGGGCCCGCGGCGCCCAGGCGGTGGCGCGCCTCCGGGAGATGCAGGAGCGCCTGCCCGTGATCGGCGACGTCCGGGGCGAGGGGCTCCTGATCGGCGTCGAGTTCGTCCGGGACCCCGCCACGCGCGAGCACTATCCCGCCGACGTGAACTTCGGGATCCGGGTGCGCGAGGTCGCGCGCCGGCGCGGCCTCCTCCTGCGCGCGAGCCACTGGATGCTGGCCCTCGCGCCGCCGCTCACGATCACGGCCGCCGAGGTGGACGACATGCTGGACATCCTCGAGGCCTCCCTCCGGGAGGTGCTGGGGACCGGCACGCCGGACCGGACCCTGGTCGGCGGGCGGGCCTCCGCATGACGAAGGCAGCCGGCTGGACCTGGGATCGCGCCCTGAGCGGCATCGTCCCGCCGACGATCTCGCCGCTCGACCTCTCCCGCGAGATCGACGAGGGCGCGATCGGGCACCTGGTGGAGCACGTGCTCCAGGGCGGATGCAGCGGGCTCTTCGTGCTCGGCGGCTGTGGTGAGGGCGCCTGGCTGCCGTCGCGCCAGCGGGGCACGGTGGTCCGGGCGTTCGTGCGGGCCGCGGCCGGCCGGGTGCCGGTCCTCGCCGGCGTGATGCTGCCGGCGACGGGGCCCGCGGTCGAAGCGGCGCGCCAGGCGGCGGCCGAGGGGGCCGACGCGGTGGTCGTCGGCTCTCCGTACTACTTCGGCGTCGACGGGACCGCCCAGCGGCGCCACATCGAGACCGTCATCGAAGCCGCCGATCGGCCGGCGCTCCTCTACAACATCCCGCAGTGCACGAACCAGGTGCTCGCGCCCGCCCTGGTGGCCGACCTCGCCCGGGACAGCCGGGTACTCGGGATCAAGGACTCCGCCGGGGACTTCGTCGCGTTCCAGGCGTTCCTCGCCGTCAAGGCGACGCGGCCCGACTTCCGGGTCCTCCAGGGGCACGAGCACCTCGTGGCGGCGAGCCTCCGCCTGGGTGGGGACGGCCTCGTGCCCGGGCTCGCCAACGTGGTGCCCGCGCTCATGGTCGAGCTGCGTGCGGCCGCGGCCCGCGGGGACGGCGCCGCCTGCACGCGGATCCAGGGCGCGATCCTGGACCTCTGCGCGATCCACGAGATCGGGCACTGGCTGCCCGCGCTCAAGGCGGCGTGCGCAATGATCGGGATCGGGAGCGGCGTGCCGGCGCTGCCGCTGGTGCCGGCGACGGAGACCGAGCGCCGCGCCATCGCGGCGGTGCTGGCGCGGCACGGGATCGAGCCCGCGAGCGGCGAGCGCGCCGCGGGACGCGCGCCGGCGCGCGTCGGGGCCTGAGCGGTCCCCTGATACAGCCCGGCGCCGAGCCGCGCTGGAACGCCGCGTTCGTCGGGATCCCGTCGTTCCTCCGCTCGGTCATCGCCACCGACCTCGACCGTCTCGACGCGGACGTCGCGGTGATGGGCGTGCCGAGCGACGAGGGCTCGCCCTTCATGCCCGGCTCCCGGTTCGGCCCCCGCGGCATCCGGGAGCACTCGATGCGCTTCGGCGGGCGGGGCCGCGGGTACTACGATCCGGGCCTGCGCCGGGAGTTCCTCCAGCACGAGCTCGCCAACGGACGGATCGTCGACGTGGGAGACGCCGACGTCCTGCCCACCAACGTGGCGGGGACGTTCGACAACGTGACGGCCATGGTGCGCCGGCTCCTCGATCGGGGCGCCCTGCCGGTCGTCCTGGGGGGCGACCACGGCATCACGTACCCCGTCGTGCGCGCGTACCGGGAGCCGCTCCACGTCGTCCACTTCGACGCCCACCTCGACTACCTCCCGTTCGTCCACGGGCTCGAGCTGACCAACAGCCACCCGTTCCGTCACATCGCCCGGATGGCGCACGTCCGGAGCCTCAGCCAGATCGGGATCCGGAGCCTCCGGAACTCCCAGGTGATGATGGACGACTCGCTGGGGGACGGGAACCGCATCGTGACCATGGAGGAGTTCCGGGACGTGACCCCCCGGGGCTCTCGTGGACCGCATCCCCCGGGACGCCGCCTGCTACGTGAGCGTCGACGTCGACGTCCTCGACATGCCGCTGGTCCCGGGCTGCGTGTCGGCGGAGCCGAACGGCTTCCTCTACGCCGAGCTCCGCGACACGCTCCGGGCGCTCGCCGAGCACACGCGGATCGTCGGCTTCGACCTCGTCGAGGTGAACCCGATGCTCGACATCGGCACCGGGATCACGTCCTACCTGGCGGCGCACACGATCGTCGAGTTCCTCGGGTGGCTGTGCGCCCAGCCCTGGTGGATCGCCGGCCGGGGCGCCCGCGAGGCCGCTCGGGTCGGCGCCAGGACCTGACGCAGCGCGCCGTACGGGAGGCGGGGGCGGAATCCCGCCTCGCCGTGCTAGACTCCGGGCCATCAGGTTCGTCCCGAGGCCGTCGTTCTCTGACCACGACCATCAACGAGGAGGGTCCGTGATGTCGAGGAAGCGGAATGGTGTCAGCCGGCGCGAGTTCATCCGGGACGCGGCGCTCCTGTCGGGGAGCCTCGCCGCCGTCGGGCTGCCCGGGGTGGCCCGCGCGCAGGGGACGGCCGCCCCGCCCAAGCTCGGCGCCCAGCTAATTGGCAAGCTCGAGGGCCCGGAGCTGATCCTCGACCCGGCCAAGTGGCCCACGAAGTTCAGCGAGGCTCCGATGCTGGCGGAGCTCGTGAAGCAGGGGAAGCTGCCGCCGGTGGAGCAGCGGGTTCCGAAGGAGCCGCTCGTCATCAAGCCGGTGCACGAGATCGGTCGATACGGGGGGACCTGGCGGCGGGGCTTCACGGGCCCCGGCGACAGCGAGAACGGCAACCGCATCGTGTCGGCCGACAAGCTCCTGTTCTGGGAATACACCGGAACCCAGGTCCGCCCGTGCGTCGCACGCCAGTGGCTGCTCGCCGACGACGGGAAGTCGGTGACCCTCTACCTCCGGAAGGGTCACAAGTGGTCGGACGGAAAGCCCTTCACCGCCGACGACTTCATGTTCTGGTACGAGGACATCTACCTGAACAAGGACATCGTGCCGGTCCAGCATCCGGACTTCCTGATCAACGGCAAGTCGGGGGTGATCAAGAAGATCGACGAGACCACGGTTCTCTTCGAGTTCCCGGAGCCGAACTATCTGTTCCTCGACATCCTCGCCGGGTCGACCGCGATGGGCGGGGGCCAGGCGCTCTGGCAGATGGAAGGCCGGACGATGGGCGCCTACATGCCGGCCCACTACGTGAAGCAGTTCCATCCGAAGTACATCGGCATGGATGCGGCGAACGCGAAAGCGAAGGCCGCCAACTTTGACAGCTGGCTCGGGTACCTCAAGAATCGCTGGGACTGGCGGCTCAACCCCGATCTGCCTGTGCTCACCCCCTGGAAGGTGGTCACACCCATCAACAACCCGACCTGGGTGATGGAGCGGAACCCGTTCTTCTACGAGGTCGACACCGCCGGCAACCAGCTCCCGTACATCGACCGCATCCAGATGACCGTCGCCGAGAACCTCGAGGTGCTGAACCTCCGGGCCATCGCCGGGCAGTACGATCTCCAGGAGCGCCACACGGCGATGACCAAGCTCCCGGTGTTCCTCGAGAACCGGGACAAGGTCGGCTACGACGTCCGGCTCGACCCGGCGCTGAACGGCTCCGACGCCACGCTCCAGGTCAACCACGCCTACGAGGCGGACGCCGAGGTGGCGAAGTGGCTCCACACCGCCGACTTCCGGCGCGCCCTGTCGATGGGGATCGACCGGGACCAGCTGAACGAGACGTTCTGGCTCGGGATCGGTACCCCGGGCTCCATCGCTCCGGCCGACTCCACGCCCGTACAACCCGGGTCCGGAGTGGCGGAAGAAGTGGTCGACGCTCGACGTCAAGCAGGCCAACGCGCTGCTCGACAAGATCGGCCTCTCGAAGAAAGACGGTGAGGGGTATCGGCTCCGGGCCGACGGAAAGGGGCGCCTGCGCATCGAGCTCATGGCATCGGCGGGCGCCTTCATCCCGCATGCTCAGGTCGGCGAGATGATCAAGGAGCAGTGGAAGAAGATCGGGATCCAGGCGGACATCAAGGAGGTGGAGCGGAGCCTCTTCTTCACCCGAGTCCGATCGAACGAGCACCAGATCGCCATCTGGGCGAACGACGGCACCGAGTTGCTGTATCTCTTCCCCCGGCACGGGATTCCCGTGGATCCGGGCGAGTCGCTCATGGGCACGCCGATCGCGGTCTGGTATTCCACGGGCGGCAAGCAGGGGAAGGCTCCCGACGATACCCCGCTCATGAAGGCCCTGGACATGTTCCGCTCCGCGAACGGGAAGAAGCAGCCCGAGCGGATCAAGATCGCGCAGGAGATCTTCAAGATCATGATCGACGGGCAGTACTCCATCGGGACGGTCGGCCAGTCGCCGGCGACGATGGGGGTGCGCATCGCCAGCCGCAAGATGGGGAACATGGCGTCACGGCAGATCAACGCGCAGCACTGCCGGACGCCGGGCACGTCTCAGCCCTCGACGTACTACTTCAAGGCGTAGGGGCCACGACCCTCATCCCGGTCCCGGGCGGCCAGCACGGCCGCCCGGGAGGCGGGCCGGGTGCGTTGCCGGGGTGGACTAGACCTCCGTGATCACGTATCTCATCCAGCGGCTGATCCTCGCGCTGCTCACGGTGTGGGCGATCTCTGTCCTGTCCTTCGTCATCATCCAGCTCCCGCCGGGCGACTACATCACCTCCTACATCGCCCAGATGTCGGCATCGGGCGGGGCCGTGTCGGAGCAGGAGGCGGACGCGCTCCGGCAGGAGTACGGGCTCGACAAGCCCATGCTGATCCAGTACCTCCGCTGGATGAAGCAGGTGGTGCAGGGGCCGGTTCGGGATGGCGCTCGAGTGGAAGCGCCCGGTCTCCGAGGTCATCGGAGACCGGCTCTGGCTCACCATGGTCGTCTCGGTGGCCGCGATCCTCCTGACCTGGCTTCTCGCGCTTCCGATCGGGATCTACTCGGCCGTCCGCCAGTACTCTCCCGGAGACTACCTGGCGACGTTCATCGGCTTCATCGGCCTCGCCGTCCCAAGCTTCATGCTCGCCCTCGTCCTCATGTACCTCGGGTTCCGCTACTTCAACATGAGCATCGGGGGTCTGTTCTCCGACGAGTTCGTCGAGGCGCCATGGAGCCTGGCCAAGAGCTGGGACCTGATCAAGCACCTCCCGTTGCCCGCCCTCATCCTGGGGCTGGCCGGCACCGCGCAGCTCATCCGCATCATGCGCGCGAACCTGCTCGACGAGCTCCGGAAGCCCTACGTGATGACGGCGCGCGCCCGTGGGGTGCCCGAGCGGCGGGTCATCCTGAAGTACCCGGTGCGGGTTGCGCTCAACCCCTTCGCGAGCACGATCGGCTACCTGCTCCCGTACGTGGTGTCGGGCAGCATCATCGTGTCCCTGGTCCTGAGCCTGCCTACCGTGGGGCCGCTCCTCCTGAAGGCGCTGGTGGCGCAGGACATGTTTCTCGCGGGGACGATCGTGCTGCTGCTCGGGGTCCTGACGGTCGTGGGCACCTTCCTCTCGGACCTCCTGCTGCTCTGGATCGATCCGCGCATCCGGATGGAAGGCAAGCGATAGCCGAGCTGCCGGTCCCCCACGCCCGGCAGCTCCGCGGAGCCCGGCATCGGGCCCATCCTGGGGACCGACGCCGGCGAGCCCGTCGCGACCGGGCTCGATCTCGCGGTCGGAGAGGTCGCCGAAGAGCGGATCTCCGTCGCGAGCCAGTGGCAGCTCATGTGGTGGCGCTTCCGACGTCACCGTCTGGCGATGGTGGCCACGGCCATCGTCCTGCTCTTCTACCTCGGCGTGATCTTCGCGGAGTTCCTGGCATACGCGCCGCCCACGGCGTCCGAGGCCCAGCGCTCGCTGCTTCCCCCGCAGCGGATCCATTGGTTCGATGAGGGCCGCTTTTTTCCGCACGTCTACGGGTTGACCGGCCTGCGCGATCCGGTCACGCTGAAACGGGTCTACACGCCGGACCCGTCGAAGAAGATGCGAGTGCGCTTCTTCGTGCGCTGGATTCGAGTATCACTTCCTCGGACTGGTTCCCGCGAGCCTCCATCTCGTGGGAGTCGAGGACGCCCGACCGGAGGAGACGCTGTTCCTCCTCGGCACGGACGAGCAGGGCCGGGACCAGTGGTCCCGCCTCATGTACGCGAGCCGGACGTCGTTGACCATCGGGCTCGCGGGCGTCGCCCTCGCGCTCGTGCTCGGGGTGTTCCTCGGCGGCGTGTCCGGTTATTTCGGCGGCGCCATCGACACGGTGATCCAGCGCGTCATCGAGATCCTGCGATCGATCCCGACGATTCCGCTCTGGATGGGCCTGGCGGCGGCGCTCCCGAACGACTGGAGCGTGACCCAGGTCTACTTCGCGATCACGGTGATCATCTCGCTGATCGGCTGGACTGAGCTTGCGCGGGTGGTGCGCGGGCGGTTCCTCTCGCTCCGCGAAGAGGAGTTCGTGATGGCGGCCGAGCTGTCGGGCTGCAGCCGGACGCGCATCATCCTGAGCCACATGGTGCCGTCGTTCCTGTCCCACATCATCGCGGCGACCACGCTGGCCATCCCGGCCATGATCATCAGCGAGACGTCGCTGTCGTTCCTCGGGCTCGGGCTCAGGCCGCCCGCGATCAGCTGGGGCGTGCTCCTCCAGCAGGCCCAGAATATCCAGGCGCTCGCCATCTCGCCATGGCTCCTGTACTCCGCCGTCCCCGTCATCGTCGTGATCATCGCGTTCAACTTCATGGGCGACGGCCTCCGCGACGCCGCCGACCCCTACGGCCACTGAGCGGGGTCAGGCCTTGACTTCCATACAGTCCGGCGAGCCGATGCGCGGGGAAGTGTATGGAAGTCAAGGCCTGACCCCGATCCTCTCCGTCCGCGATCTCAGGACGTACTTCTTCGCGGAGGAGGGGATCGTCAAGGCCGTGGACGGCGCGAGCTTCGACCTTCACTCGGGGCGGACCCTCGGCATCGTGGGGGAGAGCGGCTGCGGGAAGAGCGTCACGGCCCGCTCGATCCTCCGGATCGTCGAGCGCCCGGGACGCATCGTGAGCGGGGAGATCCTGCTGCGGCGCCCGGCGAGCGGCGGTCAGGGTGAGGAGACGGTGGACGTCGCGCGGCTCGACCCCGAGAGCCGCGAGATGCGCCGCATCCGGGGCGGCGAGATCGGGCTCGTCTTCCAGGAGCCCATGACCTCGTTCAGCCCGGTCCACACCGTCGGCAACCAGATGGTGGAGACGATCCGTCTCCACCTGGGCGTGGACGCGGCCCAGGCGCGCGAGCGCGCGATCGGTCTCCTCCGCCAGGTGGGCATCCCGAAGCCCGAGCGCCGCGTCGACGAGTATGCGTTTCAGATGAGCGGCGGCCTCCGCCAGCGGGCGATGATCGCCACGGCGCTGGCGTGCGGCCCGCGCGTGCTGATCGCCGACGAGCCGACCACCGCCCTCGACGTGACGACGCAGGCGCAGATCCTGGATCTTCTCCGCCACCTCCAGGCCCGGGAGGGGATGGCGATCATCCTGATCACCCACAACCTCGGCGTGGTCGCCGAGATGTGCGACGAGGTCGTGGTGATGTACCTCGGCCGGGTGGTCGAGCGCGGCCCCGTGGACGCGATCTTCCACGCACCCCAGCACCCGTACACGCAGGCCCTGCTGCGGTCGATCCCGTCCATCCAGGCCCAGGTCCGGACGAAGCTGCCGACCATCTCCGGCTCGATCCCGCACCCCCACAACCGCCCGCCGGGCTGCCCTTTCCACCCGCGCTGCGTGGAGTGGATCCGGGGGACGTGCGAGCGTCACGAGCCGGAGCTCCTGCCCGTGGACGGGGAGAACCGGGTCGCGGTGAGCTGCTTCCTGCACCACCCGCCGCGCGTCTCGGGGGCGATTCCGGCCGGCGCCCAGGCCGGCGCATGAGCGAGCCGACCCCGCGCGTGGCGCCGCCGGTCGGCGGCTCGGACCGGGGCCGCCGCCTCGACGCGGCCACCGCGGCGGACGGCCCCCTCCTCGACGTCCGACGCCTCCGGAAGTTCTTCCCGATCCGGCGGGGGCTCCTGCGGCGGCTCGTCGGCCACGTCCGGGCGGTGGACGACGTGAGCTTCGATCTCCGGCCGGGAGAGACGCTGTCCCTCGTCGGCGAGAGCGGCTGCGGCAAGACGACGACGGCCCGCTGCATCCTGCGCGCGATCACGCCCACCTCGGGCGAGATCCTCTTCCGGGGCGGGGGCGGGGAGGTGGTCGACGTCGCCACCCTGCCCAAGCGGCGCCTGCGGCCGCTCCGGCGGCAGATGCAGATGATCTTCCAGGACCCGTTCTCCTCGTTGAACCCCCGGAAGACCCTGCTCGACATCGTGGGGGAGCCGCTGCTGGTGAACCGCGTCGGCGACCGGCACGAGCGCGGGGAGCGCGTGGCCGAGCTCCTGCGCCTGGTCGGGCTGCGCCCCGAGTACATGCGGCGCTTCCCGCACGCGTTCAGCGGCGGCCAGCGGCAGCGCATCGGCATCGCCCGGGCCCTGGCGCTCAACCCGAGCCTCGTGGTCGCGGACGAGCCGGTATCGGCCCTCGACGTCTCGGTGCAGGCCCAGATCCTGAACCTGATGCTCGACCTTCAGTCCGAGCTCGGGCTCACGTACCTGTTCGTGGCTCACGACCTGTCGGTCGTCAAGCACGTGAGCGACCGGGTCGCCGTGATGTACGTGGGCCGCATCGCCGAGATCGCCGACACGGACCGGCTCTTCGCCACGCCGCGCCACCCCTACACCGAGGCGCTCCTCTCCGCCGTGCCGAAGCCGGACCCGCGGCTCCGCAGTCAGCGGATCGTCCTCGAGGGCGACGTGGCGGACGCCGCGAACCCGCCGCCCGGCTGCTACTTCAACCCGCGGTGCTCCTACGCCGTGGACATCTGCCGGACCGAGACCCCGCGTCTCGAGGCGATCGCGCCGGGGCACCTCGTCGCCTGTCACCGGGCGCGCGAGCTCACGCTCCGCGGCGTCGCCGTCTAGTGCCCTCGTCGCGCGCGGGGGTGGGCGAGCGCTCCGGGGCGCTCGAGACGGGCCGTCGAGTCCTGCTGAGAGCTCCCGGGCCGGCCGACGTGCCGGCGCTGGCCGAGCTCGCCCGCCGGAGCCGCCGGCTCCACCGGCCCTGGGTGTACCCGCCCACCACGCCGTCGGCGGTGGCGCGCTGGCGGGAGACGACCGGTCCGACGCGGATCCGGCTCCTCGTCTGCCGTCGCGCTGACGGCGCGATCGTGGGTGTGGTGAACGTCAGCGAGATCGTGCGCGCCGCGCTCCAGAGCGCTTATCTCGGCTACTACGCCTTTCACCCGTTCGCGGGCTCGGGATACCTGACCGAAGGGCTCGGGCTCGTGCTCCGCCACGCCTTCCGCCGGCTGAAGCTCCACCGCCTGGAGGCGAACATCCAGCCCGCGAACGTCCCGTCGCGAAGACTGGTGCGGGGCCTCGGCTTCCGGAAGGAAGGCTTCTCCCCGCGGTACCTCAAGATCGGCGGGCGCTGGCGTGACCACGAGCGCTGGGCGATCGTGCGGGAGAGCTGGTCCCCGGGCCGGCCGGCCTCGGCGTCGCGGGCCCGCAAGAGGCGTCGGTAGCGGTGTCGTCGAGCGCGCCGTCGACCTTCGTCGCGCTGCAGCACCGGAACTTCCGGCTGCTGTGGGTGGGCCAGCTGATATCGATATCGGGCACCATGATGCAGGGGGCGGCGATCCTCTGGCACATCGCCCTTCTCGCGCCGCCGGGCTGGAAGGCGCTGTCCCTCGGCCTGGTGGGCCTCGCGCGGATCGGCCCGATCCTCGTCTTCGGGCTTTGGAGCGGAGTGCTCGCGGACGCCGTCGACCGCCGGCGGCTCATGCTCGTCGCCCAGGCCACGATGATGCTTGCCGCGACCGGGCTCGCCCTCGTGACGGCCAGCGGCCACGCCAGCCCCTGGAACATCCTGCTCATCGCGGGGTTCGGTGCGGCGGCCGGCGCCGCCGACGGTCCGGCGCGCCAGGCGCTCCTCCCGAGCCTGGTGCCGCGCGAGCACCTGCCCAACGCGATCAGTCTCAACTCGATCGTGTTCCAGACCGCCTCGGTCGTCGGCCCGGCGCTCGCGGGCGTCGCGCTGGCGACCGTCGGGATCGCGCTCGTCTACGCGCTGAATGCGCTGTCGTTCGTCGCAACGATCAGCGCGCTCCTGCTGATGCGCGGCCTGCCGCCGACTCGCCCGCCCGACCGCCGCGCCATCAGCGCGAAGTCGCTCGGGGAGGGGCTCCGGTTCGTGTTCGGGACTCCGCTGCTCCGGGCCACGATGCTGCTCGACGGCGTTGCGACCTTCTTCTGCTCGGCGACGGCGCTGCTGCCGCTCTTCGCCCAGGACGTGCTCCAGGTGGGCCCGCGCGGATACGGCTGGCTCTTCGCGGCGCCGTCGATCGGCGCCGTGATAGCCAGCGCGGCCATGATCCGCCTCGCCGGCCGCATCCGGCGGCGTGGCGTCGTGCTCATCACGTCGGTGGCGATCTACGGCCTCGCCACCATCGCCTTCGGATTGTCGCGGTCGTTCTGGCCCATGTTCCTGGCCCTCGCCCTGACCGGCTGCGCCGATACCATCAGCGCGGTGCTCCGGAACATCGTGCGCCAGCTCGAGACGCCCGATCACCTGCGGGGCCGGATGGTCGGGATCAGCATGCTCTTCTTCATGGGCGGACCCCAGCTCGGGGAGTTCGAGGCGGGCGTCGTCGCGCAGTGGCTCGGCGCGGGGCTCGCGGTCGTGCTGGGCGGCGCGGCGAGCCTGGTGAGCACGGCGTGTATCGCCTGGCGGGCGCCGGCGCTCCGCGCGTACCGGCGGGCGGAGTGAGGGGTGGGGCGCGCGGCGGATGCTTCGCGTATCATGGGTCGCGGATCAGCGACAGCATCGCCCCCATGATGGGTGCCCGAAGGAGCCGATGATGACCGGAAAGACCCTGGAGACCTCCAAGCTCGAGACCCTCGACAAGGAGCGCGTGCTCCACCCATCGACGTCCATCGTCGACCACCTCCGGACAGGCCCCCGGATCATGACCGAGGGCTCGGGCGTCATGCTCACGGACGCGAACGGCCGCCGCTATCTCGACGCCTTCGCCGGCCTCTGGTGCGTGAACATCGGATACGGCCGGACGGAGGTGAGCGACGCGATCGCGGCCCAGTCGCGGCGGCTCGGCTACTACCACACGTTCTCGTCCATGTCGAACGAGCCGCAGATCCGGCTGGCCGACCGCCTGCTGGGGATGGTCCCGGGCCGGATGAGCAGGGTGTTCTTCGCGAACTCCGGCTCCGAGGCCAACGACACGCAGGTCAAGCTCGTCTGGTACTACAACAACCTCCGCGGCAAGCCCCAGAAGAAGAAGATCATCTCGCGGCTCGGCGCCTATCACGGCAGCACGGTGGCCGCGGCGAGCCTGACCGGTCTCCCGACGTTCCACCGGGCCTTCGACCTGCCGCTCCCGATGGTGCTCCACACGAAGGCCCCGGACTACTACCGGGACGCCGCCCCGGGCACCACGGAAGAGGCCTACGCGGCCGAGCTGGTCGCGGAGCTCGAAGCGCTGATCGAGCGCGAGGGCGCCGACACCGTCGGCGCCTTCATCGCTGAGCCGGTCATGGGCACGGGCGGCGTGCTGCTGCCGCCGCGGACGTACTTCGACCGGGTCCAGGCCGTGCTCCGCAAGCACGACATCCTCCTGATCGCGGACGAGGTCATCTGCGGGTTCGGCCGGCTCGGGCGCCCGTTCGGCTGCCACGTGTACGACATCGAGCCCGACCTGATGACGGTCGCCAAGGGGCTGACGAGCGGCTACTTCCCGCTCTCCGGCGTGATCGTCTCCGAGCGGGTGTGGTCGGTGCTCCAGGCCGGGTCGCCCGAGGTCGGGGCCTTCGCCCACGGCTTCACGTACAGCGGGCACCCGGTGGGCGCGGCGGCCGCGATGGCCAACCTGGACATCCTCCTCGGCGAGGATCTCATCGGCAACGCCGCGCGGACGGGCGCCTACATGCAGGCGGCGCTCCGCGAGCGCGTCGCCGGCCTGCCGCTGGTGGGCGACGTGCGGGGCATCGGCCTCGTGGCCGGCATCCAGCTCATGGCCGACCGCGCGAGCCGCCGGCCGTTCGAGGCCACGCAGAAGGTGAGCCAGGCGGTCGCGGCCAAGTGCCTCGAGGACGGCCTGATCGTCCGCGCGCTGCCGGTCGGCCACGTCGTCGCGCTCTCACCGCCGCTCTGCATCACGCGGGAGCAGGTGGACTTCGTGGTGGACGGCCTCGCCAGCGGGATCCGGGCCGTCGGCGACGACCTCACGCGACAGGGCGTGTGGAAGGCCGCCTAGCCCCTGAGATCCGGGCGGCCGGCGGGGCGGTTCTCCGCGCCGCGTCCGACCGCCGTGGCGAGGTCCTCCTCGTCCACCGCCCCGGCCACCGCGACTGGACCCTCCCGAAGGGCAAGATCGAGCGGGGCGAGTCGGACGAGGAGTGCGCCCTGCGCGAGGTCGTCGAGGAGACCGGGTTCGAGTGTCTCCTCGGCCCCGAGATCGGGGAGACGCGGTACCGCGAGCGGCGGGGCCGCGAGAAGTCGGTTCGCTACTGGATCATGACCGTGCGGGACGGGACGTTCCAGCCGAACTCGGAGGTGGACGAGGTCCGCTGGGTCCCGCTGTCGAGCGCGGCGCGCGAGCTGTCCTACCCCGGCGACAGGGCGATCCTCGACGCGATCGAGCCGACGCTCCGATCGCTCGTCCTCCTGGTGCGCCACGGGCGGGCGGGCGACCGCGACGAATGGACGGGCGACGACCGCCTCCGGCCTCTCGACAAGCGGGGCCGCCGCCAGGCGGACGCGATGGTCGCGCCGCTGGCGGGCTACGCCCTGTCCCGGCTGGTCTCGAGCCCGTACGTTCGCTGCGTGCAGACCCTCGAACCGCTGTCCGCGCGCCTCGGACTCCCGGTCGAGCACGACCCGGCGATCGCCGAGGGTGTTCCGGTCCAGAAGGCGCGGGGGCTCATCGACCGGCTCGGGCCGGGGCCCGTGGTGCTGTGCACGCACGGCGACGTCGTGGAAGCGCTGGTCGGCGAGGGCGAGCCGAAGAAGAAGGGCTCCACGTGGCTCCTGGCCAGGCGGAACGGCGCGGTCGAGCCGGTGCGCTACTGGCCTCCGCTCGCGTGACGCCGAGGCGCGGCTGATCTAGGTCGAGCGCGCGAGCATCGGCCCCTCGGTGCGGGACCGTCCCGCTCAGGCGGCGACGGCCTGCGGCAGGATCGGCGCGTCGGCGTCGATGCGGCGGCCAGCGCGCAGGCAGAGCTCCGGCATCAGCAAGCGCTCGGCGATCACCTCTGTGCCGCCGTTGTCCCGGAGGGAGAAGCGGCCCCGCCGGTCCTCCAGCACGGTGACGTCGGCGACGGTCCCGGGGCGGAGCGTGCCCACCTCGTCCTCGCGACCCAGCATGCGCGCGGCGTTCCGGGTCACCATCGGCACGACCTGCTCGAGCGAGAGGCCGCACGCGATGAGCCCGGTCATCGCGCGCGCGAGGCTGAAGCGCGTGCTCCCCGCGAAGGGATGGAGCTCGGGATCGGGATGCGCGCCGGGTGGCGTCCCGGCCGGCCGCGGCACCTCCGTGTTGTAGCCGTGGAGGTCGGCGCCGAGCGTGTCGGGGATGATCCCCGCGTCCAGCACGCGGCGCGCCACGTCGAAGCTGAAGTGGGAGCCGTGGCCGACGTCGATGCGGAGGCCGCGCGCCATCGCCTCCCGGACGACGGGGTGGACCCGACCGCCACGGTCGACGAAGCCGCCCGGATGGCGGGTGAACGGGTGCGCCAGGATGTCGCCCGGCCGGAGGATCTCGACGACGCGGGCGAGGATCGTGTCCGGATCCGCGTCTCCGCCGCCTGACTTGGGGAGCGGCCAGAGCTGGCCGAAGTGGACGTAGAGCGGGAGATCGGCCTCGCGGGCGATCTCCGCCCCGAGGCGCAGGACCGCGAGCCCCCAGCGCGCGACCCCGCCGATCTCGGCGTGCGCCTTGATGCCGCGGATCAGGTCGCGGTTCTCCTGCGCCGCGCGGATCGTGGCCGGAACGTCGACGCCGTCGGGCCCGTAGAGGGCCGGGTAGTAGTGGCCCTCGAGACCACCGACCAGATAGGCCGACAGAAACGCGTACACGCGGGTCGCGGCCGGCTCGGCGACGAACTTCCGGAAGCCCGGCAGCGTCATGCAGCTCGGACCGCCCTGGTCGACCACGGTCGTCGTCCCGGAATGCACGCCCACCATGTCCGCCTCCAGGCCGAAGCGGCCGGTGACGAACTGGTAGACATGGGCGTGGGTGTCGATCAGACCGGGGAGGATGATGCGGCCCCGGGCGTCGATGACCTCACGCGCCCGCTCGAGGGGAAGCGCGGGCGCCACCGCCTCGACCCGTCCGGCCCGGACGCCCACATCGAGCGCGCCATCGAGCCCCTGTGATGGATCGATCACCCGGCCACCACGCAGCACCAGGTCGTAGAGGGTCCCTGTCATGGCGTCCTCCTCGGCCCACATCCTAGCACCGGGCCGGTTGCAGAGCGGCCCCGCCGCAGGGTGTGCCCGGGGACGCTGCGGACGCGACCGTGGCCGCCGGACCCCTCGGTCGTCCGGCACCCCGCGGGGCCGCCACCCCGTGGAGCGCCGATCCTCGGCCGACCTCTTGGCGACCGCGACAGCCGGTCGGTCCGCCGTCAGCGTGGTTTCGGGTAGCGAGTGGCGGCAGCGACGTCGTCGGCGCCGAGCCGCGACCACGCAAAATCCGAGAGCTCGCGCGTCTTGCGGCACAGGATCTCGCTGTGGCAGTAGAGTTGCCGCACCGGTTTGTAACGCAGATAGGGGGCGGCCCGGTGGGTGAAGTAGCCGGCAATTGGATTGCTCATCCCGGCCTCGATCACCTCGAAACCGAGTGCTGGGTTGAACAGCGCGCGCAGTCCGATGTCGGAGAACTGGAAGAAGTTCCAGGGTCTCCCGTGCGCACCGAAGGAGAAATGCGTCTCCACGAAGACATGCCCGCCGACCTTCAGCAGCTTCGCGATTTGCTCCACGGCCACCCACGGCATGTACAGATGCTCGAAAACGGCCGAGCTGAAGATCAGGTCGAACCTCTCCTGCGGCGCGAAATAGATCGACAATCGGTGGGCATCGCCGACGACGTCCACGTTCTCGCCGGGGTAGAGGTCGAACCCGACATAGTGAGCCGCGGAGAAGGAGCTCCTGAGATTCGCGCCGGTCACATTGCGGGAGCCGATCTCGAGGATTCGCATCCCTGGGCGATTGAATCGCTCACGCAGGGTTGCCGGCCAGCGTGAGTGGCAGACGTTCGGTGGCGGCTCGAGTTCTTCCGGGCCCGTGAAGCGAAAGGGGACGGTTGCAGCCCACCCCACGGGGGGTGCCAGGGCGGCCTTCACCTTGTTCAGGAGCCGCCTCATCGGTTCGTCAAATCCGAGCCTTCGAGCCCGGCGTTCCGTGGCGCAGGACGTGGCGAGGCGAGTCGAAATTGAACCATTTCTCGGTCGTGCCGACGGCGGCTGGCGAACAACGCTCGCCCCGGCGCGTCGGCATGACGCGATCCTGGGCTGTTGGATCGGGAAGTGTCAAGGTCACGACGGCACCCCGCGATATACCTCTTGACACCCGGGGCGCGGTGTTGCTCCACTGGTCTTGACGGGGGACGCGCGATCCCCGTCGAAGGCTCAACGGTTGGAGCCTGGCAAAGGAGACAGCCGATGGAGGACACGCCACCGCGCTAGAGGACGCCGTCGCCGGGCAAGCCGGCGGCGGAATCCGGGAAGTGATGACTCCCCTGTGCAGGGGAGTGCGCAGGCCGTCCCGGAAACGCTCCACGTTGCGAGCGGGGACGCGCGCGCAGATGAAATCGCCGGGGGGTAGGGCCCTGCTCCCCGGCGAACCTTCGTAGAGAACCCTACCAGCTGCTGGAGGCTCCACCGCCGCCCGAGGATCCGCCTCCCCCCGAGAACGCCGCCGCCACCTCCGGAGTAGCCTCCGCCCGACCCGCTGCTGCTCCACCGGCCGCCGGAGCTCGGGGTCACGACCCACCCGTGCCGCTTCCGGAACGACGTGCCGCTCGAGCTGTGGAGAAGGCTCCGCAGCATCGGAAAGCCGATCAGCCAGCTTCCGGCCGCGATCAGGCCCCCGTACGGCGGAAAGACGATCGACGGGAAGATTCCGTAGAACGGCGTCAGGAACAGGTAGAGGAACCAGCCGGGGGAGCCGGGGGTGAGGAGGGCCACCACCGAGAAGGTCCCGATCACGATGATGAACATGAGCGAGAAGACGATGAGCCCGACGATCGAGCCGATCTGCTGTTTCCAGTCGCGGCGCGGAGCCGGCAAGGGCGCTCCCGAGACGACCGCGACGATGGCGTCGACACCGGCCTCGATGCCCGCCGCGAAGTTACCCGCGCGGAAGTGCGGCCGGACGATGTCGTCCAGGATCTGGCGCGAGCGGGCGTCGGTGAGCCGGTCCTCGAGCCCGTAGCCCACCTCGATCCGCATGCGGCGCTCCTGTCGCGCCACGACGAAGAGCACGCCGTCGTTCACGTCCTTCCGGCCGAGCTTCCAGGTCTGGAAGACCCGGACCGCGTAGTCCTCGATCGAGTCGCCCTCCAGGCTGTCGACCGTCAGCACGGCGATCTGAGCGCCCGTGCGCTGCTCCAGGTCGGCGAGCTTCTTCTCGATGCGCTCCCGCACGTCCGACGACACGAGGTTGGCGAGATCGTTGGTCCGGGCGGCGAGGAAGGGCACCTCCTTCGCGCCCTGGGCCCCCGGGGCGGCAAGGAGCAGGGCGAGGCTGACGAGGAGGAGCGGCCACGGCGCGCGCAGCGGTCGCCGGGCGCACGGCAGCCCGGTGCGTCCGGCGCCCCGGGTGATCACTCGCGGCGCATGCGGAGCTGGCCGGGGAGCTCGTCCCGGTCGTCCGGTCGCGGCGGGACTCGCCCCGCCAGGCTCGCGCAGCGCCGGATGCCCTCGGCGAGAGCCGGTCCCGGCCGACCCTCGCGCATGCCGGTCGCGATGCTGTCGACGATCTCCGCCCACTCGCCCGCGGTCACGACGCCGTCCAGGCCCCGATCGGCGCGGACGACGACGCGCCGCTCGAAGAGGGAGAGAAAGATCAGGATCCCGGTGCGATCGCGCGTGCGGAACACCTCTTCCGCGAGGAAGGCCTCGCTCGCGCGCTGGTGCACGCGCTCGGCCAGGACGCCGGGCGGCACCAGCAGGCGGCGAAGCCCCGGGAGCGCGAGCGCCAGGAGCCAGCCGATCGCCGCGCCCGCCGCCGGAGGCAGCGCGATCCACAGCGCCACGTGGCCTCCCCAGAAGTCGCCGGCCCAGCGAAGGATCGCCGCCCCCAGCGCGCCCGCGAGACCGCCGAGAGTGGCGGCGGTCCACACGGCGCGCGTGTACCGGTCCGAGCGCTCGACGGCGTAGGGGACGATCTCGCCGGCGCTCCGAGACTCCACGTCACGGACGGCGGCCTCGATCGCCGCGTTATCCGCCTGGGAGAAGAACCGCTCGAGTGGCAGGGCCGTCGCGCCTCCTGAGCCCGGGAGCCGAACGGCCACCCGGACGCTGTCCGCGACGAAGTGTAGCACGCGACCGGCGCCGGCCACGACGTGTCCCACGACTCGGCAAGGTGGGCTAGAATGCCCGACGACGCTGACGCCGCACCCAGCCAACCCGAGCCACGAGGAGTGTCGATGCCCCCCCGCGACCGGCTGATTCGCCTGCATATCCAGAATGACCCGCTGAGCCCCAACGACGCCGTCACGCCGCCGCGGTTCGCGAAGGGCGCGAGCGGCTTCCGGGACCTCCGACGCCGACTCCGTGTCACCTTCGGCGTCGATCCGCCGGCCCTCGAGGAGGGGCTGCGCGAGGCGGAGATCCTGGTCGTCGCCCACGTCGACGGCCGGGATCTCCGGGCGCGCGCGCCGCGCCTGAAGTGGATCCAGTCGACCAGCGCCGGCGTCGAGACGCTCGTGCCGCTCCTGCCGCCGGACGTCGTGCTGACCAACGCGAGCGGTGTGCACATCCCGAAGGGCGGGGAGTACGCGATGACCGCGCTCCTCATGCTGAACCACGGCGTGCCCCACTTCGTGACATGCCAGCGCGAGCGCCGCTGGGACCCGATCTTCATGACCCCGATCGCGGGGCGTACGGTGGTGATCGTCGGGGTGGGTCGGATCGGCGGCGAGGTCGCGCGGCTGGCGCGGCGCTTCGGGATGAAGGTCCTGGGGGTGCGCCGGAGCGGCCGCCCCCATCGCTGGGTCCACCGGATGTTCACGACGAAGGGCCTGCGCACCGCCCTCCGCCAGGCCGACTTCGTGGTGGTGACGACGCCTCTCACGCCGGACACCCGGGGCCTCATCGGCGCGAAGGAGCTCGACAGCCTGCCGGCCCACGCCGGCCTCGTGAACCTCGGGCGGGGCGCGGTGGTCGACTACGACGCCCTGTCGGCGAAGCTCCGGACGAAGGAGCTGTCGGGGGCAGTGCTCGACGTGTTTCACGAGGAGCCGCTCCCTCCGGAGTCTCCGATGTGGAACACGCCGAACGTGATCATGAGCCCGCACTGCGCGGTCGATGACGGGCGTGACTACGTGTCGCGCTGCCTCGACATCTTCTTCGACAACCTGCGGCGGTATCTGGCCGGTCGCCCCCTCCGGAACATCGTCGACCGGAGCCAGGGCTACTGACGGGCGCTCCTCGGCGGCTTCCGTGCCCGATGCGCCGAAGACGAACGCCGCGCGGCTCCTCGAGTCGCGCGGCGTCGCGCATCGCGTGCGCGTCTACGACGCCGCGGGCGCCTTCCACTCGGCCGACGAGGCAGCCGAGCTCCTGGGGGTTCCGGGCGCCTCGGTCCTGAAGACCCTCGTGGTCCTGCGAGAGACGACGGGACGAGCGAAGCCGCTGCTCGTCCTCGTGCCGTCCACCCGCCAGGTCGACCTCAAGCGGCTCGGACGCGCGCTAGGCGAGAAGCGCCTCCGGATGGCCAGCCAGCGCGAGGCCGAGCGGCTGACCGGGCTCAAGGTCGGCGGCATCTCGGCGCTGGCCGTGCGCGCGGGGGCCTTCGAGGTGCTGGTGGACGCGACCGCGGAGGGCTGGGAGCGAATCCACGTGAGCGCCGGCGTCCGAGGCGTGGACCTCGAGCTCGGGGTGGCAGATCTCCTCGCGGTCACGGGAGGCCGTCTGGTCGACGCGTCGCGGGAGCCCGCCGCGGGGACGGACGAGGAGGAGGTGTCGTCATGAGCGAGCAGCTCGAGCGCAACAAGCAGACCGCCATCGCCTTCTACGACCTCATGTTCAATCAGGGGAAGCCGGCGGAGGCCGTCCGGAAGTACGTCGGCGACACGTACATCCAGCACAACCCCGGCGTGGCCGACGGCAAGGAGGCGTTCATCCGCTTCTTCAAGGAGATGGCGAAGGACTACCCGAACAAGCGGGTGCACGTGAAGCGCGCCATCGCCGAGGGACAGTACGTCGTGCTCCATTGCCGCCAGGAGTATCCCGGTGAGCCAGACTGGGCGGGCATGGACATCTTCCGCTTCGACGAGCGAGGCAAGATCGTGGAGCACTGGGATGTCCTGCAGGTCATTCCGGAGCAGTCGGCCCACGGCAATACGATGTTCTGACGCGCGCGCCGTCAGGCCATGAAGGGACCCGGCGCCGGCGGCCCCGGGGCGGCCGGCCGATCAGGGAATCAGGACGATCTTCCCGTAGGCGCCCGGGGCCATGACGTCCTCGTGGGCCTGCACCGCCTCGGCGAGAGGCAGCTCCTTTCCCACCACCGGCCGCAGGGTCCCGTTCTCGAGCCCGGTGAAGATCGCGGCGTGAACCTCCCGCTCCTCCGGACCCGTGATGCTCCACAGCGTGAAGGCGCGCACGGAGGCCCGGCGCGTCATCAGGTCGCGCGGCGTGATCGAGACGTCGCCGCGGCTGCCGATGACGACGACGCGGCCGTTGCGGGCCAGGAGCTTCAGGTCCGCGCCGAGGTTCACGTTGGCGAGCATCTCCAGGATGACGTCGACGCCCTGGCCGCCGGTCCCCCCGAGAATGGCCTCCGTGTAGCCGGCGGCGCGGTGATCGAAGACCTGGTGCGCGCCCTCGCGCCGGGCGAGCTCGAGCCCCTGGGGCGTGCCGCCGGTGCCGAGGACCACCATGCCGAGCGCCCGCGCGATCTGGACGGCGGCCAGACCGACGCCGCCGCTCGCCCCGTGGACCAGCACGGTCTCGCCGCCGCGGGCGTCGGCGTGATGGCGCAGCGCGTGGTACGCAGTGCCGTACGGGACCCAGAGCCCGGCGCCCTGCGGAAACGTGGCCCGGTCCGGCAGCGGGTTGACCTGTGATTCGAGCGCGACGGTGTGCTCGGCGTACGCGCCGGTCAGCGTGTTGGCGGTGTAGACGCGGTCCCCGGGCCTGAACCGCGTCACGCCGTCTCCGACCGCCTCGATCGTCCCGGCGGCGTCGCTGCCGGGGGTGTAGGGGAGGGGCGGCTTGATGGCGTAGGTGCCATTCCGCATGTACGTGTCGTAGGGATTCACCCCGGTCGCCTTGACCCGGATGAGGACCTGCCCGGCGGCGGGCCTGGGCGTCGGCACGTCCTCGAGCTTGAGCACCTCGGGCCCGCCGAACGCGTGGACGCGAATGGCCTTCACCGGCCGGCCCTCGCGGCGCGGCCCGAGTCGGGGATCATGCTCTCACCACCCCATGGCGTAGCCGTTCCGACGGGGATCGGCGCCGCCCATGAGCCAGCCGGTGACCTGGTCGCGGAGGATGGCCTGCACGCCGCCCACCCGCATCGAGAAGGCGCCCATGACCTCGAGGCCGTAGCCGCGAGCGGCCAGGGCCCGTCGCGTCGCCTCGGGCACCCGCGATTCGATGCGGAGCCGGTCCGCCGGCAAGGGATCGATCGCCTCGTCGAGCCAGCGGAAGCGGGGCGCCCCGATCGCGTCCTGGACGTTCAGCCCGAAGTCGATGAGGTTCGCGAGGACCTGCACCGTGGTCACCAGGATGCCGTAGCTGCCCGGCGTGCCGACCGTTCCCCAGAGCTTCCCGCCGCGGAACAGCTGGACCGGCGCCACCGGCCATTCGTGCCGCTTGCCGGGCTCCACGACGTTCGGATGGCCCGGCTCGGTGCTGGTCCAGTGGAGCGCGTTGTTGAGGCAGATCCCGGTGCCGGGCACGACGATCCCGCTCCCGAACCCGTTGCCGAGACTCTGGGTGACGTTCACGGCGAGGCCGCTCGAGTCCATCGCCGCCAGGTGCGTCGTGGACGCGCCGGCGTCGCCGCCGCTGCCGCCCGCCACCGCGACGGGCCGGCGCGGCGCCTCGAGGCGCGCCCGCATCTCGGCCCGGAGCGCCTCGGTGCGCGCGGCGCCGAGGAGCCGGTCGACCGGCACCGGCACGACGTCGGGATCCCCGATGTGACGGTGCGTGTCCACGCGCGCGGCCCGCGACGCCTCGGCGATGACGGACAGGTGGTCCGGCCCCAGGTGCTCCATCGCGCCCAGGTTCCAGCCGCCCATCCCGTTGAGCGTCTCGAGGACCTGGAGACCGCTGGACGGCGGGGCCGGAGCGAACACTTCCACGTCACGGTAGGTCGTGGTGAGAGGGTCGTCCCACCGGAGGCGTCCCGGGTACGCCTCGAGGTCGGCCCGAGTCATGACGCCGCCCAGGGCCTTCACGATTCCCTCGCCGAGCGCCCCGCCGTAGACGGCCTGGATGCCCTCGCGGCCGATGCGCCGGAACGTGGCGGCGAGATTCGGCTGGGCCACCGCCGCGCCGACGGCCGGCGTGCGGCCGCCGTGGAGGTAATTCCGGACCGTCTCCGCGTCCAGGTGGGTCAGGTGCTCGTCGAACATCTGGCGGTCGAACGGCGTGAGCGGGGGTCCGGCCTCGGCCAGCTCGGCGGCGGGCTCGAGGACCTCGGCGAGCGAGAGCGTGCCGTGGTCCGCCAGGACGCGCGCCCACCCGGCGAGGTTGCCCGGCACGGCGACGGACAGCGGGCCGCTCGTGTGATTCGCGCCGTGCATCCGCTCGCGGCTCGTGCCCGACGGGGCGCGGCCGAGGAAGTTGAGCACCTGCGGCCGATGGCCGGGACGGGTGAGCACGAGGACGCCGCATCCGGCGAGGCCGGACATGTAGGGCTCGGCCACGCCGATGGCGGCCGCGGCCGCCACCAGGGCGTCCACCGCGTTGCCGCCGCGGGCGAACATCTTGAGGCCGGCGAGGGACGCGAGCGGGTTCGCCGTGGCCACCATCCCGCGTCGTCCGAGGGCGACCGGCCGGAAGCTGAACCGGGTGGCGTACGTCTCGTGGGGAACGGAAGCGGCCTGGGGTGTCGTCATGACCTAGTGACCTCTCCACTGAGGGGTGCGCTTCTCGAGGAACGCGCGAACGCCTTCGCGGAAGTCCGCGCTGCCATATGTCTCGGAGATCAGGTCGTCGATGTCGGGGACGGGCCGGGCGGCCCGGATGCGCCGGAGGGCTTCCTTCGTCACGCGGAGCGTGATGGGAGCGTGGCCGGCGATCTCGCGGGCCAGCGCCTGGACGCGCCCGTCCATCGCGTCCGGCGCGACGATCTCGTGGACGAAGCCCGCCGCGTGCGCCTCCTGGGCGCCGAGGAGCCGCGCGGTGAAGAGGAGCGCCGTCACCCGCGAGGGCCCCAGGAGATCGACCAGGCCGGCGTACGCGTCGGCCGACAGGCAGTTCCCGAGGGTCCGCGCGATCGGGGCGCCGAAGCGGGCGTCGGGCGTGGCGATCCGGAGGTCGCAGGCGGCGGCGATGCGGAGGCCGGCGCCGACCGCGAATCCCTCGATTGCCGCGATCACCGGCTTCCGGACCGCGGCGAGCCGGCCGATGTGGCGATCGCCGCCGCGCTCGTAGGCGATGCCGTCGGCGGAGCCGGAGAAGGCGCGGAACTGCGCGACGTCGGTGCCCGCGACGAATGCCTGGCCTCCCGCGCCGCGCAGGACCAGGACCCGGATCGAGTCGTCGGCGTCGACCTCCTCGCACGCGTCGGTCAGTCGCTCGTACATCGCCCACGTCAACGCATTGCGCGCCGCCGGCCGGTTGAACGTGAGGGTCAGCACCGGCCCGTCCCGCGCGATCAGGACATCGTCGGATTCCACCGCGCGCTTCCCGGATCCGCCGCCGCTCATCGGGCCGTCATGCCCCCGTCGATCACCAGCTCCGTGCCGGTCACGAAGCGCGCGTCGTCGGAGGCGAGATAGAGGATGCCCGGCGCGATGTCCTCCGGCTCGGCGACGAACCCGAGGGGCGTGAGCGCGATGCGCTCCTCGCGCACCCCGGGCCGGGCGTGGAGCTCGGCGGTCATGCCGGTCTCGACGAACCCCGGGAAGACGGCGTTGATCCGGATGTTCTCCGGCGCGTACTGGATGGCCGTCGCGCGCGTCAGCGCCCGGGCCGCGCCCTTCGACGCGTGGTAGGACGTGCCGGAGCGGCTCCCGACCATCGCGTAGATCGAGACCACGTTCACGATGGAGCCGCCGCCCGTCCGGCGCATCGCGGGGATCGCGTGCTTGGTGCCGAGCATCGCGCTGGTCGCGTTCGCCGCCATGATGAAGTCCCAGTCCTCGAGGGCGACGTGCTCGGCGGTCACGCGGGCGGGGAGGCCGCCGCGCCCGGCGTTGTTGACGAGCACGTCCAGGCGTCCGTGCTCCCGGAGGACGTGCGCGACCGCTCCCGCCCAGTCGGCCTCACGAGTCGCGTCGAGCCGGAGAAAGGTCGCCCGGCCGCCGCCGCGCTGGATCTCCTCAGCGACCGCCCGGCCGCCCGGCTCGTCGACGTCGGTCACGAGCACCGCCGCGCCTTCGCGCCCGAAGAGCCGGCACGTGGCGCGCCCGATCCCCGAGGCGCCGCCGGTCACGATGGCGACCTTCCCCGCGAGCCGTCCGCTCACGACGCGCCCGCTCCGTAAGACTCGATCTCGACTCCGATCGTCACCTCCGTGCGCGCGATGGCCGATTCGCGGAGGGGACCGAGGGCACGGAGCTCGGGGTCGGCCCGGTAGGCCTCGAAGGCGGCGGCGCTCGCGAAGGTGACGACGTGGATCTCGTGCGGCCGGGAAGCCTCCGGCGCCGGGCCGGTGGGCTTGATGACCCGGTCGATCCCGCCCCCGTGGCGTCGCATGATCCGGGCTGCTTCCGTCTCGAAGCGGTGGAACTCGGCTTCCCGGCCCGGGTGGACGAAGAGCGACACGACCAGCACGATCGCTCGATCGCCGCCCGCAGACGTCATCGCCTCTCCAGATCGGGCCCGGCACTCCGGAAGATGTCCCGGAACCGATGCCGCAAGGCGACAGTCTGAACGAGGATTCGGGCGGCGACAAGCCCCACGCGCGGGACGCGCCCGACGCGCGCGAGGGTCCGCCGGCTCGCCCGGGAGCGCGTGATACCCTCGGCGAAGACCGATGAACCTCGCCGAGGGTCGGATCCAGGCGTTCCTCGCCGCCCGCCAGGTGGTCGTGCTGGCGACGGTGCAGCCCGACGGAGCGCCGCTGGCGATGCCGATGTGGTTTCTCCACGATCCGGCGAGCCTGACCATGATCACGGTGGCCGACACGCAGAAGGTCCGCAACCTCCTCCGCGACGCGCGCGTCTGCGTGGTGGCCGAAGGGGGCGAGACCGGCGCCGTGCAGGGCGTGAGCGTGCATGGCCGCGCGGAGTTTCTCCCCGAAGGCGCCGAGCGGCGGGCGCTGGCCGAGCGCTTCGTGGAGAAGTACGCGCCGTACCTCGAGCGGCGCTGGAAAGGCCGCTCCATGCCGCCGGACCGCTTGATGTTCCGGATCGTGCCCGCGCGGGTCCGGACCTGGGGGCTCGAGTAGGCGCGCCTCCGAGCGAGACCGGGACTAGGAGCGGAGGGGGCGCGTGGCCTCGGCCAGCCACGCGGCGGTCGTCGAATCGACCCTCGGCGCGATGGCCTCTCGCACGCGGGCGTGGTACGCGTCGAGCCAGGCGATCTCCGCGGGAGTGAGCAGCATGGGGTCGATCAGGGCGCGGTCGATCGGCGCCAGCGTCAAGGTCTCGAAGCCGTAGAGGGTGACCTCGCCGCCCCGCGGCGTCGGGAGCGGCGTGACCACGACCAGGCTCTCGATCCGGATGCCGTACTCGCCGGTCTTGTAGTAGCCCGGCTCGTTCGACAGGATCATCCCGGGGCGGAGCGCCACGGTGCTTCCCACCTTGGAGACCCGCTGCGGACCCTCGTGGACCGACAGATAGCTCCCGACACCGTGGCCCGTGCCGTGGTCGAAGTCGAGGCCCGCGTCCCAGAGCGGGGCACGAGCGAGGGCATCGAGCTGCGAGCCGGTGGTCCCCTTCGGGAAGCGCGCCATCGCGAGCGCGATGTGGCCCCGGAGGACCCGGGTGAACCGGTCTTGCTGCTCGGCGGTGGGCGGACCGATGGCCACCGTGCGGGTCACGTCGGTGGTGCCATCGAGGTACTGCGCGCCGGAGTCGACGAGGTAGAGCATGCCGAGCTCGATGCGCCGGTCCGTGCGCGCGGTCGCGCGATAGTGGACGATGGCGCCGTTCGGTCCCGCCCCGGAGATCGTGGGAAAGCTCACGTCGCGGAAGAGCGATTCCTCGGCCCGGAACGCGTCGAGGCGCTCGGCGGCGCTCACCTCGGTGATGCGCCCCGTCGCTGCTTCCCGCGCCAGCCAGGCGAAGAAGCGCGTCAGCGCGACGCCGTCCTTCTCGTGGGCGCTCCGGGCCCCGGCCAGCTCGACGTCATTCTTCACGGCCTTGGGGAGGAGGCACGGATCGGCGGCGCGGATCACCGTGGCGCCGGCCCCCGTCAGACGCTGGATGATCCAGGCCGCGGTGGAGCTCGGATCCACCTGAACCGTCCGGCGCGCGCCGCCGAGGCGGTCGAGCGAGTGGCCGAGCTCGGCGGGCGCGAGGACTCGCACGCCCTCGCCGAGGTGCTCGATGAGACCCGGCGTGATCTTGGCGGGATCCAGGAAGAGATCCACGGTCCCGTCACGATGCGCGACCGCGAACACGAGTGGAATGGGCGTGTGCGCCACGTCGCTGCCGCGGATGTTGAGCAGCCACGCGACCGAGTCGGGCGCGGTCAGGACGAACGCGTCGACCCCGTCGCGGGCGAGGATCTCGCCGATCTCGCGTTGCTTGTCGGGGGCCGGCCGGCCGGCGTGCTTCAGATCGTGGGGGACGATCGGCCCGCGGGGCGGCGGCGGCTGGTCTTCCCAGATCCGATCCACGAGGTTCTCGGCGACCGGGACCAGCGTGGCCCCCACCTTGCCGCACACGGCCTGGAGGCGCTCGACGCTCTCGATCGTGTGGAGCCACGGGTCGTAGCCCAGCCGGTCCCCCTGCTTGAGACGCAGGCGGAGCCACTCGGAGGGCGGGCTCTCCGTCACGTGGTGGTACTCGAACACGTCTCCAGGCGCCTCGTCGCGGACCTGGAGGGTGTAGCGCCCGTCGACGAAGATCGCCGCCGCGTCGGCCGCGATCACCGCCAGGCCGGCCGACCCGGTGAAGCCGCTGATCCAGCCCAGGCGCTGCGCCCGGGGCGGGACGTACTCCCCCTGATGCTCGTCCGCGCGCGGCACGAGGAAGGCCGCGAGGCCTTCCTGGCCGAGCTCCTTCCGCAGCCGTTCGACGCGCTCGTGGATCGTCATTGCGTGGATGATACCAGCTTGTCGGAGCAATGGCCCCGCGAGCCTCGGGCGCCGCCTCGCGTGCTAGACTGCCGCTCTCGCCGCACCGTCACGGCTCGAGCTCGAGCCATCGCGTCGCGACGCGCGCGGCGAGGTCGCGCGGCGCCGTGCGCGACCGGCCCGAGGCGCCGAGATCGTGGCCGACCCCGGGCTCGAGGTGGAGCGACGTCGGCGCGGGGATGCCGGTCAGCGCCCTCCGCAGCTCGGCCACCGACCCGAACGGATCCGTGGTCCCGTGGACGAAGAGCGCGGGCGTGTGGAGACGCGGGAAGTGCGCCACCCTGAGCTCGGCGGGCCGGTTCGGCGGATGAAGCGGATAGGCGAGCAGCAGGAGCGAACGCGCCAGGCCCGGCTCGTCCGCCGCCAGCATGCTCGCCTGACGGCCGCCGTAGGAGTGGCCGCCGAGGCCGACGCGCGTCGGACCGGTGCGCGCGAGGGCCAGGACAGCGGCGCGGAGCCCGGCGCGGTCGCGTGCGGCGCCGGCCGGCGACGGCGGCCCGTGCGGCCGGGCCTGCCGGAAGGGCAGGTCGCAGCGGAGCACCGCGACGCCCCGGGCGACCAGGGCGTCCGCGAGTGCGACCAGGAGCGGGCTCGTCGAGGAGGATCCGGCGCCGTGCGTGAGGACGAGGCCGAGGTCGGCGCCGCCGGGCGGAGCGTGGAGCGCGCCCCGGACGACGAGCCCGTCGCCGACGTCCTCGTGAAACAGCGTCGAAGGAGACGGCGCAGGGTCGCGCGTGCTCACGGCCGCGCGCCGGCGGCGCGCCGGAAGACCCCGGCCGCGACCAGGGAGATCGAATGACGACGGTGGTGTTCTTCGACGTGGCGGGCACGCTGATCCGCGTGCGCGACGGAGTCGGCGCACAGTACGCGCGGGTCGCGGCGCGCTTCGGTGTCGTCGCCGATCCGAAGGCGCTGGAGCGCGAGTTCCCGCGCGCGTTCCGCGCCGCGCCGCGGATGGCGTTTCCGGGCGCGCCGGCCGAGTCCGTGCCCGGGCTCGAGCGCGAGGTCTGGCGGGGGATCGTGCGGGACGTCTTCGCCGGCGCCGGGCGCCTCGAAGCCTTCGCCCCGGGGGCGTTCGACGCGTACTTCGACGCCGTCTACCGGCACTTCGAGGACGTGGCTACGTGGGACGTGTTCCCCGACGTGGTCCCGGCGCTGGCCGCTCTCCGTGACATGGGTGCGGCGCTCGGGATCGTCAGCAACTTCGACAGCCGCGTCCTTCGGATCCTCGCGGGACTGGACCTCGCCCGATGGTTCGCGTCCGTGACGCTCTCGAGCCAGGTCGGCGCGACCAAGCCGGCCCCGGCCATCTTCGCGCGCGCCCTGGCGCGGCACGGGATCGACCCGTCCCGGGCGCTCCACGTCGGGGACTCGCCCGGCGAGGATGGCGACGGCGCGGTCGCCGCGGGGCTCCGCGCCGTCCTGATTGACAGGGCGGGGCGTCATGCCGACCGCCCCGGGCTCGCGCGCATCGGCTCCCTCTCGGCGCTCCCCGCGCTGATTCGAAACACGGGGTGACGGGCCGCCTCGGCGGCGAACGCCTCCACCGGGCTGCCCGGGCCCGCGTCGAAGAACGGGCGCGTGATCGGCACCTCACGCGCGTAGCGCTGGAGGATCGGAGGCGCGTCCCGCCCGTCGAGCTCGACGAGTGCCACTGTCTCCGTTCGCCGCCCGCGTGACAAGGTGACGTGCCCGGCCGCGCGCGCGTTGCGGACCCAGTCCACCGGGCCATAGGGCGCCACGAGCCAGCGCTGGCCCTCGCGCTCGACCAGCGTCACCGGCGTCGATCGCGCCTGGCCGGTTCGACGGCCTGGGACGGTGAGGAGATAGGTGCGCGCCGGGCCGGGCCCGAGCCGTGACGAGTCCCCGGACGATCGCGTTGGCCAGCCGGCGGACGGGCGTCAGCCGGTAGGCGGCGGCCACGGGCTCGGCTTCCCGTCGTCCTCGGCCGCGTCCCAGAGCCACGCGGCTCCTCGGACGCCGCTCGAGTCGCCGTGCTTCGGAGGACGGAGGGCCGTGTCGACGCGGTCCGAGAACACCCACGCGCCCCAGCGCTCGGGCACCCCCGCGTAGAGCCGGGTCAGGTTCGACAGACCGCCGCCGAGCACGACCACGTCCGGGTCCAGGAGATTGACGACCGTCGCCAGCGCTCGGGCGAGACGCTCCTCGTAGCGCGCGAGCGTCGCCTCGCAGGCGGCGTCGCCGTCGGCGGCGCGCGCGGCGATGGTCGTCGCGTCGAGCTCCTCGCCCGTGGCCTCGCGATGGTCGCGGGAAACGCCGGGTCCGGACAGGAAGGTCTCCACGCAGCCCGTCCGCCCGCAGTAGCAGGCGGCGCCCGGCCACTCGCCGGGGCGCGGCCAGGGCAGGGGGTTGTGGCCCCATTCTCCGGCGACCGCGTTCGGTCCGCCGAGGACGCGGCCGTGGACCACGACGCCGCCGCCGGTGCCCGGTGCCGAGGATCACCCCGAAGACCACCGGCGCTCCCTCGCCAGCGCCGTCGCGCGCCTCGGACAGGGCAAAGCAGTTCGCGTCGTTCGCGAAGCGGAGCGGGCGGTGGAGCAGGCGCTCGAGATCCTGACGGAGCGGGCGGCCGTTGAGCCACACGCTGTTCGCGTTCTTCACGAGGCCGGTGGCGGGCGAGAGCGCCCCCGGCATCCCGATGCCGACTCGCGCGGGCTCGCCGCTCTCGCGCTCGAGCCCCTCGACCAGCGTGGTGATCGCGGCCAGCGTCGCGCCGTAGCGGCTGCGCGGCGTCGGCACGCGCCGGCGCCCGCGCTCCTGGCCGTCGCGGTCGAGCGCGACGGCCTCGATCTTCGTGCCGCCGAGGTCGACGCCGATTCGCATCCGGCCGCGCGGCTATTCCGTCGACAGGGCGCGGCGCCGGTCCCGGTGGTATTCGGCCAGCGCCACGTTGGCGGAGGCGATGGTGGTGGCCTCGGCGGCGAGCTTCGGCGACATCCTTGCCGGGAACGGCGACGTAGAGCTCGTCGTTGCCGAGATCGGTGTACACGCGGTTCCCGATGCAGCCGGTGCTCGCCGTCACGCCTATGCGTGAGCGCGGCGGGCAGCGCCATGCAGGTCGGGCGCCCGAGGAAGGGGACCTGCGACTGGATGCCGGCCCGGACCGCGGCTTCCAGGAGGCGCATGAGGGGCGCGGGCTGGCCGGAGACGAGCACGACGTCGGGATCCACCGGCGTGTCGCCGAGCGGCGCGTAGATCACCGCGCCGGGTGTCTTCGGGAGACGCGGGATGCCGGGAATCTCCTCCATCCGGATGTAGCCGATGCCGGTCATGAACCCGAGCGTCTGGCGGAGCTCGTCGGCGCGGTCCGGCGGCAGGGGAATGTTGTGGGTGTGGCTGCCGATCGCGCAGTTGTAGTGGTCGCTCGGGACCGTGTAGAAGGTGCGCCCGCCGGCGGCCACGCGCCAGAAGCTGCAGCCCGAGGGCTCCCTGCCCGTGAACTTGGTCACGCCCTCGGGCGGGCTGTCCCGGAACGTCACGGCAACCGGCCGCCGGCGCAGGACGAACGTATCCCGGAGCTGGGCTTCGATGCTGCGGTAGTCGGTCATCCCGTGCTTCCTCCGGCGCCGACGCGGCGTCGCGCCGTCTCGGGATCGTTCATCGGACGGATCTGCGCGCTCACGCGTACACGTGCTTCGCCCGCCGCCAGCGGGCCAGCTGAAGGAGGACGCCGATGAGCGCCAGGCTGCCGCCAACCAGGCACGCCGCCGGCACGCCCCCGCCCTCGGCGATGGTGCCGATCAGCGAGGCGCCCACGGGGGTCGCGCCCGCGAACACCATCATGTAGACGCCCATCACGCGGCCGCGGAGCTCGTCCGGCACCGTGACCTGGACGATCGTGTTGCAGCCGTTCTGGAAGACGATCTGCATGACGCCGACCAGGAACAGGACGACCGCCGCCAGGGCGAAATGCCGCACGAAGGCGAGGGCGATGATGCCGAGCGCCACGCCCAGGCCGGGGGCGACGACGGCCATGAGCGGAGGGCGCCCGCCGCCCAGGAGCGCCAGGCCAATGGACCCCACGACGGCGCCCACGCCCAGGGAGGCCATGAGCAGCCCGAACACGTGCACGCCCTCGTGCAGCACCTCGCGAGAGAATAGCGGGACGAGGACGCCGTGGTTCATCGCGAACGTGCTCACGGAGAAGACGAGGCCGAGGATGAGCGCCACCATCGGCGTGCGCGTCGCGTAACGCACGCCGTCCATGAGCTCTTCGCGAATCGTCGTGCCGCGCCGCGGCCTCGCCTCCGAGCCCGCCCGGATCGCGGCGAGGTTCAGCACGACCGCCAGGAAGGAGAGCGCGTTCAGCAGGAACGCGACCGCCGTGCCGTAGCGCGCGATGAGGAGCCCGCCCAGCGCGGGGCCGACGACGCGCGCGGCGTTGAACGTGGCCGAGTTGAGCGCGATGCCGTTCAGGAGATCCTCGCGGCCGACCATCTCGACCAGGAAGGACTGCCGGGACGGCATGTCGAGCGCGTTCACGAGCCCGATCACTCCCGCGAGAGTGGCCACGTGCCAGTACCGCACCCAGCCGGTCCACGTGAGGGCGGCCAGGGCGAAGGCGGGCAGCATCAGGGCCATCTGGGTGGCCAGGATGAGCCGGCGCTTCGGCGTCCGGTCCACGACGACGCCGGCGACGGCGGAGAAGAGGAGCACGGGCGCGAACTGGAGCGCGCTCACCAGCCCCAGGCGAAAGGGGGAGTTGGTGAGCTCGAGCACGAGCCAGGACAGGCCCACCGACTGCATCCAGCTCCCGACCGAGGAGATGGACTGACCGATCCAGAACAGGCGGAAGTCCCGATGGTTCAGCGCCCGCAGCGCCGTGGGGAATTGCATCAGGGACCGCCGGGGCGAGCGCGGCCGGGAGCGTCCCTCGGTGAAGACGGCTGTCGCGCCGCCTTCACCTCGTCAGCGGGATCCCACCGCGGCGCCGGCCGGCACGAGCCCGGCGTGGCGATGAGCGGCCTCGATCAGCGCGTCCACCGCCTCGACCGGCGTATCGCAGGCGCACGCGATCCGGACCATCCCGTCCCGGGGGGCACCGCGCCGGGAGAAGCTGTAGCCGTCGGCGACCAGGCCGTCCCAGACTCGCTTCGGAAGCGCGGTCAGCACGAAGTTGATCTCCGTCGGGTGGGCGAACCGGATGCCCGGGAGGTCGGCCAGGCCCTGGCGGACCCGTGCGGCCATCGCGTTCCCGTGGCGGGCGTTGCGAAGCCAGAGGTCGTTCTCGAGGAAGGCGAGCCACTGGGCCGAGATGAGGCGCATCTTCGAGTAGTGATGGCCGGCCCGGCGCCGGCGGTAGCGGAACGTCTCGGCGAGGCCGCGGTTGAAAAAGACGGCAGCCTCGGCGCAGAGCGCTCCGTTCTTCGTCGCGCCAAACGACAGGACGTCGACGCCCGCCTTCCAGGTGAGCTCAGCCGGCGTGCACCCGAGGCGCGCGACGGCATTGGCGAAGCGGGCCCCGTCCATGTGGACCAGGAGGCCCTTCGCGTGGGCGGCCGCCGCCAGCTCCCGCACCTCGCGCACCGTGTAGACCGTGCCGGCTTCGGTCCCCTGGGTGATGCTGAGCGCGCGGCCCGGCGGGTCGGCCGTCCGCAGGGCACCCGCCTCGATCGTCTCGACCAGGGTCGCGACCGAGATCTTGCCGTCCACCGTGGGGAGCGGCACGCTCCGCGCGCTTCCGCCCGACCAGAACTCCGTCCCGCCGCACTCGCTCGAGTGGAGGTGCGAGATCTCCGCGCAGTAGATCGCGCCGTAGGGCGTGCAGAGGATCGACGCGCAGAGCCCGTTCGCCACCGTGCCGGTGCCGACGGGAAAGGTCTCGGCCTCCGTCTCGAAGAACTCCGCCATCCGGCCCTCGAGCCGCTGGGTGTACTGGTCGGCCCCGTACGGCGCGGTGTCGTCCGCGTTCGAGTCGACGATGGCCTGCAGGATCTCCGGCGAGGCGCCCGAGACGTTGTCGCTGTAGAAGTTCTTCTTCACGCGGCTCCTCCGGAGGGGTGCGGGGTGACGGAGACCAGGACGTCGCGGTGCGGCAGGGCGGTCGGGCGGCCCGGGGCCCTCATGGCATCGCTTCGCATGATAGGGGAACCGCGGAGCGGCCGCAACGCCGAGCGCGCGCGGCGGCGGCCGTCGGTCGTCAGGGATGCGTCGCGTCGGGGACGCCGACCCGACCGACGCCGGGGAGCTTGAGCGCCGGGCGGTTCAGGTCGAGGCCGAAGGTGAGCCCGAGCAGGTTGAGCTCGACCCCTTCCTCCCACCCGACCAGGACGCCGGCCAATCCGAGCAGCGAGAGCTGCACGCCGGTTCCGCTGGGCGTGATCCCCACCGGGGCGCCGCCCGGCAGGAAGTCCTTGCCGACGGCCGTCGGCGGGAGATCGAGGCGCAGCTCCGGGACCGCGCGCCCGACGAATGCCGTGAAGGTGTTGCTGTTCGGTCCCGGCCAGGTGCGGTAGCTCGACGGGTAGGGGTAGTCGCGCACCGCCGCCTCGACGCGGTCGATCTGGGCGTCCACCCCGTCGCCCCGCACGTCGACGAGCAGATCGGGACGGCGGCCGAACCAGTAGTTGTCCGGGCCCGTGCGGTCAATCCGGACGGCGGAGAGGCCCCGATCGACGCCCCAGCCGATGACCTCGTACCGCGTGAACTTCGTCGCCCCGGATCGCTTCACCGCGATCCAGGTGTGGACGCCGAGGACCCCCTTCACGCCGACGGTGCGCGCGGCGTAGACCTGGATCACCGCCTCGGGCGTGATGGCGGGATCCGGGGCCTGCGTCGAGGAGTCGCGCCGCGCGTCCCGCCAGTTCGGGTCCCGCACGAGCGTCCCGCACGCCGTCAGCAGCAGGAGCAACAGCGGGGTCAGACTTTGACTTCTAAACATTTCAGTCGAGCGGCCGGCGCGCGTCCGACCGCCTGGCGGTCAGGCCCCCTCGAGGGAAGCACAAGCGACCGAGGCGCCGCCTCCGGCCCCGTCGCCGAATTGTTTAGGAGTCAAAGTCCGACCCCGTTCAGGCGACGGCCTTGCGGATGGTGCCGTGATGGTCGTTGGCGTGGCCGATGAGGACCCGCTCGACCACCTGGGCAGCGGTCATGGTCCCCATGGGGAAGGTAACGGTCCGCTCGAGCTCGGTGTCCCCGAGCCCCCGCACCGTCGCGACGGCGGCCGCGCCGTTCTGGCGGAGGAGCGCCAGGGTCTCGGCCTTCGTGGCGTTCGCGAACTGGGTGGCGTGCGCCGCGTTGCCCTCGTTGATCATCTCCATCGTGATGGTGGGCACCTTCTGACCGTGCGCGATCGCTCCGACCAGGCCGGCGACCGCCTTGTGGCTCGACGCCACGTGATGGGCAACGACCCCGACGCTCCGGCCGTCGCCGGGTGTCTTCGCCCGCCACTGGGCGTCGGAGAGCCCCTCGATGGTGGCGATCAGCGCCTGGTTGGCCTGCTCGAGTTCGTGGGCCAGAGTACGCGCGCGCTCGCTCATTGACATTCCTCCGTGACGGACCCGGGCGGTCCGGGATATGCGCCCACGGGTCATATACACGCGCCCTCCCACAGCGTCAACGGTCGCGCCTCCGACCGATCCGCCACGTGCCGCCGGATGGTATCCTCCTTCGGGGCCCCGCCGGGCGCGAGCGCGGGGGCTCCATCGTGTCGACACGGACCGGCGGCCGCCGCCGGAGCTCGGAAAGGGGAGTCACGTGAACAGCCATCGCCTGCCCAGGACCGTCGTCCCGAGCCGCTACGACATCCGGCTCGAGCCCGATCTCGAGAGCGCGACCTACGCCGGCGAGGAGATCGTCCAGGTCGAGGTGCGCGACGAGACCGACGACGTCCAGCTGAACGCCGTCGAGCTCACGATCACGAGCGTGGTGGCCGAGGGTGAGGAAGGGACCCGGCTCGAGGGCACGGCATCGCTCGACCCGGCGACGGAGGACCGCGTGCACCTCCGCTTCCCCCGCGCGCTCCGGCCCGGAGAGTGGAGCCTCCGCATCACCTTCCAGGGGATCCTGAACGACCAGCTCCACGGCTTCTATCGCTCGACCTTCAAGGGCGCGGACGGACGGACGCACGTCATGGCGGCGACGCAGTTCGAGGCCGTCGACGCGCGCCGCGCGTTCCCGTGCTGGGACGAGCCCGCCCTCAAGGCCGTGTTCGGCGTGACGCTGGTGGTGCCCGAGGGCTACACCGCGATCTCGAACACCGCGCCCGTCCGCGAGGACTCGGTCGGCGACGGCCGGCGCGCGGTGACGTTCGGCGACACCATCCGGATGTCCACCTACCTGGTCGCGTTCATCGTCGGCGAGCTCGAGTCGACCGAGCCGGTGATGGTCGGGAAGACCCCGCTCCGCGTCTGGTGCGTCCAGGGGAAGCGCCACCTGGCCAGCTACGCCCGGACGGCCGGCGCCTTCTGTCTCGACTTCTTCGAGCGCTACTACGGCATCCCGTACCCGAGCGACAAGGTCGACCTGCTGGCGATTCCCGATTTCGCGTCGGGCGCCATGGAGAACCTCGGCGCCATCACGTTCCGCGAGACGGCGCTGCTGGTCGACGAGGCGGCGGCGACCCACTCGGACCTGGAGCGCATCGCGGACGTGGTCGCCCACGAGCTCGCGCACATGTGGTTCGGCGACCTCGTGACGATGACGTGGTGGAACGGCATCTGGCTCAACGAGGCGTTCGCCACGTTCATGGAGATGCTCGCGGTCCACGCGTGGAAGCCCGAGTGGGAGCGCTGGGTGAGCTTCGGCGTCTCGCGCGCGGCGGCGATGGGCATCGACGGCCTCCATGCGAGCCGCCCCATCGAGTACGACGTCCGCGCCCCCCGCGACTGCGAGGCGATGTTCGACCTCCTCACCTACGAGAAGGGCGCCTCGGTCCTGCGCATGCTCGAGCAGCACATCGGGGAGGACACCTTCCGCGAGGGCGTGCGCCTCTACCTCCGGTGGCACGAGTACGAGAACGCCGAGACCACCGATCTCTGGAAGGCGCTGGGCGAGGCGTCCGGCCAGCCCATCCCGGAGGTCATGGACGGCTGGGTCTTCCACCCGGGCTACCCGCTGGTCCAGGTCCGCGCGGACGGCTCGAAGCTCGTCCTGACCCAGCGGCGCTTCACGTACCTCGCCGACCCCGCGCCGGGAGGCGACGACGAGCCGGCGCACCTCTGGCGGGTGCCGATCACCGTGCGCGCGTCGGTGGCCGGCAAGGTGGTGGAGCAGAAGCTCCTCCTCGCCTCCGCCGAGGATGACATGACCCTGCCGGGCGCGCCGGACTGGGTGGTGGTCAACGCGGGCGGGCACGGGTTCTACCGCGTCGGCTACGCCCCGGCCATGCTCGAGCCGCCTGACCGCAGACCTGGGCGTCCTCTCGCCGCTCGAGCGCTTCGGTCTGGTCTCCGACGGCTTCGCCCTCACCCAGGCCGGCGACCTCGACGCGCCGGCATTCCTGGAGCTCACGGAGCGGTTCCGCGACGAGACGGACCGCAACGTGTGGGCGGTGGTGGTCGGCGCCCTCGCCTACGTCAACCGCACCATCGACGACGACGCGCGGAGCGCGCTCGAAGCCCTGGTCCGGGATCGGGTCGGCCCGGCCGCCCGCCGCCTCGGCTGGACGCCGCAGCCGGGCGAGGACGAGCTGACCCGTCAGATGCGCGGGGACCTGCTCCGGGCCGTGGGCGTGCTCGGCGACGACGGGGAGATCCAGGCGGAGGCCCGGCAGCTCTACGCGCGCTATCGCGCCGACGAGCGCGCCGTCGACCCCAACGTCGTGCCGGCGCTGATCGCGATCCTGGCCCGCGCCGGCGACGAGGCCGAGTACGAGGAGTTCCGCGAGCGGTTCCGTCACGCGCGGAGCCCCCAGGAGGAGCAGCGCTACCTCTATGCCCTGGCGGCCTTCCGCCAGCCGGCGCTCATCACGCAGACCCTTCAGCACACGGTGGACGGCGAGATCCGCAGCCAGGACGCGCCCTACGTCGTACGCGCGGTCCTGGTGAGCGTCTGGGGGCGCGGCCTCGCGTGGGAGTTCGTGAAGGGCCACTGGGAGACCATGCGCCGGCAGTACCCGCCGAGCGCCTTCCGCCGCCTGTTCGACGGCGTCAGCGCCCTGGTTCGCCCGGAGTGGGAGAAGGAGGTGCAGGCCTTCTTCCCGGCGCACGGGATCGAGCTCGGCGGGAAGATCCGAGAGCAGTACCTCGAGCAGCTGCGCGTGGCCATCCGCTTCCGCGAGCGCGAGGCCGCGCGGATCGCGGCGTACCTCCGTCAGCGCATCTGAGGGCGAGAGCCGGCGGACGGTGCGGGACGCGGGCATCGAGGCTCCGACCGGCGAAAGGTCATGACCGAGACCGCACGGGTCGCCGTCATCGGCGGCGGCATCATGGGCGCGAGCCTCCTCTACCATCTCGCGCGCGCCGGCTGGACCGACGTCGCGCTCCTCGAGCGCGGCGAGCTCGCGGCCGGCTCGACGTGGCACGCGGCCGGCAACACGCCGCACTTCAACACGAGCCTGAACCTTTCCCGGATCCATCTCGCCAGCACCGAGCTCTACCAGCGGCTCGAGGCCGAGACCGGACAGGCGGTGGGCTTCCACCGGCCCGGCAGCCTCCGGCTCGCGTCGGTGCCGGACCGGATGGACGAGTACCTCCGCCACCGGGGGAAGGCGCGGACCATCGGCCTCCCCTTCGAGGTGATCGGGCCCGAGGAGATCCGGCGGCTCCATCCGCTGGTCGACACGCGCGGCGTGCTGGGAGCGGTCTGGAATCCCGAGGACGGCCACGTCGACCCGACGAGCGTCACGCAGGCCCTCGTGAAGGGCGCCCGCGACCGGGGGGCGCGCGTCCACCGCCACACGCGCGTCACCGGCGTCGAGCGGACCCCGGGCGGGGAGTGGCGCATCACCACGGACCGGGGGGACTTCCTCGCCGGGATCGTCGTGAACGCCGCGGGGACGTGGGCGCGGGAGATCGGCCAGCTGTCGGGCCTCGATCTCCCCATCGTCCCCATGGAGCACCAGTACCTCGTCACGGAGGCCATCCCCGAGGTCGCGGCGCTCGGCCGGGAGCTGCCGCTCCTCCGCGAGGTCGACGTCTCGTACTACCTCCGGCAGGAGGCGCACGGACTCCTCCTCGGGCCCTACGAGCGCCGGGCCAGGCCCTTCGGCGTGGGGGGCATCCCGCCGACGTTCGGCGCCGACCTCCTGCCGCCGGACCCCGGGCGGCTCCAGACGATCGTCGAAGCCGCGATGGCCCGTGTGCCCGTCCTCGCGCGAGCGGGCATCCAGCGGATCGTCAACGGCCCGATCACTTACACGCCCGACGGGAACCCGCTCCTCGGGCCCGCGTTCGGGCTGCGCGGCTACTGGCTCGCCTGCGGGCTGAGCTTCGGGATCACCCAGGCGGGCGGCGCCGGGCGCTACCTGGCGGAGTGGATCGTGGAGGGCCAGCCGTCCATCGATCTCTGGGAGGTGGACCCGCGCCGCTACGGTCCGTACGCGACGGAGCGGTACGCGGTCTCGCGCTGCATCGACATCTACGAGGACGAGTACGCGATCGTGTATCCGCAGGACGACCGCCGGCCGGGCCGGCCGGCCCGGACCAGCCCGCTCTACGACCGGTTCCGCGCGCAGGGCGCGGTCTTCGGGGTGCGCAACGGCTGGGAGCGGCCGTACTGGTTCGCGCCTCCGGGCACGGAGCCCTGCGATCGCCCGAGCTTCCGCCGGACCAACTGGTTCGACGCGGTCGGCCGGGAGGCGCGCGCCGTCCGCGAGCGCGCGGGGATCCTCGAGCTGTCGAGCTTCTCGAAGTACGAGGTCCGGGGGCCGGGCGCGGGGGCCTTGCTCGACCGGCTCTGCGCGAACCGGCTGCCGCGGCTTGGCCGGATCGCCCTCTCCCAGCTCCTCACCGCCCGCGGGACCATCGAGTGCGACGTCACGGTCACGCGGCTCGAGCCCGAGCGCTTCCTCGTCCTGAGCGCGGCGGTCGCCGAGCTGCACGACCTCGACTGGCTCCAGCGTCACGCTCCGGCGGACGGCAGCGTGGCGATCGAGAACGTGACGGCGCGCTCGGGTGTGCTGATCCTGGCGGGGCCCCGGGCGCGCGACGTCCTCGGGCGCGTGACCGACGCCGATCTCTCGAACGCCGCGTTCCCGTGGCTCACCGCGCAGCGGATCCAGGTGGGCTCGGTGCCCGTGCTCGCCCTGCGGATCAACTTCGTGGGTGAGCTCGGCTGGGAGCTCCACCATCCCGTGGAGTACCAGATCGCGCTGTACGAGGCGCTGCGGGGCGCGGGGGAGGGCCTCGGTCTCGTGGACTTCGGTCTCCGCGCGATGGACTCGCTGCGGCTGGAGAAGGGCTACCGGTCGTGGGGCGCGGACATCAACACGGAGGTGACGCCCCTCGAGGCCGGGCTCGAGCGCTTCGTCGCCTTCGACAAGGGCGACTTCGTCGGCCGGGCGGCGCTTTTCGAGCAGCGGCGCGCCGGTCTTCGGAAGCGCCTGGCCACCCTCGAGGTCGACGCGATCGACGCCGATTGCTGGGGGAGCGAGGCCGTCTGGGCGGGCGACCGCGTCGTGGGGATCACGACCTCCGGCGGGTACGCGCACTGGCTGGGTCTGAGCCTGGCGGTGGCCTACCTGGACGCCGAGGCTGCGGCGCCGGGCACCCGGCTGGAGGTGGAGATCCTGGGCGAGCGGCGCCCGGCCCGAGCCGTCGTCGAGCCTCTGTTCGATCCGGCCAATCTCCGGCCCCGCGGCTGATCCCGTCGGCCGCCCGAGTCCGCTCGGCGCAAGGCGGAGGCGCTCCTCGCCAAGGTCGGGCTCTCGGACAAGATCGACGCGTATCCGCAGGAGCTGAGCGGCGGCCAGCAGCAGCGGGTGGCGATCGCCCGGTCGCTCGCCATGCAGCCGAAGGCCCTCCTCTTCGACGAGGTCACCTCGGCGCTGGACCCCGAGCTGATCGGCGACGTGCTTCGCGTGATGCGACAGCTCGCCGCCGAGGGCATGACGATGATCGTCGTGACCCACGAGATGGGGTTCGCGCGGGACGTGGCGGACCGCGTGCTCTTCATGGCCGACGGCGTGGTCGTGGAGGAGGGGAGCCCCGAGCAGATCTTCACGGCGCCCCGGCACGAGCGGACCCGGCAGTTCCTCCAGTCGGTGCTGGAGCGCAACTCCTAACCTGTACGCACCAGCTCCCAGCCGGATCCGGGGTGCAGCCCGCCCACCGACAACGTTGCGGGTACATCGTGAAGCACCGGGAAGGCCTCCGGCGGATCCGCTCGACCCCAGAACTCTTCGCTCGCCGCTCCTCCGCAGCCTCTGGCATGCTCCCGAACGCCAAAGTCGGGGTCAGGCCCTGACTTTGGCGGTTGGCCCGTCTCCTGGGCCCTGGAAAATGGGCTTGACCTGAATAGAACGAGCGTACTATTCTGCCGGCATGGCGAAGGGCGAAGAAACCCGCCGGGCGATTCTCGACCACGCGCTCCAGGTGGCGACCACCGAGGGTTTGGAAGGGCTCACCATCGGACGCCTTGCCCAGGATCTCCGGCTCTCGAAGAGCGGGCTCTTCGCCCACTTCCGCGGGAAGGAGGAGCTTCTCATGCAGGTGCTCGAGACCGCGCGCACGCGCTTCATCGAGCAGGTCGTGAAGCCCGGGCTGGCCGCGCCCCGGGGCGAGGGGCGCGTCAGGGCCCTGTTCGAGAGCTGGCTGGCCTGGGAGCGGTCGTCGGCCTTGCCCGGTGGGTGCCCATTCATCGCGGCCGCGGTGGAGCTGGACGACCGGCCGGGTCCGACGCGCGACTTTCTGGCGCAGTCCCAGAAGGACTGGCTCGACGTCCTCGCCAATGCGGCGCGCACCGGGGTCCGGGAGGGTCAGTTCCGGCCCGACTTCGATCCCGAGCAGTTCGCCTACGATCTCCACGGCGCGATGCTGTCGTATCACCACCTCAGCCGGCTTCTGCGTGACCCGAACGCGGAGATGCGCGTCCGGCGGGCCTTCGAGGCCCTGCTGGTACAGGCGCGTCTCCCGGCCCCCGTCCGCCGCTAGGAAGGAGAAGCTTGCCATGCTCGAAGCGCCCGTTTCGTCGTCCGAAAACAGCACGATCGTTCGGTCGTTCAAAACGCCCATCGCCCAGCGGATCGTCCTCGGTGCCGTGAGCGCCCTGAGCCGTATGACACCGTCTCTCGCGGCCCGGCAGGCGGAGCGCCTGTTCTTGACGCCGCCCCGGCATGCGGCGCCGGCACGCGAGCGCGACGTTCTCGCGTACGCCCGCGCCGCCACCGTCCGTGTCGGCGAGCGCCGGCTCGCGACGTGGACCTGGGGCGCGGGCCCGCGGATCCTGCTGGTCCACGGATGGGGAGGGCGCGGCGGCCAGATGGGGGCATTCGTCGAGCCACTGGTCGCGGAGGGGTTCTCCGTGACTGCCTTCGACCTGCCGGCTCACGGGCGCTCCGAAGGGCGCACCGCCACGATTCCCGAGATGGCGACGGCGCTCGCCGGCGTCCTGGACGCGATGGGGCCGGTCGAGGGAATCGTCGCCCACTCGGGCGGGGGCGCGGTCAGCGCGTGGGCGATCCGTCGGGCGCTGCTCGGCGGCTTCGTGGACTTGCCGCGGGCCATCGCGCTGGTCGCGCCCGCCGCGACGTTCCGCGCTTACTTCGAGCGCTTCATGGACGCGTGCGGGCTCTCCACGCGCGCGCGGAGCCGGCTCGAGCGTCGGCTGGAGGCGCGCGTCGGCGCCCCGCCGGAGGTCTTCGATCTCACGCGATTCGCCCAGGATCTGCCGCTGGCGGCGCTCGTCGTCCACGATCGGGACGACGCCGAGATTCCCTGGACGGACGGCGCGGCCGTCGCGGCGGCCTGGCCCGGCGCGGAGCTCGTCACGACGCACCGGCTCGGCCATCGCCGCATCCTCCGGGATCAGGCGGTCGTCGAGCGGGTGAGGGACTTCTTCGCGTCCGCGCTCGGATCGGGCCGGGAGATCGCCCCGTCCGGGACCGCGGTCTTGTGCTGAGCCGTTCCCCTCGGCGTCAGGCGAGCGGAGATTCGAGCTAGGCCGTCCGGGGTGGATGCGCCCGGACGGCCGCCTCATCGACCTCGGTGCCCCAGCCGGGGCCCGTCGGCAGCAGGAGGTGGCCCGCCTCGATGCGGGGCGGGCGCGTCAACAGGTCGTCCTGCCAGGCCACCGTCTCGGGATCGAACTCCATGATCCGGAGGTTCGGCACCACGGCGGCGAAGTGGACGCTCATCATGGTCGCGAGGTGGCTGTAGAAGTTGTGAGGCGCGACGTTGACCTCGTAGGCGTCGGCCATCGAGGCGATCTTCACGGATTCCCCGATCCCGTTCCAGGGGACGTCGATGATCGCCACGTCCATCGCGTCGCGCTCGAGGAAGGGACGGTAGTCGCGGCGGCCGAAGAGGCATTCGCCCGAGGCCACCGGGATCTCGCTGCGCTCGCGGATGTAGCGGAGCCCGCTCGGCGAGCGCGTGTCGATCTCGACCCACAGGATGTCGAAGGGCGCGATGGCCCGGGCCACCTTCAGGAACCCCTCGGTCTTGAAGTTGAAGTTCAGGTCGACCAGGATGTCGACGTCGAGCCCGGCTCCCTCGCGGAACGCCGCGAGCTGGTCGCGGGCGGCGGCGAGGACGTGGCGGTCGGGATTGAGCTCGGGGAAGCCCTCGCTGCGCGCGAACCCCGGATTGTGCAGGCGGGGTGGTCGCCCAACAGCATCACGTTGGTCTTGAGCGCCGTATAGCCGCGGCTCACGACCTCCTGCCCGAGGCGAACCACATCGTCCAGGGTCCGCAGGGGCGGGAGCCCCAGCTCCTCCCACCAGCCGACCCGGTACGTGCCGCAGTGTGACCAGTAGAGGCGGATCTTGTCCCGGACCGGCCCGCCCAGGAGCTCGTAGACAGGGATGCCGAGCGCGCGCGCCTTGACGTCCAGGAGCGCGTTCTCGATCGCGCCGATGGCCTGCTGCACCACGCCGCCCGCCGACGTGCGGCGGAGCGCCTGCATGAGCGCGACGTGCGCCTCGTGGGCGCGCGGGTCCTTCCCGATGAGCGCAGGCGCGAGCCGCTCGATCAGCGCCGTGAGGCCGGCCCCGCCGAAGGTCTCGTTGTACTCGCTCCATCCGACGAGACCGTCGTCCGTCGTCACCTTGACGAAGTCGAAGGCCCGCCGGCCGCCGTCGGCGTGGAGCGTCTTCAGGCTCTCGATCCGCATCGCGCACTCCGGGGGCCTTCAGACCGACTGATTTCGTCCGTGCTTACGGACGGGTGGTCGCGCCAGTATACTGCGGGTCATGGACGCGCACGCGAGCGGTCCGCGGACGATCCGCACGATGTGCCCCATGAACTGCCATCCCACGCTCTGCGGGATGCTCGTCACCGTCGAGGATGGCCGGCTCCTCGAGGTTCGGGGCGACCCCGACAACCCCGACAGCCGCGGGTTCCTGTGCGTCCGGGGCCGGGCCTCGCGCGAGATCATCGACAATCCCCGCCGGCTGCTCCGCCCGCTGGTTCGCGCGCGCCGGGGAGAGGACGCCTGGCAGCCCGTCAGCTGGGACGACGCGCTCGACCTCGTCGCCGACCGGATGCGCGCGGCGGGCCGGGAGGCGGTCGGGCTCTGGTCGGGGCACGGGCTCTTCGCGAACAACTACGGCACGCGGGTCGGATCGCACCTCCTCCGCCGCTTCGCGAATCTCTGGGGCTGTCAGTGGTGGCACCCGTCGATGATCTGCTGGGGCCTCGGCGGCTTCGGCCTGGGGCTGACGGGAGTCCTCGAGGCGAACACGAAGGAGGACATGGCGGAGCACGCTCGTCTCGTCCTGCTCTGGGGCGCCAACCTCGCCAGCCAGCCGAACACCGCGCCGCACCTGGTGGCGGCCCGTCGCCGCGGCGCCCGCGTGATCACGATCGACGTGCGCGAGACGGAGGCGTGGGCGCAGTCCGACGAGACGATCCTGATCCGGCCCGGGACCGACGCCGCGCTCGCGCTGGCGATGATGTCGGTAATGATCGGGGAAGGTCTCCACGACGCGGAGTTCGTCGCGCGCCACACGGTCGGGTTCGACGCTTTGGCGGCCCACGTGCGGCCGCTCGGGCCCGAGTGGGCCGCGCCCATCACCGGGGTGCCGGCGGACCGCATCGCGGCTCTCGCGCGCCGGTACGCGGCGACGCGTCCCGCGATGCTCCTCGTGGGCGGGAGCTCGATGCACAAGGGCGGGAACGGGTGGCAGGCGGCCCGCGCGATCGCGTGCCTGCCGGCGCTGGCGGGCCACCTGGGCATGCCCGGGGGCGGGCTCGGCCCGCGCCACGGAGCGGCCAGCCACGGTCAGGCGCTCTCGGACATCACCGAGCCCGAGCGTCGCCCGCCGGGCGCGTACGTCCCGAACCAGATGCCGCGCGTCATCGACGCGCTCATCGACCGGCGCGTCCGGGTCCTGCTGCTCTTCGGGACCGACATGCTGTCCTCGTTCGCCGACGCGGGACGCCTCGCGACCGGCCTCGACCGCTCGGATCTCGTGGTGAGCCACGACCTCTTCCTGAACGACACGGCGCGGCGGTTCGCGGATGTGGTGCTCCCGGGCACGTCGTGGCTCGAGGAGCTGGGCTGCAAGAGCACGAACACGCACCTCTACCTCATGCCGAAGGTGCTGGAGGCGCAAGGAGAGGCGCGCCCGGCCGTCTGGATCCTGCGTGAGCTGGCGCGAAGGCTCGGGATCGACGGGTTCTACCCCTGGGCCACCGACGAGGGCCCGCTCGATGCGATCCTCGATCATCCGGCGACGGGTCGCGCCACGGTGGCCGCCCTCCGCGCCGAGGGCGGAATCCGCGCGCTGCGAATCTCGCACGTCGGGCATCCCACCCACGCCTACGCGACGCCTTCCGGCAAGGTCGAGCTCTACTCGGAGCGGGCCGCCGCGCTGGGACTGCCGCCTCTGCCGGTCCACGAGCCCGCGCCGGCTTCAGCTCATCCCCTGAGGTTCCAGCAGGGGCGCACGCTCACCCAGTTCCACAGCTTCTACGATCACGGCCGCGCCCTCCCGAGCCTGGCTCGCCTCGACCCCGAGCCGCGTCTCTGGATCGCGCCGGCGGATGCCGAGGCTCGCGGTCTCGTCGACGGCGCCCCGATCCGCATCTTCAACGGGCAGGGGGAGTTCCCCGCCCGGGCCCACGTGACGCCGCGCGTGCCGGCCGGGACCGTGTGGATGCGCGACGGCTGGACCGGCCTCAACGTCGTGACGTCCGGCGCCGCCGTGATCCCCGACGAGGCGGTCGACCTGTTCCCCTTCGCGGCCGGCCAGTCGACCTTCGACGCCGCGGTGGACGTCGCGCCCGCCTAGACCAGCGGGGCCCGCTCCGCGTGAGGCGCGCCGGGCTGGTGCGCGGCAGCCCCTCGGAAGATCATCCCCATCGCGATCAGGAGCAGCGCCGCGCCGAGGAGCCCCGAGAGCCCCAGGCGCTCGCCGAAGAGCACCCACGCCAGGCTCACGCCCGTGAGCGGCTCGATCAGCGAGACGATCGTCGCCTTCGTGAGCGGCATCGAGCGAAGCCCCAGGACCAGGAACACGTAGCCCAGGACCGACACACCCAGGCCGAGGTAGAGGAACAGGACCCAGGCCACGGGTGGGTAGGCGATCACCAGACCGCTGATCGCCGTGATGGGCAGAAGGGCGAGAACGGCGACCAGGAGGAAGGCGGACAGCGTCTGGAGCGGGTGGTACCGGCTCGCCAGGATCCGCCCGCAGACCTGGAACAGGCTGTAGCAGACCGCCGACAGCAGTCCGAACGCGACGCCGAGCCACGAGGCCGCGCCGGTACCCGTGAGGGTGTCGACGCCCACGAGTAACCCGACGCCCGCGACCGCCAGCCCCAGGGCCACGAGGACGCTCGGTGGCACGCGCTCTCCCAGCATCGCGGTCGACATGATCGCGGCGCACACGGGCACGGAGCACACGGTGACCAGGGTCACGAGGGTGACGCTCGCGTGGGTGATGGCCACGACGAACGCGGCCTGGTAGAGGGCCATCATCATGCCGGCGATGCCCATGAGACCCAGGTCGCGGGCCGCGATCCGGAACATCCGCTTTCCCTGGACGACGGCGCACATCGCGGCGAGCGCCGGGAGCGCGATGGCGGCGCGCAGCAGCGTGACCGACAGGGCGTTGGTCTCCGCGACCTGGAAGATTCCCTTGGTGGCGACGCCGAGCGAGCCGAAGAGCACGGCCGACAGCGCGATGAAGAGGAATCCAAGCCGGCCGGAGGCGGCGTCGCGCGTCAAAACGAGCGACCCGGGGTGAACGTTCAGCGAGCGCGGTCGACCGCGGGCCAGCCGCCACCCGCGAGGACGAGGGTCACCGTGGCGGCGAGGACGAGGAGCGTGTACTCGTACCCTCCCGCGATGGCGACCCCACGCGCCGCGTCCACCACGATGCCGGTCAGAAAGAACCCCTGGCCGAGATGGTGGAGGAAGAACGCGGACGCCATGATCGGCACCTGGGCAAGCGCGGCCCACCGGGTGAGGAACCCGACGATGAGCAGAATGCCGCCGAGCGAATGCGCCGCGATCAGATACCAGCCAAGCGCGCGACCCAGGGAGGCAGGGTAACCCATGCGGGTCGTGTAGCCGGCGATGCCGTCCGGCCCGATGTCGAACCCGAGATAGCCGTGCATCAGGAAGATCACGCCGAGGGTGACCCGCAGAAGGGCGAGCCCGAGCCCCGGCACGCCCTTCATGCCGTGGCCGGCGTCGGGCCCGGGCGCCCGCTCACGCGGGCAGCCGCGCGTCCTCGAGTGGCGCCAGAGCGCCCTTGAGGACGAGGCAGAGCGGTACCGTCAGGAGGACCACCGCCGACGTGACGAGGAGCGTGGCCAGGATCCCCATCGCGTCGCCGAGCGCGCCGTAGAGCAGCGGGGCCGCCGCCGATGCGCTCACGACGAGCGTGTAGTAGAGGCCGTAGGCGCGGGCGCGGCGCTCCGGGAGGACGAGGTCGGCCACGGTCGCGTAGAGCGCCGACGACGTGCCGTTCAGCGCGACACCGAGCGGCAGGAGCACCCCCAGGGCGACGCCGAGCGGTCCCAGGGCGACGGCCACGATGCCGCAGGCCGTGGCCAGCTCCGTGAGGATCACCGTCCGGACGATTCCGACCCGCTCGGCGACGAGACCGCAGACGAACTTGCCCGCGGCGCCGCCCGCGAAGAGGACGGCGAGCGCCACGCCGACCCCTGCGACGGTGAGCCCCTTGGCCAGCAGGAGGAACGGCAGGAACGTGAGGAGCGCCGTGCGGGTGGCCGTGTCGATCATGCCGATGGCCGACAGCGCCTGGAAGCCGCGCATGTCGCGGATGCCCCAGCCCCCGCCGCCGGTCCCGCGCTCCTCGGCGAGCGGCGCCGCCGCGCCGGCCCCGATCCGGACCAGCGCAAGGGCGATGAAGACGGTTCCCGCGAGGCCCAGCAAGGCGTACACGCCGCTCGCGTAGCGCCAGCCGATCGCGGTCGTCACGAGGGCGACGGCGGCGGGCACGGCGATCTTCCCGAGGTCCCCCGCGAAGTTGTAGGTCCCGAGCGCCGCGCGTCTCGGGCCGGTCTCGTACGCGCGCGACACGAGTGAGGAGGCCAGGGGGTGCTGGACGCCGGAGCCGAGACCGGCCACGAGGAGCAGCGCGGCGAGCGGGAGTATCCCGCTGGCGAGCGTCGCGACGCCGAGATAGCCGAGCGCCGTGACCGCGGTGCCCACGACCAGCAGGCGCCGCTCGCCCCAGCGCTCGGCGAGGATGCCGGCCGGGATCTGCGAGAGCGCCATGCCGGCGGTGTAGACCGCCTTGAGGACGCCGACGCCCGTCAGCGTGAGGCTGAACTCGCTGGCCCACAGCGGCAGGAGGATGTACAGGACGTCGGAGAACCCGTCGTGGAGGATGTGAGCGAGCGCCGCGGTGAACAGAACGGCCCGGGCGGCGGGAATCATCGCGGGGAGGCGCCCGGGCCGACGGAGCTGCGCGTTGCCGTCTCGCGGAGCGTCGGGCGTCTCATTGGTCCCGACCGTACACCCGGGCCTCGCGGAGGGTCAAGGTTGCGGCGGTGCGCGGCGATCCGCGCGGGCTGGCTCCCGGATGCCGAGGACAGCCAGGATGCGCAGGGCACCGAGCCCCGTGGCGAATCCCCACACCGCGCCGAAGCCGAGGCCCCGATCGAGGAGCGCGCCGTAAAGCGGCCCGCCCAGCGAGGCGGCGATCTGCCCGCCGGTGTTCACGAGGCCGATGGCCGTGCCCGAGCCGACGGCCCGGAAGCGCTCCGACGCGAACACGACCTGCATCGGGATGGTGGCGGCCATGCTGGCGCTGACCAGGAGCGCCGCGGCGACAGCGACCCACGGATGGCGCGTCATCAGCAGGATGACGAAGCCGGCGAGGGCGAGGAGGCATCCGACCAGCATGACCGGCCGCCGCGCGGTGAGCCGGTCGGAGAGGATCCCGAACACGGGCGAGAAGAGCATGAGGCCCGTGACCACGATGCCGGTGGACAGGCCGGCGCCGACCACGCCGAACGCGTGGACCTGTCGGAGGTAGGTCGGCATCCAGGCGAGCACCGCGACCTGGGCCAGCATCCCGACGAAGGCGAAGCCGACGGCGAGAAGCCAGAAGTCACGCTCGCGCGCGAGATCCCGGAGGGAGCCCCGGGCGGCGTGAGGGCGCCGGCGGGATCGGCGGGAGCGCGAGCGCCACCGCGAGGCCGAGCCCCACCGCGGCGGCCGGAACGGCCAGGAACGCCGGCGTGAGGCCGATCGCTTGAAAGAGGATCGGGAGGCCGAGCAGGGCCAGGACCTGTCCCGCGCCGACCCCGGCTTCCGCGAAACCCATCGCGCGCCCGCGGAGCGCGGATGGGAACGCGGCGAACGTGTAGGCGATGGTTGGCGTGTAGAGGCAGCCTCCGGCGACCCCCATCAGGAGACGCGCCGCGAGGGCGACCGCGGAGTACGACTCCGTCGCGGCGAACGTCGCGGAGCCAACGGCCCCCAGGCCCAGCCCGACCAGCATCAGGCGGCGGCTTCCGAGTCGGTCCGCGAGGAGGCCGGCCAGGAGCTGGGCGAAGCCGTAGGCGAGCGTGTAGGCGCCCACCACGTTGCCGGCGCCGGCGTAGTCGACGCCGTAGCGGCCGCGCAGCTCCTCGATGAACGTCACCGGGCCGATCCGCATCGCGTTGTGAAGCGCGAGGACGCCGCACAGCACGAGCAGCCGTCCCCACGGCGCGCGGCCGTCGCCCGTCGCCTCCGACGCTCGGTGTATCATCTCCGATCGAGCCCGATCGACACGTTCACGACGGAGAGGGCCCAGGGGAGATGGCGATGACGACGACTCGGCTGTCCGGCGTGCTGGCACCGGTGGTGACACCTTTCACGCCTCGGCTGGCGCCCGATGCCGGACGCTTCGTGCGCCACTGCCGGTGGCTCCTCGGCCACGGCTGCTCCGGCCTCGCGGTGTTCGGCACGAACAGCGAGGCGAACTCGCTGTCGGTCGAGGAGCGCATGGAGCTGCTGGAGGCGCTGGTCCAGGGCGGCGTGCCGCCGGAGACCCTGATGCCCGGTACTGGCTGCTGCGCGCTCACCGACTCGGTCCGGCTCACCGGGCACGCCGTGAAGCTCGGGTGCGGCGGCGCCCTGATGCTGCCGCCCTTCTACTACAAGGGCGTGTCGGACGAGGGGCTCTTCCGGGCGTTCGCCGAGGTCATCGAGCGCGTGGCGGACCAGCGGCTTCGCCTGTACCTCTATCACATCCCCCCGGTGGCCCAGGTGCCGATCAGCCTCGAGCTGATCGAGCGACTCCTGAAGGCCTACCCCGGGATCGTGGCGGGCGTGAAGGACTCGTCGGGGGACTGGAGCAACACGAGGGCGATGCTCGACACGTTCCGGGGCACCGGCTTCGACGTGTTCGCCGGCAGCGAGGTCTTCCTGCTCCAGAACATGCGCCACGGGGGCGTCGGCTGCATCACGGCGACCGGCAACGTCAACCCCGGCCCCATCGACCACCTGTACCGGACGTGGCAGGGAGCCGACGCGGACCATCAGCAGGCGGAGATCGCGGCGACCCGGGCGGTGCTGCAGCGGCTTCCCATGATCCCGGCGCTGAAGGCGACCATCGCGCACTTCCTCCAGGATCCCGCCTGGCGGACGGTGCGGCCGCCGCTCGTCGAGCTGACCTCCGGGCAGGAGGCCGATCTCGTGGCCGGGCTCGCGGCCCGCGGCTTCGACATGCCCGGCATCAGAGGCTGAGACCGGGAGCTTAGCGGCCGGCGGTCGGCTCGAGGCGCTGGTAGGTCTCGGCCTCGGCGGCGACGCGCGTCCAGTCGTAGCGCATCGGGCGGAGGCGTACCGCCGCCCAGTCCGGCGACTGGTCGGCATAGTGCGGGCTGCCCGGGTGTCCCGAAGCGCCGAGCGGGACGATCCACGCGCTCCGCTCCCAGTCGGCCAGATCGAAGACGTAGCGCGCGACCGAGGTCAGCGACAGCTCGAAGCCCGCCGCCGGGACGAAGTCCGCCGCCTGGACCGTGTCGCCGTCTCCACCCACCGAGATCGATGGCGGATCGAGGAGGCTCGCGGCGTCCGGGAACACCCCCGAGAGCGGATGGCGCGGCCGTGCCTGGTGGAGGCGGCCCCAGGCCCACGACGCCGGATCCGGGCCCAGGGTCTCGCGCAGCGTGGCGACTGCTCCGGCCAGCGCCCGTGCCATCACGCTTCCCCAGTCGTCATTCGCCCCGAGAAGGGTCCGGTCCCCCTCGCGGATCCAGTCGGCCAGGCGGCCGCGGAGACGCGCCACGTGGGACACGGCCGCGTTCGGGGCGCTCCCGAAGGCGTCCGAGGCGAGCGGGCCGAGGAGCGGGTGGAGGACCTCGCGCACGAGACGGGCGCGGAACGTCGCGTAGATGGTCGCCGCCGGGCTGCCGACGTCCATCGTGCCGTCCCAGCGCCGGAGGATGGCGAGCGCCTCGCGCGAGCCGGCGTCGAGCGAGCCGACCTGGTCGGTGAGTTCCATCAGCGCCCGGGCGGGAATCGAGACGCGGTCCGCGTGGATGGCGGCCATGTCGGCCACGGTCGCGCCGTGGAGGTCGCGGAGGCGCGCCACGATGCGGCGGGTCCTGAAGTCCGAGGCGTAGTCGAGCCCCAGGTAGTGCGGGTAGCCGTCCTCGACGATGCGGCTGTTGGCGCTGGCGATCCACCCCGCGGCGGGATCGCGGAGGGTGGGCATCTCCTCGAACGGAATCATCCCCGTCCACTCGTGGGCGCCGTCCCAGCCCGGGACCGGTAGCCACGCGTTCGCCCGGCTCCGCACCGGCACGCGCCCGCGGGTCCGATAGCCGATCGCCCCGTGGACGTCGGCGAACACGAGGTTGTTCCCCGGATCGACCCACGGCCGCATCGCCGCCTCGAGCTCGTCCGCCGACGCGGCCCGCAGCATCGGCAGCAGGGCGTCGAACGTCGGGTTCGGCTCGGCCGTCGCCGTGTAGCGAACGGCCACGCCGTGGCCGCCCGCCGGGTCGCCCAGGACGATCGGACCGTGGTGCGTGACGGTCACCGTGAGGTCGACCGGCCGGCCCCCGCGAACCTGGATGGTCTCGCGCCGCACCTCCGCCTGCCGCCACTCGTCGCGGAACTCGTACCGCGTCGGGTCGGTGGGGTCGAAGCGCTCGACGAAGACGTCCTGGTAGTCGGCCATCGCGTGCGTGACGCACCAGGCCACGTGCCGGTTGTGGCCGAAGTGGGACAGGCCGGGGACGCCCGGGAACGAGAGCCCGATGGCGTCGAAGTCCGGGCAGGCGAGGTGGTTCTGGTAGTAGCAGTTCGGCGTGTCGAGGGGGCGGTGAGGATCGCCCGCGACGAGCGGGCGGCCCGAGGCCGTCCGAGACCCGGCGAGGACCCAGTTGTTGCTCCCGCCCACCCAGGCCGGAAGGGAGCCGAGCACGGGGGCGTGCTCGAGCAGCGTGCCCACGGGGCCGGACATCGGCCCGCGGGACTCGGCGCCGGGCGGAATGATCAGGATGGGCAGCTGGGACGTGCCCGGCGAGAGGTAGGAGGCCAGCCGGGGGCCGAGCTGCCGGATCAGCCGGGCGCGCCAGAGCTTCATCTGCCAGGGTCCCATCTCGACGTGCCGGATCTTGAAGACGGCGAGGCTGTCCGACGGCGCCCACGGCTCGGGGCGGAGGTCGAGGAGCTGGAACTCGATCGGCCAGGTCTTCGTCGTGGCGATGAACGCGTTGACGCCGGCCGCGTACGCGTCGAGCATGGCCCGGGTCTCGGGCGCCGAGATCCCGTAGTCGATGCGGGCGCTCCGCTCGAGCCCGAGGCGCCGGGCGAGCGCATCCTGCGGCACGCCGATCTCCCCGACCAGCTCCGCCCAGCGCCCGGACGCCCGGCGTCGGTCGTACTCCATGTGCCAGAGGCGATCCTGGGCGTGGACGAAGCCCTGCGCGAAGAACGCGTCGTGGACGGACCCGGCCCGTGCGTGGGGGACGCCCTCGGCATCTCGCCAGATCTCGACGGGACCGGTGAGGCCCGGGAGCCGGAGGGAGCTCGTCAGATCGGGGAGCGCCGCGGCGAGGTCGCGTCGGTTCGAGTGCCGGGAGGCCGGCCGGGCCTGATCGTCGGTCACCGCCGCCTACCGTGACCTCGGCGCCTCACGGTGTCAAGGCGGGTCGGCCGCGAGTCCCGCCGTCGAAGATCCTGCCGTACCATCGGGACGCCATGTTCGTGGGCCATCTGGGCGCCGGCCTGGCCGCGAAGCGACTGGCGCCCGAGGTGGGGCTCGGCGTCCTGTTCCTGGCGGCCATGGGGCTCGACGCGCTCCTCTGGATCTTCGTCCTGCTGGGCCTCGAGTCGGTGCGCTTCCCCGTGAGCGTCGGAGAGGCGCGCTACCCCACGTTCACGTTTCCCTACTCGCACGGGCTCGTCGCGAGCCTCGCGTGGTCGGCGATCGCGGTCGCGCTCGTACGCGTGGCCGGGCGGAGTCTCGGGGCCGCCCTGGCCCTGGCGGCGACGGTGTTCTCCCACTTCGTCCTGGATGTCCTCGTCCATGTCGCGGGCTTGCCGCTCCTGGGGGACGCGTCCTATCACCTGGGGCTCGGTCTCTGGCGTCACACTCGCCTCGAGCTCGCCGTCGAGTGCGGGCTCGGTGGCGTCGGCTGGTGGCTGTACTGCGGCACGTGGGGCTCCGCGGGGGGTCCGCGTCGGTGGGGGCTCGCGGCGGTGGTGGCCGTCTCGGCGCTGCTGACGATCTGGGGTGCTGTCGCGACCGGGCCGCCTCCCGCGCCCGCGGCGATGGCCGGCGCCTCGCTCCTGACGATCGGCGTGCTCACCGTGCTCGCGGGCTGGCTGGACCGCGGGGCGTGCGCCCGCTGAGTCGAGCGCGTGCGGCCGCCGCACCCGCGCGAGATTGTCAGGGGACGGTCGCGGAAGGTATCCTCATCGGCATGAGCAGCGCGGAGGAGAGCGCGTCCAGCGGGCGGGGCACCCTGGACATCGTCCCGTCAGTCTGCCCGCACGACTGCACGAGCACGTGCGCGCTGGAGGTGGAGCGGCTCGACGCGCGCACCATCGGCCGGGTGCGCGGCTCGACGCGGAACACCTACACGGCCGGCGTCATCTGCGAGAAGGTGGGCCGCTACGCCGAGCGCATCCATCATCCCGACCGCCTGCTCCATCCGCTCCGGCGCGTGGGGCCGAAGGGCTCGGCACAGTTCGCGCGGATCTCGTGGGAGGAGGCGCTCGACCGGGTCGCGGAGGCGTTCGCCGAGAAAGCGGCCCGCCACGGATCCGAGACGGTGTGGCCCTACTTCTACGCGGGCACGATGGGGCTGGTCCAGCGCGACGGCATCAACCGCCTGCGCCACGTCATGCGGTACTCCCGCTGGTTCTCCACGATCTGCGTCACGCTCTCCGACAACGGATGGATCGCGGGCACTGGCGCCAAGCGTGGAGTCGATCTCCGCGAGGTGGGAGAGCACTCCGACCTCGTCGTGATCTGGGGCGGCAATCCGGTCAACACTCAGGTCAACGTCATGACGCACGTCACCCGCGCTCAGCGGCGCGGGGCGACGCTCGTCGTGGTCGACCCGTACCGGACGGGCACGGCGGAGCGCGCCGACGTGCATCTGGCCCTCCGGCCCGGCACCGACGGCGCGCTCGCGTGCGCGGTCATGCACATCCTCTTCGCCGAGGGCTACGCGGACTGGCCCTACATGCGGCGCTACACCGACGCCCCGGACGAGCTGGCCGCGCATCTGCGGACCCGGACGCCCGCGTGGGCCGCCGAGATCACGGGGCTGACCGTCGAGCAGATCGTGGACTTCGCGCGGCTGTACGGCCGGACCAAGCGGAGCTTCATCCGCTGCCACCACGGGTTCAGCCGGTCGCGAAACGGGGCCGTGCAGATGCACGCGGTCTCGTGCCTCCCCGCGGTGACGGGCGCGTGGCAGCACCCGGGCGGGGGCGCGGTCTACGGCCAGACGGCCCTCTACCCGCTCGATCGCAGCCTCATCGAGGGCCTGGATCGCGTGGACCGGACGATCCGCGCGCTCGACCAGTCGCGGCTCGGGCCGATCCTGACCGGCGATCCCGAGGCGCTCCACGGCGGGCCGCCCGTCACGGCCATGCTCGTCCAGAACACGAATCCCGCGATGGTGTGCCCCGAGCTCCACCTGGTGCACCAGGGTCTCGCGCGGGAGGACCTGTTCCTGTGCGTCCACGAGCAGTTCCTGACCGAGACGGCCGCCTATGCCGACATCGTGCTCCCCGCGACCATGTTCCTCGAGCACGACGACTTCTACACCGCGAGCGGCCACACGTACTTCCAGGTCGCGCGGAAGGTCGTCGAGCCGCCGGGGGAGTGCCGGGAGAACCACTTCGTCATCAGCGAGCTCGCCCGCCGGCTGGGGGCCGAGCATCCCGGATTCGGGATGACCGCGTGGGAGATCATGGACGAGACCCTCCGCCGCTCGGGCATGTGGGACGCCCGGACGAACGTCGAGCGGGGCGGCCAGGACATGGCGCTGCCGTTCGAGGAAGCTCATTTCCTGCGCGGGTTTAAGTGGCCGGATGGAAAGTTCAGGTTCAAGCCGGAGTGGGAGGCGTTCGGCGGGCGAGGGGAGAAGATGCCCCGGCTACCGGACCACTTCGACGTCATCGACCGCGCGACGGCCGAGAAGCCCTTCCGGCTGGTGGCGGCCCCGGCGCGGACGTTCCTCAACTCGACGTTCACCGAGACTCCGGGGTCGCTCGCCCGCGAGCGGCGGCCAACGGCGCTGATGAACCCCGACGACTGCGCGGCGCTCGGGATCGGCGAGGGCGACCGCGTGACGCTCGGCAACGAGCGCGGGGTGGTGGTGGCCCACGCCCAGTCCAAGGCGGGGCAGCAGCGCGGCGTGGTCGTCGTCGAGGGGATCTGGCCCAACAAGCACTTCGAGGGCGGGATTGGCATCAACGCGCTGACGAGCGCCGAGCCGGGGTATCCGAACGGCGGCGCCGTCTTTCACGACACGGCGGTGTGGGTCCGGAAGGCGTAACGAAGGAATCGAAAGGGAGATCAGATGCGCTTCGTGATGCTCGGGGCTGGTGCCATCGGCGGCGTGGTGGGCGGGCAGTTCGCCAAGGCCGGATTCGACGTGCTTTTCGTGGACCCGCTCGAGGAGCACGTGGCGGCGATCAATCGGAACGGGCTTCAGCTCCGCGGCGTCCATGGCCACCACTCGCTGCGGGTGCCCGCGGTGACCTCGGTCGACGCGGTCTCCTTCAAGGACGACGACGTGGTCGTCTGCTCCGTGAAGTCGTACCAGACGGACGAGGCGATGCAGGCGCTCCGGCGGGCGACCCCGCGCGAGCTGCCGATCTTCTGCGCCCAGAACGGCGTGCGGAACGAGGAGATGGCGGCGCGCTACTTCCGGGCCGTGCACGGCGTCATGGTCATGATCGGCGCCAAGCGCCTGATTCCCGGCGAGGTCGTCCACACGAGCGCCGGGCCGCTCGGCGTCGGGACCTGGCCGGCGGGGCTCTCGGAGATCGCGCGCGACGTGGCCCAGGCCATCGCGAAGACCGACATCCCCGCCTACACGACCGACGAGATCGCCGTCCACAAGTGGAACAAGATGGCGGTGAATCTCAACAACGCGACGTTCGGTCTCATCGGCCTGTCGGGCCAGGAGGCGCAGGCGGATCCGGAGGTGCGAGCCTGGCTGGCCGACGTCTACGACGAGGGCGTCCGCGTCCTGCGCGCGGCCGGCATCCGCTTCGAAGGGCCCCCGGGTCTCGGCTCGGTCGAGAAGCGCATCAGCGACCTCCGCGGGCCCGCGACGGGGATCGTCGTGCCGGCCGAGGAGGAACCGAGGCACCGGCCGTCGCTCTGGCAGGACCTCTACCACGGCGGCGGCCAGGTCGAAGCCGACTGGTTCAACGGCGAGATCGTCAGGCTCGGCAAGGCGCACGGTGTCGCCACGCCGTACAGCGGGCTCCTGCTGGAGCTCATCACCGAGATGGCCCGCCTGCGGCAGCCCCCGGGGCGCTACACGGTGCGCGAGCTCCGCGCGCGCGTGGCGCGCTAGGGGCGCGGCGGTGGCGCGACCGAACCGACTCCGCGAGAAGATCGCCGCCGGGAAGACGTGCGTCGGCCCGCTGTTCCAGGAGTTCTGGTCGCCGGAGCTCTTCGAGTTCTGCGCGATGGCGGGCTTCGACTTCGTGATCGCCGACGGCGAGCATGCCGGCGTCGATCCCCAGGGGGTGCGCAACCTGGCGCGCGCTGCCCAGGCCGGCGGCGCGACGGCCCTCGCCCGCGTGCCGAACGGGGAGCCCTCGCTCGTCCTTCGCTACCTCGACGCGGGGGTGGAGGGGCTGATCCTGCCCCACTGCAACAGCGCCGCGGACGCCGAGGGACTGGTCCGGGCCTCCCGGTATCCGCCGCGCGGCATTCGCGGCGCGGCGAGCACGAGCCGGGCCGCGGGCTACGGATTCACGCAGACGCCGCCCCAGCACCTGGAGCAGTCCGATCGCGAGGTGCTCTGTCTCGGGCTGATCGAGGAGCCGCAGGCCGTCGCGGCCCTGCCCGAGATCCTCAAGGTCGACGGGCTCGATGGGTGCTTCGTCGGGGCGGGGGACATGGCCCTCATCCTCGGCCGCCAGTACTACGGCGGGGCCACGACGCATCCGGAGGTGCGAAAGCTGGTCGACCGGGCGATCGACCTCACGCTCGAGGCCGGCAAGGTCGTCATGTATCCGGCGGCGAACGGCGCCGAGGCGCGGACCATGAGCGAGCGCGGGGTGCGCCTGATCACGATGAACTTCGGCGCCCTGGCCCGCCGGGCGATCACGGAGTTTCTTTCGACGCTCCGCGGTCAGTAGGAGAGACGATCCTGCCACGCCGCTAGGAGGAGAGGGGCCGGCCCCGCGTGTCCCTGCTTTCTCGCGGGCGGACCCTGGTCTGCCGCCGCCCGCCTGGCCACAGAGCGGAACGGCCCGGGATGTGGTAATGAAGACAGAGCGCGGCCGAGCTCTCGGCCGACCAATCTCTGGAGGAGCCGAATGGAGTACGTGATCCCTGTCCTGCCGACCCCGTCTCTCGCCGTCGAGGGCGTCCGGGGGCGCTTTCCCGTCCACCGGATCTACTGCGTCGGGCGCAACTACGCCGAGCACGCGCGGGAGATGGGCCACGACCCCGACCGCGAGCCGCCGTTCTTCTTCATGAAGCCCGCGGACGCGATCGTCGCCGACGGCGGGGACTTCGCCTATCCGTCGCACAGCCAGGACGTGCATCACGAGCTGGAGCTGGTCGTCGCCCTGGGCTCGGGCGGCTCCGCGGTGCCGGCCTCGCGGGCTCTCGACCTCGTCTACGGGTACGCGGTCGGGCTCGACATGACGCGGCGGGACCTGCAGGGCGAGGCCAAGAAGATGGGTCGGCCGTGGGACACGGGCAAGGCGTTCGACGGCTCGGCGCCCTGCTCGTCCATCCGCCGGGCGTCGGAGATCGGTCATCCCACGAAGGGCGCCGTGTGGCTCGAGGTGAACGGGACCTCGCGGCAGCGCGGGGACCTGTCGCAGCTGATCTGGAAGATTCCAGAGATGATCGCGTACCTGTCGACGCTCTTCACCCTGGCGCCCGGCGACCTCATCTTCACCGGGACGCCCTCCGGCGTGGGCCCGGTCGACCGGGGCGACGTCCTGAAGGGCGGGGTCGACGGCGTCGGGACGCTCACCGTCCGGGTGGTCTAGGAGTCAGGGGCTCGAGGGGGCCGCGGCCCGTCACGCGCCGCGGCAGCGCGCCGGATCCACATCGTCACGAGGAGGAATGCGATGCGAGTGCGGACCCGCCGGTTGTCCATCGCCGTCGTCGCGCTGGCCGCGGTTGTCGGTCTCATGGCCGGCAGCGTCTCCGGCCAGGGGACCACGAAGATCCGCTACGCGCTGGGTGACGTCGTCGGCATCGACGACCTGCCGCTCCTGATCGCGGCCGAGCGCGCCAAGGCGCGGGGCGTGGAAGTCGAGATCACGCCGTTCAAGAGCGAGGAGATCGCCACCCAGGCCGTGATCAACGGGCAGGCCGACGTCGGGCAGGGGACGCCCTACGCGGCGCTCCAGAAGGTCACCGTGCCGATCCGGTTCTTCTACCAGCTCAGCACGCTCCAGTTCTTCCCGGTCGTCGCCAAGGAGCAGTACAAGACCTGGAAGGACCTGGACGGTCAAGAGATCGCGGTCCAGGGGCGGGGCTCGGGCACCGAGGCGATCATGATCCTCGCCGCCAAGCAGCACGGGATCAAGTACAAGAGCGTCAGCTACGTGCCAGGGTCGCAGGTTCGTGGCCTCGCCCTGCTGAAGGGGACGATCAAGGCGACGATCCTCGACGCGCCGAACAAGAGCTACGTGATGAAGGAGGCGCCGGACAAGTTCCTGATCCTCCCCCTGGGCGAGCTCAAGGCGAGCGACGAGGCGCTCTTCGCGTCGACCGCGTTCCTCGAGAAGAACCAGGCGGCGGTGGCGGTGCTCGTCGAGGAGCTTCTCAAGGCGACCCGCGCGATCAACGCGAACCCGGCCTTCGCCGTCGAGGAGCGGAAGCGGCTCGGGCTCCTGAAGGACCTGCCCGAGAAGATGGAGGCGGAGGTGCTGCCCTACTACCAGGAAGGGGTCCAGGGTGGCATCTTCCCGGCGGACGGCGGCGCCGCGCGCGCGGCCGCCAACGACCTCGAGTTCTTCGCGCTGGCCGGCCAGATCAAGGGCGACGGCGTGAAGGCCGAGGACTTCTGGACCTTCGCCCCGCTCAAGGCGGCGCTGGGGCGGCTCGGCTCCTGATTTCGGACGTGACCGGCTGGACGGCGCGCCGGGCGGTCTGGCTCGGCGCGTCGTTCCTCCTCTTCTTCGCTGCCTGGGAGGTCGCGGGACGGTGGCCGGTGGCCCCGGCCTTCCCTCCCTTCAGCCGGACGGCTCTCGCGTTCCTCCGGATGACCCTGGACGGCTCGTTCGCGCGGGCCTACGCGTCCACGCTCCAGCCGCTACTCATCGGGATGGCCATCTCCGCGGCGCTCGGCGTCGGGGCGGGCGTGGCCATGGGCCTGAGCCGCTCGGTGGAGTGGCTGACGCTCCCGCTGTTCGTCATCGCGCAGGCGGCCCCGATGGCCGCCATCATCCCGATGATCACGTACGTGTACGGCATCGGGCTGACCGCCAAGGTCCTGGCGGTGACGGTCCTGGCGGTGCCCGTGATCGCCATGAACTCCTACAAGGGGATCCGCAACACGTCGCCGTCGCTCCTCGAGATGTGCCGGTCCTTCCTGGGGACGCGGGCGCAGGCGGTCTGGAAGATCGTGCTGCCGCACGCCGGCGGGCTCATCTTCGCGGGACTGCGCCTCGGCGTGGCCATGGGGTTCATCGGAGTCGTGATCGCGGAGCTCCTGATCACCCCGACCGGCGTGGGTGACCTGATCACGTATCACCTCTCGGTGGCGGACTATCCCGAGATGTTCGCCGCCATCACGTCGATCATCGCCCTGGGAGCCCTGACCATCCATGGACTCGAGCGCGCCGAGCGGCGGCTCTTCCCGCCGGGGATCCGGGGCTGATGCCATGACGCCACAGGCCGAAGGCCGTCCCGTCAACTCCCGCGGACCGCGGGTCGACCGATGACCGATCCGGTGGTCGATCTCCGCGAGGTGGGCAAGCGGTACGGGACGGGCGTGGAGGCCCTCCGGGACGTCACCGTCGGGTTCCCGCGCGGGAAGCTGACCACCCTCCTCGGACCCAGCGGCTGCGGGAAGACCACGCTGCTCAAGATCGTGGCGGGCCTGATCCAGCCGACGGGCGGTGAGGTCCGGGTCGAGGGACGGCGCGTGGAGGGCCCGGGCCCCGAGCGGGCGTTCGTGTTCCAGGACTTCGCCCTCCTGCCGTGGGCGACCGTCCTGCGGAACGTCGCGTTCGGCCTGGAGCTCCGCGGCACCCCGCGCGAGGCGCGCGAGGCGACGGCGCGAAGCTGTATCCGCGAGGTCGGCCTCACCGGATTCGAGCAGAGCTATCCCCACCAGCTGTCCGGGGGCATGCGGCAGCGCGTGGGGCTGGCGCGCGCGCTGGCGGTGGACGCGGCGATCATTCTCATGGACGAGCCGTTCTCGGCCGTGGACGAGCAGACCCGGCGGAAGTTCCAGGAGGACCTCCTCGTCCTCCTCCGGGACCGCGGGAAGACGGTGATCTTCGTCACCCACAGCATCGAGGAGGCCGTGTACCTGTCCGACCAGATCGTGCTGCTGACGCCGCGGCCGGGGAGGGTCCACCGGGTGGTCCAGCCGAGCGTGGACCGGGGCCGCCGGAGCCCGGACGAGATCCGCCGCGACAAGGGCTACCTGGACGCGGTGGACGAGATCTGGCAGGAGCTCAAGCAGCATGTGGGGTGAGGCGCCGGAGACCGACGCGGGCCGGTCGCCCCTCCTGACCGTGGCGGCGCTCGGCGTGTGGTGTCTCGTCTGGGAGGCGGTGGGGCGGGCCGGGGCCCTGTCGATCGTCCCGCCGCTGAGCCGCGTCGTCGCGAGCGGGCTCGGCGTGGTCACGTCGGCCAAGTTCGCGAACGCGGCCTGGGTCTCGCTGCGGGCGTTCGCCCTGGGGCTGGGGCTGGCGATCGTCGTCGGCATCCCGCTCGGCATCCTGATGGCCCGGTCCGAGACGGTGGGCCGGATCCTCCGGGTCTGGGTCAACGTGTTCGTCAGCGCGCCGGTGTCGGCGCTGGTGCCGATGCTGATGGCGGTCGTGGGCATCGGGCACACCACGGTCGTCGTGACGGTCTTCCTGTTCGCCGTCTTCGTGATCGTGCTCGACACCGAGGTGGGCGTCCGGCAGGTCAGCCGCTCGCTCCTCGAGATGGCCTCGTGCTTCGGCGCCGGCCGCGGCGCCCTCTACTGGAAGATCCTGCTGCCCGCCGCGCTGCCCGAGATCCTGGCCGGCCTGCGCCTGGGCGCCATCCGCGGGGTCAAGGGCGTCGTGATCGGCCAGCTCCTGATCGCGATCCTCGGCGTGGGCGAGCTCTTCGAGACGTACTCCCAGAACTTCCTCTTCGAGGAGTTCTGGGCGCTGGTGATCGTGGTCTTCGCGTTCGCCTATCTGGTGTCCGAGGCGGTCGCCCGGCTGGAGCGCCGGGTCGAGCACTACGCGCGAGCCCGGTAGCGGAGGAGCCCGGACTCTCAATCGCGGGTCAGCGTGGTGGCGATGTCGGCCTCGTTGCCCGCGGCGTCGGCGAGCGTCCACCAGGCGGGCGCGAACTCGTCGCGGACCAGGTGACCGCCTGCTGCCAGCGCGGCGGCGACGCGCGCCTCGGCCTGCTCGGGCGGCACCCAGATGGCGATGTGGATCGCGCCGCCCCCCTGGCGCGGCTCCCGCATGCGCTCGAACCAGAACGCGGGCCCGCGACTCCGCGGATCGACCAGGTCCTCGTCCGGCGTGTCGCCGCGAGGCTCGTACCCGAGCACGGCGCGCCAGAACGGCATCACCTCGGCCGTGACCGAGGCGCCCGGGATCACCAGCAGGCTCTGGACCAGGGACGGGTCGCCGGACAGGCCCAACCCGCGCGCCGCCGCCGAGATCTGCCGGGCCAGCTCGACATCGCGCTGGCTGATCCCGTAGTAGTTGCCGGTGATCGTGATCAGGCGCACGGTCACGCCGTCCTGCCGGAGATCCACGTCGGGGGTGTGATTCTCGAGGTCAGGCAGCTCGCTGATCGCCTGGATCAGCCGGGCGCTCTCGGCGAACGATCGGGTGCGGAAGAAGGTGCACGCGCCGTCGCCGATCACGCGCCACTCGGCGAGGCTCGGGTCCGCGTGGAACTGGCGCGCCGTGATGTGCTCCGTCATGGCGTTCCTCCGTTGCTGGCGCTCAGGGAGACCCGGAGGTCGCTCTACGAGGTGGAGCTGCTTCATCAGGTCGTCGGTCGCCGTCCGCCCGCCGATGTGGAACTCGTCCGCCGGCGAGAGATCGTCGACCGCGACGGTCTCGGGGGTCTTCCCGAGCGCCGCGAGCCCGTCCGTGATGCGCCCGGATCAGCCGGCCGTGCGTGTAGTGACGCTCGACGGTGCTCACGGCGTTTTCCTCAGCTTCCGCCAGTCCGGTTCGAGGATCGCATAGAGGTAGGAATCGTGCCATTCGCCCTTCCGCCGGACGTCGTGGCGGAGGTGGCCCTCCCGCTCCATGCCGAGCTTCTCGAGGACCCGCGCGGACGCGGCGTTCCGCACGTCGCACCTCGCCCAGATGCGGTGGAGCCCGAGGCGCTCGAATCCGAAGACGAGGAGCGCGCGGCCGGCCTCCGTCGCGTAGCCGCGACCCCAGTGCGCCCGGTCGAGAACGTAGCCGAGATCGCCGGTCTGGGCGGCGGCGTCGCGGATCTCGATCCGGCAGCTTCCGACCACGCGGTCGTCCGTTCGCAGGGCGATGGCCAGGTGGTAGGCCGTGCGAGGAGTCGTCTTGCGGGCGTCGCGCGCGAGAGCCAGGAACTGCGTGGTGTCCGCGACCGAGCTCGGACCCCAGTCGAGGTACCGCACGACCTCGTGGTCGCTCGCGTACGCATGGATGCGCTCGAAGTCGGAGTCGCGAAGCTCGCGGAGCGCGAGGCGCGGGGTCTCGAGGGCGACGCCGGCGCTCACGTGCCGCGGCGGAGCCGAGGATCGAGGAGGTCGCGGAGCCCGTCTCCCAGGAGATTGAATGCCAGGACCGTGAACGAGATGGCCGCGGACGGCCAGAGAAGCGGCAGGACGGAGAGCTGCATGAAGCGCCCCGACTGCTCCACCATCCGCCCCCACGACGGCGTGGGCGGGGGCGGGCCGAGGCCCAGGAAGGAGAGGCCGGACTCGAGCAGGATGGCGTGGCCGGCGGCGAGCGACGCCTGGACCAGGATCGGCGCGATGATGTTGGGCAGGATCGCTCCCGCCACGACCCGCACGGCGGACGCCCCCAGCGCCCGCGCGCTCTCGACGTACTCGAGCTCCCGGATGGCGAGCGTGCTCGCGTGCACCACCCGCGTGAAGCGGGGGACGTAGAGGACGGCGATGACCAGGATCAGGTTCCGGAGCGACGGGCCGAGGAACGTCACCACGAAGATCCCGAGGAGGATGGGCGGGAAGCACAGGAGCCCGTCCATCACGCGCATGATCCCGGTCTCGACCGGCCCGCGAGCGTACGCGGCCGCGCTTCCGAGGAGCGTGCCCGCCGCGGCCGCGACCGCCACGCTCGAGAGCCCGACGATCAGCGTGATCCGCGCCCCGTGGAGGAGCCGGCTCAGGAGGTCGCGGCCGAACTCGTCGGTTCCGAGGAGGTGAGCGAGGGTCGGGGGCTGGGCCTTCGCGCGGGGGTTCAGGGCGTTCGGATCGGCGGGAGAGAGGAACGGCGCGAGCGCCGCGGCGACCACCAGGAGGCCGACGATCGGGCCGGCGAGCAGCACCTGGCGCGAGCGGGTCCAGAACCGTCGCGGCCTCGTCGGAACCAGCTCGGGGACCGCGGGCGGTCCGTTGGCCGCCGCTCGAGTGAGCGGCGCGGCGGTCGGCGGCTGTGCGGCTCCGGGCGTGGTCGCGTCAGCCATGGCGGATGCGCGGGTTCACGAGCCCGTAGCAGAGATCGGTCAGGAGGTTCACCGCGACGAAGAGGACCGATCCCAGCAGCACGACCCCCTGGATGACGGGATAGTCCCGCGTCCCGAGGGAGTTGAGGAGGAGCGCGTTGATCCCGGGCCAGCTGAAGATGTACTCGACCAGCACCGCGCCCGCGAACATCGAGCCGACCTGGAGCCCCACGATGGACGTCACCGGCAGGAGCGCGTTCCGGAGGACGTGCCGCCACGCGACGATCCGCTCGCCCAGCCCCTTCGCCCGCGCCGTGCGGACGAAGTCCCGGCTCGCCTCCTCGAGGAAGCTCGACCGGGTCATGCGCATCACGGTCGCGAGGGGCGCGGCCGCGAGGGCGATCACCGGGAGGGCGAGGTGACGGAGGAAGGCGGCGAGGTCCTCGGCGGGCGGCACGTATCCCGTGGGCGGGAGCCAGCGGAGCCGCAGCGAGAACACGAAGACGAGCAGCATGCCGACCACGAACACCGGCATCGAGAACCCGGCGAGCGCCACCGAGGAGGCCGCGGGATCCGCCAGCCGGCCGCGGCGGCGCGCCGCGAACATCCCGAGGGGCACCCCGAGCCCGACCGCCAGGATGGTCGCCGGGACGACGAGCTGGAGGGTGCGCGGCAGGCGATTCGCGAGGTCCCCGGCGACCGAGCGCTCGTCGATCAGGGAGGTGCCGAGGTCGCCCCGCAGGACCCGGCCGAGCCAGGCGCCGTACTGGACCAGGAGCGGGCGGTCGAGCCCGAGGCGGGCGCGGACCCGGAGCGATCTGCTCGGGTGAGGCCTGGGCGGCGTCACCGCCCAGGATCAGGAGCGCGGGGTCACCCGGCAGGAGATGGATCGAGAAGAAGAGGACGGTGGCGACGACCCAGAGCAGGACCAGGGCGAGCCCGAGCCGTCGGAGGAGGTAGGTCCACACGGAATGCCGGGCCGGCCCGGAGCTAGATCACGCCCTTTCGGAACGAGCGCTTGGCCGCGATGCGTCCGTCGCGGAGGGCGAGCACGTCGCAGCCGTACACCCCGAAGCGCGTGCCGCCGTGCGGCGTCCCGCTGGTGATCCACTCCACCACCGCCACGTCCGGATGGACGTAGTGCCGGATCTCGTCCCAGCGGATGTCGGGAACCCGCGTGAACATGCCGACGAGGAACTCGCGGACGGCGGGCTTGCCCACCACGCGCGTTCCCCACATCTCCTTGCCGAAGGAAGCCTCGAACACGACGTCGTCCGTCATCATCGCGACGATCCCGTCCACGTCGTGCCCGTTCCACACCGTGTTGAATCGCTCGATGAAAGCCGCGCCGTCGAACCCCATCGCTCAGCCCTCCCGGTACATGTACTTGAGGCCGCCCAGGCTCTTGTTCCCGATCGCCCCCGGCAAGCGCGTGTACCCGGCGACCGTGGTGCGATGCGCCTCGGCCTGCGGCCGCCAGTGGAGGAAGACCCAGGGCGCCAGCTCCACGACCCGCTGCTCCACCTGCGCGTAGACGGCCGCGCGCTTCGCCTGGTCTCCCACGCTCCGGCCCTCGGCCAGGAGCTTGTCGAGGGCCGCGTCGCTGAATTCCACCGCGCGCGCGTACGAGGTGCCGCCGGTGGCGAAGAAGCTCGCGTAGAAGTCTGGATCAGGCCAGGGGAGGCTGAACCCGTCCATCATCATCTGGTACTCGCCGGAGACGCGCTTCCGCTGCTGGGTCGGCACGTCCATCGGCTTCAGCTCGATCTGCGTGAAGCCCGCCCGCTGGAGCTGGGTGACGATGATCTGAGCCGAGTCCATGTGGACCGAGAGCGTGGTCGAGTCGAACACGATCTTGGTGGCGCCGGGGTTCACGCCCGCCTCGGTGAGCAGGCTTTTCCCCTTGGCGGGATCGTAGGACCAGGTTCCCTGGAGGGCCTTGGGGAACGCCCAGTGGCTCTCGGGGATGAGCCCGGCGCCGAACGGGCGCCCGATGCCGCCCCAGGCCAGCTCGATGATCTCCTTCCTGTCGACGAGGTAGTTGAGGGCCTGCCGGACCTTCACGTTGTCGAAGGGCGGGCGCTTCGGGTTCATCCGGATCACGTTGAAGGTGTCGTAGCCCACGTGGACCTTGATCTGCGGGTCCTTCTCGAGCGCCTTGATCTCCTGCCAGGGGATGTACTCGGCGAGGTCGACGCTGCCCGTCGTCAGCGCCTGGACCCTGACGTCGTCCTTGGCCACCGTCGACAGCTCGATCCGGTCGAGGTAGGGATACGGCGACTCCCAGTAGTCGGGGTGCTTGACCAGGGAGTACCGGACGCCGGTCTCGTACGGGCCGAGCTTGAAAGGCCCGGTGCCGCTGGCCGCCTTCTTGAGGTCGCCTCCGCCGGTGGTGGCCCACTTGCTGTCCGCGATCACGGCCTCGGCGGCGGCGAGGAGCTCGAGGAAGGGCGCGGCGGGCTGCTTGAGCGTGATCCGCACCGTGGAGGGGTCGACCACGGTCACCGCCTCGACCACCTCGAACTCCTTGGCGCGGGTCGCGTTGGTCGCCGGGGCCATGATCCGCTCGATGTTCCACTTCACGTCGTCGGCGGTGAAGGGGTTGCCGCTGTGGAACTTGACGCCCTTCCGGAGGTGGAGCACGTACGTCGTCGGGTTCGGCGTCTCCCACCGCACGGCGAGCCCGGGCTCGAGGGCGCCCTTCAGGGAGTACCGGAGCAGCCCCTCGTAGATGTTCGCCTGGAACGTGTAGGTGGTCGCGCCGTAGTTGATGTGCGGATCCCAGCCGGTGGGATCCCGGAGGAGCGCGACCTTCATCGTCCCGCCGGGCTTCGGCGCCGCATCGGACCGCACCCCGGCGATTCCGAGGAGGCACAGGACGGTGACGAGAGCCCCGAGCGTCCGCAGCCGCATGACGTGAACCTCCGTCTCGAAGGGTCCGGTGGCCGGCCGCGGAGCCTCGCGGCGGCCGTCTGTCGGCGAGCCTATCGGGCCGGCGTGGACCCGTCAAGGGCGGCACCGGGATCAAAGTGCGGGCCTGACCCCGCTTTGGCCGTCGGCCGAAAATCAAGGTCGGGGTCAGACCCTGACTTTGAGTTCCAGGGAGCCCGTCTCCTACCTCTCCGGTAGTTGACGCCGGAGGGTGGGAACGTCAGAGTGACGCCGACAGGTCGGCGCGGCCTCGACACCTCCCGCGTTGGGTGCCAGCGCGGTGGCCGCCGTGGTCGAAGCGTCTCACCAGCGCAGGAGTCTCCACGCATGCTGCAGATCGCCTTCGTCGGTGCGTTCGCCGCGCGGCTCCAGGGTCTGGTGCAGGACCGCGTGGGCGTTCCGTGCCAGGTCATCGCGGTCGACGAGGCCGCGATCATGTCGAAGCTGGCCGGCCTCGACGTCCTGGTCACCCTCGTGTTCGACCGGGAGATGGCCGCGGCGGCCCGCCGGCTCAAGCTCGTGCAGGTGCCGGCCGCCGGCCTCGACCGGATCGACCCGTCGGCGCTCCCGCCCGACGTCTGGCTGGCGAACGCCTACGGCCACGAGGTGGGCATCGCCGAGTACGTGATCGGCGCGATCCTGACGTGGAACCGCGGGCTCTGCCGGGCGGATACACTCCTGCGGCGGGGAGAATGGGATTCCCAGTGGGCGGCGGGCTCGCCGCCGCCACCGCGGCCCGAGCTCGGCGGGAAGACGCTCGGCGTCCTCGGCTACGGGCGGATCGGGCAGGCTGTGGCCCAGCGGGCCCGGGCGTTCGAGATGGCGATCTGGGCCATCCGGCGCGATCCGACGCAGCCGGTCTCCTGCGCGGCGGACTTTCTCGGCGGACCGGACGCCCTGGACGAGCTCCTGAGACGCGCCGACTACCTGGTCGTGACCTCGCCGCTCACGCCCGCGACCCGCGGCGTCCTCGGCCAGCGCGAACTCGCGTTGATGAAGCCGACCGCGGTCCTGGTCAACGTCGCGCGAGCCGAGATCGTCGACGAGGAGGCGCTTTACGAGGCCCTCCACCGAGGCGTCATCGCCGGAGCGATCCTCGACGTCTGGTACCGGTACCCGACCGGCGCCGGGCCGACGCTGCCGTCGCGCCTGCCGTTCCACGAGCTCGGCAACGTGCTGATGACCCCGCACGTGTCGGGGTGGACGGAAGGGATGCTCGAGGCGCGCGCGGAAGTCATCGCGGAGAACATCCGCCGCGTCGCGCGCGGGGAGGCGCCGCTCAACCTGGTCGCGACGGGCGACTCGCGATGAGCGCGGCACGCGCCGGGGAGCGGCTCTAGGCGTGGCGCTCGCGCAGACGCGTGGCGGCCTCGCTCATGACCTTGAGCTTCTCGTACGCCTCGTCGAGGTCCATCGGGTTCTGGACGGAGGGGGCGAAGCCGCAGTCCGGGTGAAGCACGATGCGCTCGCGGTCCACGTAGCGGCTTGCCGCGTCCACCCGCGACACGACATCGTCGACGCTCTCGACACGGCGATCACAGTGGTCGATGCAGCCGAGGCCGAGCCGCGGCGCCGACGGGAAGCCGGCCAGTGACGCGAAGCCGCCGGCCGCCGGCGTGGCCAGCTCGAGCGAGATGATCCCGGCGCGGACTCGGGCGAGCGCCGGCATGATGAGGTCGTAGGAGCCCTCGGTCTTGTGCTGGCGCGCGAAGTGGGCATGACAGAGGTGGATGGACGTCTCGATCCCCGTCAGCCCGTCGAGCGTCTCGTTCAGGAGGTCCGCGCAGAGGTCCATCTCGTAGCGGACGTCCGCGATCCCATCCTCGGCGCGGAACTTCGGGTCGACCAGCGTCGCGAGCCAGGGCTCGTCGAGCTGCACCGTGTCGGCGCCGGCCGCCCGGACCGCCTCGATCTCTCGCCGGAGCACGCCGATGCAGTCGCGCATGAGCTGCTCGCGCTTCGGGTACGCGGCCCGCGAGTGCTCGGGGTGCCACATCCGGCGGCCGATGATGTAGGGCGCCGGCAGTGTGGCCTTGACGCGGCGGCTCGTCCGCGCCCGCACGTACCGGATCTCGGGAGCCACGATCTCCCGGTGGTACTCGATCGGCGCCACGACCGCCGGGTAGGGGAGCCCGCCGCTCGGATTGATGTCGGGCCGGAAGCCGCGGACGCGGTCGGCGAAGACCTTGACGTAGCTCTCGCGGCGCCACTCGCCGTCGGTGATCTCGTCGACGCCGGACCGCTCCTGGAGGCGGATGGCGCCGTCGATGGCGGCATCCAGGAGTCGATCGGCCTCCGCCTCGCCGAGGCGGCCGGTCTTCCGGTCGAGGATGACGTCGCGGATCCAGGCCGGCCGCGGTAGGCTGCCGATGACCGTGGTGGCGAAGAGCGGTCGCGGCATCGAGAGTCCGGCGGGAGTCAGGGCCGAGCCGTCCGCCGGAGCAGCTCCTCGCGGAGCCGCCGCGCCACCACGCTTGCCTCGTCGCCGCGCAGGCAGTGAGGGTCGACCAGGAGGTCGCCGCGGTGGACGCGCACCATGATGGGCGGCTCGCCCTGGCGGAGGGCCTCCATGACGGCGTCGGGGGTGAGCCCCGTGACCGCCCGATCGATCGCGAGCAGGATCGTCGGCGCGGTCCAGATCGTGCGGTCCTCCTCGAGGCGCGCGCGCATCCCGGGGATTCCGGCGATCGCTTTGAGGATCCGGTCCGCCTCCTCCAGGTGACGCGTCCACTCGGACTCGTGATCGTCCTGGAGGAAGAGCTCGATGGCGGCCACCAGGCCGATGATCGCCTCCTTGCTGACCTTGCAGGGACGTCCGACGGCGGAGTTCGGCGAGCCGTTGGCTGCGGCCGCGCGGATCAGGTCGCCGCGCCCCACGAGGAGGCCCGTGTTCTGGGGCCCCCGGATGCCCTTGCCGCCGCTCAGGATCACGAGGTCGGCCCCCGTCTCGGTCCAGCGTGTGATGTGACCGACCGGCGGGAGGGTCGAGGCGGCATCCACGATCATCGGCAGGCCGTGGGCGTGGGCGATCTCGGCCATCCGCTCGGGTCCCACGCCGCGCGTCGCGAGCCCGGGCGAGACGATGTAGATCAGGGCCGCGGTGCGCGGGCCGATGGCGGCCTCGATCGCTTCCGTGGTGCAGGCGTCCGCGTCGCCGACCGCGACCAGGACCGCGCCGGACATGCGGAGGGCCTGGTCGTACTGGATCCGGTCGCACCGCTGGATGACGATCTCGTTCCGCATCCCCGTCGTGTCGGGGAGGCGCAGGATGTGATCGGGGTCACTTCCGGCGATGCACGCGGCCGCGGCGAGGAGCAGGCCGCCCGCCGAGCCCGACGTGACGTGGGCGCCCTCCACGCCGACCAGGCGGGCGATGTGGGCGCCGGCGCGGGCGTTGAGCTCGCCCATGTCCACGAAGGCGCCGGCCGCCTCGGTCATCGCGTCGAGCACAGGCTTCGGCATCAGCGAGCCGCTCGCCATGGTGTTCATGCCGCGGGCGTTGATGATCGGCCGCACCCCGATCCGCGCGTAGACGTCCATCTGGACCCTCCCGTGGCTATTGTCGTGGCGCGCGGCGCTGCGTCAAGGCCTTCTCAGAGTCCCTGGAGGATCCGGGTCCGGGCCGCCGCCTGCGCGCTCGGGAAGCGAACCGGCACGCCCGCCTGCTCGGTCAGGAGGACATCGTAGTCCCAGCCGCCCTGCGCGGCGTTCCGGGCGACATCGCGGACTTCCCGGGCGATGCTGCCGGACTGGCCCGACACCGAGCGGGAGGGCCCGAGCGCGCCACCGGCGCAGCCCGCCAGGAGTGCCGCCAGACCGATCACGAGTGCCACGCGTATGGGGTGTTCTCCCTGCCGTCCGGCACTCGCGGGGGCGCTCTTGGGTTGGTAACGCTCCCGTCATCGTCGGGGCGAGCCGCCCAAGACGCAAGCGGGGTTGCGCCAGGTGTGGCCTGCTACAATCTGTACCCGTGCGCGCAGACCGCGACGGAGGGCCTCCTCGTGCCGGATCGTGATCTCTGCTTCACGCCCGCGACGGATCTGATCCGCCTCTATCGGGCGCGTCGGGTCTCACCGCTCGAGGTCATGGAGGCCGTCCTGGCCCGGATCGACGCCGTCAACCCTCATGTCAACGCGTACGTCACGCTGGCGCGCGAGTCGGCGCTGGCCGAAGCGCGGAAGGCGACGGCCGCGCTCCGGCGCCGCGGCGCGCTCGGGCCGCTCCACGGCGTGCCGGTGTCGATCAAGGACCTCACGCCCACCAAGGGGATCCGCACCACGTGGGGCTCGAAGATCTACGAGCGCCACGTTCCCGCCGAGGACTCGCTGTCCGTGGCTCGGCTGAAGGCGGCGGGCGCCATCGTCGTCGGCAAGACCAACACCCCGGAGTTCGGGGCGGGTGGGAACACCTTCAACGCGGTCTTCGGGGTGACGCGGAATCCCTGGAACCTCGCCCTGACCTGCGGCGGTTCGAGCGGCGGCGCGGCGGTGGCCCTCGCCACCGGGATGGGTCCGCTCGCCTACGGCTCGGATCTGGGCGGATCGCTGCGCACACCCGCGGCATTCTGCGGCGTCGTGGGGTTCCGCACGACACCCGGGCTGGTGCCCGTCTATCCGCGGGAGCTGGCCTGGGACTCCCTCTCGGTGTCGGGACCGATGGCCCGGACCGTGTCCGACACCGCGCTCATGCTGTCGGTACTGGCGGGGCCGGACGACCGCGCGCCGCTCTCCTACGACGTGGACACGCGGGCCTTCCCGGCGGCGGTCCGACGCCCGTCGATCCGGGGATGGCGCGTGGCGTGGACGCCGGACCTGGACGGCCTGCTGCCGGTGGACCCCGAGGTTGCCCGGGTGGCCGCGGGCGCAACCCGCGCGTTCCGGTCGCTCGGCGCGCGGGTGACGACCGCGTCCCCGTCCTTCGCGGAGCTGAACGAGATCGTCCTGGGAACGCGGGGCCTCTCGATGGTGGCGCTCCACGCCGACCGCCTGGCCGAGTGGCGCGCGGAGATGCAGCCGGGGCTGGTCTGGAACATCGAGCAGGGCCTCGGGCTCGCGCCGCGCGACATCGCGCGCGCGGAGAAGCTCCGGAGCGCCCTGTGGCAGCGCGTCCGGCGCTTCATGGAGCGCTACGACCTGCTCGTCCTCCCGACGGTGGCGGTGCGGCCGTTCCCGGTGGAGCAGCGGTACCCGACGGAGCTCAGCGGGAAGCGCCTCGAGAACTACACGCAGTGGTTCTTCCTCACGTACGCCATTTCGGTGACCGGGCTGCCCGTCATCTCCGTGCCGGCCGGCTTCACGCGGGACGGTCTCCCGGTGGGCATCCAGATCGTCGGACGGCGCCGTCAGGAGGCGGCGGTGCTGTGCGCCGCAGCGGCGTTCGAGTCGGCGGCGCCGTGGGCGGACCGGATCCCGCCCGTCGTCGCCGGAGCTCCCGCGGCGTGAGCGGGTTCGGCTTCCGGATTCTGACCGCGAATCTTGCCAACGGCGCGGCCGACGCCGACGCGTTCGCGGATCTCGTCGAGGCAGCGGAGCCCGACGTCGTCGTGGTCCAGGAGCTCGCGCCGGACCAGGCCGAGGCGCTCGCCCGCGTTCTGCCCTTCGGGAAGCTGGAGCCCACGCGCACCCACGACGGCATGGGGATCGCGCTCCGCTCGCCGGGGAGCGTGCGGCGGCTCCGGCTGCCCTATCGGTCGGCGTTCGTGGCGGAGCTCGCCTGGCCCGGGGACGATGAGCCGGTCGAGGTGCTGAACGTCCATCTGGCCGCCCCCCACGTCCACCCCGTCGTCCAGCGAATCTTGGACCGGCGGGGCCAGGTGCGGGACGTCATCGCCCATCTGGTCGCGACGCCCCGCCGCCGGCGCGTGCTGGCCGGCGATCTCAACGCCACGCCGCTCTGGCCGGCCTATCGCCGGCTGCGAGGGCATCTCATCGATGCCGTCGCGGACGCGGCGCGCCGGAGCGGGCGTCGACCGGAGCGCACGTGGGGCCCCTGGTCGGGATCGACGCGACTCCTCCGCATCGATCACGTGCTGGTCCAGGGGCTCGTGGCGGGGAGCACGCGGGTCCTGCCCCTCCGGGGCAGCGATCACAGCGCGCTCGTCGCGGACCTCCGGCTGACGGAGGGCTAGTTTCCTCCGGCCCGAGCGACGCGCGCGACAAGGCGCGCGCGAAGGTCCTGCCTCACGAGGCCCGGGACGAGGTTGCGGGCGGCGTCGTGCTCCGTTGGTCCACGTGGACGGAGGCGATCTCCGTCGGGTTCAGGGGCCCGGCACCGGGAACTCGGCGCGCCGGGGAACCTACCGCGATCCCCGGCTTCGACGCTCGGGGGGGCGCCCACTGCGGCCCGCTGCCGGGGGCTACCGGCCGTAGATCTGGGTCGCCGCCGAGTACCCAGGCAGGCGGCCGGGCTCCCAGACGTGCTTCCGGGCCACGGCCTCGACCAGGTCGGCGCCCCACCCGGGCCGCGTCGGCAGAAGGACCTCGCCCTGCTCGATTGCCGGGGGCGCGTCGACCAGCTCGTCCTTCCACGGGACGTCGTCCACGTCGATCTCCATGATGCGGACGTTCGGAACCGAGGCGCAGAGGTGGAGCGAGTGGAGGGTCGAGAGGTGGCTGTAGTAGTTGTGGGGCGCGACGTTCAGCTCGTAGGTCTCGGCCAGATCCGCCACCTTCCGGGACTGGGCGAAGCCGTTCCACGGCACGTCGACCATGACGACGTCCATCGACCGGGCCTCGAAGAACGGCCGGTAGCCGCGGAGGCCATAGAGGTTCTCACCGGAGCAGATCGGCATCGGCGCGGCGTCCTTGACCTCGCGGAGCGCCTCGGCGTCGTACATGTCGATCTCGACCCACATGAGATCCAGGCCCGCGAGGGCGCGGCAGATGCGGATGGCCGCCTCGGGCTTCATGTTGAAGTTGAGGTCGAGCGCGATGCCGACGTCCGGCCCGACGGCGCGCCGGAAGGTGCCGAGGAGCGCCTCGATGTGCCGGATCATCTCGGAGCTGACCGTCTGGTCGGTGGTGCCGGGCCCGCCGCCGAAGCCCGGGAAGTGCACGCGCGCCGGATCGCCCGGGTAGACGATGTTGGTCTTGAGAGCCCGGTAGCCGCGCCGGACAACCTCCTCGCCGAGCCGGTGGACGTCGTCCATCGTGCGGAGCGGCGGGACTCCGATGATCTTGGCGTTCATCGCCCGCGAGGTCCCGCAGTGGGACCAGTAGACCCGCTGGCGAAGCCGCAGGGGACCCCCGAAGAGCTCGTAGACCGGCACGCCGAGCGCCTTCGCCTTGACGTCCCACAGGGCGAGCTCGATACCGGCGATGGCCTTCGCGGCGATGCCGCCGGGGCTCTGGCGCGACATGCGGTAGAGATCCCAGTAGATCCGCTCGACGGGCCGGGGATCCTGGCCGAGGAGGACGGGCTCGAAGTCCCGCACCGCCCCGACGATGCCGTACGGGTTGCGGCCGTCGGAGCACTCGCCGTAGCCGGTGAGGCCCGCGTCGGTGCGGACCGCCACGAACTGCCACGGCCGCCATCCGGCGTCGACGACGAAGGTCTCGATCCCGGTGATCTTCACGGGATCAGACCCGGTAGACGTACTGCTGGCCCGGCTCGCGCTCCACGTCCGGAGGATAGTTCTTCCGCTTGTCCGCGTAGTACTGGGCCCGGTGATCGCCGTCGGCGAGCCGGTTGTAGGTGACGTACAGCACGCGGCGCGGCTCGTGGGAGAGGTTAGGGCCCGAGCGATGGGGGACGTAGGAGTCGAAGAAGACCGTGTCGCCCGGCGCGGTCGGGTAGGGCACGAAGTCGACGCCCCGGAGGTCATCGTCCGTCAGGGGCGCCCACTCGCGACCGATGAGTCCGCGGGTGTGGTGCCCGGCCGCCAGCTCCAGGCAGCCGTTCGCCTCCGTCGCGTCGTCGATCGCGACGAGCGCGGTGACGAAGAGCGGCGCGTAGACGCTCCAGCCGGCCTGCTGATCCTGGTGCGGCTTGAAGCCGTCGCCGCCCGCGAGCTTGAAGTTGATCTTGTCCTTGAAGAGCACGGCGGGCTCGCCGAAGAGATCGTCCACGCGCCCGAGGAGCTTCTCTCCGTCGAACAGCGCCTTGAACCCCGGGTGATAGGGGTAGAAGTTCTCGATGCGGTTGATGAGCCGGCGCTCGGAATCCTGGAGGCTCTTCTCCCCGTACACCATCCAGACTCCCGGCCGCTCGGGCCAGCCCTGGACCTCGACAGTGGCCTGCCGGAGCCGGGCCACCTCGTCCGGGCCGAAAAGCCCGCGGCAGACGAGAAACCCGTCCCGGCGGTAATCGGCGAGCTGCTGGGCGGACAGGAAGCGCGGCTTCCGGGGAGAGGAGCTCATGGCAGCAGGACCACCTTTCCGTAGGACTCTCGAGACGCCAGGGCGCTCAGCGCGGCGGCGGCCTCGCGGAGGGGATAGGCGCGATAGATGACCGGCCGGATGCGGCCGGCCGCGTAGAGCTCGAGCAGCGCGTCCATCCATTCCTGCACGAGGGGGGAGCCGCGCCGCTGGTAGAAGCCCCAGTGGAGGCCGACCACGCTGAAGTTCTTGAGCAGGACCCGGTTGATGGCGAGGGTCGGGATGCGCCCTCCGGCGAAGCCGATCGTGAGGATCCGCCCCTCGAAGGCGATGCACTTCGTCGAGCCGTCGAAGACGTCGCCCCCGACCGGGTCGTAGACGACGTCCGCCCCCTCGCCGCCCGTGACTTCCTTCACCCGCTCGACCCAGTCCTCCTTGGCGTAGTCGATGAGGACGTCGGCGCCGGACTGGCGGGCGATCTCGAGCTTCGCGGGGGTGCCGGCGGTCGCGATGACGCGCGCGCCCAGCGCCTTGCCGATCTGGACCGCGGAGAGCCCGACGCCGCCCGCCGCGCCGTGGACGAGGAGCCACTCGTTCGGCTGGAGGGCTGCCCGCCGGACGAGCGCCGAGTAGCTGGTCTGGTAGACGACGTAGAAGGCGGCGGCGTGGTCGAAGGGCATCGCGTCGGGGATCGGATGAACCCGCGCGGCGGTCCCGAGGGCGAGCTCGGCGTAGCCACCCCACTCGAGGCTCGCGAGGACCCGCTGGCCGGGTCGGACGTGGCTGACGCCGGAGCCGACCGCGCGCACGACACCGGAGACCTCGTGGCCGGGGCTGAAGGGATGGGGCGGCTTCACCTGGTACTTGCCCTGGACCATGAGGATGTCGGGGAAGTTGCACCCGATCGCGCGCGTCTCGATCAGGACCTGGCCGGGCCCCGGCTGGGGGTCGGGCACGTCCACGTGCTCGAGGTCCGACGGCTCGCACCAGCGGCGGGCGACCATGGCCTTCATGGCGCTAGATGATACCAGCCTCGCGGGCGGCGGAGTGTGACGGAGACGAGCGGGACGCCCTGTCCGTCGAGCCACGCACCGGCCACGAGGGCGCGGCTACGAGGGGTGCGGGCCGCGCAGGAGCTCGCCGTAGAGCTCGGGCCGCCGGGTCCTCAGCTGGTAGTTCGGATGCGCGCGCTCCCTGGCCAGCAGGGCGGCGTCGAGCGTGGCCACGACCATCTCGTCTCGGATGCGCTCGACCTGCGACGCGGCCACGAGCCCGCCGTCGGGGCCGAAGATCATCGCCGCGCCGGGGTGATGCGGCTGGTTCTCGTGGTCGCGCGGGTAGGCATCCACGTATCCGGCGCGACCCGCCTGGTCCGCCAGGACGCCGTAGAAGGCGTTTTCCTTGGTCCGCATCCGGTAGGGCATGTAGTAGTCGCGCATGAACCGGCGCGCCGCGGCCTCGCTCTCGGGCGTGTCCTCCCACTGCCGGTCCCGCGACGCGTGCGGCATGAGGAGCACCTCGGCGCCGCGGAGCGCCAGGATCCGCGGGAGCTCCGGGAACTCGTTGTCGTAGCAGATCGCGATGCCGACCTTGCACGATCCGACGTCGAAGACCGGCAGGTCGCGACCGCCGGCGTAGAAGAGGACCTCGTCGCGCGAGAGGTGGAGCTTCCGCTGCTTCCCGATGTAGCCGTCGGGGCCGACCAGCACCTGCGTGTTGTAGACGAGATCCCGCTCTCGCTCGCTCAGCCCGACGGAGAGGATGAGGCCATGCTGACGCGCGAGGCGGACGAGACGCGTGACGCTGGGACCGTCGGGCACGGCCTCGGCGAGCGCCGCCGTGTTCGGCGTGCAGTGGCCGTGGATGGCCAGTTCCGGGAAGAGGACGAGCTCGGCCCCCTCGGCGGCTGCCCGCCCGCACCAGCCGTCGATCTCGTCGAGGCTGCGTGCCGGCTCGCCCAGCCGGCCGTTCATGCTCACCGCGGCGACGCGCGTCGATCGCATGCTGGCTATGGCCCCGTCTCGGCCCGGCGCCTCATGTTCATGGATCCGAATGACCGATCGTGAAGAATGGAAGCGTCACGGCTACGATGACAGCCGCAGCTCGTAGCAGAGGCTCACCGGGTCGTCGCGGTAGGGGCCGAAGGGCGGGATCTTCCGGAAGCCCCGGGCCTCGTAGAGGGCGATCGCCTCGCGCTGGTGGATGCCGGTCTCGAGGCGGATGACCCTCAGCCCGTGCTGCCGGGCATACTCGACGAGGTGGTCGAGGATCAGGCGGCCGATGCGCCGCCCGCGGAACGCCGGCCGCACGTACATCCGCTTGACCTCGGCGTACTCGCGGCCGACCAGGAGCACGCCGCCGCAGCCGGCGGGGCGCCCGCCGTCGCGCGCGACGAAGAACTTGACGCCGTCACGGAGCAGCTTCTCGACGCTGAAGCCGTGGCGGCTCTCGACTCGCGTACAGGGCGCCGAGATGGTCGTCGAGCTCCCCGATCAGCGCGACCGCGTCCGGCGAGTCCGGGCGCTCCTCGGCGATGACGACGCTCATGCCGAAGGCGCTCATGCCGTCGGATAGAAGGCGGCGTTGAACCGCTTGGCGCAGAGCCCGGTCGCCCGCGTCAGGTCGATGTCGTGCACGAGGAGCTGCTCCTGGCCGTAGGGCACGTGGGCCAGGCAGTCCCCGTCCGGGCTGAGGATGCTGGTGGCGGAGTCCTGATAGCGCATCGCGCAGTTGACGCTCGCGAAGTAGATCGTGTTCTCGACGCTCCGCGCGATCATCGCCTTCTCGTAGTAGGGGGAGGTCGGGTCCCCCCAGCGCTCGATCTTCGCGCCGGTGCGGTCGCTGCCCGTGAGCTGGGGGTGGAAGACCAGGCGGGCGCCGCGGACGGCGGCCCACCGGACGGCCTCCGGGTAGCGCCATCCCTCGTGGCAGATGGTGATGCCGAAGGGCACTCCGTCCACCTCGAACATCTGACGCCGCCCGTCCGGGACGTAGAACGGCTCCTCCTCCAGCGGGAGCTGGTTCTTCGCCTGGTACCCCTGGACCCGGCCGTCCCGCTCGAGTACGAACGCCACGTTGTGGATACCCGCGGCAGTCTGCCACTCCATCCCCATGACGACCGACACGCTGCGGCGGCGGGCGCCGGCGCGGATACTCTCGAGCGCGGCCTCCTGCCGGCGCTGGTCGGGCGGCGGAACGGGGAAGTCCTGACCTCGGAGCCCCGGGATGTACGTCTCCGGGAAGCAGACGATGGCCACGCCCCGGGCGGCCGCCTCGTCCAGGAATCGGTCCGCGATGCGGAGACGCTCCTCGACGGAGGGCGCGTTGCGGGCCGCCGCGAGGCCGATGCGCAGGGTCGACTTGGCGGTCGGCCGGCGCATCCCTCAGCGCGCCTTCGCGGGAATGCGCGGCGCCACGCGATCCAGCACCTCCTCGAACGCCGTGAGGCGATGGGCGTAGCGCTGGTCCGCCGTGGCCTTGACCGCCTGCGGGGCGCTGGTCGGCGAGCCCGACTGGAACGGCGGATGCGGGTCATACTCCAGGCCGAGCTGGATGATCTGGGCGTGCTGCGGCCCCGCGATCTCGTTCATGAGCGTGAAGGCGAAGTCGATCCCGGCCGTGACGCCGCCGCCGGTGAACACGTGGCCGTCGCGCACGACGCGCGCCTTCTCCGGGATGGCCCCGACCCGCGGCAGGAGATGGTGGTAGGCCCAGTGCGTCGTCGCCCGCTTGCCGCGCAGGAGCCCGGCCGCGCCCAGCACGAACGCGCCGGTGCAGACGCTGGTGACGTACTGCGCGCGGGCGCCTTCGCGGCGCACGAACGCCATGGTCTCGTCGTCCTCGATCGCCTGGTCGACGCCGAAGCCGCCCGGGACGCAGAGAAGGTCGATCGGCGGGCAGTCCTTGAAGGTCGTCGTCGGGACGAGGGCCAGCGCGGCGTCGGACGGCACCGGCTCCCGCGTTTTCGCGGCGATGTGCGTCGTCGAGTTCGGCAGGCGGGAGAGGACCTGGAGGGGCCCGGTGAAGTCCAGCTGGGTGAGATTCGGGAAGAGCACGAAGCCGATCTGCAATCCGCTCATGGATGCCCCCATCGTTCCGGGCCTATTTCACCACGGGTAGGAGGATGCGAGGGCGGGGGCGCGTCCTGGAAGATGGTCTCGAGCGCGACCTTGGCCCCGCGCCGTCATGGCCTGCATGGATGTCGATCATATCAGGCTGGCAGCGCTCAGAAACGCGCCCCCACGTAGAACCCCGGCATGATGTTCGTGTGGAGATCGACCTGGCGGTCTCCGACAGGGACGTCGCCGCCGAGCGAGGTGACGTTCAGGATGAGGTCGGCCGTGACCGTGATCCGGTCGGTCACCGCGTAGTCGATCCCTATGCCCACGGGGACCACGAAGGAGGTGTCAGTCTCCTCCGCGCCGCTGTCCGCGTCCTCGATGAGGGCGTGGACGAACCCGACCCCGCCCTGGACGACCAGCCTGGCGCGGCCGCTGGCGAGGATGCTCCACCAGTACCTGACCTGGATCGACAGGCCGACGATGACGTCGTTGCCCGCGCCCGCGTATTGGACCAGCGGGCCGGCGGAGAGACGCTCGGTCACGAGATACTGGGCATGGCCCGCCAGCGCGGGCTCCGGCCCGTCGGGACTGTTCGCCAGGAATCCGACGCCGGCCCCGCCCGACCACCGGCCGGGTCTCGGATCCTGCGCGTCCGCGTGGGCGACGCCCGCGGTGGCCAGACCGGCGAGCGACAACGCGGCGAGGAGCCGGCGCGCCACGCGGAACGCCGGGCCCCCGGCGGCGCTCACGGCGCCGCGCTCGAGGCCGAAGAATACCGCCACGCACCGGCCATACGGGTCGACAAGAGCACCGCGGCCCGAGCGAGGGGTGCCCGCGCCACGAGTCGGACCCGCTACTTCACCACCGGCAGCAGGATCCGCGACGGCCGGGGCGCGTCGTGGAAGATCGTATTCATCGCGACCTGGCCGCGCGCGCTGGCGCCCGTCGGGTCACCCGTGTTCAGGTTGCGGTCGAAGCGGGGGAAGCTCGACGACGTCACGGCGACGCGGATCCGGTGACCCTTGCGGAACGTGTTGGCGGTTGCCCAGAGGTCCACGCTGAGCTCGTGGACACGCCCCGGGGTGAGCGGCGTGGGCCGGCTCCCCGACTCTCGGTACCGCGCACGAAGGATTCCGTCGCAGAGGAGCCGCGACGTCCCGTCGGGGTGCACGTCGGTCAGGCGGACCACGAAGTCGGTGTCGGGCGCCGTCGACATGGCATGGAGGACGCAACGGATGTCGCCGATCACGGTCACGTCACGCTCGAGCGGTGCGCTCGTGTAGACGAGGCAGCGGCCCTCGATCGGCCGCTGGTCGTAGGCGCCGCCGGGGATGTTGAGGGTCGCTCCGCCGAGCGTCGGGACCGGGTCGTCCGGGTCGTACCGGTAGCCGTCGGCGTGCTCCGCCCCGTCCGGCGCCGCCGGCGTCAGGCGCCCGCCGTCGTGGAGGTACCAGGGCACGTCGTGCGTGCCCGGCCAGGGGTACGTGTCGGCCGTGCGCCAGCGGTTCTCACCCATGACGAAGAGCTGCACCCTGGGCTCGTCGGGGACGGAGTTCTTGACGCCGCGGAGCCAGTGGTCGAACCAGGGGACGCGGATGGCGTTGTAGTCGCGGATCGCCTCGGACCCGAAGTCGACCTCGCCCTGGACGGTCTTCGCCATGTTCCACGGCCCGTGGATCCACGGCCCGACCACGAGGCGCTGGGCGTCGCGCGCGGCCTGGGTGCGCGCCTTGGCGCGGGTGCCGACGAAGTTCTTGATCGTCCCGGCGAGGAAGATGTCGAACCAGCCGCCCATGTGGACGATCGGCGTCTCGATGTCGCCGTGACGGTGGCCGATGTTCCAGCGCCACCAGTAGGGGCCGTCGTCCGGATGGGCCAGGAACTCGTTGTACCAGTCGTCGAGCCCCTCGCCGAGCGGATTGGGATGGAGCGGCAGCTCGCGGTGCCAGCTCGGGAGCTCCTCCAGCGCCCGCTCGAGGATGCCCTTCCGGCGCGCGTACTCCTCCGGGCTCCGCGCGAGCCGCTGGAGGTTGTTGTAGGTCCACTTGAACGTCCACTCGACCATGAAGCCGAGCTCGAAGGCGCCGCCGTGGTACACCCACTCCGCCCAGTAGTCCGCGGAGGACTCGCGCACGTACATCGCCCGGAGGTGGGGCGGCCTGGTCGGGGCGAGCCGGTACTGGGTGGCGCCGGCGTACGAGCCGCCGATCGTGCCGACGTTCCCGTCGCACCACGGCTGGGCGGCGATCCACTCGACCGTGTCGTAGCCGTCGCGGTTCTCGCCCCAGCCGTCGTCGTGGAACGGGATGAAGCGGCCCTCCGACGCGAAGCGGCCGCGCACGTCCTGGATCACGACCGCATAGCCCTGAGATGCGAAGAAGGGCGGCGACCCGACCTGGCACTCGGGCGAGTTGTCCTTGCTGTAGGGCGTCCGCTCGAGGAGCGCCGGGAACGGCCCCTTGCCCTTCGGGAGATAGACGTCGGCGCGCAGGACAGTCCCGTCGCGCATCGTCTGGGGCAGATCGCGGCGGACCGTGAACTCCGGGCTCGGGCTGCTCATGCGTGGCTCCTCGATGAGGGCATGCCGGGATTGATCGCCGTCTTGAGTCCCCGCCCGGCTGCCGCGTGCGCGAACGCCTCGGCGATCCGCTCGAGCGGGTAGTGGTCCGTCACCAGGCCGGCGCCGCCGATCTTGTCGAGGAGCGGCAGGACGCGCCGGAACGACGTGCCGCGGCCGTAGGCGCCGGTGAGGGTCAGCTCCTTGAAGTGGAAGTCGAAGAGATCGAAGGGGAGCGTGCTTCCCTTCGGAGAGACGCCGACGAGCTGCACGACGCCGCGAGGCTTCGCGAGGCGCGCGGCGGCGGCCACGAGCTCGGGCTTCCCGACCGCCTCGCACGCGATGTCCACGCCCTGGCCGCGGGTCGCCTTGTCAACCGTCGCCGCCAGGTCCTTGGTCGTGGGATCGACGGTCAGGTCGGCGCCGAGCCGCCGCGCGGCAGTGCGCCGGCTCGCGACGGGATCGGACAGGATGGCAAGCCCGGCGCCCTTCGCCTTCGCGAGGGCGAGGGTGAGAAGGCCCATGATGCCGCCCCCGATCACGACGACAGTGGCCCCGCGGCGCATCCGGGCCATCTCGAGCCCCTCGAGGCAGCAGGCGGCCGGCTCGGCGAGTGCCGCCGTGCCGGGATCGAGGCCCTTCGGCAGGAGATGCACGTTCTGCTTCGGGAGCACGACGCGCTCCGCGAAGCCGCCCACCCGCACGGTCTTGGGGCACTGGCTGATTCGGCTCAACCGGCAGTCCGCGCACTTCCCGCACCCGTAGTTCGGCTCGCAGGCGACGGCGCGTCCGACCAGGCTCCGGCCGACCCCCTTGCCGACGTCGAGGACGGTCCCGCTGTACTCGTGCCCCATCACGCGGGGCGGGGTCAGGGGAAAGAGGCCTTGGATCGCGTGGACGTCACTGCCGCAGATGCCCGCGGTGTGAACGGCGACCAGGACCTGACCCGGGCCGGGGCTCGGCTCGGGCAGATCGTCCACCGTGAAGCGAGTCTCTCCGTGCCAGGTAGCCGCGCGCATGATGGATCCTCTCGGAATCTAGGGGCGCAGGACGCGCAGGAAGTCGCGCGCCGCGTTCACGATCAGTGGGCCGCTCACGACCAGGAGGGCCTGGTAGCCCTCGGCCAGGAGGCGGCGGCCGTCGTTGTGGTCGAGGGCGACGATCATGGCGGGCTTGCCCGCCGCCCGGGCGGCGGCGTGGATCCGCGCGACCTCGGCCTGGACGCGCGGGTCCTTCCAGCCGTTCCGGATTCCCATGGACATCGAGAGGTCTCCCGGCCCGATCAGGACGACATCGAGGTCCGGGACCCGGATCGCAGCGTCGAGCTCCTTGAGCACCGCGGCGTTCTCGAAGATGGCGCAGCAGAGGATCTCGTCGTCCGCCTGCTGGTAGTACGCCCCTCCGGTCTCGGGCACCCCGTAGAAGGCGGCCCGCGACATACCCATGGCGCCGCGCGTGCCGCGCGAGGGATACCGGGTCGCCTTGGCGGCGGCCTCGACGTCGGCCGCGCTCATCACGTCGGGCACGATGACGCCCCCCGCCCCCTGGTCGAGGTACTCGAGGATCTCTGCCGCGTCGTTCTTCCGCACGCGGACGAGCGGCGTCATGCCGGTCAGCTCGGCGGCCCGGATCAGATCCCGCGCGGTCTCGACTCCGAGGCCCCCATGCTGGCCGTCGATGAACACGAAGTCGTAGCCGAGGTGGCCGAAGGTCTCGACCAGCTCGGGGCTGTTGATCGTGATGAGGGCGCCGACCACGCGCTGGCCGGCCTTCAGCTTGGCCTTGAGACTGTTCGGACGCACGGAGTCTTCCTCCTTCCAGCCTTCTCCCAACCTTCAGGGGCGCGCCGGCCGAGCCGGCGACGCCGTCGTTCCGAGGGCCGATAGTAATGCTATCGAGACCCCCGCGACAAGCAAGTCAACGCCGGACGCGTCGAATCGTCATGGCGGCGGGAGCGACTCAGTGTCGGACATCAGCCGACTCGATGAGACGGCGGACGGATTCGGCGACGCGGTCCCACGTCACGTACATCGCCTGGAACGGCGCCGCGGCCGTCCCGATGGGCGGTCCGAAGGGGACGAACCCCAGGTGCCGGTAGAGCTTCATCTGGTGGACGGTCGCCGAGATCAACGCCAGGTCGTACCCCTGCATCCGGCCCCATCGAGCCACGCGCACGACGAGCTCGCCGAAGATCCTCCCCATGCGGTGACCCGGCTCGATCATCAGCAAGCGGACCTCACAGGGCGTGCTCGGGCTGGGAAGGTAGGAGTCGAGATCCGGGAGCTTGCGATCGAGCGAGAATGGCCGTTCGCCGGAGATCACCATCATGCCGAGCAGGCGGCGGCCCTGCAGGCAGACGAACGGCGTGCTCCGCCCGAGCAAGGGATCCACGAGTAGCCCGTGCGGATTCGGCGGGTGCTGCGGGATCTCCTCGACGAAGGTTCGATAGTTGAGGCGATAGATCTGCTCGAGCACCCAGGGCTCTCGGGCAATCCGGTAGATACGGCGCGGCGCGCGCCGCGCGGCGGGCTGGGTCACGACGTCGCCCTCACGGGACGGAGCGCGGCTCGCAGGTTGTCGCGGTGCGCGACGAGGATCACCAGGGCCAGCGCTACGAGGACCGCGAGCTCCACGCGGGAGCGATGGAGGTGTGCGAGACCGAAGGCCAGCGCCGACGCGAGCACGATCCACGGGTCGTAGACGAGGAGGGCGCCGATGGAAGGGACGATGCCCTTTCCGCCCGGAACCCGAGCTGGACGGGCACGACGTGTCCGGCGACCACCGCCACGGCGGCGCCGCCGAGCCCGATGGCACACGCGGCCCAGACCGCGGCGACCCCCTTGAGGGCGTCGAGCGCCAGGACCAGCGCGAACCCCCAGCGGCCGAGCACGCGCCCGGCGTTCCGCGCCCCGGCGCTCGAGGAGCCGATCCGCCGGATGTCGGCGCCGGTGCGCCACCGCACGACGTAGTACCCCGCGCAGAGGCAACCCAGGCCGTAGGCGAGCGCGATGCCGAGGACGTCTCGCCCGCTCATGCCGAAGCTGGCTACAGGGAGCGCGACGCGGACATCAGGACCTCCGTGCCGGAGCGGGCTGACCGAGCCTCGTTACGGCCGGGCGTGGTTGGCGATGATGAAGCCGGCGATCGAGTGGCGGGAGGGGCCGGTCGGAAGCTTGTCGCAGTCGAACCAGCGCGCGTCCTCCAGCTCTTCCTTGTCGATCGCGATCTCGCCGCCGGCGTAGCGGGCGACGAAGCCGATCATGAGCTGGCTCGGGAAGGGCCAGTTCTGGCTCCCGACGTACTGGATGTCGGTGATGTCGACGCCGACCTCCTCCTTCACCTCGCGGGCGACGGCGCCCTCGAGCGACTCGCCGTTGTCGACGAAGCCGGCGACCAGCGCGTAGCGCCCCGGCGCCCAGCCCGCCTTCCGCGCCAGGAGGACGCGCGACCCGTCGCGGACCAGCGTGATCACGGCCGGGTGAAGGTGCGGGTAGTGCTCGTACCGGCAGCGCGGGCACTTCTTGCCCCACTCGCCGGGAATGCGGGTCGTCGGCTCTCCGCAGCGGGGGCAGTGGCCGCTGGTCGATTCCCACCAGAGGAGCTGCATGGCCATTCCGCCCAGCGAGAGGAGGTCGTCCGGGAGCCGCGTGCCCTGCATCGGCACCATGGTCTCGCGCGACAGCCCGGGTGGAGCCGGAGCCTCCTTCGGCACCGCCGTCACCCAGCAGGGCGTGTTGCCGAGCGTGCCCAGCCAGATGGGATCGCTCGCGGCCCCGGCGAGGTCCGACGGCCGCTCACCCTCGGGCAGGCGGAACCGGTCCCCGTCGGCGTGGACCAGGAGCGCCTGGTCCTGGACGAGCAGCCAGTGTCCGCGCGGCGGCGGCGGCGTCTCGCCCGTCTTGGCCGGGACGAAGCCGTCGCGGACGCAGTCCCGGTTGAACGGGAGGTACACCGTGAGGGGCGTCGGCCGGTGCGTGGGCGCGGGCATGATCGGGCTCAGAAGACGATCAGACCGCGGGCGAGCGCGCCCGAGGCGAGGTCCCGGAATCCCTCGTTCGCCTCGTCGATCGAGTAGCGGCGGGTGATGAGGTCGTCGAGCCGCAGCTTTCCCGCCAGGTAGAGCTCCACCAGGCGAGGGAAGTCCTCGCGGGTGCGCGCGCTCCCGTAGATCGAGCCGCGGATGACGCGCTCCTGGCTCACCAGGGGCTGGACGCTCAGCGGGACCGTCGTCCCGGTGGCCGGCACGCCGATCAGCACCGCGGTCCCACCCGGCGCGAGGGAATCGATCGTCTGTCCCATCGCCCGCACGTCGCCGACCGCGGCGAAGGTGTAGTCGGCGCCCCGCCGCGTGATGGCGCGGATGGCGGCGACCGGGTCCTGGCGTGACGCGTCGACCACGTGGGTGGCGCCGAGCCCCCGCGCCTGCTCGAGGCGCTCGGCCCGGACGTCGACCGCGATGATGGGATGCGCGGTGACCAGGGCGCCGCCCTGGATCACGTTCAGCCCGACGCCCCCGACGCCGAAGACCGCCATGCTGGCGCCCGGCGGCACCTGGGCGGTGTTGATCACGGCGCCGACGCCGGTCATGACCGAGCAGCCGATCAGCGCCGCGCGGTCGAGCGGCATGTCGGGACGGACGGGGATCGCGCTCGACTCCGCCACCACCGTGCGGGAGGCGTAGGTGGCGACGTGACCGTACTGGTACACGGGCGTTCCCGCGAGCGACAGGCGCGAGGTGCCCTCCGGGAGCACGCCCTTTCCGGGCTGGCGGTTCTCGCAGAGGTTCGGCCGGCCGATGACGCAGTAGCGGCAGCGCCCGCAGGTCGGCGCCCAGGAGAGGATGACGTGATCGCCGGGCTTGAGGCTCCGGACGCCAGGACCGATCGCCTCGACGATCCCCGAGCCCTCGTCGCCGAGGACGATCGGGAGCGGGATGCCCTGCCAGCTGCCATCGGCGGCGTGGAGACAGCTGTGGCAGACGCCGCTCGCCACCATGCGGACGGCGACCTCGCCCTCGCGCGGCGCCTCCACCTCGAGCTCCTCGACGCGGAGGGGCTCCTTCTGCTGGAACAGGACCGGGGCCTTCATCGCTCGACCGTGTCTCCTCCGCGCCGCGCCGGGCCGAGGCCCGGCATCGCCGCCGCTCAGTCCCCGTACCGGATCCGGGGCTCCAGGTAACCGTACAACAGATCGACGGCCAGGTTGAGGGCCATGAACAGCGTCGCGACGAAGAGGATCGTACTTTGCGTCACCGGATAGTCTCGCTGGTAGATCGACCAGAGGACGAGGCGGCCGACGCCGGGCAGCGTGAAGACCTCCTCCACCACCACGGTGCCGCCCAGCAGGATCCCGAGCTGGAGGCCCGCCACCGTCACCACGGGGATCATGGCGTTCTTGAGCGCGTGCTTCAGGACGATGGCGCGCCCGGCCAGGCCCTTCGCGAGCGCCGTGCGCACGTAGTCGGAGCCGAGGACGTCCAGCATGCAGGACCGCGTGGTCCGGGCGACGTTGGCGGCCGCCGCGGTGCCGAGGCAGAGCGCGGGCAGGAGCATGATCGTGAGATTCCGCCGGGGGTCCGTGAAGAGATCCACCCACATCACGGGCGGCATCCAGCGGAGGTAGAGCGAGAAGAACAGGATGAGCATCGTGCCCTGCCAGAAGACGGGCACCGACAGCCCGAGCAGGGTGCCGATCCGCGCCGCATGGTCGACCGGTCGATCGCGGCGGACGGCGGACAGGATGCCGGCGCCGACGCCGAGGACCAGGGCGAACGCGACCGAGAGCACCGTGAGCTCGATCGTCACGGGCAGCCTCTCCAGGATCAGCGAGAGCACCGGCTTCCCGGTGCGCCAGGACGTGCCGAGATCGCCCTGGAGGAGCTGGCCGAGCCAGCGGCCGTACTGGACGTACCAGGCCTGGTCCAGGCCGAAGAAGCGCTTGAGCTGCTCCACCATCTGCTGGCTCACGACCGCGTCCGCCCCGATCATCTGCTCCACGACCGTGCCCGGGATGAGGCGCAGCATGAGGAAGACCAGGACCGTGAGACCCAGGAGGGTCACGGCCATCGAGTAGAGGCGCACGAGCAGGTAGCGGCCCATCAGCGTGTCCGCATGCGCGTCAGGCGATCAGGGCGCCCTCTAGCCGGGAGAGATGGCGTGATCGAGTCAGCCGCGCAGGAGGCCGAGCTGGCCCATCAGCCCGGCGATGTCCTCGACGTGCCAGGTCTCGACGATCCGGCCGCCCGCAATCCGGTAGAGATCCATGAAGGCGAACGTGACCCGGCGCCCCGTCGCGGGCGCGCCGAGCATCGGCCCGCGATGGGTCCCGGCGACGGTGCCGTTGACGGCGACCAGGTCGCCCTCCGCGACCTCGCGCTCGATCGAGATCTCGAGATCCGGAAGGCCCGTCCGGAACATCGCGACCGCATCCAGGAGGCCCTGACGCCCCGGCCGGCTCCCGGGCGGAGCCTGGCTATCCCGCACGTCCTCGGCGACGGTCGCCTCGAGCGTCGCGACGTCGCCCTCGGCGAAGGCGCGGAGGAAGCGCCGGACGATCTGCTTGTTCTGCTGGGACATTTCGCCCTCCAAGCGGCTCACGGGCGACCGGGCCGGTCGCGGGGGCGGGCGACCGCTCGGGGCGCCCCGCCCCCGCTTCGGCTCGGGACTCGCGTGGGACGTGATTCTCGGGCGGTCTACGCCTTGTCGAGCCAGACGCGCTCGAAGCCGTACAGGTTCGTCGTCGGGTGCTGGACCCAGCCCTTCACATAGTTCTGGCTGAAGTCGATGTGATCGGCCGAGAAGAGCCAGAGGTGCGGCACCTGCTCGAGGATCATGATCTGGACCTTGTCGTAGATCTCCTTGCGGCGCTTCTGGTCGAACGTGCGCCGCCCCTCCTCCAGCATCCCGTCGAGGTCGGAGGGGCTCGAGCTGTTCCAGTTCTGCCCCTTGGTCGCGTGGAGCGCGCGGAAGAACGCGGTGTCGGGATCGCCGTACCCCGGCGTGGTGTTCATGGTCATGTCGAAGTCCTTGGCGAGCCACCGCTTGATCCACACCGCGTACTCGACGTTCTCGATCTCGACATTGATGCCGATGCGCTTCAGGTTCGCCGCCACCACCGGCGCCCCGTTGACCATCGTCGGGAACGTCGGGATGACGCAGAGCTTGACCGAGAAGCCGTTGGGGAAGCCGGCATCGGCCAGGAGCTTCTTGGCCTTGTCGAGGTCGGGCTTGTAGTACTTCATCCACTGGTCTTCGGGGATCTGCCACTGCTTCATCGGCGCGGTGGCGGGCGCGGTCAGCCGCCCAAAGTTGGCGGCGGCGACCCGGAGGATCGCGCTCCGGTCCACGGCGTAGCTGATGGCCTGGCGGACGCGGACGTCCTTGAGCGGCCAGGGCTTGTCCGCGGGCGCGTTGACGCGGTTCGCGCTGATGTTGAGGTAGTCGTAGCCGAGGCGCGAGGACCGGTAGCCGGTGAGGGCCTTCTCGTCCTTCAGGAGGTTCCAGTTCTTGTTGTCCTCGATGAACGCGTGGTGGATCTGTCCAGCGCGGAGCGCGGCGACGATGTTCGCCTCGTCGGGGATGGTCCGGATCACGACCTCGTCGACGTAGGGCAGGCCCTTCTTCCAGTAGTTCGGGTTCTTCTTGAAGACCATCTGCTGCTCGACCTTCCAGTCGGCCAGCGTGAAGGGGCCGGTGCCCATCGCGGTCTTGTTGAGGTCGCCGCCGCCCGCCTTGACGCCCGCCTCGCTGACGATGTAGGCCCAGAAGCCCGCGAGGGCGGCGAGGAGCGCCGCGAAGGGCTCCTTCGTGACGAACTTGACCTGATGCTTGCCGGCCGGCTCGACCTTGTCGAGAGCGGTGAAGTCCGCCTTGCCGCCGGCCGACTTCTCGAGCAGCCGCTCGAAGGTGAACTTGACGTCGTCGCTGGTGAGCTCCTGGCCGTCGTGGAACTTCACGCCCTGCCGGAGCTTGAAGGTCCAGGTGAGCTTGTCGTCCGAGAGCGTCCAGGATTCGGCGAGCTCGGGCTGGATTGTCATGTTCTCGTCGAAGCGCACGAGCTGGCTGTAGGTGAGGGGGGAGCGGCGGCTCCGCGAGAACGAGGGCACGAGCTGCGGGTCGAGGCCGGTCGCCTCGTTGTTCTGGGCGGAGATGATGCTGCCGCCGGCCTTGGGCGTCTGGGCGAGAGCGCCGCGGCCGAGGGCCAGCGTCCCGAGGACGGCGCCGCCCGCCTTGAGAAGATCCCGGCGGCTCGGCGTGCCGAGGCCGCCAACGCCGGAAGTGTCGCCGTCGAGCTGTCGATCACGCGTCGTCATGATCTGTCTCCTGAGCGCGAGGGTGTGAGGGTCACTGGGAGCGAGGGTCGAGCACGTCGCGGAGTCCGTCGCCGAGGAGGTTGAACGCGAGCACGGCCGTCATGATGGCCAGGCCGGGGAAGACCGAGATCCACGGGGCGGTCTCGAGATACGTCCGCCCCTCGTTCAGCATGTTGCCCCAGGACGGGGTGGGCGGCTGCGCCGAGAGGCCGAGGTAGCTGAGCGAGGCTTCGATCAGGATCGCCTGGGAGAACGCCACGGTGCCCTGGACCACGAACGGCGAGAGCACGTTCGGCAGGACGTGCTTCAGCGCCACCTTGGTCCGTCCGGCTCCGAGCGCCCGGACCGCCTCCACGTACTCCTTCTCCCGCTCGGCGAGGACCGGGCCTCGCATGATGCGGGCGAAGATCGGCGTGTAGACGATGGCGATCGCGATCACCGCGCTGTTGACACCCGGGCCCCGCATCGCGGCGATCCCGACGGAGAGGAGGAGGCCGGGCACGCTGAAGAAGACGTCCATGACCCGGCTGACCAGGTTGTCCCAGCGCCCGCCGAGATAGCCCGCGGTGAGCCCGAGCGCGCCGCCGACCAGCATGGCGGAGCCGATCGAGATCGTCGCGACGTAGAGCGAGATGCGCGAGCCGTGGATCACCCGGCTCAGGACGTCGCGGCCGAGGCGGTCCGTGCCCATCCAGGCCTGATGGCCGGGCGGGGTCTCGAGGAGCTCGAAGTTCTGCTCGTCGGGGGCGACCGGCGCGAGGACCCCGGCGAAGAGGGCCACGAGCACGATGAGGACGGAGACGACGAGGCCGCCGAGAACGACCGAGCTTCGGAGGGCCCGGCGGATGCGCCGGCCGAGGCGCGGCACCTCACGTGGGGTATCGGGAGCCACGAGCACGGCCTCGCGTGTGAGCTCCAACGTCGCGATGCTAGGCGGGCCCGTCGGGGGCTGTCAAGGCCCGCGCCTTTCGACGACGAAGGGAATTTCTCCCGCGGAAAGTGGCCGGGGCCAGGCGCCTCGCGTACCATGTCGGCGTGCCCGCGCCACCGCCGCCGCTGCCCCGGGGAGGTGGCGCAGCCTCCCGTCGACGAGCGGTGGATCGTCCCGCGCCCGCATCGTGCTGACCTGGGCCGACGGCGGGGCGCTCCTCGCCGTTCTGCTGTGGGGTGTCAGCTTCCCCGTCATGAAGGCCCTCATGGCCGTGATGGACCCGGTGACCCTCGTGGTGGTCCTGTGGATCGTCGCGCTGACCATCCTGGGCGCCGTCCTCCGCCTGAGGGGCCCGTGGCGGTGGCCGGCGGCGAGGGAGCTGCCCCAGATCGTGTGGACCAGCCTGGTCGGCTTCACGCTGAACCAGATCCTGTACGCGCGCGGGCTTCACCTCACGACCGCGTCGCACGCCGGCCTCGTCTTCACCCTCACGCCGCTCGTCGTCTTCGGCTTGAGCTGGGCGCTCGGCCAGGTCAACGTGCGCCGGCTGGACCTGGTCGGGCTCGCCCTCGGACTGGGCGGCGCCGCGCTGATCATCGGCTGGCCGGACCCCGGGGCGGCCGGCGGATCCCCGATCCTGGGCGACCTGCTCATGATCGGCGCCGCGACCACCTGGGGCGTGTGGACCGTTCTGGCGGCGCCGATTCTCCGCCGGCGCGGGACGCTCGACGGGACCTTCTGGATCAGCGCGGCGGGGACGCTCGGGATGGTCCCGTTCGCGCTGCCCGGGCTCCTCGATCAGGACTGGGCGCTGCCCTGGTGGGCGGTCGCGGGGATCTTCTACTCGGGAGCGATCAGCGCCGCGCTGGCGAGCCTCCTGTGGTACGCGGCCGTACGGCATCTCGGCGCTGCGCGGACCGGGATCTACTCCAACCTGGAGTCGCTCTTCGCGGTGCTGGCCTCCGCGGTGCTTCTCGAGGAGCGCGTCGCGGTGACGGCGCTGGTCGGCGGGGCCGCCGTGATCGCGGGCGTCCTCCTCACGCGTCGCGCGGGCTGAGACTCACCCTGTGCTGACGTGGGCGGACGCCGGGGCGCTCCTCGCGGTCTTCGTCTGGGGCGTGAGCTTCCCCGTCTTGAAGGGCCTCATGACCGTGATGAGCCCGCTCACGCTCATGGTTGCCCGGGGACTGGTCTCGTGCCTGGTCCTGGCGATCGTGCTTCGCCGGACCGGCGGGTGGCGTGCGCCGACGGCCGAGGACGTCCCGGCGCTTCTCGCGGCGGGACTCATTGGCTTCACGGTGAACCAGATGTTCTACTCGTGGGGCCTTCACCTCACGACCGCGTCCCATTCGGGGCTCATCTTCACGATCACCCCGCTGTTCGTATCCGGCATGAGCCAGGCACTCGGCCACGTGCGTCTCGGGCGGCTCGACATGCTGGGCCTCGCCCTCGGCGTGATGGGCGCCGGGCTGATCATCGGCTGGCCCGCCAGCGGCGCGGCGGGCGGGGCGAGCGTGCTCGGGGACCTGCTCACGGTCGGCGCGGCGATCACGTGGGGCGTGTGGACGATCCTCGCCGCGCCGATCCTGCAGCGCCGGGGCACCCTGGCCGGGACGTTCTGGATCACGCTGACGGGGACGCTCGGGCTCGTCCCCTTCGCGCTTCCGGGGCTTCTCGGGCAGGACTGGCGATTGCCGTGGTGGGCGTTCGTCGGAGTGATATACGCTGGCGCAGCCGGTGGCGCGCTCGGTAGCCTGCTCTGGTACGCGGCCGTGCGGCGCCTCGGGGCCGCCCGGACCGCGATCTATGCCAACATGGAGTCCTTCTTCGCCGTGCTGGCGGCCGCGCTGCTCCTCGGGGAGCGGGTCGCGGTGACGTCCTTGGTGGGCGGAGCGGCCGTGGTCGCGGGCGTTCTTCTCACGCGCCGGCGGGGATGAGGCACAAGCGCGCGTCGACGATCCGGCGCGGCTCGACACGACGAGGAGAGTGGCGATGACGTCCGTCATGACGGTGACCGGGCCGGTGGCGGCCCGGGATCTCGGGTTCACGCTGGTTCACGAGCACATCTTCCTGGACCTCACGCGGGACGTTTCCGGGAGGAACAGCCTGCTGAACGACCCCGAGCTCGCGTACCGGGAGCTGTCGCTCTACAAGAAGGCCGGCGGGGTCACGCTCGTGGACCAGACCACGGGCGGCCTCCGCGGGCACGACCACGACATCACCCCGACGAAGCACGCGCTCGCGATCCGTGAGATCGCCCGGCGCGTCGGCCTCCAGATCGTGCTGGGCGCCGGCTGGTACCGCGAGCCGTACTACGAGCGGCGCCTCTGGCGCGCCAAGACCGACCAGATCGCCGAGGAGCTCGAGCGCGATGTGACGCACGGGATCGACGGCACCGACGTCCGGGCGGGCCTCCTGGGCGAGATCGGCTCCCACTTCACGTGGATCTCCCCGGTCGAGGAGCGCGTGTTCCGCGCGGTGGCGCGGGCGCACCGGCGGACGGGGGTCACGATCGCGACCCACGCGCTCAACTCCCCGGTCGGCCTCGACCAGCTGGACATCCTGCAGCAGGAGGGCGTCGACCCTCGACGGGTGATCGTGGGGCACGCGCACTCCTATCCCGTTCACGAGTACCACGTGGCCCTGGCCAAGCGGGGCGCGTTCCTCTCGTTCGACCGGATGGGATACCCGCAGCCGTACGAGCACGAGCGGATGTTGCAGGGGATCAAGGACCTGGTGGACGCCGGCCTCGCGGGACACCTCGTGCTGTCCCAGGACGTGTGCTGGCGGACGGACTACGTTGCGTACGGCGGCCGGGGCTACGCGTTCGTGGCGACTGGGCTCCGGGAAGAGCTCCGGGGCCTCGGGATCGGGGACGAGCTCTACCACCGGATGACCGTCGACAATCCGCGGCGCGCGCTCTCCGGGGAGCTCTGAGCGCTCGCCGGCCGCTTCTATCTCGGACAGGGGGAGCACAGTGCACCGCAGGTTCATGGATACCCCGGACGGGCAGATCCACTACGTGACGGCGGGCATGGGCCGACCCGTGCTGCTCCTTCACCAGACGCCGCGCTCGTGGGACGAGTACCGCGACGTGATCCCGATCCTCGCGAAGGAGCGTCGGGTGATCGCCATGGACACGATCGGCTACGGGGAGTCGTACAAGCCCCCGGGCCGCTCGGACATCGAGGACTACGCGCGCGGCGCGGCGGCGCTGCTGGACGGCCTGGGAGTCGCCTCGACAGCTGTGGTCGGGCACCACACGGGGGCGGTCATCGCGATGGAGCTGGCGGTCTCCCGGCCGAACCAGGTGGAGCAGCTGGTCCTGTCCGCGTGCCCGTTCGTCGACTCGGCCGACCGCGACCGGCGCCAGCGGACCGGCGGGCATCGCGTCGACCACGTCGAGCCGAAGCCCGACGGCACCCACATCGCCGAGCTCTGGCAGATCCGGCAGAAGTTCTACCCGAAGGACCGGCCCGACCTCCTCACACGGTTCGTCGCCGACGCGCTCCGGGCGGGCGAGAAGATCCGGGAGGGCCACGGCGCCTGCAGCCGGTACCGGATGGAGGAAAAGATCGGCCGGGTGCGCTGCCCGACGCTGGTGACGTGGGGAACCCAGGACCCGTACGCGGCGCCGCAGGGCGCGGTGGTCGCGCGGCACATCCCGGGGAGCCGCATCGCGCCCATCGAGGGCGGCTCGGTCGCGGTCGTGGACGAGATGCCCGACGCGTTCGCGCGTCTGGTGCTCGACTTCCTCCGCGAGTAAACGCGTGCGCGGAGAGCCACCGCCGAGCCGCAGGATCGGGATCCTCGTCATGGCGGCGGGCGTCTTCCCGATCGGATCCGCGATGATCGCCGACGACGCCAAGTTCCACGCTACGCGCTGATCGGCCTCGGCGTGCTCCTCTGCGCGACGATGACCGTCTTCGCCTTGCGCCAGCTCTACCGGGCGCTCGGCGCGCCGCGGTCAGCCTCGCCGGGAGCGCGCTCCCTCGAGTAGCGCGAAGAGCCGCGCGGACGTCACGGGCACCTCGCGGATCGTGACGCCGAGGTCGGCGACCGCGTCCTCCACCGCGTTGGCGATGGCCGCCGCGCCGGGTATCGCGCCGCTCTCGCCGACGCCCTTGATCCCCAGGTCGTTCACGACCGAGGGGTGGTCGATCCGCGCCACCGGGAGCATCGGGAGCTGGTCGGCCTTCGGGAGCCCGTAGTCCATCAGGCTCCCGGTGACGAGCTGACCGGAGTCGTCGTAGACGAGCTCTTCCCAGAGGCCGGCGCCGATGCCCTGCGCCGCGCCGCCCTGGAGCTGCCCCTCGACGATCACGGGGTTGATGGCGCGCCCGCTGTCGTGGACGACCGAGTAGGCCAGGAGCTCGATGGCGCACGTCTCGAGATCCACCTCGACGGCCGCGGCCTGCGTGCCGAAGGCCCACGTCACGGTGTCCGGGTAGAAGTAGCCGCAGTGCTGGAGGCCCGGCTCCCCGGTCTTGCGAAGGGCCTTCGACCGGATCGCCGCGTGGGCGACGCGGCCCAGGGTGACGAAGCGGCCGGGAACACCCGCGACGAAGGCCCGGCCCTCCTCGATGCGCACGTCGTCGGGCGCGCACTCGAGCAGCTCGGCCGCCACCTGCTGGGCGCGGGCCCGCACCTCGCGGGTCGTGCGCGCCACGGCGGGGCCGGCGTTCGCGGCGACGCGGCTGCCGCCGGTGCCCATGCCGATCGGGAAGAGCTGGGTGTCGCCGGCCACGATGTGGACGTCGTCGAGCCGCACCCCCAGCTCCGCCGCGCAGATCTGGGCGAGGGTCGTCTGGTGCCCCTGGCCCTGCGCGGCCACGCCGATGGTCACGAACACCTGGCCGCTCGGATCGACGCGGACCTGCGCGCCTTCGTACGGCCCGATGCCGGAGCCCTGGACGTAGCAGGCGACGCCGATGCCGATCCGGCGCCGCGTGGACGCCTGGGCCCGCTGGCGAGCGCGGAGCTCCCCGTGCCGGACCAGCTCGAGCGCGCGGTCGAGCCCGGCCGGGAAGTCGCCCGGATCGTACGCGACGGTGACCCCGTCCTTGTAGGTGATCCCGGGCCGGTAGGGCATCTCGCCGGGCTGCACCATGTTCTTCCGCCGCACCTCGATCGGATCGAGGCCGAGGCGCCGCGCGCCGATGTCGATGAGCCGCTCCATCACGAAGACGGCTTCCGGCCGTCCCGCGCCGCGGTAGGCGGCGTTCTGCGTCTTGTTCGTCACGTAGCTCGTGCCGACGCTCCGGTAGTGAGGGACGCGGTACGGGCCGGGCAGGTGGTTCACGGTGTTGAGCGTCAGCCCCGTGCCCTCGACGGGATAGGCGCCGACGTCCGCCTTGAACGCGTTCTCGATCGCCACGATCGTGCCATCCCGCCGGAAGGCGATGCGGGCCGAGTGGACCTGCTCGCGGTCGTGCCCCGTGGCGGCGAAGTGCTCGCGCCGGCCCTCGATCCACTTGACCGGGCGGCCGAGGCGCAGCGCGACGGCCGGGACCAGCAGCTCCTCGTGGTAGACGGAGCCCTTCGGCCCGAACCCGCCGCCCACGTCGGGCGCGAGCACGCGCACCTCCTCGGCCGGGAGGCCGAGGGTGACGGCGACGATGTCGCGGACGAGGTACGGGTTCTGCGTGGACGACCAGACGACCAGGTGGCCCGACTCCGGATCGCGGAAGGCGAGCACCCCGCGCGGCTCGATGGGCACGGCGGTGATTCGCGGGTGGCGCAGCTCCTCTTCCACGACCAGGTCGGCGGAGGGGAAGGCGCGCTCGGCGTCGCCGACCGTGCCGCGCACGACCACCGCGGCGTTGTCGGGCCAGTCCGCGTGGACACGATGCGGGCCTCGCGCCGCCGCCTCCGGCGTCGTGACCGGGGGCAGTGGATCGTAGTCGACGACGACGGCGTCCATCGCGTCGCTCAGGCGATACGGATCGTCCGCGACGACCACGGCCACCGGCTCGCCGACGTACCGCACGACGTCGGACGCCAGCACGACCTGCACGTAGGGCTTGGTGCTGGGCGTGCCGCCGAACGGCGCCGGGATCCCGCCCGCGACCTCGGGCAGATCGGCGGCCGTGTAAACCGCGAGCACGCCCGGGATGGCGCGCGCGGCGTCCGTCGCGACGCCCCGGAGGCGCGCGTGGGCGTGGAGGCTTCGCACGACGCCCAGGTGCGCGGCGTCCGGGCGACGGAGGTCGTCGAGGTAGCGCCCGCGGCCCAGGAGGAGCGGCGCGTCCTCCTTGCGGCGAGGCGAGGCGCCGATCGGGCTCGGGCTCACGCGGACTGGCCGGGCAGGTAGCGCTTGGGGAGCTCGGCGCCCGCCACGTAGCTGAGGGCCCGCACCTTGCACATCTGATAGACGTTGATGCGGAAGTCCGGGCAGGTGCTGACGAGGCAGTACGCGTCGGTGGCCGAGTAGCCGTGGTCCGTGACGAGCCAGTCGATCAGGTTGATCGTGGCGGTCTCGACGGCGACCTCGAGCGGCCGGTACGCGAAGACGGAGACGATCGAGCCCGGCTTCTCGATCCGCATCCAGGGGATCGAGCGGCCCTTGACCACGTCGAAGTGGAGCCGCACGGTGGCCTTGGTCTCTGCGGCGGTCCCCGTGAACTCGGTGTCGCCCTGGCTGGCGTGCACGTCGCCGAGGTAGAAGCGCGCCCCCTCGTGGAACACCGGCAGGTGGATCCGGTTGCCCGGCGCGACGTCGCGGATGTCGAGATTGCCGCCCCACTCGCCCTGCCCGTCGAGGCTGGTGGTCACCTCGCGCTCGGGCGCCACGCCGATGGTGCCGATGAACGGCGTGATCGGCCAGCTGATGCGGTCGCTGAAGTGGAGGGTGCCGTCCCGCGTCGTGCCGCTCGGCCCCGGCGTGTGGCGGAAGATCTTGGTCGTGTAGCGCCCGGAGACCTCGGGCCACCGGGTCGACTCGCCGAGCGGGCCGCGCCGAGGGCCGACCGCGACCCAGGAGTAGCTGTCGACGAGGATGTCCTCGATGCTGACGACCAGCGTGTCTCCCCGCTCGGCGCCCTCGACGAGCACCGGGCCGCCGATCGGGTTCGCCAGCGCCGGGACGCGGTCGAAGCCGGGGCGCTTCGCGGGGATGGCGAGGTCCTCCGGGGTGCGGAAGTACCCCGTGCTCGCGTCGTAGGTCTCGATCTCGAACGTCTCGCCGGGCTTGACCCGGAGAAGCGGCTCGTCGCGCCAGTCGAAGGCGTACTTCCGCGCCTGCTCGCGTGTGATGCGCTGCATGGTCAGTCTCCCCCTGGATCGAGGATGGCGACGGCCGCGGGCTAACGCGACCGGGCCGACGTGCCGCGGGGTCGCCCGCCGCGGCGCCGGAGCCGGGCGGCGACGGCCTCGGCCTCGCGCATGACGCGAAGGATGTTCCCTCGGGACAGCTTCGCGAGATCGCGATCCGACCACCCGCGGCGGATCAGCTCGGCGAAGAGGACGGGGTAGGTCGACACGTCCTCCATGCCGACCGGCCACTCGTCGTTGCCGTCGTAGTCCCCGCCGATACCCACGTGGTCCACGCCGGCCAGCCGCCGAGCGTGCTCCACGTGGTCGGCGACGTCGCCGATCGTCGCCTTCGGGATGTCGCGCTCCTTGAGATGAGCGCGCTCGAGCCGGTGGCGCTCCACGGGGTCCGCGATGGCCTGGATCCGGGACCTGATCTCGGCGAGGGCCTTGGCCCGAGCGTCGGCGGCAGCCTGGGACACGAAGGGGCCGACGAAGGTGATCATGATGACGCCGCCGTTCTTCGGCAGGCGCCGGAGGATGTCGTCCGGGAAGTTCCGGGTGACGTCCGTGAGCGCGCGGCAGGACGAGTGCGAGGAGATGAGCGGCGCCTCCGACGTGTCGAGGGCGTGGGCCATCACCTCCGGCGAGGTATGGGCCAGATCGACCAGCATGCCGAGCCGGTTCATCTCGCGCACGACGTCGCGGCCGAAGTCGGTGAGCCCGCCGTGACGGCGCACGTCGTTGCAGGAGTCCGCCCAGTCGAGCGTCACGTTGTGCGTGAGCGTCATGTAGCGCACGCCGAGATCGTAGTAGGCGCGCAGCGCCCCGAGCGATCCCTCGATCGCGTGGCCGCCCTCGATGCCGAGGAGCGAGGCGACGCGCCCGCGCTTCCGGGCGCGCTCGACGTCGGCGGCGGAGAAGGCGGGCTGGAGCCCCTCGGGATAGCGCGCGATCACCTGCCGCGCGATGTCGATCTGCTCGAGCTGCGCCTTCGCGAAGCGCCCGCCGGAGAGGTCGCCGGGAATGTACACGGACCAGAACTGCCCGCCGACGCCGCCCTTCTTCAGCCGGGCGAGGTCCGTGTCGCCGCGCGTCGGCCGGCGGAGGTCGTAGGCGGCCACGTTCCCGCTCGCGGTCGCGTCGTTCCGGATCGTCCACGGGAGGTCGTTGTGACCGTCGATGACCGGATGCTGGGCGAGTAGCCGCCGGGCGTGGCGGAGGGCAGCGACGTCGGACGGAGCGGATCGGGTGGGCGCGGGCACGACGATGAGCCTACCAGACGCTCCAGCCGCCGTCGACCACGAGGTTGTGGCCGGTGATCCAGGCTCCGGCGTCCGACGCCAGCAGCGCCACCGCGCCCTTCAGATCGGCCGGGACGCCAGTTCGCGCGAGCGGGTTCGAGAGACGGCAGCGCTCGACGAAGTCCGGGTCCGTGCCGGGCTGCGGGATCTGCCCGGGGGACAGACAGTTGACGGTGATCCCGTGCTCGGCGAGCTCGGTGGCGAGGGCCCGGGTGAGGTTCACGACGGCGCCCTTCGCCGCCTGGTAGGGCGGGCCCGATCGCTGGTAGTCGAGGCCCGCATAGAGCCGCTTGTCGGCGCCGAGCGAGCCGTGGATCGACCCGAGCGTGATGATGCGGCCCTGGCGCCTGGGGATCATGACCCGGGCGGCGGCCTGGGCGGAGATGTAGGTCCCCGTGATGTTCAGGTCGAGCGTCTGGCGGAGCTCGTCGATCGAGGCGTCAGGCAGATAGGTGGTCGTGTAGGCGCCGCCGGCGTTACAGACCATCACGTCGAGCCGCCCGTGCTCCCGCATCACACGGGCGACCAGGGCGTCGGTCTCCGCCTCGACCGTGACGTCCGTCCCGAGGCCCGTCGCGTCGAGCCCGGAGGCGCGGAGCTCGGCGGCCACGCGCTCGCATCGCGCGGCGTCGCGGCTCGCGAGGTACACGGCGGCGCCGAGCTCCCCGAGGGCCTCGGCCATCGCGCGGCCGAGATGCGTCCCGCCGCCCGTCACGACGGCGGCGCGGCCCGTGAGGTCGAAGAGCGTCTGGACGCGCATGCCGGCGACCATTCAAGCACGGGGCGGGGGCGCGCGGAAGACGGACCTCCGTGCGATGATCACCGGCATGCGAGCGATCCGGGTCGCGGTGATCGGGGCGGGATTCATGGGCGAGCGGCACGCGCGGATCTACGCCGGGCTGCCGGACGTGGAGCTGGTCGCCGTCTGCGACGTGCGGGAGGCGGCCGCCCGCGAGCTGGCGGAGCGCACGGGTGCGCTCGCCCACTACGCGGACTTCGCGGAGCTGCTCCGGCGGGACGACCTGGACGCGGTCAGCGTGTGCACGCCCGACGGGCTCCACCGCGAGCCGTGTGAGCAGGCGCTCGCGGGAGGCCGCCACGTCCTGGTCGAGAAGCCGATCGCGACCACGGTCACCGATGCGGAGGCGATCGTCGCGGCCGCGCGCCGAGCGGACGCCATGCTGCTGGTCGGTCACTGCCTCCGGTTCGACCCTCGCTACGACCAGGCCCACCAGGCCGTCGGGCGGGGCGAGCTCGGGCCGATCCAGACGATCTACACGCGGCGTTCCAACACGGTGGCGGCCCAGGACCGACTCGGGGGGCGGTGCTCCCTCCCGCTGTTCCTGGGGGTCCACGACTACGACGTGATGCGCTGGCTGACTGGCAGCGAGGTGGAGCGGGTCACCGCCGAGTCGAAGTGGGGGCTGCTCCGCGAGCTGGGGTTCCCGGTGGAGGACGCGAACTGCGCGCTTCTCCGCTTCGCGAGCGGTGTTCTCGGCATCGCGGAGCTCAACTGGATCCTGCCGCGCGGGTTCCCCGCGGCGGGCGACCACCGGCTGGACGTGGTGGGGAGCGCGGGCTCGCTGTCGATCGCGACGCTCGAGACGGGCCTGCGCCGCGCGGATGGCCAGCGCGCGATCCAGGTCGACACGGTGTCCGCGCCGTCCGTGCAGGGCCACCCGGGCGGCATGTTCTACTTCGAGCTCCGCCACTTCATCGACTGCGTCCGCGGGCGGGCGACGCCCGCCATCGCGCCAGAAGATGCCGTGCAGGCTCTCCGCATCGCCCTCGCGGTCGAGCTTGCCGCGGCGACGGGCACGGCCGTCGCCCTCTGAGCCCGGCGCCCGTGCGGGCGCCCCACGATCGGAACGATCAGGACGGGTAGAGCAGGAGCTGCGTGCAGCGGAACAGCGCGATGACGCGGGCGCTCGATTCGTCCATGACCCGCGCGTCCCAGACCTGGGTGGTCCGGCCGGCGTGGACCTGTGTGGCCTCGCAGGCTCAGCGCCCCCTCGCGGACGGTATTCAGGAAATTCGCTTTCAGCTCGATGGTCGTGAATCCCCGCGCGCCGTCCGGCAGGCTGGCGAACGTCCCGTAGCCGCACGACGTGTCGGCCAGCGCGATGACGGTCGCCGCATGAAGGTACCCGTTCGGCGCCATGTGCTCGCGCCGGACGGTGAGGCGGCTGGTGACGCGCCCGCGCGTGATCTCGCCGAACTCGAGGCCCAGAAGACCGGGGAGGTAACCGTCGCCGAAGTGCCGCCACTGCTCCGTCGATTTCGGCGCGCTGGGGATCTGAGGCGTCGAGCCGGTGTCCACGGAGCAGTCTCCCTCAGGGTATCGCCACGAGGTCGACGTGGAGCGAGACCTCGTCCTTGTTCCGGATCGCGCCCAGGAGGGCGCTGTAGGGCTGGTAGCCGAAGCTCGACTGGAGGAAGGTCAGCGTCGCCCGGCCGCGGAGGACGCCGCCCTCGAGGGCCACCGTGGCGGGGAAGGTCACCTCGCGCGTCACGCCGCGGAGGGTGAGGCTGCCGGTGATCCGCAACCGGCCGTCCCCCTCGGCGACCACGCGCGTCGACGCGAAGCGGATCGTCGGGTGTCGCGCCACGTCGAGCTGATCGGCCGCGCGCATGGCCTTGGAGACGTCCGCGCGCTGGCTCTCGGAGAGATCGCCCTCGACCCCGAGGCGCCGCCTCGCGGCGGGCTCGTCCGCCCGGAGGGAGGCGGTCCGGGCCTCGACCGTCACCGAGCTGGCGTCGGGCCGGTCGGCGTCGTACTCGACGCGTCCCGTCACCTCGGTGGCTTCGACGACGTGATCGTGCGCCAGCCCGCTGCCGAGGCCGTCACGATGTGTGCGGACCGCCAGGCGCGTTCGCTCCGGGTCGATGCGGAACGGCCCGCTCCCGCGATGGCCGGGCCGAGAAGGACCAGGGCGGCGGTCGCGGCCACGCCGGCGCCTGTCGCCCATCCGGGTCGCAGGCGGGCGGCACGTCGCCCCGAGAGTCACGGTCCCGCGCGACATCCCGGCTCCGTCAGCGCGCCGGCGGGTCCGGCGAGGACAGCGGGCAGGGCAGGGCATCGCTCCGGTCGTCGAGCGGAATCCGTGGATCTCGGGCGGGCACGGGATCGGGCGAGGCCGGATGGAGCTGCCCTACACGGGGCGCTCGGCGCATCGGCTCCTCGCGAAGGGCGTACCGCATCACGTGGTGGCGGGCGAACAGCTCGCCCAGGAACCGGTTCGTGAGGTCGAACACGTCGGGGCTGCGGCCGGAGACCGGCTCGATCCAGCCCGATCTGCGCCCGAAGAGGTCGAACAGCCGGTCCTCGTCGACGAAACCCCGGAGCGCGCCGCGCCGGCGGTGGATCGGGGAGGGGGACCCTCGGGGGCGCCCTCATCGACGGCGTCTCGCCGCGTCCGGCGACGACCGCGCGGATCTCTGGCTCGAAGTCGTCGTCGAAGGGGTAGAGCGGGCGCGAGCGGTGATGCCACTCGAGGCGCTCGACGCGCGCCGTGCTGGGTCCGGGCGTGTCGACGACCCAGCACGCCCGGGCGAAGTCGCCGTAGCCGTCGCGGAACTGGAGCGGCGACTTCACCACCACGATCTTCGCGTCGCGCGGCTCGAGACCGACGGAGCGGTAGAGCGCGGGATCGAAGGTGAACGCGGGCCGCTCGGTCGCCAGGATGGCGATGCGCCCCACCTCGATGACGGCCGCGCGCCCCATCTGGAACTCGACGCCCAGCGACTTCTTGTCCGACGAGATGTAGCGGCCGTCGGAGAGGATGCGGACCCGCCCGGTGAGCGGGACGGGCCGGTTGTAGCGCGGGTCGAGCGTGCCGCCCACGGTGGTGGTCACCTCCGCCCCGACGCCGGCGGCGATGGCGCGCGCGACGGCGGGAGCGTCGACGACGGTGACGAGGCACCGCTCGCGGACGTCCAGCGCCAGGAGGCGCTCGAGGACGTGGGCGCTGTCGCCGGGCGAGCCCGAGCCCGTGCTGTCGGCCGACTCCGAGAGGATGAACGGGCCGCCCTCGGCCGCGAGCGCCTGGCGGATGGCGTCGTCCACCGTCAGGAGGTCGGCGGCGAAGCCGCGCCGGCGCTCCCAGGCCTGCCACGCGAGCTGGCGGATCATCGGCTCGATCTCCGCCGCCCGCCGTGGTCCGTCGGCGACGGCCATGACCGAGAACCCGGTGTCGGGGATGTCGAGCCACGGCTGGACCGGGAACAGGGAGACGGCGAGGACGCCGGGCCGGGCCTGGAGGCGCTTGGCCTCGGCCATGAGCCCGGCCATCGGCTGGTTGCCGGTGCCCTGGCCCTCGGCGGGCACGAGCATGGGAGCGCGCGCGAAGAGCGTGACCGGCCGCACCTCGCCGCGCACCGCCCGGAGGATGAGGCGGGCCGCCTTCGCGCCGGTCTCGTAGAGGTCGATGTGGGGATAGGTGTCGTAGCCGACCAGGGCGTCGGCTTCCTGGACCATCCGGGCGGTGATCGTGGCGTGGAGGTCCAGCGTCGCCACGAGGGGGACGGCGGGGCCGATGGCCTTCCGGACCGCGGCGAGGAGCTCGCCCTCGCCGTCGGGCGCATCCTCCAGCACCATCGCGCCATGGAGCGCCAGCAGCACGCCGTCGAGCCGGCCCGCCGCGGCCAGCCGCTCGAGGAGCGCGTCCTTCATGTGGTCGAACGCCTGCCGGGTCACCGGGCCCGAGGACACGGCGTTCGCGGCGATCGTCGGGACCACCTCGGCCCCGGCGGGGACGAGGACGTCGAGGAATCCGCCCACCTCGGCCCGGGTGCCGCGGAGCCGGGGCAGGATCTCGTCTCCGTAGAGGAGCTGGGTGGCGCGGAAGTGGTCCAGGTCCGCCTGCTGGCGGACGAAGGTGTTCGACTCCTCCATGAACTGCCCGATCGCGATCCGCACCGTTCTCACCTCAACTCGCGCCAAAGTCCGGGGTCAGGCCTTAACTTTGGTGTATGTTTCTCCGGCGTCCGGCGGGCCGGACATCAAAGTTAAGGCCTGACCCCGGGCTTTACTTCTCGAGGCTGACGTTCTCGAGGACGGCCATGTCGTCGACCGTGTAGGCGAAGCCGTCGACGTGCTTGGCCAGGCCGAAGACGCTCTGGCGATACGCGATCGAGAGGACCCACGCCTCGTCGAGGATCGCCGCGTTGAACTTGGCGAACGCCGCCTGCTGCTTGGCGGGATCGATCGTGCCGTTGGCCTCGTTGAGGGCATCGAGGTACGCCTTCGGCACCTCGTTGCCCCACACCGGGTTGTTCAAGGCGCGATAGATGCTGTTGAGCGCGACCCGCGTCGGGTACTTCTGGGTGTTCCCGGAGAACGACGGGCAGACCTGGAAGTCGCCGCCGAGCATCCGCTTGTAGTAGAGCGTCGGGTCGAGGACGACGATGTAGAGCGTGAACCCGATCTTGGCGAGGTCGGCCTTGAGCACCTGGGAGATCGCCGGCAGCTCGGGGAACTGGGGCAGGGTCAGGCACTCCGCGCGGCCTCCCGCGAGGCCCGCCTTGTCGAGCATCTCCTTCGCCCGCTTCAGGTCGAACGGGTACTTGGCCAGGGTCGAGCTGTCGTAGGCGGCGAGTTACGGCTGAACGGGAGCACCGTCGGCTCGCTCACGCCGAAGAGCACGTTGTTCACGATGCCCTGGCGGTCGATCGCGTAGTGGAGGGCCTGGCGGGCCTCCTTCTTGTCGAACGGCGGCTTGGCGCCGTTGACCCGCACCTCGTAGGTCAGCGCCCCCGGTGTGCCCCGGACCATGTTGAAGTCCTTGGCCAGGCGCGCGGTGTCCTTGGGCGGCACGGAAATGATGAGGTCGCAGATCCCGGACTGGAGGGCCGCCACCATGGCGTCCGAGTCGCTGAAGACCTTGAAGACCACGCGGTCGGCCCACGGCGCGCGCTGGTTCCAGTAGCGGTGTTGCGCTCGAGCGTCGTGTGGTCGCCGGGGACCCACTCGACGAACTTGAATGGTCCGCGTGCCGCTGCCCCGGTTCTTGAGCGAGTCCATCGCCGGCGGGCTCGATGATCGCCATGGCCTGGAGGAGGTCGTAGACCTCGGGCGAGACCTTCTTGAACTTGATGAGGACGGTTCCGGCGTCCGGCGCGGTGACCTCGGCCACGTTGGTCACCGCCGGCAGCATGTTGAAGCCGCGGTCCTTGTCCGCCGCCTTCTCGAAGTTCTTCACGACGTCGGCGGAGGTGAGGTCATTGCCGCTGTGGAACTTCACGCCCTTCGCGGAGCGCAGGGTCACCGACTGGCCGTCCGGGGCGACGACCCAGCGCTCGGCCAGCCCCGGCAGGGGCTTAAGGTTCTGGTCGTAGCGGATCAGCGTGTCGTAGAGGTTCTGCTGGAGCGTGAAGTTCGCGAAGGCGAGGTTGTGCGGGTCGAAGGTGATCCAGTCGTTCGGCATGCCGACGGTGAGCGGTGCCGCCCCGCTTCTTGGCGGCGGCGCGGCGCGCGGCGGCCAGCGAGGCTCGGTCCCGGCGACGGCTGCCGGCGGCGAGGCCCTGGAGGAAGCGGCGGCGGCTCAGGTGGTGTGGCAGCGGGTCATGGCGTCTCCTTCCTGTGGAAGGCTCACGAGTACCGGATCCGCGGATCCAGAAGCGCGTAGGCGAGGTCGGTGAGGAGGTTGATGAGCGACGAAGGCGACGACGACGAAGAGGATCGTGCCCTGCACCACGGTGTAGTCGCGGGTGAGGATGGCCTGGAGCAGCATCCGCCCGAGGCCCGGGTAGTCGAAGATCGCCTCGGTGATGACGGCGCCGCCCATGAAGGCGCCGAACTGGAGTCCGACGACGGTCACCATCGGGAGGAGCGCGTTCCGGAGCGCGTGGATCGCCGACGACGGGCCGCTCGCCGAGCCCCTTGGCGCGGGCCGTGCGGACGTAGTCCTGGTAGAGCGTCTCCAGGAGGGCCGCCCGGGTGAACCGCGCGAGCACCGCCGAGACGTAGGCGCCGAGCGTGAAGGCGGGGAGGATCAGGAAGCGCACCGCGCGCACCGGCTCCTGCCAGAAGGGCACGTAGCCCGACGGCGGGAAGCCAGCGCGAGCCAGAGCGCCGAAGCAGAGGACCAGCAGGATGCCCAGCCAGAATGTCGGGACGGCCATCGCGATGGCATTGTAGCCCGTCACCGCACGGGCGATCCAGGACCGCGGCCGCACCGCCGACGACGATGCCGAAGGGGGCGGCGATGGCGAGCGCCACCACGAGCGACGCCACGGTCAGCTGAAGCGTCACCGGCATGCGCTGCGCGAGCATCGTCGTCACGGGGAGGCCGTTGAGGTACGAGACCCCGAGGTTGCCCCGGACGACGCGGCCGAGCCACAGCGCGTACTGCACCGGGAGGGGGCGGTCGAGCCCCATGAGCGTCCGCGGCCCGAGCTGAGCTGCTCGGGCTCGTGGCATCGGCGCCCGAGTAGCGCGATCGCGGGATCGCCGGGGATCAGGTAGATCATCAGCCAGACCGCCCACCGAGGCCAGCAGGAGCACCGGCAGGAGCTGGATGCAGGCGGAAGAGGACGTAGCGCGCCATCAGGCGCGTCGCTCCGCCGCGTACCGCGCGGCCCGCGCCGCCGCGGTCGACGAGCGACTGGAGCGCGTCAGCCAGCGCGTTGAGGCGAGAGGACCGAGAGCGTGATCACGATGCCGGGAAAGAGCCCGTACCACGGCGCCTGGTGGAGGAACGACCGACCGGTGTTCAGCATCGAGCCCCACGAGGGGGTCGGGCGGCTGGGTGCCGAGCCCGAGGAACGAGAGCGCCGCCTCGAGGAGCATGGCCACCGCGGCCGTCACCGCGACCTGGACCACGATGGGCGTCAGGGCGTTGAGCAGGATCGTCCGGAACATGAGGTACACGGGGCCCACGCCGAGCGCCCGGGTCGCGACGACGAACTCCCGCTCCTTGAGCGAGAGGGTGCTGGCGCGGGTGAGACGCGCGAACGAGGGGATGCTCACCACGCCGACCGCCAGCATCGCGTTGAACGATCCCGGACCCAGAATCGCGATGATGACCATCGCGAGCAGGATGGCCGGGATCGCCAGCAGGAAGTCGAGCACGCGCATGATCGTCGCGTCGGCCAGCCCGCCCGCGAATCCGCCGAGGAGGCCGAGTGGCACGCCCACGTTCCGCCGATGAGCACGGCGACGGCGCCGGTGAGGAGGGAGATGCGCGCCCCGTGGATCACGCGGCTCAGGATGTCGCGACCGAACTCGTCGGTGCCGAACGGGTGGGGAAGGGAAGGCGCCTTGAACTGGTCCGCGCGGTTCTGAGCCAAGGGGTCCTGGGGCGAGATCCAGGGTGCCAGGACAGCCATGGCTCCCAGAACCGACAACATGACACAGGCGACGAGCCCGGCACGGTAGCGCCGGACCCCAGCGGAACGAGCAACCATGGCCGGGAGCAATCTACCGGGGCCGATCCGACGCCGCAAGGCTGGCCTGGCGCCGGCACCGGGCGCCCTGGCCGGGCGAGCGATCGTTCGCGTCGTCCAGTGGCACGGATGTTGCTCTCCCAAGCCCGCCGGAGGTTTGCCCGGGAATGAGTCCCGGGCCCGGGTGAACGCCGTTCCAGACCGGAGGGGTCGATGACAAGGAATCACCGCAAGGTGGTCGCCCGCTATTGCGATGGGCGTCTCGTGAAGGGTTACACCTTCGACTTCGCCCCCTCGCAGCCCCGGTTCCACGTCTTCTCTCAGCCGTCGGCGAGCGGTGCGTCCGCTCCGGTCCTCGTGCGGGACCTCAAGGCGATCTTCTTCGTCCGCGACCTCGTCGGGAATCCCGCCCGACAGGATAGCCAGAAATTCCCCTCGGGCGAGACAGCGAGACCCCACGTCGAGATCCGCTTCCGAGATGGCGAGGTGATGCTCGGGACAGCGGACAGCCCGGCGACGGATCCGGAGGGCTTCTTCCTCATCCCCGCGGACCCGGAATCGAACAACCTGCGCGTCTACGTCGTCGCCGCGGCGACACGAGCCGTGTACCCGCTCTCGCCGCCGGCCCGCCCCGCGCCGGCCGCAGGCACGCCGCGCCCGGATCGACCACCGACCGGCGGCGCCAGCACTTCGCTCCTTCCGGGTCGCCTCCTCAGCTGGCTCACGCGGTAGACTGGGCCGCCCGGCCCGCCCGGGCCACTCCAGTCGACGGAGGTCACGCGTGTACCAGGTCTATGCCCTGAAGTGCGGCGAGCGCGACACCACGGCCTGCGAGTTCTTCTACCGGGAGCCCTCGCACGAGCGGATCACGCTCCACTTCTTCGTCTGGCTGATCCTCGGCGGGCCGCACCCGGTCCTGGTCGACACCGGCTTCGGCGAGGACGACGCCGCGGCGCGGGGGCTGCGCGGCTACGTGAGCCCGGCCACGATGCTCGGACGGCTGGGCATCCGGGCCGAGGAGATCCCGACGGCGCTCATCACGCATCTCCACTGGGATCACTGGGCCGGCTACCGGCACTTCCCCAACGCCGAGTTCTGGATCCAGCGGGACGAGGTCGCGTTCTGGACCGGCGCGGCGGTGGCTCGGTACGACGCGTTCAAGATGTCTGCGAACGCGAGCGCGCTGGCCGAGCTCGTGCGGCTCAACTACGCGAACCGGGTCCGCGTCATCCAGGGGGACCGGGAGGTCCTGCCCGGCCTCCGCGTCCACCGGATCGGCGGCCACACGGCGGGGCTACAGATCGTGTCGGTCGAGACCGCCAAGGGGCCGGTCGTGCTGACCTCCGACGCGTCGCACTTCTATCGCAACGTCGAGCGATTCCAGCCCGTCCAGATCATCACGAGCCTGCCCGAGATGCTGGCCGGGTTCGAGACCATCCACGCGCTGGCGGGCTCGCGAGACCGGATCGTGGCCGGCCATGACCCCGAGGTCTCCCAGCGGTTCGAGGTCGTGGAGCCGGGGATTATCCGAATCGCCTGACGGCTGGGCAGGATCGCCTGACGGCTGGGCGCATCGCCCGACCCCAAGGCCGCGGACGAGCGGGCGCTACCGGAGGCGCGGCGGCGGCGCCCCGGTGATCAGGCGCGCGCCGCGCCGGAACGTGACGTACGAGTAGGCCCACTGGAAGAGCACCAGCACGCGGTTGCGGAACCCGATCAGGAAGAAGATGTGGATCGCGAGCCACGCGACCCACGCGGGGAAGCCTGAGAGCTTGAGGCCGCCCGCCAGCTCGCCCACGGCCTTGCCGCGCCCGATCGTCGCGAAGCTGCCCTTGTCCCGGTAGCGGAACGCCTCCGCCGGAAGACCGGCGATGGCGCGGAGGATGTTCCGCGCGGCGTGGCGCCCCATCTGGATGGCCGCGGGAGCGACGCCGGGGACCGGCTTCCCGTCCTGCTCGAGCGTCGCCAGGTCGCCGACCACGAAGACGTCGTTCCGGCCCGGCACGGCCAGGGTCGGCTCGACGCGCACGCGCCCGGCGCGATCGAGCGGCACCCCGAGGCTCTTCGCGAGGGGCGAGGCCGCGACGCCGGCCGCCCACAGGACGGTGCGGGCGAGGATCCGCTCGTGTCCGAGCGTGACGCCGGCGGCGTCGATGCCGGTGACGCGCGCCCCGGTCCAGACGTCCACCCCCAGGCGCTCGAGCTGAGTCCGGGCCTTCTGGGAGAGGCCGTCGGGGTAGGGCGGGAGCACGCGCGGCATGCCCTCGACCAGGATGATGCGCGCGTGGCTCGGGTCGATGTGCTGGAACTCCCGGGACAGGGCCTGACGCGAGATCTCGGCGAGCGCGCCGGCGAGCTCGACGCCGGTCGGGCCGCCGCCGATGATGACGAACGTCAGCCACTCGCGGCGGTGCTCCGGATCGCGCTCGGCCATCTCGTAGGCGAGCAGCACGCGGCGGCGGATCTCGAGCGCGTCCTCGATGCTCTTGAGGCCCGGGGCGAACGGCGCCCACTCCTCGTGGCCGAAGTAGGAGTGGGTCGCGCCCGTGGCGAGGACGAGGTAGTCGTAGGGCAGCTCGCCGTCGGCCAGGAGGAGCTTCTTCGCGGCGAGATCGACGCCCACCGCCTCGGCCAGCACGACCGAGACGTTCCGCGCGCCGCGGAACACGCTGCGGATGGGCGCCGCGATGTCGGCGGGGTTCAGCGCCGCGGTGGCCACCTGGTAGAGGAGCGGCTGGAACAGGTGGTGGTTGCGCCGGTCGACGATCGTCACGTGCGCTGCCGTGCCCCGCAGCGCGCGGGCGGCGTACAGCCCGCCGAAGCCGCCGCCGACGATGACGACCTCGGCCCGGGACGCGCTCACCTCCGGGACCGTCAGGGACCGGCGTCGGCGCCGACCGGCACGTACATCGCGAGGCACGGGCCGCTGCCGACCACCCGCGTCGTGTGCCCGCGACCGACGGTGTCCTCGACCAGGCGGGCATCGCCGGGCCCGAAGCGCCGGAAGGTGCCGTCCCCGAGGCCGATCTCGAGCTCCCCGCGGAGTATGACCACCCACTGGCGCCGCGGCGCCGGGTGCCAGTCCTGGAAGCTCTCGGCCGGCGTCTCGCGGAACCAGGCCGCGACGGCCGGCCCCGGCGCCTCGAGGTGCGGGTGCGTCGCCAGCGCGAGATCCTCGATGCGGGAGACCCCGTCAGGCCCGGCGTACAGACGATAGAGGGCCATGAGCGCTCCTCAGAACAGCGTCAGGTAGCGGTCGATCTCCCAGCGGCTCACCGTGTTGTGGTACCGCACCCATTCCTGCCGCTTCACCTTGATGAACTCCTCGGCCAGCTCGGGTCCGAGCGCCTGCCGGACGACGGGATCCGCCTCGAAGGCGGCGACGGCCTCGGCCAGGCTCTGGGGGATCAGCCCGATCTTGCCGCCCTTCACGTCCTCGAGGGTCAGCCGGTACATGTTCTTCCGCGTGTTCGGCTCTCCGGGATCGAGGCGGCGCCGGACGCCGTCGAGACCGGCGGCCACGAACGCGGCCATGCCGAGGTACGGGTTCACGGACCCGGAGACCACGCGACACTCGAAGCGCCCGGGCTCGGGCACCCGGAACATCTGCGTCCGGTTGTTGTCGCCGTAGCTGATGAACGCCGGGGTCCAGGTGAAGCCCGAGGTGACCCCGGTGAGGAAGTCGCCGACCGAGAGGCGCTTGTAGTCGTTCACGGTGGGCGCGACCACGGCGGTGAGGGCGGGGGCGTGCTCGACGACGCCCCCGAGGAAGTGATAGGCGAGGCGGGAGAGGCCGAGGCCCCGGGGGTCCCGTTCGTCGAGGAACAGGTTGCGCTGGCGCGCGGCATCCCACAGCGAGATGTGGAAGTGCGTGCCGGATCCCGTGAGGTGCCCGAACGGCTTCGGCATGTGGGTCGCGATCGCGCCGACGCTCTTGGCCACCTGGCTCGTCATCATCTTGTAGAAGGTGAAGCGGTCGGCGGTGGTCAGCGCGTCGGAGTACTTCCAGTTGATCTCGTACTGCGCCGTCCCGTCCTCGTGGTCCGACGCGTAGGGCTCCCAGCCGAGGCGGTCCAGGTAGGTGACGAGCGTGCGGAGATAGCCCATCGAGCCGGCGAGGCTCTTGAAGTCGTAGCAGGGCTTCTCGAGGGTGTCGACGCCGTCCGGATCGAACGGCTCGATGCCGCCGTCCGCGCGCCGCCGCACCAGGAAGTGCTCCGCCTCCGCGCCGACCATCATCACGAACCCCTCGCGGAGCAGCTCGGCGGTCATGCGGCGGAGCGCGGTCCGCGGGCAGTAGGGCCAGGGCTGGCCGTCCACCGTGATGTCGCACGCGAAGCGGGCCACCCCCGTCTCCCACGGGACCAGCGTGTAGGACGAGAGATCGGGCATCGCGATCATGTCGTGATCGTGCGGGCCCTGCCCCATGCCCGACACCGCCGCGCCGGCGAAGCCGGCGGAGCCCTCGAGGAAGAGATCGAGCGCCCGGGCGGGGACGCCCTTGCAGCGGGGCGTGCCGTGGATGTCCACGAACTGGGCGAGGAGGTAGTCGACCTTGTCCTGCTGGACCTTCGCGCGGATCTGGTCCGGCGTCATCGTGGACTCCTTCGGCGCTGACTTGGAGGAGACCGGGAGGCTCGCCGGGGCGCGGCGCGGCCGTCGGCGCGGCGCGGATCCCCGCGGGCGGGAGGACATCGACCGGTGGCCTAGGCCTTCCGCTCCCGGCCGGGCACCCAGTGGGTGCCGACGAGAGGCAGGCCCGTGATCGCCGACGACTCCAGGGTCAGCGCGCGCAGGTCCTCCGGCTCGAGGTCGTGGACGTCGGCCTTGCCGCACGCGCGCGCCAGCATCTGGATCTCGAGGGTCATGGAGTGCAGGAAGTTCGTGACCCGCTCCGCGGCCTCGGGGATGGGCAGTCGCTTCATCAGCTCCGGATCCTGCGTCGTGATCCCCACCGGACAGCGGCCGGTGTGGCAGTGGTGGCAGGCGTAGGGCTCCGTGCCGAGCGCCGCGTAGTCCTCGAGGTGGACGGGCTTGTTGCAGTTGAGCGCGATCAGCGCGGCGGTGCCGATGTAGACGGCGTCGGCGCCGAGGGCGAGGGCCTTGGCGGCGTCCGCCCCCGAGCGGATCCCGCCCGCGATGATGAGCTGCACCTGGCCGTAGAGGCCCATGTCCTGGAGGGCCTGGCGCGCCTCGCAGACGGCGGCCAGGGTGGGAATCCCCGTGTGGTCCTGCAGGATGTCGGGCGACGCGGCGGTGCCCCCCTCCATGCCGTCCACCACCACGACGTCCGCGCCGGCCTTCGCCGCCAGCTTGACGTCGTCGTAGACGCGCGTGGCGCCCATCTTCACGAAGATCGGCACCTGCCAGTCGGTGGCCTCGCGGAGCTCCTCGATCTTGATGATCATGTCGTCCGGGCCGAGCCAGTCGGGATGCCGCGCGGGGCTGCGCTGGTCCACCCCCGGCGGCAGCTCGCGCGCCGCGGCGATCTCGCTGGAGATCTTGGAGCCGAGGAGCATGCCGCCCGTGCCCGGCTTCGCGCCCTGGCCCACCGTCAGCTCGATCCCGTCGGCCGATCGCAGGTGGTGGACGTTCATGCCGTACCGGCTCGGGAGGACCTCGTAGACCAGCACGCGGGCGTGCTCGCGCTCCGCGGGCAGCATGCCGCCGTCGCCGGTCGTCGTGGAGCTGCCGGCGGCGCGCGCGCCCTGGGCGAGGGCGACCTTGGCGTTGTACGAGAGCGCCCCCCAGCTCATGCCGGTGATCATCACCGGCGTCTCCAGCTCGATCGGACGCTTCGCGTGCCGCGTGCCGAGGATGGTCGTGGTGCGGCACCGCTCGCGGTAGCCCTCGAGCGGGATCCGGGTCAGGGAGCAGGGGATGAAGGTGAGGTCGTCGAAGCTGGGAAGCGGGCGCGGGCGGAGCGTGCCGAAGCCCCGGAAGCGATACCGCCCGAGCTCCGCCTTGATGTGGATGTCCTCCATCACCTCCGGGCGGTAGATCTGGCTCGGCCGAAGCGGTCTCAGAACGCCGCCTTCCATGTCTCCATGTCCTTCTTGTCGTAGTTCCAGAGCTTGCGTCCCGACACGATCTTCCGGAATGCTCGAGGCCCGTCGAGGCCGTGATGCGCGAGGGTGGCGTGAATCTCCGCCAGCTCGGCGTCGCTCGCGTCCGACACGACCGTATCGCTGCCCAGCGCGGCGATCGCGCCGCCCACGTAGATGACGCCCTCGTACATCGAGTCGGCGACGGCGTCGCCCGCATCGCCGCAGACGATGATCTGCCCGCGCTGCATCATGAAGCCCGTCATGTAGCCGCAGCCGCCGCCGATGACGAGAAGGCCGCCCTTCATCGAGATGCCGGCGCGCGCCGCGGCGTCGCCCTTCACGACCACGGTCCCGCCGCGGATCGAGGCCGCCGCGCCGTTCCCGGCGTTGCCGTCGACGACCACCGTGCCGGACATGAGACACTCGGCGAGCCCCCAGCCCGCCGAGCCGCGGATCGTGAGGCGGACCCCGTCGCTCATCCCGCCGGCGTAGTAGCCCACCGGCCCGTCGATGGTGATGGCGACGTCGGAGAGGACGGCCACGGCGAGGTTGTGCCGGGCCCCCGGATGGCGGAGGACGATCTCGCGCTCGCCGGCGTCGATCAGACGCCGGATCGTCTCGTTGATCTGCCGGACGGAGAGCGGCGCGCAGTCGATGGCGTGCATCTCACGCCACCTTGCGGACGCGTCGCGCTCGCCGCGCCGGCGCGCGCCCCGCGAGCTCCCACAGGCCCGTGGAGCCGGCGGCGGCCTCGCGCGCACGGTACTCGTCGCCGAGCGCCGCCTGGAGGGCCACCTCCTCGTTGGCGATGGCGACGGCGCTGGCGCTCTCCGCGACGATCAGGGGCTTCAGGCTGAAGGGGTCCTTGGCGTAGCCGAACGCGTCCGCGGTGGCGGCCAGGTAGCTGAAGCTCCCGTCGAGGTCCCGCACCGAGGCCTGGAGCGCCTCGCCCAGCGTCCGGCCGGCCGCCATCTGGCGGGCCAGGTAGAGCCCGATGATCTCCGAGTCGTTCTCCGTGTAGAACCGCACGCCGTCCTGCTCGTAGATCCGCCGGAGCCGGTGGTAGTTGCAGATGTGCCCGTTGTGCACCACGGCGAGGTCCGGCGTCCCGTGCGCCCAGAAAGGCTGGGAGTGGGACAGGTCGACCCGGCTCTCCGTCGACAGGCGCGTGTGCCCGAGCCCGTGACTCCCCCGCCACGAGGAGACGGCGTACTCGGCGTCGAGGCCGCCGGGGGCGCCGACCTGCTTCACGATCTCGAGCCGCTGGCCCATGCTCACGACCTCGACGTCGGGAGCCACGCGCTCGATCGCCGCGGCGAGCTCGGCCGGGTCGGTCTTCGCGACGACGAGGCGGAGGAGCGCGCCCTGGACCGAGGAGGCGAGGACCCGGGTCGCTCGCCTGGCCCGGCTGAGGATCTCGCGCCGGCGCGCCTCGAGATCTCCGCCGTCGCCGAGCTTCACGCGCGCGACGAGGCCGTCCTCGCCCTCGCCCCAGAGGGCGATGCCCGCGGAGTCGGGCCCGCGGCAGCTGAGCGCGGTCAGCATGCGGAGAAGGGTCGCGCCGGCCGGGCTGTTACCGGCGTGCGACTTGTCGAAGAAGCCCGCGATGCCGCACATGGTGACTCCTCTGTCCACCGCGACGGGTGGCGGCCCGGATTCGGCGGTCGGTCGCGTCCTACCGGTCGAGCCGCTTCGGCGCGCGGCGCGGCGGGAAGAAGCGGGGGCGCGGCATCCGCCCCACGGGGACCTCGATCAGCACGGGGCGGTCGAGCCCGATCGCCTCCCGGACGAGGTCGCCCACCTCGGTCGGCTCCTTGGCGCGGAATGCGGTGACGCCGTACGCCTCGGCCAGCCGGACGAAGTCGGGATTCGCGAGATCGGTTCCGGCTCCGACGCTCCCGCCCCACGCCTCGTCGAGGTCCCGCGCGACGTTCCCGTAGGCCTCGTCGTTGAACACGACGACCACGACGGGGATGTTGTTCCGCACGGCGGTGGACAGCTCCTGGCTGTTGAACAGGAACCCGCCGTCGCCGGCGACGCAGACGACGGGGCGGTCCGGGCGCGCGATCTTGGCGCCGAGCGCGGTGGGGAAGCCGTAGCCGAGGTTGCCGGAGTACGACGAGGTCAGGTACGTGCGCGGCTCGTAGACGGGCCAGAACGGACGCGAGTGGTAGCCGATCTGCGTCATGTCGCCGACCATGACGGCGCCCGGCGGGGTGCCCGCGCGCAGGCTCCGCTGGATGGAGGCCTGAGGCTCCTGGTCGTCGGCCGTCGCCGTCGCGGCCCGCACGGCGTCCCGCTCGGCGCGGAGGGACGGCCGGGGCGCGCCTGCCGCGCGGAGCCGGGCGGCGAGCTGCTCCAGCGTCGCCCGGGCGTCCCCGATCAGGCCGTGGGTCCCTCGGTGGTTGCGGCCGATCTCCTCGGGGTCCACGTCGATCTGGATCACCTGCTGCGCGGCCTGGAAGGGCACCGTCGCGAGACGCGTGCCGACCGCGAGGACGACGTCGGCCCGGTCGAGATGGAGGCGGACAGGGGAGCCAGGCCAGAGTGCCGCGCCGAGCGAGAGGTCGCTCGCGTCGCTGATGGCGCCCTTGCCCTCGGCGGTCATGACGACGGCGGCCTGGAGGTGCTCCGCGACGGCATGGAGCGCCTCGTGGGCGCCCGCGAGATTGACACCGCCGCCCGCCACGATGACCGGATGCCGCGCCGCGGTCAGGCGCGCCGCGGCGCGCTCGATCTCGGCTGACGGCGCCGGCGGGCGCTCGACCGGCGCCGGATCGAGGAGCGTGACCTCGCCCTCGTCCTCGAGGGTCTCGGGCGGGATGTCGATGACGACCGGTCGCGGGCGCCCCGTCCGGAGCTGGCGCATCGCCTCGCGGACGGCGGCGGGGATGTCGGCCACCTCGAGTATCCGCTGCCGCCACTTGGTGACGGGCGCGATGGCGTCCAGCTGGTCGTTCACCTCATGAAGGAGACCGATGTTCTGGCCGATCTTCGCCTTCGGGATCTGTCCCGCGATCACCAGGACCGGCGACGACGCCGAGTAGGCAGTGGAGAGCCCCGCGGAGGCGTTGAGGAGGCCCGGCCCCGGGACGACCAGCGCGACGCCGATGCCGCCGCCGGCGCGAGCATAGCCGTCGGCCATGTACGTCGTGGCCTGCTCGTGGCGCGTGGTGATGACGCGGATGCGGGGCTCGTCGCGGAGCGCGGCGGTGGCGCCATAGAGCTGGACGCCAGGGAGCCCGAACACGACGCGCACGCCCTCGCGATATAGCGAGGCCACCAGCGCTTGCCCACCGGTCATCCGTTGCATCGACGATCTCCTCTCGTCATGCGCGGGCTCATGCCGTCGCGGTCTCCAGGAGAGCGGCCTCCGTGTGCGCCGACCTCTCCCAGTAACGCTGGAAGGTCTCCCACACCTCGTCGGCCGTCTGGGTCTGGAAGATCGCCGCCCGGCACTCGCGCGCGTGGCCGAGCCCCTCGGTGTACCAGGCCAGGTGCTTCTTCAGCTGGATCAGCGCGAACCGCTCGGCGAAGTGCTCCTTGATGAGGGCGACGTGGCGGGCGATCACGCGCGCCCGGTACGCCCGCTGGGCGATGGGCGGCATGGACTCCCACGCCTCGTCGAACACCCAGGGGCTCCCGAGGGCGCCCCGGCCGATCATGACCGACCGGCAGCCCGTCTCCGCCACCATCCGGCGCGCGTCGGACATCGAGTGGACGTCCCCGTTGCCCGTCACCGGGATGCGGACCGCGTCGACGACCTCGGCGATGATCGTCCACGGCGCCTTGCCCGTGAACATCTGCGACCGCGTGCGGGGATGCACGGTGATCGCGTCGACGCCCTCGGCCTCCGCCATCCGCGCGACCTCGACGGCGTTCAGGTGGGTGTCGTCCCAGCCGCCCCGGATCTTGACCGTCAAGGGGACCCGGACGGCGGCCCGCATGGCGCGGAGGATCCGCGCGGTGCCCGGAATGTCCCGCATGAGGGCCGCGCCCTTGCCCTTGCCGGTGATCCGCGGGACCGGACAGCCCATGTTCAGGTCGACGACGTCGGCGCCCATGGCCTCGCAGCGGGCGGCGGCCTCCGCCAATGGCTCCGGGCTCTTCCCGAGGAGCTGCATCGCCAGCGGCCGCTCGGCGGGGTAGTACGCCGACGCCGTGATGGCGTGGGGAGTCTGGTAGAGGACCGAGGCGGAGTCCATCTCCTCGGTGGTGGTGAGCCCGCTCCCGCACTCCCTCGCCACCAGGCGGAAGGGTGCGTTGGTCGCGCCTGCCATGGGCGCGAGCCGCGCCAGTCCCCGGACCTCCACGCTTCCGATGCGCATCGGGACGATTGTCACGGAGGATGACGGCGGGCGCAAGCGGGCGCGCGCTCAGCGGCAGCGGCCGGCGCCTTCGGGGAGCAGGATGTAGTAGACGCGGCGAACCCGGGTCGGGTTGTACAGGAAGGGCGCCTCCACCGTGCCGACCGGCTCCGAGCCGGTGAGGCCCACGTCGAGCGAGGCCGCGAGCTGCTGGACGTCCTCGGGCGGCGCGGCGGGCTGAGCGCCGTCGCCCCGGCGCCGCTGGTGACGGTCCCAGACGAGCAGGCACTGGCCCGGGCGTCCGGCCGCCGGCAGGAAGTCCGGGTACTCGGTGTGGAGCACGCGCGCGTGCGGGAGCCGGACGGCCATGTTCCCGGCGATCGTCCCGAATCCCGCGACGATCGTTCCGTGGGTGAAGCCGGCTCGCTCGAGCTCGGTCGCCACCCTGGCGTACGGCTCGTTCATGGGGTACGCGCGGCGGAAGTGGCTCGCGCCGACGACCCGGACCGTGAGGAGACCCACCACGGCGATCTCGGCGAAGATCAGGATCACCGCGAACGCCGCGAGGCGCCGGTCGGACCCGTCCTGCCGATCCGCGCGCCAGAGGCCGTAGAGCGGAACCAGGAAGAACGCGGGGATCAGCCAGCGCGCCTTCAGGAAGCTCAGGCCTCCGGCGAGCGCCGCGCCCGTGATGAGGACGAGCATCCACGCGAGGAGCCAGCCGACCAGCCGGCCGCCGGCACCGCGATCGTTCCCGGCCGGCCGGCGCCGATAGGCGGCCGGAAAGCACGCGCCGATGGCCAGCGCGATCGGGACGACGTACGAGAGGAGGAAGCGGGCGATGTATGCGAGGCCCGCTCGCGCCTGCTTCGCCCACGTGCTCCGGGTCTCGATGCGCACCTCGCGGGCGTAGATGCGCCCGAGATCGTGTCCATGACCTGCGAACCACGCCGCGTACGGGAGGACCATCAGCGCCGCGACCAGCGCGGTGACCAGGATCCCGGGGCGCAGGACGCGTGCACGGTAACGGTCGACGGAGAATGCAGCGAGTCCGAGCGCGGCGAGGAAGATGACGTACGTGAACTTCGAGAGGAGCCCGAGCCCGACGGCGAGACCGAGGAGCGCGTAGGCGCGCGGGCCGGGGGAATCGTCGAGGCGGATCAGAGCGTAGACCGTCCCGGCGCAAGCGGCGAGGACGGTGATGCTGTGGGTCAGCGCCTCGTGGATCGTCCAGCTGATCGGAGCGATCAGGAGGAACGAGAACGCGCTCAGCGCGGCGAGTCTCGGGTCGTCCAGGACCCGTCGCGCCGTCAGGTACACGAGCCAGAAGGCGAGGACGAGCGTGGCGTATTTCAGGAGCGTGAGGGCGAGGAGGCCGGGCCCCAGCACGCGGAAGGCCGCCCACGCGAGCCAGTTGTAGAGCGGCGGTTGCCGCGCCTGATAGCCCCACTGGAAGCTCTGAGCCAGCACCGCCTCGCGGGCATCGTCGGCGGTGAGGGTCGGCGACAGCGCGAGGCGGAGCAGCACGTGGAACGCGGCCCACCCGAGAAGCAGCGCCAGCACGCCGCGCGGCGCCCACAGCCACGCCCACCGGGACGCGGCCGCCGGGGCGGGCGTCGTGAGGCGCATCGTCACGGCCCGAGCCTAGTCGATGGGTTGGCGAGGCACAAGTATTCGCGCCGCGGGCCGGCGCGTCAGGCGGGGCGGCGCCGGCCGAAGGGGCCCGCGCCCAGCAGGCGGCGGGCCACCGGGATCATCAGGACGGACGCGATCGCGGCGTTCAGGCCCGTGGCCAGGGGAGCGCCCATGCGGCTCGCGAGGAACCCGAGCCACAGGCTCCCGAGCGGCTGGGTCCCGATGCAGGCCGACAGGATCCCCATGACGCGCCCGTGCGCCCGCTCCGGCGCGGTGAGAAGGACGATGGCGCTCTGCATCGTCGCGAAGCCGGAGTCCGTGGCGCCGATGGCGAGCTGGAGCGCGAGCGACAGGCCGTACCAGGGCGACAGCGAGAAGGCGAGGAGCAGGAGCGCGCCGGCGAGCGAGCTCGCCGCGAAGAGCCGCCCGTGAGCCGCCGGCCCGCCGCTGGCCCCGATCGCCATGGAGGAGATGAGCGCGCCGAGCCCCTGGGCCGCGACGAGGAGGCCGAGCGGGACGGGCCCCACGTGGAGCACGTCGCGGGCGAACACCGGCAGCATCTGCTGGTACGGAAAGACGAGGGAGTTCATCAGCACCGTCACCGCGAGGACGCCGAGGACCGCCTGATGCCTCCGGACCTCGCGGATGCCGCCGAGCAGGCTGTCCAGGACCGCCTCCCGGCTCGAGACGGGAGGCAGCGTCACGCGGCGCGCCAGGGCGCGGGTCGCGAACATCGCCACGAGCGAGAGCAGAGCGAACGCGACGTAGCAGGCGGCGGGGCCGAACCGTGCGAGCAGGAGGCCTCCCACGAGGGGGCCGATCATCTTGGCCACCTGCATGGACATGGTCTCGAGCGAGACGGCGGTCGTCAGGCGCTCGCGGCCGGCCACGACGAACAGCACGGTGCGGCGCGACGGGAAATCGAGGACCCAGGCCACCCCGAGGATGATCTCGATCGAGACCAGGATCCCGAAGCCGGCCAGACCCGTGGCGAAGAGGATCGCCAGGGCGGACGAGGCCAGGACGTTCACGACCTGGACCGCGCTCATCACGCTCACCCGCGGGAGGCGGTCCGCCAGGACGCCGGCGAAGGGGCCGAACGCCATCATGGGGACCGCGCGGCAGAACGCGGCGACTCCCACCATGAACGCGGAATCGGTGAACGAGAGCGCCAGCCAGCCGAGCACGACGAGGTCCATCCACCTCGCGGCGTTGCTCGAGAGCCCCGTCAGCCAGAGGAGCCGGTACCGCCCGTCCCGGAGTGGCTCCAGCACGGCGCCTCAGGCCTTCAGTGGCGCGCCCGACAGGAATGGAACGGGACGCAGCCGGCGCACGCCGTTGTGAGCCGCGAGCACCTCACCTCGGAGCGGTGCGCTGCTGGCGGGTCAGACTGGCCTGGGCGGCAGGCCCGCGGCGAGAGCGCCGTGCGCGAGGCTGACGAGGGAGACGATGTCGAAGACGGGGAGCCCGGTGACGCGCTGTACGTCCGGCGCGTACGGCGGCATGTTCGTGCACTCGAGGACGATGGCGCCGATGTCCGGGTGCTCCGTCACGAGGCGGCGCGCCACGCGCACGTGCTCCTCGCGGGCCTGGTCGACGTCGAGCTCCGCCTCGTCGCCCAGGAGCACGCGCGTGAACTCCTTCTCTCCCTCGAGCCCGGCCACCGCGAGCGGAATCTCCCCGCCGATCCCGGCGCCGCGGAAGTGCTCGTCGGCGAGCCCCCCAGCGTTGACCGTGAGGATGCCGACGCGCCGGCCCGGCGGCAGCATCCGGTGGACCAGAGGCACCAGGAGCAGGCTCGACGTGAGCACGGGAACGCGGACCGACGCGGCCAGCTCGGCCTGGTACTTCACGAGGAAGCCGCAGTTGGTGGTGACGGCGCCGACGCCCTCCCGCTCGAGCTGGCGCGCGCCCTCGATGAACGCCGGCAGGAGCCCGGCCGCGCCGCGCCGGACGACGAGGTCGGGCGAGGCGCCGGACACGCGGTGATAGCGGACCGGGAACGGGAACGTTGCGGCGTGCCCCATGTCGCCCGGGATGCGCGGGAACCGCGTGTCGAGCATCAGGATGCCGACCGTGAACCCGTACTGGTTGAAGCCGCCTCGCACCCGTCCTGTCGTGGTCATCTGCGGTGGTGGAATTCTCCGACGCGCCCCTTCGCGAGTCAATCCGCACGCCGCGGCGGCGCGCCGTGGTGGAGCGGCATCAAACCGGCAAGCGCCGGCGGTGCGAGCGGAGCGTCTTCCAGTAGAGCGCCTCGTCGACCCCGGCGCGCGCGAGACCTGGCAGGCGACCGACGTGATGATAGCCGTGCCGCGCGTAGAAGCGTCGGGCTCCGGTGTTGCCGGTGGTGACGAGGAGGACCAGGTGATTCGCGACCGCTCGCGCGGCGTCTTCCGCGGCGGCCAGTAGCGCCGCGCCCGTCCCGGCGCCCTGGCGGCCCTCGCCCACCAGCAGCAATCGCAGGTAGGCCGCGCCGGTGAGGATCCGGCTCGGAAGGACCCACGCGAGTCCGCACACGTGGCCGTCCGGCGTCACCGCGACGGTCAGCTGGTCGCGCGACGCCTGCGCGCGCCCGAGGGCCCGGAGCGCCGATGCGCGCGTGGTGCCATAGCGCCGGAGCAGCGGCGACCCGGCCATCAGGGTCGCAAGGGCGGGGCGGTCGTCCCGGCGTGCCGGCCTGATCCGGAGGGCGTCACGACGGCGCGCCGGGGGACGCACGGGGAGTCGAGTCACGGCCGCTTCCGCGGGTCGAGCGCGTCGCGGAGGCCGTCGCCGAGGAGGTTGAACCCGAGGACCGCCAGCATGATCGCGAGCCCGGGAAACACGGCGAGGTGAGGGGCGAGCTCGAGGTTCTGGCGACCCTCGTTCAGCATCGCGCCCCACGAGGGCGTGGGCGGCTGGGCCGAGAGGCCCAGGAACGAGAGCGAGGCCTCCGTGAGGATCGCCCAGGAGAGCGCAATGCTCGTCTGGACGACGAGCACCGAGGCGAGATTCGGGAGGATGTGCCGGCCGACGATCCGGACCGCGGGCGCGCCGAGCGCGCGGCTCGCCTCGACGAACTCGCGCTCCTTGAGGGCCAGCACCGGTCCCCGGACCACGCGGGCAAAGATCGGCGTGTACACGACGGCGATCGCGAGCATCACGTTGGCCGGATGGGGCCCGAGCGCCGCGACGATGCCGAGCGCGAGGAGGACGGCCGGGAACGAGAAGAACACGTCCATCACGCGCATGAGGGCCTGGTCGGTGCGGCCGCCGGCGTAGCCCGCGAGAAGCCCGAGCGCCGAGCCCGCCGCCAGCGCCGCCAGCACGGAGGCGAACGCCACCTCGAGCGACAGGCGTGCGCCGTAGACGAGCCGGGCGAGAAGATCGCGGCCGAAGACATCGGCGCCGAGGGGGAGCGCCCAGCTCGGCCCGGCCATGCGGTCCTGCGGAACCATGCGGAGTGGGCTCGCGAGCGGGAGGCGGTCCGCCGCGGCGCCCACCACGAGGAACGTGCCGACGATCAGGAAGCCCGCGAGCGCCGCGCGGTCCCGCAGGATGGCGGTCGCGAGGCGGCCGAGGGACCCGCCGGCGAGCATCACCCGGGGCGTCGACCCCGGGGCGCCGGCCCCTGTCTCAGCCCAGGCGGATCCGGGGGTCGAGCCAGCCATAGAGGACGTCGACCAGCGTGTTGGTCGCCACGAACAGGACCGCCACCACCAGCACCGTGCCCTGGACCAGCGCGTAGTCGCGCTGGTTGATCGCCGTCAGCAGCATGCGCCCGAGCCCCGGGACCGAGAAGATCTCCTCGACGACGACGGCGCCGCTCAGGAGATAGCCCACCTGCACGCCCAGGATGGTGACCACGACGATCAGGCTGTTCCGCAGCGCGTGATGGCCGACCACCGTGGAGGCGGCGAGCCCCTTCGCGTGGGCCGTCCGGACGTAGTCCGCGCCGAGGACGTCGAGCATCGCCGAGCGCGTCGTCCGCATCACGACGGCCGCCATCGCCACGCCGAGCGTCAGGGCGGGGAAGAGCAGGAAGCGGAGATTGCCCCACGGATTCTCGGTGAAGCCCACGTAGCCGCCCGTGTTCGGCATCCACCGGAAGTAGCGCGCGAGGAGGAGCACGAAGAGCGTGCCCAGCCAGAAGTTCGGGAGGGAGAGCCCGAGGAGCCCGAAGCTCCGGGCCGCCACGTCGAGCGCCGAGGTCGGGCGAAGGGCCGACAGGAGGCCGAGGGGGAGGCCGATCAGCAGCGCCACGAGCGCGGCGGCGAGCGCGAGCTCCAGCGTCACCGGCAGGCGGCTCGCGATCTCCGTCGCGACGGACTGGCCCGTCCGCAAGGAGTAGCCCGCGTCGCCCCGGAGGATCGAGCCGAGCCACCCGAGGTACTGGAGCGGGAGGGAGCGGTCGAGACCGAGGTACGCGCGAAGCTCGGCGAGCTGCTGCGGCGTCAGGACGGTGCTGGTGCCGAGCCTCACGGCGATGGCATCGCCGGGGACCAGACGCAGGAACAGGAACGACAGGAGCGAGACCCCGATCAGCGTCGGCCCGAGCGCGAGGAGCCGACGGAGGAGGTAGCGCGTCACGGGCGGCTCCGGGCCGGCCCCGGGCGCCGGGAGGGCGCCCTACTTATCCAGCCAGGTCTGGCGCAGGTAGGCGATCGACCCGGTCGGCAGGTGGACGAAGCCCTTCGTGCTGGGGAGGAGACCGACGTAGTCGCGACCGACGTAGAGCCAGACGAACGGCACGCCCGTAACCAGCTCCTTCTGCGCCGTGGCGTACAGCTCCTTGCGGCGGGCTGGGTCGGCGATCGTCCGGGCACGCTTGATCGCGTCGCTCGACGTGTCGTTTTGATAAGAATGAACGAAGTTTAGGTTTCCGTCGTTGGTGAAGTACCTGAAAAGGTAGAAGTCGGGGTCGGGCTGCCCCGAGTTGAGCCCGGGCGCCATGTCGAAGTCGGCCTTGAGCCAGCGCTGGACCCACTGGCCGAACTCGAGGAGCTCGATGTTCACCTGGATCCCGGCCTCGCCGAGCTGCTGCTGGATGATCTGGGCGATGTCCTTCGCGTACACGGGCTCGGTGGTCTGGGTGAGGATGGTCAGGCTCACGGGGCCCGACGCCGGACTCCTGGAGGAGCTGACGCGCCTTGCCGACGTCACGCCGGTACATGGGGTAGTCGCCCACCGGGACGGCGTACTGCGTGAGGGACGGCGGGAGGGGGCCGGTGGGGTCGCCGCTGCCGAGGGCGACCGTGTCGATGATCTGCTTCCGGTCGATCGCGTACGCGATGGCCTGGCGCACCTTCGGGTTGTCGAGGGGCTTCCGCTTCGTGTTGAGGAACAGGAGGTGGTAGTTGAGGCTCGGCTTGGCGCTGACGGTCACGCCCGCCTCGCGGCCGAGCGTCTGGGCGACCCGGGCGTCGGCGATGAGCGCCACGTCGGCGGCCTTCGTACGGAGCGCGGCGACCAGACCGGATTCGTCCGGCACGATGTTGATCCGCACGCCGTCGAGGAAGGGCTGCCCCGGGACGTAGAACTCCTTGAACGCTTCGAAGCGCATGAAGTTGTCGGGCGCCCACTCCGCCAGCCGGAACGGACCCGAGCCGATCGCGTGCTCCTTCTTGGAGAGATCGCCGCCGGCGGCCTGGGCGACCTTGGCCGACACGATGCTCGCGTTCGGGTGCGCGAGATAGACGAGGAGCGCCACGTTCGGCTGCTTCAGCTGGAGGACCAACGTCCGGGGGTCCGGCGCCTCGATCCGGTCGATGTCGCCGAACCACGCGCGCGCGACCGCCTTCGTGTCCGCGTTCACGATGCGCTCGAGCGTGAACTTCACGTCGGCGCTCGTGACCGGGTCGCCGTTGTGGAACTTGGCCGGCCGGAGCCGGAACGAGATCTGCTTCCCGTCCGGCGAGATCGTCCAGCTCTCCGCCAGATCCGGCTGGACCAGAAGGTCGGGCCCGAGCCGCGTCAGGGTGCTGTACACGAGCTCGAAGACGCGATGGCTCGTGAACGCCGGCACCTTGTGGGGGTCGAGGTTCGTCGCCTCGCCCTGGCGCGCGAGCGTCAGCACGCCGCCGCGCTTGGGCGCCTGGGCGTCGACGCCCGGCAGGACGGAGAGGACGAGGGCGATTCCGGCGAGGGCGGCCACCGTGGCGGTGCGAATGCGCGTCATGCTCGTGGTTCCTCCCGGCTGACTACGATGGGACGACGCGGTGCCGGTGTCAACAGACGGCGGGAGCCGCCCTGCCGGGCCGGAGCTCCACGATCAGGCCGTCTCCCCAGCCGTACTTGGCGACCGATCGGGCTCGCACGTCGGCGCTGAGCATGGCGTCCCGCGCTGGGTCGAGGATGCGGGCGCGCCCCGAGTGAAGGCGAGCCCCGACCTTCCACCGCACGCGCGGCTCGGCGCGGAGGTTCCGGACCCACTGCGCGCTCTCGCCGGTCTCGGCGACGACGTAGTAGCTGGTCCCGCGGCGCGTGAACCAGATCTCGACGTCCCGTGGGAGCCGGGTACGCCGGCCGATCGTGGTGAGAATCATGACCCCAGGCTCTCGACGAGGGCCGGCGGGCTTGGCGGCCCTGCCCGGAGAGCGCTTCGAAGATGGCGAGATCTGGGGCGCGCGGCTAGTTCTGCGCAGCATCGCGCTGGCTCGTCGCGGCGGTGCCCGATGGCGGGAACACCGCGAGATCGGCCAGTACACCGTAGTGATCGGACGGCCAGATCACGCTGCCGTCCGAGAGCCGGCCCGGGGCGTCGACGACGACGCGGCTGTCCAGCACGGCGCCGGGGAAGTGCGCCCGGGCGCCATCAGCACGTAGTCGACGCGACGGAAGGCGCGGCGCTCCGGCACCAGGACCGGCTGCCACACGGTGTAGCCCGGCGCGTCCGGGTTCTTGGCGCGAAACGCGTCCACGAGGCCGGCCTCCGCGAGGAGGCTTTGGATCGCCGTCGAGGACTCCACCGCGTTGAGGTCCCCCATGAGCACCCCGGGCAGGTCGCCGCGACGCTCCCGGACCAGCGCGGCGACGGCTTCCGCGTGACACACGTGCCCGCTGGTATGGGTCGAGAAGACCGGCACGAGGCCGCCCGGCGTGACGAGCTCCACGAAGAGCAGCACGCGCGGGTCCAGCCGGCGCCCGCAGCGCGGGAGCTTGTGGGTCTCCGATCGCGCGATCGGGAACCGGCTCAGGATCGCCGGACCCTCCGAGAAGTCCATGAGCGCGGCCGCCGCCCGGTTGAACCAGCTCGTGTCGAAGAGCCGCATGGAGGACGGCGCGTAGGCGTGGTTCAGGCCGAGTCGGCCCGCCAGCCGGGACGCGACGTCGCCCCGGCTGCGGCTCCACGACGCCTCCTGGAGCGCGATCACGTCCGGGTCGAGGGACCGGAGGGCCTCGGCGACGAGATCCAGGCGCGCCTCCAGGTGGCTGTCCTTGCCGGTCCAGCCCGATAGCGGGCCGCCGTGGAGCACGTTCAGCGTCACGAAGCGGACGGTGGGCACGGCAGGGATTTGGGCGAGGGCGGGGGTCGCGACGGCACCGGCGAGGGTGACAGCGAGCAAGGCTTGCCTCACGGGCCTGTGGTCCCCCTTCCGCGCCATCCTGGAGTCGACCGCATTCGAGACGGACGCGGACGGCTCGCCGGTGCCGGTCGGCCCGTGTCGGGCACCGGGCCGTTACCCCGGATAGCCTAGCAACCACGTGCAGGCGGGGCAAATCCTCGGGACGGGTACCCCGCTCCGGGAAGCGTCCGGGCGTCACAGATACGGCATAATGGAAGGCCATGGCACCGCTCGTCGAGCCGCCCCTTCTCGATACGCTCGGCCGCCCGCTCCGGAACCTCCGGGTGTCGGTGACGGACCGGTGCAACCTCCGCTGCCAGTACTGCATGCCGGAGGAGGACTACACGTGGCTCCGGCGCTCCGATCTCCTGACCTTCGAGGAGATCCAGCGGCTGGTGGAGGTCTTCACCGACCTCGGGGTCGACAAGGTCCGGCTCACGGGCGGGGAGCCGTTGCTGCGGCGGGACCTCCCGGATCTGGTGCGGCTGCTGTCAACGGTGGCAGCCGTCCAGGACCTGGCGATGACGACCAACGGGGTGCTCCTCGCCGGTCAGGCGGCGGCCCTCCGGGGCGCCGGGCTCCACCGGGTCACGGTCAGCCTCGATACCCTCCGGCCCGATCGGTTCCGGGCGCTTACTCGGCGTGACGAGCACGCTGCGGTGCTGCGAGGCATCGAGGCCGTCCGGGAGGCGGGGTTCGAGGGGCTCAAGCTGGACTCGGTCGTCATCCGGGGCGTCAACGACGACGAGCTGATCGACCTCCTGGAGTTCGGGCGCCAGATCCGTGCCGAGGTGCGGTTCATCGAGTACATGGACGTGGGCGGGGCGACCCACTGGTCGCGCGAGCAGGTGGTATCCCGGGCCGAGATCCTGGAGCGCCTGGGCGTCCGGTTCGGCCGCATCGAGCCGATCCGCGAGGTGAGCTCCGCGCCGGCCGAGCGCTTCCGGCTGCCCGACGGCACCACCTTCGGGATCATCGCCTCGACCACGACGCCGTTCTGCCGGACGTGCGACCGGAGCCGGCTGACGGCGGACGGCACGTGGTATCTCTGCCTCTACGCTCAGCGCGGCATCGACCTCCGGACGCCGCTCCGCGACGGGGCGTCGCGTGAAGAGCTTCGGGCGCTGATCACGCAGCGGCTGGAGCCGGCGCCGGGACCGCGGGGCGGAGGAGCGGAAGGATCTGGAGGCGATCGGGCACCGGGGCGTCCTGATCCAGATCGAGGGGCTCAAGCAGGATCCTCGCCTCGAGATGCACACGCGCGGCGGCTGAGCCTCGCGCGCCCTCGATCGCGTCCTGCCTTGACGCTCGGCGACGTCGTCGCTAGGCTCCTGCCATCGTGATTCCCTCGACCCATCGGCAGATCCGGTTGGCCAGCAGGCCCACCGGATATCCCTCGGCGAGCGACTTCCGGACCGTGGAGGCTCCCGTCCCGGAGCCCGGGCCCGGACAGCTCCTGGTCCGGGTGGTGTACCTCTCCGTCGACCCGTACATGCGGGGGCGGATGAGCGACGCCCGATCATACGTCCCGCCGGTGGGGCTCGGCGACGTGATGGAGGGCGGGACGGTGGGCGAGGTCGTGCGCTCGAGCCACCCGCGATTCGCCGTCGGCGACGTCGTGGAAGGCCGGCTCGGCTGGCAGGAGTACGCGGTGTCGGACGGCAAGGGGATCCGCAAGATCGATCCGACGGCCGCGCCGATCTCGACCGCGCTGGGCGTGCTCGGGATGCCCGGGCTCACCGCGTACTTCGGGCTGCTGGAAGTGGCGCAGCCCAAAGCCGGCGAGACCGTCGTCGTCTCGGCGGCGTCGGGAGCCGTCGGCGGTATCGTCGGCCAGATCGCGAAGCTCAAGGGATGCCGGGCGGTGGGACTGGCCGGCTCCGATGCCAAGGTCGACTACCTGTGCCGGGAGCTCGGATACGACGCCGGGATCAACTACCGGACGGCGACGGACCTCGACGCGGCGCTCCGCGCCGCGTGCCCCGGCGGGATCGACGTCTACTTCGACAACGTGGGCGGCCGGATCACCGAGGCGGTGTCGCGTCACGTCAATCAGTTCGCGCGGTTCGCGATCTGCGGCCTCATCTCCCAGTACAACCTGACCGAGCCCGAGGTCGTTCCGCGTAACGAGCGTTTCGTGCTCGTCAACCGCGTCCGGATCCAGGGCTTCCTGGTCTTCGACTTCGCGGCCCGGTACAAGGAAGGGCTCGCCCAGCTCACGGAGTGGGTGCGGGACGGCCGGCTCAAGTACCGCGAGGACATCGTGGACGGGCTCGATCGCGCGCCCGGCGCGCTGCTGGACCTCATGCAGGGGCGGAACTTCGGGAAGAAGCTGGTCCGGGTGGGGCCGGAGCCCGCCGCTGCGCGCGGATCGGGCGCCGCCCCGCGATCCGAGGGGCGCGGGTGATCGGGTCCGTGGGCCGCGCGAGAGGAAGCCATGTCGCCGCCTGAGCGCCGGCCGCCGCGGCGGCGCCGGCGTGGGTCGGCATCCCGGGACACGACCCGCCGCGGGTCGACGCGACGCCCGGGCGGGCAGCGCGGCCACGGCGCGGGCCGGCTCGGGCATGCGGCGCCCGCGCCGGCCTCCGGATCGCCGCGCCGGGCGGCGCTGCCGGCGGCGGCCGACTCCGGCGCGCTGGCCGAGGCCCGCCGTCTCGACGCGGCGGATCCACTCGCGCGGTTCCGGCGGGAGTTCGTCGTCGGCGACCCGCGCCTCATCTACCTCGACGGGAACTCGCTCGGCCGGCTGCCCCGACAGGCCGGGCCGCGCCTCCGGAAGGCGGTCGACCGCGAGTGGGGCGGGCGACTCATTCGCGGGTGGGGTGAGGGATGGTTCACCGCCAGCCAGCGAATCGGCGCGAAGCTGGCCACGCTGGTCGGCGCCGCCCCGTCCGACGTCGTGGTGGCGGACTCCACGTCGGTGAACCTGTTCAAGCTCGCGGTGGCGGCGCTGCGGGCCCGGCCCGATCGGCGAGCCATCGTCACCGACGAGATGAACTTTCCCACCGACTTCTACGTGCTGCAGGGCGCGATCGACCTGCTCGGCCAGGGACACCGGCTGGTGGTGGTGAAGTCCGAGGACGGGCTCACGGTCTCCCAGGAGGCGCTCGCGCGCGCGATCGACGGAGACACCGCCCTCGTCGCCCTCTCGCACACGGCGTACCGGTCGGCCTTCGTGTACGACATGGCCGCCGTCACCGCGCTCGCGCACCGGGCAGGCGCGCTGACCCTCTGGGACCTGTCGCACTCGGTGGGCGCCGTGCCGGTCGCCCTCGCGGCGGCCGCGGGCCGACGTCGCCGTGGGGTGCACGTACAAGTACGTGAACGGCGGCCCCGGCGCGCCGTCCTTCCTCTACGTCCGCGGGGACCTCCACGAATCGCTGACGAGTCCCATCTGGGGCTGGTTCGGGCGCCGCGACCAGTTCGACATGGCGCCGGACTACAGCCCGGCGCCGGGGATCCTGCGCTTCCTGGTGGGCACGCCGCCCATCCTGTCGCTCTTGGCGGTCGAGCCGGGCGTCGATCTCCTGCTCGAGGCCGGCATGGACCGCGTGCGCGCGAAGTCCGTGGCGCAGACCGAGTACCTCATCCGGCTGTGGGAGCGCGAGCTCCAGCCGCTCGGGTTCGCCCTCAACTCGCCGAGGGACGCCGCGCAGCGGGGCTCCCACATCTCCCTCGGACACGCGGAGGCGCTCCGCATCGACCGGTCACTGATCGACGAGATGGCGGTGCTGCCGGACTTCCGCTACCCCGACAACCTGCGGCTCGGGATCGCGCCGCTCTACACGTCCTTCGCCGATCTTCACGAGGCGGTGGCGCGGATCGTCCGCGTCGTCCGGGAGCGGCGCTACGAGCGCTACCCGTCGGAGCGGCCGACCATCACCTAGGGCCTCAGGCCATGGGCATTCCGTACGATTTCCAGACCGACTGGACCCGGATCGCGCGCCTGATCGTCCACGACGCGCTCCGCACGGCTCCCGGCGAGCGCGTGCTGATCCATGCCGATCCCACGTACTTCCCGGCGCTGACGGAAGCGGTACGGATCGAGATCAACCGGGCGGGCGCCGTGGAGCTGGCGGTCCACATGCTCCACCCGCCCGGTCTCGAGCGCGTGCGGCGGGATCTGCGCCGGCGCGAGGATCCGGCCTTGCGCGCGATGGAGGACCGGTCCGTCGCGGCGCTCTTCGAGCTGGCGGACATCTACATCTGGCTGCCGACGAGCTGGGCGTACAACGTCTGGCAGACCGAAGAGGTCATCAAGACCTGGCCGGGACGGGCGGTGCACTTCCACTGGGTCATGGACGTCTCGATGGACGCCGGCCTCTTCCGGCGGCTCTCGGAGCTCTACGACGCGGCGCTCTGGATCGACTACGCCGCCCTGACCGCTCACCAGCGGCGCCTGGCGGAGCTCCTCCGGGACAGCGAGGTCGAGGTCACCGACCCGCGCGGGACGCGCCTCCGCTTCGTCCTCCGCGGCGCCCACTTCCACCTCGGGAACGGCGACGCTTCGAAGCCGTTCATCGACGGCTACGCGCGACCCGGGAGCGCTCGGGACCGGGAGGTCGAGCTGCCCGCGGGGGCCATCCGGACCGTCGACGTCCAGGACACCGAGGGCCTCCTGGTGACGCCGCCCGAGACAGTCGGGGGCCGCCAGGTCGGGAGCGTGCGGCTCGAGTTCGGGGACAACCGGATCTCGCGGATCACCAGCGAGCACCACGCGGCCTGGCTCGAGGGCGTGTGGCGGAGCCAGGGGGGCGACCGCGACCGGTTCGGCGAGTTCAATCTCGGCGTCAACCCCAAGCTGGCCGTGCTTCCCGGGCTGCCGGCCATCCCGTACTACGGCTACGGCGCGGGAGTGATCCGGGTGAGCGTGGGAGACAACGCGGAGTCGGGCGGCCCGTACCGCTCGAGCTACCACCAGTGGTTCTTTCTGACCGACGCCACGGTGCGTGCCAACGGGCGCCTGGTCGTGGAGCACGGCCGCCTGGTCGTGCCATAGGAGACCCGTTCGATGGCGGATGCAGTGCTGGCGGGACAGATCGCATGGGTGACCGGGTCGTCGCGAGGGCTCGGTCGCGTGATGGCCGAGCACCTGGGACAGCTCGGCGCGGACCTGGTCGTTCATGGCACGAGCCAGACCTCGGCCCGGGCCTTCGGCGAGGCCGAATCGCTCGACCAGGTGGCGCGCGACGTGGCGGCGCGAACGGGCCGTCGCGTCCTGGCGGTGCCGGCGGACCTGACCCGCCCGGAGGCGGTGCAGGCGGCGGTGGCGCGGATCCGCGCCGAGTACGGGCGCATCGACATCCTCGTCAACAACGCGGGCGGTGACATCGGGACGGCGGGAGCGTCGGGGCCCGGTGGCGGCAAGCCGCCGAAGAACGACGGCGTCTTCGTCTCCCTGGAGGACGTCCGCGCGGTGATCGATCGGAACCTCCTCTCCTGCATCTACGTCTGCCGGGAGGTGGCGCCCGAGATGATCGCGCGGAAATCGGGCCGCATCGTCACGCTGGGCAGCGTGGCGGGTCTGAACGGGCGGGCGGACGGTGTGATGTACGCGACCGCCAAGGCGGCTGTCCACGAGTACACCCGCTGCCTGGCGGCGCAGCTCCGGCCCTACAACGTCACGGTGAACTGCGTAGCGCCGGGTGGCACGATGACCGCGCGCTTCGTGGCGACCGGGCAGGCGAACCCCCGCGGGGTGGACCAGATCGGCACGCTGGAGGGCTACGGCCAGCCGGAGGACATCGCCCGCGCCGTGGAGTACTTCGTGACGGATGCCGGCCGCCACGTGTCCGGCCAGGTGTTGCGCGTCGACGGCGGCGACCAGACCTGGCCGGCGTGAGCCGACGGCTCACCGCGTGAGGGCGTAGCGCGCCTCAGTCAGAGTGCGCCACGGGGAGCCGGTTCTCGAGCGTGACGCGGAGCCAGGTGGGCGCGCCCACCCGAAGCGACGCGTCGGCGAGGGTGATCCGGACGTAGACGGGACCGCCCTGGGCGGGTGCCGAAGCCCCGGCGAGCACGGCGCCGAGGTCGGAACGCACGAGAAGCCGCGGCACCGCCGAAGTGGTGGCGCCGCATGGCGGGCCGTCCTGCGTTCGTGACGGCGGAGCTACTTCGAGGCGCGGGGCGTGTTCTTGAGCAGCGCGGCCAGCTCCTGCTTCCAGAACACCGCGCGGAAGGTGGTAGCGTAGCCGGTGGTCTTCTCGCTGGCCGGGGTGAGCAGCACGCCGCGGTTCCTCACGCGCTATCCGGCCAGCCTCGGGCGCGATGTCCCCGGAGGAACGCCGGATCGAGCTCGACGCCGAGCCCCGGCCGCTGCGAGAGGTGCAGCTGGTCGCCCCGGAGGTCCAGCGGGCGATCGAGGCAGCGGTCGTACCAGGGCACGTTGGCGACGTTGTGCTCCAGGCGGTAGAAGTTCGGTACGGTCAGCATGGCGTGGGCGCCCGCCACGACCTGGAGCGGACCCATCGCGTTGTGCGGCGTCACCGGCACGTGGTAGGTCTCGGCGAGCGACGCGATCCGGGTCACCTCGCTGATGCCGCCGGTCCAGACCACGTCGGGCATCAGGTAGTCCGCCAGCCGCTCGGCGAGCACCGGCTGGAAGTCCCACCGGGTGTAGAGGCGCTCGCCGACGCAGATCGGGACCGAGACCTGCTCCCGCACCGCGCGGAGCGCCTCGAGGCTCTCGGGCGGCGTGGGCTCCTCGAACCACCCGATGCGGAAGGGCTCGAGTCGCCGGGCGATGCGGACCGCGGTGGGCACGTTGTAGTGGCCGTGGGCGTCGATGAGGATCTCGACCCGAGGACCGACGGCCTCGCGAACCGCCGCGACGCAGGCCACGCCGAACTCCTCGCCCTCGGCCGTGATCTGCCCCCCGAGGTAGCCCGTGTGGAAGGGGATCATCTCGTGGAACGGATCGAGCTTGATGGCGGTGTGGCCCCGGGCCACGACGCGCCGGGCCGCGGCGGCGTAGCCCTCGGGCGTCTCCGCGGCGGGATGCCCGTCGAGCGCGGCGAACCAGCCGTTCGCGTAGAGCGGGACGCTCTCTCGCACCTTGCCGCCGAGGAGGTCGTACACCGGCCGTCCGGTGGCCTTGCCCTTGATGTCCCACAGCGCGATGTCGATCCCGCTCACCACCGCGGTGGGGAGCCCGCGCGGTCCGAGATAGGTGGCCTTGCGGAAGAGCCGGTGCCACATCGCGGTGATGTCGCTCGCGTCCTGGCCGACGATCCAGGGCCGCAGGTGACGGATGGCGTCGGCGATGATCAGGCTGCCGTTGGCGGGGAAGTTGGTGGACTCGCCCCATCCGTGGACGCCCGCGTCGGTGAGCACGCGGACGAAGGTCCAGACGTTCTGCGGCTCGTCGTTGTAGGTGGCGGCGCCGCCAGTGGGATCGACGACGTAGACCTCGACGTCGGTGATCTTCACGGCGCGGAGACCTCGGACCGTCTCTCTGCGGCGGCAGGGCCGCGTGCGGGGTGGCCGGGGTCAGCCCGTCCAGTCATTGGAGGGCGAGGAGCGTCTCGGCGATCGTGCGCTGCGCGGCCCGAAGGGCGTCGTCCGCGTTGCCGAAGACCACGACGGCGACGCCGCTCGGGACCCGGCGGAGGGTGACGACGCCGGCGGGCGTCCGGATCCGCGCGTCCCGCCAGACGGCCGGCGGGATGGCGCCTGGACCCTGAAGGACGTTGTCCACCATGGCGAGCGCGCTCGGGAGCCCGGCGGCGCCCAGCTGGTCCAGGAGCGCCGCGAGCTCCACGGACGCCACGCGGGGAACCACGACCTCGAGCCCCATGACGAGGCGCCGGGACTAGCGCTCCGCCGTGGCCGGACGGAGGCGGCCCGCACCGCAGACGGTCTCGTCGAGCATGAGGCTGACGACCGTCGCGACCAGGAGCTGGACGCTGGCGAGCGCAAACGCTGCGCCGTAGCCGCCCGTCATCTCGAACAGGAACCCGCCCAGCCACGACCCCAGGGCCGCGCCGCTCTGGTGCACCACGAAGATCGTGCCGAAGATCGAGCCGACCGAGAACCGGCCGAAGATGTCGGCGGTGAGCGCCGAGGTCATGGCGAGGCTGCCGGACATGCTGGCCCCCCCGAGGGCCGCGATGACGAGGAGCCCCACCGGGCTGTCGTGCACGAGGAACATCGCGAGGAAGAGCAGGGCCCGCGTGCCGTAGAGCCAGGCCAGGACGGGCCGCCGGCCGAACCGGTCGGCGATCGCGCCCAGGAGCATGGCCCCGCCGAAGCTCGAGGCGCCGAGCACGCCGAGCGCCGACGACGCCAGCATCGCGTGATAGCCGTGGTCGGTGAGCATCGGCACGCCGTGCGCCGAGAGCAGGCTCATCGAGAAGCCGCACGTGTACATGCCGCCGCAGAGCTGCCAGAAGGGGAGAGTCCGCACCGCCTCCAGCACCGGCGTCTGCTCGAGCGCGGCCACGTCCGGCCGCGCTGCCCCGGCGGGCAGGCCGTCCGGCGCGAGCCCCATCGATTCCGGAGACTCCCGGACAACCCAGAGCGCCAGAGGGAGCAGGACGATGGCGGATCCCAGCCCGATGAGCGCGTAGGTCGCCCGCCAGCCCACCAGCAGGATGAGCCACATCGCGAGCGGGACCAGGAGGCTCATGCCGGCCATCGAGGCCGCGCCGAGGACGGAGAGCGCGGTGGCCCGCCGCCGGATGAACCAGCGCGACACGACGGCCGAGCCCACGACGTGTCCGATCGCGGAGAGACCCAGGGCCACCAGGACGCCGTAGACGATCGCAAGCTGCCAGAGGTTCGTGACGAGCCCGGTGCCCGCGAGCGAGGTCGCGAAGACGAGGATGCCGGCGACCGCGACCGGGCGCGCGCCCCAGCGCTCGACGAGCTGTCCGACGAACGGCATGAACACGCCGTAGAGGAGAAGGCTCAGGGAGACGACCAGCGAGTAGGCTGCGCGGTCCGTTCCCAGGTCCGCGACCATGGGCTTCAGGAAGGGACCGACCGCGAAGCGAACCCCGGTGGAGAGCAGCACCATCACGGCGAAGGCGATGGTGACCCACCACCCGTAGAAGACGCGTCCTCGCGCCATGATCGGGGCCACTATAGCCGACGGGTGGAGCCCCGGACAACCCGCGCGCGCCGCCGGCGCTATCGCAGGAACTGCTTGAGCCCCTTCCGAAGGATCGACTCCGCGAACCCGCGGAGGACGCGGTCCTGGAGATCGGTGCGGGGCGACCGGTACGGGCCCCAGACGCGGAAGTCCACGCCCGCCAGGCCGTCTCCGCGGTCCGTGAACGCCGTGCGCATCTCTTTCGGGGCTCGGCGGACGGCGGCCTGGGGCACGAGCAGCGTGAACTGGTGCGCGAGCTCGCCGGTCCGGAGCTGCACCTCGCCCTTGCCGAGGATCCTCACGTCGCCGGAGATGAAGCGGACGACGGGCGTGCGGAGCACGTCGCCGGCCAGGGTGAAGTCGATCGCGCCCTCCTGGAAGCGAAGATCGCGGAGGTGGGGCAGGTCCAGCGCGGCGGCCACGGCGCCGAGCACCGGGAGGTCGTGGAGGCGTCCGTCGCGGATCTGCGCGCGTCCCTGCCCGGTGAGTCCCTCCGCGGTGCCGTTGAGGCTCGCCTGGGCCTCGAGCCGGCCGCTCAGGCTGCGCCCGCCGAGGGCGGCCATGAGCGCCTCCGCGCGCGCGTCCTTGAGGTCGATGGCAATCGCATAGCGGGTCGCGCCGGCGAGATTGACGGTGACCTGACCCCCGAGCGCGCCTTCCGCGAGCTGACCCTGGAGCGGGGAGAGCGTCAGCTCGCCGCCGCTGAAACGGATGGGCGCGGTGAGCGCGCGCACCTCCACGCGCTCGGCGATGCGGAGCGACTCGACGGCGAGCTCACCCTGGCCCGCGAGGGCGCCGCCGACTCGCGAGAGCGACGTGGTCACCTGGATGCCGCTCGCGCCGACGAGCGCGCCCTTGGTCTCGCGTGTCACCGCGAGGGTGCCGCGATTCAACGCCAGGCGCGGCACCACCACGTCGAGAGCGGGGGCCAGCGGCATCGGGGGCGGCGTTTCCGTCCCGCCGGCGGCTCCGGCCGCGGGAGTCGGCGGCGCGGGTGCGGGCCGCGAGACCAGGCGCTCGAAGCTCCACTCACCTCGGTCGTTGCGGATCAGCGTGATGGCGGGCCCATCGAGACGCAGCTCCGCGATCTCGAGCCGGCGGCGGAGGAGGGGGAGGAGCCGGGGACGCACGACGAGGGCGTCGGCGCGCAGCAGCTCACCCGTGAGCCCGGGCGGATTTCCCACGACGACCTGACGGAACGTGGCGCCCGAGAAGAGCGAGACGTGCATCTCGCCCACGGTGACCGAGGCGCCGAGCGTCTCCTGAGCGGCGCCCACCGCGGCCCGCCGGAACGCCTCGGACTCGAGGTAACGGGCGAGCACGAAGGTCGCGACGCCCAGCAGGGCGGCGGCTCCGACGAGCACGACGGCCAGGATCTTGAGGATGCGCACGGGCGTTCGCAACAGCCGCCGTCCACGGCGGCCCGTTTCATGATAGCCCGGACGGCCGGACCGGGCGCCTGAATCGGTGGACCATCGACCCGCGTCGGTGTCGGCGCCGCGCTCCTCAGGCCGGCGTCATCGGGATGATCCATTCCGCCGGATCGTCCGGACCCGCGCCCGCCGGCCACACCGTGCCGCTCGACTGGAGGTCGCGCCAGCGCAGCGGTCCTCCGACGCCGTGGAGGATCAGGCGCACGCGTCGCTGCGTGCCCTCCACGCGGACCTCGACGAAGCTCTGGAAGAACGGCGCCCGGTTGAAGTCGAACATGCCCGAGAGCGCTTCGACCGAGGCCGGCCAGCCGCCGAAGCGCTTGATCCACCACCAGGCGGGCCACTTCCAGGCGCTGGTCTCGGCGTCGAGCTTGGCGCGGACGGCATCGGTGGACGGATAGAAGGCCCAGTCGCGCACCGGGACGGTCGCCGGCCAGTCGAGCGCGGTGCCGATGCTGAGATACGCGCCGCCCCCGCCGTTGACGAAGTGATGCATGATCCCGCGCCCGGCGGAATCCTCGTAGGTCTCCCGGTAGTACTCGAAGTCGTGCGTGTCGCCGGCCATCACGACGGGCACCCGGTGCCGTCGCAGGATCCGGTGGATCGCGCCGAAGTCGTCGTCGTCGCCCTGGTAGGCTCCGCCCACGAAGAAGGGGTGACCCAGGATGACCATCGTGAAGCGGCCGCGCGCTCGCTCCAGGGCGGCCTCGAGCCAGGCGGCCTGCGGCGGATCGAGGCGCCGCAGGATCCCGGTGTCGGCCGCGATCAGCGAGAACCCGCGCCCGTGGACCTCGAAGAACGGGGCGCGCTGCTCGGCGGTCCGGACCCCGTATTCCTTTCGGAGCCGCGCCGCTTCGGCCACGGCGCTCTCCACGCCGGCCCGGTCCGGCGGGGTGACCAGCGCCGTCAGGGCCTCGCGCGCGTCCATCGCTGCGCGCGCGGCGACCGGCTCCATGAGGTTCGCCGCGAAGCCGTCGAGCGCGCTGTACCAGTCGTGGTTCCCGGGGATCGCGTAGATCGACTTCTCGAAGCCCTTGAAGGGCAGGTAGAACTTGAACTCGTAGTCCCGCGCGGCGCCGTCCGGATAGATGACGTCCGAGGAGATCACCAGGAACCGGACGTCGGGGCGCTGGCCGAGCAGGAGGTAGCGGTCGCGGAGCGAGGCCTGGGAGGGGTCCCCCTCGCCGGGGTCGCCGATGACCAGGAAGCTGAAGTCGCTCGCGTCGGCCACGCCGTCGGGCCGCACCTCGAACAGGGAGTCGCTCGCGACCCCGGTCGGCGCCACCGCGCGCTCGACGGCCGCGATCATGGCCTGGCGCCATTTGTCGGTGCGCACCGCGGTGATCTTGTCCCAGAGCCCGCTCGCCCAGTTCTCCGTGTTGAAGTACCAGCTGAACCCCCAGATCGGGTTGATGGCGACGACGATCGCCACGATCGGGAGCCCGGCCCGCATCCACTGCTGGAGACTCGTGCGGAGGGACCCTCGCGCCAGCCGGAGCCTCACGCCCCATCGGAGCCGGCCTTCGATCCAGTGGTTGACGGCGCGATCGGCGAGCCCGAGCGTGTCCCCTTCGGTGCGGCCGGACAGCCGGCGCTGCCAGGCGCGCCGCTCGATCCCCCGCGTGAGCCGCCGCCAGCCGAGCCAGAGCGGGAGCAGGAACACCGCGACCAGGAGCGCGGAGAGGAGGTCGCCGGCGACGGCGACGAACGGCGAGATGAGGCCGAGCCACGTCCAGTCGGACTGGAGCCGGCCCGCGTGGATCGCGAAGAATACCACGACCAGCGTGACGATCCAGAACGCGTTGACGGGAAGGGCGAGCTGCTCTCCCTCGATGGCGGCGGCGCGGAGGCGGCCGAACTCCGGGTTCGCGGGCAGGGCGAGTCGCGAGTCGGGGTGCGCGTTGGTGGCCTCGGCGAGGTCGACGTCCTCCAGGCCTTCCTCGGGCGTCAGGAGCGCCGTCCAGCCCGTGGACAGCATGTAGACGCCGAGGCCGAGGCCGAGGATCGTCGCGCTGGTGGACGGGTTGCCCCGCCAGAGGAGGAGCGCCAGCCCCACGTTGACGAGACCGTTCAGCCCGGTCCACACGCGCGCCTGGCCACGCTCGTCCTTGATCGCGGCCAGGATCCGCATGATCCCGTCGGCGCCCAGGAGGAGCGCGACGAGGGAGAGGAGCCCGCTGACCACCAGGACTGGCCGCGCGAAGAGCAGGACGCCGCCCAGGATCAGCAGCACGCCCGTGAGATAGGTCGTCCACGTCCTGGCCGCCGTCCGCGTGCGGAGGCTCCGGACGATCGCGGCGGCGCCCGCGACCATCGCCACGATTCCGAGGAGGGAGGACGCCCAGCGCCCCGCGCCGAGCGGGGCGACGATGGCCACCAGGCCGAGCGCCAGCAGCAGGGCGCCGTAGGCGCGGCGCGAGAGCGATCCGGATCGGGCGGGCGGCGGTGCTTCTGCCGGCATGGCGTTAGAGCTCCTCGGTCAGGCGCGGAGGTGGGGGTCCAGGAGGTCCCGCAGCCCGTCGCCCAGGAGGTTCGCGCCCAGGACGACCAGGGAGATCGCCACGCCGGGGACGGTCGCGAGCCACCACGCGTTGGACAGGTAATCGCGGCCCTCGGCGAGCATGCCGCCCCAGGACGGGTTGGGAGGCTGGACGCCCATGCCGAGGAACGACAGGCCGGACTCCAGCAGCACCATCGTGGCGAACTGGCTCGACACGATGACCAGGATCGGCGCGAGCGTGTTGGGCAGCACGTGCCGGAACACGACGCGCGCGTGACTCGAGCCGAGCGCGCGAGCCGCCTCGACGTACTCGAGCTGCCGGAGCGTCAGGACGTTCGCCCGCACGGTCCTGGCGTGGAGGACCCAGCCGGACAGGGCGAGGACGCTGACGAGGGCCACCGGGCTCGTCCCCACGACGGCGACGATCGCGATCGCCAGCATGATCACCGGAAACGTCAGCTGGACGTCCGCGACCCGCATCACGAGATCGTCGAGCCGCCCGCCGAGGTACCCGGCCAGGAGGCCGACCAGGACGCCGACGGCGGTCGCCAGCGCGACGGCGCTGGTCGCAAGCACGAGCGAGATGCGCCCGCCGTAGAGGAGCCGGGCGTAGATGTCGCGCCCGAGGTTGTCGGCGCCGAGGGGGCGGGCCGAGGTGCCGCCCAGGCCCCAGGGCGCCTTGAGTCGCTGGCCGAAGCTCGGGCGCACGGGATCCGACTCGGTGAGGAGCGGGGCGCTCACGCTGGCCAGGACGACGGCGAGCAGGATCGTACCGCCCACCACCACGAGCGGATTCCGGCGGACGAACTGGATCACCGGGGCGTCAGCGATAGCGGATGCGCGGGTCGACCACGGTGTAGAGCGCGTCGACCAGCAGGTTGATGGCCACGAAGATGGTGGCGGAGATGATCAGCACGGTCTGCACGACGGGAAAGTCCCGGGAGTAGATCGCGTCCACGACCAGCTTTCCCATCCCAGGCCACGCGAAGACCGACTCCGTGATGACCGCGCCGCCGAGGAGCGCGCCGATCTGGATCCCGATGACGGTCAGCACGGGAATGGTCGCGTTCCGGAGCGCGTGGCGGAGGATCACGGCCCGCTCGGCGAGCCCCTTGGCCCGGCCGGTCCGGATGTAGTCGCGGCTCAGGATCTCCAGCATGCTCGAGCGGGTGAGCCGCGCGACGAGCGCGGTCGGGTAGGAGGCGAGCGTGATGCTCGGCAGGATGAGGTAGGTCCAGTTCTGGTATCCCGAGGTGGGGAGCCACCGGAGCGTGACCCCGAAGAGGAGGACCAGCATGATGCCGAGCCAGAAGCTCGGCAGCGACTGGCCCAGGACCGCCAGCACGGTGCCCGCGTAGTCGTAGCGGCTTCCGCGCCAGACGGCGGCCACGATCCCGATGGTCACGCCGGACACGACGGTCAGGACCATGGCGGCGAGGGTCAGCGTGATGGTGGCGGGCAGGCGGTCCCGCACGACGGCGAGCGCGGGGGCGCGGTACTGGAAGGACTGGCCGAAGTCGCCCCGGAACACGCTCTTGAGGAAGATCGCGTACTGGACGTGGAGCGGCTCCTTGAGGCCGAGCTGGCGGTTCAGCTCGTCGACCGCCGACTGCGGCGCGCCCTCGGGGAGCAGCATCTTCGCCGGATCGCCGGGGACGACCCGGAGGATGACGAAGACCAGGACGGACATCCCGATGAGGGTGAGGATCGACTGGGCGACTCTCCGGAGGAGATAGGCCTGCATCAGGATGCGGAGGCGGGCGCCGCGTGACGCGAGCGCCTCGCCGGCCGCGTCGCCGCCGGCCGGATCCCCGGGATCTCCCTGGGGAGCGGCCGGCGGGCGAGCACGGCGAGACTCGGACTACCGGACGCTGACGTCGTACAGCAGGACGTAGTAGTCGCGGCGCGCCTGGAAGTTCTGGAGCTTGTCGCTCACCGCGTAGATGGCGACGCTGTAGTACGGCCAGAGCTCCGGCTCGTCCTCCCAGAGCGCCTTCTCGATCTCCTCGTACTTCGCCTGGCGCACCTTGGGATCGGGCACCCGGCCCTCGGCGATCAGCTCCTCGATCTTCGGATTCGCGTAGCGAGTGAGCTTCTCGGCGCCCGCCTTCGTGAACCACTGGCCGAGGTACCAGTCGGGGTCGTGGGGCATGTGCGCCCAGCCCGAGAAGAACATGTCGTAGGTCCCGGCGGAGCGCGCCTCGCGGGCGGTGGCGATCTCGAGGTTCTTGATGTTCACGGTGATGCCGACGTCGCCGAGCATCGCGGCCACCGCCTGGGCGATCTCGAGCTGCTTCGGGTAGAGGTCCTTCATCAGGACGAAGTCGATCGAGAGGTTCTTGTACCCCGCCTCCTTCAGGATCTGGCGGGCCTTCTCGGGATCGTAGGCCTTCTGAGGGAGGCTCGTGTGGCCGATGAGCCCGGGCGGAATCGGGCTGTCCACCGGGCGCGCGAAGCCGACCAGGAGGTCCTTGATGATCACGTTCCGGTCGATGGCCAGCGAGATGGCCTTCCGGACGCGGGGGTCCTTCACCGGATCCTTGGCGAGCTGGAAGATCCAGCGCTGGGCCTCGATGGCCGGCGTGTCGAGGACGCGGACGCCCGGGCTGCGACCGGAGCGTCTGCACGTTGTCCGGCCACACGCGATCGATCACGTGGAGCTCGCCGGACCGGATCCCGGCCAGGCGGGTCGAGAGCTCCGAGATGAAGCGGAAGGTGACCTTCTCGACCTTCGGGATGCCCGGCTTCCAGTAGTCCGCGTTGGCGTTGAGGGTGATGATCTCGCCGTGGGTCCAGCTCACCGAACTTGAAGGGGCCGGTCCCGACCGGCTTCTTGAAGAACTCCTCCTCGTTCGCGGCGGCCGTCTGGGGCAGCATGCCCAGCATCGTGAGGTGCGACGGCAGCGAGCCGAACGGACGCTTCGTCGTCACGATGGCGGTGAAGTCGCCGTCCTTCCGCACGTCGTCGATGTCCTGGTAGGCGAAGGACTTGATCAGCTTCGTGTTGTCCCGCGGGCGCTTCAGCGAGTAGATGACGCTGTCCGCCGTGAAGGGCGTGCCGTCGTGGAACTTGACGCCCTTCCGGAGGTTGAACCGCCACGTCGTGTTGTTGACGGGCGTCCACGACTCCGCGAGGCACGGCACGAACTTCGAGTCGTTCGTCACCTCGATGAGGGGGTCGTAGATGTGACGGAGCACCGAGGTCGCCGAGATGGAGTAGTGATTCGCCGGATCGAGCGTGAGCATCCGCTCGGACAGTCCGGCGACGATCTCGCCCTTGCGGGCCTGGCCCGCCGCCGGGCCCGGCAGGGCGCCGACCGCGGCCAGCGCGCCCGCGCCGATGAGGACGTGTCGCCGGGCGACCTTCGGTGAGCTCTCGGGACGGGGGGCGTCGTGCTTCATCGCAAGCTCCTCGTGCGGACGGTGTGTGATCGAGCGTGCCGGGGATCGATGGCCTCCACTTCACAGGGCGGCGACGGCCGTGTCAAGGCCCCGCCCCCCTGTTACAATCTGGCGCCGTGACCGAGCACGCTCGAGCAGTGATCATCGGGGGCGGCGTGGGCGGCGCGAGCATCGCGTACCATCTGACGGCCAAGGGCTGGCGCGACATCGTGCTGGTGGAGCGTGCCGAGCTCACCAGCGGCTCGACCTTCCACTCCGCGGGCCTGGTCGGCCAGCTCCGTTCGTCCGTCGCGCTCACGCGCCTCATGATGTGGAGCGTCGAGTGCTACCGGCGGCTCGCCGCCGAGACCGGCCGCGACCCCGGCTGGAAGGAGACGGGCAGCCTCCGGCTCGCGTGCTCGCCCGATCGCCTCCTGGAGCACCGGCGCCAGGAGGGGTGGGCCAAGACGTTCGGGCTCCCGCTCGAGGAGGTGGGACCGGACGAGGCGCGGCGGCTCTTCCCGGTGATGGCGCCCGACGGCGTGCTCGGGGCCGTGTATCTCCCCACCGACGGGCACCTCGACCCGAGCAGCCTCGCGATGGCGCTGGCCGACGGCGCCCGCCAGCGCGGGGCCAAGATCCGCACGGGCACCCGGGTCCTCCGCATCGGCGTGCGGGACGGCCGCGTCCACGACGTCGAGACCACCGAGGGGACCATCCGCGCCGACGTCGTCGTGAACGCGGGCGGGATCTACGCGCCGGAGATCGGGCGGATGGTGGGCGTGACGATCCCCCTCGTCCCGATGGCGCACCAGTATCTCGTCACGAAGCCCATCGACGGGATCCACCCCGCGATCCCGATGCTGCGGGACCCGGACCACCTGGTCTACTTCCGCGAGGAGGTCGGCGGTCTGGTCGCCGGCGGCTACGAGCGCGAACCCGCGCCGTGGGGGCTCGACGGGATCCCGGGCGACTTCAACCACCGGCTCCTGCCGCCCGACTGGGAGCGCTTCGCGCCGCTGATGGAGGGCGCGGTGCGCCGCGTGCCGGCGATCGGCAGCGCGGAGATCGTGCGCCTGATCAACGGTCCCGAGGCCTTCACCCCCGACGGCGAGTTCATCCTCGGCGAGGCGCCCGAGGTCCGGGGCTTCTTCGTCGCCTGCGGCTTCTGCGCCCACGGTATCGCCGGCGCCGGCGGCATGGGGCGGATCATGGCCGACTGGATCGTCGAGGGCGATCCCGGCCTCGACGTCTGGCACATGGACCTCCGCCGGTTCGGCGCCCAGTACCGGTCCCGGCGGCTCACCCTCGAGCGCACCCACGAGATCTACCGGACCTACTACGACCTCCGCTACCCGAACCAGGAGCGCGAGGAGGGGCGCCGGCTCCGCCTGTCGCCCGCGTATCCGCGCCTCCGCGAGCTCGGGGCGTCCTTCGGTGAGAAGTCGGGCTGGGAAAGGCCGAACTGGTTCGAGCCGAACGCGGCGGCGGGGAACGAGAGCCGGCGCCCGCGAGGATTCGCGGGCCGGTTCTGGTCGCCGGCGATCGAGGCCGAGCACGTGGCGACGCGCGAGCGCGCAGGGCTCTTCGACGAGACGTCGTTCTCGAAGCTGGAGGTGGTCGGCCCGGGCGCCCTCGGTCTCCTCCAGCGGCTCTGCGGCAACGACATCGACAAGCCGGTGGGCTCGGTCGTCTACACATCCATGCTGAACGAGCGCGGTGGCATCGAGTGCGACTTCACCGTCACGCGGCTCGGAGCGACGCGGTTCCGCATCGTCACGGGCACCGCGTTCGGGACCCACGACCGCGGGTTCATCCAGCGACACCTGCCCACGGACGGATCGGTCTCCCTGCTCGACGTGACCGGGGGCTCCTGCTGCTTCGGCCTCTGGGGCCCGCGAGCGCGGGACATCCTCGCCGCGGCGACGACCGCGGACGTCTCGAACGCCGCCTTCCCGTACCTCACGGCGCGGGAGATCCCGGTCGGCCGGATCCCGACGCTCGCGGTGCGGGTCACGTACGTGGGGGAGCTGGGCTGGGAGCTCTACGCGCCGACCGAGTACGGGCTCGAGCTGTGGGACACGCTGTGGGAGGCGGGCCGGCCGCACGGCCTGATGGCCGCCGGCTATCGCGCCATCGACTCCCTCCGGCTCGAGAAGGGATACCGCTACTGGAGCGCCGACATCACGCCCGACGACACGCCGTACGAGGCCGGGCTCGGCTTCGCGGTCAAGCTCGGGAAAGGGGAGTTCCTCGGGCGCGACGTCCTGGCCCGCCAGAAGGCCGCGGGCGTCCGCCGGAAGCTCGCGTGCCTGACCCTCTCCGATCCGGGCTGGGTCGCGCTCGGCGGGGAGCCGGTGCGCGTGGCCGGCCAGGTCGTTGGGCGCGTCACGAGCGGCGGGTTCGGGTACTCGCTCGGCCTGTCCATCGCGTACGCGTACCTCCCGGTCGAGCTGGCGGCCCCCGGGACCGCGGTCGCCGTGGAGTTCTTCGGAGAATGGGTCGAGGGGCTGGTGGCCGCCGAGCCACTCTGGGACCCGCGCGGAGACCGGATCCGCAGTTGATCCCGTACGATCCGAGACGGGCCGACGTCGTGGCGGATCCCTATCCCGCGCTCGGCCGCCTCCGCGAGGAGGACCCGGTTCACTGGAGCGGGATCCTGGGCGGCTGGGTGCTGACGCGCTACGCGGACGTCCGGGCGAGCCTCGCGGATCCGCGGCTCTCGGCCGATCGGATCACGCCCTTCCTCGCCCGGCAGGCGCCCACCGCCAGCGAGGCCATCCAGACGCTCCTGCGGCATGTCGGGCTCTGGGTCGTGTTCACGGATCCGCCGGTGCACACGCGGCTCCGCAACGCGCTGGGGCGCGCGTTCACCGCGCGCTCGATCGAGACCCGGCGCGGGAGGATCGCGGAGATCGTGGAACTCCTGCTGAACCGCGCGGCCGCCGCCGGGGAGATGGACCTGATCCGGGACTTCGCGTATCCGCTGCCAGTGGCGGTGATCGGAGACCTCCTGGGCGTTCCGGCCGAGGATCACGAGCAGCTCAAGGCGTGGTCGGACGAGCTGGCGGGCTTCATCGGGAGCTCGCTCGGGACGCCCGACAAGTACGAGCGGGCGGCGCGCGCGGTTGCCGAGATGCGGGACTACTTCGAGCGTGTCGTCGCCCGCCGCCGGGACGTCCCGGCCGACGATCTCGTGACGGCCCTCCTCGTCACGGGCGAGCGAGGCGAGCGTCTCGGCGAGGCGGAGCTGATCGCGAGCTGCGTGCTGCTGCTCTTCGCGGGTCACGAGACCACGACGAACCTCGTCGGGAACGGGGCGCTGGCCCTGCTCCGACACCCGGCCGAAGCGCGGGCCTGGCGTGAGAATCCGGCGCTGGGCTCCTCGGCCGTCGAGGAGCTGCTGCGCTACGACGGCCCCACTCCGGCCATGGTGCGCGTCGCCCGCGAGGACCTCCGGATCGGCGACCAGGACATCGGGAGAGGGGATCGCCTCTTCCTGATGATCAACGCCGCCAACCGCGACCCCGCCCAGTTCAGGGAGCCGGACCGGCTCGACCTCGGGCGCGCGGACAATCGCCACCTCGCGTTCGGCCACGGCATCCACTTCTGCCTGGGGGCGCCACTGGCGCGGCTCGAGGGGCAGCTCGCGCTGCCGGCGCTGCTGGCGCGCTTCCCGGGCCTCCGTCCACGGGGCGGCGCGCCGGAGTGGCTCGACTCGCTCGTATTCCGAGGAATGCGCTCGTTGCCCGTCGCGCTGGGGTGAAGCGCGCGGCCACAGGAGAGCTCCCATGCCCAGAGTCTCCGCCAACGGCATCCGCCTCCACTACGAGGAAACCGGCGCGGGCGTCCCGCTCGTCTTCGTTCACGAGTTCGCGGGGGACGCCCAGAGCTGGCACCTCCAGGTGCGCTTCTTCGCCCGTCGCTACCGGACGATCGCCTTCAACGCTCGCGGCTACCCGCCGTCGGACGTGCCGACCGACGGGAGCGCGTACTCGCAGGACCACGCCGTCGACGACATCCGGGGCCTGCTCGACGCGCTCGGGATCGACCGCGCGCACATCTGCGGGCTGTCGATGGGCGGCTACGCGACGCTTCACTTCGGGCTGCGCCACCCGGAGCGGGCGCTGTCGCTGGTCGTCGCGGGGTGCGGGTACGGGAGCGTGGCGGCGGACCGCGCCCAGTTCCGGCGGGACGTCGCGGCCACGGCCGAGCGCTTCCTGACCGAGCCGATGGCGACGCTCGCCGACGTCTACTGCGCGGGGCCGACGCGAGTCCAGTTCCGTGACAAGGACCCGAAGGGCTGGCAGGAGTTCCACGACCAGTTCGCGGCCCAGTCGGCCCTGGGCCATGGCCTGACCATGCGAGGGGTCCAACTCACCCGGCCCAGCGTGTACGAGCTCGAGGCGGAGCTCGAGCGTCTCACGGTGCCGACCCTCATCGTCACCGGCGACGAGGACGAGCCGTGCCTCGAGCCCGGGATCTACCTGAAGCGGAAGATCCGCACGTCGGGTCTGGTGGTCATCCCCAAGGCGGGGCACACGATCAACCTCGAGGAGCCGGAGGCGTTCAACCGGGCGGTCCTGGACTTCCTCACCGCCGTGGAGGCGGGGCGGTGGGGCCCCCGTAATCCCGCGTCTCAGACGGGATCCGCCATCCTACCGTCAAACAAGACGGATCGACGGTCCTAGGGACTGGTGGCCCGGGGTCAGGCCTCGATGGTCGGGCGCTCGAGGCCTGGCCCCCGCGCGAGCCTAGACGTAGAAGTAGGGATCCAGGACCGACACCTTGTTGATCGAGTCGACGGGGAGGCCGTTCCGCTGGGCGGCCTTCCGGATGGCCTCCGGGTCGGGCCCGTCGTAGACGCAGTACGTCTTCTTCTTGTCGTCGCTCACGTACGAGTGGATCCAGGTGACGCCGAGGTCCGCGTTGCGGCCCACCACGCCGAGACACGCAACGGCGCCCTCACCGGTCATCGGGATGCGGAGTCCGTCGGGAAACGTCCGTTCGACCATGTAACGAGGCATCGCGCCCTCCTTTCGCTAGGCCGGGTCGTCCGGCCGGCACAATGATCCCACCATGGCGAGGCGGCCCATATCGGGAGGATTCCCTATATTGAATTTCCCCGCGCGGGCTATTCGTGCTCCAGGAGCCCGAGCCGGGCAGCCTCCTTGACGGCCTCGAGCCGGCTCCGGGCCCCCAGCTTGGACAGGGCGGCCGAGACATGGTGGTCCACGGTCTTGGCGGTGACGCTCAGGCGCTCCGCGATCTCGCCATTCCGGAGACCCAGCGCCACCAGCCGGACGACCTCCGCTTCCCGGGCGGTCAGGCGCGCGGGATTGGCCCGGGTCGCCGGGCGAGGTCCGCGCGGGATGTCGCGAACCCCCAGCTCCCGGAGCCGACGGCTCACGCGCGCGGCCGCCGGACGGGCGCCGAGCCGCTCTAGATCGCCGAGCGCCAGCCTGAGCGCCTCGGGATCGTCCCCCGTCGCGCGGCTCTCGGCGGCCTCGTAGGGGCAGGTGCGGCTGTCCCACTCGGTTGCGGCCTCCCGCCACTGGCCGGCGATCTGGAGCGCGAAGGGGCGGGCGATCCACGAGGGGGGCGAGGTGACCCCGCCGGCGCGCCAGCGCCAGTAGGCAAGGGGGCCCACAAGCCAGGGGTACGTGCTCTCGACGGCCCGGGGGTAGATCGCGTCGGCTTCCGCCGCGGCCCGGCCCGGGTCGCCCCGGAGCCAGGCCGCCTCGGCTCGCGCCACGTGAACGGGAACCAGGCGCTGGAGCGCGTCGGTGCGTCGGGCCAGGGCGAGCGCCTCGTCGAGCAGCGGGTCCGCCTCAGGATCCCCGCGGCGCACCCGGATCCGCGCGAGCGCGACCAGCGCCATGATCCGTGTTGGCGCCGCCAGATCGGTCTCATGCAGGACGCCGGCGGCGAGGTCTGCCGCCTCGGCCCAGCGGCCCTGGAAGAACCGGCAGATTGCGCGCCAGGCCGTCATGTAGTCCCGGTGGGCGTCGAGGTCGCGCTCGACGCAGTACGCGATCCCCTCGACGAGATAGAGATCCGCGATCGGGAACTCGTAGACCTCTCCGTTCGCAGAGCCGAGGTTCGAATAGCCGCGCGCGACGTGATCCTCGAGATCGGCGTCCACGGCGATCCGGATGCTCCGTGCGAGCGCCTGCCAGCCGCCGTCGACGCCGCGGACCAGGCGCGCGGTGCCGAGGTTGTTCAGCGCGTGAGCGAGCGTCTCCCGGTCGTCGAGCCGATCGGCGAGCTCGATCGCCTTCTCGCTCCAGAGGATCGCGGCGTCGGCGTCGCGCGCGAGCATCCGGAGCGCGGCCTGGCTGCTGTAGGCCATGGCGAGCTCGCGCCCCGGCGGCAGCGCCTCGAGAATGTCGAGAGCCCCGCGGGCCGCCGCCTCGGCCTCGGCGTTCCGTCCGGCGTACCAGTAGCAGCGCGACAGCCACCCGAGAGCGCTCCCGATCCGGAGATCGTCGCCGCGCTCCCTCCAGATGCGCAGGGCCTCCTGGCGGGCGGCGATCGCGTCGTCGACTGCCTCGGTGAGATAGCACTCGTAGGCATACGCCTCGAGGAGGCCGGCGCGCTCCACTGGCGCCAGCGCGTCGGCAAAGCGCCGGGCCCGCGCGTACTGGGCCCGGGCCTGGCGATGCGCGTGGAGCGTCGACGCCCGCCGGGCGGCGGCCACGGCGTACTCGAGCACGGCCGGCGCGTCGCCGGCGCCCTCGGCGTGATGTGCCAGGCGGGCCAGCGTGTCCGAGGCCGTCGGCGCGCGCGAGCGGAGGGCCTGGAGCGCGCGGCGATGAAGCGCCAGCTGCCGCACGGTGGGAAGCGCCTCGAGGACCGCGTCGCGCGCCAGCTCGTGGCGAAAGGCGAACCCATCGCCGTCGACGCGGAGCATGCCCGCCGCGACGCAGTCTCGGAGGCCCGGGGCATCGCGCCCCGCGACCTCCGCGAGGAGCCACGCCTCACCGTGAGCGCCGATGACAGCGGCGGCATCGAGCGTCGCCCGGCCGGCTTTCGAGAGACGGGACGCCCGGGCCAGGACGGCGTCCCGAACCGTCGCCGGGATCGCGTCCGATCCGCTGGCCAGGGCCTCGGTCGCGAAGAACGGGTTGCCGGCGGTCCGGCGATGGAGCTCGACGGGGTCGAGAGCGCTGCCCTCCGCCAAACGCCGGACGGCCGCCTCCGAGAGGCACGGCAACGAGAGCCGCCGCACGGGCGCCGCCGTTGCCAGGTCACCGAGCACGACGCGCAGGGGATGAGTCGGGCCGACCTCGTCGTCCCGATACGTGACGATCAGGAGGAGGCGCGCCGCGCCGCAGCGGCGGCCCACGAAGCGCAGGAGGTCGAGCGTGGCCTCGTCGGCCCAGTGGGCGTCCTCGAACACGGCGAGGGTCGGCCGGAGCCCGCCCGAGAGCTCGCCCAGGATGGCGCGGAGAATCCGATGCCGGGGCTGACCCGAGTCAGCGAGGAGCCGCTCGAGCGTTCCGCCCACCGTCGCGGCGATGTCGAGCACCGGCGCCAGCGGCCGCGGCGTGGACATGGGGTCGCAGGCGCCGACGAGCACCCGCGCCGTCTTCCGGGCGGATTCGGCGACTCGGGCGACGAACGCGGTCTTGCCGACACCGGCCTCACCGCCCACGAAGACGAGGCGCCCTCGGCCGGCGGCCGCGTCCGCGAGCAGGCGCTCGAGGTCAGCTAGGAATGTGTCGCGTTCGAGCAGCTCCATGTCATCGAGGCTCCGGCGCATCCTGCCGCGCCCGATCCGTCGACCGATGCGATGCAGGCAGGATAGGCCGGCGACCTGGGCCCCGCAATGGCGCGGTCGGGGCGCCGCTCCGATGTCCGGACCGTCCCGGAGCGGGCTTCGAGACGTATGGGCTCCCGAGAACCGAGAACCGGAGCGGGAGGTCCGGCGAGCGCGTGATCCCGATCCGGCGGCTGGTCACCACCGGGAGGCGCACGCCCTGGGCCGGGGCGTGAATGCTGAGTGGCGGCACCCGGAGGTCCCGGCCGTTGTCTCGGAGCGAGATCCCGAGCGCCTGGGTGAGGCGGGCCGGGCCGCCGGTGAGAGCGGCGAGCGCCCGCGCGGATGCTGGGCCGGTATCAGCCTGCCCCCGCCGGCGGGCCATCGTACGGACGCCGAGGAGGGGCTCGAGCGCCCGGATGAGGACGCAGCCCGGAGTCCCCGCGGCGCCCGCGATGGCGTTGAGACAGTCGTGGAGGCCGTAGGCCCTGAAGACGTATGCGACGCCGCCGGGCCCGTAGAAGAGCCAGTGGCTGCCCGGCCGAAAGGCTGCGTGCGAGGCGCCGTCCTCCGGACCGAGGTACGCCTCGGTCTCCACGATGCGCCCGGCCGTCAGCGTGCCCCCGAGCTCGGAGACGAGGACGCAGCCGAGAAGGTCCCGGGCGACGGCGGGGGCGGGCCGCTCGTAGAAGCGGCGGGGGAGCACGGGACCCGCGCCGACCGGAGCCGCGCGCGCGACAGTGCGGGCCCGGCCTCGGGCTACAGCAGTCCTCCGTTGACGTCAACGATCGCGCCGTGGACGACCGTGACGGCCGTACGCTCCCGTGCGAGCGCGAGGCACGTGGCGCGATCGGTCCCCGCCCCGCCGCCGGTCACGATCGCCACGCGGCCCTCGAATCTCATTCCGACTCCCTCGGTCGCCGGCCTGAGCCCGCGCGGCACGGCGCTTGCTCCCTGATCGCGGGCGAGGATAGCACGCGACGAATCACCGCCCGGATCACGGCAGGCCGCGGGAATTCGACGGGGGGCCGGGGCGTCGCCGCGTATGAGCTCCGTTACGAGCGGATCCGGCCGGATACGCGAGCGGCCGGACGGGAAGGAGCACGTGATGAGCGGTGGGGGCTGGGCGCGACGAGACGTGGTTCGAGGACTGGCCTTCGCGGCGCTGGCCTGCGTGTCGGTGGCGCCCGCGACTCCCGGGGACGCGGCCGGGCCGGACCCGGCCACCCCGCGCGACCGCGAGGCGCGGCGGCGCTGGGCGCTGGCGCGGATGGACGAGATGGCCGGCGAGCGGCTCCGCTGCCGGGAGCGCTTCAAGATTCCCCGCCAGGTGCGCGAGTGCGAGACGGAGTTCGAGCGTCGGCACCGCGCGTACAACGAGGTCTATCTCGAGGCGTCCCGGGAGCGGTCGGCTACGCCGTGACGTTCACCAGTACCTTCATGACCGGGCCGCCGCCGAGCGCCGTCTCCATGCCCTCCTGGAGCGACTCGAGGGGAATGACGCGGCTCACCAGGGGCGCGAGCGGAACGGCGCCGCTCGCCCCGAGGCGGATCGCTTCCTCCCAGGCGGCTCGCGTGTAGAGGCGACTCCCGTGCAGGGAGAGCTCCCGCGCGAAGAACTTGTGGAGGTTGACCGGCATCGGCTCCGAGTGGATCGCGACGATGCTGATCGTCCCCCAGACCCGGACGACCTCCGTGATCGCCTTCACGGCGGCGGGATGGCCGGTGACCTCGAACGCGACGTCGACGCCGTCGCCGTCGGTCCACTCGGTCGCGAACCGAACGGGGTCGACCCCGGGCCCGACGACCTCGAGCCCGAGCCGCCGGAGCATTTCGACCCGGTAGGGATTGATCTCGACGACCGCCACCCGCGCCCCCCGGTGCCGACAGACGAGCGCGATCAGACAGCCGATCGGACCGCCGCCGAACACCAGGACGGCGTCGCCGGTCTTCACGCCCGCCCGCGTGACGTCGTGGGTCGCGACGGCCAGGGGCTCGATCACGGCGGCGTGGTCGTCGGGGAGGGAGTCGGGCACCTTGATCAGGCGGTCGACCGGCACCGGCCAGTACTCCTGCATCCCGCCCGGGAGATCGACGCCAAGGACCTTGAGGTTGTAGCAGATGTAGTTGGCGCCGATGCGGCACGCCCGGCACGTCCCGCAGAAGCGGACGGGCTCGACCACGACGCGGTCGCCGGCCGCCACGCCGCTGCCGGCCGGCGCCTCCACGACCTCGGCGAACGTCTCGTGGCCGATGATCCCGCCGTGCGGGACCCGGTTGTCGAGGTGCCCCTGGAAGATGTGGAGGTCGGTTCCGCAGATGCCGACGCGCAGCACGCGGAGGAGGGCCTCTCCGGGGCCGGCGGCGGGGATCGACGTCTTGCCAGGGGTGAAGGTCCGCGCGCCATTGTAGAAGACCGCGCGCATCGTGCCCGTGGGTCCCATGAGGCCTCCTGGAAGACGCGCCGCTCACGCGGCCGTCCCGCTCCGGCGCCGGCGGCCGCTTCGCCCGCCGCGCGCCCTGTCTGGTGGTCGTGGTCGGCGCGCGGGTCTAGCCGGCGCCCAGCTCCTTGCGGATCAGGCGCGCGCCGGCGGCGAGCGCCCGGATCTTGCCGTTGCACATGTACCGCGGGCTCCAGCCGAAGCCGCAGTCGGGATTCACGTAGAGCTTGTCGGCCGGCCAGACCTTGAGGACCTTGCGGATCCGGTCGGCGACCTCCTCGGGCGTCTCGGGGTGGAAGCCCTTCACGTCGATCACGCCGGCGCCGAGCTCCCGGCCCTCGCGCGCGTACTGGCCGATGAGATCGAGCTCGGCCATCTCGCGTCCCGCGAACTCCAGCACGAACTGGTCGGCCCGGGCCTCGAGCAGCGCCGGGAAATAGGGCCGGTAGGTCCGGTCGAAGCGGGAGCGGCCGAAGCGGTTCCCGAAGCAGACGTGGAAGGCCAGCCGGGCGCCGACCCCCTCGGTGGCGAGGTTGAAGAGGCGCGCCATCTCCTGGCCGCTCACGTGGCCTCGGGCGGGCTCGTCGATCTGGATGAACTCCGCGCCGGCGGCGACCAGCCCCTTGAGCTCCTGGTTGATCACCTCCGCGAAGCGCTCCGCCACCTGGACGACGCCCTTGTACGTCGCGCCCGGGTGGATGCGGGAGCCGAAGGTGAGGGGGCCGGCGCAGGTTGCCTTGACGCCGCCCGTGGCGTGCGCCTTCAGGTACTCGAACTCCTTGATGATGCCGAGGCCGCCGTCCGGCGTCTCGATCTTGCCGACCGCCTCGTAGCGCGTCTGCTGGTCGTAGCCCCACGGGCCGAGCTTCCGCCGTACGTCGATCGGCCGGATCCCCTTGATGATCGCGTAGTACGAGTCGACGTAGCCGTCCAGCCGCCGCACCTCGCCGTCGGTGATGAGATCGACCCCGGCGCGCTCCATGTCGCGGATGGCCGTGTCGGCGGCGTCGTCCAGCATCTCCTCGAGGTCGGCAGGCCCCATCTGGCCCGCCTCCCACGTCTTCACGCCGAGATGCCACCAGCCGGCGCGGCCGTGGGAGCCGACCACGGTGGAGGGGATCAGCGGTAACGTCGTCGCGGCCATCGTCGAGCTCTCCTCTCGAATCCTCGGGTCAGCGGGCAGTCAGCGCGGTCCGCCCGGCCGCGGACCCGCGGTCGATGATCGCGCCGCCCCGGATGCCGCACAAGCGGGGTGTCCAGGCGCGGTGGCCGGTGCCGGGGCGCGCGGTCATGACGCGTCACGAGCGGGTAGGTCGAGGATCCCGATGCCCTCGAGCACGAGCTCGTCCGCCCGGTGGCAGCGCGCGAGGTGCCCTGGCGCCACCTCGCGAAGCGCGGGCAGCTCGGTCCGGCACACGTCGACCGCGAACGGGCAGCGGGGATGGAAGTAGCAGCCGGAGGGTGGGCTGGCGGGGTTCGCGACCTCGCCCTGGAGCGCCACGTCGCCGCTCGGGATGCGCGGATCCGGCACCGGGACCGCCTTCATGAGCGCGGCGGTGTACGGATGCCGGGGCTGACGGAAGAGCGCGGTCGCGGGCGCCATCTCCACGAGCTGGCCGACGTACATCACGGCGACCCGGTCGCAGATGTGCCGGACGACGCCGAGGTCGTGCGCGACGAACAGGTAGGTGAGGTGGAGGCGCTGCTGGAGCTCGAGGAGGAGGTTCAGGACCTGCGCCTGTACCGAGACGTCGAGCGCCGAGACCGGCTCGTCGGCGACCACGAGCCTGGGCTCGGTCGCGAGGGCCCGGGCGATCCCGATCCGCTGGCGCTGCCCGCCGCTGAACGCGTGGGGGAAGCGGTACATGAACTCCGGGCGCATCCCGACCAGGCGCAGGAGCTCGGCCACACGGTCCCGCCGCGCGCGCCGGTCGCGGAGGCCGTTCACGAGGAGCGGCTCGCCGACGTTGTCCAGCAGGGTCATCCGTGGATTGAGGGAGCCGAACGGGTCCTGGAACACCATCTGGATCTCGGGCCGGAGCGGGCGCAGCTCCTTCCGCGACAGTCGGGCGAGGTCCACCACGGTGCCGGCGCGCGTCCGGAAGAGGATCTCCCCGCTGGACGGCGCCATGGCCCGGAGGATGCACCGAGCGGTCGTCGTCTTGCCGCACCCGCTCTCGCCGACGAGGCCGAGGGTCTCGCCTTCCCGGACCTCGAAGCTCACGTCGTCGACCGCGCGCACCTCGGCCACGACCCGCCGGGAGAAGCCCTTCCGGACCGGGAAGAACTTCCGGAGGTGCTGGACCTCGAGGAGCGGCGTCGTCGGCGCGGGCGCGGCGGTCACGACGAGGCCTCCACGTCGTGGTAGAGGAAGCAGCTCACCTGCTGGCGCTCTCCGACGGGACGGAGCGCCGGCACGCGCTCGTCGCAGACGCCCGCCATGGCCTCGGAGCACCGCGGGTGGAACGGGCAGCCGCGGGGCCGGTTGAACGGGTGGGGGAGCGAGCCGGTGATGATCGGCAGGGGAACGCGCGGGGTCGCCTGGAGGCTGGGGATGGAGCGCAGCAGGGCGCGGGTGTACGGATGCTTGGCCTCGTGGAAGATGGCGTCGACGGGGCCCTGCTCCATGACGCGGCCGAGGTACATCACCACCACCTCGCGCGCGATCTGGGCGATGACTCCCAGATCGTGGGTGATGAAGATGACGGCCGTCTGGTACTTCCGCTGGAGCTCCCGCATGAGGTTCAGCACCTGCGCCTGCGTCGTCACGTCGATCGCCGTCGTCGGCTCGTCCGCGATGAGGAGGCGCGGCTTGCAGGACAGCGCCATGGCGATCATCGCCCGCTGGCGGAGGCCGCCCGAGAGCTGCCACGAGTACGCGTCCAGGCGCTGCTCCGGCATCGAGATGCCCACGTCCCGGAAGAGCTCCGCGGTGATCCGCCGCGCCTCGGCCCGCGTGAGAGGCGGCCCGTCGGCGCGCCACTGGCGCCAGTGGAGCTGGATGGCCTCGACGATCTGATCCCCGACCGAGTGCACGGGGCTGAACGCCGCCATGGGCTCCTGCGGGATGAGGGCGATCTCGGCGCCCCGGATCGCGCGCATCGCGGGCCCGCGCGGCGCGAGGCTCGCGATGTCGACGACCCGGTCGGCCCCGGGTCGGAACACGATCTTGCCCGAGACGATCCGCCCCGGCGGCTCCACCAGCTGGAGGACCGCGCGCATCGCGACGGACTTGCCGCACCCGCTCTCGCCGACGATCCCGAGGACCTGGCCGGGGAAGACGTCGAAGCTCAACCCGTCCACGGCCCGCACCACGCCCTCCTCCATGAAGAACGACACGCGCAGATCCCGGACGGAGAGCAACGGGGCCAGGCCTTGACTTCCATGCACTTCCCGCGGGACCTCGGCGCCGAACTGTTTGGAAGTCAAGGCCTGACCCCGTCAGTGGCTGTAAGGGTCGGCGGCGTCGCGAAGGCCGTCGCCGACCAGGTTGAAGGCCAGGACCGAGAGCGATCACCACCAGCCCCGGGATGAGGAGCCAGGGCGCCAGCGCCAGCGTCTGGATGTTCTGCGCCTCCTGGAGGAGCACGCCCCAGCTGATCGCCGGCGGCCGGATGCCGAGCCCGAGGAAGCTGAGCGAGGTCTCGTTGATGATCATCGCCGGGATGGCGAGCGTGCTGGTCGCGATGATGTGGCTCAGGAACGTCGGCACCATGTGGCGGAGGATGATCCGGGGCCGCCCGCACCCGGCGAGCTCGGCCGCCAGGACGAAGTCCTCCTCGCGGAGCGCGAGGAATCGCCCGCGCACCTCCCGGCCCAGGGTCGTCCAGCCCACCAGCGAGAGGATGACGGTGATCGCGAAGAAGACCTGGATCGGCGTCCAGTCCCGGGGCAGCGCGGCGGTCAGGGCGAGCCAGATGGGGATGGTGGGGAGCGACTGCAGCAGCTCGATGAGCCGCTGGATCACCTGGTCGGCCATGCCGCCGAAGTAACCGGAGACGCCGCCCGAGCACCACGCCCAGCACCACGCTGAGCGTCACCGCCACCAGCCCGATGGTCATGGACGTCTGGGTCCCGTGCATGAGGCGCGACCACTGATCGCGGCCGAGGCGGTCGGTGCCGAGGAGGTGCATCCGGTCCGCCCCGCTCGTTTCGCCGGTCCCGAGGAGATGGAGAGTCGTCGGAATCAGCCCGAACGCGCGGTAGGGGTATCCGCGCGCGAAGAGCCGGATGCCGACCTTCCGGCTCGGGTCGACCTGCCACTCCATGCGGAGCGTCGTCGGGTTGCGCTTCCCGACGACGGCGGGCACCCAGGGGCTCCAGCGGAACCCGTCGAGGAGGCGCGGCCGCTGCACCGGGATGAACGCGAGCCGGGCCTCGGTCAGCTCCGGGTCCTGGGTGCTGAAGAAGTCCGGGCAGAGGACGACCGCGTAGAGCCCGAGGAGGACGGCGGCGCTGGCCATCGCCAGCCGGTGCTTGCGGAAGCGCCACCAGACCAGCGTCCAGTTGGACGCGAGGGAGACCCGCTCCTCGGCCGCGGTCGGAGCAACGCCCGGCTCCGCGACGACGAGCGGGGCCGCTTCCGGCGTGGGCGCCCGCGTCGAATCGCCCGCCATCAGTCCTCCACCCGGATCCGCGGGTCGAGCCACGCGAGCAGGATGTCGGAGATCAGGGTGCCGACGATCGCCAGGAAGCAGTAGATCAGCAGGATGCTGCCCGCCAGGTACATGTCCTGGTTGATCAGCGCGCGGAGGAGCAGCGGGCCGATGTTGGGGATGTTCATGACCGTGGCGACGATCAGGCTTCCGGAGAAGAGGGCCGGGAGGTACCAGCCGATCGTGCTCACGAGAGGGTTCAGCGCCAGGCGGGCGGGATAGCGGAGGACCAGGCGCCACTCGGGCAGGCCCTTGGCCCGCGCGGTGACGACGTAGGGCTTGTGCAGCTCGTCGAGGAGGTTCGCCCGCATCACGCGGGTGAGGCGCGCGGTCCCGGCGACCCCCAGGACCACCGCGGGCAGCCAGATGTGCGCCAGGAGGTTCAGAACGCGCGCCGCGCTCCACGGCGCGTCGACGAACTCCGGCGAGAAGAGGCCGGTGGCGCTGATCCCCAGGTACGCGAAGGCGATCCACATGAGGATGAGCGCGAGCATGAAGTTCGGCGTCGCCACGCCCACGTAGTTGAGGACGGTGATCGCGTAGTCGAGGACGGACCGCGGGTGGGTGGCCGAGTAGATCCCGATCGGGATCGCCACCAGCCAGGTGAAGACGAACGAGAAGAGCGCCAGGATCACGGTGAGCACCAGGCGCTCGCCGATCAGCTCGGTGTTGGGCCGCTGGTACTCGAGCGAGAGGCCGAGGTTGCCCTGGAGGACGTTCACCATCCATTTCCAGTACTGGACGTGGAGGGGCTGGTCGAGCCCGTAGTCCCGGCGGAGCGCCTCGAACTGCTCGGCGCTCACCGAGCTGCCGGAGGAGGCGAGCGTCGCCATGTAGGAGGTCAGGAAGTCACCGGGCGGCGCCTGGACGATCGCGAAGACGGTCACCGAGAAGACGAACAGGAGGAGGGGCAGGAGCGCCAGGCGCCGCAGGACATAGCGGGTCATCGGCGATCCGTGTGGTGGCTGGGGTTGGGCCGCCCGGCGACGCTCAGGCGCGAGCGGCCGGGCCGCGCCGGGCCCCGCCCCCGGGCGGAGGCGGGACCGGGCGCGGCGATCGGGCGGCTACTTCGTGTAGTAGAACTGCTCCGGGCGCGCGTTGCCCGGGCTCCGGAGCGGCCAGTCGTTGCCGAGCGTCGTCGGGACGTTGCGCAGACGGGGGTTGAGCACGACCACACCCTGGATCATCGGTGTCAAACCGACCGTTCCGATCTCGTAGACATTGTCTGCCCAGATCCGGAAGATCTCCTGGGCGGCCTTGATCTGCCCATCGGGCCCGACCGTTCGCGCCGTGTCGACGAGCTCCACAATCCTCTTGAGCGGCGCGGGCGGCTCCATGCCTTCCTTGCCCTTGGTCTGGTACCACTGGAGGTAGAGCGGCCCGGTGGTCAGGATCGGGTTGTTCCGGACGTCCACCTTCGCGTTTCCAGTGAAGGGAAAGGCGCTAGTGTCCTCGTTCCACATCTCGGTCTGGAGCTCGTTCGCGTCGCGCATCTTGAAGTGAAGCGCCCGCTCTCGGATCTGGACGACGGTTTTGACGCCGACCTTCTCCCAGTCCTTCGAGATGAGCTGCGCGACGTCGGGCCATGCGGCGAAGCCCGCGTAGACCGAGAGTTCGATGCTGAGGGGCTTGCCACTTGGCTGGAGGCGGATCCCTTGGGCATCCTTCTTGGCGAGGCCCATGCCATCGAGCAGCTTGTTGGCCTCGTCGGGCTTGAACTGCGTGTACTTCTTCGCCCACTCGTCCCCCGGGAAGTACGGGTGCCAGGGTGCCGGCACCCCCTGACGTGGCTCGCCGAGACCGAGGAAGACCGACTCCTTGATCTGGTCTCGATTGATGGCATAGGAGAGCGCGACCCGGAAGTCCTTGCTCGCGAGCAACTTGCCGAGCTCCGGATCAGCCTTGTAGGAGGTGTTGAAGGCCACCACCGCGTCGGCGCCGCCGAACGTCGGCCACGTGATGACGCGGTACTTCCCGCTCTTCTCGTTCTCCTTGAAGACCGGGTAGTTGGTCATCTGGATGTGGCGCTCCTGCATGTCGAACTCACCCGCGATCGCCGCCAGGTTGAGGGCCTGGATGTCGGCGAAGAAGGTGAAGCGGACCTCGTCGAGGTACGGGAGCTGGTTGCCGTCGGGATCGACGCCCACGAAGTACGGGTTGCGCCGGAGCGTGAAGACCTGGTCGCTCACCCGCGTGACCGGCACCCACGCGCCCATGGTCGGGCGCTCGGGGTTCTCGAACGGCGCGTTCTTGGCCGCGAACAGCTCCGTCCAGGTCTTGAAGCCGGCCGCCTGGACGAGCTTGTCGATGTCGTCCTTCTTCGTGTACTCGGGGTGGAAGCGCTTCAGGTAGTGGGCGGGCAGGAAGGCGGCGTAGGTGCGGTCACCGCCGTCCTGGTTGGCGAGCGCGGTCAGGAAGAGCGTCGCCGGCTGCTTGTACGTGAAGCGGACCGTCTGGGCGTCGACCTTCTCGACGGACGCCGCGGTGCCGTCGCTGTTGCGCAGCCACCCGGGAATGGAGGGCGTCAGGTCCTTGTTCAGGATGACGTCCTTGTGCCAGAACACCATGTCGTCCGCGGTGAACGGCGCGCCGTCGGACCAGCGCGCGCCGTTGCGGAGCTTGATCGTCCAGACCTTGAAGTCCGGCGACGACTGCCAGCTCGCGGCGATCTTCGGCTCGATCTTGGCGCCGTCCGGCGAGAAGCGGCCGAGCGCGTCGTAGACGACCCGCACGTAATTGTTGAAGTCGGCGGGCCCGAGGAAGGCGCGGCGCCACACGCCGCCGTACTGGCCGGTCCGCTCGACAACCGGAACGACCAGGGGATCCGAGGGCAGCCGCTTCTCGACGGGCGGCAGCTTGCCGGCCTTCACCATGTCGGCCAGCATCGGCGCTTCCTTGAACTTGGACTGGGCGGCCGCGGGTGCCGTCCCGCTCGCCCAGACCATCAGCGCGACCAGGGCGCCGAGGGCGATGACTGCCGGTCGTCGGACGTGGAGCGTCATGTCGGGTCCTCCGTTCGGTGTGATCCGTGTCGTCCCGGGGCGGCCTGCGCGGAACGGGCCAAACTCGGAGGGCAGTTTAGGCGGACTCGGGAGGGCGGTCAAGAGCGCGGGACCTCTCGGGGGCGTCCGGCGGGAGTCCCGCGACGGGAGCGGCCGCTCCGCCGATGACGCGCAGGACGGCCGGGTCCCGGCGCGCGCCGTCGGGCGGCCCGGCATAGATGATCTCCCCGCGCTCGATGACGTAGAGCCGGCTCGTCTGGGGTGGCACGTGGTGGACGTTCGACTCGGCGATCAGGATGGCGCGACCCTGGCGCGCGATGGCCGCGATGCTCGCGGCGATCTGCCCGACGATGGCCGGCGAGAGCCCCTCGAAGGGCTCGTCGAGGAGGAGCAGCTCGGGGTCGAGCGCCAGGGCGCGCGCGATGGCCAGCATCTTGCGCTCGCCGCCGGACAGGTGGAGGCCGCCGCGCGCCGCATATCCGCGAAGCCGGGGGAAGACGTCGTAGGCGAGAGCGACCCGCTCGGAGGCGGGGCGGCCCCCGGGCCGGGTCCAGGTGGCGATCTCGACGTTCTCGGCCACGGTGAGGTCCCCGAAGATCCCGCCTTCCTCGGGGGCGTAGCCCACGCCGCGCCGGGCGATGGCGTGCGTGGGGAGCCCGGAGACGGTCTCGCCCCCGAGCTCGATCCGTCCGGCCGTGGGCCGGAGATACCCCATCACGGTGCGGAGGGTGGTGGTCTTCCCGGCGCCGTTCCGGCCGACGAGGCACACCAGGGCTCCCGGCTCCACCGTGAGCGAGACATCGCGGAGGATGTGGCTCGACTGGATGAACACGTTGACCGCGTCCAGCCGCAGCACCGGATCAGGCCTCTGGGGTCGCCGGCGTGGCCGCCGGGGGCCGGCCCACCAGGGCGGCCAGCACGGCCTCGTTCGAGCGCAGCCCGTCCGGCGTCGTGTCGACGAGGATCCGCCCCTCCTGGAGCGCCACGATCCGGTCCGAGTATCCGAAGACGATGTCCATGTCGTGCTCGACCAGGAGGATCGCCTGCACGCCGATGCCGCGGGAGGCGCGGACCAGCATCTGCATCACCAGGGTCTTGTCCCGCGTGGACACTCCGCTGGTGGGCTCGTCGAGGAGGATGGCCTCGGGCCGGAGGGCGAACGCCGCCGCGACGTCCAGGACCTTCTTGCCCCCCTGCGGCAGCGTGCGGCTCGGGGCGTGGAGCTGCTCGCGGAGGCCGAAGAGGTCCGCCACGTGCTCGGCGTCCCGCCGCACCTCGGCGTCGGCGCGGAGCGACCCCAGGATCCGCCGGCCGCGGCCGAGGCGGGATACCACGGCCGCTTGGAGGGTCTCCAGCACCGTGAGCTCGGGGAAGATCTGCACGAGCTGGAAGCTCCGGGCGAGCCCGAGACGCGCCGCCCGGACCGGGCCGGCCCCACCGATGTCGCGACCCTTGAAGCGCACCGCGCCGGTGCTCGGCTCGAGCAACCCGGTCAGGACGTTGATCAGCGTCGACTTGCCCGCGCCGTTCGGGCCGATGATCGACACGAGCTGGCCGGGTTCCACGCCGAGGGTGACGTCGTCGAGCGCGCGCACGTCGCCGTAGTAGTGCGTGACCTGCCGGGCCTCGAGGATCACCGGCTCGCGACCTCCGCCGGCCGGCGGCGCGCCATCAGGCCCGCGAGGCCCGTCGGGGCGAAGATGACCAGCGCCGCGAGGATGGCGCCGAACACGAGCCGCCAGTAGGGGAAGAGCGACATCACGGTGTCCTGGAGGTAAATGAAGACGAGCGCGCCGGCCACGGGGCCGAAGAAGCTCGCGAAGCCCCCGAGGAGCGTCATGAACACGAGGTTGCCCGAGTGTGTCCAGTAGGCGAGCGTGGGGTCGACGTTGCCGGTCGGAACGGCCAGGAGGACGCCCCCGAGGGCCGCGTACACCGCGGAGATCATGAAGGCGCACCAGCGGTACCACGGGACGGAGAGCCCGAGCGATTCCGCCTTCAAGGGATTGTCGCGCACCGTGCGGAGGCAGAGCCCGAAGGGCGAGTGGACGACACGCCACATCACGAGGGCGGCGAGGACGAGAAGCGCCAGCGAGTAGTAGTAGTACGGCCCCGCCAGGTACGCCGTCTTCGGCCAGTCGGCCAGGGGTTGGCCGAGCAGCGTCGGGCGGAGGAACCGCATCCCCTCGTCCCCGCCGGTCAGGTGATAGAACTTCAGGACGAACGTGTAGAAGAGCATGCCGAAGGCGAGCGTGAGCATGCCGAAGTAGATCTTCGCGTAGCGAACGCAAAGCGCCCCGACCGGCGCCGCCACGACGCCGGCCACCACCGCGGCCACCAGGAGGATGGCCTCGAGGGACCGGATCTGCGTGTGCGAGGTGAGGGCCGCCCCCGTGTAGGCGCCGAGGCCCAGGAACAGGGCGTGGCCGAACGAGACGAGCCCGGTGTACCCGAAGAGGAGATTCAGGCCGAGCAGCGCGATGGCATAGGCCATGAACGGGAGCATCAGGGTCGTGTGGTAGACGGGCGCGACCGCCGGGAAGCCAAGGGCGGCGACGAGCGCCCCGGCCAGCAGGACGACCCCGGGCAGCCTCACGCGACGGCCGCCTTCCCGAAGAGGCCCCGCGGGCGGATCACGAGCACGCCGATGACGATCAGGTAGATCAGCAGCATCTCCAGCGCGGGGTAGACGGCGATCGCCACCGCGCGGAGGAGCCCCACCACCAGCGCCCCGGCGAGCGCGCCCCGCATGCTGCCGAGCCCGCCGATCACCACGACCGCGAACGCCTCCACGATGAGCTCGACGCCCATCTCGCTCATGGCCGCCGTCGAGGGGATCACGAGCGCGCCGCCCAGGGTTCCGAGCATGCATCCGAGGGTGAAGACGCGCACGTACACGCTTCGCATGTCGACGCCGAGGGCCTCGGCCATCTCCCGGTTCTCGGCCGCGGCGCGCACGATCCGCCCGAACGCGGTGCGGGCGAGGAGCCAGCCGATGGCGACGGCGATGGCGACGCTGGCCGCGATGACGATCAGGTTGTAGGTGGGCACGGCCGCGCCCAGGATCCGGACCTGCCCGTAGACCAGGTAGAGCCCCGAGGTGGACGTCGGCGCCGCGCCCCAGGTCATCTGGATCAGGTCCTCGAGCATGAGGACGACGGCGAACGTGAGGAGCAGCTGGAACGTCTCGTCGCGGTCGTAGATGAAGCGGAGGAGGCCCCGCTCCACCGGGATGCCCGCCAGGCCGGCGAGGAGGCCGGCCGCCGCGAGCGGGAGGATGAAGAGCTCCGGCGGCCCGCCGGCCCGGATGAAGGCCTGGACCGCCGCAACCCCGACGTAGGCGCCGAGCGCGTAGAAGGAGCCGCAGGCCAGGTTGAAGATCCGCTGGACCCCGAAGACCACCTGGAGCCCGGCCGCGACCAGGAACAGGATGGCCGCGTGGAAGAGGCCGCCCATGACCACGCTGACAACGTGGCTGGCCATCGACCTCGGTCAGTCGCGGGGACCGCTCCCCGGAGGGCCGGTCATTCCCGGATGCGGCAGGTGCGAGCGGGCCGGGGCTGCGAGAACGCCCTCGCGAGGGCCGGGCCGACGCCGGGCCCGAGCGGAGTCGGGCGGGCCCGGCGCCTCATGTCGCGGCGAGATCCGGCGCGGTGCGATCCTGCGAGACTAGACCTTCCAGGACCCGATCCAGTCGAAGAGCTTCGTCCCCGGCGGCTTCATCGCCTGCTTCGTGGAGATGACCTCCACCGGATTGATCGTCGCGAAGTCGTAGGCGTTCTTGTGCGTCGTGATGCCCTGGTAGAAGTCGCACGTCTGGATGTGGTCCTCGCGCCAGGCCCGCTTGCCGGAGAGGGAGACCACCTCGATGCCCTCCAGCGCCTTGGCGACCTGGGCCTTGGACGGCCACTGGTTCGTCGCCTGGTAGGCCTTCTCGACCGCGGCCTTGTACGACTCGACGCAGAAGTAGGCGTGGTCGCACTCGTAGGCCGGGTACTCGTTGTACTTGGCCTTGTACTCCTGGACGAACTGCTTCAGGAGCGGGCTGGCCTTCGGATCGTCGAAGTACATCGAGTTGTAGCCGAGGAGCAGGCCCTCGGGGGTGAAGTCCTTCTTGAGCGAGTCGTGGACCCCGCCAGCCGTCGTGAACACGCCCTTCATGTCCTTGAGGAGTCCGACCGCCGCCGCCTGCTTCATGAAGATGGTCGCGTCGCCGGACCAGAAGGAGCACATGAGGAGGTCCGGCTTCGCCTGCTGGATGGCCGCGACGTGGGACGTGAAGTTGGTCTCGCCGAGCTTCGGGAAGAGCTCGAGGACGGGCTTCACCTCGATGCCGAGGCGCTTCAGGACCGCCTGGTACGACGCCCAGCAGTCGTGACCGTAGGAATAGTCGTTGTTGATCCCGGCGATCGTCTTGACGCCCTTGAAGTACTTCGCGGTCAGGATTCCGGCCACGATGGCCTCGACCTCGTTGTCGACGCTCCGGAAGGCCCACTTCGGGTTCGGGATCGTCTCCTCGACACCCTTCTGGGTCGTGCCGTCCCAGGCGAGCCACGGCGTGTCCATCTCCTCGGCGACCGAGCCCAGCGCGAGCGAGACGCCGGTCGAGATCACGCCCACGACGACGTCCACCTTCTCCTGGAGGACGAGCTTCCGGTATCGCTCGACGGTGTCCTTCGGGTTCGTCTCCTCCTCGACCACCAGCTGGACTCGCCGGCCGAGGATGCCGCCCGCCCGGTTGACCCTCTCGACCCACCACTCGGTGCCGCGGAGGCCGGCCTGGCCGACCGGCGCGGTCACGCCGGCGCGGCTGGCGAGGACACCGATCTTGACCGGATCGGGGGGCACTCCCGGCCGCGGTTGGGCCGCGGCGGAGCGAGGGTGACGGAGCGCGCTGCCGGCGGCCAGGGTAGCGCCGGCGCCCCGGAGGAACTCGCGTCTCGTCGCGGCCATGAGTGACCTCCTCGATCGCGGAGTGTCAGGGGACGAGGACGGCGCCTTCCATGAGTCGCCGCGCCGTGCGGTACACGGTGACCGTCTGCGCCACCGGGGCGCCATCGCGTCCCGGCGCGATCGCGGAGGCGATTGGCAGAACTCCCGAGGGGTGGCCGATCCGGACGTCGCCGGCCGCGCCGGCGAGCGCCCCGGCCTCGTGGGGGAGCGTGCCCGGGATGCGGGCAGCGACCGCCAGACACATCGCGCCGGTGAGCGCGAAGGCCCGGTGGACCTTGCCCATCGACACGATGCGAGCCACGAGATCCACGGCGTCGGATTCCACGGTCGCTCCGGCCAGCGTTCGATACGCCGCCGGGGGCGCCACGATGGCGATCTTGGGCACGGCCGTGCTCGTCCGGCTCGCCTCCTCCGGGGTACGCGCGAGGCCCATCCGGACGGCGGCGGCCGCCCGGATGGCCTCGAGGCGCGCGGGCAGCCCGGGACGACCGTCGAGGTCCTCGGGCCGCTCGGTGCCGTCGAGGCCCAGGTCCTTCGCGCGGACGAACACCATGGGATTCGTCGCATCGACGAGCGACGCGGACACGGGCCCGAGCTCCGGCACCTCGAGGAGGTCCTGGGCCCGGCCAGTGGGAAGGAGCCGACCCGTGACGGCGCCGCCCGGGTCGAGGAAGTCCAGCGCGATGCGCGCGCCGGTGCCCGGAACGCCGTCGAGCGCGAAGTCTCCCCGTACGGCCGCCTGGCCGGACTCCACGGGGACGTGGGCGTGGATGACCTTCTGCGTGTTGGTGTTGTGGATCCGCACGACGGTGGCGGGCTCCCGGGCGGGCAGAAGCGCCTCGTCGATCGCGAACGGCCCGATCGCCGACGAGATGTTGCCGCAGTTCCCCCGGTAGTCGACGGCGGCGCGCGTCACCTCGACCTGGCCGAACGTGTAGTCGACGTCCGCGTCCGGGCGGGACGACGGCCCCACCACGGCGACCTTCGAGAGCGACGAGATCCCGCCGCCCAGGCCGTCGAGCTGCCGCCCGTACGGGTCGGGACTCCCCAGAGCCGCGAGAAAGATCGGATCCCAGGCCTCCCGACGGTCCGGGAGGTCGCGGCGGTGGAAGACGAGGGCCCGGCTCGTGCCGCCGCGGACGAACACGGCGCGGACGCGCCGCTGCATCAGGCCGCCGACTCCGCCAGGGCCCGCGTGTGGGCGAGGCGGCCACCGGCCGCCAGGATGGCCCGCTCGCGCGCGGTGAGCACGCAGCGCGCCTCGATTCGCTGGCCGGTGGTCTCGTTCTGGATCGAGAGCGTGCCGCGGTCCAGCCCGCCGGGGACGTCCGCGATGCGGAGCTGGTGTCCCGGCAGGATCGCGTCGTAGTCGGCCGGGTCCGCGAGCTCGAGGGGGAGCACGCCCCAGTTGATCAGGTTGGCGCGGTGGATGCGGGCGAAGGTCTTCGCCAGCACGCCGCGCACCCCGAGAAACATCGGGCCCACCGCGGCGGCCTCGCGCGACGAGCCCTGGCCGTAGGTCTGGCCCGCGACGATGAAGCCGCCGCTCGCCGCCTTGGCGCGCGCGACGAACTCGGAATCGACGTTCCGGAACGTGAACTCCGCGATCGCCGGCATGTTGGACCGGAAGACGAGGACCTGCGAGCCGGACGGGGAGATGTCGTCGGTCGAGACCTTGTCGCCGAGCTTGATCAGGACCGGACCGGCGACCTCGTCGCCGGGCGGTCGGCCCACCGGCACCTCGCGGATGTTCGGCCCCTTCACGACGACCGCGTCACGCGCGTCGGGCGCGGGCAGGATGAGTCCGGCGGTGGAGGCGGTGAAGCGGGCGGGGAAGACCACCTCGGGCGCCTCGCCGAGCCGCCGCGGATCCGTGATCACGCCACGCAGCGCCGAGACACAGGCGGTCTGCGTGGAGGACAGATACACCTGGTCGCCCTTGACGCCGCTCCGGCCCGGGAAGTTGCGGTTGAAGGCCCGGAGGCTGCGGGATCCCGAGGCCGGCACGTGGCCGATCCCGGGGCACGCCCCGCAGGTCGACTCGGAGATCACCGCGCCGGCGGCGATCAGATCCGCCACCAGCCCCTGCCGCGCCATCGTCTCGAGGACCTGCTGGCTCGCGGGGAAGAGGACGAAGGAGACGTCGGGGTGGACGCGCTGCCCGCGCAGGACCTCGGCGACGACGGACATGTCCTCCCACGAGCCGTTCGTGCACGACCCGACCAGGACCTGCTCGATCGACGTGCCCTCGACCTCGCCGACCGGGACGACGTTATCCGGCGAGCCGGGGACGGCGACGAGCGGCTCGATCGCCGAGAGATCGATCTCGAACGTGTCGTCGTAGGCGGCGCCCGGATCGGCGGCGAGCGGGCGCCACGTCGCCTCGCGGCCCAGGCGCGCGAGGTAGGCGCGCGTGACGTCGTCGGAAGGGAAGATCGAGGTGGTCAGGCCCAGCTCGGCCCCCATGTTCGCGATCGTCGCGCGCTGGGGCACGGTCAGCGTGGCCACTCCCGGTCCCGAGTACTCGAAGATCTTGCCGAAGCCCCCGCGGACCGTGAGGCGGCGCAGTAACTCCAGGATGACGTCCTTCGCGGCCACCCAGGGACGAAGCCGGCCGGTCAGCACGACCCGCACGATGCGCGGCAACGGGAAGTAGTACGGGCTGCCGCCCATCGCGCAGGCGACGTCGAGGCCGCCCGCCCCGATCGCCAGCATGCCGAGCGCTCCGCAGAGCGGCGTGTGGCTGTCCGTTCCGAGAAGCGTACGCCCGGGCGCGCCGAAGGTCTCGAGGTGGACCTGGTGGCAGATGCCGTTGCCGGGCTTCGAGTAGTACCCGCCGAAGCGGCGGGACGCGGTCTGGAGGTAGCGGTGGTCCTCCGTGTTGCGCGCGTCGAACTGGTAGACCTGATGGTCGGCGTACGTGACGACGGTCTCGGCCTTGACCCGATCGAAGCCCATGGCCTCGAACTGAAGCCACGCCATGGTGCCGTTGGTGTCGGTGAGGAGCACCTGGTCCATCCGGAGGCCGATTTCCTGGCCGGGCACGGGCTCGCCCGAGACCAGGTGACCGGCGACGAGCTTCTGGACGAGGCTCTGGGGCATCAGGCGCCGCGTGCCGCGAGCGGCCGGAACTCGCGCGCGCTCGGCCCCACGTAGTCCGCGCGGGGCCGGATGAGCCGGTTGTCGTGGTACTGCTCCATGAGATTCGCCGTCCAGCCGGCGATCCGCGACACCGCGATGACCGGGACGAACAGGTCGACCGGGATCCCGAGCGCCTTGAAGAGCGGCGCCGAGTAGAAGTCGACGTTCGGGATCAAGCCCTTCTCGCGGTTGACGGCCTCGTGGAGCTTGATCGCCGTCTCGTACCAGACGGCCTCCGACGAGTTCCGGCAGGCCTTGGCGGCGAGCGTGCGCAGGATCTTGGCTCGCGGATCGCCGGCCTTGTACACGCGGTGGCCGAAGCCCATCAGCCGCCGCTTCTCGGCGAGAGCCTGACGGGTGAAGGCGTCCGCGTTGTCGGGCTGGCCGATCTCCTCCAGCGTGCGCATGACCGCCTCGCCGGCGCCGCCGTGAAGCGGGCCCTTGAGCGCTCCGACCGCCGCCGACACCGCGGAGTGCATGTCGGCGAGCGTGGACGCGACCACCCGGGCCGTGAAGGTGGACGCGTTCAGCTCGTGCTCCGCGTAGAGGACCAGGGCGGCATCGAACGCCCGCGTCGGCACGACGCGCGGCTTCCGGCCGGAGAGCATGTAGAGGAAGTTCGCCGCGTGCGAGAGATCAGGGCGGGGGGCGATGGGCCTCTTGCCGATCCGGATCCGGTGGAACGCGGTGGTCAGCGAGGACACGCGGGCGACGAGCCGCACCGCCTTGCGCCGGATGGCTTCGGGAGAGCTGTCCTCCGCGTCGGGGTCGAGGCCGCCCAGGAGCGCGACGCCCATCTGGAGGACCCGCATCGGGTGCATCGTCTTCGGGAGGAGCTTGAGCACCTTCACGGCCTCGGCGGGCAGCGGCCCCGTCTCGGTCAGCTCCTTGCGGAAGCCAGTCAGCTCGTCCGTCCCGGGCAGCTCGCCGTGCCAGAGGAGCCACACCACTTCCTCGAACGCAGCGTGGCGCGCGAGGTCCTCGATCGCGTATCCCTGATAGGCGAGGCGCCCGTTGACGCCGTCCAGGTCGCAGAGCCGCGTGGTGGCGGCGACAACACCCTCGAGACCTCGTATCAGTCCACCGTCGGTTCCGGGCATGCCACCGCCTTTCTCGGGGAGGGCGTCCGGTTCGCGCCGGACGGGAGTGCGGGGGCGAGCTAGGGCCGCCGCGTTACTGTGATAACAGGGGGGGTCGGCGGGGTCAAGCCGACGGGATCAGCTGCCGACGATTCGCTCGACAGTCTTCTGGATCTGGGCGAGGTCCACCGGCTTCGAGATCATCGAGAACGGTCCGATCTCGAGCGCTTTGGCCATCATGTCGGAGTCGGGATACGCCGTCACGATCATGACCGGCAGAGCCGGACGGAGCGCGTGAATCTCCCGGAAGGTGTCGACGCCGTTCATGCCGGGCATCGAGAGGTCCAGGAGCACGAGATCGACCTCGGTCCGCTTGAGGATCTCGAGGGCCTCCTCGCCGCTCCCGGCGGCCAGGACGTCCCGGGTCTTGGTGGAGAGGGCCGTCACCATGAGCGCGCGAATGGCTTCCTCGTCGTCCACGACGAGGACCGTCGACCGGCTGGTGGCAGCATGCTGACGGAACCAATCGTCCAGGACCGACTTGTGGAAGCGCCATTGCCGCCCGACCTTGTGGCCAGGGAGGTCCCGACGCTCTGCCAACCGATACACGGTGGACACGGGCAGCTTGAGGTACGCGGCCACCTCGCGGATGGTCAGAATCTCTGTGCCACCGCGGCCCTTCCGCTCGACGGGCTCCATGTCTTATTCCCTGTCCAATCTCGCGCTTATTGTGGCCTATTCGCGCTTGGTGCATATGGTTTCATTGCCGGGCGTCTTCGTCAAGGTATTTGTCAGCACCTTCCAAAGGGCGGTAGGGCCTTGACACGTTGCGCAACCCTACAGTAGCGTGGCCTGGCGTGACTCCTCCCGTCTCTGTCCAGCAAGTGTCCATCGATAGGACGCTGGATTGCCTCGGGTTGTTTTGCCCGATGCCCATCGTGGAGACCCGGGACGCCATGAAGCACATGGCCCTGGGGCAGGTCCTCGAGATGTTATCGGACGATCCGGCCAGTGACCCCGACATGCGCAGCTGGGCCCGACGCACTGGGAACGAGCTCCTTGCCGTCACCAAGACCGGCCCCGTCTACCACTTCCTGGTCCGGAAGGCCCGATAGGCTCGGCGGGGCCGCCCGCCCCGCGCGTCGCGCCTACCTCGACTACTCCGACTTCTGTCCGGTCGACCCCCGCGTGCTGGGGGTGATGCGCCCGTTCCTGGAGGGCTGGGTCGGTAATCCGTCCGCGCGCCACAGCCTGGGGGAAGAGGCTCGCGAGTCGCTTCGCGCGGCCCGGGCGAAGGTCGGCCGACTGGTCGGCGGGCGACCCGAAGGCGTGGTCTTTCTCAGCGGCGCGACGGAGGCGAACAACCTGGCCATCAAGGGCGTGGGCCTCTGCGGACGCGGGCGCCACGTCGTGACGAGCGTCGTGGAGCACGCGTCGGTCCTGTCTCCCTGCCGGGATCTCGCCAAGGCCGGGATCGAGGTCACGGCGGTGGGCGTGGACCGCGACGGCCGCGTGTCGCCCGACGACGTGCGACGCGCGCTGAGGCCGGATACGTGCCTCGTTGCCCTGGGAGCGGCCAACGGCGATGCCGGGACCGTGCAGCCGTGGCGAGCGGTGGCGGCGGTGGCACGCGAGGCGGGCGTCCCGCTCCATCTGGACGGAGTGGGTGTGCTGGGACGACTCCCGGTCTCGGTCGAAGCGGACGGCATCGACCTCCTCACGGTGAGCGCGAACGACCTCTGCGGGCCGCCGGGCGTCGGCGCGCTCTGGATCCGGCCCGGGCTCGATCTGGCCCCGCAGGTCGTGGGCGGCGGGCAGGAGGGCGGTTTGCGCTCGGGCACCGAGAACCTGGCCGGAGCCGTCGGGCTGGGCGTGGCGGCCGAGTTCGCGTTCCGAGAAGGCCCCGCTGAGGCGACGCGCGTCCAGGCGCTGCGTGACCGGCTGGTCGACGGTCTCGAGGCGCGCTGCTCGGCGCTCCGGCTCGTGGGTCCGAGGCGGGACCGGCTGCCGCAGCACGCGGGATTCGTGGTTCCGGGCGTGAAGGGGGAGAGCCTCGTCCAGGCCCTCGATCTCGCCGGGATCTCCGCCATCTCGGGCGGGCGCGGCGCACTGGCCGGCGAGCCCCCGCACGTTCTGCGCGCCATGGGTCTCGGCGAGCGAGAGGCGCAGAGCGCGTTCGCCTTCACGCTGGGGCGCTGGACGACCGCCGACGAGGTCGACCTGGTCCTGGCGGAGCTGCCTCCGATCGTCGAGCGCCTGCGGGCGGCGCCCCCTCCCGCGTGAGCGTGGAGCGCGCCCGGTCGTGAAGCTCGTCCTGTTCGACGTCGACGGCACCTTGCTCAGTGCGAGCGGAGCGGGGCGGCGGGCCCTCGACCAGGCCATGCGGGACGTGTACGGCACCGCGGGGCCGATCGACGGCTACGATTTTCGGGGCGGCACCGATCCGCAGATCATCCGCGACCTCCTCGGCCGCGCCGGCCTGGACGAGGCCGCGATCGCCGCCGGTGAGGCGGACGTCTATCGGCGCTACGAGGCCCTGCTCGAGACGGAGATCGGGGACGGGCGCGGAGTGACCGTGTACCCGGGTGTGCGCGAGCTGGTGGAGGCGCTGGCCGCGCGCGAAGACGTGCTGGTCGGGCTGCTCACCGGGAATATCGAGGCCGGCGCCCGGATCAAGCTGCGGCCCACGGGCTTGTGGCCACGCTTCAGGCTCGGCGCGTACGGGTCGGACCATGCGGATCGGACCCGGCTCCCCAAGGTTGCCGCCGACCGGGCCGAGCGTCTGGTGGGCCGCGCGTTTCCAGGGCCGGACACCGTGATCATCGGCGACACGCCCCGCGACATCGGGTGCGCCCGAGCATACGGGGCGAGGGCGATCGCGGTGGCGACCGGCTGGCACAGTCTGGACGACCTCACGGCCCACCGCCCCGACCACGCGTTCGCCGACCTCTCGGACCTCACGCTCGCTCTGGCGGCGATGCTCACCCGCTAGTCCCACGATGGCTCGCCTCGCCGTCGTGTGGCTTCACGTCGTCGGCGCTGTGGCCTGGGTGGGCGGACTACTCTACGCCGGCCACCTCGTCGTACCGGCCGCGTCGCGGGGCGCCCGCGACGCGCTCGCGCTGCTCCGGCGGGGCCGAGTGGTGTCGTGGGCGGCGGTGGCGCTCGTGATCGTGACCGGTCTCGAGAACCTCCGGAGCATGGCGGTGATCACCCCGTGGCTCGCGGGCAAGCTCCTGACGGTCATCGCCCTCCTGGCGCTCGCCGCGCACCGGGATTTTGCGCTGCTGCCGCGCGCGATCCAGGCGATCGAGGGGGGCGGCGAGCCAGGCGGGGCGCTGTCGGGCGTCCGGATGCTGGACCGGGTCGTCCTGGTGCTGGCGCTCGTGGTGCTGTTTCTCGCTGTCGGCATCGCCCGCGGGCGCTAGACGCCCCTTGGCTTCGCGCCCGACGGCCGGCGGGCCGAGTTCCGCCCGTCAGTCCGCGCCCTGGAAGAACTCGACGAGCTCGTCCGCGCACCGGTCCGCGGCGACGTCGAGCTTCTGGCGAAGCAGCACGCCTCCTCCGGCCATGAGATCCGAGAGTTTGACGGGCTCGTCTCCCGCGTAGCCCCGGAGACCGCACACCGCCCGCCATAGAACCACGCCGTCGGAGAGCCGCACCAGGCGCGCGCGCACGAAGTGGTGCACGTAGATGGGGTCATCCGCCTTGGCCTCGCCGCCGCTCTGGCCCGGTTTCGCCAGGCCCCAGGACTGCGTGCCGAAGTCGAGGACCAGGGGAGCGGTGACCGAGGCCCGGAGCGCCTCCACGCTGTCGCTCGCGACCCGGACCGGCGACTGCCGGAGCGACGCCGGATATCCGAGCGGGCCGGTGAGCCGGGTCACGAAGCGCTCGCGAACCCGGTCCAGCGGCGCCTCGATCCCGGTCTGCGTTCGAACGGCGATGATGCGCTCGTCGACGTAGCCGTTGAACGTGGGATTCGGGATCGGGTACATGACGACGGCCACGTTCGGCGCGTCGCGGAGGCTCGTGCGATCCTCGCGCTTGAGCGCGACGAGGTCGGTTTGCGTGTACTCGACCGCGCACCCGGCGAGCACGAGCGCGGCGCCGAGGACCCTCCAACGCTTCATGATCGCCCCTACATGGCCCGCAGTGCCGGAAGGACGTCGCGACTGAGCGCCTGGATCGTCTTCGGCTGGTCCACGGAGGTCACCTGGATCGTGACGATGTCCGCGCCCACCTCGACCAGCGGCCGGTAGATGTCGATGAGATCCTCCGGCCGGCGCGCCCACGCGTACTTCCCGATGATCTCGCGGCGGTCCATCGCATCGGCGCGGGCCCGCAGCACGGCGGGATCGACCTCCTCCAGCCGCCCCTCGACCCGGAGACCGCGCCAGGCCTGGAGGGCCTGCCAGGCCTCGTCCTCGTCCGCGGCGAGGATCGACCAGCGCTGCGCCACCAGCGTCGGCGCGGCTCGGCCCGCCGCCTGCGCCGCGGCGCGGAACGGATCGATGATCTGCTCGCGCGCCTCGGCGGGAACCTTGACGCTCAGGATGAGCCCGTCGGCGATCCGGCCCGCGAGGGTCGCGGACTGCGGGCCGCCGGCCGACATCCAGATCGGAACCCGGCCGCGCGGCGGGCTGTAGAGGCGGGCCTTGTCGGTCCGGTAGTACGTGCCCGAGAAGTCGAGCTTCTCGCCCGCGAGCAGGGCCCGCATGATGGCGATCGCCTCGGTCATTCGGCCCGCGCGCTCCTTGTAGCCGGGGAACGGGAAGCCGAGCGGACGCTCGTTGATGCCCTCGCCGGTGCCGACGCCGAGCGCGAACCGTCCGCCGGAGAGCCGGTCCACGGTCGCCGCGGCCTGGGCGATGAGCCCCGGATGGTAGTGGAAGAGCGGGCAGGTCACCGCGGTCGCGATGCGTACTCGCTTGGTGCGCGCCGCCAGGGCGCCCAGCCACGTCCACGCGAACCCGCACGCCGAGGCGTCGTCCACCCAGGGATGGAAGTGGTCGGACACCGTCAACGCGTCGAACCCCACCGATTCCGCGAGGACAGCATGCTCGAGGAGGACCTCCGGCTGGAACTGCTCGTGACCGCAGAAGTAGGCGAACTGAGGCATCAGCGTCTCCTCAAGCGTGGAGCATGAATGGGACGTCCACCTGCGCCGACACCTCGCGCAGCTGGCTCACGAGGCCGGGGGCGAGCGGGATTCCGTTGCGGCGCCGCTCCTGCTCGCACTCCCACTCGGGCTCGCCGGCCACGTAGATCCGATCCTCGCCTTCGGCCTTGGGCGAGTCCTTCAACGCCTGGAGGAGAGCGTCCATGTCGGCCTTGAAGGCGGTCAGGTCACGGAAGCGGGTGATGTCGATCGCGCCGAAGAAGTGCCCGATGTCGGGCCGGTTCGGGTCGGGATCGCGGAGCCGCGTCTCCGCGAACATCGCGCCGGCGAGGACGCCCGACAGGATGTCCACCATGACGGCCAGCCCGTATCCCTTGTGGCCGCCGAGCTCCCGGGTTGCCCCGAGCGGCGTCAGATGCCGCGTCGTGACGGCGACGTTCGGGTCCGTCGTCGGCCGGCCTTCCTCGTCGAGCGCCCACCCGGGCGGGATCGGCTTTCCCCACCGGACCGCGATCGACAGCTTGCCGATCGCCACGGTGCTGGTGGCCATGTCCAGCACGAAGGGGAAGTGGCGGCCGGCCGGCGCGGCGAACGAGAGGGGATTGGTGCCGAGCATCGCCTCGCGCCCGTGGGTCGGGACGACGGCCGGCCCCGCGTTGGTCATGCTGAGCCCGATCATGTCGTGGGCCAGGGCCATCATCGAGTAGTTGGCCGCCGCGCCGTAGTGGTTCGAGTTGCGGCAGGTCACGAAACCCACCCCGTACGCCCGCGCCTTGGCGATGGCGAGCTCCATCGCGACCGTCGACGTGTAGTGTCCGAAGGCCTGCTGGCCGTCCACGACGGCGGTCGTGCCGTCGTCGCGGGCGACCTTCGGCTCCGCGGCCGGGACGATCCAGCCGCGCCGGTGCCATCGCTGGTACGTCGGCAGCATGCCGATTCCGTGGGAGTCCACGCCGCGCAGATCGGTCCGGACCATCAGGTCGGCGGTCAGGTCCGCGATGGCGGATGGAGTCCCCCAGCGATCGAAGACCGAGACGATGAAGGCCTTGAGCGCGGAGGCGGACACCCGGAGGGGCCGATCGGTCATCGAGGCGGAGCTCCTCTCTCGGCGGCGGGATCGGCGGATCCTGCCTGCGTGGAAGCGGCGGGCCGGCGCCGGCGCCGCGGACGACCGGGACAGCCACAGGCTTCCCAGGCCGGCCGCGACGAGGGCGCCGGCCACGGGCCAGAAGTCCGTGCGGAGGAACGGCACGAGACGGAACGGCGAGCGGAGATGGCGCGCGTGGAGGCGCCCGTCGATCAGCGCCTCGGCCAGCTGGGCGGCCTCGGCCACCAGGACCTCGAGGGTGGCCTTCGCGAAGGCGACGTCGGCGCGCGCGGGGTCGCCCACGTAGCCCTGGCCACCGTCGCGCGTCGGGTAGTTCGGGCGGAGGCGGCGCAGCATCGGATAGCGCACCGGCGGCAGTCCCTGATATCCCGAGTCCACCAGATCCGGCCGCAGCAGGAGCATCAGCGAGGTCTCCCACCACCCACCGTGGGCGTCGTCCGGCGAAGGCCCGCCGCTCCTGGCCGGTGAGCGCGCGCCCCAGGGCCGCCTCGATCCGCGCGAGGTATCGCCCGCGAAAGAACTCCCACGCCATGTGGCCCGTGAAGGAGGCCATCGCGATTCCGTGGCGGCGCGAGACCAGCGCGGCAGCCTCCTCGAGGGCGACGAGGTGTCCCGGCCCCGCATGTCCATTCGATACCAGGATGTACCGGAATCCCGCCCGCGCGAGGGCGCGTCCGTAGTCCGCGACCGCGTCGCGGACCACTCGCTGACGGACGCCGATCGTGCCCGCGCCGTCGAAGGTGAAGCTCCCGAGAGGCAGCGTCGGCGTGAGCACGACCGTCCAGTCGGGGCGCCGCGCGACCACGCGGTGGGCGACCGTCTCGGCGAGATAGCCGGCCACGAGGTAGTCGACCCCGACCGGAAGATGCGGGCCGTGCTGCTCGAGCGGGCTCGCGCCGACGACCGCGAGCGTGCGACTCCGATCCAGCGCGTCGACGGCCGGCGCGGAGAGCTCCTCCAGGCGAAGCACGGTCATCGCGGCCGCTCCGGGTCGCGACCGCTCGCGGCGGCGCCACTCCCAACCTGGACCGACGGCAGCGGCGCGGCACTCGCGCTGCGCGGGCTCGGCGGCGCGACGTCTCGGGCCGCCAGGAAGTCGGTCTTTGCGCGCTCGAGGGCGACCAGGATCGCCCGACGCTCGGCGAGGAGCCGCGCCGCAGCGGTGTGGTGGGTGAGCGCGAGGATGGCGAAGCCGGTCCGCGCGCGCAGCCGACCGAGGCCGCGGAGGTAGTGGTAGGCGAGGAGGCCGGTCACCGGCAGCGAGACGGCGAAAGCGATCGCCCAGCCCGTCCCTGCGAGCCGCTTGACGAGCCAGGTCTCGAGCCCCCAGCAGAGGGGAACGGCGACGGTGCTGGAGAGGAGACGGATCGTCGCGTAGTCCGTTTCCTTGCGGGCGAAGGTGTGGGCGAGCCCGCGCGGGATCAGATAGGGCAGGGCGTTGACGATGCTCCCGTAGAGAAATACCGGCAGCCCGAGCACCGCCGCGGTCGACGACCGCAGGCGGTGGGGAGGGCGGTCCCCGCGCAGCCTCGCGCCCACTGCCTGATCCCGCACGTGCCACGCGGCGAGCAGCGCGCGGTAGTGCTGGATCCGCTGCCAGAGCGCGGCGACGCGGTCCGGGTCGCGCTCCTTGAAGTGGGCGACCGCCTCGACGATGGCGCGGGAGAGCCGGAAGACGTCGATTGCTTCTGGCCGGACGCCGCGCTCGGCATGGAGCTGACGGACCAGCTCCTCGCGGTACAGGTCCTCGACGGCGCGGACGACCTCGGCCAGCGTCGATCCGATCGACGTGGACGACCTCCGCCTCCATGGCGCGCTGGATGGCGTCGGTCAGGCTCTGGACGGCCGCGATCGGCTCCTCGCGCGCCCGCGCCACGTGGCGCTCGAGCGGGACCGGCTCGCCGAAGGCGACCAGCACGCGGCCGCGGAATGCCTTGCGGATCTCGAAGGACAGCCCGACGGGAACGAGGGCGAGCGGGACGCGCGGGCCGGACCCGGGGGTCTGCCGCCCACGTCTCGTAGTCGAGCGCGATCCGCGCGGCGCCGGTCTTGATGCGCTGGACGCGGCTCTCGGCGTGGGTGGTGCCCTCCGGATAGATCGCGAGCACGCGCCCGTCTTCGAGCGCCTGACGGGCCGCGGCGAACGTCGCCGCAGTGCGATCGGGGGCCCCGGGCGCGTCCTGGCGCCGGTGCACCGGGATGGCGCCGGCGCGCGCGAGCAGCGCGCCGAGCAGCCGGTTGCGGAACAGGGACGCGTTGGCGAGGAAGTGAACCTTTCTCGAGAGGACAGCCGCCAGGAGGAGGGAGTCGATCAGGTTGTTGGGATGGTTCACGCAGACGAGGACCGGCCCGGTCGCGGGCACGCGCGCGGCGGCGCGGACCGCAACCTCGCGGAAGAGGAACCAGATCCAGAAGCGCGCCAGGAGCCGCAGCGAGGCGTAGAGACGGCCCGCAGGCTCGGCGTGCTGGCTCATGGCTGGGCTAGCGTATCACGCAGGTAGCGGGCGAATGCCCGCGGGCGCCGCAGCCGAATCGAGGTTCGCGGGCGGCGGCGTTCCCCTGGAGCGCTACCGGAACAGATCGATGTTCGGGTCGCGGAGCAGCTCGCGCGCGGAGCCCGCGCCGGGCTCGTACCGGTAGCCTCGGACCACGGCCACCGGCACCTGGTCGAGCTTGCCCATGACGAGCTCGGCCGCGCCGGCGATCTCGTCGGCCACCGCGAGGATCGTCGCCTGGAGCGTGTAGCCGTGCGCGTCCGGCACCCCGAGGAAGGTCTGGAGGGGACGCAATCCCGCGACGCCGATCGCCACGTTGACGAGACCCTCCCGCCACGGGCGCCCGAACGTGTCGGCGACGATCACGCCGACCTCGACGCCCGTCGCGGCCCGCACCCGGTCGGCGAATGCCCGCGCCGAGGCGTCGGGATCCTCGGGAAGGAGGCTCGCGCAGCCGAGGCCCACGTTGGACTGGTCCACGCCCGCGTTGGCGCATATCAGGCCGTGGCGGGTCTCGGTGATGAGGATCCCGCGATCCATTCGCACCACACGGCGCGACTCGCGGAGGATGATCTCGATCAGCCGGGGATCCTTCTTGTGCGCGTGTCCGACCTCCATCGCGAGCGCGGACGGGACCACGTCGGCGAGTCGCACCAGCCTGCCCTCGACCTTGGAGACCGCCTTCTGGCTGAGCACGACAACGTCGCCCGAGGCGAACGGCGTGCCCTGGTCCGAGGCGGCCTGGAGGGTGAGCGTCGCGAGGTCGTCCCCGGGACGGAGCTCCGGGATGCCCCGGATCCCGAAGACCTCTATCTCCGGCGCGCGCCGCGGCGGCGCGGGAGGCGCGCCGAGGATCTGCGCCGCTCGCGTCCGAGGTCCCGCCTGGCGAAGCGCGACGAGGTCCTCCGGGCGATCGATGTCGAGCCCGGCTCCCGGGAGCGTCAAGATCACGGGCTCGATGCCGCGGGCGCGGGCCGCGGCCAGATGGTCGGCGAACGACGGCTCGCCGAAGCGCAGCGGGACGGCGTCGGGCGGCGCGAGGCAGGCCGCGTTCGTGCCGAGGCCGCTCCGCGACGGCACGAAGACGGCCGCGGGGGCGGACCCGCACGCGTCCAGGATGCGACGGATCTCGTCGGCGGTGAGGCAAGGGAGGTCGCCGGGAACGGTGAGCATGACCGTCGCGCCCCACTCCCGGCAGAGCGCGACCCCGCGCGCGACGGCGGCGGTGTGCCCGCGGCCCTCCGGCTCCCGGACGACCAGCGCGCCGCCGCGCTCGGCGACCGCCGCGACCTCCGCATCCGGGGTCACGACGACCACGCGGTCGACGGGCGCGCCCGCGAGCGCGGCCAGGACATCCTCGAGCATGGCGCGGGCCAGCGCCGCGCGCCCCGACGGAGGGAGCGCCGCGGCCAGCCGCTCCTTCGCCGAGGTGAACTCCTTGGCGGGGACGACCACGACCCTCACGGCGCGACTCCCACGGCGTCGAGGACCGCCCGGGCGAGGCGGGCCTCGGCGGCGCCGTCCGGCATGAGCGCGTCCGCGACCACCGGCCGGACGCCGTCGCGCTCGAGGTCGGGCGCGTGGGCGACGTCCGCCCGGTCCATGACGAGGGCGTCGAGCCAGGGCCGGTAGGCCCGCGCCACGCCGAGGGGAGACGCGTCGAGACCTCTCGCGGCCAGGAGCTTGGCGGCGGGTCCGCTGACCGCTCGCCCGCCGACGATCGGGCTCACGGCGACGACGGGCGCCGGCGTGCGCGCCAGGGCGTCGACGATCCCCGGGACGGCGAGGATCGGCCCGATCGACGTCACCGGATTCGAGCAGCACACGACGACCGCTTCCGCGGAGCCGATCGCCGGGAGGACGTCGGGGCCCGGCCGGGCTTCCTCGGCGCCCCGGTAGGCGACCTCCTGTACGTCAGGCGCGCACCGCTCGCGGACGAAGAACTCCTCCAGGCTCAGCCAGCCCTTGTCGGTGCGGAGCTCCGTCCGGACGGGCTCGTCGGACATCGGCACGAGGCGCGCCCTCACGCCGAGCGCCTCGGTGATCACGCGGGTGGCGGCGGTGAGGGACGCGCCGGCGCGGAGCAGGAGCGTGCGGTGGAGGTGGGTCGCCAGATCCTGGTCACCGAGGCGGAACCAGGTCTCGCGGCCGAGCCGACTCATCGCTTCCAGGCAGTGGAAGGTGTCGTCCCGGACTCCCCAGCCCCGCGTGACGTCGAGGAGACCGGCGAGGGCATAGGCGACCGAGTCGAGATCGGGCGACACGCGGAGTCCCCACCAGTCGAGGTCGTCCCCGGTGTTGCCGATGATGAAGAGACGGCCCGGCTCCGTCACGTGGACCAGGCCGCGGAGGAGCTTCGCGGCCCCCGTGCCCCCCGCCAGGGCGACGATCACCGCCGCCCGCGCCGCCGGCCCTCGGCCTCGGGGTCCGGGACCGGAACCGAGTACGTGCCGGGGCGACGCCAGACATGGAGACCCGTCCCGGGTCGGCCACGGAGCGCATCCGGCAGGAAGGCTTCGGGCATGGGCACGAACCCGAGGCGTACCCACACGCGGTCGAGCCCCTGAGGCCGAGTGAAGACCGAGTCGAGGGGAATGGCGCGCGCCGAGTCGACGATCGGCGAGACGAGCTGGGCCGCGACCTCGATCGGCTCGGCGCCGGAAGGGGGATCCACGACCACCGGGCCGTGGATGAATCCGTGGGCGCGCCGCCGCTCGCAGAGCACGCCGCCCACGATCCGGCCGTCCGCCCGGGCCTCCCACGCGATCTCGCCTGGCTCCAGATCGGGCGCGAACGCGCCCGCGAAGTGAAACAGCTGCCGGACCTCGGGAGCCCCGCTCTGGCAGGGTTGGTAAACCACACCCTGCCAGACGCGGGGCTCCAGGACGACGGGTGCCGGCTCGGCAGCCGGCGGGACCGGCCGCCGTGCCGACCGCGGCATGTTCTCGGCGCTACTTCCTCGCGCCGAGGATGGAGTCCTTGAGCACCTTGACCGCGCGGATGCGCACGACCCGCTTCGCCGCGATCTTGATCGGCTCGCCGGTCTGCGGGTTGCGGCCCATGCGCGCCTTCCGGTTCGAGAGGACGACCTTGCCGATGCCCGGAATGACGAACGCGCCGCTCTTCTTGGCCTCCTTGACGGCCAAGCGCCTGCAGCTCGTCAATGAAGCCGGTGACCTGCTTCTTGCTCAGGTCGAGTCTTCTCCGAAAGGTATTGTCACCGTTTGCGCCTTCGTCATGCTGTTTCCCCGCCATTGAACCGCCTCCTCTCAGGGTGTGGTGGTGACGCCACCGCGAACGGGTGGCTGTGGGGTTTCGTTAACCTCTCCGAGCCGATCTGCCGTGCCCGTCAGCTCCGTCCCGCCGCGGGCCGCGCCAGGCGGCTTCAGCTTGACGAAGCGGAACTGACTCGACGCGGTGAGCCGGCGGTACGAACCGAACCGCTCGTCGGCGTTCTCGACGGTATCCAGCGGGCTCGTGTCGTCGTCGTTCCCGTCCGCGTAGTGCTTGAGAATACCGTACGTCGTATCACGCTGCGCGGGAATTCGGCCGAGATCACGCACGAGCCGGCGAAGCTCTCGAGGCGGCACGAGCTGGCCGTGACCCGCCCCGGCCGAGGTGGAGATGCTCTCGTTGATCAGGGTCCCGCCGAGGTCGTTCGTACCCGCGGCGAGGAGCATCTGGGCGAACTTGGGTCCCTCCTTGACCCACGAGCACTGGATGTTGCGCACCGTGGCTCCGAGCATGAGCCGCGCCAGCGCATGCACGCGCACGACCTCGGCGCCCGTTGCTCCGGCCCGGACGTCCTTGACCAGGTGGCGTTGGTACATCGGCGCCTCCTGGTGGATGAGCGACAGGGGCACGAACTCCGTGAAGCCGCCCGTCTCCTTCTGGACGTCGCGCAGGAGCGCCATGTGCCGGACCCAGTGGGCCGGCGTCTCGACGTGGCCGTACATCATCGTGGAGGTCGTCCGGATGCCGAGCCGGTGGGCCGTGGTGATGATCTCGAGCCACTGGCGGGTCGTGATCCGGCCCCGGGAGATCACATCGCGGACCTCGTCGTCCAGGATCTCGGCTGACGTGCCCGGGAGAGTCCCCAGGCCGGCGTCACGCAGCTCGCCGAGATACTCGGCGACCGGCATTCCGGACCGCGTCACGCCGTACAGCACCTCCTCGGGCGAGAAGGCATGGATGTGCAAGTCCGGCAGCGCCTCGTGGACCGCTCGGCAGAGGTCGATGTAGAAGCGGCCGTCGAGCTTCGGCGCGAGCCCGGCCTGCATGCACACCTCGGTGGCCCCGAGATCCCGGGCTTCCCGTGCCCGGCGGATCACCTCCTCGAGCGGGAGGAAGTAGCCCTCCTCCTCCCGGTGGTCTCGACTGAAGGCGCAGAAGGTGCAGTGCTTGATGCAGACGTTCGTGAAGTTGATGTTCCGGTTGACGACGTAGGTCACCACGTCGCCCGCTTGCCGGGCCCGCAGCTCGTCCGCGACCAGCGTGAGGGCGCTCAGCTCGCGCCCGGTCGTCTCGGCCAGCGCCAGCCCATCGTCCACGGTGACCTCGCCGCCGTCGAGCGCCCGGTCGAGGGCCGTGCGAACGCGCGGGTCGAGGCTCGTCCAGTAGCGAGCCAGGAAGGCGTCCATCATGGCCGTGTCATCTCCTGTTGCTCTCCGTCCACGGCCGTCAGATGGTCGCGTGCGCCGTCCGGTCGGGTACGAGCCCCGCCGGGTCGACCAGCGCGAGCACGCGGTCCCGAAGGGGACCGGGGACGAAGCCGGGACGATGAATGTACTCGGGGTAGAGGGCCAGGCGCTCCCGCAGGCGGGCGCCGGCCGCGGCCGTCGCCGCCTCGAGGGCGTCGAGGTGAGGCCAGGGCGCCTCGGGGTTGATGTGGTCGATCGTGAGGGGCGAGACGCCGCCCCAGTCGTTCAGCCCCGAGGCGATCAGCGCCGGGTAGGTACCCGGCGAGAGATTGGGCGGCGCCTGCACGTTCATGTCCGGACCGAGCAGGAGCCGCGCGACCGCCAGCGTCCGGCGCAGGTCGTCCAGCGCCGGTTCGGGGTGCCGCGCCATCGGGATGCGGGGCTTGGCCCGGAAGTTCTGGACAATCACTTCCTGGACGTGCCCGTAGCGCTCGTGGACCTCCCGGATCGCGAGAAGCGTGTCCACCCGCTCCTCCAGCGTCTCGCCGATCCCGAAGAGGATGCCGGTCGTGAACGCGATGCCGGCTCGCCCCGCCGCCTCGATCGTCCGGAGCCGGCGCGCCGGGCGCTTGTCCGGCGCCAGCTCGTGCGGCCCGCCGGGTCCGGCCAGGCGGTCGGAGGAGCTCTCGAGCATGAGCCCCACGCTGACGTTCCAGTCCCGGAGCGCCCGGAGATCACGCTCGCTCATGAGCCCGGGATTCGCGTGGGGCAGGAGGCCCGTCTCCGTGGCGATGGCGCGAGAGGCGGCGACCACGTAGTCCATGGTCGTCCGGTAGCCCCGGTGACGGAGCCACTCGCGGTGCTCGGGGAAGCGCGCCTCGGGCTTGTCGCCGAGCGAGAGCAGCGCTTCCTTGCAGCCGAGCCGGGCTCCCGCCTCGCAGACCGCCAGGACCTCGTCCAGCTCCATCGTGCGCGCCCCGGGTTGACCTGGGTCGCGCTTGAACGTGCAGTAGCCGCAGTCGTCGCGGCAGAGGTTGGTCAGGGGCAGGAACACCTTCCGGGAGTAGGTGACCGTGCGGCCCTTGCCGCGATCGCGGAGGGCCGCCGCCGCCTCGAGGATGGCCGGCAGCTCGCCGGGCGGGGCGCCGATGAGCGCAAGCCCGTCCGCGCGCCCGAGGCTCCCGCCGCTCGCGCTCCGCTCGAGCGCGGCCGCGACCGCCGGGGACGGGGCGACCCCGCTCACTGAGTGGGGCTCCAGCCGACCACGTGCTCGGGCACGATCTTGATGACCGGAGCCTCCGGCGGAAGCGGCAGGGTGCGGTACTGAGGGTACTTCGCCTCCAGGAGACTCCGTGCCGCTCGCCACTCCATCCCGCCGTCGAGGAGCTCCGCCCGGCCCTGCACCAAGAGGAAGCGGAGCTGGGCCCAGTCCTCCTCGTAGTGGTCGATCAGGAGCGCGACCCTCGGGTTGGATCGGATGTTCCGGACGCGCTTGAGCGCGGTGAACGCCTTCTTCTTGGGCTTGGCGTCGAGCGGGGAGTAGTACGCGCGACCGTCCGTGGCGTAGACGACCGGCACCACGTGGGGATGGCCCGTCTCGTCCACGGTCGCGAGGCGCGCCACCCGGCTCTCCGCCGCAAACATGGCGGTGTCAGTCATCGGGCGCGGGTGGTGGAACGACGAGCCAGACGCGGCCGCAGCTCCCGGGCGACGCGTCGCATTGCCGTGACCATGGCAGCCGGGTCGGGCCGGGGAAAGTCGAAGATCATCGTGTCCACGCCGGCCGCCTGGTAGGCGCGGATGTCGGCCGCCACCTTGTCGGGCGGTCCCGCCAGGGGGCGGGGCGCCTCGTCCGGCGTCTTGCCGCGGGCCGGCCAGAGGTCGAGGGGACCCCGGAACGCCACGCCGATGGACGCGGGATTCCGACCGGCCTGGCTGGCGAGGGTCCGGATCCGAGCCACCTTCTCGCCGAGCTCGTCCGGCGCGAGGCCGGCGGGGCCGCGGAGCCCGATCGGGTGCCACGCGTCGCCCAGCAGCGCCGTCCGGCGGAGCGCCGGCTCGGTGTGACCCCCGACCCAGATCGGAGGATGTGGCTTCTGCACGGGGTGCGGCAGCATCGTGATGTTCCCCACCCGATAGTACTTGCCCGCGAAGCGCGGCGCGTCCTCCGTCCAGAGTGTCTTCATCAGCCGGATGTACTCGTCGGTGACCGGTCCCCGCTCCTCGAAGCGCGGGGCGGCCAGCGCCTCGAATTCCTCGCGCCACCAGCCCACCCCGACGCCCACGACGAGACGACCGCCGGAGAGCGCGTCGATGGTGGCAAGCTGCTTCGCGGTGACCACCGGGTTGCGGTACGGCACCACCAGGACGCTGATCGCGACGCGCAAGCGGCGGGTGGCGGCGAGGAGCCACGGGGCGAGCGCGATGGGCTCGAGGTACACCTGGTCTGCGCCGCCCGGGAAAGCGCCGGCCTTGTCGTAGGGGTACGGCTCCGACGAGCTGGTGGGCAGGACGACGTGGTCCGAGATCGTGACGACCGAGTAGCCAAGAGTGTCCGCGGTCCGGGCCAGCCGGGTGAGGATGTCGACGCGCGCGAGCGGCCCGCGACTCGGGAGGCTCCAGCCGAGCTCGAGGCCTCGCCGCCGACTCGATGCACCGCCCTGCTTCACAGCGACCGATCCTAAGCCCAAGTCCATCGGCCATGCAAGCGCCGATTATCGACGGGGGCTACGGGAAGCCGCATCAGTAGCGGCTCCGCGCAAGGATCACTCCGTCGTCGGCGCGGCCGAGCCATCCGAGCGCGTCAGGCGACGGCGCCCAGCGCCTCTTCCATGGCGTCGAGCGTCCAGTCGATGTCGGCGTCCGTGTGCGCGAGAGAGAGGTAGAGCTTCGAGTTGGGAAACGTGAAGATGCCACGCCGGAGACACTCGAACGCGAACCGCGTGCCCTTCTTTCCGTCGGCGATCCGGAGCGCGCGCTCGCTGGTGAGCTCGGCGCGGGGATCGACGAAGAAGACCTGGGCGATGGGGCCGTCCGCCAGCACCTGGACGGGAATGCCCAGCCGCTCGGCCCGGCGCGCGATCCCGGTTCGCATCCGCTCTCCGATCGCGTGAAGGCGCGGGTAGACGCCCGGGCGCCTGAGCTCGCCGAGCGCGGCGATGCCGGCCGCACACGCCAGCGCGTTGCCGGACAGGGTCCCGGAGAGCCCGGCGTAGTCGAGCGAGCCCTTCCGCGCGGGATCCGCGGTCGCCATGACGTCGGCGCGGCCCGCGATGGCCGCCAGGGAGAAGCCGCAGGTCAGCGCCTTGCCGTACACCGCGAGATCGGGGACGACGCCGTAGTACTCCTGGGCACCGCCGTAGGCGAGCCGGAATCCCGTCACGACCTCGTCGAAGATGAGGATGGCGCCGAGGCGCTGGGCGAGGTCCCGGAGACCGGCGAGGAAACCGGGCAGCGGACGGACGGAACGCTGGAGCGGCTCGACGATGATCGCGGCGAGGTCGTGGCGCCACTCGGTGGCGATGCGCTCGGTCGTCGCGAGATCGTTGAACGGCGCGACCAGCACGGTGTCCACGGCGCCGCGAGGGATGCCGCCGAGGTCGGGGCCCGGATGTGGATAGGGCGCCTCGGACGGCACGCGCCAGTTCCCGATCATCGAGTAGTCATGGAACCCGTGCCACCCTCCCTCGAACTTCAGGACCTTCTCGCGCCTGGTGAAGGCGCGCGCCATGCGGCAGGCGAACATGGTGGCCTCGGTCCCGGTGGAGAGGAACCGGAGCTGCTCGGCGCAGGGAACCGCGTCGACGACCATCTCCGCCAGCCGGATGGACGGCTCCGAGAGCCAGTGGAAGGTCGAGCCCCGCGCGGCCTGCTCCTGCACCGCGCGGACCACCGCGGGGTGCGCGTGCCCGAGGAGCAGAGGGCCGGAGCCGAGGACGTAGTCGAGGTAGGTCCGGCCGCGCACGTCCACGATGCGAGACCCCTCGCCGTGGTCGACGACGAACGAGAGCTCGGGTGGCAGGGCGTTCTGGCCGAGGCACGCTCCGGGCAGGACCGTGCCGGCCGTGGACAGGAGCTCGCGGGACCGGCTCTCCATCGCTTCGAGTTCGACCGACATCGGAGGCTCCCTCTCTCGGTTGGCGGGATGACGGGGTGTTCCTTCGACACTAACGGTCTCCGCTCGGGGCGTCAACGGCGGCCCGGCGCTGCCTACGGCGTGGGCAGGTGCCCACGGATGCGGCAGCGCAGGGCGCGGCGCCCCTCGCTAATCTGGCGTATTTCTTCGGCGTTCGGCAGAGGGATGCGGGGCACGGCGGTTGCTTTCCGGATCCGAGGTAACGAAGCGAGTCGCGCGACAGTCGCGTGCCGCGGGCCGAACGGCCCGCCGGCGCGCCTTGTCCTGCTGGGGTCCCGATTGAAGAGGGACGGGATGCTCGCTAGAATCGCGGTCGCGTCGCGGCCCGATGAAGCGAGCCGGCGCCACAACCGACAACTGCAACGGAGGAACCCGGATGGCTGATGAGTTGAAGCCGCTGGAGACGAAGACGCCGAAGGATGTCATCCACGCGGCCAAGGAGCGCGGGGCGAAGATCGTCGATCTCCGCTTCATCGACGTGCCCGGCCTGTGGCAGCACTTCTCGATTCCGACCCACGACCTCGACGAGGAGCTGTTTACTGAGGGCATCGGCTTCGACGGGTCGTCGATCCGCGGATTCCAGACGATCGACGAGTCGGACATGCTCCTCATGCCCGATCCGACCACCGCGCAGATGGATCCGTTTGCCGCGATCCCGACCATCGTCCTGAACTGCAACGTGAAGGACCCCGTGACGATGGAGGCCTACACGCGGGATCCCCGCTACGTGGCCCAGAAGGCCGAGCTCTTCCTGAAGCAGACGGGGATAGCCGACACGGTCTACATCGGACCGGAGCTCGAGTTCTTCATCTTCGACTCGATCAAGTTCGATCAGGGCTACAACTTCGGCTTCTACCAGATCGATTCGGAGGCGGGCGCGTGGAACACGGGGAAGGAAGGGCTGGGTTACCGGCCGCGCTACAAGCAGGGCTACTTCCCCGTGCCTCCGATGGACCACTTCCAGGACCTTCGCTCGGAGATGGTGCTCAACCTGGAGAAGGTCGGCGTGCGGGTCGAGGTGCACCACCACGAGGTGGCGACCGCCGGGCAGTCCGAGATCGACATGCGGTTCGACACGCTGACGAAGATGGCCGACCGGGTGATGTGGTACAAGTACGTCACCAAGAACACCGCCCGGAAGCACGGCAAGACGGTCACGTTCATGCCGAAGCCCCTGTTCCAGGACAACGGCTCCGGCATGCACACGCACCAGTCCCTCTGGAAGAACGGCAAGAATCTCTTCTACGAGGTCGGCGGCTACGCCGATATCTCGAAGATGTGCCTCCACTACATCGGCGGCATCCTGAAGCACGCCCCGGCGCTCCTGGCGTTCATCGCCCCGTCGACGAACTCCTACCGCCGGCTCGTGCCGGGCTACGAGGCGCCGATCAACCTGGTGTACAGCCAGCGGAACCGGTCCGCCTGCATCCGGATCCCCGTGTACTCGCGGTCGGAGAAGGCGAAGCGCATCGAGTTCCGGACGCCCGATCCGTCGTGCAATCCGTACCTGTCGTTCGCGGCCTGCGTGATGGCGGGCCTCGACGGCATCGTGAACAAGATCGATCCGGGCCAGCCCATCGACAAGGATCTCTACGAGCTGCCGCCGGAGGAGCAGAAGTCGATCAAGCAGCTCCCGGGCTCCCTGGACGTGGTGCTGGACAACCTCGAGAAGGACCACGACTTCCTGCTGAAGGGAGACGTGTTCACCCCGGATCTCATCGAGACCTGGCTCGAGTACAAGCGGAAGAACGAGGTCGACGCGATCCGGCTGCGGCCGCATCCGCACGAGTTCGCGCTCTACTACGACATCTAGTCCGCCGCTTCGCCGATCAGGGCACGCCGGGCCGGGCGCCGCGACGCGCGGCCCGGCGTGCCATACTCCCGCCGTGGCGCGTTCCCTCGGTCCCGCGCTTCCCGACCGGCTCCTTTCCCGCCTGATGGGCCCCGTCGCCGCCGCGCCGTCGGACCTCGCGATCGTGCTGGCCACGCTCGATCCCTACGGGTGGCCGCACCCCGCGCTCGTGTCCTACGGGGAGATCCTCGCACTCGACGCTGCCCGCCTCCGGCTCGGGCTCCACGCAGGCTCGCGCTCGAGCCGGCACCTCAGGGAGTCGGGCCGGGCGACCCTCGTCTTCGCGGACGCTGAGCTCTGCCTCTACGTGAAGACCGAGGCGCTCGCGTTGCCCGCCGCTCCCGGCGCACCGGACCTTGCCCGCTTCGAGCTGATCGTCCGCGACGTGCTGGAGGACCGGGCGGAGGGCGAGGAGGCGGGCGCCGGGCTCTCGTCGGGCCTCGTGATCGCCTGGCCCTGGGATGCGCAGGCGACCGCGGACCAGCAGGCTCGGGTCCGCTCGGCGCTCCGGGACTGAGTCTCTGGCCCGGCGGGCGCCGGATCAGTGCATCTCGACGCCGCCCGCGACGTTGAGGGCGACGCCGGTGACGTTCTCCGCCCGGCAGAGGTAGACGACGGCTTCCCCGATGTCCTCGGGGGTCTGCTCGCGGCCGAGCGGCGTGGTCTGGCGGACGAAGGCGTCGAACGCCTGATCGACCGGGACGCCGAGGGACGCCGCCCGGGCGGGAGCCACCCCGTCGGTCCACATCGTCGTGCGGAGGAGCCCAGGGCACACGGCGTTGACCCGGATGTTGGCGGGTCCGAACTCGTGCGCGAGCGCCTGCGTGAGCCCGACCACGGCGAACTTCGATGCCGCGTAGCCCGCGGTGAACGCGCGGCCCGTCTTCCCCGAGATCGACGAGATGTTGACGACGGAGCCGCCGCCGCGCGCGCGGAGCTCGGGCAGGGCGGCCTGGGTCACCAGGACCACGCCTTTCACGTTGACCGACATCATGCGGTCGAACTGCGCCTCGGTCAGCTGCTCGAACGGGCCCCCGGACAGGACGCCGGCGTTGTTCACGACGATGTCGAGCCCGCCCAGGCCCGCCACGGCTTCCCGGACCATCCGGCGGGCGTCGGCGGCCTGGGTGACGTCGCCGGCGATGCCGACCGCGCGGACGCCGCGGCCCTCGATGCTCCGGACGGTGGCCTCGAGGTCGGCCGGCTGCGCGAGGCGGTATCCGACGGCGCGGTCGTCCGGCACGCCGAGGTCGGCCGCGGCGATGTGAACGCCCTCGCTCGCGAGGGCGACGGCGATCCCGCGCCCGATGCCGCGGGCGGCTCCGGTGACGAGAGCGACCTTTCCGGCGAGGTTCATGATGCCCTGACTATCATGGCTCGGCGGTCGCTGGTCAAGGTCGTGCCGGCGCGCTGTCAGGCGCGTCAGTCGCCGAGCACGCGCCGGCGGAGGAGGCGCAGATCGAGTGGCACCAGCACGAGCACCATCAGCAGGGAAATCAGGGCCAGGGCCCCGAGGTGCCCCAGCACGGGGCCGCCCAGCAACAGCCCTCGGTACGCCTGCGCGAGGTGGTAGAGCGGATTCACCGTGGAGAGGACGGAGAGCGCCGGGTGCGTGATGGGGAAGTAGGTGCCCGACAGCAAGCCCATGGGGATCACCACGAGGAACACCGGGAGATTCATGTGGTCGATCGTCGGGACGAGCGCGGTGAACCAGAGGCCGAAGGCGGCGAACCCGCAGGACGCGAGAAAGGCGATGGGCAGCGTCAGCGGGAGCCACGCGAGGTTCAGGCTGACGAGCCCGAGGACGGCGAAGCCCGTCAGGACGAGGCTGACGATCAGGACGTAGATCGTCGCCAGCAGGGCGGCCCAGAGGACCTCGCCCCACACGACGTGCCGCATCCCCACCTGGGTCGTGAGCTGTCCCTCCCAGGTCCGCTGGTACCGCATCCGGATGAAGGCGGCGAAGAGCGCCTGGAAGACGGACGTCATGAACGCCGCGTAGGCCAGGAGCCCTGGCGCGACGTACGTGGGATAGTCCACCGCGCGGCCCCGCCAGTCGAGCGCGCCGACGTAGCCGCCGAGGCCCAACCCGAACGCGAGGAGCATCGTCACCGGCTCGCCCACCGGAGGCAGGAACGCCGTGTGCCAGTTGTGGAGGTACACCCGGAGATGGCGGAGCACGATGACGCGGCTCTGCCACTCGAGCGCGGCGGCAAGCCACCGCCTGTCGGGGGACGCGCCGCGGGATGCGGCCACCGGCGCCGTCACGGCTCGAGGGCCAGCTTGAGGAAGAGGTCGTCGAGCGTGGGGCCGCGGACCTCGTAGCGCAGGTGAGGGAAGGCGCGCGCGAAATCCGCCAGCGCCTCGGCGCTCAGCGGCACGTGCCAGTCACCGAGCACGGTGGCCGGCTCGCGGAGGCCGCGGGACACCAGCCAGGGCGGGATGGCCGCGCTGGCCTCGGCGCTGGCCGGCACGACCACGACGTGCTCTCCGACCGAGTCGCCTAGAACGGCCTTGGGCGTGCCGCGCGCGATGACCTGGCCGCGGGCCAGCACCGTCAGGACGTCGCTCAGCCGCTCCGCCTCGTCCATGTAGTGCGTCGTGAGGACGATCGCGAGCCCTTCCGCCCGTAGCCCGTCGACCAGCTGCCACACGGCGACGCGGGCCTGGGGATCGAGGCCGGTCGTGGGCTCGTCGAGGAAGAGCAGGCGCGGGGAGTGCACGATCGCGCGCGCCAGCATCAGGCGCCGACGGTACCCTCCGGACAGCGTCTCCGGCCTCTGGCGCGCGTACGGGCGCAGCTCGAAGCGGTCGAGGAGGTGGTCGACCCGGGCGCGGAGGCCGGTGGGGCGAGGCCGGAAGTACTCGGCGGCGACCAGGAGGTTCTGCTCGACGGTGAAGTCGCCGTCGAACGTGTCGTCCTGGGTGCACACGCCGATGTGCCGCTTGGCGGCCTCGAGGTCCTCGCGGACGTCCGCGCCCTCGAAGCGGATCTCCCCGCCGTCCGGGGTCAGGAACCCGTAGAGCATGCGGAGGGTCGTGGTCTTCCCGGCGCCGTTCGGGCCGAGGAGCCCGTGGATCTGGCCGGGAAGGCAGACGAGGTCGACGCCGTCGACGACGCGGCGGCCGCCGAGGTGCTTGATCAGGCCGCGAGCCTCCAGCATCGGAGTCACAATGTGCATTGTACCGACGCGGTCCCGACGGTTCGGCCGAAGACCGGCCGCGGTTCAGGGACGGAGGCCGAGAATCCGCTCCGCGTTCCGGAGGTACACCTTCTCCAGCACGGCGTCGGGGTAGCCCTCGGACTCCCAGTCGCGGAAGAGGCGCTCGTAGCTCAGCACCGGGTAGTCCGAGCCGAACATGACCCGGTCCTGCAGCCGGCCGCGGATCTCGCGCTTGAGCGCCTCCGAGAAGTACTTCGGGGACCAGCCGGACATCTCCATGAACACGTTGGACTTGTGGAGGCAGACGGCGATCATCTCGTCCTGCCACGGCCACGACGGATGGCACGCGATGATCGTGAGGTCGGGGAAGTCCGCGGCGACGTCGTCGAGGTGAGGGATCGGCCGGCAGTACTTCAGCTTGAGCCCCATGCCGCCGGGAGTCCCGGCCCCGAATCCCGTCGTCCCCGAGTGGAACTGGACGGCCTTCCCCAGCGACCGGCAGAGGTCGTAGAGAGGATAGAAGCGGTGATCGTCGGGGAAGAAGGCCTGGGCGGTCGCCTGGAACTTGAGGCCCATCAGGCCGAGTGTCGTGAGACAGCGCTCGGCCTCGCGAAGGGCCTCGCGGCCGCGCCACGGATCGACCATCGCCCAGCCGCCGGGATAGACGTCCGGGAACCGGCGGACGAGGTCCGCGACGTAGTCGTTGGTCAGGGGCGGACCTCCGGAGCCGGCGGCGGCGTCCCAGCCGATGATGCAGGCCCGGACTCCCGCGCGCCGGAGGTCCTCGGCCATCTCGGCCTCGGAGCGCACGTCGGGCCGGAACTTGTAGTAGCGCTCCATGGCCTCGAGGTACGGCCCCCACGCCTCGTACTGCGGGCGTGTGGAGAGGTGGCAGTGGACGTCGATGGCCTTCGTCACGCGGTCAGGCCTTGGCGTTCATGCCCATGAAGGGCTGCGGGGGCCGGAGAGTCGAGAGATCGCCAAGGGCGGGGGCGATCCGTCGCGAAGTCAAGGCCTGACCCCGTCAGGCCGACTCGTCCTCGGGCAGGTCCTGGTGCGCCTGGCAGACGGTGCACACCCAGCGCCGCCAGACGTGCCGCTCGCGATCGCGCCGGAGGAACCAGGCAACCATGGCGGTGCGGCCGCAGACGGGGCAGGGGCGGCGCTCGGCGCCCGGCGGGATCGCCTGCGGGAAGTAGGTGCGGCGCTCGACCGGGACGTCCGTCATGGCCAGCTCATGATCCGGACCGTTCCGAGGTTCGTCAAGGCCGATTTGATATACTTCGGGCCGGAGGATCCGCGTGCGACAGCTCCGGGTCGGCCTGGCCCAGCTCAACGTCAGCGTCGGCGACGTCGAGGGGAACGCCCGTCGGGTGCTCGATGCGATCGAGCGGGCGCGCGCGCTCGGCGTCGATCTGGTCGCCTTCCCCGAGCTGTGCCTCACGGGCTACCCGCCGGAGGACCTCCTCTTCCGCCCCGCCTTCATCGAGGCGAACCTGCGGGCGCTCGACCGGGTCGCCCGGGCGTCGACCGGCCTCATCGTGGTCGTGGGCTTCGTCGACCGTCGAGACGACATCATGAACGCTGCCGCCGTCTGCCATGACGGCACGGTGGCCGGCGTGTACCACAAGCAGTACCTCCCGAACTACGGGGTCTTCGACGAGAACCGCTACTTCCAGGCCGGTTCGGACACGCCGGTCTTCGAGCTGGGCGAGGGCGGGCCCGTCCTGGCGGTGAACATCTGCGAGGACATCTGGTACCCCACCGGCCCCATGACCGCGCAGACGCTCGCCGGGGCGGAGGTGGTGGTCTCGATCAACTCCTCGCCCTACCACGTCGGCAAGGTGTGCTTCCGCGAGAAGATGCTGGCGACCCGGGCGGCGGATCACGTCGGGTATCTCGCGTTCGTGAACCTGGTCGGGGGACAGGACGAGCTGGTCTTCGACGGCCAGTCCATGATCTTCGACCCGGCCGGGGACCGGCTCGCGCTCGGCCGGGCGTTCGAGGAGGACCTGGTGGTCGCCGACCTCGACCTCGACGCGGCGTTCCGGGCGAGGCTCCGGGACTCGCGCCGGCGGAAGGAGAAGCGAGGCGCCACCGCGCCTGTCCGCCGGATCGTCCTCTCGCCGCTGCCGGAGCGGCCGCGGCCGGAGCTCCCGGCGCGCACGACGGCGTTCCTCGATCGGGACGCCGAGGTGTACGCGGCGCTCGTGACCGGGACCCGTGACTACGTCCGGAAGAACGGCTTCCGGCGCGTGGTGATCGGGCTCTCGGGCGGCATCGACTCGGCGCTGACGGCGGCCATCGCGGTGGACGCGCTCGGGCGCGAGGGGGTCGTCGGGGTCTCGATGCCGTCGCCCTTCTCGTCCGCCGGCACGCGGGCGGACGCCCGGCGCGTCGCGCGGAACCTCGGCATCGAGTTCCTCACGCTGCCGATCACGCCCGCGTATCGGGCGTTCCGGCGGATCCTGGCGGCGCCGTTCAAGGGGTTGAAGGAGGACGTGGCCGAGGAGAACATCCAGGCCCGCGTCCGCGGGACCCTGCTGATGGCGCTGTCGAACAAGTTCGGCTGGCTCGTGCTCACGACGGGCAACAAGAGCGAGACGGGCGTGGGCTACAGCACGCTCTACGGCGACATGGCCGGGGGCTTCGCGGTGATCAAGGACGTTCCGAAGACCTTGGTGTACGCGCTGGCGGCGTGGCGGAACGCGCGGGACGGCTCGCCCACCATCCCCGAGTCCATCATCCGCCGGCCGCCGTCCGCCGAGCTCCGGCCGAACCAGACGGATCAGGACACCCTCCCGCCCTACGAGGTGCTGGACGGCATCCTGGAGGCCTACGTCGAGGAGGACCTGCCCCTCGCGGACATCGTCGCTCGGGGCTTCGACGAGGCGACGGTCCGGCAAGTCATCTCGATGGTCGACCGCAACGAGTACAAGCGCCGCCAGGCCCCGCCCGGTGTGAAGATCACGCCGCGCGCGTTCGGTCGGGACTGGCGTCTCCCGATTTCGAATCGGTTTCGCCACCCTTAGGCCTGACCTGCCTCCCGGGAGACCACGCTGGCCGGAAAGTGACAGTCGCGCATGTAAGTTTGGGCTGATCCGAGGCTGTCCGCTCGATTCTCGACTATCCACAAGATCCCAAGACGTCAACTCTGACGGTTAGTTACCGAAGGGGCCCGCTTAGCCTCAGAGGCCCGCCCCGTTTCGATTCTGCTGGCACCGGACTTGTATCCCTCTCCACTGGCGCCAGCACGGGCCGAGACAATCGAATAGGCAAGCCGCTTCCGACAAGGCAAACCCGCCGCGAGGCGGGGACGCAAAGCCGCGGATCAGGAGTCTCGAGAGACGCCTGACAGCCGGGTTACCGAAGAAGCAAGAGGGGGCCGCGAGGTCCTCCGGAACGCGGCTTCCGGAAGGGGCTAGCCGTGGGCCTGTCGAGAGCTTGGAGAATCGTCGCGCCGCTCGCTCTGCTCCCGTCGTGCTGGGCTGCGCAGACGTGGCCTATCAGGAGCGCTCTGCGCTCACCCATACGCGGTACGCGACGGTCGAGAACTTCGGCGAGGAGCAGATCACGGCCGAGCAGGTTGACACCCTCCTGGAAGAGGTTGCCGAGATCCTCGACGTGACGCTGCTGCCCTCGACGCCCAAGGTCCGGATCATGGTGATGTCGTCCGCGCGAATCGCGGATCTCTATCGGCAGATCGTGACGGTCGCGCCCCACGGCGCCGACGCCCGCGCGCTTTACCTGCCGGGCGCGAACGTGGTGGCGATCTCGCACTACAGCCGGACGGTTCTTGGTCACGAACTGGCTCACTACCTCACGGACCACTACCTGAAGTCGACGCCCCGACGGAACTGGGAGCGCATCGCGCTGATGGTCGAGGACGCGCTGCCCAGCACGCCGCGCATCGTGGCCCGTCGCGCGCCCGGCGCCGACGTCGTGGCCACCCGGGCGCTTCTGGCGCCGCGTGCGCCTGCCAACTAGCGCCGGCACACTCGTCGTTTGTGAGACTGCAGGGCTTGCCGCTCCGGGATGAAGCGATGGCACCGGAGTCCTCGGAGGACTGGCGCTGGAAGGCGCGGCGAGCTCTCTCCCGGTTCGGCCCGCGCGCGATTCCCGCGCTCGTGGAAGCCCTCGGCATGGGAGAGGACGCCACGATCCGCCGCTTCGCCGCCGATTCACTCGCCTTGCTGGGAGCCGACGCTCGCAGCGCCTCGGAGGCCCTGCGCCACGCCGCCTGGCATGACGAGGACCCGTCCGTGCGGGAGGCTGCCGCGGCGGCGCTCGACGCCGTAGAGGAGCCGAGACTCACGCCCTAGCGGCAGCCGCCGGCGCTGCCGTGGCTTCTCGTCGACCACGCCCGGGACGGAGCTGGCCCTCTACCCGGGAGCGGTGTCCTCGCTATCCGGCGACGCGGAGAGCTCCCGTTCCACCACCCAGGGCTGGGCCATGAGAGCCAGGACCACGGTGGCGACCTCGGCATCGCCGAAGTTGTGCTCGAAGAGACCGGCGACCAGGAAGCCTCCCACGCACGCCAGGCTGGAGCAAACGAGGGCGCGCCGGACCGGTTCTTCCCGCTCGGCGCGCATCAGGATTCGCCAGCCCTCCCGGAAGAAGACGACCCAGATCCAGATCCACGCGAAGAGCGCCGGAAGGCCCCGCTCGGCGGCGATCTGGACCGCCGAGTTGTGGAGGTGGCCGGTGCTCGGGCGGACGGCCTCGGGCCGTCGGTAGTGCTGATACCAGGTCCGGACCTCGCCCGGGCCGACCCCCAGCAGCGGATGGTCCGCGATCATCGACAGCCCCGCTCTCCACATCGCGACGCGGTCGCGCAGGGTCTGGTCCTCGAGGTTCACGACCGATTGCAGACGCTCGGCGACCGGGCCGGGCATGGCGATGGTTCCCAGCGCCAGCACCGTCGCCAGGACGGCGACGATGCGGAGCGTCCGTCGCGCCGTCATCACGAGCGCCAGGGCGCCGGCCGCAAGGCCGAGCCAGGCGTTGCGCGAGTAGGTGAACGCCAGCGCGGCGACCGTGATGGCCGCACCGGGGAGCATCCACCAGGCGCGGCGCCACGGGACGTTGGCGAGGTAGGCGAAGAAGAGTAGCGCGCCCAGGAACAGGATCCCGCCGAACGTCATGTAGATGCTGAACGGCCCACGCACGCGCTGGGCGTGCGTGCAGATCTCCGACAGCCAGGCCGTCGGCACCCACCGGGGACGCGTCCCGCACAGGTAGGCTTGTCCGAGCCCGTAGGCGGCCATCAGGCACAGCGCCGCCAGGAACGCCTGCCACAGCCGCATCGCGTGCCGGCTGTCGCGCGTGCCGAGGAGCACCACGTAGAAGGTCGCGATGCGGAGGAGGTCCCGCGCGATCCAGAAGCTCCACCCGGGGTTGCCGGAGAACGCGGCCGAGAGGAGGGTCAGGCCCACGAAGACGAGGAAGGGCCGGGTCAGCGGATGCGCGCGGAGGGAGGCGAGGTCGCTCCAGGGCGCCGCCGCGGCCTCCGCCTGGCGCGCGGGCCATGCGGGCCAGACCACGACGAGCACACAGAGGGCTGCCAGCAGCGCCTGGGTGACGCTGATCGAGCAGGCCATCGCGACGAAGAAGCCCAGCAGCGCTCCGTCGCGCACCAGGTCCGGCCAGGTGCGGGAGCGTCCGAGGGGGAGAGGGCGGAGCGCCGCGAGATCCACGGATCGACGACGCTCAGTCCGGGCCGGTCAGCGGCCCCCGTCGCCCACGCCGGCGGCCGTGAACTGGAGAGCGTGGAGGCGGCGGTACACGCCGTCCTGCGCGAGGAGCTCGTCGTGGGTGCCTTCCTCCACGATCCGGCCCTCGTGGAAGACGGCGATCCGATGCGCCAGGCGGACCGTGGACAGGCGGTGCGCGATGAGCACGACCGTCCGGCCCTTGGTGAGGTCGGCGAGCGCCTGCTGGACGATGAACTCGCTCTCGGCGTCGAGGTCGGACGTCGCCTCGTCCAGGATGAGGATCGGGGGATCCTTCAGGAACGCCCGCGCGAGAGCGACCCGCTGGCGCTGACCGCCGGAAAGCTTCACGCCGCGCTCCCCGACCAGGCTCCGATAGCCCTCGGGCATCGCAACGATGAAGTCGTGAGCGTAGGCCGCCCGAGCCGCACGCTCGATCTCATCGAGCGAGGCTCCGGTCTTGCCGTAGGCGATGTTGGCCTGGATCGTGTCGTGGAAGAGGAAGGTGTCCTGCGTGACGATCGCGATCTGCGTCCGGAGCGACGCCTGCGTGTAGCGGCGGACGTCGACCCCGTCGACCAGGATCCGGCCCTCGGTCGCGTCGTGGAACCGGGGGATCAGATCGGTCAGGGTCGACTTGCCGCCTCCGCTCATCCCGACCAGGGCGACGACCTCGCCCCGCCGGACGGTCAGGGAGATGTCCTTGAGCACCATCTCACCGCTCTCGTAGCGGAACCAGACGTGGTCGAACTCGATCGCCTCGCGGAAGTCGGTGAGCGTCAGCGCGTCCTTGGCGTCCGCCACCGCCGGCTGGAGCGCGAGGATCTCGAAGATTCGCTCGGCGGCCGGCATGGTCTGCTGGGCGAGGTTCGCGATGCGGGCCAGCTTCCGCACGGGGCCGTAGAGCATGAGGGTCGCGGTTACGAAGGAGAAGAGCGTGCCGGGGGTCATCGCGCCCTGGATGACCCGGAACCCGCCGTACCAGAGGATGCACATCAGGCCCAGGGCCGCGAGGATCTCCATGATGGGCTCGGAGAGCTCGTCGACCCGGCGGTCCTTCAGCGACAGCTCGAGGAGCCGGCGATTGACCCGGTCGAAGCGCGATTGCTCGTGCGCCTCCTGACCGAAGGCCTTCACGATCTTCGTGCCCGCCATCGCCTCCTGCAGCACGGTGTTCAGCGCGGAGATCTGCTCCTGGGTGCCGCGGTTGATGGAGTAGAGCCGGCGGCCCATGCCGCGGATCGTCAGCCCCACCAGCGGGAAGGCGATCAGCGCGAGCAGGGTCAGCCGCGTCTCCTGCGTGATCATGACGGCCAGGAGGGCGACCACCGTGCAGACCTGGCGGAACGCCATCACCAGCACCTCGGAGGACAGGCGGGCGAGCCGGCTCGAGTCGACGACGACGCGCGACATGAGGTCGGCGGAATGGCGGCCCTGGAAGAAGGCGAGGGGCATCGCCTGGATGTGCGCGTAGAGGTCGCGCCGGAGGCCCGCGATCACCCGCTCGCCGACGGACGCCATCATGTACGACTGCCCGTACCGGCCGAGGCCCTTCAGGACGTAGACGCCCAGGATGAAGAGCGGCAGCAGCTTCAGCATCGTGAGATCGCGCCGGATGAAGATCTCGTCCATCGCCGGCTTCACGAGCCAGGCAATGAGGCCGTCGGCGCCGGAGACGACGATGGCCAGGAGGCCCCCGGCAACGAGCCAGGACCAGTAGGGTCGGACGTACGGAATGAGACGCTTGAAGACGCTCACGGCGATTCCGTGCGCGTATTGTAGCAGCGGCCTGGGCCGGGAGGCGCGATTCCGGTCGGCCGACGCCACCCCGAGCCGAGTCTGGACGGCTGGCTGTCCCGGCCCGGCCGTCCGGTTCGTGAGGGCCGATTACCCGTCGGCCGCGCTCCCCCGGGCCAGGTGGGCGTAAAGGCGCTCGAGCCGCTCGACCTTTGCGCGTGTCGAGAAGCCCTCGACGATCCGCACCCGGCCCGCCCGTCCAAGGCTCTTGGCCCACGGCGGGGCGCTGATGAGCCGGAGGATGGCCGCCGCCATCGCCTCGGGATCCCGGGGCGGGACGAGGAGGCCGTGCTCCTCGTGGCCGACGAGCTCGGGATTGCCCATCGCGCGGGTCGCCACGACGGGCGTCTCCATGGCCAGAGACTCGCGGAGAGTGCCAGTGATCCCGAGTCCCTCGTGGGACGCGTCGACCGAGACCTGTGATGCGGCGAGCACCTCGGGCACGTCGTCGCGGTAGCCCCAGATCGTGACCGCCTCGCCCAGGCCGGAGGCTCGCGCGAGCGTCTCGAGCGGCGCCCGCTTCTCGGGGCGCGCCCCGACCAGGAGCAGCCGCGCGTCCGGGCGCGCGGCGTGGACCCGCGCGAACGCCCTGAGGAGATCGTCGTTCCCCTTGGGCTCCCGGACGCCGATCTGGGTGACCAGGGGAGCGTCGGCGGGGACACCGAGTTCCCGGCGAACTCCGGACCCGTCGGCGCGCGCGGGGTCGAAGCGTTCCGTGTCCGTTCCGGAGTACACGACCTCGATCTTGGTCGCGGGGAGACCCTGGCGCACCAGATCGTCCTTGATCGCCTGGCACACCGCGACGATCCGGGCCACCACGCGGCTGCCGTCCACCCAGCGGCTCACGGGCGCCATCGGAAAGCTGACGCCGCGGTTCACGACGAGGGGCGGGCGCCCGCGCAGCCCTCGCGCGAGAAGCGTGAGCGTGCGCCCTCCGCCCTTGTGCGCGTGGACGACGTCGATCCGGTCGCGTCGGAAGATCTCGGCGAGCCGCAGCGCGCCGGCCGGATCCACGGGGCCGCGGAAGAAGCCGGCGTGCGTGAACCCGGCGGCGGCGGCCTCGGCCGTCCACCGCTCGCTCTCCCGCGTCACCACGGTCACGCGGTGGCCGCGCGCGGCGAGACCGCGGGCGAGGTCGCGGAGCTGGATCGCCGCGCCGGTGTGAAAGTCGCCCTTGGGATAGATCTCGAGGAGGTTCACGGGAAGGCCGCGGGCGCGCCCGGAGCCACGGTGGCCCGCGCGGGACGGCCTAGGGGCCGTCGCGCGGGGCCCGGCTCACGGCGCGTCAGTCGCGGGTGACCGGCAGGCCCGCCTGCGCCCAGCCGGTCATCCCGCCCCACACGTTGAGGAGGTCGGTGAAGCCGCGGGCCAGGAGCAGGCTCCCGACGAGACTCGACCGCACGCCGCCGGCGCACGTCACCGCGACGCGGCGGTCCCGGGGAATCTCGGCGAGCCGCTCGGTCACCTGGCGCATCGGGATGTGCCGGGCGCCTCGAATGTGACCGTCGCTCCACTCCACGGGCTCGCGCACGTCGACGACCACCAGATCGGGCTCGTGGGCGATGCGATGGGCCAGCTCCTGGACGCTGACGTTGGTCAGGGTGCCGACGGGCAGCCCGGACGCGCGCACCGCCTGGGTGCCGACCACGTGTCCGGCGACGTCCCTCAGGCCGACACGCGCGAGGAAGGCGATCGCCCGGTCGGCGTCGGCGTCGCTGTCCACCAGCAGGAGGAGCGAGGCGTCGGGCGGGACGAACCAGGAGACTCGCTCGGCGAACTGAGGTCCGTCGATCCAGACGTTGAGGCTGCCGGCGATGTGCCCGACTCCGAACGCCCGCGGGTCCCGGGCATCGACGAGAATGCAGCCCGCCGACAGGCGGTCGCAGAGGTCCTGCGGCGCGAGCGCAGAGGGCATGACGACCCCCGTTCTAGGCGACGATCGCCGTCACCGCTGGCTGCCGCCGGCGGCGGGCGCCTCGCTGTCGGCGGCGACGGTGTGGTAGGCGCCGTGGAAGTAGACGAGGGGGCGGCCGGCGTCGACGGCGGCGCTCTCTACCTGCCCGATGAAGATCGTGTGGTCTCCCGCCTCGTGGGCCTCGACCAGCCGGCACTCGAGGGTGGCGAGGGTGCCGTCGAGAAGGGGCACGCCGGCCTGGCCCTCGTGGAAGGCCACCCCCTGGAACTTGTCGCCGCCGGAGGCGGCGAAGCGACGGGATAGTCCCTCCTGCTCGCGGCGGAGGATGTTGACGGCGAACCAGCCGAGCTCGCGGAAGTCCGGATGGGCGGTGGCCGCGTGGTCGACGCAGATGAGCACGAGTGGAGGGTCCAGGGAGACGGAGGTGAAGGCGCTCGCGGTGAGGCCCGACGGCCGACCCTGTCGATCGCGGGTCGTCACGACGGTGACGCCGGCCGCGAACGACCGGAGCGCGGTGCGAAACTCGATCGGGGTGAGCGACATCGGGCCCGCGCCGAAGCTACCATGCGGCTCCTCGGCTTGACAAGGGTTCGGCCATTCTCTACCTTTGGCGTACCCCGCAACGGCGCGATCCACACGGCATCGGTGTGCCAACTCGCAGGTCATGGCCAGGAGGCTGACGATGGAGCACGAGAGGCTGAACGCGGAGACTCCGACGGTCGAGACGCTGGTGAACGCGTTCGAGAGAGGCGCCCTGTCCCGCCGCGACTTTCTGCGTCGCGCCGGGGTGCTCGGCCTGACGGCGGCCGGCGCGGGCGCGCTCGCCGACGCGGCGGCGCCGGCGCGGGCGCGCGCCCAGACGACGCAGAAGCGCGAGCTCGTCGTCTCCCAGGGCGGCGACATCTCGAAGTTCGACCCGCATTTCTCCACGTCGTCCAACGACATCCGCGTGTCGTTCAACGTCTTCGACAACCTGACCGCCCGCCACCCCGATCAGAAGCTCTATCCGAGCCTCGCCACCGAGTGGAAGGCGACCGACTCCACGACCTGGACCTTCAAGCTCCGCTCGGGCGTGAAGTGGCACAACGGCGATCCCTTCACCTCCGCCGACGCGAAGTTCAGCCTGGAGCGGACCTACGACCCGGCGGCCAAGACGATGGTGGCGACGGTCTTCACCACCATCGACCGGATCGAGGCGCCGGACCCGACCACGCTGGTGATCCACACCAAGAAGTCGGACCCGCTGCTCCCGGACCGGCTTGCCTTCTACGGCGGGCAGATCGTCCCGAAGAAGTACGTGGAGAGCGTCGGCCCCGACACCTTCAACGCCAAGCCGGTGGGGACCGGGCCGATCAAGCTCACCTCGTGGGTGAAGGACGACAAGGCCGTCTTCGAGGCCAACGGGGACTACTGGGGCGGGAAGATCGACGTCGACCGGATGACATGGCGGCCAATCCCGGAGACGGCGCCCCGGGTGGCCGCGCTCCTCAAGGGCGAGGTGGACGCGATCACGCAGCTTCCCTCGGACCACTGGGACCGCGTCAACCAGAACGCCACGACGCGCGGCGCCGGCGCGCTCTACGCCGGGCTCTACGTCCTCGGGATCAACGCCAAGAACCCGCCGCTGAACAACGAGCTCGTCCGCAAGGCCATGGCGCTCGCCGTCGACCGGGAGTCCATCGTCAAGGAGATGTACCGCGGCCGGGCGATCGTGCCCAACGGGCCGATCGCGCAGGGTGACCGGTTCTACGACTCGTCGCTCCCGCCGCTGAAGTACGACCCGAACGAGGCGCAGCGAGCTCGTGAAGAAGTCGGGTTACAAGGGCGAGCCCATCATCATCGAGACGTCGGTCGGCTACGTGGCCCAGGACAAGGCGATGTCCGAGGCGATCGTGAGCATGTGGAAGGACGTCGGCCTGACCGGCGCGGCCGTCGAGGTCGTCGAGTACTCGGTGCGCGCGGAAAAGAATCGCAACAAGTCCTTCAAGGGGCTGTGGTGGTCGGATCCGACGTCCACCCTCCGCGACCCCGACGGGATGATGTGGCGGCTCCTGGCTCCGAACGGTCCGCAGGACTACTACCGGGACCCGGAGTGGGACGAGCTGGGGAACGCGGCGCGCTTCTCGCTCGACGAGAAGTTCCGCGCCGAGGCCTACCGCAAGATGACGAAGATCATGCTGGACAAGGCGTTCGGCTGGGTCATCGTCATGCAGCCCTACGAGGACTACGGGCTGCAGAAGTACGTGGACTTCACGCCGAACCCGAACCAGCAGTTCGAGGTCCGGCGCTTCAACCTGAAGCTCCGGCGCGCCTAGCGCCGCCACGGTAGCCCGCCGGTCCCGGGGCGCCCGTCCCGGGACCGGCCGCCTCCGCCCATGCGCGGCCTCGGCGGCTTCCTCGCGTACCGGCTGTTCCGGACCCTCGTCGCGCTCTGGCTCGTCTCGACGGTGGTGTTCGTCGTGATGCGCCTGTCGGGCGATCCGGTGCCGCTCCTCTTGCCGCCGGACGCGCCGATCTCCGAGATGGAGCGGGTGCGGCACGATCTCGGCCTCGATCGGTCCCTCGCCGTGCAGTACGGCGTGTTTCTCGGGAACGTCGTGCGCGGCGACTTCGGGCGGTCGATCCACTTTCGCCAGCCCGCGATGGAGGTCGCCCGGTCCTACCTCCGGGCGACGTTCGAGCTGGGCCTCGTCGCGTTCGTGGTGGCGCTCGTCGTGGCGTTTCCGATCGGCGTCGTGTCCGCCGTGCGGCGAAACTCCCTCCTGGACCACGCGGCGATGGGCCTGGCCCTGGTGGGGCAGTCGGCGCCGACCTTCTTCATCGGCATCCTGCTGATCCTGGTGCTCGCGCTCCGGCTCGACCTGTTCCCCACTTCGGGCCGCGGCGACTGGCGGAACATCGTCCTGCCCGCGCTCACGCTCGGCGCCTTCACGATGGCCTCCATCGCGCGGATCACGCGCTCCGCCGTGCTGGAGGTCCTCCGGGCCGACTTCGTCCGGACCGCCCGGGCCAAGGGGGTCGGCGAGGTGTGGGTCGTGGCCAAGCACACGCTCCGGAACGCCGCGCTGCCGATCCTCACCATCACCGGCCTCCAGTTCGGCACGCTGCTCGGCGGCGCGGTCGTGACGGAGACGGTGTTCGCGTGGCCCGGCATCGGACGCCTCGCGATCCAGTCCATCTACAACCGCGACTACCCGGTGGTGCAGTCGACGGTCTTCATCGCGGCCGTCCTCTTCATCGCGATCAACCTGGCGCTGGACGTGCTGTACGGCATCCTCGACCCGCGCGCGCGGGCGTGATGGAGACGGCGGGCGTGTCGGCCGACACGATAACCATGGCGCTGCCGGCGCCGGCCGCCGTCCGGCGGCCCCGCGTCCCGAAGTCGCTCTACGCCGCGGGCCTCTTCGTGGCGTTCCTGGTGGCGGTGGCCATCGCGGCGCCGCTCCTGGCCCCGCACAACCCGGAGCGCGGCTCGCTCCGGGCGCGGCTGAAGGGCCCGACCCTGCAGGCTCCCGACGGCCGCGCCTACCTCCTCGGGACCGACCAGCTCGGCCGCGACGTGCTCTCCCGCATGGTGTTCGGCACGCGCGTCTCCCTCACGATCGGCTTCGCGGCGGTGGCGCTGGGCGGCGCCATCGGGGGGCTGCTGGGGCTCGTCGCGGGATTCAGGGGCGGATGGATGGACGAGATCGTGATGACGGTGGCGGACGCCCAGCTGGCGTTTCCGTTCATCCTGCTGGCGATCGGCATCATCGCGGTGCTGGGTCCGTCGTTCCCCAACCTGATCATCGTCGTGGGGCTGTCGGGCTGGGTGACCTACGCGCGGGTGCTCCGGTCCCAGGTGCTGTCGCTTCGCCAGCGCGACTTCGTGAGCGCGATCCTCGCCCTCGGGGGATCGGTGCCGCGCGTGCTCATCCGCCACATCCTGCCGAACGTGGCGTCGACGTTCATGGTGGTGGCGACGCTGGAGCTGGCGCGCGCGATCGTGCTGGAGGCGACCCTGTCCTTCCTGGGGCTCGGGATCCAGCCGCCGACGCCGTCCTGGGGCGGCATGATCCACGAGGGCCGCGAGTACCTCGACTCGGCGTGGTGGATCTCGGTCTGTCCCGGTGCCCTGCTCATGCTGACCTCGCTCGTGGTCAGCCGCACCGGGGACTCGTTGCGGGACTTTCTCGACCCGACGCTCCGCGGCGAGTCCTGAGCCGGCCGCGGCCGGCGACGCGGTGCGCGGGTCAGGCGCGGGCGGCGGCCCGCGCCGGCGCGTCGAAGCGCTGGCTCGCCGCGCGGAGCGCGTCCGGGAGCCGTTCGCAGGCGCCGATCCCGAGCACGTCGGCCAGCGCGCCGAGGGCCCGCGCGACGCACGCGGGCTCCGCGTTGCCCGCCATCGTGCCGATGCGCCAGATGCGGCCGGCGAGAGGGCCGAACGCCCCCATGATCTCGACCCCGTGCGCCTCGAGGAGCCGCGCGCGGAACGCCGTGTCGTCGATCCCGTCGGGGACACGCACGGGGGCCAGCATCGGCATCTTGGCCGGCCCCGGCGGCGGACCGTACAGCTCGAGGCCCAGCGCGCGGAGCCCGTCGGCCATCGCCTCGCCCGCGGCGCGGTGCCGCGCGATCCGCGGCTCGAGGCCCTCCTCCAGCACGATCCGGAGCGCTTCCCGCAGCCCGTAGACCATCGACGTCGGGGCGGTGTGGTGGTTCAGGCGCTCCGGGCTCCAGTAGCGGTCGAGCTGCGTGAGGTCGAGATAGTTCGAACGGATCGGCGAGCGGCGCCGGGTCATCCGCTCGGACACCGCGTCCGAGTAGGTGACGGGCGCGAGCCCGGAGGGGCACCCGAGGCACTTCTGGGTTCCGGCCGTGACCACGTCGAGCCCCCAGCCATCCGTGTCCAGCGCCGCTCCGGCGAAGGAGCAGACCGCGTCGACGATCACGAGCGCGCCGCGTCGGTGAGCGACCGTCGCGATGTCGCGCACGGGGTTCATGACGCCGGTCGAGGTTTCGGCGTGAACGATCAGGACGGCCGCCGTGGGCGCGGCATCGAGACTCCGCCCGATGTCGTCGGGATCCACCGGCACGCCCCACGGGGCCCGCACCGCCGCGACGTCGGCGCCGGCGCGCCGGGCGATCTCCTCGAAGAGGAGGCCGAAGCGGCCATTCTCGACGACCACGACCCGCTCGCCCGGCTCGATCACGCTGACGACGGCCGCCTCCATGCCGGCCCGGCTGGTCCCCGGCACGGGGAACGTGGCGCGATTCCTCGTCGCGAGGACCTGCCGGAGGAGGTCCTGCGTCTCGGACATGAGCGCGGTGAACGTCGGGTCGAACTGACCGACGAGACCCGTCGCCATCGCTCGCAGGACGCGGGGATCGGGATTGGTCGGTCCCGAGCCCATGAGCAGCCGAGCGGGGAGCGCGAGGTCAGCAGACATACTGCGGAATGCGCGCGGCCCGACCGGAGGCGGGGAGGTGAGGCCGCGCCAGGTTCCGGCGGTGCTCGAGGAGCAGCCGCGCGCACTCCTTCACCACCGTGACCACCGGCACCGCGGCCACCATTCCGAGAAGGCCCAGCGTCTGCTCCCCGACGAGGATCGACACCATGACCAGCATCGGGTGCATGTGGACGCTGCCGCCGATCGTCACCGCCGCGACGACGAGGTCGTCCAGGATCCGGATGATCACGTAGACCGCAACGATCCAGCCGACCCGGCCGATCGGCTGCCCGTTGGCGATCGACACGATGGCCGCGACGCCCACGCTCAGGATCGTTCCGAGGTACGGCAGCGGGTTGACCAGCGTCGTGAACGCGCCGAGCAGCAAGGGGTACGGGGCCCCCACCAGCCAGAGCCCCACCGTGGCGAGCGCTCCGATGACGAGCGCGTCGAGGGCGAGGCCGCGGAGGTACTTGCCGATGATCCGGTCGATCTCGCACCACACCGCCACCGTCGTCTCGATGTGGATCGGGCGCAGGCGGTCGATCAGGTAGGCGACGATGCCTCCGCTGTCCCGGAGGAAGAAGAAGGAGAAGATCGGGGTCAGCGCGACGATGAACGCGATCAGGCCGAGATGCTCGAGGAGCTCCGACGCGTTGCCCATCCGCTCCTCGATCGCCGCGAAGAGCCAGCCCTCATTCCGAGGCTCTTTCGGCATGAAGCGCTCCGCCTGCGGGTAACTGCGGACGAGCTCCACCTGGAGCCCGTCGATCCCGATCTCGAGGGTCCGCGCGAGCGAAGGGAGATTCGAGATGAGCGCCGTGCCCTCGGCGCGAAAGCGAGGAAGGACGAGGGTGGCAAGCAGGACCACGAGCAGGCCGAAGCCGGCGAACAGCGCGGTCACGGCCACGGTCCGACGGAACCCGAATCCCTGGATCCGCACGGCGAGGGGGTTCAGGAAGTACGCGAGCAGGGCGGCGAGGGCGATGGGGATGACGAGCCCGCGGAGCAGGAAGCCCATCCCGACGACGGCGCCGGTGATGGCCAGCCAGCCGAGCGGAGAGATGCCGCCGCGGGTGGCGGCCGGCACAGCCGTCGGGGAAGGCGCCGCGACGGTCGGGACCGCGATGGGCGGCGGTGTCTCGGGCGGGGCGCCGTCGCCGCTCACCGGGCGGACGGGGTAGCGGGGGCGTCGGCGACGGCGGCCGGTATGGCCGCCGCCTCGCTCTTGGCGCGCGTCACGTTGGCCGCGCGCACGTATCCCGCAAGGAGACGCAGGAGGTTCCTCGACACCATGAGCGCGATGGCGCGGTCGCCGGCCACGAGATCCTCGAAGTGGCTCCGGTAGAGGATGAGGAGCCGGCTCGGGACCGTTGCCAGGGCGCCGGCGGACCGGGGGAGGTCGTCGATGAGCGCGAGCTCGCCGAAGGCGGTGCCGGGTCCGAACGTCACGATGCGCTGTGGGCCCTGACCCGCGTCGCGGACCACCTCGATCTCGCCGTCGAGGACGATGAAGAGGCCCTTGCCCGGGTCTCCTTCGGAGAAGACCGCCTCCCCGGGGGCGTAGGCCTTCTCGAAGAGCTGCACCGCGAGACGGGAGAGCAATCGGCGCGAGAGGCCGGCGAAGACGGGGGTGCGCGCGAGGATGGTCACGCGGCGCGCATGCTCGACGTCGCGAGCCCAGTTGAGCCAGCCGGGCAGTCGCTCCAGCATCGCGCGCACTATATCAACCCGGGCGCGCTCCTGTCATGGAACTCGTGCGGCCCCGGCGCGGGTGTTTGCGCGGGAACCGCAGGGCTCCGTGCTAGGATTCCGCCGAGCCGTGGAGCTTGGCCTCCGCGCTCGGCCGGCAGCGACGCGCCGCGAGCCTCGCGGAGTGGCCACGGGGGAGAAGTTCGACGGTGACGCGTTACGCGCGAGAATCCGAGCTGACCCTGGAGAGTGAGCGATGACCAGGACGCCACTGGGACGTGCGGCGGTGACTCTCGCGGCCGTTCAGGCCATCGCGTCGCGCCGCGGCGTCGCGGCCGAGGTCATCCGGAGCGAGTGGGCCGAAGCTCGCGCCGCGCGGCTCGCGGACGACGCTCCCGCGCGCGCGGCTCGCCTGATGTCGCGACGGGCCTTCCTCGTCGCGGGCGGCGCGGCGACGGCGTGGGCCGCGCTCGGCGGCGCTCGGCTGGACGCCGCGCAGGCGCCGCCTCCGGCGAAGAAGGCGCCGCCCAAAAAGCCCCCGGCCACGATCGCCATCGTCGGAGCGGGGATGGCCGGCTTGACCGCGGCCCTGACCCTCCAGGATGGCGGCGTTCCCGCGACCGTCTACGAGGCCGCCGGACACGTCGGTGGCCGCGTCCACTCGAACGCGGCGGACTACTGGAAGGATGGCCAGGTCAGCGAGTGGTGCGGTGAGCTCATCAACACCGACCACCAGACGATGCTCCGCCTCGCGCGGCGGTTCGGCCTTCGGACCGTCGACCTTCACGCGGCCTTGGCGCCCGGCTCGGAGGACGCCTTCCACGTGCTGGGCGCCCTCTATCCGGTGGCCGACGCCGACCGGGAGTTCCAGGCCGTGTATCCGCTCCTGCGGCGGGACCTCGACGCCGCGGGCGAGGAGACCACCCACAAGACCCGGACGCCCGCGGGCGTGGCGCTCGACCGCATGAGTGTCCGGGAGTGGATCGACGCGCGCGTTCCCGGAGGCGTCTGCGTCGCGGCTCGGTCGCCTCCTCGACGCGGCGTACGCGCTGGAGTACGGCGCGCGGACGACCGACCAGTCGGCGCTGAATCTCGTCTATCTCCTCGGCGAGCAGCCGCCGGGCGGGCGCCTGTCGCTCACCGGCCTGTCCGACGAGCGATACCGGATCGCCGGGGGAAACGACGGGCTGCCGCGCGCCATCGCGGCCGCGCTTCCGAAGGGAGCGATCCAGCTTCGCTGGCGGCTGCGAGCGATCGGCCGCGAGAGCGACGGCCGGGTCGTCATGGATTTCGAGACGCCCGATGGGCCGAAGAACGTCCGGGCGGATCACGCGATCCTGGCGCTGCCATTCGCCGTGCTCCGCGGCCTCGACTACGCGCGAGCCGGCTTCGACCCGCTCAAGCGGCGCGCCATCGAGCAGCTCGGGATGGGACGCAACTCGAAGCTCCACGTCCAGCTCTCCAGTCGCGCCTGGCGGCGGCCAGGCGTCGTGCCGCCCGGGACCGGCGTGGTGGCCACGGACCAAGGGCCGCTCGTGACCTGGGAGTCGTCGCGCGGGCAGGTCGGCGACAGCGGCATCCTCGTCTGCTACGGGCTCGACGAGACGTCCGGGGCCCTGGCAGCGCCGCTGCCGTGGGGCGACGCCGGCGCCCATTCGCACGTGACGGACGTGGCGAAGTCCACGCTCGCGACCCTCGAGACCGTCTGGCCCGGGGTCACGCCCGAGTGGAACGGGCTCGCGACCCTGTCCGTGCCGTTCCTCGATCCCAACCTGAACGGCTCGTACTCGTACTACCGGGTGGGGCAGTATCAGAGCTTCGGCGGCTACGAGGGGGCTCGCCAGCGCAACATCCACTTCGCGGGCGAGCACACGTCGACGGAGTTCCAGGGCTTCATGGAAGGGGCAGCGGCCGAGGGCGCGCGAGCCGCTCGCGCGGTCCTGGCCGACCTTCGCCCGGCCAAGAAGCGCGCCCCGTCGAAGGCCCGCCAGGCATGACGGGCGAGGGGCAGGTCGTCTCGCGGGACTCCGGCTGGAGACGGTCCAGGTCGACGTCACGCTCGGGGAGGTGACCGCCGGACCAGATTCCCGATGGATCCCGCCTCCGCGCCGCTTCGGTTGCGCACGCGGACGAGATGGTACCCTCCACGAGTTCGCTCCAGACCGGTTTCGCGGCCGCACTTTCGCAATCTGGCCAACAAAATCGCGGGGTCCGCCTCACCGTCGAGGCTGGCGTTTGCTTGACCCCTTCTGACCCCTTCCGTATAGTGAGGCGCGATGGGTCTTTTCGGCGGTAACAAGACGCCTGGCCTCACGAACGACGCCGTCTTGACGGCGCTCCGCGGCGTGGTGGATCCCAACGTCGGGAAGGACATCGTGACGCTCGGGCTCGTCCAGGGCCTGGGGATCGAGGCCGGCGTGGTGTCCTTCAGCCTTCAGTTCACCGGGGACCAGCCCCCGCTGGCTCGCGCGGAGATCCACAACCGGGCGCGCAAGGCGGTCCAGGCGCTGGCAGGCGTGACCGAGGTCAAGGCGGCCATCGCCTCGCGTCCGTCGGGCGGCCACGGCGGGCCCGGTCATGCCCACGCTCAAGGGAAGGGCGGCTCCCCCGCCGCCGAGGAGCTGATCCCGGAGGTCAAGCACACCATCGCGGTCTCGTCGGGCAAGGGCGGCGTCGGGAAGTCCACGGTGGCCGTCAACCTCGCGCTGGCGCTTCGCGGCGAGGGCGCCGAGGTCGGCATCGTCGACGTGGACGTCTACGGGCCCAACATCCCGCTGATGATCGGAGCGCGCGGCCGGCCGGCGATGGTCGCGAACCGCATCGTGCCGGTGCAGGCCTACGGCGTGAAGGTGATGTCGATCGGTTTCTTCGTGAAGGAAGGCGACCCCGTGGTCTGGCGCGGTCCCATGATCCACTCGGCGGTCCAGCAGTTCCTGAAGGACGTCGAGTGGGGGCCGCTCGACTACCTCGTCTTCGACATGCCCCCAGGGACCGGCGACGCCCAGCTCTCGCTCTCCCAGACCCTTCCGCTGTCCGGCGCGGTCATGGTCACGACCCCGCAGGACGTGTCCCTCCTGGACGTCCGGAAGGGCCTCCAGATGTTCCGGAAGATGAACGTGCCCATCCTGGGGATCGTCGAGAACATGGCGGGGTTCGCGTGCCCGCACTGCGGTCACGGAACGGCGATCTTCGGAGAGGGCGGCGGCGAGAAGCTCGGCCAGGAGTTCGATGTCCCCGTCCTCGCCTCGATCCCCATCGACCTGGAGACTCGCGTCGGCGGCGACACCGGTGAGCCGATCGTCGTCGCGCGTCCCTCGTCCCCTCAGGCGGAAGCATTCCGACGGGTGGCGGCCGGCGTGCGCAGCCGGCTGGCAGAGGCCGCGGCCCCGAAGCTGCCGCTCATCAGCTGATGCGGGGACAGGTGGAACGGAGAGGTCTTCGGGGCCGGGTCGCTCAGGCGTAGGGCCGCGACCGGTGCGCGAGCTCCGCGTCCCCATCTTCCCGCTGCCCGAGGTCGTGTTCTTTCCGGAGACGGTCCTTCCGCTGCACGTCTTCGAGCCTCGCTATCGCCAGATGGTCGCGGACTGCCTCGCGGCCGACGGATGGATGGCCGTCGTCATGCTGCGCGCCGGGTGGGAGAAGGACTACCAGGGGCGACCCCCGGTGCAGACCATCGCCGGAGTGGGGGAGATCATCCAAGCCGAGATGCTGGCCGACGGTCGCTACAACATCCTGCTCCACGGGCGGTCGCGGATCCGGATCCTCGCCGAGGAGCCCCCGGAGGGGCGGCTCTATCGCGTGGTCCGGGCGGAGCGCCTGGAAGAGGAGGGGCCGAAGGCGGACGACCGCACCTTCGGCGCGCGTCTGCAGGAGCTGCGGGCGGCCCACGCGCGGCTCCTGGTCGCGCTCGGCCAGTCGCATTCCGACGTCGTCGGCCGCCTCACCGTGGCCGGGGCGACGCCGGGCGCCGCGATCGACCGGATCGTCTCGGCGGTCGTGCCCGACGCGGAGGTGCGGCAGCGGCTGCTCGAGGCGGTCGACGTGAGCGATCGCCTCGATCTCGCGGTGGAGGCGCTCGGGGAGCTCCTGACCATGGTCGCCGGGCGGGAAGGTGAGGAGGACGAGGATGAGTCCGAGGACGCCTGAGCAGAGACGCGCCGGTCGCACGGGTCGCGAGACCGGCGGCCGGATCGCGGCGATCGCGGCGCTTCTCCTGGTGCTCGCGAGCGGCGCGGTCGCCGGGGAGCAATGGGGCTGGCTTGGCGTGCGGATCCGCGATCTGTCGGAGCAGGAGATGGAGGAGATCACCAAGAAGGTCGGGGTCAGCGAGGGCTACGGCGTCCTGATCGCCCAGGTCATGAAGGACACGCCGGCCGCGGCGTCCGGCCTCCGCGAGGGCGACCTGGTCGTCGCGATCGACGGCCGTCCGATCGTCGAGACGCGGCTGCTCCAGCGGCTCGTGGGCGCCGCGCCCGCCGGGCGCGAACTGGCCGTGGTCGTGTTGCGCGAGGGGAGTCGCCAGGAGGTTCGAATCCGGGTCGGACGCATGCCGGCGGACGTCGTCGCCGACCGGGTCGCGCTCGAGTTCGGCTTCTACGTGCGCGACACCGCCGACGACCGCGTGGCGGGGCAGCCGGAGCCGCGGGTGCCCATCGTGGCGGGCGTCGCGGAGCGAAGCGCGGCCGCCCAGGGCGGGCTCCGCGTCGGTGACCGGATCCTGGCGGTGAACGGCACTGACGTGGACACGCTGGACGCGTTCCGCGCCCGCCTCCAGGACATATACCTGCGCAACCCGCTCAAGCTCAGGGTCGACCGGGAAGGCGAGCCGGTCATGCTGACCCTGCCTGCCGCGCAGATGCCGAGCTCTTGATGAAGCGTCTGCACGTCCTGGTCGTGGAGGACGACGACACACTTCGGGAGCTTCTCGGCGAGGTCCTTCGCGGCTGGGGATACCAGGCGGTCGCGGTGGCCTCGGGCATCCGGGCCGTCGAGCTCCTCGAGACCAGCTCTTCGAGGTCGCCGTCGTCGACATCCACCTGCCGGAGATGGACGGCGTGGAGTTCCTCCGGCACCTGAAGCGCCATGACCCGTCCATCGAGGTCCTCATGATGACGGGCGATCCCACCGTGGCCACCGCGGTGGAAACGCTGAAGCTCGGGGCCTACGACTACCTCACCAAGCCGCTGGTCCTCGAGGAGCTCCGCCACCTCCTGGACCACATCCTGGAGCGACGCCTCCTGCGCCAGGAGGTCAACGCGCTCCGGAGCCGCCTGGGCGAGCAGCTGCGCATGAGCGAGCTGGTCAGCGTCTCGCCGGCCATGGAGGCGGTGAAGGGGATGATCGTCCGGGTCGCCCCGGCGGACTCCCCGGTCCTGATCGAAGGTGAGAGCGGGACCGGGAAGGAGCTGGTGGCGGCGGCGATCCACCGGCTTTCGGCGCGGGCGAGCGGCCCCTTCATCACCGTCAACTGCGGCGCGGTGCCCGCGGACCTCTTGGAATCCGAGTTCTTCGGCCACGTCCGCGGCGCGTTCTCGGGAGCGGTGGCCGACACGCTGGGCCTCTTCCGGTCGGCTCACGGCGGGACCATCTTCCTCGACGAGGTGGCCGAGCTCCCGCCCACGCTCCAGGTCAAGCTGCTGCGCGTGCTGCAGGAGCGGGACGTCCGGCCGGTTGGCTCGACCCGGAGCTACTCCGTGGACACGCGAGTCATCGCCGCGACGAACAAGAACCTCGAGACGGCGATCAAGGACGGGAGCCTCCGGCAGGACCTCTTCTATCGGCTGAACGTCGTCCGGATCCGCGTGCCGGCGCTGCGCGAGCGGAAGGCCGACGTCCCCGCGCTCGTGACCGCGTTCATCCGGCAGTTCAACCAGCGCTTCAGCCGCGAGATCAAGGGCATCGCCCCGGACGCCATGCAGGCGCTGCTCGCCTACGACTTCCCGGGCAACGTGCGGGAGCTGGAGAACCTGATCGAGCGGGCGTACGCGCTGGGCGCCCGCGAGCAGATCCGGCTCGTCGATCTGCCGGCTCTCGGCGGGGTGACGCAGCCCGAGCCGGCGGCGGCGGCCGTGCTGGTCGCGGCAGGCGCGGCGAGCGGCGCGGTTCCGACGCTCGCTCAGGCCGAGCGCGATCTGATTCTCCGCGCGCTCGACCTGCACGGGAACGACCGCGCCAAGGCGGCGCGCGCGCTTGGTCTCTCCAGTCGCACCCTCTACCGGCGGCTGAAGGAGTACGGGATCAACTGACGTGGTGTCCTGCCAATGTGACAGGACCGCGCGCCGCGAAGGCAGGGGTCGCCGGCTCCGGATGTCCATCCCGGAAGCCAAATTGTCAACACTTGCCCTAGGCAAGTCGCGCGGCTGCCGGAGTCGCGGATTTCCAGTCCAGAGGTTCCGGGGGCAGCGTGGCACCCCCCTTGCAATCCTCCCGGTCATGGCGTACCCGGGAAGTCCGGAGCGGGAGGACGCGCTGCTTCTGGTGGTGGACGCGGACGACGAGGCCGGACGGCTGCTGGCGGAGCACTTCACCCGACGCGGCTTCCGGGCCTCGCATACCGCGGCGGGCCAGGACGCGCTCGATCTCGCGCACGCAGGGCGTTTGCGCGCTGCGATCGTGGACGTTGCCCTTCGCGACATGTCCGGGCACGCGCTCGTGTCGCGGCTGAAGGAGATCGAGCCCCGGGTGCACGTGCTGATGACGGCGGGCGACTACCGGCCCGAGTTCGAGGTCCGCGCCCGTCAGATCGGCATCCTCCACTACGCGCTGAAACCGGCCGATCCCGATCGCATCGAGGCGGTCGTGGCGAAGGCCCTCGGCGTCGTCCAGTCGCGCTGACCCCGGTCGCCCCGGGGTCATTCCTTGCCCTCGCCTCCGTTGGATCTTGACCCGCGCCGGCGTGTATCCTTTGAGTGAAGCCAGACGCGCGGGCATGATCCGGCGCGACGAGGAGGAGCGATGCAGCTGAAGGGCAAGCGAGTGGCGATTCTCGCGGAGAACCTGTACCAGGAGATGGAGCTCTGGGTTCCCTACTACCGGCTGAAGGAGGAGGGAGCCGAGGTCCACGTGGTCGGCAGCGCCGGCGCGAAGGGATACACCTCGAAGCACGGGTATCCCGTGAGCGTGGACGTTCAGGCCGAGCAGGCGAACGCCGCCGAGTACGACGCGGTGGTGGTGCCGGGCGGCTTCGCGCCGGATCTCATGCGGCGGTCGCCCGCCATGGTGAAGCTCGTGCGCGAGGCCTTCGCGGACGGGAAGGTCGTGGCGGCGATCTGCCACGCGGGGTGGATGCCGGCGTCAGCGGGCATCCTCAAGGGCAAGCGCGCGACGAGCTTCTTCTCGATCAAGGACGACATGGTGAACGCGGGGGCGACGTGGGTCGATCAGGAGGTCGTGGTCGACGGGAACCTGATCACGTCCCGGAAGCCCGACGATCTACCCGCGTTCTGCCGGGAGATCGTGAAGGCGCTGGCGAAGCGGTAAGACCTGGCGCGGGGGCCCTTCGGGCTCCCGCGCTCAGTACCCTCGGCGGGTGTCCACCCGGCCCCGGAGCGGCCGGCCTCCGAGGAAGCGCCGGAGGTTCTCGTTGAAGATCGGCGCGATCTCTTCCGGCAGGCTCGGGCCCGAGATGTGCGGCGTGACGACGACGTTGGGCATCCCCCAGAAAGGATGCTCGGCCGGCAGCGGCTCCTCCGAGAACACGTCCAGGACCGCGCCAGCGATCCAGCGCTCCTGAAGCGCGCGGATCAGGGCCGGCTCCTGGATGAGTGACCCTCGGCCCAGGTTCACCAGCCAGGACTCGGGCTTCATCGTGTGGAGCTCGGGCTCGCCCAGCATGCCGCGGGTCTCGGGCGTGAGCGGAGCGACCAGGACCACGTAGTCGCTGGCGGCCAGGAACTCGTGGAAGGCGGGGCGGCGGTAGACCCGGTCGACCTCGGGGACGCGCTTGCCGGTTCGCGAGAGGCCGAGGACGCGCATCTGGAACGCGCGCCCGATACTGGCGATGACCCGCCCGATGGAGCCCACGCCGACGATACCGAGCGTCTTGCCGCGGAGCAGGGTCGGGTTGATCGGCTCCCACCGACGCAGGCGCTGCCCGGCCCGCAGGACCTCGGTGTGCTGAGTGGCCCAGAGGAGCCACCCGAAGACGTACTCGCCCATCCACGGCCCGAAGACCCCTTCGACCCGGGTCAGAACGACCTTGGGAGGGAACGGGACTTCGAGGAACGCGTTGACCCCGGCCCCCATGACCTGGACCCAGCGGAGGCGCCGGGCCATCGGAAGCAGTTCGGCCGGGAACCCCCACGTGTAGAGGACGTCCATCTCCTCGACGAAGGGCATCGCCGCTTCGGGGGTGGAGGCGACTCGGAGACGAATCTGGCCGCGGGGGGCTCGCACAAGCCGCGCGTAGGCTTGGGCCTCGTCCGGGTGGTACACCAGGACTGAGACCGGTCCCTTCGGCGGCATTGAGAGGATGATAGCACGGAGGGCCAGATAACCACGCAGAAAGTGTCACGAAACGGGGAACGGACCGGTTTCCGCCCGGATTTGGCGGTGTGGCGGCGCGTGTGGCCGGAGCTCTCCCGTCAGCGCGTGAGGGTCACCCCGGCCTGGCTGGCCTTCCGCCGCGCCTGGTCCACCGCGCCGGCCAGGCTGGTGACGTCCTTGCGCAGGGTCTCGAGCTTGGCACGGAGCGGGGCGGCGTCTGCTCGCGCCTTCTCGCGCTCCGCGGGCGTGGTCGCGCGGTTGCCGGCGTCGACCAGCTGATCGTGCTGACCGAGCGTCACGTGGTAGTCGTACAGCGCCTTGTTGTACTTCTCGACGACCTCGTTGTACGCCTGCTTGGCCGAGATCTGCGAGGCGGAGTCGTCGTTCCCGAACTCGGCGAACGGAAGGTACTGCGGGCGCGGCGCCGCGGGCGCCTGTGCTCCGACTCCCGTCACGAGGCCGGCGAGGGCCGAGAGCGCCAGCAGGGCGACCAGGAGGCGCCTCATCCGATCGAGACCGCCAGGCAGGTGGTCGTGCGGGTGACGCCATCGATGGCGCCGATCCCCTCCGTCACGAGCGACCCGATGTCGTCGAGCGTGGGGCCCTGGACCACCGCGATGTAGTCGAACGGCCCCGTCACTGCGTCGAGGGACTCGATCCGGCACTTGCCGGGCTTCAGCTTGGCCAGCGTCTTCTTGACCGACTTGGTCTTGCCCGCGTTCGTCTCCACGAGGACGTACGCCTTCATGATGACCCCTCCTCGACTCGGGCGTGGCTCTCGAATTACAGCGTCGCCTCTCAGAGGCTGTCAACAAAGCGCCGCGCTTAACGGCTCAGATACGCGCGGAGCGTCTCGGCGAAGGCCGATCGATTCTCCACCAGGCGGCGGTCGCGCACATCGACTCGTGTGCCCCGCTCCACCTTCTTGTCGCTGACCTCGAAGCGGGCACGCACCTCGCCCTTCACGCCCTTCGCGTCCACTCCGAGCGCCTCGCCCAGGTTCTCGTCGTGGAGGTGGAGGACGACGAGGTAGAACCCGTCCCGCTCCGTCGTCGTCGGGTACTCGAGGCCCGTCTTGAGCCGGGTCACGACCACGCGGGCCCCGGCGACCGGCCGGCTGTCGGCGTCGGTGACGTAGCCGAGGACCAGGAAGCGGTGATCCGGCAGATGGGTCGCGCCCGCCGGCATCGAGGCGCCGACGAGTGCGGCGAGCGAGAGCAGCAGGACAGGGGGCCTGGCGAGCGGCGGAAGGCTCAGCACGCCCTCAGTGTACAATGCGCCACGGGAGGGGAGCCCGCACCCGTTGCCCTACCAGCCCCCCGCGGCGATCCAGGCGGCCCTCGACGCCGGTCGTATCTCCGAGGACGCCGTCGATCTGTTCCGGACGTTCACCCGGCGGTACCCGTACGCCCTCGACGATTTCCAGGTCGCGGCGATCCTCGCCATCCTGGAAGGCTCCTCGGTGATCGTGTCCGCGCCGACGGGGGCGGGGAAGACCCTCGTCGCGGAGTTCGCGATCCACGACGCGCTCGCCGCGAAGCGCCGCGTGGCCTACACGACGCCGCTCAAGGCGCTGTCCAACCAGAAGTACGCCGACTTCTGCCGGCAGTTCGGCGTCGCGGAGGTCGGCATCCTGACCGGCGACGTCAAGGTCAACCCGCGCGCGCCCGTGCTGGTGATGACCACCGAGATCCTGCGGAACATGTTCTACACGGGGACGCTGGAGGGCCTCCGCCACGTGGTGCTCGACGAGTGCCACTACATGGGGGACGAGGGCCGGGGCACCGTCTGGGAGGAGATCATCGTCAACGCGCCGAAGGACGTGACGCTGGTCGCCCTGTCGGCCACCGTTGCCAACGTGCGGGAGATCGCCGACTGGATCGGGCTGGTGCACCGGCCGATCCATCCGATCGTTCACCCGCATCGGCCCGTGCCACTCAGGTATCACGTGGCGGACCTGTCGGCAGAGATCCACCCGCTGGACGCCGTCCGGGCCGGCCGCGCGAAGCTGGTCGGCGTCGAGGGAGGCGGCGACGAGCGCCGCGGGCGCTTCTACGCGCGCCGCGTGGCGGCCGTCCCGGCGGTGCTCGAGGAGCTCGAGAGCCGGGGCTGGCTGCCCGCGATCTACTTCATCTTCAGCCGCGCCGGGTGCGAGCGCGCGATGGACGAGGTCCTGGAGGAGGGCCGGTCGCTCCTCGACCGCGCGCGCAGCCGGGAGGTGGAGCGGACGATTGCGGACGCCATCGAGGAGAGCCCGACGCTCGCCGCCTCCGCGCTCAACCAGAGCATCTTCCAGGCGCTCCGGGCCGGTGTCGGGCTCCACCACGCGGGGATCCTTCCGAGCCTGAAGCGGCTGACAGAGGTGCTCTTCGAGCGCGGCCTCGTCCGGGTGGTCTTCGCGACGGAGACGATGAGCCTCGGGATCCACATGCCCGCGCGGAGCGTCGTGCTCCAGGGGCTGACGAAGCGCACCGACCGGGGATTCCGCGCCCTGACGACGAACGAGCTGACCCAGATGGCGGGTCGGGCCGGCCGGCGGGGGATCGATCCGGAAGGGCAGTGCGTCATCGCGCTGGACGCCCGGGACAGCCTCGCGGAGACGCTCTCGGTGGTCGAGGGCTCGCCGGAGCCGATCGTCAGCCAGTTCCGCCTCGGGTTCGGCTCCGTCGCGCTCCTGGTCGAGAACGTGCGGGACGAGGCGGCGATCCGGCGCGTGGTCGAATCCTCGTTCGGTCAGTACCAGAGCCTCCGCCAGATCCGCCACCTGGAGCGTGAGGTGGCGGAGGCGCAGGCGGCGCTGGCCGAGGCCGAACGATACCAGGCGCCGTGCGGGGAGTTCGATCGGATCGGCCGCTACCGGCAGCTGCGCGCGGAAGTGGACGCGCGCCGGCGGGCGGCGGGCGCGCGCTCCCGCCCGGCCCGGGCGCGGGCGCTCGACGACGTCGAGCCGGGCCGGGTGATCCTGCTGCGCCAGCGGGGAACCGGCACCGGCCTGGGCGTCGTGGTCGGGGTGCACCGGCTGCGCGGCGACCGGGTGCTGATCGACACGCTGCTGCCCCACGGCTCGCTCGTGCGCGCGAAGGCGGGGAACGTGAAGCGGGTGTTCTGGGCGACGCCGCCTCTGCTCCTGCCGCCCGCGGTGCGGCACCTCGCCGAGCGGCATCACGGGTGGGGGCGCGACGTCCGGGAGGCGCTGGCCCGCGACGGAGGCGCGCTCCTGACGCGGCTCGGCCAGCTCGATGTCCGCGCCCTCGTCGAGCAGGAGGGCCGCGGGGACCCGGCGGAGGCGCTGGCGCGGATCGAATGCCACGCGTGCCCGTGGGAGTCCCGGCCGCGCTGCGAGGCCGCGTGGAAGGCGGTCGAGAAGGAGCGAGCGCGCCTCGAGCACCGGCGCGCGGCGCTCGAGAGCATCCGCGACGCGATCTGGCAGGAGTACCGGCGCGTGCTCGAGGTGCTCGATGCCTTCGACGCCGTCCAGCACGGGGTGCTCCGACCCAAGGGCGAGCTGGTCGCCTCGCTCCGGCACGACCACGAGCTCCTGATCGCGGAGGTGGTCCATCGCGGCGTCTTCGACGACGCATCGCCCGCCGAGGTGGCGACGCTCGTCTCGTGCCTGATCGAGGAAGCGCGCTCGGCCGAGGACGAGCCCTCGCGGCGGCTTCTGCGCGAGCGCCCGAAGCTCCGGCGGCGGATCCGGCAGATGGAGGAGGCGGCCGGGGCGATCGAGGCCGTCCAGCGGCGGGTGGGGCTCCACCGGCCCGCCCGCATCCAGAGCGGATTCGTGGCGGCCGTGTTCCGGTGGGCGTCGGGCGACGACGACTGGGCGCGGATCGTGGCGCACTCGTTCGGCGGGCACGAGGGCGACCTGATCCGGGCGATGCGGCGGCTGATCGACCTCTTGCGTCAGATTGCGGAGGGACCGGAGGTCCCGGGCGGCGTCGCCGCTGCTGCCGGCGGCGCCGCCCGGGTGCTGGACCGCGGGATCGTGCTGGAGTCCGCGCTGATCTGAGGCGCGGACTCGCGCGGCTCTTTCGCTACTCGGCTGGCGCGAAGAACCGGACCATCACTCGGCGGTTCTGCTCGCGCCCCTTCGGGGTCGTGTTGTCGGCCGAGGGCTTGATGTCGCCCAGGCCGATCGAGTTGATCCGGTTCATCTCGACGCCCTTCTCCACCAGGAAGCGACGCACCGCCTCCGAGCGCCGCTGGCTCAGCTGGACGTTGTACGGCAGGTTGCCGACGTTGTCCGTGTAGCCCTCGAGCTCGACCGAGAGGTTCGGGTTCTCCTGGAGCTGCTTGGCGACGTCGAGCAGGGCGGTCTGGCCGCGGTCATCCAGCTCCGCCTTGTCGAAGCGGAAGAGGATCGCGACGGTGTCGCCCGGCACGCGCTTGTTGCGGTTCGACCAGAGCCGGGTCAGGCGAGTGCTCGTCTCGTCGGCCTTGGCCATGGCCTGGCCGGCTGCCGCGTGAGCCTCGTCGGCGCGGGTCTGGGCCTGCGTCGCCTTGGCGACACCCTCGTCCGCGCGGCCCTGAGCGGTCTTGGCGAGAGTGGTCGCCTCGGTGGCGGTCTGATCGGCCCGCTGGACCGCGACCTTCGTCTGCCCGAGCTCGTCGTTGAGCGCGGTCGTGCGCGCCTTCTCCTCGGTCAGAGAGGCGTCCACGCGTCCGACGTCAGCGCCGAGCTTCGCCTCGCTCTTGCTGACCTCCTCGCGGACGAACTTCTTGGTCGCGCACCCGACGGTCACGAGGGAGAGGGAGGCCACCACGATGGCCAGTGAACGTATCTGCATGCGACGTCCTCCTCTGTGCGGGGGAGCCCCGCTATGTGACGGATCAGTCCGTGTGTGCATCCACGCAAAGGGCGTGCCGGGCGGCTCCCGCCTCGGCCTACCGGGAGGCTTCGAGCCGGATTTCTCTTTGGACTGCGCCATCACCGGACGTTTGCAACTGTCCCGTCCCGGACGCGACGCAACCCTAACGCGATGTAAGAGTTACCACGGAGGTGTTCTGGGCGAGATGTAAAAAGTTACTCGCCGGAGGAGGTTCAGCGGCGGGTGCTGAGATCGTCCGCGAGCGTTCGAGCCTTCGCCGCCAGGTTCGCGGCGCGCTCGTACTCCTGTCCACCGAGAGCCTTCCGGGCCTGCTCGACGAGCCCCTGCGCCAGCCGTAGTGTTTCCAGGTCCTTCGGCGCCAGCGGCCGGCTCTCCAGTTGACGGAGGAGCTTCTCGGTATCGTCGATCCCGCGCTGCGCTTCCTCCTGTAACCGTCGCGCCTCCGCCGGCGGCAGGCTGGCGGTCAAAGGGGGACTTGCCGGGGCCGGTGGCGCGCCGGGCGCGGGCGCCGGCGGCGGGAGCCGGCGTGGCCGCGCGCACCGGAGGCGGAGGCGGTCCGGCGGGAGCGGGGGCAACCGCGGGTGGAAGCGGCGGCGGAGGCGGCGTGACGGGGGCAGGGGCCGGCTCCGGCTGGCCGGCTCCGGTGGAGGGGCCGGCGTCGTGGCCGGCTCGGGCACGACACTCGCTTCGGCCTCCGGCGGGGCCTCGGGCGCGGGCTCGCTCTTGGCCGGGACAGGCCTCGCCCACGGCGGAAGCTCCGGGCGAAGCATGTGACACCCGGCGAGCGCCAGGATGAGCGCGAGCAGCGCGAGGATCCTCATGGCCGCGTGCCGGGAGTCGCGGGGAGCGTGAGCGTCACGGTCGTGCCCTTTCCCACCGTGGAGTCCACGTCGACCCGGCCGTCGTGCATCTGCACGATGCGGTACACCATCGCGAGACCGATGCCCGATCCGCCGGCCTTGGTCGTGTAGTACAAGCGGAAGATCTTCTCGAGGTTCTCCGGCGGAATGCCCGGTCCCTGATCGGCCACGCTGATCGCCACTCCGCCGGAGGCGGCGCGGCGGCTCGCGATGACGAGGGTGCCGCCGCCTGGCATCGCCTGGATGGCGTTGGTCACGAGGTTGGCGCTCGCCTGGGCGATGAGACCGGAGTCTGCGGTCACGCGAGGCAGGCCCTGTCCCGGGTCGAGGACGATCTCGACTCCGGCCCGCGCGGCTTCAGGACGTGCCACCCGCGCCACGTCCGACAGGACCGAGTTGACGTCGATCGGCGCCAGACGGAGGTCCTGCGGCCGCACGAATCGGAGGAAGCCCTGGACGACCCGGTCCAGGCGCTGGATCTCGTGCGCGATCACGTCGATGTTCTCGGCGATCTCCGGCGGGACCGGCTGTCGAGCCTGGCCCAGACGCGCGCGCAGGAGCTCGAGGTGGATTCGCATCGCGTTGAGTGGGTTCTTGACCTCGTGGGTCACGCCGGAGGTGAGTCGGCCCAGCGCGGCCAGCTTCTGAGAGTAGGTCAGGAGCGACTCCACGGCCCGGGCTGGCTCGAGGTCGCTCAAGACGAGGAGGCCCCCGCCCGACTCGCCGTCCGCACGGAGAGGATATCCCGAAACCGCCCACTCGTGCGGCTCTCCCGTGCCGCCCGGCAGGGTGACCGTCTCGTGGATGGGTGAAGCCTTCCGGTCGAGAAGGGCCGCGGCCAGCCGGGCCAGCTGATGTCCGGAAGGCAGGATTCCGACGAGGGAGTGACCCGCGAGGGAACGAGCAAAGAGCCGCTCGGCGGTCGCGTTGGCGAACGCGATGGTGCCGTCCGGCCAGAGGAGGACTACCGCGTTCTGGAGCCGCTCGACCTCGTCCGGGCCCGAGCCGCCCGCCCGCGCCGCGGTGGCCTGGATGCGCTCGCCGAGGCCCTGCATGCGCTCGGCGAGCCGTCCCATGTCGTCGCCGGGCCCGAGCTCGACCGGGGCGTCGCCGCGCGCCAGGCGCTCGACCCGCCGGGCGATGCGGCGCAGGTAGCCGAGGAGCACGCGCCCGGCGCCGAGCCCGAGCGCGATGGCGAGGCCGAGCGCCCCGGCCCCGAACGCCAGGCTCCGCAGGAGCGCGTCGCGGAGGGTCTGCCGGACGAGGCTGGTCGACACGCCCACCTGGACGGTGCCGAAAGGTCGGTCGCCGATGCTGACGGGGAGGCGGACCTCGTAGATCCGGGGCGGACCGAGGAGCGTCCGGGCGAGCTCCGGGAGCCCCGCCGCCACCACGTCGTCGAGCAGCGGGCGATCCGGGAGCTCCTGTCCCTGGAGAGCCGCGTCGCTGTGAAGGAGCGTACGCCCCTGCGCATCGACGATGGCGCCGTACACGACGACGCGCGAGTAGCCCACGAGCCCGTCGAGGAGCGCCCGGAGGCTCGGGTCGCGACCGAAGGCTGCCGCCCCCTGGGGACCCGCCGTCTGGAGAACGTGGGCCGCCTGGTGAAGGAGCTGGCGCGAGAGGAGGTGGCCCTCGTCCGCCGCGTTCCCGAGCGTCAGGCGCGCGAGCGTCGCGAGGTGCGCCAGCGTCGCGACCGCGACCACGAGGAGGACGACGAGGGTGAGGCCGAGAAGCTCGCGCGCGCGGGCGCTCAGAGCCATACGCTGGACCCGCGGCGGAGACGTGCGGCTTCGGCGCTCACGGCGGCCGATTGTACCGGTTCAGCTTGTTGTGGAGGGTCTTCAGGCTGATGCCGAGGATCTCCGCCGCGCGGGTCTTGTTGTTGCCCGTGTAGGCGAGCGTACGGAGGATGAGGCGGCGCTCGCCCTCGTCCACGGTCGTGCCGACGCGCAGGCGCACGTCATCGGCCCCCTCCTCGGCGGTCGGCTCCACCGCCACGGCGGCGGGGGCCGGAGGCGAGGGCAGGTGGGCCAGCCCGATGAGGTCCCCCGAGCACACGATGACGGCCCGCTCCAGCACGTTGCGAAGCTCGCGCACGTTCCCCGGCCACGCGTAGCGGCGAAGCACGGCGAGGGCCGTCTCGTCGACGCCCCGGACGACTCGACCGTGTCGCTCGTCGATCTCCTCGAGAAGGACCCGGACGAGCTCTCCCAGGTCCTCGGTACGGTCGCGAAGGGGAGGCAGCGCGAGCGTGAACACCGCGATCCGGTAGTAGAGGTCCTCGCGAAGGGCGCCGTCCTGAAGCGCCTTCGCCGGGCTCTTGTTGGTGGCCGCGATGACGCGCACGTCGACCGCGATCTCCGACTGGCCGCCGACCCGCCGGAACCGGCCGTCCTGGAGCACGCGCAGGAACTTCACCTGCGTGGCCGGGCTCATCTCGGCGATCTCGTCGAGGAAGAGCGTGCCGCCATCGGCCAGCTCGAAGCAGCCGGGACGCCGGCCGGTGGCGCCGGTGAACGAGCCCCGCTCGTGGCCGAAGATCTCGCTCTCGAGCAGGGTCTCGGGGATCGCGGCACAGTTGACAGCGACGAACGGCCCACGGCGGCGCGCCGAGTGGTCGTGGATCGTGCGCGCCACCAACTCCTTGCCCGTCCCGCTCTCGCCGAGCACGAGCACCGTCGCGTCGGTCGGCGCGACCTGCTCGATCTGCCGCGTGACCTCCTGCATCGCCGGCGTGCCGGCGACCAGCCGGCCGAATGCGCCCCGGTGGCGCAGCTCGCGACGTAGCCGGTGCACCTCCCGGGCGCTCTCGGTCCGGTCCAGCGCGCGCTCGAGCAGGATCTGGAGGCGGGCCGGATCGAGGGGCTTCGTCAGGTAGTCGTAGGCGCCTTCCTTCATCGCCTGGACGGCGCTCTCGATCGAGCCCTGCCCGGTCAGCATGATGACCGTGATCTCGGGGTGGTCGACGCGGAGGGCCGACAGGAGCGCGAGCCCGTCCATGCCGGGCATGACGAGGTCGCTGACCACGACCGCCGGGGATTCCTCGGCGACCCGCTCGAGCGCCTCGGCGCCGTCGCTGGCGGTGGTGACCTCGTATCCCCAGAGGGAGAGGAGGTCCGCCATGCCCTTCCGAGCCGGGGCATCATCCTCGACGATCAGCACGCGTTGACGCATAGTTGTGCCGCGCGGTGGCCGGCGGTCTTGCGGTCATGGTAGCAGAATCCTCCCTTCCGGGGCTCCCACGGTTCGGCTACCATCTGGCGAGGTGAGTCGAGCACGCCCGGCGGGCGGCGCGCCGGCCGAGGGAGGAACGGATGACCGCACTGGTCGTGCTGGGGATCGTCGTGGTCCTCGCCCTGATCGGCGTGGGCCTGTACAACAGCCTGGTGCGGGCGCGCGTGCGGGTGGACGAGGCGTGGTCCGGCATCTCGACGCAGCTCAAGCGCCGCCACGACCTGATCCCGAACCTCGTCGAGACCGTGAAGGGCTACGCCAGCCACGAGAAGGGGGTCCTGGAGAAGGTCACCGAGCTCCGGAGCCGGGCCATGAGCGCCACGACGCCAGCGCAGGTGGCGCAGTCGGAAGGGCTCCTGACCCAGGCCCTCCGCGGGCTGTACGCGGTCGCGGAGAGCTACCCGGATCTGAAGGCCAACCAGAGCTTCCTGTCTCTCCAGCAGACCCTGGCCGAGACCGAGGGGATGATCGCCGGAGCCCGGCAGGGGTACAACGCGGCCGTGCGGGACCTCAACACCCGCATCGAGAGCGTCCCCACGAACTTCTTCGCGGGCGCGTTCGGGTTCACGCGCCGCGAGTTCTTCGAGATCGAGGATCCGGCCGAGCGCGCGGTTCCGCAGGTCCGCTTCTGAGCGCCCGGCCGGCGCCCTGCGCTGGTCGGCGCGCGGGCGCCGTGGGAGAATGAGCGCGCCGTGAAGGTCTCCCGCCTTTCCGTCACGAAGAGCCAGCTCGAGGTGGGACGAGCCTGCGTGACCGCCGGCCATCCTCTCGGGGCCCAGGTCGGCGCGGATGTCCTCCGTCGCGGCGGGAACGCGGTGGATGCCGCCGTCGCCACCGCATTCGCGATGGCCGTCGTGGAGCCGTTCATGTCGTGCCTGGCGGGCGGAGGATCGATGCTGATCCACCGGCCGCGCACGGGCGCGTCAGTGGCGCTCGACTTCAACGTGGAGGCGCCGCGGCGGGCGCACGCCCGCATGTACCGGCTGGCGGAGGGGCGGAGCAGCGATCTGTTCCCGTGGCGCGCCGTGGAGGGCGACGCGAACGTGCACGGCCACCTCGCCGTCGCGGTGCCGGGCTCGGTGGCCGGCCTGGCGCTCGCGCTCGAGCGGTGGGGCACCCTGGACCTCCGGGACGCGGTGGCGCCGGCAGCGCGGCTCGCGCGGCGTGGGGTGCCCGTCGACTGGTATCTCGGGGGCGTGACCGCGATGTACGCGGAGGAGCTCGCGCGGTTTCCGGAAGCGGCGAGGACGTACCTCCGCGACGGTCGCTGGCCGCCGCGTCCGGAGCATCTCGCGCCCGGAGACCGCGTCCACTATCCGGCGCTCGCCCGCACCCTCGAGCTCATCGGCAAGGAGGGCCCGAGCGTTTTTTACCGCGGGGCGATCGGCGAGGCCATCGAGGCGGAGCTCCGGCGCGGCGGAGGCGTCGTGGATCGCACGGACCTCGCGCGTTATCGCGTCCGGGTGACCAAGCCGCTCGCCGGGAGCTATCGCGGCGTGACGCTTCTCGGGATGCCGGGCGCCACCGGCTGCGTGACGGCGCTCGAGATGCTGAACATCCTGGAGTGCTTCGACCTGGGCTCTACGGGCCTCACGACGGCGCGCGGCGCGCATCTTCGCGCGGAGGCTCTCCGGCTCGCGTTCGAGGATCGCCTCCGCTGGCTCGGCGACCCGACGCGGATCGACGCGCCGTGGAGCGCGCTCGGCGGGAAGGCGTATGCTCGCGCGGTCGCCGCGGGAATCCGCCCCGACGGGCGCCGTCACGCGCGGCGCCGCGTGGATCCCTGGCGCATCGAGGGCGGCCGCCGCGCGGCACGCCCGGCGCGACCCGCCGCGGGCTCGACCGGCGACTGCACGACGCATGTGTGCGCCGTGGACGGCGACAGGACCCTGGTGTCGCTGACCCACACGGCGGTCAGCCTGTTCGGCTCGAAGGTGGTCGTGCCGGAGACCGGGCTTCTCCTTTCGAACGGGATGATCTGGTTCGATCCGGAGCCCGGGCGGCCGAACTCCATCGAGGCGGGCAAGCGTCCGCTCGTGAACATGACGCCGTTCCTGGCGCTGCGCGACGGCGCCCCGTATCTCGCCGTCGGCGCGCCGGGGGGGCGGAAGATCGTGTCGGCCGTGCCCCAGGTCATCGCGAACATGGTCGACGGGGCGCTGGGGCCCCAGGCGGCGGTCGAAGCGCCCCGGCTCCACACCGAGGGCGGAGCGGTCGACGTCGACGACCGGCTGGGCCCGGCGGCCATCGGCGATCTCCGACGGCGCGGCCACCAGGTCGTGCCGCTGACGGAGACGTACTCGAGCTTCTACTTCGCCCGGCCGCAGGCGATCGAGGTCACGCGCCGGGGGCTCGCCGCGGGCGTGGACCATCTGCGTCCCGCGACGGCCATGGGCTTCTGACCCGGAGGAGACCCGGTCATGGCGGACATCCGGATGATGAGCGCGTTCGGCACGGTGCCCGGCGACGCCCAGGAGGGGATCCTCCGCGTGCTGCGGCACGCGCTGGAGACCGTCGCGCAGGAGGACAACTCCTTCACGCGGGCGAAAGCCGTCTTCACCGAGTCCGACGAGCAGTGCGTCTTCACGGTCGAGCTGGACGCGGGCAAGAAGGCGCCGACGCCGCTCGTCCTCGATCTCGAGCTGCTCGAGGACGCGGTGACCGACAGCGGGCGCCAGGCGCTCCTCACCGAGGAGGTGCGCCAGTACGTCCGGCGCACCCTCGGCCAGTAGGCGGAGCGGCCTCCGGTGCGCGAGGGCTCGGCGGCGCGGCGGCTCATCGTCAACGCGGACGACTTCGGGGTCACGGAGGGCGTGAGCCGCGGCATCCTGCGCGCGCATCGCGAGGGGCTGGTGACCAGCACGACCGTCCTGGCGAGCTTGCCGGCCCAGCCGGAGCTCGACGCCGTCGCGAGAGATTCGGCGGGCCTCGGGCTCGGCCTCCACTTCAACCTCACGCTGGGACGCCCCGTCTCGCCCCCGGAGACCGTCGGGTCTCTCGTCGACGCAGAGGGCCGGTTCCGCCGTGACCTGGCGGTGCTGCAGGAGCGCGCGCGCCCGGACGAGGTGCGCCGCGAGTGCGAGGCCCAGATCGAGGCGTTCACGCGCCGCTTCGGACGGGGACCCACGCACCTCGACAGCCACCATCATGCCCATCGGCTGTCCCGGGTGATGGACGCGGTGGTCGACGTGGTCCTGGCGGCGCGATTGCCCCTCCGCAGCCAGGACGCGGGGTTCCGGGACGGCCTGCGCCGGCGCGACATCGCCACGACGGACTCCTTCGTGGGCGACGCCGACGTCGAGCCCTACTGGACGACCGAGCGCCTGCTCGACCAGCTGGCCACACTGCCGCTCGGGCTCACCGAGCTCATGTGCCACCCGGGCTTCTTCGACGAGCACCTGGCCTACAGCCGCTACGGGCGCCAGCGCGAGGTCGAGCTGGCGGCGTTTTGCGACCCCGAGGCCAGGGCGACCCTCGAGCGCCTGGACATCCAGCTCTGCCACTTCGGCGCGCTCGGCGCGTCCGGATGAGGGCGTCGACCCCCGAGATCCCCATCGTCGAGCTGCGCGGCGTCACGAAGACCTACCGGGAGGGCGACACCACCCGGGCGGTCCTCGTCGGCGTGGACGCGACGATCCGGCGCGGAGAGCTGTGCGTCCTCATCGGCCGGAGCGGCTCGGGCAAGTCCACGCTCCTCAACCTGATCGGCGGGATTGACGTGCCCACCTCGGGCGAGATCGTCGTCGATGGGACCGACCTCGCGCGATCGAGCGAGGGAGCGCGCACGATGTTCCGTCGCCATCACGTGGGCTTCGTATTCCAGTTCTTCAACCTGATCCCGACGCTGACCGTGGAGGAGAACCTCCGACTGCCGCTCGAGCTGAACGGCCGCCCGCGCGACGCCGCGCGCGAGCGGGCCGCGGCGCTCCTCGCCGAGGTGGGGCTCGGCGACCGGGGGCCCGCGTTCCCCGAGCACCTGTCCGGCGGCGAGCAGCAGCGAGTGGCGGTCGCACGCGCCCTGGTCCACGAGCCGCTCCTGGTGCTGGCGGACGAGCCGACGGGTAACCTCGACCTCGACACGGGGCGTCAGGTGCTGGATCTGCTCGATCGCCTGACCCGGCGGGCTGGCCGGACCATGGTGATGGCGACGCACAGCTCCGAGGTGGTGGGGCTCGCCGACCGCACGTTCCGCCTGCAGGACGGCCGGCTGGTCGAGACGGGGGAGGCCAGCGCCCGATGATCCTGCTGCGGGCCAGCGCCCGTCATCTGGCGCGCCATCCCTGGCAGGCGGCCCTGTCCGTCCTCGGCATCGCGCTGGGCGTGGCGGTGGTGGTGTCGATCGACCTCGCCAGCGAGAGCGCGCGCCGCGCGTTCGCCCTGGCCGCCGAAGGCGTGACGGGGCGGGCGACGCACCAGATCGTCGGCGGATCCGGCGGCTTCGACGAGCGGCTCGTCCCGCGTCTCACGCGGGAGCTCGGCGTGCATCCCGTCGCGCCGGTGGTCGAGGGCTGGGTGGGTCTGAAGGCCGCGCCGGGCCGGACGCTCCAGCTCCTCGGCGTGGATCCGTTCAGCGAGGCGCCGTTCCGCCCATATCTCGCGCGAGGCTCGGGCAGGGGCGGGCGCGCCCTCGCGGCCCTCGTCACCGAGCCGGGCGCGGTGGTGCTGAGCCGCGAGACAGCGGGTGACCTCGGCGTCCACGCCGGCGACACCGTCGTGCTCCGCGTGAGCGGCCGGGAGCGGCCGGTGCGCGTCCTGGCCCTGATCGAGCCGGAGAACGCGCGAAGCGCGCAGGCCCTCCGGAACCTCGTCGTCGCCGACGTGACGACCGCCCAGGAGGTTCTGGACCAGACGGGTCGCCTTTCGCGCGTCGACCTCGCCCTACCCGGCGGTTCGGAGGGAGACGCAATCCTGGCCCGCCTGCGGGCAGCCCTGCCTCCGGGAGTCGAGATCGTGGCGGCGCCGGCGCGGAGCGAGTTCGTCGGGGAGCTGACCCACGCCTTCGACGTCAACCTGACCGCGCTCTCGCTGCTTGCGCTGATGGTCGGCCTCTTCCTCGCGTACAACACCATGACGTTCTCGGTCGTCCAGCGACGCGCGACGATCGGGATGCTGAGGGCCCTCGGGGTCACGCGCGCGGAGATCGTCGGCGTGGTCCTCGCCGAGGCGCTGCTCCTGGCGCTGGTGGCGACGGCCCTCGGGCTGGGTGCCGGGATCGCGCTGGCCGGCGGGCTGGTGCGACTCGTCACCCGCACGATCAACGATCTCTACTTCGTCGTCGTCGTGCGTGACCTCGCGGTGTCGGCGACGGCTCTCGCCAAGGGCGCGGCCCTCGGGATCGGGGCGACGCTGGTCGCGGCGCTCCTGCCGGCCGCCGAGGCCAGCACGGCGCCGCCCGGGGCGGCGGTCCAGCGGGTCGCGCTGGAGGCCCGCGCGCGCCGGGCCGCGCCGCGGGTTGCGCTGGCGGGTCTGCTGGTGCTCCTCGCGGGCGCGTCGGTGCTCGCGATCGCGGGCCGGAGCCTCGCCTGGAGCTACGCGGGGCTCTTCACCATGATCCTGAGCGCCGCGCTCCTGACGCCGCTCGCGATGATCGGCGCGGCGCGGGCGGCGGGTCCGCCGCTCGGCGGGCTTCTCGGCCTGACGGGACGCATGGCGGCGCGCGGCGTCGTCGCGAGGCTCTCGCGCACCGGGGTGGCGGTGGCGGCGCTCATGGTGGCGGTCTCGGCGACCGTCGGCGTCGGCGTGATGATCCGCAGCTTCCGCGCGACGGTCGAGCGCTGGCTCGAGACCTCGCTGGCGGCCGACGTGTACGTGTCGGCGCCCACCCTCCGGTCCGGGCGCGGCGGTGAGTCCACGCTCGCGCCCGGGGTCGTCGAGCGCCTCCGCGAGACGCCCGGCGTCGTGAGCCTCGGCACCTATCGAGGCGCGCGGGTGCTGTCCGAGTTCGGCCCGACGCAGCTGGTCGCGCTCGGCATCGGGCCCGGAAGCTACGGTCAGTTCCGCTTCCTCTCCGGCGAACCCGGCGCGGTGTGGCCCGCTTTCCAGGAGCGCGGCGCGGCGATCGTCTCGGAGTCGTACGCCTACCGGCATGGCCTCGCCGTCGGGCGCGGTCTCCGGCTCCGCACCGATCGCGGCGAGCGGGTCTTTCCGGTGGCGGGCGTGTTCGTCGACTACGGGTCGGATCAGGGCGTCGTGATGGTGAGCCGGCGGACCTACGACGCCTACTGGGACGACCGGGGGGTGTCCTCCCTCGGCGTCGTGGTCGCTCCGGGCGCCGATGTGAGCGCGATGATCGAGATTCTGCGCGCCCGCGCCGGGGCGGAGCAGGACCTCCTGATCCGCTCCAACCGGGCCCTGCGCGAAGCCTCGCTCGAGATCTTCGACCGCACGTTCGCGATCACCGCGGTGCTGCGCGTCCTGGCGACGGCGATCGCGGTGATCGGCGTCCTGAGCGCGCTCATGGCGCTCCAGCTCGAGCGGTCGCGGGAGCTGGGAGTCCTGCGGGCGCAGGGGCTCACGCCGCGCGAGGTCTGGCGGCTCACGCTGGCGGAGACGGGGCTCCTCGGGGCGATCGCGGGCGCGCTCGCGGTGCCCGTGGGCATCGGGCTCGCGCTCGTCCTGATCCGCGTCATCAACCGCCGCGCGTTCGGATGGTCGATCGAGGCCGTCATCCCGATGGACGTGCTGCTGCAGGCGGTGGGTCTGGCCGTCGCGGCCGCGCTCGCCGCGGGGGTCTATCCCGCGTGGCGGATGTCGCGGACGCCGCCCGCGCCCGCTCTCAGGGAGGAGTGACGAGCGTGAGGCGCCGACACCCCGGGGTCGGACTGCTCGTCGGCGTGGTGGCATCCGTGACGGTGATCGCCGCCGGGCTGGCGCTGGTGATCCAGCTGGACGGAGGGCGCTCTTCCGCGCCCGCGCTCGGCGCGACACTCTCGCTCGCGGAGGCGCTCGGGACGACGGATGCCGAGGGGTTCGAGCGGGCGCTGGCGCCACGGCCCTTCGTCTTTCCCGCGGACCACGGCCCCCATCCGACGTTTCGCACCGAGTGGTGGTACTGGACCGGCAACCTCCGCGCGTCCGGGAGCGAGGGCGCCCGGCGCTTCGGGTTCCAGCTGACGTTCTTCCGCACGGCGCTGGCGCCGACACTCCTGCCACGCCGGTCGGCCTGGAGCAGCCGCGACGTGTATCTCGCGCACCTCGCGGTGACGGACGTCGAGGCGGGACGGTTCCAGGCCCGGGAGCGCTGGGCGCGCGGCGCGCTGGATCTCGCCGGCGCGGCGGCGAGCCCGCTGCGCGTGTGGCTCGGCGACTGGGCCGCCGAGGCGACCGGCGCCGCCGAGGGGTGGCCCCTTCGCCTCCGGGCGGGCGATGGCGATCTCCGGATCGACCTCACGGTCTCGCGGGGGAAGCCGCCCGTGCTCCACGGTGACCGCGGTCTCTCAGCGGAAGAGCGCCGGCGAAGGGAACGCTTCCTACTACTACTCGTTGACGCGGATGCCGGTCGCGGGCGAGGTGCGGGCCGGAGGGCGGGCGTTCACGGTCGAGGGTCTCGCGTGGATGGACCGGGAGTGGAGCACCAGCGCGCTCGCACCCGATCAGGTTGGCTGGGACTGGTTCGCGCTTCAGCTCGACGACGGGCGGGAGCTCATGCTCTATCGCCTGCGAACGCGGGACGGCGGCATCTCCCCGGAGAGCCAGGGGACCCTCGTGGCGGTGGACGGTACGACGCGGGTGATCGGCCGCGACGCGGTCGAGGTGCAGGTGCTGGACCACTGGACGAGCCCGCGCGGCGGCACCCGGTATCCCGGGCGCTGGCGACTCCGCGTGGCGACGGAGAACCTCGACGTCACGGTGACGCCGCTCCTGCCTGACCAGGAGCTCGATCTGGCGGTCCGCTACTGGGAAGGCGCGGTCCGGGTGGAGGGGACCGCCCGGGGCGCGCCGCTCCGGGGGACGGGATACGTCGAGCTGGTGGGATACGCGCGCGCGGCCGGAGAGACGACCGGGGCTGTGCGACAATGACGGCCGAGTCGACGGGCAGGAAGGCGACCGGCAGGACCAGGGGCCGGCGCCACCGAGCGACCGGGAGATGCGACCGATGCGCAAACGAGTAGTCCGATCGGGAATCGCGGCGGGACTCCTCCTGCTTGCCGCCGCCGGATGGGCGGACGGGCCCACGCCGGCCGCGCCGCCGCCCGGAGTGCCGGCGTCGGCGGAGCGCTTCTTCCAGCAGGGCCTCGACGCCCAGAAGAAGAAGGACTGGCGGAAGGCCAGCCAGGCCTACGAGTCCGCGATCAAGGAGCGCGATGCGTTCCCCGAGGCCTGGAACGGCCTCGGCTACTCGCTCCGCCAGCAGGGGAAGTACGAGGAGGCGGTCAAGGCCTACGACCGAGCGCTCAAGCTGCGTCCGGACTACGCGGAGGCGCTCGAGTACCTTGGCGAGGCCTACGTGAAGATGGGCAAGCTCGACGAGGCCCGCGCGGTGCTCGGGCGGCTCGAGCCCCTCGACAAGAAGGAGGCGGCGGAGCTCCGCATCGCCATCGACAAGGCGAAGAAGTAGGGGTCTGACTTGTCGACAGCGCAGAGCCCGACCTCGATCGGCAGCGACCTGGAGCGGGAGCTCCGGCGCGTCGTCGAGGGCGAGGTCCGCTTCGACGACTACTCGCGCCTCCTCTACTCGACCGACGCCTCCATGTACCAGGTGGAGCCGATCGGGGTCGTGCTCCCGCGCTCGAAGGACGACGTCCGCGCGGTGCTGGAGCTGGCGAACCGGTACAACGTGCCGGTCCTGCCGCGCGGCGGGGGGACGAGCCTCATCGGCCAGACCGTCAACGAGGCCGTCGTGCTCGACTTCTCCAAGCACATGAACCAGGTGCTGGAGGTGAACCGCGAGGAGCTCTGGTGCCGGGTGCAGCCCGGCGTGATCCAGGACGAGCTGAACGCCCACGTGCGGCCGATGGGCCTCCTCTTCGGGCCCGACACCTCGACCTCGAACCGGGCCACGATCGGCGGCATGTCCGGCAACAACTCGGCGGGCTCCCACTCGATCGCCTACGGCAAGACGATCGACCACGTGCTCGAGCTCAAGTGCCTGCTGGCCGACGGCTCGGAGATCGTGCTGCGGGATCTCACACCGGCCGAGCTCGAGGCGAAGTGCCGGGCGGACGGGCTGGAGGGGCAGATCTACCGCGAGGTGCGGCGGCTCGTGACCCAGCACGCCGACGAGATCCGCGCCCGGTACCCGAAGCTGATGCGGCGCGTCTCGGGCTACAACCTCGACGAGTTCGTGAAGCCCCAGCCGTTCGGCCTCCACCGCCTGGCGGTCGGCTCCGAGGGGACGCTGGTCGCCGTGGTCGAGATGAAGATGCGGCTCGTCCGGCGCCCGAAGTTCACGGCGCTCGACGTGATCCACTACGACGATCTCCAGGCGGCCCTGGAGTCGTCGGTCGAGCTCCTGACCACGGGGCCGTACGCGGTCGAGGTGACCGACAAGATGATCCTCGACCTCGCCCGCGGGAACATCGAGCAGCGGGCGCGCATGGGGTTCGTCCAGGGCGACCCGCAGGCCATCATGATCGTCGAGTACTCCGGCGAGACCGAGGCCGAGGTGCGCGCCAAGGTCGAGGCGCTGGAGGCCCTGCGCGCGCGGAAGCGGATCGGCTACGCCGCCCACATCGCCTACGATCCCGCCGAGCAGCAGTCCATCTGGAAGCTCCGCAAGGCGGGACTGGGTCTCCTCCTCGGCACCAAGGGCGACCGGAAGCCCATCGCGTTCGTCGAGGACACGGCGGTCGATCCCGCCAGGCTCGGCCCGTTCATCGCGCGCTTCCGCGAGATCCTGGGCCGGCACGGCGCCGCCGCCGGGTACTACGGGCACTGCTCGGTCGGGTGCCTCCACATCCGGCCGCTGATCAACCTGAAGGACGCGGGCGAGATCCGGAAGATGCGCGCCATCGCCGAGGAGATCACGGCCCTCGTGATGGAGTTCGGCGGCGGTCTCTCCGGCGAGCACGGCGACGGCCGCGCGCGGAGCCCGTTCAACGAGACGCTGTACGGCCCGAAGCTCTACGACGCCTTCCGGCAGGTCAAGCGCGCCTTCGACCCGAAGGGGATCCTGAACCCCGGAAACATCGTCGACGCGCCTCCGATGACCGAGCACCTCCGCTACGGCCCCCAGTACCGCGCGTGGGAGCCCGAGACGCTCCTCGACTTCTCGGGGCAGGGCGGCTTCGCGGGCGCGGTCGAGATGTGCAACGGGATCGGCGTCTGCCGGAAGAAGCTCGAGGGGACGATGTGCCCCTCGTACATGGCCACGCTCGACGAGGAGCACTCGACGCGGGGGCGCGCCAACGCGCTCCGCGCGGTGCTGTCGGGGAAGGTGCCGCGCTCGGAGTTCACCGGCCGCCGGCTCTACGAGGTGCTGGACCTCTGCCTCGAGTGCAAGGCGTGCAAGGCCGAGTGCCCCGCCAACGTCGACATGGCGAAGATCAAGTACGAGTTCCTCGCCCACTACTACCGCGCGAAGGGGCTGCCCCTCCGGAACCGGATCTTCGGCCGGATCCACCGGCTGGCCCGGATCGGCTCGGCGCTCGCGCCCCTCTCGAACTGGATCGCGCGCTCGGCGCCCCACCGCTGGCTCCTCGAGCGTGTGGCCGGCATCGACCGGCGCCGCCCGCTACCCGCGTTCGCGGCCCAGTCCTTCGATCGCTGGTTCGGCCGCCGAAGGCCGGAGGGGAACGGGGCGCGCGGCGAGATCGTGCTGTTCCATGACACGTTCAACACGTACCAGACGCCCGGGGTCGCCATGGCGGCGACGCGGCTCCTGGAGACCCTTGGGTACCGCGTGAGCCTCGCCGACCGCGGCTGCTGCGGGCGACCCATGATCTCGAAGGGGATGCTCGACGAGGCGCGCACGCTGGCGGCCGCCAACATCGCGCGGCTCGCCGGCGCGGCGCGCCAGGGCCGCCCCATCATCGGCCTCGAGCCCTCGTGCCTCCTCACGCTCCGCGACGAGTACCCGGAGCTCGTCCGCACCGAGGACGCGCGGCTCGTGGCGAAGCAGAGCGTGCTCCTCGAGGAGTTCCTCCAGAGCGAGTGGGCGCGGGGCGAGAAGCCGAAGTTCTCGGCCCACGGCCGGCCGGCTCTCCTTCACGGCCACTGCCACCAGAAGGCGCTGGTCGGGACGGGCCCGACGGTGGCGGTGCTGAAGGCCGCCGGGTACACGGTCACCGAGGTGGACGCGGGCTGCTGCGGGATGGCGGGGTCGTTCGGCTTCGAGGCCGAGCACTACGACCTGTCGATCAAGATCGCCGAGCGCCGCCTCGCGCCGGCTGTCCGTGCCGCGGGCGCCGACGTCGCCGTCTGCGCGCCGGGCATCTCCTGCCGCCAGCAGGTGGAGCACACGACGGGGCGCGTGCCGAAGCACCCGGCGGAGCTTCTCTGGGAGGCTCTCGCCCGCTAGACGCCCGCGGCGCCGGCCCCGTCCAGCCGGCCGCGCGCCGCTACCAGATCTCGCGGGGCAGGGGGAGACCGGCGGCATCCGCGTCGGTCAGCCGATCCGCGGGCGTCGCTCCGGCCGCCTCGAGCAGCGCCGCCAGCTGCCGGAGGTGCTGGGCGGCATGCCACACCGTCCGCTCCATCAGCTCGTGCGCGTCCTGGCGGCCGTAGTAGGTCTCGACATCCCCGTGGATCACCCCGGGGTCCCGCAGCCACGTCGCGAGCGCGCGCCGGACCGCCTGACCGTAGCCCGCCAGCGCCGGCCCATCGGCCAGGCCCTCGGGCGCGCGTTCGCGCAGCCACGCCTCGGGGAAGCGCCGTTCCACGACGGCGTCGCGGATGGATAGCCCGACACGCATGAGATGGAAGGTGAGATCCCGGAACGATCGGTCGCGGCCGGGATGGCGGAGGGCCAGGTGCTCGGGCGCGACGTCGGCGGCCAGCCGGCAGGCGCCGTCCAGGACGCGGTCGAGCCGCCGGGCCAGCTCGGGCACCGACATGGGCGGGCCGTCGGGGAGGACGACGCCGAAGAGCGCAGCCACGCCGCGAGGGTTCCACCCGTGGACGGCGCCCTGGGCGGTGACCACGGCCGGCACCGCCGGGATGCCCAGCCGCGCCAGCTCAGCGCGGGCTTCCGGGTGCGCCTCGACGTCGATGGCGTCGAACGCGAGGCCCCATGACGAGAGCAACTCTCTCGTCTTGGCGCAGGAGCTTCAGCCGGGGCGGTGGTAGAACTGCATCATGGAATCGGACACTTCTGGACCGCCTCCATCCAACGGGGGCGGCGGAGCCGCGCGTGTGGGGGCGTCTGGTGGCATATGGTGGCAAAGTGAGCGGTCAAATGTACCCGTCCAGGGCCTGGGTGGCGACCTCGTGGCGCTCGGGCTGGACGTGCCCGTAGGTGTCGATCGTCTGCTTGATTGTCGCGTGGCCCATCTGCCGGGAGACCCACCGGAGGTCCGCCCCGTCCTCCAGGAGCCAGGTGGCGTAGGTGTGCCGGGTCGCGTGGTACTTCCGGTAGGGGAGCCCGGACTGCCGGACCAGCGGCCGCCAGATCGACTGGTAGAAGTGGGGGTACGGAAGGAGTTGGCCGGCGGCCGTCGGGAAGACCAGCGCCCGCGCCGTGGCGTCCCACCCCTGGACCTGGCCCTCGAGGGCCATCGCCTCCAGGTGGGCCTGGAGCGTCGCCACCAGCTTCGGGCTCGCCTTCACGGTGCGGAACTGGTAGTCCTTCACCGGCTCGATCCGCCGTGCGCACCCCGGTCGCTGACGGTGCGCTCCAGGGTGATCGTCCCGCGCCGGAGGTTCACATCGGTCCGACGAAGGGCGGCCGCCTCGCCCCAGCGGAGGCCGGCCAGGAGGCCCGTCATGATGAACGGCTGCCAGCGTGGACAGAAGGCGCGGGCGGCGGCGAGCAGGACCGGCGCCTCGTCCGGCGTGAAGAACGGGTAGTGGCTCTTCTGCCCCTTGCGGCTCGCCTTGCCCACGAAGTGCTTGAGATCGCCGGCGGGGTTCGGACCCGGGAGCACCTTCGTCTCGATCAGGTCCCCGAAGAAGCCCTTGAGCGCGCAGCGCACCGCGTCGACGACACTGAGCGAGCGCTTCGCCTCCCGGATCCGCCGGATCACGGCGCCCAACCCCTCGCGCGTCACGGCGTCAATGGGCACGTCCCCCAGCTCGCGCCCGTCCTGGAGGCGGTGGGGGTAGCACCAGCCGCGGAGGTGGCGCGCATACAGCCGGGCGGTACTCGCGCGGATCTGATCGGCCTGCACCTGCCGGTCGAGCCAGGCGGGGACGGCCTCGCGCAACGGGGGCAACATCGGCGCCGCGGGCGCCTGCGGGGCCCGGGCCTGGGCGAGGGCCAAGAGGACGTTGACGCCGGAGAGCTCCAGCTTGACGACGTACTTGACGAGTTCCTTCGCGGTCTGCTCGGAGTCGACCCGGATGCGCTTGCGCGCGCGGTTGAAGACGACCGAGAGTTCCCACTCCCGGCGATCTTTCCGCCAGCGGTAGGTGGCGCTCACCGACCGGCGCTCTTGATCACGCGTCGGAGGCCGTCCTCCACGAGATCCTGAAAGTCGAGGTCGCGCTCGATCGCCGCGATCTTCGCCGCCTTGACGAGCTCGCTCGGCAGATTCACGGTAACCTTCACGCGCGGGGCCTTGTGCGGTTTCGGCGGTGCCATGGCTACGTCTCCTGGCGGGATGAGTGAACGACCTAGCCATATATACACCTATTCGTGTAGATGGTCCAGGCCCAGGCGTGCCAGTGCCCGCACGAGCCCCGGCCGGCCCTGGGCCCGGTACTGTGCCATGTAGCGGTCGAAGTCGCTGCGCCGGACGACCACCTTGCCCGCGAGCCGATAGCAGGGCAGCGCCTGCCCCGGCGGGGTGCGCTGGAGGAAGCGTCGCAGCGTGCGCACGGACAGGCTCGAATACTCCGCGAGCGCACGGAGCGACAAATACGGATCGCCCGGGGTGGTCAGCGCGAGCGCGTCGACGACGACCAGGCGGGGGCGGTCGGCGCCGACCTGCGGCGGGCAAGCGGGGCGCGGGGCGTCAGCCATCGGCGGCGCCCCGGCGAGCGGGCCGTTCGATCGGGGCGGGGGTCGGGGACGGCCGCGGCGCCAAGCGGCCTGGCGCGGATCGCGCCTGGCGGGCCCGGGCGTCGCGGTGACATGCCGCGCACTGAGGCCAGCACCGGCCCGTGACGAGATCGGGGCAACATCCCCGGGCGCGGCCGGCGTCGGGAGGCTGGCCGCCGGCGAGACCGAGGACGTGGATCCGGCGCCCCTCAGCCATCGGGGGCCTCGGCGTCGATACCGAGTGCGGTGCCCGCAGCGCGCGCCCCCGCGGCGCGGCCCCGAGTCATCGGTGCCCCCCGGCGCTGGGGGGCGACGAGGGCGTCGCGGCCCATCTTGAGGGCGGCGAGTCGGTGGGGAAAGAACGATAGGAAGGTGGCGAACCCCCCTAAAGGGGGGGGTTCGCCTTCCTACCGTTCTTCTCCCGATCCCCTAACGGTAGGAAGTCTGGCGGAACGCTAGGAAGGTCATGCGCCTTCCTACCGTTATCGCCGCCATGGCACTGGCGATTCGTGTGGTTCAGGCGGAACGCTAGGAAGGTGCCCGGGCGGCCAGGTTCCTGGCGTTCTCCGGCGATCGGAAAGAACGATAGGAAATGGTAGGAAATTGGGCACCTTCCTAGCGTTCCGGTCATGCGGGGGGCTCCACGGCGACCCAGAGGGGGACCTTGGTGGCGCCGCGGGTCGCCCTGCCGGGTGACATGGCCGACGACCCGCGCGGCCTGGTCGGCCTGGAGCACCTTCAGGTGGGCCTTCACGGTCTTCTCGGAGAGGCCGACGGCCTTGACGAGCGCGTCGACCGGGACGCCCAGCGCGCCGAGGAGGTCGTCGGCCGGGATCGGGGTGAGGGTCCGCAGGGCGGCGAGGATGGCCTCGCGGTTCTTGGCGCCGGTGCCGGCGTCGGTGAACTCGACGGCCATGACCTTGAGCCAGAGCGGATCGTGCACCGGCCCCTCGGACTCGATGACGAGCCGGAGCGGCGGGGTGGGCGGCGCGTCCTTGACCTGGATGTCGAGCTTGACGGGGCGCGGGCGTCGCGGCCAAGGGGCTCGAAGAAGATCGAGTTCTCGCCCCAGGCGCCGAGGACGTAGCTGCCGCCCAACTCCTGGCTGCCGCGCCCGGAGCGGTGGCCCTGGGACTTGCGGAAGTGGTGGACGACGATGAAGACGCAGCCGTACTGCCGGCGCAGATCGTCGAGGCGGTCGAAGAGCGCGCTGGCCTGGTCGGCCTTGTTCAGGTCGGCGCGCGTCAGCTTGCGCAAGACGTCGAGGTAGACGACCTCGGGGCGGAACGCGGCGAGGGTCGCCTCCAGGCGCGCGACCATGTCGGCGTCGTCGAACCGGAAGCCCGCCCAGGCCGAGACGCGGAGCCGGTCATCAAGCGTCGTCTGGACGCGGGGTCGTCCGGGTCGAGGTCGTGCCCGCGGAGGAGCGCCCGGAGGCGCCGCCAGGTCCGGCGGGGCGAGTCCTCCTCGGAGATCAGGAGGACGCGGCGCGGGGTCGGGACCGGGAAGCGCCCGAGGACGGGCGCGCGAAGGTGAGGCAGATGATCTCGTCGAGCACCTCGATCGATTTGCCGAGCTTCTCCTCGCCGCCGCGAAAGCCGCCGCCCTCGTCGGAGAGGACGCCCTCGATGAGCGGGCGCGGCGGCGGAAACGTCTGCCGCAGGAACTCGCCCCCGCCCACCCCGAGGGGCACGAGCGCCTCGGCGGCCCTCGCGGCGTCGTCCAGGTTCACGCCGCCGTCTCCATCCGGGCGCGGAAGGCCCGCCAGCCGCGGGCGGCGCAGTGGGCGTGCTGGCAGACGAAGTCGAACGCGCCCGAGGCGCGGATGAGGACGATCGCCCCGCCGGGGCCGGTGGTGTGCTCGGCGGCCCACGGACAGCGCGCGAGCTCCACGAGATACCCGTCCTGCCAGCGGCGCGCCGGTCGATGCGACAGGCCCCAGGCGGCCAGCTTCGCGCAGAGGGCGGCGACCAGGTCGTCCGGCGGCGGGGCGGAGGCCCCCGTCCACGCCGGGCGCGGTGGGGGGGCCTCTCGCGCGACGAGCCGATCCAGGTACGGCTGCAGCACGCGCAGCGTGGCCGGCGTGCCCGGCCAGTGGTGCCCCGTCAGCGCCATGAACCGCGCGGTGGTGTAGACCTCGACGCCGACGCCCTTGATCGCGCGGGCGAGGCAGCCATAGCCGAAGATGTGCAGCCCCGTGCCGCTCGGGGAGATCTCGGTCCACGAGTTGCCCGCCGTCACGATGCGCTGCGCGCGCGGGTCGAGCACCCCGTCTCGGAGCACGCGATCCAGGTCGATGCACACGATCTCCGCCGGGCGCAGGAGGACGAGGCCGAGCCCCGCGAGCGGGCCGTGCGTCGGATGATCCCGATACGGCGCGCGGAGCAACTGATAGGCGTCGAGGGCATCCCCGAATCGTCCCCACGTCGGACACCAGGTGCTCGACGCCGTGCGGTCCGGGTCGGCCACCTGGTAGGGCACCTTGTCCGCCTTGGGCGTGCCGTTCGGGGTCGCGCGCCACAGGACGGCGGGCAGCGCCTGGAGGGCGGCCGGGATCGTCTCGGCGTGCACGTCGAGATAGGTCGGGCTCGCGCCGGAGTCGCGGGCGCGGGCGGGATCAAGCGGCGCGCCGGGGGGCGGCGCGTCGGTGCCCGGCGCCGCCACGATCGGCGCGGCGCGCAGGCGCGCGGCCAGCGCGTCGAGCCCGGATGTCGCCACGATGTCGGGGACGCGCCGGTCTAGCGCGAGCGCGCGGAGCTCGACGCGGCCGAATGTGAGCGGCGCGCGAAGGAGATCGCAAAGGCGTGTGGTGTCCGGGGCGGCCGGCGCGGCGGCCACCACCACGAGGTCTGTGACGCCGACCACGAAGGTGAGCCGTTCGAGGTCGTCGGGATCCCAGGGCCGCGCGGGGGCCGTCATCGCGGGGATGCGGGGCCTGATCGCGTCGACGTCCCGCGGGTCCTCGACGACGGCGAGCCAGCCGGACGGGAGGAGACCGGCGGGACTGTGGACCGCCGGGCGGAGTTCGAGCAGGCGCTCCATCGCGAGCGGGTCTCCGCTCATCGCGCGCGGGCCTCCGGCACCGTGTCGAGCGCGACGGCGGGCCATTCGGGATGTGCGCGGAGCCACGCATCGACCCAGGCGTTGCGGCCCGGGTACCGGCGCGGCTCGTAGATCACGAGGCCGTCGCGCGTGATGACCGCGCGCGGGTCCAACACCATGCGCACGCCCGCGTCCTCGGCGTGCGCCACCAGACGGACCGTCGGACTCCACGACCCTTCCGTCACAAGCATCCCGGAGACCCCGCGCAGCGCCATCCGGCGCCCCGACGGATACCAGACGTGGTAGGTGTGGACGACGTGGTGATCGGTCAGCTCGTCCGGGCGGGGCCGCCTCATCGGTCCGCCTTGCCGCCGGGCGTCGGGGTGATCCACGGTGGGAGCCGATCGCCGAACGCGCGGAAATTCGCTGTCGCGAAGTCCACCAGATCCGGGCGCTGCGCGAACTCGCGGAGGAGGGCCTGGAGCCGCGCGGCCAGGGCGGGCGGGTCGTTCGTGCACGCCTCGAAGCTGACCACGCCGTCCGCGCCGAAGCAGCACGTCCGATGGAGCCCCTGACACTGCGACACGGGGTCCTCGTGGCGAGGCCGCGGGGGCGCGGCGGCGAATCCGGGCGAGCGTCCGGGGTCCGTCGCGGGGGACTGTTCGCGGCGTGCGGGGGACGGCCCCCGACGTCGCGCGTGCGATAGACTGCGCATGGCCGGTGCTCCTTGCGCGACACCCTCGGGAGCCTCGCCTGGCGGGTCGGCTCCCGGGGGTGCGCGCGTCTTATGGGGCGGCGCCTCGGGGGGTCGCGCGTTCCTGCGGCGACGCCGTCACCGCGGTCTCGGCCTGGAGTCCCCTGTTCGCCAGCGGCGCACCGTAGAGGAACGCTTCGAGCGCCCGAGCCGGCACGAGGAGCCGGCGGCGCCCCACGGGACGCACCACATGGAGTTGTCCCAGGCGGATCGCCCGCCGGATGGTGCTCACCGACAGGCGCAACGTCGTCGCGGCTTCCTGGATCGTGAGCAGCGTGGCTTGCCCTGTCATGGTGACCCCTCTCATGGTCATAGTTTTCCAGGTGTGGCCGTTGGCCCCACTGAGCGGTGGACAACTTCTACGCTTGACGTCAGGCTGGGAGGCGCGCTAGCGAGCGAGACGCGCGACGAGCCGGCGGCGGGCGCGCGTCAGCCGCCGCTTCAGCGAGTCGGGGGAGAGCCTCCGCGCGAGCGGCGCCGTCCGATGCAGGATCAGGAGCGCGGCCGCCTCACGGGTGGGCGCCTTCGCGGCCGCGTCTAGGACCTCGGGCGGCACGATCCAGGGCAGCTTCCCGGTGGCCTGCGCATCGGCGAGCGTGCGCTCGCGCCACTCGGGCCGGATGTCACTGGTCTGCGCCCACTCGCGCGCGGGGAACTCGTGGGAGATGGCCGCCATCCAGTCCTCGTAGGCGAACAGGAGCCGGTATTCCCCCAGCTCGCTCACCCGGTCGGCCGACTTGCCCTGCCAGGATGGGAGCGGAGAGTTGTTGACCACCACGAAGATGCGCTGGGCCCGCCTGGCGAGCCCGTCGTCGGGGTGCGCGAGGACGTCGGCGGCGTAGAGCGTGGCCGCCCACTCGACGGCCTCGGCGCAGACGGCGTAGGCAGCGTCCTTGCGCGCGCGGATCAAGGCGGTGACACCCCGCGGCGCGTCGTCGGGGTAGAGGCGCGTGAGCTTGGCGAGGGCCTGATCGACGAGCGGGCGGGCGAGCTCGCGGGCGAACCCCTGACAGTCCTTGGAGCCGACGGCAAAGGCGGGGAGCACACGTCGCTGGAGCTCGACGCTCACGGCCCAGTAGCAGACGGTCCGGGGGTCACACTGTTGGATGCGTGTCCGCCACGCGGTGAGCGTCGTCGAACGGTGGGCCATGCCGCGCCTCCTGCAAGCGCCCTGCGGGGAAGCTCGGCCCCGGGCGCGCGCAGGACGCGCCCTGTCCCCGCGCTAGCAAGGCGCGGGTGAGGGGCCGAGCGCGGGTCGGCTACCGGGGGCGCACGCCGGCGAACGGCGCGTCAAGCAGCCGCGACAGCGATTTCACCCGGCGGAGCACCCGCGCGAGCGTGTACTCGACGCGGGCGAGCTGCGCGACGCGCGCGCGTGCGGCGGGATCGCGGCGCCACTCAGGATGGGCGGACCGACGTGGGCGCATGGCCCCCTCCGTTCCGGGGTCGGCCAGAAACGACCCCTTCGTCGCGGACAAAATTCTCCTGACGCGGCGAGGCGGGTTCCCTTGGCCGGGGAGCCCGGGGGCGCGGCCGCGCGCGTATGCGCCCGCGCGCCCGCGTGCCTCCGCCGCGGCGCCGGCCCCCCTCGCCCGCTCGGGCGGGCTCGCGCTCGGCCGTGGCGCGCCCGCGCGGGCGATCGGCGGGGCGAGGGGGTCCGAGACCGTCACGCCGGGTCACGGCGACGCGGACGTGGCGGGGTCGACCGGGGACTCGGGCTCGGCATCGGGCTCGGTGAGCGGCGCGTCGTCGAGCTCGGGCGCGACGGCGCGGCCGACGTTGCGCGGCCGGCCCAGGGTCTCGGGCGCGCCGTGTGCGCCATCGGGCGCGCGCGGCGCCGGGGCGCGCGCGTCGGTCGCGCCGAGCTCCGGGGTCGCGAGCGCCTTCGCGAGCAAGGCGCGGAGATGCGCGCGCTCGTCATCGGAGAGCCGGCGCAACAGGGCCAGGCGTTGCTCGGGCGTGGCCGGCGCGTCGCCCGCGAGCTCGATGAACTCCTTGGCCTTCCCCCAGCCGCGGTCGGCGAGCCACTGGGCGGCCGCGAGGCGATGCTCGATCTTCGGGCGCTGCGGGTAGCGCGCGCGACTCGGGCGCGGCTCGCCCGTGGACGGGACGGGCAGGGGACGGCCTTCCATCACGTCGATCATGAAGCTGACCAGCGTGTGGCCGTCTTTCGTGCGGCGACGCACCTCCGCGACCAGCTCGAGGACCTTGACGCGGGCGCCCAGGGGGTTGCCGGACTGGCCCGGGCGCCAGGGCTTCAGATGCTCAGTGCGAGGGCCACTGCGTGCACTCACCTTGCCGGGACGATAGCACGAGCGGGTCCCAGACCCTGGGGGTGCGCGGTGCGTACGCGGCCCGCTCGTTTGCCCGGGAGGCAAAGCCCGCGTCGGCCACCGCCAGGCGCGGGGTCGCCGAGCAGCTCGAGTCGGGGAAGCCGCTCGTCGTCGTCATGGGCTCGTCCATCGACGCGCTGAAGCTGGTCTCCTCGCTGACTCTGTTCGCCCACGTCGCGCGCCAGCTCGACGCGGCGGGAGGTCTCGACGCCCATCGGCACCTCGCGACCACGGCCGAGAAGGTGCTCGCCATCGCCGACCAGCAGGGTTACCCGCAGTGTCGCTTCACGCTCGACCGCCTCCGCGCGAGCGGCTCCGACACGAGCCCGCCACGCTAGAACCCCACCCCGCCCGCAACGAACACGCCGCCGGGGAATGCCGGCAAGTAGGCGAGGAAGCCTTCCAGCTCGGCCAGGGTGACCGCGTGAAACACCCTGACGTGCGGCCCTCCGCCCGCGCCGGCTCCCGTGATGATGTCGACGATGCCATCACCGTTGACGTCGCCGGCCGCCACCGTTACGCCGCCGGCGAACGCCGGGTCGTAGGCGTGGAAGGATCCGACAGGCCCGGGGAGCGGGGTTCCGGTCGCACCGTCGAAGACCCTGACGTGCGGTCCGCCGCCCGCCCCGGCCCCCGTGATGACGTCGGCGAACCGATCGCCGTTCAGGTTGCCGCATCCCACGAAGACGCCGCCGGCGAACGCCGGGTCGTAGGCGTGGAAGGATCCGACAGGCCCGGGGAGCGGGGTTCCGGTCGCACCGTCGAAGACCCTGACGTGCGGTCCGCCCCCCGCCCCCGCCCCCGTGATGATGTCGGCCACGGTGTCCCCGTTGACGTCGCAGCTCGCGACCTGCACCCCGCCGGCGAACGCCGGGTCGTAGGCGTGGAAGGATCCGACAGGCCCGGGGAGCGGGGTTCCGGTCGCACCGTCGAAGACCCTGACGTGCGGTCCGCCGCCCGCCCCCGCCCCCGTGATGATGTCGGCCTTCCCGTCCTGGGTCACGTCGCCACAGGCCACGAAGACGCCTCCGGTGAACCCGGGGTCGTACGCGAAGAAGACGAGGATCTCGGCCCCCGTCAGCCCGTTGACGACGCGGACGTGCGCGCCTCCGGGCCCGGCGCCCGTGACGATGTCGGCCACGCCGTCCGCGTTCACGTCGCAGCGGGCCACCCGCACGCCACCGGAGAAGGCGGAGACGTCAGCGAAGAAGCTGGCGGTGGTCGTCTCCACCGAGCCGTCCCCGTCCGTGTCCACCCGTGCGATGACGTGTGGTCCCCCGCCCGCGCCGGCGCCGGTGACCACGGGGACGGGCTTGATCACGTGCAGCGACTCGAACCCGTTCAGGGTCGTCGCGACAGGCGTGGCCGCCCCCGTCAGGGGATCGATCCGGAAAATGGTCCCCGTGTCCTCGATGCCCCACAGGACGCCGTTCCCGTCGAAGTCGAGCCCGCCGTCCGAGGCAGTGACCGTTCCCAGGCTGCCGATCGCCGTGGCCTGGCCCGTCGCGGTGTTCACCGTGACGAGGTTGTCGGTATTGTCGCCGCCGAGGCCGAAGAGGACGCCGTTGCGCCACGTGAGGCCGGTCACCTGCTGCCCCTGGGCCCCGAGCAGGGTCGCGGCGCCGGTGACGGGGTTGAGCCGGAAGGCGTTTTGAGGAGCGTCCACCGACATGAAGAGACTGCCGGCCCCATCGAAGGCCAGGCCCATATCTGACAGGGCCACATTCAAGGGCCCGATCGCTGTCGCCGCCCCGGTGATCGGGTTGATGGTGACCAGTTGATTCGTGAAGTCGTCGACCCCGTAGAGAACCCCGGTGTGGGGGTGGAGCGCCAGACTCTCTATGTCGCTGAAGCCGGCGGCGCCGATCGCCGTGGCCGTCCCGGTGGCCAGATCGATGCGATAGAGCTGATCGTCGACGTCTCCCCGGACGGAGAACGCAAACGGAAATCCGAAGGCCGCAGCCGGCAGCCATGCGCAGAAAGCAACGACCCCCGCGACCAGGCACACGCGTTCTCTTCATCGCCCTCCCCCTTTCGCAGTCCCCCCCGGAAGTGGCCAGTTGTACCGCACCCGGTTCCTTGGACACTCCGTGAGACCAGAGAATGTCCCGTTTCGGGGAATACCCAGATAAGCGGCCCCCTCAGAATCGATCCTAGAGCCTCTACGACCCTGTCACTTGGGGTACACGGTTGGTGGCATCGCGGTGCTTGGCCAGGAACCGCTCCATGGCAGCTCCACCTCTTCCTCGAAGCGTTGTGCGTCCTGGGATGATGGCGTACACCACGTCGAGCTGCCAAGCGCCTTACAGACACGCCGATGCATGGGCCAGGTTTGGTTGCGGCCGCCAGGCCGCGCTAGGCAGTGAAAACACCCTTTCTTGCCCCCGCCACACGGCCTGGTGTCCGCCCAGGCGTCGCGTCATTCGGTGGGCGGAGTGTAGCGCGCGGCGGAGGGGCCCGGCAAGGCGACGGGAGGTCGGTGAGATGAGGTTCGGAACCCGCCCCGCCGGGGCCGCGAACAGACGGGGAGGCGGTGCCGGTGGAGGCGCGAGGGCGCGCAGGTCAAGTGACGGGGGGAGCCGCCGCCGGGGCCGGTGCCCGCCGCCTGACCGTCGCGCCGCGATCGCGCCCACCACCAGCCAAGGCCGTCCCCCCGTCTACGGAATCCACATCGTGAACGCCTTGGTTCCCCCGCGTCTCGCGCTGGGGCAACGCTTCTTGATAAGGTCGAGCCGGCGGCGGGGCCGTTGGGGTTCCGGCCGTGGCTACAACCCACCCGCGTCCCACCCGAGAGGAGGCACCCGATGCGACCTCGGAGACTACCTCGCTGGATCTGGACCGTCCTGGCCGGGCTCCTGTGCGCACTTCCAGTCCGGGCCTGCTGACGCGCGAGCCATCATCGTGACGGGGGCCGGGGAGGGCGGCGGCTCGCACCTCCGCGTCTTCGATGCGGCGACCGGGGCGGTGCTGTTCGAGTTCTTGGTCTATGACCCGGCCTTCACCGGCGGCGTGCGAGTGGCCGCGGCGGACGTCAATGGAGATGGAGTGCCAGACGTCATCACGGCTCCCGGCCCTGGCGGTGGCCCCCATGTGCGGGTGTTCGACGGGGCGGCGCTCCAGGCCGGCCAGGTGGTCGAGTTGTTCGGCCTGTTCGCCTACAACCCCGCGTTCACTGGGGGGGGCTACATCGCGGCGGCGGCGGGGGCGTGCCCGCCGAGCATGGGGTGCATTGACAAGGGGATTCAGATCCTCACCGGGAACCTGAGTTCTGTTCCGACGGGGCCCACGCAGACCGCGCACAGATGGGCTGTGGGCGGCGTACGTACGTCACCCCGCCGCACGCGCGGGGGCGGAGACAGGGGACCACTCGCGGTCGGGCGCCGGCGCGCTCAGCGGGTCCTGTCCGGCGCGTCCGCGCGATCCTGCGGGGGCGTGACGCCGGGGAACGACGGGGCATGCCCTCTCACGGGAGCGAAAAATTTGCACCGCCCGCGGGCGGGTTCCCTTAGGGCGGGGGGGGGGCGTCCGGGGACGCGAGCGCGGGCAGCGAGGGCGAGGGCGTCTGGTGGCACCTGGTGGCGTGGGCGACCACGGTTGGCCACGGTTGCCATGCGGCGTCACGCAAAATCCTCAGGAAACTGCGGACGTCTCGAAAGCAACTCTCTCGTCTTGGCGCAGGAGCTTCAGCCGGGCCGGTGGTAGAGGATCGCTTTAGTTGAGGCCACTTAGGAACCCTCCCTTAGTTGCGCATCTTACCGCGAAGCGGCATCGGTTGCGTCCGCTCCATCTCCCACGCCGCGAAGCAGCGAAGGTGGAGTCTCCAAGGTGCGACGCGCTGAGCGGTGGCGGTTATTCAGCGGGAGGTCGCGGCTCGAGCCGGCGCCAAAAACACATCGGGCGCGGGGTGGAGGCCCCGCGCCCGGTGGAACGGAGGGACGGTCGAGAGTGCTTAGCTCTGCTTGCGGCCCAAGCGCTTCCGGCCAAAGATTGCCGCGCCAGCCAGACCCGAGCCCAGCAGGAGGAGCGTCGCCGGTTCCGGGACCGGGGCACCGGCGCGGTCAGGTTGGAGTCGGTCGCAACCGTTACCTTGTCGAGGCCCCAGCTCTCGTCGAAGAGGTCCTGCAGGCCAGTATACGAGAATACGATCGAGAGGTTTGCCGCGGTATGTGGAAACGTCAACGTCAGGTCGTAAAACGTGTCGCCAACCGCGCCTTGGTTGAGGGGGTGGAAATCGAGGAGCCCGACACTCGGACCCACCGTCCCCGCAGGCGCGTTAGTGGCCTGGATGCCGGTACATCCGGCAGTCGTGTTGTCAGTGCAGCTAAACGTTCCCAGGTTGCTGAACTTCGCGTCTGGATTGATCAGGTCGGTGCCGTCGGCGCTAACGCTGAATAGCTCGTCCCCGTCCATGGTCCGGATCACGTACGCCCGGAACGTGAGCGTTACCGAGGTATGGGGGTCGGCTGTCGGGACCGCAAGGGTGACCGAGCCGCTGCTGAGACCAAAGTTGCTGCCGTCGTTGGCGATCCCCAAGAAGTTCTCCCCGCTCCGGCGTCGTATCGACACCCAGCACAGGCGCGAAACTCCCGGAGGACCAGTTGGGGAGAAGCCCGCCGTTGAAGTCGTCGAGGCCAAACACCGTCGCGGCGACCGCCTGGCCAGGCAGGGCGCTCGCTACCAAGAGAAGCACTGCGAGGAGACCCACTGCTGCGGAGCGTAGCCGCATTATCGGATCCTCCGGGCTAAGGGTTTAGGAGCGGAGAGCGAGACAGTGCCGGGACGGCATGCATATCTTCGTGCCAAGAACATGAGCACAACGGAAATCCCGGACCATCTCACGCCGTTGGGAGAATCCCATTTAAGCCCGTTACTTACGATCGTTACTTGCGGTGCGTCACGCCGTGGGGGCTGCAAGACCCATCACAAAGGTGTGCAGGAGATTTCACAATTGTGCAGGAGATTTCACAAAGGTCAGCACCCCTCAGCACAGGGGGGCGCTACTTTCAGCTCGGCGAGAACCTTCCGAGCCTCCGCCTCAAGGGAAAATCCGGCGGCGAGCCCACGGCCGGGTCAAGGGGTCCCGTGCCGCCTGCCAGTCGCCTGCTGGACCTGCGGGCGCGAGGCGGCGCCCATGCGCTTCCGGGCCGCCGACCTCCGCCGACAGGGCTGGGCACCGCCGCAGACGCTTCAGATTCCTGACTGGTGTGGCTGCTCGACCGAGTATCGCCGGTGCCAGACGGCGAGGGCTGGTGGTCGCTCGTGCCGATCTGGGAACCCACGGAGACGGCGGGGGGCTGTCGCCGATCACTGCAGTTCTGGGCTGGACGGCGCGTGCCGAAACGGCGCCCGAGCCAACAATCCGCTACGCCGCTGGGAGTCCGCCGTGTCCTACTGGGCGTGCCGATCTCGGCGCGCAGCGAGGAGCCGTCAGCGGCCGCTGACAACTGTGCCGCACCAGCGCGGTCCCGGGCCGCCTCGCGGAACGGCGAAGGCGAGGGTGAGCGCCCATAGCTTGCGGGTGACGTTCGACGTCGCGCAACTCCCGGCGGAATCGACCGGCAGCGGCGGGGGCCAGCTCCGCGGCGGCCAGGTCGACGAGCAGGGATGAGCTGCTCGCGAGGAGACTGGTTGCGCGGGGGTTGCGTGTCGCGCCGTGATCTGCCGCATCTTGCACACCGCCGACACGCAACTGGCGCGGGGATCGAGAGCTGCCCCAGAAGCAACTCTCTCGTTTCGGCGCAGGAGCTTCAGCCGGGCCGGTGGTAGAGAACCGCTTTGCCAATCGCGATTTGGGCCTTCTCCCGACCGAGTCTACCACCGAACATGGGGCGTGACGTGCGCGGGACGTGCGGAACCGGGCGGGTCCCGGAACGGCCGGCGGCGGGCTCGAACCCGCCGCCTGGCGTCGTTCCGTCTGCAAGTCATCGCGCGACAGCCGCCTCCGCGACGTCCAGTTTGTCGACCTCGGCCTGTGGGCACCGGCATCAGGTGGCCGTACGTGTCGGAACGTGATCTTGATCGACCTAGGGACACATAGAGCGACGACGCCTATGATAAGGCGCACATGATAATGGACGCGTGTTCGGCGCCGCCTATGGCATCGGGCACAGCGGATCGAACACGGGCGCGGTAGGGTCTCCGGCATGACCCTGCCCACCTGGCTCGACGCCGCCGGCCGCCCACGACCCACGCTCGCCTGCTGGACGTGCGGCCGGGAAGTCGCGCCGATGCGGTTTGGCGCCGCCGACCTGCGCCAGCACGGCTGGACGCCGCCGCAGACATCCCGGCGGACTGGATTCACATCCAATGCTGGCCTTTAGCTTAACCATCCCGATGTTCAACCGCTTGCAGTTGATCGCAAGGACCGTGAACTCCGTCCTTGCGGCGGCGGAATCACGGGGCCCGGCAGTCGAGCGATTGACCACGATCGGCCGTCGACCTTCCGAACGTCAGCGCAGGATGCACGGTAAGCTCAGTGGTGTCCGATGGCCTCACAGAACTGAGAACTCCCCGGTATCGAAGGTTCAACTCTCTCCCTGGGCACGATGTGTTCCTCTGCGCTGGCTCGGGGTGTCCTCCACGGCTGCATGTGCGCAACCTTGTCCCGCGTTCACGTCGTCGGCCACTATGATGACGCTCAAAGTGCGTTTCCAACGTGCATGTGACAAAGTGCGTCGGACCTATCGGACCCAAGGCGTGAGCGCTGTGCTCCGGGAGATCGAGCGGATTGCGGTTGCCGCCCTTTATCAACGGGACGCACAACACATCTTCGTACGGAAGATCCCGCCGCCGGCGCGTCGGTACCCCGCAGTGAAGCGGCGGAGAGCCTGGGCGTCGCATGCGTGTTCGTGGAATCAGCAGCAGCCCTGCGAGCGATCGAGAGCGAGATTCCCCTTTCGATCCGGGACTCACAACGGCTAGCTCAGGGTTGTAGTGTGTCGTGGTCGATGGCATCGAGGGCCGGGATACGAAGTGATCGGTTACGGCATCAATGAACCAGGCGTGTTCTCGGCCCTGGGGCGCAGAGGGCAGTTGTTCCCTAACGTTCTTTTCAATCACTACCTTGAGATCCTCCCTGAGTATCGCGGACAGCGGATCGCGCATGTGATGAGAATCGCGATGGATGAGTATTGTCGGATGCATGGGTTTACCAAGCGTTGTACCGTTGTATCGCCTTCCAATGAAGCCTCTCTACGATCAAGCTTCCGCTCGGGCCTGGTTCGCGTGGGTGTGGTAGCGCGAGTATCGCTCTTGGGTGGCCTGTTCGTCTGGGAAACGCCGTCGGAGACAATTCGACGCGCGGTACAGGCGGTTGACCACCAAGAATGCCCGACAGCTGATTCCTAACCTGAGCTGTCGCGAGGGATGAGTGAGAAGTGCCGCCTGATCCTGAGTGCCCTGGATCCGTATGGCTGGGAGGCTAAGGGCCCGCTACGAAATAAGTGGACCAGATTCTATCGCTGTGCCGATGGGGTGGGAAGGATTGTGTAGTTCCAGTCGCCATGAAACGAAGCAGGTCGGAGTCGGACGGCAGCCAAGGCGTCGCGACTGACCGTGAGGCCCGAGGGATAGCGGTTCGTGTCCACCCGCGCTCGCACGCGAAGGCCCGTTGGGGTTGTCGTCGCCGCGATCAGATTCACGATGACGGCGTGACTGACCAACGGCTGGCCACGCCAGTTCTGGCTGATGAAGGAGAACAGGCGGTGTTCAATCTTGTTCCACTTGCTGGTGCCGGGCGGGAAGTGGCACACCGAAATCGGTCGGCGGAGGTGGTCGGCCAGGGTCTGCAACTCCACCTTCCACAACCGTACGCGGGGGCCGTTGCTCCCGCCGGCGTCGGCCGTGATCAGCAGCCGCCGGGCGCGGGGGTACGCTCGGCGCCCCATCGCCTGCCACCAGCGGCGAATGCTCGCAACGGCAAACGCCGCCGTGTCGTGATCGATGCCGACACTGACCCAGCCCGTGTTGGCGCCCAGATCGTACACCCCGTAAGGAATGGCGCGTCCCAGCTCCGGCTGCACGAAGTCGTGGACCTGCACCGGCTGCGGGTGCCCGCGGAGGCGCCATTCCCGCCCGGCGTTCTTGAAGTTCCCCACCAGCTCCTTCTTCTTGGTGTCGACGGAGATGGCCGGCTCGCCCTGGCGGAGATACGCCCGGACGCGGGCGTTGATGTGCTCGAACTGGGCGTTGCGATCAGGGTGCCGGGTACCCTCGATCGTCTTCCGATTGGCCTGCAGGCTGTACCCCAACTGCTGGAGCTGCACGGCGACCATCCGATGGCTCGTGCGATGCCCTTGGCGGGTCAGCTCGGCCGCCAAGCGCCGGACGCTCTTGCAGGTCCATCGCAGCGGGGCCTGTGGATCCCCGCGCGTCGTGGGTTCGATCAGCTGTTCCAAGTCCGTCACCAACGTCGGATCCTGGTCGACCGTCCGCTTACGCCCGCCTCCGGGGCGCCGGATCCGCCCCGGGGCCAAGGCCGCGGGGCCGCGGGCCTTCAGCTCCTTGACCCCCGCGCGAATGGCGCGCCGGGACACTCCCGTGGCCCGGGCCACCGCCGACACGCTGCCCGCGGCCGCGACTTCCGCCGCCGCCACCAGCCGGCGCAGCCGCTCATCCAGATGCCGCTCGATCAGCCGGAACCGTCGTCGGATCGCCGCTTCGGCCACCATCCATGGGATACCCTAACAGCAGCGATCCCATCATCTGGTACATTTATTTTGTGACACTCCCTAAGCAAGGGTCGCCCGCGCCGCCCGCCAACACCAGGGAGCGCGAGCCCCCGGACTACGCGGCGCCGCGCTTACGGGTCTGCGAGATCTCGGCGCCGACGAACAGGCGGCCTCTCGCGGTACTGCCTTGCCGGGTGGCTTCCGTAGGCTTTCTAGCGCGGCTTCCATGAGGTCGATCACGGGCGCCCGGCCCGGAGCCGGCCCGGTAATATCCAGCGTCCGGCCCTCGGCCTTCTGACGCGCCGCCTGTTTGAGCCGCCGACGAAATGCGTCGTGATACTTCGTCGGGTCAAACTCGTCCACACGAACTCGTCAACGAGGCGCTTGGCTAGACGCAACTCGGCGTCGCGCACTCTACGTTCGGCGTCCTGATCTCCTTGGAGTCCCGCGCCTCGTCGGCGAAAAAGAGCGATGGCGCACGCGCGTGGCATCCTGAGCGCGGCCGGCGGCGATGTTTCCCGTGCCGCGCCACACGAACTGGATAACGGCGGCAAGCCCCGTGCCGCTCATCGTCTAAACGAGAAGACGATGCGCCTTCTCGCCGGCCTTCTCGGGACCGAGGTAGTGCGTGGACTCAACGTACGTGGGGTCGATCTTGTCTATCGGGACGAACTCCGTGATGTCGAGCGCGGGGTATTGGATGGGAGGAGGATGCAGGCGACCCAGCCCGTCGGCCGGGCCGCCTGCGGTGATCGGGTCTTGCGCTAGTCTTCGAACGTCCCTTCAAGGAACGCCGCCCCTCCGTTCGCCGTCACGGCGGCGGTGTCGCCGTCCAAGACGTCCGGGATGCCCCGGACCACGCCGAAGCCGGGATCGAGGTCGCAGCTCCCCTTCTGTTCACGGAGCACCGGGCCGCCGTGCCGGGGGATCAGCCGAACGTCCACCTTGTATACGGCCTCGTCGTCTTCGATCTCAGTCAGCTCGAGTGTGCACTCCGCGTAGGGAACCCCCCCGCGGCTCAGCACCATCAGGATGAGGGCAGCTTCCGCGTCCTCCTCGGTCAGGATTCCGAGGCCGACGCTCGGGATGGGGATCTCGGCCCGGGCCCTCAGGCGGTGAAGCTGGAGTGCCCCCTTGTGCGTTTTTGCCTCGTGCCGTGCCTCGCCATCAGCCGCGGATTCCGCGCTCGTTGCGCCAGGCGCGAGATCGGCTTCTTGCCGGGCCCGCGAATTGTTCTTGCCCGGTGCGGCGCAGGCCACTCCGGCCAGCGCGAGCGCCGTCGTCACGCTCACGGCGGTGAATCCGAGCCTCTTCCAGGTCCGCATATGCTTGGCTCCTTAGCTTCGAGGTGTGAGTATTTCACTCTCGTCTGGTGGCCAGTTAACCCGCCTCACCATCGCACCTCTGTTGAGCCTGGGTAGGCTGATGGTCTCCGGCATTCGATCCCCTTTCTTCGGCAGCCCGGCTGTCAGGGCTTCCCCTGATCCGCGGCTTTGCGTCCCACCCTCACGGGTGGTTTGCCCTTCTCGATAAAGAGGCGCGCTGTCGACTGGGCAAGAACCTTGCCACCTACCATCGTGGCGAGGCATCTGGCTAAGGTGGGGTGTTATTGAAGCTTTTGAGACAAGAGCCCCCGCGGACGCCCGGGGCCTCCCGAAAGAGCGGAAACGCCCGCGCGAGATGCCCGGATTCGGTCAAATGAACGCTCAGCCGCGGATGGTCCGGTGGGCTGAAACGCCTTGGCGGGCAAACCTGGGATCTCGTGATCCGTAGGAGGTTGAAGGCTCCCTAGACCCGGCCCCCAGACCAGCCCGCACGCGAGCCGCTTGCCAAGGTGCGCCTTGATCTGGTCACGTGACAGGGCAGCCGGCGGCGCGTTGCCGATGGCGGGCTTCCAGTGCTTCGTGAGTACCGCTTCGTACATCTCCTGCGTGCTCGGCTTCAGGTGGAGCGCCACGAAGGACTGTAGCCATCGGTAGGCATGTAAAGGGGGGGCATTGCGGCGCGCTATTTCCCCCACGTTCCCCCAGGCTGGCCAGCGCTAGTCGAGCGTGCTGGGCCGGGGCTGCCTGTCGATTCACCTGTCAAAGGAATGTCGTCGAATGTCAAGACAACGCTGCCTGTGAGAACTCATCCTAGATGCGTCACCCTCGGGTGGTCCCATGGCGACGACTCCAGCCACCGATCAGGTGCCTGATAGCGTTGTGAGGCGAGTAACGGTCGAGATGCCCAACGAACACCGCATCAGGGCGCTGGCGCGGAACATCCTTCAGGCGGGCCTGATGCCCCGGCGCGACCCCGATGGCACATGGGGCGGCAAGGGGGTCGATGTGCCCTGCGCGATTTGCGGGGAGCGCATCGGGCCCGACCAACTGGAGTACGAGCTACAGTTCGGGCAGGAAGGCGCCACGCCCGACGTGGACCTGTTCCATCTCCACCTTCGCTGCTTCGCGGCATGGGAGATGGAGCGCACGAAAGCCGCTCGTGATAGCGACACCCCATGAAACGGACGGCGGAAGCTCGATGCCCCGACTGCCGCAGTAACCACGTCCGGCGCATCGGGGGGCCGAGGTCTTCGACGCCCCGCACACTGGGGCCACGCCCTCGATGAGGTCTGGTTCTGTGATGCGTGTGAGAGCGGCTTTATAAGGTGCCCCCGTCCGCGTGGATCGCACCGGCGAGACCCGCTAGCGTGAAGGCCCTCCAAGGGTCACGACATGCTCGTTCCCGGACCTGACATCCAGCCGACCGACTGCGAGTTCATCCTGACAACGCTCCACGCGGCGTTTCCCAATACCACGGTGACCGTTCATCCGCGACCGGCCTCCATTGCCACCCTATTCCGCGTGCGTGACGGCGCGGTCCTTCGTCACCAACTCCTCGTCCCACGGCGCGCGATCGACGATGCGCGGGTGAAGCGGACGAGGTCCCCGCTCGCCCGGATGGTGGCGCGTGCGATTGCCGAGATGGGGCAACGCGGTCGCGACGTCGTTATCCTGGGAGACGAATCGGTCGGGGTTTTCTAGACTTCGCCGCGTTATGGTTCCGCCCACCTGGCTCGGCCCACGCGGGCCTGCTGGACGGGAGGCGGCGATGTG
>CAVXVV010000036.1:0-128202 GCA_963765195.1 uncultured Candidatus Rokubacteria bacterium
GCCGCCGCCCGCGGCGGGTCGCCGTCTGAACCCAGGGAAACCGGACCCGGCGAGCCCGGCCTCACGCTTCCGGCGCCCGGACTAGGTCGGCGAGCCTCCCCGCATGACGGTGGGGCCGGTGGGGATCGCGTGCGGCCCCGCCGGCTCCACGGTCACCGCGAAGCCTTCCGGCTGCTGGTGCGACACCTGCACGGTCAGGGTCGCGTGGCCGATGCTGTCGACGCGGAACGTGCCGGCCGGCGCCCATCTCGGCGCGCCGAGAACCCACAGCTGGTACTGCTGGCCGGCCGGCAACACCGGTAGGTGGTGCACGACCACGAAGCCCTGACCTCTCGAGGGGCTCCAGACGATCCAGCCTTCGGCGTGGGCCGCCATGTCCACGCCCCGCAGCGAGGCCGCCTGTGTGTCCGTGTGGCCCACGAGCGCCGTGATGGCGCGCTCCTGCGTCAGCTCTTGCTCGAGCTGTGCGACCCGGGCCCGCTCGGATTCGAGCGCCCCCCGCGTGTCGTGGATGTTCCAGACGAGCGCGGCGGCGAGGCTCGCCGCGAGCAGGCCTCCCGCCCACTGCCACGAGGCCCGCGCGCCAGCCGGCCGTGCCGCGGCCGCCGTCGGCCGACCGGGGGCCTGGCGTCCGGCGCCCGGGCCGCGCTCGGTCGCCACGCGCGCCATCAGCCGGTCGCGGACCTCCGGACGCAGCGGCACGTCCGGCAGGGCCCACGGCAGGGCCGCCGCGACCTGGGTCTGCTCGCGCAGGTTCGCCTCGCAGATCGCGCATCCGCTCGCCAAGTGGGCGTCGAAGCGGGCCCGCTCGATCTCGTCGAGCGCCCCGACGGCGGCGAGGGTTGACCACTCGTCGAACGGCTGGTGAGCCATGTCGTGTCGCGTCACCGGGACCACCCCTTCATCAGAAAGGTCTGACGGAGCCGTTCCAGTCCCATTCGCGTGCGGGTCTTGACCGTGCCGAGCGGCGCACCGGTGCGGACCGCGATCTCGGTCTGCGACAGTCCCTCGTAAAAGGCGAGCTCCAGCACCTCGCGCTGCGCCGCCGTCAGATCCTGGAGGGCAGCGGTCACCGCCGCCCTGGCCTCCATCGCGCCGGCGATGTCGAGCATCGGCTCGGGGACGTCCGGCATCGGCTCGGCCTCGGGACGGGCGAGCACGCGCCGAGCGGCTCGGAGCGAGTCGATCGCCCGGCTGCGAGCCATCATGATCAGCCAGGCCTCCGGGGTCCCGCGAGACGGATCGTAGTGCGACGCGCCCCGCCAGGCCTGGAGGAAGACCTCCTGGAGTACCTCCTCGGCGTCCGGGCGATTGCCAACGATGCGAATGACGAGGTTGAAGACGAGCTGGGCGTAGCGGTCGTACAGGCCTTCGAGCCCGGAGCGGTCTCCCCGGGCCATGCGGCCGATCAGCTCGGTCGCGTCCGAGGTCGCGGAAGCTATGTCGCCGAACACCACTCCTGCCTTCGAATCGCGGCGCGGCCGTCCAAGGGTCTGGCCAACCGAGGCCACGGGCGCCCCGGGCTCCAGCAGCGAACGACCCAGTCGCCCCGCCTCCACCCGGATCGCGGCTCGACGAGCCGTCATCGGCGTCCGTGATCGCTTCGGAGAATATCAGGTCCTGGGCTGCCCTGGAAAGGGCCCCGAACGCGCACCATCTGCCAGACCCCCGTTCCCCGGACCCCCTCGGGCCGGATGGCCCCGCACCGCGGGCGCCCGGCTGGGACCATGAGGCCCCAGGCGCCGGCGACTTCGTCCCGGTCCTGAAGTCGATCGTGCTCGTCGACCATGCTCATTCCGTGCGGCGTGGCGGGTCAGGCGGAACCTGACCCCACCCGTGACGCCGAGCCGCCCTGGGCTCTCCAGCGGGCCTCTCTACCTACTACGTCGCCAGCCCCCCGGTCGGATTGGTCCCCGACGTCGGCCGAGCGACCGATCCGAGGTCGTCCGGCACCCCGTAGATCGGGGTGACCGCCACGGTCGATCACATCGAACCAAGGAGGACCAAGCCATGGATCTCTTCACCCTGACAGGCGTGGGCTGGCGCCCAAAGCTCGGATCGCTCCTGATGGCGCTGGTCGGGCTGTCCCCGCTCGCCGTCCCCGCCCGGTCCGAGGCCGCCGATACCTGCGGGCGCGTGTACGTGGTCAACGCGGACAACGAGCTGCTGCGGCTCCGGCGCTCGGCCGAGCTCCTGGCCCGCGACGGCGCGGACGAGCGTGACCGCAACCGTCGCCTCGACATCCGCGCGCGGAAGACGATCACCGGGCTGGCCGACGGCGAGTCCCTGATCGGTGTCGACTTCCGGCCCTCGAACGGGCTGCTCTACGGGGTGGGCCGCATCGGTGCCGATCCGGCGAGCCTCGGACAGCTCTACACCATCGACGTCGACAGCGGCCTCGCCACCGCGGTCGGCTCACGGCTCATCCCGCTGAACGGCAACGCCTTCGGCGTCGACTTCAATCCGGTACCGGACCTCCTCCGCATCGTGAGCGACCTCGGCCAGAACATCCGCGTTCGCCCGCTCGATGGCGCCGTGGCCGGCACCGACACGAACCTCGCGTATCCGGCGCTGGGCGACCCGAACTCCGCGCGGACCCCACGCGTCGTGGCCGTCGCCTACACGAACCCGGACGCCGACCTCCAGACGAACACCGTGCTCCACGACCTGGACGTCGACCGCGCCGCCGACGTGGATCCGGGCCGCGTCGGCGACGTGCTGGCGATCCAGGTTCCGCCCAATGCCGGCGCCCTCAACACCGCGGGCCGGTTGGGCATCGACGCCGACGACCTCGCGGCGTTCGACATCGGTCCCGACAACGAGCCACTCGCCGCGATCCTGCCGGTCGGGCAGGAATTCTCGCGCCTCTATTACATCGATCTCGCGTCCGGCGATGCGACCGATCTCGGACGGATCGGCCAGGGAGAGCTGGTGGTGGGACTCTCCATCCAGGTCGGCCCCGCCTGCGCGGCCGCCAAGTAACGGATCCGCTCGCCGGGGAGGGTCGGCGACGGCCCTCCTCGGCTCCCCGCGGCGTCAGGGTGACGGCCCCGGCTCCTTCATCGTGTCCCCACAGCACCTCGGCGATCGGCGCCATCGTCGTGCCACCGCGGCGCAGATGCCGAGAACGCCGATCCGTTCGGCGTCGCGCGCCTTACTGCGGGCAGGCCGCGCCCGTCGCCGCCCAGCGCCGCACGAGCGCGTGGAACTCCTGCTGGCCGACGGGCGGCGCGGGGCGCGCCCCGGGCTGCCAGGCCCACTGGACGAGCGCGTCGCCCGTCATGTGCTCGACCAGAGCCGGGACCGTCCGGCCCTTGTTCTGCGCGGGATCCTTGAGCGTGCGGCAGAGGTCCGCGTCGGAGAGCCCCTCCCAGCCCATGCTGCGGGGGGCGAGCCCCCAGTGGGGGGCGCCGGGCACGAGCCCGTCGGGGCTGTTGGCCGTCTGGTGGCAGGTCGAGCACCGGAGGGTCGGGTTGCCGTGGTCGTCGGGCCCGCGCATGACCAGCATGCGATGCCGGTGCCGGTCGTCCCCCTGGCGCGGGAAGTCCCCGCTCGGATGGCAGTTCAGGCACCGGGGATGGCGCAGCACGTCGAGCATGCCCCGGAACGCTTGGATCGACGCGTCCCGGTCCGGCGTCTGGCCCGGGGCGGAGGACGAGAGCCCGATGATCATGCCGCCCAGCGCGGCCAGCCGCAGCGAGCGCGCGAGGCGGAGCGCGAGGCCACGGTGTCGTCGTCTCATCGTCGGTTCCTCGCGGCCGCCCGGTCAGGCCGACTCGAAGCCATGGCGGGTCAGAGGGAGCGACCGGATGCGGGTGCCGGTCAGCGCGAACAGGGCGTTGCACACCGCGGCCGCCATCAGCGGGGTGCCGGGCTCGCCGATGCCCGAGGGCGGCTCGGTGCTCGGCACGATGTGCACCTCGACCTCCGGCATCTGGTCGATGCGGAGCACGGGGTACTCGTGGAAGTTGCGCTGCTGGACGCGCCCTTCCCGGAGCGTGATCTGTCCGTACAGCGCCGCAGAGAGCCCGAACACGATGCCGCCCTCCATCTGCGCGCGGATCGTCTCGGGGTTGACCGGCCGCCCGCAGTCGATCGCGCACACCACGCGGTGGACCCGGACCACGCGCTCCTGCACCGACACCTCGGCGACCTGCGCGCACCAGCTGCCGAAGGACTGGTGCACGGCGATGCCGCGGGCGCGACCAGGCGGCGGGGGCGTGCCCCAGCCGGCCTTCTGCGCGGCGAGATCGAGCACGCCCAGGTGCCGGGGATGGCCGCCGAGCAGCGCCCGGCGGTACTGGTAGGGGTCCTTGCCGGCGGCGTGCGCGAGCTCGTCGATGAAGCTCTCGACGACGAAGCCGGTGTGGGTATGGCCGACCGACCGCCACCAGAGGACCGGGACCACGCCCTTCGGGCTGTGGAGCGAGACCTGAAGGTTCGGCACGACGTACGGGAGATCGGCCGCGCCCTCCACCGAAGTCGCGTCGATCCCGTCCTTGACGAGCGCCGCCTCGAACGGCGTGCCCGCCAGGATCGACTGGCCGACGATCGTGTGCGTCCAGGCGACGGGCGCCCCGCTCGCGTCGAGCCCGGCGGCGATGGCCGAGTGCCACATCGGGCGGTAGTAGCCGCCGCGGAGGTCGTCCTCCCGGGTCCACACCGTCTTGACCGGCGCCCCGCCGGCGGCCTTCGCGACGTGCACGGCCTCGACGACGGTGTCGGAGCCCGGCACCGCGCGCCGGCCGAAGCCGCCGCCCAGGAAGAGGGTGTGGATCTGGACCTGCTCGGGCTTGAGCCCGGCCGCCGTCGCGGCGTTCATGCGGTCCACGGTCTGGAACTGGGTGCCGGTCCAGATCTCGCACCGGCTCTCGGTCAGCGCCACCAGGCAGTTCAGCGGCTCCATGGGCGCGTGGGCGAGGTACGGCGCCTGGTAGCTCGCGGCGAGCCGCGTGGCCGCGGCGGGCAGGGCGCTGTCCGGGTCCCCCTCGCGCCGCACGGAACGTCCGGGCGTCGCCGCCATCTTCGCGTACTCGGCCTCGAGGGCGCTCGTGTCCACGCGGGCGCCTTCGCCCTCCTCCCAGGTGACGCGGAGGGCGTCGCGCCCCCGCTTCGCGGCCCAGAACGAGGTGGCGATCACCGCCACGCCGGACGGGATCTGGGCCACCGCCTTCACGCCGGGCACCGCCCGCGCTCGGTCGGCGTCGACCTGCTTGACGCTGGCGCCGAAGACGGGCGGGCGGGCCACCAGGGCCGTCAGCATGCCCGGGAGCGTGGCGTCCATCCCGAAGGTGGCCTCGCCGGTGACCTTCACGCGGCTGTCGAGGCGCCGCGTGGCCTTGCCGATGAGCTTCCACTCCGACGGCGGCTTGAGGGGCGGGTCTGCCGGGACCGGCATGGTCGCGGCCCGCTCGACGAGCTGCCCGTAGGTGAGCCGCCGGCCGCCCGGCCCGAGCACGGCGCCGTTCTCCGCGCGCAGGCTCGCGCGGTCGACCTTCCACACGTCCGCCGCGGCCGCGAGGAGCATCTCGCGGGCGGCCGCGCCGGCCTTGCGGAGGCGCTCCCACTCGCTCGCGATGCTCGTGCTGCCGCCCGTCATCTGCAAGCCGAAGACGGGATGCGCATAGGCCGGATCGACCGGCGCGGCCACGACCTTGATCCGGCGCAGGTCGACCTCCAGCTCCTCGGCGATCAGCATGGGGAGCGAGGTCCAGATGCCCTGGCCCATCTCGGCCTTGTTCACGATGACGGTGACCACGTTGGCCTTGCTGATGCGGATGAAGGCGTTCGGCGCGAACTCCCCGGCGGCCGCGCCGCCGGGCGCCTGGGCGCTCGCCTCCGGCGTCACCGGCAGCCGGAAGCCCAGCAGGATGCCGCTCGACAGGGTCGCGGACGCCTTCAGGAACGCGCGCCGGGACACGGTCGCCATCGTCAGGCCCCCTTCCGCATCCGCGCCGCGGCCAGCTTGATCGCCGATCGGATCCGCTGGTAGGTGCCGCACCGGCAGATGTTGCCGCTCATCGCCGCGTCGATGTCCGCGTCGGTGGGCTCCTTGCGCCGCGCAAGGAGCGCGGCGGCGCTCATGACCTGGCCGGACTGGCAGTAGCCGCACTGCGGGACGTCGACCTCGATCCACGCCTCCTGCACGGGATGGAGCTGGTTCCCCGACGGGAGGCCCTCGATCGTGGTGACGCGCTTCCCGCGCGCCGCCGACACCGGGGTCACGCAGGAGCGGACCGGAGCGCCCTCGAGATGCACGGTGCACGCGCCGCAGAGCGCCATGCCGCAGCCGTACTTCGTGCCCGGCAGGCCCAGGTTCTCCCGGACCACCCAGAGGAGCGGGGTGTCGGCGTCCACGTCGACCCGGTGGCGTTTCCCGTTGACCGTCAGATCGATCATCCGGTCCTCCTTGCGGACGCCGCGCGCCGCTCGCCGGAGCGCCGGCGCCGCGTCGGCCCATCCTCGCCCGGCCGCGGCCGGAGCATCCATCGCGGGCGGGTCGGATACTGTCGGATTTGGCTCATCTGGAACTGCTTCAGAACGGCCCGGGGTACCCAAAATCGATCGTGCGGCCCGCGCGGAGGGGTGTCAAGCTGCGGGCGTACAGCGGCGGCCCGACGCACGTCTGCCGAACCGACGCTTGAGTCGCCATCGCGTCTTCGCCGATGATCGACACCCGGCCTGATCGATCGAGCGTCCGGCCGGCCGCGCGCCGCACAGGAGGAATCCGGGGCATGAGGATCACGGCGATCAAGGCGTACCCCGCCTGGGTGGGGATTCGGAACCAGCTGCTGGTCAAGGTCGAGACCGACGACGGGGTGCACGGCTGGGGTGAATCGGGGCTGTCGGGCCGCGAGAAGGCGGTGATGGGCGCCCTCGAGCACTACGCGCAGTTCCTCGTCGGCCGCGACCCGATGCGCCCCGGCGCGCTCTGGCAAGAGATGTATCGGAGCCAGTACTTCGAGGGTGGCCGGGTGCTGACCGCCGCCATCTCGGCGATCGACATCGCGCTCCACGACATCCGCGGCAAGGCGCTGGGCGTGCCGGTCCACCAGCTCCTCGGCGGGAAGCACCGGGACCGGGTGCCGACCTTCGCGACCACCTCCGCCGAGCCGGGGCCGGCGATGATCGACCAGGGCCGGCTCCTCATGGAGAAGGGCTGGACCTGCTTCCGTCTGACCTGCGCGGACCACGCGGCGACGACCGTCTACGAGCCTCGCGAGTCGATCGCCGTCACGGCGCGCTGGCTGGTCGCGGCGCGCGAGGCGCTGGGCGAGACGGTCACGCTCGGCGTCGACTATCACCACCGCCTCTCGGTCGCGGAGGCGGCGTCGTTCTGTCAGAAGATGCCGTCCGGCACGCTCGACTTTCTCGAGGAGCCGATCCGCGACGAGACGCCGGAAGCCTACGAGGCGCTCCGCCGCCTGGTCGATGTGCCCTTCGCCATCGGCGAGGAGTTCTCCTCCAAGTGGCAGTTCCTGCCGTACATCGAGCGGGGGATCCACCAGTTCAACCGGGTCGACATCTGCAACGTCGGCGGCTTCACCGAGGCGATGAAGATCGCCGGCTGGAGCGAGGCGCACTACGTCGACCTGATGCCGCACAACCCCCTGGGCCCGGTCTGCACCGCCGCGTCGGTGCACATGGCCGCGGCCGTGCCGAACTTCGCCTGGCTCGAGTGCCGCTCCACCCCGACCGAGGCGCTGGGGTTCGACGACCGGGAGTTCTTTCCGGTCCAGCTCGCGCTCGACGGCGCCGAGTACGTGGTGCCCGACGGGCCCGGCCTGGGCGTCGAGGTCGACGAGGCTCGCGTGGCGCGCGCGGCGTTCCGGTTCTGGGAGGCGCCGCATCTCCGCCGGCGCGACGGCTCGTACACCAACTGGTGACGCGTCCAGGCTCGAGGGTCGCTAGCTGTTCGCGAGGGCGAGGACCTGGTCGATGACACCCTCGCGGGCCTCGAGGACCTCCTGCTCCCACTCGCGCGCCCGGGCCAGGGCGCGCGCGAGCTGCGGGGCCGCGGCGGCCGCCTGTCCGAACGCCCGCCGGAAGTCCTCGGCCGTGACCGGCGCGCGGGGGGCATCGACCACGGGGATGGCCAGCCCGAGGTCGCGGCATCGCGCCGCCAGGCGCGGCTGGTCGCCGAAGAACGGATACGACAGCATGGGCACGCCGTGGTAGATCGCCTCGTGGGTCGAGTTCAGCCCGTGGTGGGTCACGAAGAGCGAGGCGCCCTGTAGCACGCGCCACTGGTCGACGTAGTCCGCGACGTCGACCCCGGGGTGCCGGAGGCGCGCGCGGAGCTGCGCCGGCAATGGGTGGCCGCCGAGGCTGATGAGCGCCCGCGCGTCACCGGTGGCGGCGACCGCCTCGGCGAGGGCCGCGAGCGCGCCGAAGGCCTCGTCGGCGTAGTAGCGCCAGGCCACGGATCCGCACGACGCGTAGACCCGGAGCGCCGCGCGGTCCGGGGCGCCCCAGGCGCCGCCGTCACCGTCGAGCCTCATCGCGGCCGGCGGCAGCGACCCGAAGAAGGCGATCGGCTCGAGCGCCTGCCGCGCGTCCTGCGACAGGAACACCTCCGGCTCGCAGTAGAGATTGAGGAACGGGCTGACGCTGGTCATGTAGGAGTGCGGACTCGCATCGAGCACGCCCCAGCGGTCGCGCAGCCGGTCGATGGCGCGCCGGCCGGCCTCGGAGAGCGCCAGGCGGCTGTCGTGCTCCAGCCGCGCGATCGCGTGGGCCGGGCTCATGTCGTGGCCGGCGCACACGTTGACGTACGGGATGCCGAGGCCCCGACCGAGGACGAAGCCGATCATCGCGAAGGTGTCGTACACGATCAGCGACGGCCGGAGTCGCGCCATCTCTGCCATGAGGGCCTCGGCGTAGTGGCCGGCGAAGCTCACGTAGCGGCACGGCACCGGTCGGGACGTGGCGTCCGCCGCCTCGACGGGATAGCGCGCGAAGAGGTCGACGAAGCGGCCGCCGACCCGCTCGACGGGCTCCTGGAAGCGCGCGTCCGTGTACACCGTCACCGCGACCTCTCGACGCGTCAGGCCCGCCACCACGGCGAGCAGCCGGCGGAGGTGGCTCACCTCCGGCATGCAGAAGACCGCGACGAGCGGAGCGGTCACCGGGCGGGGGATCCGGGCGGGTCGGCTCGACCGGGCTCCGTCTCGGCGGCGAGTCGACGCTCGATCTCGGTCTCCGAGGCGGCGTTGATCCACGGGTAGGTCGAGACCCGCACCGGCGTGCCCTTGAGCGCCGCCACCGTGACGCGGTCCGCGGCCTTTCCGGGCTCGAAGGGGACATGGCACTCGAGGACCGAGGTGAAGCCGACGTCGTGCAGCACCCCGAGCAGGGACGCTCGCGTCAGGCGGAAGCTCCAGGTGTTGTCGATCGATCGCAGCACGCGCGCGCGGCGGAGCTCGTCGGGATCCTGATCGTCGTGCTCGCGGTGGCGCCGGCCGCGATACGTCCGGTCCCGCCAGGCGACCGCCTCCTCGCCGTCCGGGCTGATCAAGGTGTCGACCACCAGGAGACGCGCGCACACCTCCGCCACCTGCTCCAGCACCGAGAACAGGTCCGGAGCGTCCAGGTGATAGAGGAGCCCCAAGAGGTACACGACGTCGAACGTCCCGTGCGCGGCGCGGGTCACGCGGCGCACGTCGTCCTGGACGAACCGCACGCCGCGCACGTCGTGGCGCGCGGCGCAGGCGGCGCCGAGGGCCATGCGCTGGGTCCGGGCGTCGAGCGCCAGGACCTCGGCCCCGCGAAGCGCCGCCTCGATCGCGTACACGCCCTCGCCGCAGCCAAGATCGAGGATCCGGAGCGTGTCGAAGGGCTGGCCCGCCAGATCGCGCGTGAGCTGCATGACCCGCCGGACCTTCACGGCGTTCGCGATCCCGATCTGCGGGGCCCCCGGCCCGGCTTCCCGCCCCTTCTGGGCGAAGAGGAGGAGCGCGTCGGCGTCCAGGGCGCGGGGGGCCTCGTCTCTCACCGGGCTACCGTGGCTCCGCGGGCGTTGATCCGTGGAGCCGCGCGGCCCGACGCCGGCGCGGAGGCTGACCGCGTCATCCGGCGATCCCACTGGCCGCCGCTTGGTCGGCCGCGGGCGCCCGGGATCGCCAGACATGCAGGAACTTCCCCTTCTCCGACACGAGCGGCGGCTTCCGCTCGACGCGCGGCAGGCCCGCGGCGCGCCAGTAGGTGGCCATGACGCGCTCCGCGCCCGCGCCCGCGCCGATGGCGTCCAGGAGCGCGGCGCGCACGGCCCCCTCGTCGAGCGGGCCGACGCGCGGGTGGACGCGCAGCACGAGGGCCGGACCGCCGTCAGCGCGCTCCGTCTCGAGGAGCTGGTAGTCCGCGGGCCCGCCGCCGAAGCGGGCCGGGAGATCCGTTTCGAGCACGGCGGCGACGTCGACGTCGAGGAACGTCATGCCGCCCGCCGTGAGCTTCTCGAAGCTCCGGATCCCGTCGAGATGGCGGTCCCAGCCGTGGCCCTCGAGCGGGCATCCGCACCGGCGCCGCATCACGCGGGCGCGATCGCCCAGAGAGACGTTGAGCAGGATCACCGGCGCGCTGGTCCGCAACGACGTGAGCAGGAGGGCCCGCGCGGGAAGCTCGGGATGCGACGGGTCAGCCTCCGGCTGGATCAGGGCGTGGAGGTCGTCGCAGAAGTGCACGTCGTCGGGCGCGGACGGACGGAGGCAGCCGTAGCTCACGGGCCCGCCCGCCTCGGCGCAGCCGTAGTCGAGCGAGGCCTCGACGCCGGCCGCCCGGAGGGGGGCGAGGCGCGCGGCCGTGATCGGCTCGCCGGTGATGGTGACCCGGGATCCGGCGAGGTCGAGTCCGGCGGCGAGCGCCGCCTCGGCGAGACGGGCCATCGGGCTCGCGAATCCGTACAGGTGCGGCGTGCGGCCACGACGGCGCGTCTCGATCATCCACCGAGCGATCGGGAGGGGATCGGCGAGCGACACGACCTCGGGCCGCGGGAAGCGCACGCCGGCGACGAGCGCGGCGAGCCGGAGGCCGTCGGGGATCCAGCGATAGCGGGGATGAAGACCGGGGCCGGCCGGATTCACGTGGACGAGCCACCGGGCGACGGGGTCCCCGAACGAGCCGAATCGCAGGACGACCGGGGCCGAGCCGGTCGAGACGCCCCAGACGCCCTTGACCCAGTCCCGGCCCCCCTGGGCGTCGAGGGCGAGCAGGGTGTTGGCGGCGTGATCGCGAATCGAGGCCAGGTCGTAGACGAGCGGGCTCGCATCACCGCCGCTGCCGCCGGACTGGGTCGGCACGTGCATCGCACACAGGGGATTCCGGAGCCGCGCCGCGTCCACCTCGACGGTTGCGGAGCCCCGCCGCGCCGCCCGCCGCCCCTTGAACTCGTCGACGGTCAAATAGACGCCCGCGCGGAAGAGAACCTGGAGGGCACCCTCCACGCCGTCCTCGCGAACGAGCCCCTCGAGGTCCCCCCGCTCGCAGCCGGCCAGCGCGAGGAGGCAGCGATAGGGACTCTCCGGGTCCGCATAGACGGTCCGCGTGATCAGGTCGAGGAAGTCCGCCTCGCGCCGCGCCAGCCGCTCGCGCACCATCGATGCCGCGTGGTCGACCGTCAGCGGACGGCGCAGATGACCCGGCACGCGACGGAGGAAGCGCACGGCCAGGTGGAGGTCGGCGAGAGAGAGTCGGCCCGGGACGGGAGACATCGTCACGCGGGGCCGAGAGGAGGAGCGTCCATCACCCCCCACAGTCTCGAAGCCGGGGCAGCCGTGTCAAGGTTGCGGCGCGCCGGAACGCGCGGCCGGCAGCCAGGCCGCTCCGCCGCCGCGCGGGGCAAGGGCGCCGGCGGGTCGGCGCGACGGTCTCGGTCGCCGGCCGGGGCCCGTTCGGCGAAGCCCGCCTGCCGTCCGTCGCCGGCCTCGGCCGTTCTCGCCGGCGCCGAGACCGGCTAGCATGGCGCTGGGATGAGCGACGTCCCCCGTCCCGCGAGAGCCGCGACCCCGCTCGACCAGCTTCTGGGCGAGAGCCCCGCCATCGAGGCGATCCGGGAGCAGGTGGGCCGGCTGCTCAGCCGGCAGGGCGGGGCGCTGCGCCGGCTCGCGCCGATCCTGATCCTCGGCGAGACGGGCACGGGCAAGGGACTCGTGGCGGGGATCCTCCACCGCGCGGGGCCGCGCGCCGCCGGGCCGTTCGTGGACGTGAACTGCGCGGCGATTCCCGAGACCTTGCTCGAGGCGGAGCTGTTCGGATACGAGCGCGGCGCGTTCACGGACGCTCGGCACGCCAAGCCGGGACTCCTGCAGACGGCCCATCGCGGGATGCTGTTCCTCGACGAGGTGGGGCTCCTGCCGGAGGCGCTCCAGGCCAAGCTGCTGAAGGTCCTGGAAGAGCGCTCGGTCCGGCGGCTGGGGAGCACGCGGAGCGAGCCGGTGGACGTGTGGATCGTGTCCGCGACCAGCGAGGATCTCCGCGCGGCGACACAGGCGCGGCGCTTCCGGGAGGACCTCTATCACCGGCTCGCGATCCTGACGCTCCGGATGCCGCCGCTCCGGGAGCGCGGAGAGGACGTCGGCGGGCTGGCCGAGCACTTTCTCCGGCAGGCGTGCGAGGACTACGGGCTGGCCCCGCGGACGCTTGCGCCCGACGCGCGGGCGGCGCTCGCGGCGCATTCCTGGCCGGGGAACGTGCGGGAGCTCGCGAACACGATGGAGCGGGTGGCCCTGCTCTCCGACGCGAGCATGGTGACCGGCGCCTTGCTCGGGCTCTCGCCCGCGTGCGATCTGGCCGCCCCCGGCACGAGCGTGGCCGGCGAGCGAAGGGCCACGATCGAGGCCGGGGCTGACGCCGAGCGTGCGCGCCTTCTCGAGGCGCTCCGGACGACGAGATGGAACCTCTCGCGCGCCGCCGCCCGACTGGGGATTCCCCGCAATACCCTCCGCTACCGCATGGAGAAGCTCGGGCTGAGCCCGCGCGACATTGCCTCGTCGCCGGCGCTCGACTCGCGCGGCGCAGCGGGCTCGGGGCTGCCGCCCGGCGCGCCCGCGTCCGCCGACCATGCCGGAAAGCCGGAGACCGCCGCCGGCGTGCGGTGGGAGCCGCGCCGCGTGGCGTTGCTCCGTGCCCGGCTCGCGGCCGACCCGGCGGGACCCGACTCCATGGATCCCAGCCGGGCGATCCAGATCGTGCTCGACAAGGTCCGAAGCTTCGGCGGGACGCTCGACGAGATCGGCGCCAGCGAGGTCTCCGCCGCGTTCGGACTCGAGCCTCTCGACGATGCGCCGCGCCTGGCCGCCTATGCCGCGCTCGCCATCCAGAGAGCCGTCGCGGCCGGGCGCGGGGACCTGGGTCTTCCAGGCGTGGCACTGGCCCTTCACACCAAGCGCCTTCCGGTCGCGCGAGTCGGCGATGTCATCGAGGTCGACGCCGACGCGAAGCGTCGAGTCGAGGAGGTCCTCGAGGAGCTGGCCAATCGCGCGGCCCCGGGCGTGACGCTCGTGAGTGCGCAGGGAGCGGCGCTCCTGGCGCGCCGCTTCGAGCTCGTTCCGGCCGGGACCGTGGCCGGGCCGACGGGCGAGGTCCACCGGCTGGTCGGCGCCGCGGTCGCCGCGCGCGACTCGGGCCGGTTCGTCGGTCGCCTGGCCGAGCTCGGCCTCCTCGCCGAGCGCTTCCAGCAGGCGCGCGCGGGCGAGGGCCGCGTCGTGTCCATCGTCGGCGAGCCGGGCATCGGGAAATCGCGCCTCCTGCGCGAGTTTCGCCGGGCGTGCGGTGACGTGGCTTCGTGGCTCGAAGGGCACGCGATGCCGTTCGGCCACACCATGCCCTTTCACCCGCTCAGCGACTTGCTTCGCCGCGCATGCGGGATCGGCGAGCGGGACGAGGAGGCGGCGGCCGCTGGCCGCCTCCAGGCCTACATCCTGGGGCTTGGCGACGACCTTCGCCCGACCCTGCCGTTCCTGCGCGATCTCCTGACGCTCGACCCCGCCGACGCGTCGCTGGCGGCGATGGATCCGAATGCTCGGCGCGCGGGGATCCTGGATGCCGTGCGCCGCGTGCTGCTGCGCGTCGCCGAGCGCGAGGGCGTGGTCCTCGTGATCGAGGACGTGCACTGGGCGGACCAGGCCACGCGGGAGTTCCTGGGGACCCTGGCCGACAGTCTGGCCACGCGGCGCGTCCTGATGATCCTCACCGCGCGTCCGGGACACCCGTCCGCCATCGGCGAACGGAGCTTCCATACGCGACTGCCGCTCATGTCACTGTCGGCCCGGGACAGCGTCGAGGTGGCCCGCCGGCTGCTGGGCGCAACCAGTATCCCCGAGGGTCTCGAGGCGCTGATCGCGCGGAAGGGCCTGGGCAACCCCTTCTTCGTGGAGGAGATGGTGAGGATGCTCCAGGATCTCGGCGCGCTGGAGCGCGTGGGCGACGGCTGGACACTGACCGAGCCCCCGGACCGCATCGCGCTGCCGGACACCGTCGAGGACGTGATCCTGACGCGTGTGGAGCGTCTGGGAGAGGCCGCGCGGCAGGTCGTCGAGGTGGCGTCGGTCGTCGGCTCCGACGTTCCGATGCTCCTCCTCCAGGAGGTGGCCGAGCTTTCCCGGGACCGGCTCCACGAGGGGCTGCAGGCTCTGCAGGCGTCCGAGCTTCTGTACGAGGTCGGCCTGGCGCCCACACCGGAGTACGCGTTCAAGCACGCCGTGATCCAGGAGGCCGTGTACGGCCAGGTGGCCCCAGCCCGGCGACGCGCGCTCCACGGACACCTGGTGGACGCGATGGAGCGTATCTACGGCGACCGTCTGGGCGAGCACACGGCTCGCCTCGCCTACCACGCGAGCCGGGGCGAGCGCTGGGAGCGGGCGCTGGTCTACGCCCGGCAGGCGGCGGCGCACGCGCGCACCCGGTCGGCGTACCGGGAGATGGCGGCGCTCCTGGAGATGGCGGTCGACGCGCTGGGGCACGTGCCGCCGACCTCCACGGCGCTCGAGGACGGCGTGGACCTGCGCTTCGGATTGCGCGACGCGTACAACGCCCTCCGGGAGCCCGACCGCGTGCTGCGGTGGCTCCAGGAGGCGGAGACGCTGGCGCAGGCCCTCGCGGATCCCTTCCGGCTCGCCCGCGTGGCCTCGTACATGAGCCAGTACCTCTGGGCCGCCGGCCGGCATGCCCAGGCGATCGAGGTCGGCCAGCGCGCGTTCGACAGCGCGAAGGCCCTCGGGAACCTCGGTCTTCAGGTGGCGACCGCCTTCTATCTCGGCCGTGTACGCTATGCCGTCGGCGAGTACGTCGAGGCGATCCGGCATCTCTCGTGGGCCGTGACCTCTCTCGAGGGGAGTCTCGCCCATCATCGCTACGGCGTCGCCGGATTACCCTCCGTCCTGTCCCGGATCTGGCTGGCGTGGTCCTACACGGAACGCGGGCAGCTCGCCGAGGCCATCACCTGCGGCGACGAAGCCATCCAGATCGCCAATGCGGGCGAGGATCTGTTCACGCGCGTGGGGGCGCGCGTGGCCGGCGCTCGCGCGCATCTGCGGCGCGGCGACGTCGGCCGGGCGATCGAGGGCCTCGAGGAAGGCCTCCGCCTCGCCCGCGAGTGGGACATCCCGGTGTGGGTGCCGATCGTGTCGGCGGAGCTCGGCGCCGCCTGCGCCCAGGCGGGACGGCTCGCGGATTCGATCCGCCTCCTCGATCAGGCGCTGACCACGCCCTGGAAGGTGGACGTGGCGCTCTGGACCGCGTGGCTCGGCGAGGCGCACCTGCGCAGCGGACGGCTCGACGAGGCGACGCGCCACGCCGAGCGCGCCCTCGAGCTCGCCCGCGCCCATGGGGAGCGAGGGAATGAAGCCCATGCCCACCGCGTCCGGGCCGAGATCGCGGCCTCGTGCGAAGAGAACCGGGCCGAGGCGATCGAGCACTACGGACGGAGCCTGACGCTGGCCACCGAGCTCGGAATGCGTCCTCTGATGGCCTGGTGTCATGCCGGCCTGGCGATGCTCCACCGCAAGCACCGCGCGAACGACCTGGCCGCGAGCCATCTCGCCGCGGCGACCGCGCTGTGCGCCGAGCTCGGCATGGTCCTCGGCCGGCCGGCGTGACGGCCAACCGCTACTTCCGGGTGTAGACCTCGCCCTCGACGCTGATCAGCCCGACCGGCTCGCCGGCGCTCGCGACGAAGAGGGTGCGGCGCCGCGTGTCGCCGCCCGCGAAGGTGAGGGTCAGCGCGAGCCCGGATGATCGGCATGTCGCCGATCCGTGCCGGCCCCGCGATGGACCCTCGGCACAGCCGTACGACCCGTCTGCACTTCGAGCGGGTCCTGGACCTGCCGGCGCAGGCCTGGCCGTGGGCGCCGAGTCCGCCCGCCGCGGACACCACACCGCAACTGGGAGGGCCGGACACCATGATCGGGACGATCGGCATCGTGACGCTCCGCGTGGAGCGGTGGCAGGCCATGGTCGAGTTCTACCGCGATCGGCTCGGGCTCCGTCCGGCGATGGTGGACGAGGCCCACCAGTACGCCATGTTCGACACCGGGGCGGTTCGGCTCGCGCTGGAGGGGCCCGCGCACCCCGCGTTCGCGCGAGGCCCGGGCCGGCCCGCGATGATGCTGAACTTCCAGACGGACGACGTCGAGGCCGCCCTCGAGGGCCTCAAGGGCCGCGACGTGCCTCTGCTCAGTCCGCTGAAGCAAGGCCCGGGCTACGCGTTTGCCGTGTTCGCCGATCCGGAGGGCAACGAGCAGATCGTGTACCAGCGCGTGAAGCGTCCGTGAGCGCGGTTCCGACCGAACGGGGAACTGAGAGCAGCGACATGAGCACCGAGCGGCCGTACGAGGTCATCGAGGTCGACGGCGGGGTGCCCGTCAAGGCATGGATTCGGGGGGTGAGCCTCGAGGAGGCCGCGGCCCAGCAGCTCAGGAACGTGGCGCGGCTTCCCTGCGTCCACGGCTGGGTAGCGGCGATGCCCGATGTCCACTGGGGGGTCGGCGCCACCGTGGGCAGCGTCATCCCGACCGTGGGCGCGATCATCCCGGCCGCGGTCGGGGTGGACATCGGCTGCGGCATGGCGGCCGTCCGAACCACGCTGACCGCCGGGGACCTGCCCGAGAGCCTGCGCGCGGTGCGCGCGGCGATCGAGCGGGCGGTGCCGCACGGGCGGACAACGCGGGGTCGCGACAAGGGTGCGTGGGAGCACCCGCCCGCCCCGGCCCTCGCCGCCTGGGAGCGTCTCAAGCCCCGGTTCGACGCGATCACGGCCAAGCACGGGCGGATCAAGAGCTCGAACCACGTGACCCATCTCGGCACGCTCGGCACGGGCAACCACTTCATCGAGGTGTGCCTGGACGAAGCGGACCGTGTCTGGTTCATGCTCCACAGCGGCTCGCGCGGCGTGGGGAACAAGATCGGCAGGTACTTCATCGAGCTGGCGAAGCGGGACATGCGGCAGCACCTGGCGAACCTCCCGGACGAGGACCTCGCGTACCTCGAAGGAGGGCGCGGCGCACTTCGACGACTACGTGGAGGCCGTCGGCTGGGCGCAGGACTTCGCGATGACGAACCGGCGGCTCATGATGCAGGCGGTGCTGCGCGCGATGCAGGGGGTCTCCGGGCTCCGCCCGTTCGAGGCGGAGGCGACCGCGGTCAACTGCCACCACAACTACGTGACGCGCGAGCGCCACGGCGGGCGGGACGTGTACCTCACGCGCAAGGGCGCCGTGCGCGCGGGCGCCGGCGATCTCGGCATCATCCCGGGGAGCATGGGCGCGCGCTCGTACATCGTCCGCGGGCGGGGGAATCCCGAGAGCTACGAGAGCTGCAGCCACGGCGCCGGCCGCGCCATGTCGCGCAACGAGGCGAAGCGCCGGTTCACGCTGGCCGACCACGCGGCGGCGACCGCGGGCGTCGAGTGCCGGAAGGACGCCGACGTCATCGACGAGACGCCGGGCGCCTACAAGCCGATCGACGCGGTCATGGCGGCGCAGCGCGATCTCGTCGAGATCGTCCACACCCTGCGCCAGGTCGTGTGCGTCAAGGGCTGAGCGGCCCTACCGGATCACGCTCAGGTGGCCGTCCTGCTCGAGCAGGACGTAGCGGACCTCGCTGACCGTGACGACGCCCTCCCGGCGGAGCGCGGCGTGGAACTCCGAGAGGCTCAGCCGCTCGCGGTCGAGGTTCTCTTTGATGAGCCGGCCATGGCGGACCAGGATGGTCGGCACGTGCTCGACGACCCGCCGGGCGGCCTTGGAGCGGAACGTCACCCACGCGACCAGGGAGTTCAGGGCGAGGATCGCCGCCGCGCCCAGGAGCCCGCCGCCGAGCGAGTTGTCGTTCCCGATGAGGGCGTTCTGCACCACGTTGCTGATGATGAGGAGCACGACGAGGTCGAAGGGCGTCATCTGCCCGAGCTGACGCTTGCCCAGGACGCGAAACGACGCCAGCAGGAAGCCGTAGACCACCACCGATCGCAGCAGCTTCTCGGCGACGGGGATGTCAGGGATCCAGAGGTGCACGGGGTCCTCCTCCGCGTCACCTCCTGGGCGTCGATGGACGCGCGGCGACGCACGCCCATCGTACGGGACCGCCGGGGCCGACGCGAAGCTCGTCGCCCCGGGGCCCGCAGCGGCGCCCGGCGCTACACGAGCCGCGCGTTGAGGGAGATCTGGACCCCCGCCAGCGCGACCGAGACCGGGCAGCTCTTCTTGGCCGTCTCGGCGTGCTCGGCGAACCCCTTCGCGTCGAGTCCCGGGACGTCGCCCTCGGTGTCGAGCTCGATCCGCGTGATGCGGAAGCTGCCGTCCACGTTCTCGAGGTGCACGCGGGCGGTGGTGTGGATCCGGCGGGGCGTGAGCTTCGCGCGCGTGAGACCCGCCGAGAGGGCCATCGAGAAGCAGCCCGCGTGGGCCGCGCCGATCAGCTCCTCCGGATTGGTGCCGGCGCCGCTCTCGAACCGGGACTGGAACGAGTACGGGCCCTCGAAGGCGCCGCTCCCGAGCTTGACCCGGCCCTTGCCCTCCCGCAGCGTGCCTTCCCAGACGGCTTCCGCGTTGCGTACGCTCATCACGATCCTCCTGTCGGCCTCCCCGGAGCCGCGAGGTCCGCGTACTCGGGGTGCCGCTTCATGTCGCGTGCCTCTTCGACCACGGTACCAGGAGCGCCGCGGCGCCTCAACACGCGTGGCCCGCCGGGACGCGCCCGGCCATAATGAGGACCGTGGACGCCCTGTATCGCCTCGAGGCCGTGGTGCTCCTGCTCGGCGCCGTGCTGGTGCTGATGGCGATCGCCCGGCGCGTCCTCATTCCCTATCCCATCTTCCTCGTGATCGGCGGGCTGATCCTCGGCTTCGTGCCCGGCGTCCCGTCCGTGGCGCTCGATCCCGAGATCGTCTTCCTGATCTTCCTCCCGCCCATCCTCTGGGCCGCGGCGTACTTCACGTCGCTCCGCGACTTCCAGGCGAACATCCGCCCCATCACCCTCCTGGCGGTCGGCCTCGTGCTGGCCACGACGGCCGGGGTCGCGGCGGTGGCGCACGCGATCGTGCCGGGCCTCGGCTGGCCGGCGGCGTTCGTCCTGGGCGCGATCGTGTCGCCGCCCGACGCGGTCGCGGCCACGGCCATCGCGCGGCGGCTCCGCATCCCGCATCGGGTCGTCACGATCCTCGAAGGCGAGAGCCTCGTGAACGACGCCGCGGCGCTGGTGCTGTACCGCGCGGGCGTCGTCGCGGCGGTGACCGGCACGTTCGTGCTGAAGGAGACGCTCTGGCTGTTCGTCCTGGCGGCCGCGGGCGGCGTGGCCATCGGCTTGGCGGTGGGCTACGTGACGCGGGAGGCGCTCCATCACTCGGAGGACAGCCTCGTCGAGACGGCGATCACGCTCCTCGTGCCCTACGCGGCGTGGATCCTGGCCGAGCGGATCCATGCGTCGGCGGTGCTCGCCTGCGTCGTCGGGGGCCTCTACGTCGGGCGCGGCTTCAGCGCGGCCGTGGCGCCCACGACGCGGATCCAGGCGCGGGCCGTCTGGGACCTCCTGATCTTCGTCCTGAACGGCGTCATCTTCGTGCTCATCGGGCTCCAGCTGCGCGCGATCCGCGACGCGGGCCTGATAGAGCGCCCGGGGCGGCTGCTCCTCTACGGTGCCGTGATCAGCGCGGTGGCGGTCGTGATTCGGCTCGTCTGGGTGCCGCTCGCCGCGGTGATCCCGCGGGCGCTCAGCCCCGCGCTCCGTCGTCGCGATCCGATGCCGCCCTGGCCCGTCGTGTTCCTGGTGGCCTGGACGGGCATGCGCGGTATCGTCTCCCTGGCGGCCGCCCTCGGGCTCCCGCTCACGACGGCGTCCGGCGCGGCGTTTCCCTTCCGCGACGAGATCATCGTCATCACCTTCGTGGCGATCCTGGCCACCCTCGTGGTTCAGGGCCTGACCCTGTCTCCGCTGATCCGCCGGCTCGGGCTGCGCGACGACATGACGCTGGAGCTCGAGGAAGCCCACGCGCGCCAGGAAGCCGGCCGGGCGGCGCTGGCGCGGCTGGACGACCTGGCGCATCCGGCCGGACGCGCCGCCCGAGGACATCGCGCGGATGCGCACGCTCTACACGCAGCGCGTCCAGCGCGCCTCCGTCATCGACCCGGGCGTCGGGGCGGAGTCCGCCCGCGCGCAGGCCACGGTGCGGCGGCTCCGGCACGAGACGCTCTCCGCGGAGCGCAGCGCGCTCATCGCGCTTCGCGACGCCGGGGCGATCAGCGACGACGTGCTGCACCGGCTGGAGCAGGAGCTCGACATCGAGGCGATGCGCATCGGGCTCGGCGAGGAGCGGCTCCCCGGGCACTCGCACGGCTGAGCGGCGACTCGCGGGCGCGGCCCGGGCGCTCAGCGGGGGCTCGGTTTCCCCGGCTGCTCCACCGCGCCGCGGTACTGGAGGTACCGGGCGACGAGCCAGCAGACGAGCGCCCAGGCGAGCCCCGCGGCCCACCCCGCCAGGACGTCGGTCGGGTAGTGGACGCCGAGATACACACGCGTCATCCCGACGAGGAAGGTCAGGCCGAACGAGACGCCGAGGACGTAGATCCGGATCCGCCGGCGGGCCGCGAAGCGCGCCAGCAGAGCGCCGAGCGTGAGGTAGATGACGGCGGCGGCCATGGAGTGGCCGCTGGGGAAGCTGAGGCTCTCGACCACGATCAGGTGCGGCACGACGACGGGCCGGGCGCGGCCGAACCCCCGCTTCAACACTTCGCTCAGGAGGCCGCCGCCCAGGGACGCGACGATGACCAGCGCGGTGGCGCCGTAGCGATGCATCAGGACCAGATAGCCGGCCGCGACGAGCGTGACGAGCGCCAGGATCGTCACTCCCCCGAGCGCCGTGATGTCCATCATCATCGGCGGGAGCCATGCCGGGCCGATGGGCATCGCCGGATCGATGTCGCGACGGAGCAGCCGCAAGAACCACTCGTCGAAGTCGCGCATCTCGCCTTCGCGTATCTCGGTCGCGAGCTCGATGAAGCCGTAGACCGCGAGGACGATGAAGAAGGCGGTGACGAGCACGAGCGCTTCCTGGCGCGCGAGCCAGCCGAGTGGCCGGCGCGCCGCCCCGAGCAGGTGCCGTACGCCCTTGAGGGCGTGGGCGCGGGCACGGTGTCGAGCGGGTGGTCATGCGTCCCCTGGCATCGGGGACGAAGGAGGCAAGTCCCGCGCCATCGAGACGCGGCCTCGGCCCGGGGCCACGGCCCGCGCCCCCGGGTGACCCTCGCCGCTAGGGACGCAGGAGACTGCTGGTCGGGCCGGCCACCAGCTGACCGCACAGGACGCGGTCACCGGAGTTGCCGGAGGGGTCGGTGCGCTGATCGTCCGGCTGCTGGTGGATCACGATCGCGCTGCCGTCGGGGTCGAAGACCGAGGTCGGGCCGGTGCCGAGCGTCACGCGGTCGGTGACGGCGACGTACTCCACCCGCCCGCTCGCGTCGGCCTCGAGGTCGGGCAGGTCACCGCCGTGCGGGCCCTCCGGGCTCTCGAGCCCGTGCTTCTTCCCGAGGGGATTGAAGTGCGCGCCCGCGCTCTGGAACGAGGGCGGCTCGCACTGGCCGACCGCATGCACGTGGATCCCGTGGCGGCCCGGGGTCAGCCCGGTGGCCTGCACGACGATCCGGACCCGTCCGTCGTCCTGACGGAGCAAGGCGGATCCGACCGATGCCCCGCTGGCATTCCGGAGCTCGGCCCACGCCATCCGAGACGGGTCGCCCGCGGCCTTCGCCCCGGTGGCGCAGCCGCTGACCAGCGCGGCTCCCCCCAGCAGCGAGCCTGCAATCGTCATCCCCCAGAGTCCGCGCATCGACGCCTCCCTCGAGGTGGTTCGTTCCGCCGGCCGGCGGGCTGTCGGCAGCCCGCTTGCACAGATCAGCGGTGGGCTCCTCCCTGGAGCGTACACGTCCGCGGGGCACTGATCCACCACCGAAGGAGGACCTGATGGCTCAATATCTGCGCGAGATCATGACCCAAAAGCCCGTGACGGTGCAGGCGACGGACACCGTCGTCGCGGCGGCCCGCTCCATGCGCGACGGAAACATCGGCGACGTCGTGGTGGTCGACAACGACCAGATCCAGGGAATCCTGACCGATCGCGACATCGTGGTTCGCGCTCTCGCCGAGGGGCGCGATCCGGCCCGGACGACGGTCGGCGAGATCTGCAGCCGCGAGCTGACCACGCTCAGCCCGAACGACGCCATCGGGGACGCGGAGAAGACGATGCGCGCCCGGGCGATTCGCCGGCTCCCGGTCGTCGAGGGCGGTCGGCCGGTCGGCATCGTGTCGCTGGGCGACCTGGCGGTCGAGAAGAACCCGGACTCCACGCTCGGCGGGATCAGCGCCGCCCCGCCGAACCGCTAGTCTCGGCCGGTCGCGGGGCGTCAGGCTGGCGGCGTCGCGACAGCGTGGCGTCGCCAGTGGTCCGCCCACGCCTAGAACTTGATCTGCGGCGCAGCCTCGCTCCCCGGCGTGGCTTCGAAGAACGGCTTCTCGCGGAACCCGCGGAAAGACGCCACCAGGCTCGCCGGGAAGGTCCGCACGGCGGTGTTATAGGCGCGCACCGTCTCGTTGAACCGCCGCCGCTCGACGGCCACCCGGTTCTCGATGCTCTCCAGCTGATTCTGGAGGGCCAGGAAGTTCTGGTTCGACTTGAGATCGGGATATCGCTCCACGGTCACCAGGAGCCGGCTCAGCGCGCCGCCCAGCTGGCTCTGCGCCTCCTGGAACTTCCGGAGCTGCGCCGGGTCGTTCAGGACCTCGGGGGTGAGCTTGATGCCCGCCACGCTGGCGCGGGCGCGGGTGACCTCCTCGAGGACGGTGCGCTCCTGCGCGGCGAAGCCCTTCACGGTCTCGACCAGATTCGGGACGAGATCGGCCCGCTGCTGGTAGACCGTCTGGACCTGCGCCCAGCTCTCCTGAACCGCCTGATCCTGCGCCACCAGGCGGTTGTTCACCGAGGTCGCCCAGCCGAGCCCGATCACCACGATGAGCGCGATCACGCCGAGGACGAGGAGTCCGGACTTCATCGCTGTCACTTCCTCTCTGCGGCGGGCGCCCGGGGGTCCGACAGGAGCCGCCGCCGCAAGGTGACGATGAGCACGAGGGCCGTGATCGCCAGATAGAGCTCGAGCACCTCGAACAGCGCGACGTCCCGACCCGAGCGGAGGTCGTGCGGCAGCGTCCGGACCAGGCGCATGATCAGGGACGCCGTGACCAGCGGCACCAGCTCCGCGCGCGGCAAGAGGTAGTAGGCCCAGCGTCCCGCGGCGTACTGCCCGCCCATCCACGCGGCGGCCGCCGGCAGCACGAGGCCGCCGAGCGCGACCGCGACGAGGGAGCCGTTGCGCAGGAGCTTCCCCGGTCGGTCCTGGAGGAGGTTGTGGAGATTCGTCTCGTGCTGCGCGTTCGCCTGGTCGAACCAGCGGGGACTCTGCCAGCCGATGAAGTGCTGACCGTAGCTGATCTCCTCGAGGCACGCGAAGAGGGCGCCCACCGCGAAGGCCAGATAGAGCGCCCGTACGAGCGGGGGCGCGATCCCCCGCGTCCGCTTCGCCAGCCCGAACGCGAGAAGGCTCGCCGCGGCGAAGCACGCCGCCGTGCCGATCTCCACGGGGCCGTACTCCGAGTCGTAGACCCACTGGAACACGGCGTGCGGCATGAAGGCGACGGAGAACGCGTAGACGACGAGACCGAGGAAGGGCAGGAGTCCCCGCGCGATCCGGGCCCAGGCGGCGCGCCCGACCGCCACCGGCCGAGCTCCCGCGGTCGCCGCGGCGAGCCCGTTCGAAGCGCTCCCGCGGGGGGTCGAGGCCGAGCGCGGCGCAACCACGCCTCGATTCAGGCACGGCTGTTCCACGGCTGTCAATCGGTGCCCGTGCCGCCCTGGCCCCGGGGCCGCTCGTCGCCCCGTGCCAGAATGGACGACCGTGAATGGACTTTCGCCGTCGCCGCCTCGTCTCGAGCTTCCTCGGATGAGCCTGGGCTGGTTCCTGGTGCTCCTCGGTCTCTACGCGGGGGCGCACGTGGGGCTGCGCCTCGCCCTGTCCCCGGTGGTGGCGATCGACGACGCGCGCGAGGCGCTCTTCAGCCAGACGCTCCAGGCCGGATACTTGCCGCGCCAGCCGCCGCTCTACAACTGGCTGGCGTGGGCCGGGGTGCGCGGGCTGGGCGTCAATGCCGCGGCGCTGATCGTCTGCCGGTACCTGACGCTCGCCCTCGCCTACCTGTTCCTCTATCTGAGCGCCGTCCGTGTCCTCGAGAGCCGGCGCCTCGCCCTCCTGGCCGCGTTCTCGCTCCTCCTGATGGGGCCCTTCAACTGGGACGTGCACGAGGAGCTCACCCACAGCCTGGCCGCGCTCGCGGCCGCGGCGGCGACGTTCCACGCGCTGCTCCGCGTGGAGCGGTCCGGCCACGCGCTGGCGTACGTGGCCCTCGGCGTCGCCATCGCGGCCGGCTTTCTCGCGAAGTTCAGCTACGGGTTCTTCGTGGGCTCGCTCCTGCTGGCGACGCTCGTGACGCCGGCGTACCGGCGCCGGATCCTGTCTCCCCGCATCGCGCTCACGCTCGGGACGGCGGCGGTGCTCTGCCTGCCGTACGCGCTCTGGTTCGCGCACCGGGAGCTCTCGCTCGTTCGCATGTTCGTGGAGGAGGTCCGGCCCGAGAGCAAGGTCGGCTACGGGGGCGGCGTGGCGCGAGGAGTCGGCCACCTTGGCCGGATGCTGGGCATCTACCTCATGCCCTTCGCCCTCGTTTTCCCGGCGGTGTTCTGGCGCGCCCGGCCGCACGGCCCGGGCGGCGGCGGGGAGGCGCGACGCCTCCTCGGCGCGCTCCTGCTGATCGAGCTCGGCCTGGTCGTCCTCGGGATCCTGGCCGGAAGCCTCACCTTCCTGAAGTTCCGCTGGCTCATGCCCGCGTTCTGTCTCGTGCCGCTGCTGGCGTTCGCGTGGATCGACCAGGCCGCGCTGGACCGCCGAATGCTGCGCCGGTACGCGCTGGCGCTCGGCATCGCCGAGGCCGTCGTGATCCTCGGCCTCACCCTGAACGTCCTTCGCGGCGACGCCTTCGGCCCGCCGACCCGTCTCAACGCGCCCTACGACCTGGTGGCCGGGGCGCTGGCCGACGCGGGGTTCTCGCGCGGGACGATCGCCGCGGGGGACGGGCCGCTCGCCGGCAACCTCCGTCTCCGCTTTCCCGACTCCCGGGTGGTCCGGCTGACGAACCCGGACTATTTGCCGCCGCGGGTGGGCGAGGGCCAGTGCCTCGTCGTGTGGGAGGAGCCGCTGGGCAATCCGTCCGCGCTCCTGACCTGGATGAGGGCGAGCCTCGAGGCGGACGTCGCGGGCGAGCCGGTCCGGAGCGTGTCAGTCCGCTACCACCACGCCCGCGAGCTCCCGCTTCGCGTGGGCTACGTCCTGCTGCCCGCCGGGCGCGGAACCTGTCGCTAGGCCGGCTGCGCGGGCCGGTCGGCGCCGCCCAGGGCAGGAGCCGCCGGCGCCGGCTCATCCGTCCACCAGCCGCGGCGGACGCCGAGCCATACGATCGCGTAGCCGGCGAAGAGGCAGACGATCCCGTAGAGCGGCGCGGCGAGCCGGAAGTTCCCGTCCGACACCAGCGCGTGGGTCAGGACGTACGTCCCGACGATCGCCCAGAGACCGTGGAGGCCCCGCCGCTCACGCGCCAGGAGGATCGCCCCGGCGAGCGCGAACGGATAGGTCGCGTAGTACTGGAAGAGGAGCACGTTGTAGGCGTAGTGCGCGGCCAGCGAGCCGTCGGACGACGTGAACGTGCGGCGCGCGTGGAGGGCGCGGATCTCCCAGGGCCGGCCGAGGGAGAGCAGCTCGAGCGCTCGGCGCACGTAGAGCCCGGCCGACCAGACCGGTGAGTCGACCACGACGCGCTGGATCTCCGTCAGGAGCACCGCGTTGATGCCGACCTCGTCGAGGCCCTTCTGGCGGCTTTCCCAGACGAGGCGGGCCCGGTCCAGACCGAAGGACGGGGCGTTGTGGGCGCCCAGGTTCGTGGTCAGGATCGCGACCGAGCCCAATCGTTGATGGTTCCGCGCCGCCCACGCCGTCAAGCCCAGCGCAGCCGGGGCGAGGATCAGGGCGGCGAGCACGGCCGCCCGCCGCGCCGGCCGGGTGCGGAAGATCTGGCTCAGGGCGAGCGGCAGGGCCGTCACGGCGATCGGGCGGACGAAGAGCGCACCGGCCAGCAAGAGGCCGAAGCTCGCCGCGCCCGCCGCGGACGCAGCGGGCCGGCCGCGGACGACCATCAGCACGAGCGCCGTGAAGAGGAACGTGAAGAGGGACTCGGTCATCAGGCTCGCGCTCCAGGCGACGTGGGTCGCGAACAGAGCCTGCGCGGCCAGGCTCGCCGCCGGGGCTCAGAAGCTGCCGGCCGAGCGCGAGCAGGAGCACCTGGGTGCCAAGCTCGCAGACGATGTTGGCCGCGTAGCCCACCATCGGATCCCAGCCGAAGACCGAGTAGAGCCCTGCCAGCAGGGCCGGGTAGCCCGGCATCCGGAACGCCCGGAAGGTGAGGCCCCGGTACTCCGGTCGCGAGCCCTCGTACACCTGGACGTAGCCGTCCCCGTTGGCCAGGCTTCGCGCGAGCTGGTGGTAGTCGTGCGTATCGCTCACCGGCAGCCAGGTCGCCTGGCTGACGAGCCAGAGGCGCAGCGCGAGGGCCACCGCGAGCAGCGCCCACTCGGGTCGGGTCGGTCGCACGCGGCTCAGCGCCGTGGACAGCGCCGATGCCGGCGGGCGGGGAGCGAGCCGGTCCGTCGTCCGGGTCATGCTAGCCTACGGGCGTCACCGCGATCCGCACACGGCGCGACCGCCGAGCGGGAAGCGCGCTCGCGTCGGACTCTGGGGCGGGCTCGGAAGCGTCGCGGCGCCGCGGAGGTGGATCGATCGATCGGGACCGTCGCTCGCTGAGGCCCGGCACCTTTGCCCTCCTCCTCGGTTTCTACGCGATCGCCCATGCGGCGCTGCGAGTCTGGATCTCGCCAGTTCTTAACATCGACGACGCGCGGGAAGCAATTTTCAGCCAGACGCTCGCCTGGGGCTACCAGCCCCGCCAGCCGCCGCTCTACACGTGGCTCGCGTGGGCGACTGTCCGCCTGGCGGGCGTCAGCGTGGCCAGCCTCACCGCGCTCAAGTACGCGGTGCTCGCCGTCGCGTACGCCTTCCTCTACCTGACGGCCCGGCGGGCCCTGACCGAGCCGCGGCTCCCCGGGCTTGCCGCGTTCTCGCTGCTCCTGCTCCTGCCGATCGGGTGGTTCGTCCACGACGACCTGACCCAGAGCGTCGCGGTGCTCGCGGCGGCCGCGGCCACCGTGCACGCGCTGATTCGGCTCGAGGCCGCGCCCACTGCCGGGGCGCTACGCCGGGCTCGGCGTGGCGCTCGCGCTCGGGACCCTGTCGAAGCTCACGTACCTCGTCTTCGGCGCGGCGCTCGCGCTGGCGGCTCTGACGATCGCCCCGTACCGGCGGCGGCTCCTCGACCCGCGGGTGATCGTCACCGTGCTGGTCGCGGTCGCGCTGCTTCTGCCCTACGGGCTCTGGCTCGCCACGCACCAGGACGACCTCCTGCGCTTCGCCCAGCAGGTGAGCCCCGGAGCGACGCGCTCCTTCGCCGCCGGGGTCCTCGAGGGACTCGGCGCCGTGCTCCGGACCCTCGCATACTACGCGGCGCCGCTGGCGCTCTGCTTCCTTTTTGTGTTCCCGGAGGTCTATCGCGCGCGCCCCGCCGGGACGCGGCCGGCGGCGCCCGCGGGCCTCCTCGTCGAGCGCACCCTCGTGGCCGGTCTGGGCCTCCTCGTGGGCGGAGCTCTCCTGAACGTGCTGGGCCAGCTGAAGTTCCGCTGGGCGATCCCGCTCTTCTTTCTCCTGCCGCTCTACGCGTGCGTGCGCCTGGACCGGCTCGGGATCGACGCCGCGCGCCGCCGGCGGCTTGCGCGCGTACGCGGGGCTCTTGGTCCTCACCGAAGCGCTCATGGTCCTGGGGATCGTTCTGCAGATCCATGCGGGCGCGCGCGTCGGCCTTCCGGCGCGACTCAACACCCCGTACGACGGCGTCGGGGGCGCCGCCGCGGCGGCCGGATTCCGCCGGGGCACGATCGTCGCGGGCCCTGGCCCCCTCGGCGGTAACCTGCGGCTCGCGTTCCCGGACTCGCGCGTCGCGAGCCTCGAGGCGCCGGGGTACCTGCCGCCGCTCGGCCGGGGGGCATGAGGGCGCGTGCCTCCTCGTCTGGGACCGGGCGAGCGGCGGCGCGATCCCGGACGATCTCGGCACGTGGATGCGCGTGCGGCTCGACGTGGCCGGGCCCGGCGCGCCTCCGGTCGAGACGCGTGACGATTCCGTACCGGCATTCGCCCGGCCTCGAGTACCGGGCGTTCTTCGTCCATCTGCCCCAGGGCGCGGGGCGCTGCCGATGATGGCGCGACTCGGTCTCGTCGCGCTCGGGGTCCTGGGCGCCCTGGCCCTCGCCGAGGGTCTCGTGCGCGTCGCCGCCGCGCTTCGATCCGCGGGTGCGGGTGCTCGCCACGGGGCGCGCGACCCGCCCGGCCGTGACCTACGCCACGCTCGAGCAGTTCGTCGCGGCGCAGGCGGCGCACATCACGCCCGCATCGCCGCTGGTACAACTACTGGAGCAACGCCTTCGGGTTCCACGACGAGGAGTTCGTCGAGCCGAAGCCGGCGGGGCGGCGCCGGGTGCTCGTCGTGGGCGATTCGTTCACGTTCGGGCCGGTTCCCGTATCCCCAGGGCGTGGTGACCCTCGCCGAGGAGGGGCTCCGGACGGCGTGCCGCGGGCGCGACCTCGATCTCCTCAACATGGGCGCTCATGGGCGCGGGGCCGCCCGAGTACCGCATCCTCGCCGAGCTCGGGGTCCCGCGCTTCGCGCCCGATCTCGTGCTGGTCGACGCTCTTCCTCGGCAACGACCCGCCCGACGTTCACCGCTACGTGCACGACCGCTCGCCCATGGAGCGGCTGCTCCGACACTCGTACGCCTGTGGACCTTCGGGAAGAACTTCATCCGCGCCCGGAGCGGCCTGCGGGAGGGCGATCTGCCGGCGCGGGTGAGTACCGCCCCGCCGGACGCGACGTTCGGGCGCGGGGGCACGCGGGTGGAGGGGACCACCGAGCTGGCCCCGGACGATGCCGCGCTGGTCGGGCCGCTCCTCACGGACGCAGGCGTACCAGGACCGTGCTCGCCTCGGATCTCGGCCGCTTCTATCGGCCGCCGAGCGAGCGGGATCTCCGGATCGCCTGGCAACAGACGCTCGCGAATCTCGATGCCGTGCACCGGATCGCGACGCGGGCCGGGAGCGGGATGGCGCTGGCTCTCCTGCCGTCGGTGCTGCAGGTGGATTCCGCCCTCCGGGCCGACGACGGTGACGCGGGTCGGCGCGCTCGCTGCGGTACGGCGGGCTGTCCGGCCGCCGACATCGATCCGGATCTTCCCAACGCCATGTTCCGGCAGTTCGCGCGGGCCCGCGGGATCCCGCTCGTCGATCTCACACCGGTCTTCATCGCGGAGGCGCCCGCCGCCGAGCCTCTCTACAAGCGGAGCGACAATCACTGGACGCCGCGGGGCAATCGGGTCGCGGCCCGCGCGCTCGTCCCGTTTCTGGCGCCGCTCGTCTGCGCCGCGCGATGACCGCCCGGCTCCGGCCCGTCGCCTACGTCGTCCTCGTGTGCCTGCTCCTGTTCGCGGCGACGGAGGGCCTCGCTGCGCGTCTGGTACCCGGCGCCGGCGCGCTACTACGTGTGGCCGCCCGGGCTCCGGGTCGACTTCGCGACGAGCGACGCCGCCACGCCCGGCGTGACCGGGCCGGCCCGGTTCCGGACCAACAGCCTCGGGCTCCGGTCGGACGAGCCGCCGGCCGATGCCCGCCGCGTCGTGTACGTCTTCGGGGGCAGCACGGCCGCGGACCTCTATCTCGACCAGGAGGAGGCCTGGGTACAGCGGGTCCAGACGGGGCTCAACCAGGTTCCGGGCCAGCCCCGGACGTGGGTGGGCAACCTGGCGCGCCCGTCTCTCGCGAGCATCCACAACGTGATCCACTTCGACCGCCTGCTGCCGGAGCTCCCGCGGGCGGACCTCCTCGTCGACCTCGTCGGGGTCAACGATCTCCAGCTCGCCCTCAAGTCGAGCTACATCGAGCCCACCCCCGAGCGGAATCTCGACTGGGCGTTCGCCCTCCGCCCGCCGGAGGGCGGGGTGGCCGGCCGGCTCGCCACGGTGCGCGCGGCGCGCTTCGTCTGGCGGACGTGGCAGCAAGCGCGCCTCGGATTCGTCCAGACCCGCGACGCCGCGGGGTACGCGCGCCTCCGGGAGTGCCGGCAGACCGCGCCGCCCGCGAATCTCGTCGACGTCCTGCCCGACCTCACGCCGGCCCTCGACGAGTACCGCCGGAATCTCCGGGCCCTCGCCGCGCGCGCCCGCGCGTACGGCGCCCCGATGCTGTTCCTGACCCAGCCGACCCTCTGGGCGAAGGAGATGGGAGCCGCCGACGCGGCGCGGCTCCTGGCCGGAGGCCTCGGGCCCATCAAGACGTGGTGCACGCACCAGCGCTACTACGCGCCGGCAGCGCTCGCCGCGGGGATGCAGGCTTTCAACGACGTCCTGCGGGACGTCTGCCGCGAGCCGGGCATGACGTGCCGGGACCTGGCCGCCACGCTCCCGCCGCGGGCGGACTACTTCTACGACGACATGCACCTCTCGGAGGCCGGGGCCGCGCCGCGTGGCCGAGCTGGTGGTGGGCTGGATCCTGGAGCTCGCGGCGCTGCCGCGTCCGTGACGCGCTGACGCGCGCGCCCCGAGCTCGGTGGCCGCCGGGGCCGCGGCGCGGCTATGCTAGACTTCGAGAGTGCCGGTGGGAACCACTTCAGCCCCGTCGCGGGGCGTCACGTCCGCGCTCCGCGCCGCCTGGCGCTGGTGGACCCGCGTGGCCCACCGGATCGGCGACTTCCAGGCGCGGGTCCTGCTCACCGTCTTCTACTACGTGATCCTGGGCCCGTTCGCGCTCGTCCTCCGGCGGAGTGATCCGCTCGGGATCGGCCCCGGCGCGCCCCGGGGCTGGCGGCCGCGCGAGCCCGCGACGCGCCCCATCGCGGAACAGGCGCAGCGGCAGTCCTGATGGACGTGCTCGGGGTCTCCTGCTACTTCCACGACGCCGCGGCCGTGCTGCTGCGCGACGGGCAGCTCGTGGCCGCCGTGGAAGAGGAGCGCTTCAGCCGCAAGAAGCACGACTACGGGTTTCCCCAGAACGCGATCGACTTCTGCCTCCGGGCGGGGGGCATCCCCGCCTCCGCGCTCGACTACGTCGTGTTCTTCGAGAAGCCGTTCCTCAAGTTCGAGCGGCTCCTGCTCACCTGCATGCAGTCGTTCCCGCGGACCCGAAAGCTGTTCCAGGAGGCGATGATCCCGTGGCTCGGCGACAAGGTGTGGATCCGCCACCTCCTGCAGAAGCGGCTCGGCCTCCCGCCCTCGCGCATCGTGTTCAGCGAGCACCATCTGTCCCACGCGGCCAGCGCCTTCTACTGCTCGCCCTTCCCCGAGGCCGCCATCCTCACCGTGGACGGGGTCGGGGAGTGGACGACGGCCACCATCGGGGTCGGGCGCGGCACCGAGCTCACCCTGCTGGAGGAGATCCGGTTCCCGCACTCGCTGGGGCTCCTCTACAGCGCCTTCACCGCGTTCCTCGGCTTCGAGGTCAACGAGGGTGAGTACAAGGTCATGGGGATGGCGCCCTTCGGGTCGCCGCGGCACGTCGACCGCGTGTGGAAGCTGATCCGGGCGGCGGACGACGGCGGCTTCGAGCTCGACATGAGCTACTTCGAGTTCCACCGGTCGACGGAGCGCACGTACAGCGACCGGTTCGTCGAGCTCTTCGGCGCGCCGCGCGACCCGTCGGCGCCGTTCTTCACGGCCGCCAGCGGGTACCCCTCGTACTTCGGCCCTCGCGCTCCGGATCACGCGGCGCAGGCGGAGAGGAACCAGTACTACGCCGATCTGGCGGCGAGCATCCAGGCGGTCATCGAGGAGGTCGTCCTCCGGATGGCGCGCTACGTACACCGCCGGACGGGCCTGCCGCGCCTCTGCATGGCCGGCGGCGTCGCGCTCAACAGCGTGGCCAACGGCCGCGTCCTCCGGGAGGGCCCGTTCGAGGAGGTGTACGTCCAGCCGGCGGCGGGCGACTCGGGCGGCGCGCTCGGCGCGGCGCTCTGGGGCTATCACGCCGTCCTCGGGCGGCCGCGCGGGTTCGTGATGGAACACGCCTCGTGGGGCCAGGAGTACGGGCGCGCGGAGATCGAGACGGCCCTCGACACGGCGGGCGCCGCGTACACGTCGTTCGACGACGAGGACCGGCTGCTCGATCATGTGGTCGAGCGGCTCGAGCAGGGGAAGGTCGCCGGGTGGTTCCAGGGGCGCTTCGAATGGGGACCCCGCGCTCTCGGCCACCGGAGCATCCTCGCGGACCCGCGCCGCGCCGGAGATGAAGGACCTCGTGAACGTGAAGATCAAGTACCGGGAGCCGTTCCGGCCCTTCGCCCCGTCGGTCCCGGTCGGGCGCGCCGAGGAGTACTTCGCCCTGTCGGACGCGGCCCGCCACTATCCGGCCCGCTTCATGCTCTACGTCGTCGACGTTCACGACGCGAAGCGCGACGCCATCCCGGCTGTCACGCACGTGGACGGCACCGCGCGGCTCCAGACCGTTCGCGAGGACACCGCGCCCCGCTACCATCGGCTGATCGAGCGCTTCGGGAAGGCCACGGGCGTGCCGGTGCTGCTGAACACGTCCTTCAATCTCAAGGGCGAGCCGATCGTCAACACGCCCGCCGAGGCGCTCGCCACCTTCGGCCGGAGCGGCATGGACGTGCTCGTCCTCGGCGACACGGTCGTCGAGAAGCGCACGTCGGGAGGGTCGGAGCCGTGAAGCTGAGCGAGCACCTGCAGAGCCGGGCCGGCATCGCTGGGCGAGCTCCTGCAGTTCTTCTGGGAGCGGAAGTGGTGGTGGCTGACCCCGATGCTCCTGCTGCTGCTCCTGGTCGGGGGCCTGATCATCTTCGCCCAGAGCTCGGCGATCGCGCCGTTCATCTACACGCTGTTCTAGGTCGGCCGGCGCGCGGCGCGACCCGGCCGGGAGTGAGTCGCTACCGGCGCGTCCCCACGCTGCTGTTTAGTCGGATGGCGACGGGAACCTTGACCGCGCCGCCGGCGTCGTCGCGCCCGAGCAGCGTGTAATAGAGGACGATCCCGTCCGCGAAGATCCGGCGCAAGTCTGCCTGCGGGCAGAGGGGGCAGCCCCAGGCCTGGCTCGGGCGGATCCGCAGCTCACTGCCGGGTTCGAGGCGCTGGGCGAACGGCTGGGTGCCCATGCCGCCCCAGATGCTGTCCACCGTCCCGGCGGCCTGCGTGGCCATCTCCACCTGCTCGAAGGCGATCCCGACGTCGGAAGCGTTCCGCAGCACGATCGTGAAGGTCCAGCGCATCAGGAATCCCTGGTCCTCGAGCGCCTGCTCGATGTCGACGATCTCCCAGGCGACGCGCCCGGCCTGACCCCGGAGCGTCCGGGCGGCATCGCCGGTCGCGCACGCCGAGAGGAGCGCGGTCACCGTCAAGAGCGCGACCAGATGCCTCAGGTGTCGCAAGGCTCCCTCCCGTGCCGGGGCACCGGACCGGGGCCATACTACAATTGTCAGCAGGATTCACTCGGACCGGGAGGAGCGAGATGACGGGCTCACGGTCGATCAAAGCGGTGACGCTCGTCGGCGCCATCATCGCGCTCGCCACGGCCGGCCTCGGCCAGGGCGCCGGCACCTGGACCCGCGCGGCCCCGCTCCCGTCGAGCCGCACGGAGGTGACCGGCGCGGAGCTCGGCGGGCGCCTCTACGTCATCGGCGGGTTCGGCCAGGGCGGCGATCAGGTCGAGGTGTACGACCCGCGCGCGGACCGCTGGGAGCGGCGCGCGCCGCTGCCCGCGCCGCTCCACCACGCGGCGGCCGTCGCCGTGGGGGCCCGCCTCTACGTCGTCGGCGGCTACGCCGGCGGCCAGTGGGCGGTGCAGGACACGATGCTCGAGTACGACCCGGGCACGGACCGTTGGCGGAGCCGGGCGCCGCTCCCGACGGCGCGGGGCGCGCTGGCCGCCGCCGTGCTGGACGGGCGCATCTACGCCGCGGGGGGCGTGGGGGCGGCCCGGCGCAACACGGACGCCTTCGAGGTCTACGATCCGGTGGCGGACCGCTGGGAGTCGCGCGCGCCGATGCCCGTGCCCCGCGACCACCACGCGGCGGGGGTCGTCGGCGGAAAGCTCCACGTCGTGGGCGGCCGCCTCGACGGGAGCTACGCGCGAAACCTCGACGCCCATCACGTGTACGATCCCGCGACGCAACAGCTGGACGGCGGGCCCGCCCCTGCCCACGCCGCGGAGCGGGATCGCGGCGGCCGTGCTCGGCACGCGGCTGTTCGTCTTCGGCGGCGAGGCGCCCACGCGGGACGTTCGGGCAGGTGGAGGTCTACGACGCGGCCACGAACCGCTGGACGGCGCTGGCCCCGATGCCGACGCCGCGCCACGGGCTCACGGCCATCGCGTTCGAGGGCCGGATCCACGTCCTGTCGGGCGGGCCCCAGCCCGGCGGGTCGTACAGCTCCGCGCATGAAGTGCTGAGTCCCTGAGTCCGTGATGGATCCGGCGCCCGAGGAGGCGCGCCTTCGTCGAGCCGAGGCGCGCTCCTGACGGCGCCGCGGCACGGGCCGCCCGCGCTCAGGACGCGGTGGCGGGGGGCGATGCCGCCGTGCCGGTCGCGACGGTGAGGATGACGCGGTTCCGGTCGCCGTCCCGCGCATAACGCGCCGACGCGCTCAGGCCTCGGACGAGGGCCAGGCCGACGCCACCCAGCGTCTGTTCCTCGTCGGGACGCGGGACGGCCGGCGAGCCGCCGATGGGATCGAAGGGCGGGCCCGCGTCCTCGTAGGTGATCTCGATGGCGTCTGCCCGCGAGGCCGAGCGACACCCAGACGGGCCCCTCGCTGCCGGCCGGATAGCCGTGCGCCACGGTGTTCGTGAAGAGCTCCTCCAGGACGAGAACGACCCGGATGGTCGCCTGGGGGTCGGCGCTCACCGACTCGCCGAAGGCCTCGGCCAGGGCCCGCACCTCGGCGAAGCTCGGGAGGCAGGCTCGGTACGTCCCCTCGACACGCACGATCAGGCGCTCACGGTCCCGGTGGCCGACCCTGGTCCACCCGGGGTATGATCCATGCCCTGGCCGCCCGGGCCGGGCGGGCCGACGAGCCGCGTCGGTCGCCGCCGACCGGGCCACCCGAGACCGGATCGAGCGCGGTCGGCTCGAGGATGGGGAATGCCGAGAATGATGGTGGAGGAGGCTCAGCGTGATGCGGACGGCAGCTAGGGTGAGACCCGGAGCGAGGCGGGGCGCGGCGATCGTCGCCCTCGCGATGGCAGGCGTCGCCCTCGTGGCTTCGGCGGCCATCGCCCAGGACGTCGGCCGGGTCAAGACGGTCAAGGGCACGGTCTACGTCGAGCGGGAGGGGCGGCGCGAGCTGGCCCTGGTCGGCACGGGCGTGCGCCAGGCCGACATCGTCGTGACCGGGCCCGATGGAGCCGTGGGCATCACGCTGGCCGACGACACCCTGCTGTCGGCGGGACCGAACAGCGTCCTGGCGATCGAGCGCTTCGTCTACGAGGCGAACCAGCCGGGCTCGCTGGAGGCGGCGCTCAGCAAGGGCACGCTCGCCGTCGTCTCGGGCCGGATCGCGAAGCAGGCGCCTGACGCGATGCGCGTGAAGACCCCGGCCGCGATTCTCGGCGTGCGCGGGACGGAATTCGTCGTTCGTGCGAGCGACGGCTCGCCGTAAGGGCGGGCGGCCGCTTCCTCTCGCCGGCCTCCTGATCGCCGGCGCGCTCGCGGCGGCGTGCGCGGCGGCGCCGCCGCCGCCGCGCCGCCGCCGCACCGGCCGCTCCGCCCGCGCGCTCCGATCTCGTCGTGCTCCTGCCGGGCCGCGACGGGAAGGTGGGCGCGGTCGTCATCCAGGAGGGCGGGCGCGAGACCGTGCTCAACACCGCATACGCGACCGCCCAGACCGGCCCCGGCGGCCAGCTCGAGCCCGGCCAGGCCTCCCCTGACCAGGTCCGCGCCATCTTCGGCGACGCGCTCGCGGCGGAGCCGCCCCGTCCCATCACGTTCGTCCTCTATTTCGTCGAGGCAACGGACCAGTTCACCCCGGAATCCCAGGCCCTCGTCGACCAGGTCCTGGTGGCGATCGCGTCGCGGCCGGCGCCCGAGCTCACGGTGGCCGGCCACACCGACGCCGTCGGCACGGACCAGTACAACGACGCGCTATCCCTCCGCCGCGCCGAGCGCGTGCGGGGGCTCCTGATCGCGCGCGGCATCGCGCCGGACAGCATCCGCGCCATCGGGCGCGGCAAGCGCGAGCCGCGAGTGCCGACGCCCGACGGGGTCGCCGAGCCGCGCAATCGGCGGGTCGAGATCACGGTTCGCTGACCTCTCGGTCGGCGACCTCGACCTGGTCCGGCGGGCCGAGCCACTGGACGGCGAGGAGGGTGACGTCGTCGGCCGGCTCGAAGGGCTCCCGGAAGGTCCGGACCGCGCCCACCAGATCCGCGACCAGCCGCGCCGGCTCGCTGTGGGCCGGGGTGCCCGCGGCGTCGATCGCCAGCGACGTGACCCGGCTGGTGCCGAACAGGCCGCCGCCCGGATCCAGCGCCTCGGTCACGCCGTCCGTCACCATCAGCACGGTGTCGCCCGAGCGGAGCTGCGCGACCGCGGTCTCGTAGACGAAGTCGTCGAGCACGCAGAGCGGCGGGCCGGCCCCGCCCTCCAGTCGATCGACGGTGCCGGTCTCCGGGCGGACGATCCACGGCGCCTCGTGTCCGGCGCTGCAATACCAGAGCCGGCCCGTGTTGACGTCGAGGACGGCCGCCACGAGCGTCACGAAGAACGCCTCCGGATTGTCCCGGCCCATCTCCGCGTTCGCCTCGCGCATGGTCCGGGCCAGCTCGGTCGTGTGCCGGGTGGCGATGCTCCGGTAGAAAGCCTTGGTCGCCGCCATGAACAGGCTGGCGGGCAGGCCCTTTCCCGACACGTCGCCGACCAGGAACAGCAGGCGGTCCCCGTCGAGGAGGAAGAAGTCGAAGAGGTCGCCGCCCACGACGCGCGCCGGCTCCATCACTGCCGCGATCCGGAAGCGTGCTTCGCCGGGGAACGCGTGCTCCGGCCGCGGGAGGAGCCCGAGCTGGATGCGCCGCGCGGCCTCGAGCTCGCCGGCGAGCCGGGCCGCGGCCTCGCGCTCCTCCTGGAGCCGCTGCCGGAGCGTCCGACGCTGCCGGTCGGCCTCGGCCAGCGCGCCGCCCAGGGTGGCCGTGTAGACCAGCCCGAGCCCGAGCGCCGGCGTGAGGCCGTCGAACAGGTGGGCGAGCTGCCGGTACGCGACGAAGCTTCCCCCAGCAGCGCCGCGCCGAGCCCGGCCGCCAGGAGCGCCGCGCGCAGCATGCCCACCACCGGCGTGAGCGTCACCACCAGCAGGCCGGCCGCGAGGAGGGCCGCCACCTCGGCCCATGCCGCCCAGCGCGGACGGACCAGGACCCGGCCGTCGAAGATGTTCTCGAGCGCCTGGGCGTGGAGCTCGACCCCCGGGAGGCTCTCGCGCAGCGGCGTGATGTGCTGGTCTCCGAAGCCGAGGGCGGTCACGCCCACGAGGACCAGCTTCCGCTCGAGGCGCTCCGGCGCGACCTCGCCCGTGAGCACCGCCGCGGCGGAGACGTACCGGGAGACATCGTGCGGCGCGAAGTGGACCCACATCGTGCCGTCGCTCTCGGCGGGGATCCAGACGTCGCTGACGCCCACGGCGCGCACGCCGCCGCCGTCGCTGCGCACGCCGAACGCCGGCGCCTTCGCCGCGACCCGGAGCATCTCGACGGCGAGCCCGGGGACCAGCGTCCCGTCGACCGCGGCCACGAGCGGGAGCCGGCGCACGACCCCGCTCGCCACGTCGGCGCTCAGGAGCGCGTGCCCCGTCGCGCTGGAGTCGACGTCGGGCACGCTGCGGAGCACCGCCCGGTAGCGCCGGACCTGGCCCGACGGATCCTGGCCGCGCACGACCACCGGCGTGAAGGTGCCGCGCGGCGCCACCGCGGCCGGGCCGTCCAGTCCGGCGAGCCCGATGACGCTCGGCGCGGCGGCGAGCGCCCGGCCCAGGAGGCGATCCCCGTCGGGCACCGACGCGACCCACGCGGCAGTCCGCTCGGACAGGCCCGGCAGGCGCCGCGTGAGGCTCGTTCCCGAGAAGCCGTCCGCTTCCGGGAACAGTAGATTGAGGCCGACGGCGGCCGGGCCCGCGCCGCGGACGCGATCGACGAGCTCGGCCAGGAGCTGCCGGGGCCACGGCCACTGGCCGTAGAGGGCGAGGCTCCGCTCGTCCACGGCCACGATGACGGTCGGTCCCGAGTCGCTGACGCGTGGCGCGAGCCGCTGGCAGAAATCGAACCAGACGCCGCGCAGCCGGGCGTCGGGACCCCAGACGAGCAGGAGGGTCGCGAGGGCCACGAGGGCGAGGCCGCCGACGGAGCGCCCCGCGCTCCCGAGCAGCGCGATTTGCGACCACGGGCCGGCAGGATCGCCGGTCGCCGGCCCGCGTGGTGGCCCGCCGGGCGCGCCGTCAGTCGCGACGCGGGCGGGACCGGCCGCCACGGTCGTCAGACGCGAAGCTCGAGGCCGTCGTAGGCCGCCGTGATGCGAAGCGGGCGCTCACCGCGGGTCAGCTCCTCGAGGCGCTCGCTCTCCCGCCAGATCGCCGTCAGCTTCTCGTCGTCGTACGCCGGCTCGTGATGGAAGAGGCAAAGGTGCCGGACGCCGGCCATCTGGCACAGCTCGACCCCCACGATGTTGCTCGAGTGCCCCCAGTCCTCCTTGATCGAGAACGCGTCGGCCAGGGAGTACATCGCGTCGAAGATCACCAGGTCCGCGTCGCGGAAGAAGTCGGCGAACGCGCGGGCGATCGTGGGATCGTCGAGCTTGTGCTCGGAGTCCGTGGAGTAGACGACGGTCTTGCCGTCGCGCTCGAACCGGTACGCGTAGGAATCACCGGAGTGGAACTGCTGCTTGCCGGTGACCCGGAGGCCCGCGATTTCGTAGGTCTTCCCCGGCTCCAGGCGGTCGAACTCGATCCGGGACGGGAGCTGGGAGAAGTCCACCGGGAAGCTGGGCGCCCCGTGCTGGCGCCGGAACCCCGCATCGATGTTCTCGTGGCAACCGTGGATGACGATGCGGGTGCCCGGGATGTAGGCCGGCACGAAGAACGGGAACCCCTGGATGTGGTCCCAGTGGAGATGCGACAGAAAGACGTGGAAGACCTGGGCCACGCCGGGCTTCCGCGCGGCCATCGCGGCGAGCCCGAGCTCGCGCGCGCCCGAGCCGAGATCGCAGAGCACGTACTCGGGGCTGCCCGGATCGATCTGGACGCAGGCCGTGTTGCCGCCGAACGTGTGGGACGTGGCGAAGTCGAGGTCCCGCGCGACGAACTGCTCGATGGCCTCGTCGCTCGGGAAGGATCGCCCGGCCGCCTGGCGCAGGGCGCGGACGAGCTTCCGGCGGAGCCCGGTCGTGCCGAGCGGGGCCGGCAGCGAGCCGCGGGTGCCCCAGAATCGGATCAGCATGGATCAGGCGCGCCCCGCGGGGCTCATCCGCCCGCCGCGCCCGGCTGGGGGCGCGCCGCCGGATCGGCGAGCGCGTCGGCCACGCTCGGGAAGCAGCGGAACACCAGCGTGAACTTGCTGATCTCGAAGATCTCGCGCACGAGCGGCTGGAGAGCGGCGACGAGGATGGTGCCCCCCTGGGTCCGGATCTGCCTGGACGCGAGCATGAGGACGCGGAGGCCGACGCTCGCGATGTAATCGACGCCGCCGAGATCGAGGACCAGGGGGTGGCCGGGGACGCACCGGGCGAGGTAGGGGGCGAGCGCCGTCTTGAACCCTTCGGCGCCCGCGTGATCGATCCGGCCCCGTGGGCTCACGACCACCGCGTCGCCGTGGCGGGCGCTCGAGAGCTCCATCGCGGGTTCGGCAGACGGAGACGTGGCCATGGGTCGGCGCGGCCTAGCGTAGCAGAAGGCCCCTGGAGGGGTAAGGGGCCGTATCGCGCCATCTAAAATGTTACCGAGCGGAAAGAGACGCGCCATCTGGAAAGTAACCCTCGAGGGCCCCGTGGCCGGAGGAGGGTTACATGATGAGTCGCCGTGCGCGGTGGGAGGTCCTCACGGCTGTCTACCCGCGCTACCGGGGCGCGGCCCGGGTCGAGCGGGGGAGGATCCTCGATGAGTTCTGTGAGACCACGGGCTACCAGCGTAAGTACGCGCTGCGGCTTCTCAACGGGCCGCCACCGGGCCCCGAGCGGCCCCGTCGCCGGCGGCGCTCCAGCACGTACGGGCTGGCGATGATCCAGGCGTTGACCACGATCTGGGAGGCCGCCGGGTATCCCTGGTCCGTGCGGCTGAAGGCGCTGCTGCCCCTCTGGTTGCCCTGGGCGCGCCGGCGCCTCCGGCTGTCCGCCACCGTGTGCCAGCAACTCCGCGCCATCAGTCCGCGCCAGATCGACCGGCGCCTCGCGGCGACCAAGCGGCAGCTCACGACGCGCCGCTATGGCCGGACCAAGCCCGGGACCCTCCTCAAGCACCACATCCCGCTGAAGACCGACCACTGGGACGTGACCGCCCCCGGCTTCACCGAGCTCGACCTGGTGGCCCACGCCGGCCACCGGGCCGATGGCGAGTTCGCCCATTCGCTGAACGTGACCGACATCCACACGACCTGGGTGGAAACCCGCGCCGTCCTCGGTCGCAGCGAAGCCCGCGTCCAGACGGCCCTGGAGGAGATTCGACAGGTCCTCCCCTTCCGCCTCCGGGGGATCGACTCGGACAACGGCTCCGAGTTCATCAACAACCATCTCTATCGGTACTGTCAGGCCCAGGAGATCCAGTTCACGCGCGGGCGCCCGTACAAGAAGGATGACAACGCCCACATCGAGCAGAAGAACTGGACGCACGTCCGCAAGCTCGTGGGCTACTGGCGGTATGACACGCCCCCCGCGGTGGCCGCCTTGAACGCGCTGTATCAGCACGAGCTGCGGCTCTTCCACAACCTCTTCTTGCCGTCGGTGAAGCTGGTGACCAAGGAGCGCGTGGGCGCCCGCCTGCGTCGCCACTACGATGTGCCGCGCACGCCGCTCGAACGGGTCCAGCCGTGTCCCGAGGCGGATCCTCAGACCGTGGCGGCGCTGGTGCGGCTGCGGGATCAGCTCGATCCCTTCGCCCTGGCCGAGACGATCGATCGCAAGATCGAGGCGCTCGTAGACTTGGCCACGCCGGGCCGGGCCGACCGACCCCACACGAACGGCGGTGATGCCGGCCCCAGTCCCGACGCCGAGGACGCCGCGTCCCGGACGACCACCGAACATCCCGGACTTCACCTTCGCCAACTACCTACGCCGGCCCCAGGCTCGAGTCCCGAGGGTTACATGTTAGATGGCTCGACGATTCACCCCTCGGTATCTTTCTTAGATGGCTTGACAGGGGGGCGTCCGTCCCGGGCCCCGTCAGAAGCTCAGGCCGAACGCCACCGTGAGGTTGGTGCCCTCGTCGGAGAAGCCGAGATCCGTGCGGAAAACGGCCAACCGTTCCAACGAGAACCGGAGCCCCACGCCATAGCTCGCGTGAACCTTCGCCGTCGGCAGATCCCCGAGATTCGGGGCCACCGTGCCGAGCTCCCCGAAGATCGCCAGGCCGACGCGCTCGACCCGGATCGTGCGTGTGATCCGGAAGCCGCGCGGGATCACCCAGAACCGGTACTCGGCCACCGCGTGCCAGTCCGACTCGTCCGTGAACCGGTTCGCGATGTACCCGCGGAGCGTCGTGGGGCCCCCGAGGCTCGGCAGGTCGTAGAAGGGCATGTCGCCGACGGTCGTGTCGACCTGGAAGCCGAGCGCGATCGTGTCGGTGGGCGGGTTCTCCTCGCCGGGATCGCCGCCCCGGTGGAAGAGCGGCGGCACCCGGAAGACGTAGCTCCCGTAGCCCGAGAAGGTGGCGCCCATGCTCCCGTCGCTCTGGTAGGGCGCCGCGTCGACGAGCACGCCCACGCGCCAGCCGCGGTAGGGCTGGTGCTGGCTGTCGCGCGTGTCGTAGCGAAGCCCGAGGGTGACCCACCCGGCGCTCACCCCGTCCCCGTCCTCGAAGAAGCTCGGGTAGGCGTCGTCGGTGCTGGGGACCCCCGAGACGTGGCCGCGCGCGAGGTTGTGATGCTCGCCGCGGAGACCGGCCGACACGATCCAGTCGCTCCCCGGCCGCGGCCAGGCGAGGTCGAGGCGCGCACCCACGTCCGAGACCTCGTCGGTGAAGCTCGACTCGTCGCTCTCCTTGGTATCGGGGCCGAGCCCGAAGAACCGCCGCGTCAGGGTCCGCTGGTAGCCCCCCGCGGCGGCGAGGAAGCTCCGCTCCTCGACCGCCACACCGCCGTCCGGGATCTCCCGGTGGTGGAGCCAGCGCCGCCAGACGAGGCGGTACCGCTCCTGCCCCTCGGTCGTGTACGTCATGAACGCGCCCAGGAACTCGCGGCGCCGCTGCTCGCGGAAGTCGATGTCGGTGATCGCGATGCCGCCGCCGAGGCCCACGTCCTCCTGGAAGAAGATCTGCGGCGAGACGAAGCTCGAGACGAACAGCCGCTCGAACATGTTCCCCGGCATGATCCGGCCCTCCGGGATGTAGCGCCAGCGCGTCGGCTCCAGCAGGTCCTCGGGCAGCGGGACCTTGGGGATGCGGCCGCTCGCGTCCATGCCGAGGTACGGATCGTAGAGCGGTCGGAGCTCCCGGTCCCGATCCACGCGCTGGGCGACGGCGGGGTCCGCAGCGAGTAAACCGAGGACGACCGCGACCAGTCCGAGCCCGAGGCCGAATCGTCGACGACGGTGCGCCGGGCGAGCGCCAAAACCAAGACCAGAGCGACCGCGTCCATCGAGCATGGTCCGTCCGATCGCCCTCAGCGCGCCCGTGAGCCGGCCGCGCTCAGGCCGGAAGCCCCGAGGACGGGCGGCCGCCGCCCGGATCGGCCTCCATCGCGGCCGACCCGGTCAGCGCGCCGAGGCGCTCCTCGGCAGTGCGCGTGATGGTCGCCTTGAGGCTGGGGTTGTGCTCGAGGAGCCGCCGGAAGTCGGCGACGTCGAGGGACAGGAGCTGGCACTCGGTCAGGGTGGTCACGGTGGCCGTGCGCACCGTGTCGCGAATGAGGGCGATCTCACCGAAGTACTGCCCGCGGCCCAGCCGGACCGGCCGGGGGGTGATGTCGACCTGGACCTCGCCGGACATGATGAAGAACATGGCGTCCGCCGGGTCGCCGCGGCGGACGACGGCGAACTGGGCGGGGACCACCTGCCGCTTGAGCAGCCGGGCGATCTCGGCGATCCGGGCGGCGTCCAGCCCGACGAACAGGGGGACGTTCGCGACGGTCTGCCAGGTGACGACGAAGTCGCGCTTGCGGATCTCGCTCGCGAAGCCCGTGGCGAGAATGCCCGCCGGCACCGCAAAGACGGCGATCCCGATCACCATCACCACGCCGCCGAAGAGCTTGCCGGCCGGGGTGACGGGGAACATGTCCCCGTAGCCGACGGTCGCGATCGTCACGATCGCCCACCACATCGCGTGCGGGATGCTCGCGAAGATCTTGGGCTGGGCCTCGCGCTCGAGGACGTACATGACCGACGCCTCGAGCACCAGGAGGATCACCACGACCAGGAGGGTGGCGAGCAGCGCCCGGCTCTCGTTCCGGATGACCGCCCCGAACAGGGGGAGCGCCGGCGTGTAGCGGGCGAGCTTGAGGAGCCGGAGCACCCGCATCAGGCGGAGCGCATCCACCGGGATGGGGACGGCCATGGCCAGGAGGGCCGGGAGCACCGCGAGGAGATCGACGAGCCCCACGAACGACAGGGCGTAGTGGAGGCGGGCGCTCCAGGGCTCCGCGCGTCCCGATCGCTTCCCGCTCGGGCGCGGTCCAGAGGCGCAGGACGTACTCGACGGCCATCGCCGCCACCGCGAACGACTCGACCAGCCGGAGGAGCCACGTGATCCGCGCGGGCAGGTCCTGGACGGTCTCGACCACCGCCGCGACGACGCTCGCGAGGATGAGCGCCATCAGCGTCCCGTTGGCGAGCCGGTTCGACCACGGCGGGCTTTCGGCCGGGGCCAGGAGGCGATCGAAACTGGGCGCGCCACGTGGCGGATCGCATGGAGAGCCTGCGGCCGATTCTACAGGATCACTCCCGCGAGCCCCGAGCCTTCGCGCGCCGGGGCGGGGCGATTCCGCGGGACAAGGCCAGCCGCGGGCGGTAGGCTACGGGCGTGCTGTCGAAGCCCGCCGATCCGGCGGCCGTCTACTGGGAGCTCACCGTGACGCTCGGGGCCGATGCCGCCGAGACGTCCGAGGCTGTCACGAACCGGCTCTGGGAGCTGGGCGCGGTCGGCGTGGTGGAGGAGGATGCTGCGGGCGCGGCGACGCTCCGCGCCTTCTTCCCGCCCGGCACCGACGCCGCGGCGCGGGCGACCACCCTCCGCGAGTACCTGGGTGAGCTCGTGGCCCTTGCCGTGCCCGGCGCCCAGGCCTGCGTCGAGATCGCGCCGCTTCCCGACGAGCCATGGGCCGATGCATGGCGCGCCCACTTCCGGCCGGTTCCCGTCGGGCGGCGCCTGCTCGTATGCCCGCCGTGGGAGCTGCCGTCGCGCTCCGAGGAGCGCACCGTCATCGTCATCGAGCCCGGTCGCGCGTTCGGTACCGGGGGCCACGGGTCGACGCGGAGCTGCCTCGGACTCCTCGAGCGCGTGCTCGCGAGTGGCCGGGTGGCGCGCGCCGTCGACGTCGGCTGCGGCTCGGGCATCCTCGCGATCGCCGCCGCCGCGCTCGGCGTCCCGCGCGTGGAGGCCATCGACCTGGACCCCGACGCCGTGGCGGCGACCGAGGAGAACGCCAGCCGCAACGCCGTGGGCGACCGGGTGCACGCGGCGGTTGCCGCCGTCGAGAGCTGGAGCGGCGCCGGGGCCCCGCTCGTCCTGGCGAATCTCCTGGCCGCTGCGCACGCGACGCTCGCGCCCGCGCTGGTCCAGCTGGTCACGCCCGGGGGGAGCTTGATCGCCGGCGGGCTCCTGGCCCACGAGGTGCCGGTCGTCGCGGGGGTCTTCGCGGCGGAGGGCTGCTGGCTCGCCGAAGTGGCCGAGGACGACGGCTGGGCGGCTCTCCTCCTGCGCCGAGGCGCGTGAGGTGACAGGGCGCGGCGTGCGGCCCGACAGGCGCTCGGCGTGACCCGGGTGTTCGTGCGCCCGGACGCCGTCGACGCGAACCGGGTCCGATTCGACGCGGCCGAGGCCCATCACCTCCGGCGCGTGCTGCGGCTCCGACCAGGCGCCACGGTGGAGGGGACGGACGGCGCCGGGTGCCTCTACACGATCCGCCTCGTCGCCCTGGACGTCGAGGGCGGGTGGGGGGCCATCGAGGCGCGCGATCAGCCCGCACGGGAGTCGCCGTGCTCCATCACTCTCGCCCAGGCGATCCTCAAGGGGGATCGCATGAGCTGGCTCGTGCAGAAGGCGACGGAGCTCGGCGTCGCGCGCATCGTGCCCATGGAGACGGCCCGCGTGGTGGCGCGTCCCACGGCCGAGGGCGCGGCGCGCCCGACGCGCTGGGCGCGCATCGCGCGGGAGGCCGTGAAGCAGTGCGGCCGCGTGGTCGTGCCGGTGATCGATCCGCCGCGGGAGTTCGCGGAGGTACTCGGCGAGGTCGCCGTGCACGACGCTGCGTGGGTGTGCTGGGAAGGCGGCGGCGAGGCCCTCGTCGAGGTGGCCCACGGGACCCCGAGCCGGCTCCTCCTCCTGGTCGGCCCGGAAGGGGGCTTCACCGCAGACGAGGTCGCGGCCGCCGAGGCGGCGGGGGCCCGGCGGGTGAGCCTCGGCCCCCGCATCCTCCGCGCCGAGTCCGCGGGGCTGACGGCGGTCGCGCTCGGCCAGTTCCTCTTCGGCGACCTCGGGGGCCGGCGGGGGCGGGGGACCGAGCCGCCGTGACGACGGCGGGGTACGAGTACTCCGGCGCCGGCGCGGACGTCGGCCTGACTGCCTGGGGCGAAGATCTCCCCGAGTGCCTCCGGCAGTGCGCGCTCGGCGTCTTCAACCTCATCGTGCCGACGGGGTCGGTGGAGCCGCTCGAGAGCCGCGAGGTGGCGGCCCGCGGCGCGCCCCCCGAGGCGCTCCTGGTCAACTGGCTCAACGAGTGCTTGTACGTTCACGACCTCGAGGGCTTCGCCGTCGCCGACATCACCCGGCCCGAAATCGTGGGGGCGGTCGTGCACGCGCTGCTACGGGGCGAGCCGCTGGACCCATCGCGACATCCCCGCGGTACGGTCGTACGTGCCGCCGCCCGAGGAGGCCTGGAGGTCCTCGAGACGGCCGGCCGCGTCACGGCGCGGGTGACCCTCGACATCTGATGTGTGTGTTACGAATGAGAAACATTGACGGTATACGCCATGCTGTCACAGTGAAACGGTTCGGCAGTCCCAGGGAAATGGTCCCGGACTGGACCGGACTGGACCGGATTCGGTATCCTGCAATTCCGAGTATTTAACGGTCTCTGTCCAAGGTTCGCGCGTTGGCACTCTGCTTGCTCTCCTCCACGCCCCGGGACCACGGAGGGTCCCCGACCGATGGAACTCCAGCACTCGATTCGGAAGCCGGTGGCGTGCGAGGGAGTAGGTCTCCACACCGGGGTACCGGTGACGATGACGCTGCGCCCCGCCCCGCCGGACCACGGCGTGGTCTTCGTGGTCGGGCCCGAGGACGTGCGGATTCCGGTCCTCCCGGAGTCGCTCATCAACGGGCACTACGCGACCACGATCGGCGTCGACGGCGTGCAGATCCAGACGGTCGAGCACCTGCTGGCCGCGGTCCGCGGACTAGGGATCGACAATCTCGTCATCGAGCTGAACGGTCCGGAGCTGCCCGCGATGGACGGCAGCTCGGCGCCGTTCGTGTCGCTCCTGTACACGGCCGGCCGTGACGCCCAGGTGGCGGTTCGCCGGCCGGCGCTCCGGGTCCTCGAGCCGATCCGGGTCGGCGACGAGCACCGGTGGATCCAGCTCCTGCCGGCGGCCGAATTCCGCATCAGCTACACGCTCGATCACGAGCATCCGGCGGTCGGCGTACAGGTCGCGTCGTTCGTGCCGACCGAGCGCGTCTTCGTCGAGGAGCTCGCCCCCGCGCGGACGTACGGCTTCCTGAAGGATCTCGAGCTGCTCCGCCAGCAGGGCCTGGCGCTCGGCGGGTCCCTGGACAATGCCGTCGTGGTGGGCCAGGAGCGGATCCTGAACGGCACCCTCCGGTTCCAGGACGAGTTCGTGCGCCACAAGATCCTGGACGTCATCGGGGACCTGGCACTGGTCGGCCGCCCCGTGCAGGGCCACGTCGTCGCGCGCAACGCCGGGCATGCGCTGAACCACCTCCTGGTGCGGGAGCTGGTGAAGACGGCCCGACGGTGGGACGATGCGACGCCGCACCGCACGCCGCTCCCCGTCGAGGCGCCCTGGGAAGGCGCGACCCGGCGACGCACCCGCGTCGCCGCCCACTGACGGGGGCCCCCGGGCCCCGTCCGCCCCACGCCGCCGCGCCCGCGGCAGAGGCCCGTCCGTCGCCAGGGGCTATAATGCTCTGCTATGTCCAGGCGGCGCTGGCCGACCGGGATCCTGGCGGTCGTGCTGGGTCTCCTCTTCGCGGCAGGGGCTGCCTCGGGTGCCCCGGCGCCGTTCCGGATCTCGAACCTGGTCGTCGCGAATTCCGACAGTACCCTCCTGGTGACCCTGGTCCTGCTGGGCGCCATGCCGGACGGCATCGTCGAGGGACTGGGGACCGGGATCCCGGCGTCCGTTCGGTTCCAGCTCGAGCTCTGGCAGTACAACTCCTGGTGGGTGGACCGCCGGGTGGTGGCCAAGCTCGTGGAGCGCCAAGTCGTCTACGATGTTCTTACGAAGGAGTTCCGGGTCGCCGCGCTCCAGGGCGAGGAGCGGGAACCCTACGTCACGCGTGACGTCTGGGAGGCGGAGCGGGTGCTGTCGGAGCTCCGGGCCTTCAAGCTGACGCAGATGAGCCATCTGAACCTGGACGAGCTCTACTACGTGCGGGTTCGAGCCGAGGTGCGGTCCGGCGCGCCGGACTCCTCGGTCTCGCGCATCTTGCCGTTCGTCTCCTCGCGCGCCGAGACGCCCTGGGAGCAGACGCCCCTCCTCACCCTTCGGCGGGCGCGATGAGCACGACCACGCCCGAGGCGAGCGCGGGAGCGACGGTGGGCACCTTGCCGCCGCCCGTGGTCCGGCCGCCCGACGACCGGGAGAAGCGCAAGCGCAACCTCTTCATCATCGTCGGCGTGCTCATCGTGCTCGTGGTCGCGACGGCGGTGGAGGTGGGCGTCCGGCTGCCCGACATCCCGGTGGCGTCGAATGTCGTCGTCATCGCGCTGTTCAACCTGAACCTGATCGTCTTCCTCCTCCTGCTGATCCTCCTCTTCCGGAACCTCGCGAAGCTGTGGTTCGAGCGGCGTCACAAGGTCCTGGGCTCCCGGTTCAAGACGAAGCTCGTCGCCGCGTTCCTGTCGCTGGCGCTGGCGCCGGCGATCCTGATCTTCCTGATCGCATCCAACCTCATCAACACGTCGATCGAGGGCTGGTTCAAGATCCAGGTCGAGCGCCCGCTCGACGAGTCGATGCGCGTCGCCCAGACCTTCTACGAGCGCGTGCAGGACGAGGCGGTGCGTCACGGCCAGTACATCGCGCGTACGCTGGCCCGCGACGGGCTCCTCCCCGACGACCGGCGCGAGGACCTGATCGAGTTCCTCCAGGAGCAGGTCGAGCAGTATGGCCTGGCGGGCATCGCTCTCTACGGCCAGGGCGGCCACGAGATCGTGCACGTGAACGACCCCGTCCTCGTGCCGTCGCTCGAGACGGTGGTGAACTCGGAGCAGGTGCGGATGGCGCTGGCGGGGCGCGAGCTCTCCACGCGGCGCGAGATCTCGAGCGGCGACCTCGTCCAGGGGATGGTGCCCGTGCTGGCGCCGGGCGACCCGCCCCGCGTCGTGGGGGCGGCCGTGGTGGCGATCCACCTGCCCCAGCGCCTCGAGGCGCAGGTGCGGGGGATCGCCCAGGCGTTCCAGGAGTACAAGCAGCTCAAGCTCCTCCGGCAGCCCATCAAGGGCATCTACATCCTGCTGTTCCTCCTGATGACGCTCGTCATCGTCTTCTCCGTCACGTGGTTCGGCCTGTATCTCGCCCGGGGCATCACGGTGCCGATCCAGCAGCTCGCCCAGGGCACCCGCGAGGTCGCGGCCGGCAACCTCGACTACCAGGTCTCGGCCCAGGCGGACGACGAGGTCGGGATCCTGGTGGAGTCCTTCAACCAGATGACGCAGGACCTCAAGTCCTCGAAGGCCCAGCTCGAGCTGGCGTACGCGGACCTCCAATCCAAGCACGCCGAGCTCGGTGAGCGGCGGCAGTACACCGAGACGGTGCTGGAGGCGGTGGCGACGGGCGTGGTCTCGGCGGATGCCGCGGGGATCGTGACGACCGTGAACCGCGCCGCGAGCCGGATGCTCGGCATCGCGCCGAGCGCGGCCGTCGGGAAGCACTACGCGGTCGCGTTCGGCGCCCCGGCGTACCTCGACCTCGTGACCCTGATGCAGCGGATGGAGCGGATCCGCGCCGGCACCGTCGAGCGCGAGCTCAAGCTCCCGCTGGACGGCAAGAGCCTCACACTCCTGGCGAGCCTCACGGCGCTCGGCGGGCCGGAGGGCGAGCCCCTCGGCATCGTGCTGGTCTTCGACGACCTCACGGAGCTGCTCGCCGCCCAGCGGCTCGCCGCCTGGCGGGAGGTCGCCCAGCGGATCGCCCACGAGATCAAGAACCCGCTGACGCCGATCCAGCTCTCCGCCCAGCGGCTCCGGCGGCGGCTCGCGGGCCGGCTCCCCGACGACGGGGGACTCCTCGAGGAGTGCACCGCGACGATCATCGGCGAGGTCGAGGGGCTGCGCCGCCTCGTCGACGAGTTCTCGCGATTCGCGCGCATGCCGAGCTTCGCGCCGAAGCCCACGGACCTCCACCGGCTGCTGGAGAGCGTGCTGGGGCTCTACGGAGAGACCCATCCGACGGTCCTCCTCCACGGCGATCTCGCTCCGGAGCTCCCGACGCTCGACGCCGACGGCGACCAGCTGAAGCGCGCCGTGCTGAACCTCGTCGACAACGCCGTGGAGGCGGGCGCGACGGAGGTCGCGATCGGGACGCGCTGGGGCGGCGGGGAGCACGTGGAGATCACGATCGCCGACAACGGCCCCGGGATTGCGCCGGACCTCCACGACCGCGTGTTCCAGCCGTACTTCTCGACGAAGACCACGGGGATGGGGCTCGGCCTGCCCATCGTGCACCAGATCGTCTCCGACCATGGCGGGCACATCCGGGTCGAGCAGAATGCGCCGCACGGGACCCGGTTCACGATCGAGCTGCCCGTGCTGCGCGGGAGCGCCCCCGCGGTGCCCACCCCGGCGGTGGGCGTGGCGGGCGGGGCGCCGCCGCCGGGCCCGGCCTAGGAGCGCGACCCCACCATGGCTGGCGACCGCATCCTGATCGTCGACGACGAGCGCGGCATCCGCTCGACGCTCTCCGGGATCCTGGGCGACGAGGGGTACCGGCCGGTCGCGGCGGGCACCGGCCATGAGGCCCTCGCCCGTATCGGCGAGGAGGTGCCGGATCTCGTGATCCTGGACATCTGGCTGCCGGAGATGGACGGCATCGAGGTGCTCGCCGAGGTCAAGCGCCAGTGGCCCGAGCTGCCGGTGGTGATGATGTCCGGCCACGGCACGATCGAGACGGCGGTCAAGGCCACCAAGCTGGGGGCGTACGACTTCGTCGAGAAGCCCCTCTCTCTCGAGAAGACGCTCCTGGTCGTCGAGCGGGCGCTCGAGCACGCGCGCCTCGAGCGGGAGAACCGGCAGCTCCGCGAGCGTATCGAGCGGGCGCACGAGATCATCGGCACCAGCCCCGTGATCGTCGAGCTCCGCCGCCAGATCGCCACCGCGGCCCCGACGAACGGCCGCGTCCTCATCTTCGGCGAGAACGGCGCGGGCAAGGAGCTGGTCGCGCGGGCCATCCATGCCCTGTCCGCGCGGCGCGACCAGACCTTCGTGGAGGTGAACTGCGCGGCCATCCCCGACGAGCTGATCGAGTCGGAGCTCTTCGGCCACGAGAAGGGCGCCTTCACCGGCGCGACGGCGCGCCGCCGGGGCAAGTTCGAGCTGGCCACCGCCGGCACCATCTTCCTCGACGAGATCGGCGACATGTCGCTCCGCACCCAGGCCAAGGTGCTCCGGGCGCTGGAGGAGCAGACGGTGGAGCGGATCGGCGGGCACGAGCCGATCCGGGTCGACGTGCGCGTGATCGCGGCGTCCAACCAGGCGCTGCCCGATCTGATCACCCAGGGCCGTTTCCGCGAGGATCTCTTCTATCGTCTGAACGTCATCCCCGTGGAGGTGCCGCCCCTCCGGCGCCGGCGGGAGGACATCCCGCTCCTGGTGGAGCACTTCCTCAAGGCGTTCTCGGCGGAGTACGGGAAGCGCTCGAAGACGCTCTCGGGCGAAGCGATGGGCTCCTTCATGGTGTACGACTGGCCGGGCAACGTGCGCGAGCTGCGCAACATGGTCGAGCGGCTCGTCATCATGACGCCCGGCGACGTCATCGCGCCCGAGGATCTCCCGCCGCCGCTCCGGGCGCGGGAAGCCGTCGCGGTGCCCGCCGACTCGGCCCTCCAGAGCCTGCGGGAGGCCCGGGACGCTTTCGAGCGCGCGTACATCCTCGGGGAGCTTCGGGCCCACGAGTGGAACATCACCCGGACCGCCCAGGCGCTCGGCATCGGGCGCGTCAACCTCTGGCGGAAGCTCAAGGCCTACGGCATCGCGGCGCCCCGGAAGGGCGAGGAGCCCACCCGGCCCGATGCCTGAGACCCGCTGGCCTGCCGCCCTGGGGCGCCGCGGGGTCGTCGCTTCCCCTCATCCGCTCGCCACCGTCGCCGGCCTCGAGGTGCTGCGGCGCGGCGGCACCGCCGTCGACGCGGCCGTTGCCGTCGGGGCGACGATCGCGGTCGCGTATCCTCACATGACCGGGCTCGGCGGCGACAGCTTCTGGCTCCTGTGGAACGCGCGCGCGGCGCGGCTCACCGCGCTCCAGGCGGCGGGCGGCGCGGCGGCGCGCGCGACCCCGGAGCTCTACCGGCGGCACGGGCTGTCCCAGATCCCGGCCCGGGGCCCGCTGGCGGCGCTCACGGTGCCCGGGGCTCCCGACGGGCTCTGGACGGCGCACACCTTCAGCCGGGAGCGGCTCGGCTCGACCGTGCCCTGGGGCGATCTCCTCGAGGCCGCAATCCGACACGCGGCCGACGGCATCCCCGTCTCACCCTGCCAGGCGCGTGTCACGGCGAGCGCGACGGACCTCATCGCGGCGCAGGCGGCCCCGTTCGCGCCGTTCCGCGCGACCTATCTGGACGAGGGGAGGGCGCCGGCGCCGGGACGGCGGCTCGTCCAGCCGGCGCTCGCGCGCACGCTCGACCGGCTTGCCCGCGAGGGCGGGCGCGCGTTCTACGAGGGTGCGGTCGCGGCCGAGATCGGGCGAGCGTGCGAGGCGATCGGGAGCCCGCTGCGTGCGACGGACCTTGCGGTCCATGGCTCGCGCCTCGCCGAGCCGGCGATGGTGCCGTACCGCGGAGGGCTGGCGGCCTCGGTCCCCCCGCCGTGCCAGGGACTGGTGGCGCTCGCCGTGCTGGGGATGCTCGAGGGGACCGACGTCCGCGAGTGCGCCCGCGATCCGGCCGACTACGTCCACCTCCTGGTCGAGGCCACGAAGCTCGCATTCGGCGACCGGGACCGCTGGCTCGCCGACCCGGACCACGCGCCGGTGCCGCTCGACCGCCTGCTCGATCCGGCCTATCTCCGGGATCGGGGCCGGCGGATCTCGATGGATCGCGCCGCGTCCGCGCCGCTGGCCACGGGCGTCGAGCGGGGTGACACGATCGCCTGCGTCACGGCCGACGCGGCCGGCAACTGCGTGTCGCTGATCCAGAGCATCTATCACGAGTGGGGCTCGGGGATCGTGGCGGGCGAGACGGGCGTGATGCTCCAGAATCGCGGCGCGGGGTTCACGCTGGAGGCGGGCCACCCGAACGTCCTCGCGCCGGGGAAGCGCCCCTTCCACACCCTGACGCCCTTCATGTACCTCCGCGACGGGAAGCCCGCGCTGGTCGCGGGGACGATGGGCGGGGAGGGCCAGCCCCAGACGCTCGTCGCGGTCGCCACCCGGGTGCTCGACGTCGCGCTCGACGCCCAGGCGGCGGTGGAGGCGCCCCGCTGGGTCTATGGCCGGACCTGGGGCGCGCCGACGCGCGCGCTCTCGATCGAGCGCCGCTTCGGCGAGCAGGTGGCCGCGGATCTCGCCCGGCGGGGGCACGACGTGCGCGTGCTCGACCCCTGGAGCGACACGGCCGGCCACGCCCAGGCGCTCGAGCTCCGGCCGGACGGGCTCCTGGTCGGCGGCGGCGACCCGCGCGCCGACGGGCCCGCCCTCGGGTGCTAGGATCGAGCTTCACCTCGTCGTCTGCGGAGGACGCCCATGAGCCAGCCGGTTCGCGCCACGCTCGAGGCCGCCAGGGTCGCGCCCATCCCGCCCGGATCGCGGTCCGCGCTGCTCATGCAGCACGGCAGCATGAAGCTGCGCTACTACGCGCCCCGGGGCACCGACGCCCAGACGCCCCACGACCAGGATGAGCTCTACGTGATCGCGAGCGGCCGCGGGACCTTCCTCGTGGGCAGCCACCGCGTTCCGTTCGGTCCCGGGGACGTGCTCTTCGCTGCCGCGCACGTCGAGCATCGCTTCGAGGGGTTCTCCGAGGACTTCGCGACCTGGGTCGTGTTCTACGGCCCGCCGGGCGGCGAGCCCGCCTGAACCGCGCCTGGTCGCCGACGGCTCCTACGGAGGTGGGCAGGAGCGCGCGGGCTACTCGATCCGCGCGAGCACGAGCCCCGCCCCGCTGATCGCGGGCATGACCTCGCGGACGTCAAGATCCGGCCGGAGCGCCCGGAGCCGCTCGAGCTGCCTCCTCGACCCGAACACCCACGCCGGCGCCCGGAGGACGGGGTTGTCCGGCCCGACGCTCACGATCGGGTGCGTCAGGTAGAAGAGCTTGTTCGCCTGGGCCTTTCCGATGGTGAAGACCGGCGCCGGGGACGCCGCGAGGGCCGCGTCGAGGATGGGCGCGCGCCGGCGGGGCGCGCTGTACTTCAACACGTTGTGGGGGGTCACCACGGTGACCAGGACCACCTGGTAGACGAACAGTCCGACGGTGGCGGCCAGCGCCGCGACGGCAGTCCAGTGGCGGCGCTGGATCAGCGGGCCGAAGGCCAGCCCGGCCATGACGGCCACCGCGGGCGCGATCGGCATCGCGTAGCGCGTCTTCGTCCCCGGCCACACGAGGAGCGCCAGCGTGCACAGGCCCGCGTAGGCCGCGAGGGGCAGGATCGGACTGGGCGACCCGTCGTCGCGCGGCGCGCGCCGCCAGGCGCGGAGCGCCGCCGGGATCAGGAGCGTGCTCGGCAGGAGGTCGATCGGCAGCCCGACCGCGAAGCGCAGCCGCTCGCGCACGTAGTGCCGCACGTTGAAACGCAGGTCGTGCACCCGCAGGTACGTGAACCAGACCGAGAGGTCCTGGTCGCCCCGGTAGACGGCTGCCGCCCACGCGAGGGTCGCCGCCGCGGGCAGCGCGAGACAGAGCACGAGACCGGGCAGAGCCGTCCAGCGGCGCCGCACGACGATGTAACCGCCGACGCCTAGCGCGAAGAAGCCGACCGGCTGGGGCCCCTTGGCCATGGCGAGGGTCGCCAGGAGGGCTCCGCACGCGAGCCACCGCCCGAGGGACACGCGCCCGCGCTCCTCGCCGGTCCACCACACGACGAGGGCGGTGAACGACAGCAGCGTGATGATCGTGTCCGGCTCGGCGATCCGGATCTTGCGGAGGAGCATCGGGCAGAGCATGAACGCCATCGCGCCGAAGAGCGCGGCCGCCCTGCCCGCGTAGCGCCGCGTGAAGCGCTCGACGAGGAGCGCGGTCGCCAGGATCGCGAGCATCGGGAAGAGGCGCGCCGACCACTCGTCCACCGTGCCGGTCAGCCGCGCCGTCCCGGCGATGAGCCACGCCAGGAGGGCGGGCTTCTCGGCCCAGCGGAGCCCGAAGATCGTCGGCTCGAGGAGATCGCCGCGGGCGAGCATGTCGCGGGCCATCACCGCGTAGTTGCCCTCTTCCCAGCGGAACGAGCGGACGGCGAGGTTGGGGAGCGAGGCGACGGCCCAGGCGCCGAGGATCCAGACCCAGGCCGGCACCCGGCTCGTCACGGCGAGCGCGCCGCGGCCCCGCCCGGTCGACCCCGGTGGCGTCACGGTGCCTCGCCGCCGCCGACGTCGGGCCCGGGAGGGGCGGGCGCGAGCGTGGCGGCGAGGCGCTCGACGTCGGCCAGAGTGCTCGCGTCGGCCGGGGAGCGATCCGCGCGCACGCGGACGATCCGCGGGAAGCGGAGGGCGTACCCGGACCCGTGGCGCGCCGAGCGCTGGAGGTGGTTGAAGGCCACCTCGAGGACGATCTCCGGCCGGACCGTCCGGTAGTGGCCGCGATCCTCGACGGTGAGGGCGATGAGACGCTCGGTCATCTCGCGGATCTCGGCGTCGGTGAGCCCGTTGTAGGCCTTGCCGATCGTCACGAGCGTGCCGGTGCCCTCGTCGCGCACTGCGAAGGTCAGGTCCGAGAGGACCGCCCGTCGCTTTCCGTGGCCCCACTCCGCCCCGACCACGACGACGTCGAGGGTGTCGAGCGGCCGCTTGATCTTGAGCCACTGGGCGCCGCGGCGGCCCGACGCGTACGGCGAGTCCGGGTGCTTCACCATCAACCCTTCGTTGCCTCTTGCCTGGGCCGCGTGGAAGAGCGCGTCCAGCTCCTCGGCGCTTGCCGCGGTATGGATGGGCGCGCGCGCCTGACCCGGGGGGAGAGGCAGCGCGTCGAGCGCGGCGCGGCGACTCCGGAGCGGCGCGTCGAGGAGCCCCTCCTCCTCGCGGGCGAGGCAGTCGAAGGCGACGAGAGCCACCGGATGGGCCGCGACGACGTCCCGATCGGGCTCGAGCCGGCCGAGGCGCTGCTGGAGGCGCTGAAAGGGGAGGGCCCGGCCGCCGGCCATCGCGAGGACCTCGCCGTCCAGGACGTAGCGCCCGTCGCCGGCCGAGAACGCGGCCACCACCTCGGGGAACTGGCGCGTGAGATCGCGCCGATCCCGCGAGTAGAGCCGCACGTCCGCGTCGACCTTGTGGAGCTGGCACCGGACGCCGTCGTACTTGTCCTCGACCCAGAGCGGCGTGCCGAGGCGCCGGACCGCGTCCGCCGCGTCCGCGGCCGGCTGGGCGAGCATGGGGTCGACGGGCGTGAAGTACGCGAACCGCGCGGGCTCGAGGCGGCCGCGGCGCGCGTCGAGCGCCACCGCCCCCAGATCGGCCCGGTGACGGTTCGCGGCGCGCACGGCCTCGGTCGTCTGACCGGTCGCGTGGGCCACCGCGTCTTCCAGCGTCTGCTCCTGCACCCCGATCCGCGCCTCGCCCAGCATCGCCTTGACGAATGCGCGGATCGCGGGCGCGCTCATCCGGCGGAGCGCCGCCACGAGGAGCTCCGACTTCGCCCGGGCGCCGCGGGCCGCGTGGAGCGCCGCGAAGCTCGCCGCGACGTCGCTCATCCGGAGAGGCGCGGGGTCGGCGGGCGTGACGCCGGTCCAGAGCTCGGCGGCGACGTCGCCCGCGTCGGCGTGGCGGCGCCAGGCGGCGCCGACCGCCTCGTCGGTGAGCTCCGGGCGCGCCGCGCGGAGCGCCGCGTCCAGCGTCGCGCCGCCGATCGACAGGACGCGGCCGTCGCCGCGCGGGAAGGGGCGGCCGCCCAGATACGTGACGGCGAGCGGCAGGGCCTCGTCCGGTAGCGCCTGGAGATACTCGACCAAGAGGCGGCGCTTCTCGAGCCGGGAGCGCGTGGCGCGGAGCGCCTCCAGGATCTGGGCGAGGGCGTCGAGGGAATCCGCGGCGTCGTGGTTGGACATCTCGTCTGGCGGCCGGCTCCCCACGGAGGCTACACCAGGCGCGCCGCGTCGGCCACCGGCGCGCCGCGTGATCGATCGCCGTCCGCTCGGCGATGTTTTGATTGACGGCCGCGCCGACGGGGCGGGATCATGCCCGCTGTGAGTCGACCGCTCCCCGGCATCGCCGCCGCCAACCGCGAGGTCCTCGCGCGCATGGTCTCGGCGGACCCGCTCCTGATCGACTGCATGCCGGCCGGCGACGCGCTGGGCCTCGCCGACCGCCTGGTGCTCCGCGCCAGGCGACCGATCGCGTGGGCGGCGAAGTGCCCGCCGCTCCGGGGCGCCATCGTCGGCGCGCTGCGCTACCGAGGCGCGGCATGAGACTGCCGCGCGATCCGCGCCTGCTGGTGGTCGCGCTCGGCGGCCGGGCGCTCCAGGCGCCGGGGCGGTCGACGGGGCGCCCGGCGCGCGCGGGTTGGGTGCAGGCGCTCGAGCTGAGCCTGCCGCCGCTGGTCGACATCGGGGCGGCTGGATTCCGCATCGTGCTGGTCCCGTGCGGCGCGCCGCTCGACGACGCGGACCGCCGCGTCGCGCCGAGCCGCACCGCCGCACCGCCGCGTCCTCTCGACCTCCGCGCCGCCGAGGCGCAGGGTGTGGCCGGCTACGGCGTCCAGCAGGCGCTCGCCAACCTCTGCCGGGCCCGGGGCGGCGAGGTGCCCGTCGCCGTGGTCCTCACGCGCGTGGTGGTGGCGGCGGACGATCCGGCCTTCGCCCGACCGACGCGCGCCGTCGGCCCGCCCTACTCGGTCGCCACGGCGCGCCGGCTCGCGCGCGACCTCGGCTGGACCTTCGCGGGGAACGGGGCCTCGCGCCGGCGCGTGGTCCCGGTGCCGCAGCCCCGGCGCATCCCCGAGGCCGGCGTGATCCGCCGCTGCGCGGATGCCGGCATCGCTCACGATCGCGGCGGCCGGCGGCGGCGTCCCCGTCGTCGAGACCCCCGAGGGGTATCGCGGCGTCGAGGCCGTGCTCGAGGTGGAAGCGACCGCCGGCCTCCTCGGCACGGCGGTCGCCGCGGACCGCCTCGTGTTCCTCACCGGCGTCGACCGCGTCGAGGTCGGCCACCGCACCGCGCGGGCCATCGGGGTCGAGCATCTGTCCCTGGCCGAAGCACGAGCGCTGCTGGCGGCGCGCGAGTTCCCCGCGGCCTCGATCGGGCCCAAGGTCCAGGCGGCGGTCGACTTCGTCGCGGCGGGCGGCCGCGAGGCGATCATCACCTCGCCCTCGGCGCTGCGCGCCGCGCTGGACGGCCGCGCCGGCACGCGGGTCGTGCCCTGACCGGCCGGCCCGCCCCCGTGACGGCGCCTCCGCCCCCGTAGTACGCTCCCGCTCATGGCCAGTTGGTGGGTGACGCTCATCGTCGGGCTCGCGGTCCTCCTGTTGGGCCGACGCCTGTTCTGGCTTTTCGTGGGTGCCGCCGGGTTTGCCGTGGGTCTGCACGTGGCCCCCGCCGTGCTCAACGGCCCGGAGTGGCTGATGGTGGTGGTCGCGCTGGTCCTCGGGATCCTGGGCGCCGTGCTCGCCATCTTCTTCCAGTGGCTCGCCATCGGGCTGGCCGGGTTCGCGGCCGGCGTCCATGGCGGTCTCGCCGCGGCGGCCGCGCTCGGATTCTCGGGGCAGTGGCTCTGGGCCGTCGTCTTCGTGGCGGGCATCGTGGTCGCCGCGCTCGCGCTCTGGCTCCTGGACCCGATCCTGATCCTGCTGTCGGCCCTCGTCGGCGCGGCGCTGCTGGCGCCGCTGGCCCCGGTCTCCGCGACGGTGCGGCCGTGGCTCTTCATCGGGCTCGCCGTGGTCGGCATCGCGATCCAGGTGAGTCTCCTCGCCCCGCCCGACGGCGCGGCGCCGTCCCGCGGCCGCCGTACCTGACCAAGGAGAGAGCGGACCCATGCACGGAGTCGTCTTTCTCGGCGAGCGGGCGCTCGAGCTCCGAGAGTTTCCCGATCCCCGACCGGGCCCGGGCGAGGTCGTGCTGGCCATGAAGGCGTCGGGGATGTGCGGGAGCGATCTCCATCCCTACCGGGCCTCGCGGAGCGGCGGCGCGGCCAAGAGTCTCGGTCTCGGCGGCGCGGGCGGCCCCTGCATCGCCGGCCACGAGCCGTGCGGCGTCGTGGCCGAGCGGGGGCCCGGCGTGCTCGAGGCCGATGCGCCGACGGGCGCCCGCGTGATGAACCACCACTACAAGGGATGCGGCCACTGCAAGCACTGTCGCGCCGGATGGGCCCAGCTCTGCCCCCGCGGGATCGTGGTCTACGGGATGACGGGGCACGGCGGCCACGCGCCGTACATGACGGTGCCGGCGTCCACCCTGGTCCCGCTGCCGGACGAGCTGTCCTACGAGGAGGGCGCGGCCATCTCCTGCGGCACCGGCACCGCGTACCAGGCGCTCCGGCGGCTCGACGTCTCGGGCCGGGACACGCTCGCGGTCTTCGGCCAGGGGCCGGTCGGGCTGTCGGCGACGATGCTGGGCGTGGCGATGGGCGCGCGCGTCATCGCGATCGACGTCGGCGCGGAGCGCCGCCAGCTCGGCCAGGAGTTCGGCGCCGACGCGGTCATCGATCCGGGCGGGACCGACGTTGTCGCGGCCCTGAAGGCCCTCACCGACGGCGAGGGCGTCGACGCCGCGCTCGACTGCTCGGGGCACCCGGATGCCCGCCTGGCGGCCGCGCGCGCCACCCGGACCTGGGGGCGGGTCGGCTTCGTCGGGGAAGGCAACCAGGTGACCTTCGACGTGAGCCCCGATCTCCTCCGGCGCCAGCTGACGCTCCACGCCTCGTGGACCTTCAGCACGCTGATCCAGGAGGAGTGCGCGCGGTTCATCGTGAAGCGGCGCGTTCCGCTCAAGCGGCTCCTCACGCACCGCTTCCGGCTCGCGCAGGCCGCCGAGGCCTACCGGCTCTTCGACACCCAGACCACCGGCAAGGGCGTCTTCGTCTTCGACTGATCGCCACTGATCGCCACTGATCGAATGACCGGGCGCATCGTTCGGATCAACGTCTCGGCCGGCGGCGTGCCGAAGCGTCCCGTCCGGACCGCCCGCCTCGCGCCGGCCGGCCTCGAGGGCGACGGTCACCGCAACAGGAAGCTCCACGGCGGCCCCGACCGGGCGCTCTGCCTCTTCTCCCTGGAGCAGATCGAGGCGCTCCAGGCCGAGGGCCATCCGGTCGAGCCGGGCGCGCTCGGCGAGAACCTGACCGTGGCGGGGCTCGACTGGCCGCGCGTCCGGCCGGGCGACCTCTTCCGGTTGGGCGAGACGGTGCTCATCCAGATCACGCGGTTCACCAGCCCGTGCGAGACCGTGCGGGCCGCGTTCCTCGACGGGGCGTACTCGCGGGTCTCCGAGACGCGACACCCGGGATGGAGCCGCGTCTACGCGCGCGTCCTCGTGCCGGGCGAGATCGCGGCCGGAGACCGGGTCGAGCGGCTCGGGCCGGCCGAGGCGGCGCCGCACGCTGTCGCGTCGCGCGTGGAGGCGGACGAGTGACCATCGTCGATCTGTCGCTGCCGATCCGGCCGCACGTCCGGTGGAAGACGGAGGTCACGGTCCTCTCGGAGTTCGAGGATCCGTCGCACCCGTTCCGCTCGAGTCGCCTCGCGATGCCGGGGCACGGCTTCACCCACTGCGACGGGTTCAGCCACTTCATCCCCGGCGGCACGCCGGTTGACCGGATGCCGATCGAGACGTGGGTCGGCGAGGCGGCCGTCGTGGACCTCACCCACGTCGGGGCGAACACGGCGATCGAGGCGGCCGACCTCGAGGCGCGCGGCCAGCACGTGCGACGGGGCGACATCGCCCTTCTCCGGACCGACTGGCCGCGCCGTCAGTCCTGGGAGACGCTCGCGTTCTGGACCGAGGCGCCGTGGACGGGCCTCTCGGCCTGCCGGTGGCTCGTGGCCCGCGGGGTCAAGGCCGTCGGTTACGACTACCCGCCCGATCAACCGGTGCGCGACCTCGTCACCGGGCGTCGGCGCCCGATCGCGCCGGAGGAGTGGGCCACCCACCACACCTTCTTCCCCGCGGGCATCGGCGTCATCGAGTACTTGGTGAACCTCGACCGGCTGGGCCGCGAGCGCGTCCGATTCGCCGCGCTCCCGCTCCGGCTCGAAGGCGGAGACGGCGCCCCCGCGCGCGCCATCGCGATCCTCGACTGAGGGCGCTGCGATGTCTCCGCCGCCGCCCTTCTCACGCTTTGTCGCCATTGACTGGTCGGGTGCGCGCCTGCCCTCAGCGCAGCGACGGGCCATCGTCCGCTGCGTCGTCGAGGGACCACCGGGAGACCTCCGGGTCACCAGCCTGCAAGGCGGCTACGACCGACAGGAGACCGTGGGCTGGCTTGCCGAGTGCGCGGCGGACGGCGTTCCGACGCTAGTCGGCTTAGACTTTCCGTTCTCATACGCCATACCGTTCCTCGATCATCGCGATGTGACGGACTACTCGGCGTTACTCGCCCACATGTCGTCACTCGAGGCCGCCCAGACGTTCATCGACGCTTGCGGCAAGTGGTGGAGCGAGTGCGGCGACGACAGGAACCGGTTCACTCGTCGCGGCGTCGAGCGCCTGCCGCGGACAAGGGGAGCCGAGTCGCCACTTCGCGCTTTACGGGACAGGAACGGTAGCTATCGATACGTGGGGGCACGTCAGGTGGGGAAGGCGGCCATCACCGGGATCTCGGCCATCGCCGAGTTGAAGCAGTGGGCACCGACCGTCCGCGTCTGGCCGTTCGAAGACCCTGCGGGCGCGCCGTTTGTGCTGGCCGAGATCTGGCCGCGTCTAGCTCTCGAAGGCATAGTCAAGAGCAACGCCGATGCGCGCGAGCGCTACGTCCGAGCGCTTGGCCGCCAAGGTACTCAGCTGGGCCCGGAGCACCAGCGGCTCGCGATGCGGTCGGACCACGCGATCGATGCGCTAGCGGCCGCTGTCGAGATGGCCTCGGGGCGCTGGCCAGTACTCGCGCGGAGTGCGCTGCCCCAGGATTCCGTCCGCGAGGGCTGGATTCTAGGAGTCCGGCCAGAGCAGGGCGGTTCTCAGCCGGTGACGAGTCCGAGCGCGCGCCAGTAGGGCAGGCTCAGCAGGAATCCCGCCAGGACGGCCGCCGCGTACAGCCACGCGAACGGCCGCACCTGACCGTGGCTGAAGGCGCGCTCCTCGGTGCCGTAGTAGAGCGTCAGGTACGTGGGGCTCTGCTGGGGCAGGAGGAACACGTTTCCGGCCTTGAGCGCCACCAGCGCCACGATGAGTGGGCTCACGCCCGCCGCCTCCACGAACGGCGCCAGGGCCACGGTCAGGAGCGGCACCGCCGTCTGCCACGGGAGCGCGAAGCGCACCAGGACGGTGATCAGCACGGTGGCGGTCACGGCCGCCGCCGGCGTCGTGATGTCGCCGAGCGCGACGCGGGCGCGCATCGCGAACCAGGCGTCCGCGCCGACGTGGACGGCGAGGTCGGCCAGGCTGAAGGCGATCCCCATGAAGAGCAGGAACGACCAGTCGACCTGACCCTGGAGCGCCGCGCGGTCGAGCACCTGCATGGCCAGGAGGAGGCAGAGCCCTCCGAGGGTGAGCCACGCCGGATCGACGCCGTGCCACGGCTGCGCGATCCAGCCGGCGACGACGGCGAGGGCGACCAGCGCCGGTGATCCACTCGTCCCGCGAGGGCGGGCCCAGCATCTGGAGCTGGGCGTGGAGCAGGCTCGCGCGCACGGGGGTCGGCCCCGCCGGGCGGTAGCGCCAGACGATCCACGCGAGCGCGGCGCCCAGGCTGACCGCCTCGAGCACGAGCACGGCCTCGAGCCACGCGAGCCAGGTCACTTGCGCCCGCGTCGCCTCGGGCAGGACCCGCCACGCGAGCAGACACGTTGTCGTCCCGGTGAGGAAGAGCGTCGTCGCCAGGCTGAAGCCCGTGAAGGCGGCCATTGCGAGCCCGGCGCTGCCCCGGCCCCGCGGCGGATACTTGAGCGTGTCGGCCAGGCCGAGGACCACCGGCCCCATGAAGGTCACCCGCGCCTGGGCCGAGGGGATGAGAATGGTCGACACGATGCCGGCGGTGAAGAGGGCGCCCGTCTGCCCGACGAACGTGGGCGGAAAGCGACGCACGGCGATGAGCGTGATCCGGTAGAGCAGCCCCGAGCGGGCGAGGGCCGCTCCCAGGCCGAGCACGCCCAGCATCAGGAACCACGTGCTCGTCGCGAACCCCCCGAACGCGGTCGCGGTGGGCGCCACGCGGAGGAGCACCCACGCGATGCCCATCCCGAGGGCGACCACGTAGTCGGGGAGGCTGCCCCACGCCCAGAGCACCGTGCCCGCCGCGAGCACCGCGAGGAAGCGCACCGCGCGCGGCTCGAGACCGCCGGGCGGGACCCAGAGCACGGCGACGCCGACCGCGACCGCCAGCGCGAGGCCGATGGCCCACCGGGCGCCGCCCCCCGTCAGCGTCGCGGCAGCGCGTGACGCGCCGACCGTGCCGCCCGCCACACCCCCCGGGCGGCCCTGCTGCGCGTAGAGGGTGCCCAGGCTCCGCACGAGCCGGTCGCGCGCGACGCCGTCCAGCCGCTGTCCCGAGAACGCGCGCTCGAGGAGCGCGCTCGCGGCGTCCGAGCGTCCCGTCCGGACGAGGAGGCTCGCCTTGGCAGGGCCGAGGTCGGCCTCGAGGAGCACGTCCTCGGGGAGGCGGTCGAGCCAGGTCTCGAGCTCCGCGTCCGTCGGCGGAGCGCTGGACGCCAGCGCCTTGCGGATCGCGTGCGCCGCCTCGTCCCAGCGGCCCGCGGCCAGCCAGTGTCGCGCGCCCTTGGCCCACGCTTCCTCGTCGCCGTGGGCCGTCGCGACGGCGACGTGGAGGTCGTGGGTGGCGTCGGTGCCGTTCGCGTCGGCGAGCCGCCGCCGGACGTGGTCGCGGAACTCGGGGTGGAGCTCGTAGCGGCCGCGCTCGTCCTGGAAGACCAGGGCAGGGTGGTGAGCGGCGACCTCGGCCGCGATACGAGGGCCGTTCGCCCCGAGGGTGGCGATCAGGACGCCCGCGTCGGCCCGCTTGGCCACCGCCAGGACCTCGAGGAGGCGCCGGGCCGGGGGCTCGGCCCCGTCCAGGATCGTGTCGAAGACGGTCGTGTAGGCGCGGCGCGCGTGCGCCACGTCCGCCGACAACCGGACGATGCGGCGGCACAGCACGCGCGCGAGCTCGCGAAAGAAGACCGGATGCCGGTCCGACAGGACCTGGAACCGCTCCTTGTCGAGCCGGAGGAGCCGCGTTGCCGACAGCGTCACGACCGTGGCCGAGCGCGGATCGCCCGTGACGAGCGCCATCTCGCCGAGGCAGTCGCCGGGGCCGAGGACGGCGACCCGCTCGCTCCGGCCGTCGCGTTCGCGGCGCACCTCGACGGCCCCGCTCACGATGACGTAGAGCGCGTCTCCCGGATCGCCCTGCGAGAACACCGTCTGGCCGGCAGCGACGTCGAGCTCGTCGAACTCGCTGACGAGGCGAGCGAGCACCTCGCGCGGGAGATCGGCGAAGAGCGAGACAGTCCGGAGCGTAGTGACGACCGCGTCCATGATAGGCCCGTGGCCGGTACGCTAGACGCGCCTGGGTCGGTCCGTCAAGGCGCGTCGGGGTCGCGCGGGACTCGGCACGCGCCCGGGGGTCGCGTATTCTCGCGGACATGGAACCGTTCGACCTCGTGATTGCGGCGGGCCGGCTCGCCCCTGACGGCCGGCAGGCGGACATCGGAGTCCGCGGCGGGACGGTGGCCGCCCTCGGCGATCTCACCGGCGCCGCTGCCCGCCAGCGGGTCGACGCGGGCGGCCGGTTCGTCGTGCCGGGCTTCGTCGACGCCCACGTCCATCTCGACAAGGCGTACCTCCTGCCGCGCACGCCGAGCCGCGAGGGAACGCTGGCGGAAGCGATTCGCGTGACCGGCGAGGCCAAGCGCGCCTTCACGGTCGAGGACATCCGCGCGCGCGCGCGGCGGCTCCTCGACCGCGCGGTCGCCATGGGCACGACGGCGATGCGCGGGCACGTCGAGGTCGATCCGATCGTGGAGCTCCGGGGTCTCGAAGCGGTCCTGCCGCTCAAGCGCGAGTACGCCGACCGCCTCGACCTTCAGCTCTGCGCCTTCGCGCAGGAGGGCATCCTGCAGGCGCCCGGCACCGAGGCGCTTCTCCGCGAGGCGCTCCGGGCCGGCGCGGACCTGGTCGGCGGCTGCCCCTACAACGACACCGACGGTGTCGCGCACGTGGACCGGGTGTTCGCCCTCGCGCGCGAGGCCGGCTGCGACGCCGACTTTCACGCCGACTTCGCCGACGAGCCCGTGCACCGCCACGTGGAAGTGATCGCCGACCGGACGGCGCGCCACGGCTGGCAGGGCCGCGTGGCGATCGGCCACCTCACCGAGCTCGGCGCGGCGGACGAGACCGAGCAGGCGCGAGTCGCGCGCCGGCTCCAGACGGCGGGCATCGCGGTGATCACGCTGCCGGCGACCGACCTCTATCTGATGGGGCGGCGCGACGTCCGGAACGTGCGCCGCGGGCTCACCCCGGTCAAGCGACTCCTCGCCGCCGGCGTGACGGTCGCGGCCGCGACGAACAACGTCCAGAACGCCTTCACGCCCGCGGGCAACGCGGACCCGCTCCTCCTCACGTATCTCCTCGTGGTGGGCGCCCACATGGGCGGCGAAGCCGACATGGCGGCGGCGCTCGACATGGTGACGACCGCGCCGGCGCGCATTCTCGGCCGGCCCATGCACGGGCCCGTGTCCGGCGCCCGGGCCGACCTGGTCGTGCTCGACGCGACCACGCTCGCGGAAGTCGTGGGCGGAGTGCCAGCGCGCGTCCTGGTCGTGAAGGGCGGCCGCGTGATCGGGGGGACCGGCGCGCCCGCCGCCGGCGCCGAACCTTGACCGCCGCGGCCGGCGTCCTCTAGAGTCGCGCCGATGTCGCCGCCGACCATGCCCCGCGTGCTCGCGCTCGGCCGCTGGTGGTCGGCGGACGAGCTGGACGCGATCGCGCGCCGGTGGCGCGCGGAGGTGGTCGACCGTCTCGGCGAGCCGGAGGGGCTCATCGCGACGGCCCTGCCGGCGTCGGTGGATGGCGTGGCGCTCTTCGCGGCGCTGCTCTCGCTGCCGTCGCCGCTGGTCCTGCTCAGCCTCGACGTCCGCGCATGGCGCACGAACCCGCCGCTGCCGGCCGGCCTGCCGGTCGTTCTCGCGCCGTCTGAGGCCTCGCTCGGCCCGGCGGCGGCGCGGCTCGGGCTCGCCCCGGTCGTCCTCGACGTGCCGCGCGGCGCGGGAGCGGCGGGGCCGCCCCTCGCCCTGCTGCGGTCGGCCGGCGTCATCATCTTCACCTCCGGCTCCACCGGGCTCCCGCGCGCCGTCTTCCGGGACACCGCGGGCCTCGTCGCGGTCAGCCGGGCGCGCATCGCCACGCTCGGGCTGCCGCCCGGTGGCGGCATCCTGATGGGTGTGTCCCTCGCGTCGGGCCAGGCCGTGAATCACATGGTCGCCGCGATGCTCCTCGGCGGCTCGCTGGGCCTCCTCGAGGCGCTCGACCATCGCGCGGCGCTGGACGCTCTCGCCCGTCCGGAGTTCCAGTTCTGGCGCGCCACGCCGCACTTCGCCGACGTGCTGGGCCGCTGCGCGCTCACCGGGCCGGCGGTCGCGCCGCCGGTCTGTGCCCTGTCGAGCCCGGTCACGAAATCCGTGTACGGGGCGTTCCTCGACCGCTTCGGCGTCCCGCTCCGGCAGACGTACTCCTCGTCGGAGACGGGGCTCATCGCGGTCGACGCCGGGCCTGCCGCCCTGGTGCGCCGGGAGACGGTTGGCCGGCCGCTGCCGCGCGTGGAGGTCGTCGTCGGCGAGCGTCCGGGGTCGCCCGAGCCGCCCGGCGCGCCGGGGCGCATCTGGGTCCGGAGCCCGTGGCAGATGGCGGGCTACGGCTTTCCGCCGGCGCTCGAGCGCCCCGGCGCCGTCGACGGGTGGTGGCCGACGCGCGACCTCGGTGCCCTGGACGCGGACGGCTACCTGACGCTGGCGGGGCGCATGGACGACGCGATCCGGACGCGCGAGAACCGCCTCGTCAACCTGTCCCAGGTCGCGACGGCGCTGCGGGAGATCCCGGGCGTCACCGACGCGGTCGTGGTGCCGCTCGACAGCGCCGCGGGCGTCACGTTCGGCGCGGTCGTGCAGTGCGGGCCGGAGCTGACGCTCGCCGAGGTTCGGCGCGGCGCGGCGGACGCCCTGCCGTCCTGGTCGTGGCCTCGGAGCCTCCGGCTCGTTCCGGCGCTGCCGCGGCTCCAGAACGGCCGCGCCGACCGCCGCGGCTGCATCGCGCTGCTCGAGGTCACGCCGCCGTCGTGACCTCTCCCGGTGCGCGCCTCGAGGCGATCCGCGCCCTCGTGACACGGGTGGCGGGCCCGAGCCGCGCGCCCGCGGAGAGCGGGCCCGCCACGCCGCTGTCCGAGGGCGGCTTCTGGCTCGACTCGGTGGAGCTGCTCGAGGTGGTCGTCGCCTGCGAGAGCGAGTTCGACATCACGTTCGATGCGACGCGCGACTTCGCGGGTGACGCCTTCGCGACCCTGGGGACGCTCACCGCGCTGGTCGACCGGAAGCGCGCCGCCGCCCGCGTCGGGCCATGAGGGCGGCCGACGCCCGTCCGCTGCCCGACCGCGTCGTCGTGGGGATGTTCCACTCGTCCCCGCGTCTCCGTCGCGTCGAGCCGCTCCTGCGCCGGTGCCCGCGCTGGCTCGGCGAAGCGGCCCTCGCGGGCCTCGCGGTCGCCGACGGTTTCCGGCGCGGCCGGTATCGCCAGGCGCGCGCGTGGGCCGCGGCCCAGCCCGGCGCGAGCCCGCCGTGGCGCGTCGCCCTCACGCTCCTTGCGAACCACGGACGGTTCTGCGCCGAGGAGGCCCTCGTCGGCGTCCGGACGACGGCGGCGCCTGCCGCCGACGTCGTTGTGGAGGGCGCGGAGCACCTCCCCGCGCCGGGGACCGGCGCGATCCTGCTCGGCTTCCACCTGGGTCCGCCCCGCATGTGGTACCACCTCCGGACGCTCGGCTACCCGGTCCGCCTGGGCGGCGCGCTCGCCACGTCGATCCAGGACCGGCGCTGGCAGGGCCTCATCGACAGCGGCGAGGTCGTCCACATCCCGGGCGGCGCGACGGCCGGCCGCCTGCCGGGGCTCTTCCAGATCCGCGAGCTCCTGCGCCGCGGGGAGATGGTGTACCTCGCCGCGGATGGTCCGTACGGACGGGAGGCGTTCCGGGTGGAGCTGCCCGGCGGGCCCCTGATCGTGCGCACCGGGTGGCTCGCGCTCCGCCGGATGACGCGCGCCGCGACGCTCCCGGTGTTCATCCACCGGGACGGCCGCCGCCGGGTGATCGTCATCCATCCGCCGCTGCCGGCGCCGGTGCCCGCGGCGGACGAGGACGCCGCCGCGTGCCACGGGGTGCTCGCCCCGCTCATCGGCGACTATGCCCGGCGATTCCCGACCCAGTGCCGCTACCTCGCGTTCCCGCCGTGGTCCACCGCGCCCCTCGCGAACGGCGCGACGCTTGACAGGGAGAAGGGCTCGACGTAAAGTCCGACCGATCGGTAACTCCTTTAAGTGGGCCCCGCGAGGCTCGCAAGGAGAGGCAATGACGGCTCTTGCGCGTGTGATCGTGACGCCCTCCCTGGATGGCCGGGAGGGCATCGTCGTCTCTGGCGACCTCACCAGCCCTCTCCGATCCCGCTCCGGAGCGCCGCAGGCCCGCCCGGCAGGCCAGGAAGCCCGCGCATGGCGGCCGTGACGTTCCGCGAGAAGGCGCAGGTCCTCGACGAGCCGGGGATCGACCGGGCGCTGACCCGGATCGCCCACGAGATCGTCGAGCACGCGGGCGGCACCGACGGGCTTGCCCTTGTCGGCATCCGGACGCGGGGCGTGTCCCTCGCCCGGCGGATCGCGACGCGCCTCCAGGCGATCGGAGGCCACACGGTCCCGGTCGGCGCCCTCGACATCACGCTCTACCGGGACGACCTCGCGCTGAAGGGCGACACCCCCGTGCTCCGGGGCACGGACATTCCGTTCCCGGTGTCCGAGAAGACGCTCGTCCTCGTCGACGACGTGCTCTACACGGGACGGACGATCCGGGCGGCCCTCGACGCGATCATCGACCTCGGGCGCCCGCGGATGATCCAGCTGGCGGTCCTGGTGGACCGGGGGCACCGCGAGCTCCCCATCCGGGCGGACTACGTGGGCAAGAACCTGCCGACGGCGCGACGCGAGGCCGTGCAGGTGATGCTCCGCGAGCACGATGGCCAGGACCGCGTCGTGATCCAGGAACCCGAGGCCTAGGGAGGCAGCGATGGGGCTCACGCGGAAGGACCTGCTGGACATCCGGAGCCTCGAGCCGGGCGAGATCCGGACCATCCTCGACACCGCGGCGTCCATGAAGGAGATCGCCTCCCGGGAGATCAAGAAGGTCCCCGCCCTCCGGGGCAAGACCGTCGTCAACATGTTCATGGAGCCGTCGACGCGGACGCGCACCTCGTTCGAGATCGCCGGCAAGTGGCTCTCGGCCGACGTCATCAACGTCTCGGGGTCCTCCTCGAGCGTGGTCAAGGGCGAGACCCTCGTCGACACGGCGCGGAACATCGAGGCGATGAGCCCCAACTGCGTGGTGATCCGCCACGCCTCGTCGGGTGCGGCGCACCTCCTGGCGCGCGCGCTCCGCTGCTCGGTCGTGAACGCGGGGGACGGGATGCACGAGCATCCGACGCAGGCGCTGCTCGACCTCCTGACCATCCGCGAGAAGCGCGGCCACCTGGAGGGGCTCTCGGTCGCGATCGTGGGCGACATCGCTCACAGCCGGGTCGCCCGCTCGAACATCGCCGGGATGCGGAAGATGGGCATGAGCGTGACGGTCGCCGGGCCGCCGACCCTGATCCCGCCCGGCGTCGAGGAGCTCGGCGTCAAGGTCGCGCGCCGTCTCGAGGACGCAGTGCGCGACGTCGACGTGATCATGATGCTGCGCCTCCAGCAGGAGCGGATGACGGCGAACTACATCCCGTCCCTCCGCGAGTACTCGCGCCTGTACGGGCTGTCGCTGGAGAAGCTGCGCGGCGCGCGCGACGACGTGCTGATCATGCACCCCGGCCCCGTCAACCGCGGCATCGAGATCTCACCCGAGGTCGCCGACGGGCCGTACTCGGTCATCCTCGAGCAGGTGGCGAACGGCGTCGCGGTGCGGATGGCGATCCTCTACCTCCTGCTGGGCGCCAAGGGCGCGGAGGCCTGAGCGATGGACCTCTTCATCCGGAACGGCCGCGTGGTCGATCCCGCGAACGGGCTGGACGCCGCCGGGGACGTGCTGATCCAGGCCGGCCGCGTCGCCCGGGTCGGACCGCAGCTCGAGGCGCCGGCGGGAATCGAGACGATCGACGCCGAGGGCCGGGTGATCGCCCCGGGCTTCATCGACATCCACGTGCACCTGCGGGAGCCGGGGCAGGAGTACAAGGAGACGATCGCGAGCGGTACCCGCGCGGCGGCGGCCGGCGGATTCGCCGCGGTCGCGTGCATGGCCAACACCCAGCCCGTCAACGACACGCGCGCGGTGACGGACTACATCCTCGCCGAGGCGCGCGCGCGGGGTCTGGTCCGCGTGTATCCGATCGGCGCCGTGACCCGCGGGCTCGGCGGGCGCGACCTGGCAGAGCTCGGCGAGCTCGCCGAGGCGGGGTGCGTCGCCTACTCCGATGACGGCAAGCCGGTGATGAACTCGGCGCTGCTGCGCCGGGCGCTCGAGTACGCCCAGGCGTTCGGGCGGCCGATCATCTCGCACGCCGAGGACGCCGCGCTCAGCGAGGGCGGCGTGATGCACGAGGGCTTCGTGTCGACGGATCTCGGGCTGCGGGGGATCCCGGCGGCGGCCGAGGAGATCATGGTCGCGCGGGACATCGCCCTCGCCGACCTCACCGGGACCCCGGTCCACATCGCCCACGTGTCGACGGCGGCCGCCGTGCGCCTCCTGCGGGACGCCAAGGCGCGCGGCGTCGCCGGTCACCGGCGAGGTGACGCCCCACCATCTCCTCCTGACCGACGAGGCGCTTCGCGCCTACGATTCGAACGCGAAGATGGCGCCGCCGCTCCGGTCCAAGCGCGACGTCGAGGCCTGCCGGGAGGCCCTGGCCGACGGCACCCTCGACGCGATCGCGACCGACCACGCGCCCCACGCGCTCACCGACAAGGAAGTGGAGCTCGACCACGCGGCGAACGGCATCGTGGGACTCGAGACGGCCGTCGCGCTCTGCCTGACGCACCTGGTCCGGGAGCGCGTGCTCGACCTGTCGACCCTGATCGCGCGGCTGACGGCGGGCCCGGCGCGTGTCCTGGGGCTGCCGGGCGGGAGCCTCGCCCCCGGGCGCGCCCGGCGACGTGACGGTCCTGGACCTCGCCCACCAGCACGTGATCGAGCCCGCGCGCTTCCGCTCGAAGGCCCGCAACACCCCGTTCGGGGGCCGGGCCTGCGTCGGCGCGCCCTGGCTGACGGTCGTCGGTGGCCGCGTCGTGATGCGGGCGGGCGTCGTCGCGGGCGAGAGCGGGGCATGATGCGGCGCGAGCGGGCGGTCCTGGCGCTGGCCGACGGGCGGATCTTCGAGGGGGAGCCCCTCGGCGCGCGCGGCGAGGCGGTGGGCGAGGTCGTGTTCAACACCGCCATGAGCGGGTACCAGGAGATCCTCACCGATCCCTCGTACAAGGGGCAGATCGTCTGCATGACGTACCCGCACATCGGCAACACCGGCGTGAACACCGAGGACCCGGAGTCGAGCCAGCCGTGGGCGGAAGGCTTCGTGGTCCGCGAGGCCTCGCCGGTCGCGGCGTCGTGGCGGGCGACGGCGACGCTCGACGACTATCTCCGGGAGCACGGGATCGTCGGGATCCAGGGGATCGACACCCGCGCCCTCACCCGGCATGTCCGCGATCACGGCGCCCAGGAGGGCGTGATCGCCACGGGCGACGTCGATCCGCAGGCGGTCGTCGCCAAGGCCAAGGCGTCGCCGGGGCTCGTCGGACGGGACCTGGTGAAGGAGGTCACCTGCCCGGCGCCCTACGCGTGGGGCGAGTCCGTGTGGCGCCTCGGCGAGGGGCACGCGCCCGCGCCGCCCGCGCGCTTCCACGTGGTGGCGTACGACTCGGGGATCAAGCGGAACATCCTCCGCCAGCTGACGGCGGAAGGCTGCCGGGTGACCGTGGTGCCGGCCTTCACGTCGGCGGACGAGGTCCGGCAGCTCGCGCCGGACGGGCTCTTCCTGGCGAACGGCCCGGGCGATCCGGAGGGCGTGCCCTACCTGATCGAGTCGGTGCGCCGGCTGGTCGGCGAGGGGCTACCGACGTTCGGGATCTGCCTCGGCCAGCAGATCGTGGCGCTGGCGCTCGGCGCGCGGACGTTCAAGCTGCCCTTCGGGCACCACGGGGCGAACCACCCGGTGAAGGACCACGACACGGGCCGGGTCGAGATCACGTCCCAGAACCACGGGTTCGCGGTGGACCCGGAGTCGCGCCGCCGCGGCGGGCTTCGAGGTCACGCACGCGAACCTCAACGACGGCACGTGCGAGGGCATGCGCCACCGGACGCTGCCGGTCTTCGCGGTGCAGTACCATCCGGAGGCGGCCCCGGGGCCGCACGACTCGCACTACCTGTTCCGTCGGTTCGTCGAGCTCCTCATGCAGTCGAGAGGCAGGTGACAGGATGCCGCGGTACTTCGTCGCCTATCGGAAGACCGAGGAGGCCGGGCAGAAGCCGGAGTGGGCCTCCTTCACGACCGAGTCGCCCGCGGCGCTGGAGGCCCACGCCATCCGCGAGCGCGTCGACAAGCGGCTCGGCCTGTTCGGGGAGCGCCTGACCGGCGCGGGGGAGGTGCAGTTCCTCGGCTCGGCGCCCCTCGTCGAGTTCCTCGTGCGCCGGGAGGAGGCCCCGCCGGGCGTCTCCATCGTCTACGGCCTGCTGGAATAGGGGTCAGACTTTGCCATTGGGACACTCCGCGCTGCCCTCGACGCCCGGCGTCCGCCCTTGGTTCATCCGGAGCGGATTGTCCGGAAGGCGAAGTCTGACCCCATGCCGAAGCGGACGGACATCCGGAAGATCCTGCTGATCGGCTCCGGGCCGATCGTGATCGGGCAGGCCTGCGAGTTCGATTACTCCGGCACCCAGGCCTGCAAGGCCCTCCGCGAGGAGGGGTTCGAGGTCGTCCTCGTGAACTCGAACCCGGCCACGATCATGACCGACCCCGAGATGGCCGACCGCACCTACGTGGAGCCCCTCACGCCCGAGGTGCTCGAGCGCGTGATCGCCGCCGAGCGGCCCGACGCGCTCCTCCCGACGCTCGGCGGACAGACCGGGCTCAACCTCGCCGTCGCCCTCGCCGAGCGCGGGGTGCTCGACCGCTACGGCGTGGAGCTCATCGGCGCGAAGATCGAGGCGATCAAGAAGGCCGAGGACCGCGAGCTCTTCAAGGCGGCCATGCAGCGCATCGGCCTCGATCTCCCGCGCTCGGGCTACGCGCGGTCGATCGAGCAGGCGCGCGAGGTCGTCCGCGACGTGGGCTACCCCGCGATCATCCGCCCGTCGTTCACGCTGGGCGGCACCGGGGGCTCGATCGCCTGGAACCCCGACGAGCTGGAGGGCGCGATCCGCTGGGGCCTCCAGCAGAGCCCGGTCGGCCAGGTGCTGGTCGAGGAGTCGGTGATCGGGTGGAAGGAGTTCGAGCTGGAGGTCATGCGGGACCTCCGCGACAACGTGGTGATCGTCTGCTCGATCGAGAACTTCGACCCGATGGGGGTGCACACGGGCGACTCGATCACGGTGGCGCCGGCCCAGACCCTGACCGACAAGGAGTACCAGCTGATGCGGGACGCCGCCATCGCGATCATCCGCGAGATCGGCGTCGAGACCGGGGGCTCCAACATCCAGTTCGGGGTCAATCCCGCCGACGGGCGCCTCGTGGTGATCGAGATGAACCCGCGCGTGAGCCGCTCCTCGGCGCTCGCGTCCAAGGCGACCGGCTTCCCCATCGCCAAGATCGCGGCCAAGCTCGCCGCCGGGTACGCGCTCGACGAGCTCCGGAACGACATCACCCGCGAGACGCCGGCCTCGTTCGAGCCGACGATCGACTACTGCGTGGTGAAGATCCCGCGCTGGGCGTTCGAGAAGTTCCCCGAGGCCGACCAGACGCTGACGACCCAGATGAAGTCGGTCGGCGAGGTGATGGCCATCGGCCGGACCTTCAAGGAGGCGCTCCAGAAGGCCATCCGCTCGCTCGAGCAGGATCGCGCCGGCCTCGGGCTCGACCGCCCGCCGCCGGACCTCGAGACCCTTCGCGACCGCCTGCGGGTTCCCAACGCCGACCGGCTCCTCTATCTCGCCGAGGCGATCCGGCGCGGGCTCGGGCGCGAGGAGATCGCCGGCCTCACGGGGATCGATCCCTGGTTCCTCGCCCAGATGGAGGAGCTGATCGCCTTCGAGGAGGCTTTCCGGCGGGCGCCCGACCTCTCGCGCGAGACGCTCCGGCACGCCAAGCGCCTCGGCTTCTCCGACCGGCGGCTGGCCGACCTCGCGGGCCGCACCGAGGCCGAGCTGCGGCAGGCGCGGGTGGCGCACGGGATCCGCGCCACCTTCAAGGTCGTGGACACGTGCGCGGCGGAGTTCGTCGCCCACACGCCGTACCTCTACTCGACGTACGAGGACGAGGACGAGGCGCCCCCGACCGACCGGCGCAAGGTGGTGATCCTGGGCTCGGGGCCGAATCGGATCGGGCAGGGGATCGAGTTCGACTACGCGTGCGTGCACGCGGCCTTCGCCCTCCGCGACGCGGGCGTCGAGGCCATCATGGTCAACTGCAACCCGGAGACGGTGTCGACCGACTACGACACCTCCGACCGGCTCTACTTCGAGCCCCTCACGTTCGAGGACGTCCTCAACATCGTGGAGAAGGAGCGGCCCCTCGGGGTGATCGTCCAGTTCGGGGGCCAGACCCCGCTCAAGCTCGCGGTGCCGCTCGAGCGGGCGGGCGTCCCGATCCTGGGGACGCCCCCCGACGCGATCGACCGGGCGGAGGACCGCGAGCGCTTCGCCGACCTCCTCCGGAAGCTCGGGCTCCAGCAGCCCCCCAACGGCTCCGCGCGGTCCGCCGACGAGGCGGTGCGGATCGCGGAGACCCTCGGCTATCCGGTGCTGGTGCGGCCCTCGTACGTCCTGGGCGGCCGCGCGATGGAGGTCGTGTACGAGGAGACGCGCCTCCGCGAGTGGATGCGGGAGTCGGCGCACGTCTCGCCCGACCACCCCATCCTGATCGACAAGTTTCTGGAGGACGCCCTCGAGATCGACGTCGACGCGCTCTGCGACGGGCAGGAGGTGCTGGTCGGCGGCGTGATGGAACACATCGAGAAGGCGGGCATCCACTCCGGCGACTCGGCGTGCGCGCTCCCGCCCTACTCGATCGGCGACGACCAGGTGGAGCGGCTGCGGGCGCAGACGCGGGCCCTCGCCCTCGAGCTGGGCGTGGTGGGCCTCCTCAACATCCAGTTCGCGATCAAGAGCGACACGATCTACGTGCTCGAGGTCAACCCGCGCGCGTCGCGGACGGTGCCGTTCGTGTCGAAGGCGATCGGGCTGCCGCTCGCCAAGCTGGCGACTCGCGTGATGCTGGGCGCGCGCATCGCCGAGCTGGGCGTCCGCGAGGTGTCGGATCTGCCCCACGTCTCGGTGAAGGAAGCGGTCTTCCCCTTCGTGAAGTTCCCCGGGGTCGACGTGATCCTCGGGCCCGAGATGCGGTCCACCGGCGAGGTGATGGGGATCGGGCGGGAGTTCCGCACGGCGTACCTGAAGTCGCAGCTGGCCGCCGGCTCGACCCTGCCGCGCGAGGGGAAGGCGTTCCTCTCGGTGCGGAACCGCGACAAGCGAGCGATCGTCAACATCGGCCGCGCGCTCGCCGACATGGGGTTCCATTTGGTGGCCACCCAGGGCACCGCGAAGGTGCTCGAGCGGCACGGGCTCGTCGTGGAGGCCGTCCACAAGGTGGCCGAGGGCTGGCGGCCGAACATCGTCGACTTCATGAAGCAAGGGGAGATCGTGCTGGTCATCAACACGCCGGAGGACGGGCGCGCCCGCAAGGACTCGTACCTCATCCGGCGGACCGCCGTCCTCCAGAACATCCCGTACTACACGACGATGGACGGCGCGCAGGCGGCCCTCGAGGCGATCGAGGCGCAGCGGACCGGCGTGCTCGAGGTGCGGCCGCTCCAGTCGTACTACGAGGGGCTCAAGCCGTGAGCGCGCCAGGCGGGGCGGCGACGCGCGCGGCGCGGGACCGGCTGATCGTCGCGCTCGACACGCCGGACCTGGCGGCGGCCGAGGCGCTGGTGGCGCGCCTGGGCGGCGTCGCGTCGCACTTCAAGGTGGGGAGCGTGCTCTTCACCGCCGCCGGCCCGGCGGCCGTGGAGATGATCCGGAAGCGCGGCGGCCGCGTCTTCCTGGACCTCAAGTACCACGACATCCCGGCCACGGTCGCGGGCGCCGTCGAGGCGGCGGCGCGGCTCGGCGTCGGGCTCCTCACGGTCCATGCCTCCGGCGGCGTGGCGATGCTGCGTGCGGCGGCGGCGGCGGCGCAGGCGGCCGGGAGCGACCGGCCGCGGATCGTGGCGGTGACGGTCCTCACGAGCCTCGACCGGGCGGCGCTCCATCGCGAGCTGGGCGTCCCGGTCGCCGTCGAGGGGCACGCGGTGCATCTGGCCGCCCTCGCGCGCGAGGCCGGCTGCGACGGCGTGGTGGCCTCGCCCCGGGAGGCCGCGCGGCTGCGCGCGGTCCTGGGCCGGGACGCGGTGATCGTCACCCCGGGCATCCGTCCGGCGGGCGGCGCCGCGGACGACCAGGCCCGCATCGCCACGCCCGCGGCGGCGGCGCAGGCGGGCGCGGACTATCTGGTGGTGGGCCGCCCGATCACGGGCGCTGCCGATCCGGCGGCCGCCGCGGCGGCCATTCTCGCGGAGCTGCCCGCGTGAGCGCCGCTCGACGCCCGCCCGCTCGTCCGACGGCTCCACGAGATCGGGGGCGTGCGCTTCGGCGAGTTCGTCCTGAAGTCGGGCATCACCTCGCCGTTCTACATCGATCTGCGCGTCGTGATCTCGCATCCCGAGGTGCTGGCCGAGGTGGGCCGCCTGATGGCGGCCGCGGTCGCCCGCTGCCGGGTCGACCGCATCGCGGGCATCCCGTACGCCGGCCTGCCGCTCGCCGTCGCGGCGAGCCTGGCCGGGGGCGTTCCGCTCGTCTACCCGCGGCGCGAGGAAAAGGCGTACGGCACCCGCCGCCGGATCGAGGGCGCGTTCCATCCGGGGGAGCGGGTCGTGGTGATCGACGACATCGTCACCGACGGGGCGTCGAAGCTCGAGGCGATCGCGCCGCTCGAGGCCGCGGGCCTGGTGGTCGAGGATCTCGTGGTCCTGATCGATCGGGAGCAGGGGGCCCGCGAGCGGCTCGCCCAGAAGGGCTACCGCCTCCACGCGGTCCTCACGATCTCCGCCTGCTTCGACGCGCTCGAGGCCGCCGGCCTCGCGGATCCGGACGTGCTCGAGCGCGCCCGCGATTTCGTCCGCACCACTCGCGTCGCCTGACGCGCTCGGCGCCGCGGCGCCGATCTCGAAGATCTGGGTGTCCGGGAAGGCGGCGACGCGCGCGACGCCGGGCGGAGGCGCCTCGAGCGCGGCTCTGACCCGAGCGCGCTCCTCGTCCGGGTACTGACCGAGGTTCACGACCACGTAGCGGACGTACAGCGTCCGGAGTCGCGCGACGGCCGCCGGGGCCGGAAAGGCGTTGAGCGTCCTGACGTCGCTCGCGTAGCCCGCCGGAAAGACGCCGGCGTAGCCGTTGACCAGCGGCCGCCAGTGCGCGGTGGAGGCGAAGAGCCGGAGGCTCTCGAGGTGCGCGGCGTGAGGCGCGTACATGGGCAGCACGAGCACGGCGTCCGTGCCCGGCCGGGCGGCGAGCCACGCGTCCGCGGGGCCGGGCTCCGAGGAGACGCTCACGAGCTGGAGCGGCGTCGTCCAGGCCTCCAGCACCGCGACGACGCCGAGCGCTCCCAGCGCCACCGTTCGCCAGCGCGGCTGACCCAACCGTCGCGCGAGGGCGGCCGCGCCCAAGCCCGCCAAGCCGGCGAGTCCGGTCGTGACCACGATGCCGAAGCGCCCCGGGACGCGGAGCGCGTCGAATCCGGGGACCTGGAGATAGAGCTGCGCGTAGAGCGGCCGCAGGCGGAGCGTCGAGCCGACCTCGACCTCGGGCCCGAGGGACGCGATCACGCCGACGGCCGTGAGCGCCGCGTAGAGTCCCACGGGGTTCGGCCACCCGAGCCGGCGCAGCCAGGCGAGCCCGCGAATCGGTTGCGGCCGGCCCTGCACCAGACGGCGCACCGCCAGGACGAGCACCAGAGCGAGAAGCGGCGCGCCGAACTGCCGCTGGGAGAGGCGGATCGGGCCCAGGCGGAGGACGAACCCACCGATGAGGAGCCAGTTGACGGCGGTCATGACGAGGGCGACCGCGAGCGCGATGTCGAGCCCGCGCGGCCAGCGGCGCCGCCCCCCGGCTTCGGTTCCAGCCTGCCCGACGGAGGCCCGCCCGGCGAGGAGGACGCCCGCGCCGGCGAGCGCCAGCGTGAGGAGTCCCGGGAACAGCGCCGCTTCCCGCGCCCGGAAGCGGGCCGTGGCGGCGCCGAACCATCGGCTCTCCGCCGGGGCCGCCAGATAGGACCAGGGCGTGGCCACGTAGTGCTGGACTTCGATGACGCTCCGGGCGAGTCCGATCTCCTCGCGCGCGAACCGATACGCGAGGACCAGCGGGAGGAGCAGGACCGCGACCACCGCGCCCGCGATCAGGCCGCGCCCGATCAGGCGGGCGAGCGGCGGCCGGGTCGCGGGGAGCCCGAGCCAGGCGAGGAAGACCGCGCCGGTGATCGCGGCGAAGAACGCGTGGTAGCCGGACGACAGGGCCTGGAGCGTGAACGCGCCCGCGGCGAGGCCCACGTCGCGCCAGCGGCCGCGGCTCTCGGCTGCGCGATGGAGCCCCAGCAGCATGAGCGGGAGCCACTGGTGGCTCAGGATCTGGACGTGGCCCAGCTGGCCGATCCGGAAGGGCGCGAAGGCGTAGAGCAGGGCCGCGATCGCGGCGGCGCCGGCCTGGCCGGTGAGGTGCCGGACCAGCCAGAACATCGCGAGGCCGGTCAGCGGAAACGTGGCGAGCCAGACGAGATTGTGGGCGAGGAGCACGCCGGCGCCCGCGAGGCGCGCGAGGCCGACCAGCGGCACGAGCCCGAGGAGGTGCTCCGTGTAGGCGAGCGCCCAGCGGTGCGGGTGAAACATGTTGGCGTCGAAGAACCGGAAGGGCGCGGTCCGGAGCGCGTGCACGTCCCACGCGAGGATCCACGTGGTGAGGAGCGGATCGCCCAGATCGATGACCGCCGAGCCGAGGCGCGCGGTGGCCGGCCACGTGAGGACGATCGCGACCGCCGTCAGGAGGAGGAGGACGCCGACGCTCTCCCCCCACGCTCGGCCCCGTCCGCGTGCGAGGGGCGCCGCGGTCGACGGCGCCCCTGACGGATCCGGGCCCGACGTGCGCGCGCCGGTGTCAGTCACGCGCCAGAGACAAGGAGCGCCGCCGGCGGAGACGCGCGTCGGAGCCGGTCACCGGCGCCGCGACGCGCGCGGGACGGCGCGTCAGTCGCGCCGTGGTCCGGGTGGCGTCGGGCTCGACTGCGGGATGGAGAACCCGAACCGCTGACGCAGGAGATCGACCAACTGGGTCGGGATGATCTCGGTGGCGCCGAGGCAGTACTGGCAGATCAGGCGGACGTCGCCCGTCCAGAAGTCGGTCCACGGCGCGACCTTGTGGAACATCTCGACCGTGTTGGTGTGCGTCGTCCACGACAGGAGGTGGAGGCGGCACGATGGACAGACGTACTGCCGCGGGTTTTCCGGAGCCGGCTTCGAGTCGCTAGCCATCGTTCTCCCTGGGCCGGGATCACCCCACGTCAGTGCGGCTAAGGAACACCTCCTAATAACGTAGAATGCGGCGATCTGGCAAGAAGCCTGACAGGGGCGCGGCAGGTCGACCCGCGTGGCGCCGGGGACGAGGAGGGGTCGCAGCATCGGTAACCTATTGTCAGAATTGGCGTTTACCGGCATGTATGCCGGAAAAGTGCCGTGCACGCCGGGTTTGACACCCCCAGACGGCATCGGCTAGCATCAGGGGAACTCCCATGGGCTTGGTCGTCAGCATGACGGGCTACGGACGCGGTGAGGCCCGGGGTGTGCGCACCGTCCTCGTCGCCGAGGCCCGCTCCCTCAATCACCGGTTCTTCGAGGCGAGCGTCAAGCTTCCCCGAGGCCTCGCCGGCCACGAGCCCGAGCTCCGCCGCCTGGCGCAGGGGCGTATCGCCCGGGGCCGGGTGGACGTGACCGTGACCCAGCGCCGCGCCGGAGCCGCCACCCCCGTCGTCCGGACGGACGTCGCCCTGGGCCTCGCGTACGCGCAAGGCGCCCGCGGGCTGGCCGAGGCCGCGGGGATCCCGCCGGATGTGTCGGTCGCCGACCTGCTCCGCCTCCCCGGCGTCATCACGGTCGAGGAAGCCGAGGATGACGACGGCGAGGCGGCCGTGCTCCTGAAGACCGCCGTCACCGACGCCCTCGACGAGCTGTGCCGGATGCGCCAGACCGAGGGCGCCGCCCTGGCGCGGGACCTCGCGTCTCACGTGGATGCCCTCGGCGCGTGGGTGGGCCAGGTGGCCGGGCTCCTGCCGACCGCCCTCGCGCGGATCCAGGCGCGGCTCCGTGATCGCGTGCAGGCGATCCTGGCCGAGACTCCGGCGGATCCCGGCCGGCTCGCCCAGGAGGTGGCGACGTGGGCGGCGCGGAGCGACGTCGCGGAAGAGCTGGCCCGCCTGGGTTCGCATCTCGACCAGTTTCGCGCCCTCCTGCGGGACGGCGGCGCGATCGGTCGGCAGTTCGACTTCCTGGCCCAGGAGCTTCACCGGGAGGTCAACACGATCGCGTCGAAGGCGGACGACGCCGAGCTGGTCGCGCGGGTCCTGGAGGCGCGGACGCTCGTGGAGCGCATCCGGGAACAGGTGCAGAACGTCGAGTGACTGCTGCAGCGTCGCGCCGCGGGATGCTCATCGTGGTCTCGGCCCCGTCGGGGGCCGGGAAGACGACGCTCTGTCGGGACATCCGGAAGACCGTGGCGAACCTGGCCTACTCCGTGTCCTACACGACCCGCAATCCGCGACCGGGCGAGATCGAGGGGCAGGCGTACCACTTCGTCTCGGAGCTCACCTTCCAGCAGATGGTCGATCGCGGCGAGTTCGCCGAGTGGGCCCGGGTGCACGGCCATCTCTACGGCACGGCCGCGCGGACGCTGGAGACGGTGCTCGACCGCGGAGAGGACATCCTGCTCGACATCGACACCCAGGGCGCGCGCCAGCTGCGGGCCCGGTATCCGCAAGGGCTCTACATCTTCGTGGTGGCGCCCTCGATGCGCGAGCTCGAGGCCCGGCTCAAGGAACGGAAGTCCGACGCGCCGCGGGAGATCGCCCGCCGCCTCGCGCGGGCCGTGGACGAGATCGCCGCGTGGCGCGAGTACGACTACGTGATCGTCAACCGTCATCTCGACGAGGCCCTGCGGCAGCTCGCGTGCATCATCGAGGCCGAGCGCTGCCGCACGTCCCGTCTCACCCTGACCCTGCCGGATCTCCCGGCGGGCGGAGGGGTCCAGACGACCCTCCCGGGAGGCGCTGCCTGATGTTCCCACCCCTGGAAAAGGCCCTCGAGCAGATCAGCAACCGCTACGTCCTCGTCGTGCTCGCGGCGAAGCGGAGCCGGCAGCTCAACCGCGGGGCGCAGCCCCAGGTCGAGACGAAGCGCCGCAAGTGGACCTCCGTCGCGCTGGAGGAGGTCATCGCCGGCAAGGTCCAGCCGAAGAAGGCCGAGGAGGCCGAGAAGGCACCCGCTCCCGAGGCCTGAGGCCGAACGGCCACCCCGGGAGGCATGTGATGGCGCTGGCCGGCCGCGAGCTGATCCTCGCCGTCACCGGCAGCATCGCCGCCTACAAGGCGGCGTATCTCCTCCGCGAGCTCCGGCGGGCGGAGGCCGGCGTCACGGTCGTGATGACGGCGCACGCCCGCGAGTTCGTGGCGCCGCTCACGTTCCGGACGCTCTCCGGCCGGCCGGTCCTCACCGACCTGTTCGACCCGCAGGAGCCCGCGGCCGTGGAGCACGTGGCGCTCGCCGAGCGCGCGGACCTCCTCCTCGTCGCGCCGGCCACGGCGCACGCGCTGGCCCGCGCCGCGCTCGGGCTGGCCGACGACTTCCTGGGCACGCTCCTCCTCGCGATGCGCGGCCCGGTCCTCTTCGCCCCCGCGATGGATGGCGGCATGTGGGAGCACCCCGCGGTGCAGGCCCACGTCGGGACGCTCCGGGGCCGCGGGGCGACCGTGCTCGAGCCGGGCGATGGCTCGCTCGCGTCCGGCCTCACCGGCCAGGGCCGGTTCCCCGAGGTCGCGGAGATCGTCGAAGCGGCCGAGCGTCTCCTGTGGCCGCGGCGGGATCTCGCGGGCGACCACGTCCTCGTGACCGCGGGCCCCACGCGGGAGCCGCTCGACCCCGTGCGCTACCTGACCAACCGCTCGTCCGGCCGCATGGGCTACGCGATCGCCGCCCAGGCCGTGCGCCGCGGCGCGGCGGTGACGCTCGTCACGGGTCCGACGCACCTCGCGCCGCCGGCCGGCGTCCGCGTGATTCCGGTGCAGACCGCGCTCGAGATGCGCGACGCGGTGCTCCACGCCGCGGAGACGGCAACGGTCGTGATCAAGGCGGCGGCCGTGGCCGACTACCGGCCGGGCCGCCTCGCGACCGAGAAGATCGCCTCGAAGCAGGACGGCCTCCGGCTGGAGCTCCAGCCGACGCCGGACATCCTGCGGGAGCTCGGGGCCCGGAAGGGGGACCGGTTCCTCGTCGGGTTCGCCGCCGAGACGCACGACCTCCACGAGCACGCCCAGGCCAAGCTCATCAAGAAGGGCGTGGACCTCATCGTCGCGAACGACGTGAGCCGGTCCGACATCGGCTTCGATGCGGCCGAGAACGAGGTGGTCCTGCTCGACCGCTGGGGCGGCGCCGTGGCGCTGCCGCGCCGGAGCAAGGTCGAGGTGGCGGATCTCATCCTGGATCGAGTCCAGGAGCTGCGCCGCGCCGTGCGCGCGCCCCAGGCCACCTGAGTGGCGAGCGATCCCGCCGCCCTCGCGGACGCCGCCCGCGCCCTGGCCGACCACCTGCGCTTCCAGCAAGCCTTGGGGACCCGCGACCTCCCGCTCGCCGGCGAGCCCCTGGGCGGCGCCTCGTCGGCTCTCCGGCGAGTCGAGAAGGCCAGCGCCGGCTGCACGAAGTGCAAGCTCTCCAAGGGAAGGAACACGATCGTCTTCGGCTCCGGAGATGCAGAGACGCGGCTCATGATCATCGGCGAAGGGCCGGGCGAGGAGGAAGATCGCCAGGGCAAGCCGTTCGTGGGCCGCGCCGGCCAGCTCCTCACGAAGATGCTCGAATCGGTCGGCATCACGCGCGACGAGGTCTACATCTGCAACATCGTGAAGTGCCGGCCGCCCGGGAACCGGAATCCGGAGCCCGACGAGATCGCGGCGTGCGCCCCGTATCTGTCCGGCCAGCTGGGCGCCATCCAGCCCGGCGTGATCTGCACGCTCGGCACGTTCTCCTCCCAGCACATCCTGCGGACGCGAGAGCCCATCAGCCGCCTGCGCGGCCAGCTCCACCAGCTGGGTGGCGCCGTCGTGATCCCGATGTTTCATCCGGCGTTCCTCTTGCGCAATCCCGGCCCGGCGTACCGGCGCCAGGCGTACGACGATCTGAAGCTCATCCGGCGCGAGTACGACCGGGTCCGGGGTCGGGCGCCCGCCGGCGCCTGAGGCCGGCCCTCCCTGCTCGCGCACGTCGTCCTCGACCTTCCCGTTCCCCGCACGTTCACGTACCGCGTCCCGCTCGAGCTGGAGGGCCAGCTCGCCCCGGGCCAGCGGGTCCGCGTTCCCTTCCGCGGCCGGCCTCGTCCCGCGGTCGTGGTCGCGGTCGAGCCCGGGGCGGACGAGCGGCTCGAGCTGTTGACCGCCGTCCTCGATCCCGTGCCGGCGCTGACGCCGGCCTTGCTCGACCTCACGCGCTGGGCGGCCGCCGAGACGGCGAGCGCCTGGGGGGAGGCCGCGTTCCGCGCGCTCCCGCCGGGCGCGCGGTCGGGCGCGCCGCCGACGCTGCCTCCGCTGCCGCCCGGCTGCCCGCCGGGCTCGGCAGAGCTTCTCACCGGGGCGGCCCGCGAGGAGCGGATCGAGCGCCGGATCGCGGAGACGCTCGCCGCGGGCGGGCGCGCCCTCGTCCTCGCGCCGGAGATCGAGCTGGCTCGGGCGTGGGCCCTGCGCCTCGAGGCGCGGCTCCACGAGCGGGCCGCGCTCGTCACGAGCGCCGCCACCCCTCGCGCGCGCTGGGCCGCATGGTGGGCCTGCCGCACCGGGACGACGCGCCTCGCCGTCGGGACCCGGACGGCCGCGTGGCTGCCTCTCGCGCCGCTCGGCCTCGCGGTCGTGGTCGACGAGGAGGATCCGGCCCACAAGTCGCCGGACGCGCCCCGCTGGCACGCGCGCGACCTCATCCAGGAGCGCGTCCGGCGGGACGGCGGCGCGAGCCTCCTCGCGAGCCCCGCCCCGAGCCTCGAGAGCTGGGTGGCCGCCCGCGCCGGCGCGCTCGCGCGGGACCCGGGGCCGCGCGGCGCGTGGCCGACCGTGGAGCGCGTGGCGCTCGGCGCCGACGAAGCCGCGACCGCGAGCCTGTCGCCGGGCCTCCGCGACGCGGCGCGCGCGGCGATCGCCCGCGGGCGCTCCGTGCTGCTCGTGCTGAACCGGCTCGGCTACGCGCGGACCCTCGCCTGCGCCGAGTGCGGAGCCGTGCGGCGCTGCGGGCGCTGTCGCCTGGCGCTCCTCTATCATCGGGAGACGCGGACCCTCGCGTGCCGGCTCTGCGGGCACCGCGTGCCGGCGGCGAGCCTCTGCGGCCGCTGCCGGGGACGCCGGCTCCAGCTCCTCGGCTGGGGCACCGAGCGGCTCGAGGCGGAAGCGCGGCAGGCCTTCCCGGAGGCGCAGGTCGTCCGCTACGACTCCACCGTCGCGCCGGACGCGGCCGCGGCGGCGCGGACCGCGTTCCAGTCGGGCGCGGCCCGAGTCCTCGTCGGGACCACGATGGCGCTTCGGCTGGCCGAGGAGACGCCCGTGGCCGTCGCGGCGCTCGTCCTCGCCGATGCGACGCTCACCCTCCCGGACTTCCGAGCGGCCGAGCGGACGTTCCAGCTGGCGTGGCGGCTGGGTGAGACAGTCGAGGCAGGGGGGAGCCTCTGGCTCCAGTCGCTCCTGCCGGACCATCCCGCGCTCCTGGCGGTCGCCGAGGGGGAGCCGGACCGCTTCTACGAGGCGGAGTGGGCCGAGCGCCGCGAGCTCGGGTATCCCCCGGCGCGGCGGATGGCCCGGCTCCTGGCTGAAGGCCGCGACGGGGAGGCGCTCGCCCGGGACCTGGCCGAGCGCGGGCAGGGGGCCGGTGCGACGGTGCTGGGCCCGGCCCCTCTCGCGGGAGGGCGTGTCCAGGTGGTGCTCCTGGGCGGCCCCGACCTCCCGGCGACGGTCGCGGCGGTCCTGGAGCCGCTCCGGGGGCGGCGCCGCCTCCGGGGGGCGCGGCTCACGGTCGACATCGACCCCGTCGAGCTTCCGTGAGGGGCGGTACAATGCCAGTCGGAAAGGAGGAGGAGCCCATGGCGGTCCTGGAGGTGCGGCTCTACGGCGACCCGGTCCTGCGGCGCCAGGCGGCGCCCGTCCGCGAGATGACGCCGGAGATCGACGGCTGGCTGAACGACATGGTCGAGACGATGCACACGGAGGTGGGCATCGGGCTGGCGGCGTCCCAGGTGGGGATCGAGCTCCGGATGCTCGTCGTCGACGAGGGTCGGGGGCACGGCGGGCGCGCCTATCTGAACCCCGTGATCGTCGAGCAGGGCGGGGAGCAGGTGGGCGAAGAAGGATGTCTCTCGCTCCCCGGCATCTATGCCGACGTGCGGCGCGCCGAGTGGGTCGTGGTCGAGGCCATGGACCGGACGGGCACGTCGTTCCGGCGGCGCGCGACGGGCCTCTTGTCCCGCGTGCTCCAGCACGAGATCGATCACCTGGACGGCATCCTGTTCATCGACCGCGTCGACAAGGTCACGCGCGACCGGTTGAAGCGCCAGATCAAGCGCGAGGGGTTTCGCGAGCAGCCCGCGCTGTCGGGCGCGTTCAGGCTGTGAGGTCCGGCGCGAGCCGGGGTCGCGCAGGGGGAATTGTCTAGAAGTCGAAGTCTGACCCCATGCGCGTGCTGTTCTACGGCACTCCCGCGTTCGCGCTGCCCACGCTCCAGGCGTTGCGCGAGCGGCACCACGTGGTGGCCGCGGTGACGCAGCCGGACCGGCCCGCGGGCCGGGGGCAGCGCGAGCGGGTCTCGCCGGTCAAGGCGATGGCGCTCGAGCACGGCATCCCGCTGCTCCAGCCGATCCGGCTCCGTGACGCCGGCTGGGCCGAGCGGCTCGCCGAGCATCGGGCCGACGTCGCGGTGGTCGTGGCCTTCGGGCAGATTCTCCCGCAGGCGATCCTCGACGTCCCCGCGCGCGGCTCGATCAACGTCCACGCCTCGCTGCTCCCGCGCTACCGGGGCGCGGCGCCCGATCGCGTGGGCCATCATGCGCGGCGAGCGCGAGACGGGGATCACCACCTTCCAGATGGATCCCGGGATGGACACGGGCCCGATGCTCCTCCAGCGGGCGACCCCGATCGGCGCCGAGGAGACCGCCGGCGAGCTCGCCGGGCGCCTGGCCACGCTCGGCGCCGAGGTGCTCCTCGAGACGCTGGACCGTCTGGACACCCTCACGCCGCGCCCGCAGGACGCCGGCGCCGCGACGCTCGCGCCGCGGCTCCGCAAGGAGGACGGGCTGCTCGACTGGACGGAGCCGGCCGCGCGCCTCGCCGCCCGCGTCCGCGGACTGAATCCGTGGCCTGGCGCGACCACGCTCGTGCCGGGAGGACGGCTCCTGATCTGGCGCGCGCGGGCCGTCCCCGGGCGCGGGGAGCCGGGCGTCCTCACGTCCACCGAAGGCCGGCTCGCCATCGGGACGGGAGCGGATCTTCTCGAGCCGGTCGAGGTCCAGCCCGAGAACCGGCGTCCGATGGCGTGGGAGGCCTACCTCCGAGGGGCGCGGCTCGCGCCGGGAGCGCTGCTTGGCGCGACGGTCCCGGGAGCCTGAGCGGGGCCGCACCGCCGTCGCGCCGGCCGCGCCGCGGCGCGCCGTGACTCGCGGCCCGCGCGGGCGGGCGTCGGCGCGCGGCGTGGCGCTCGAGGTTCTCGTCCGGACCGAGACCACGAGCGCGTGGGCGGACCGGCTGCTCGAGGCGCTCGGCGACCGGGCCGACCTCGAGCCGCGCGATCGCGGCCTCGCCACGGAGCTGGCGCTCGGCACGCTTCGCTGGCAGCGCCGGCTCGACTGGATGCTCGCTCGCGCGTCGCGGCGTCCGCTCGACCAGCTCGCCCCGTGGGTGCGGGCGCTCCTCCGGCTCACGGCGTACCAGCTCGCGTTCCTCGACCGGATCCCGGCGTGGGCCGCGGTCCACGAGGCGGTGGAGCTCGCCAAGCAGCGGCGGTCCGCGGGGGCGACCGCGTTCGTGAACGGCGTCCTCCGGGCGCTCGCGCGCGAGCCGCGGCCGTGGCCCGTCCCGACGGCCGCGGACCCCGTCGAGGCCCTCGCCCTCCGGACGTCTCACCCGACATGGCTCGTCGAGCGGTGGTGGACGCGCCTCGGCGCCGAGGAGGCGGAAGCGCTCGCGCTCGCCATGAACGAGGCGCCGCCCGTCGTGGTGCGGACCAACACGCTGCGAGCCACGCCCGACGAGGTGGCGGCGGCCTTGCGGGCCGCCGAGGTCGGCGCGACGCCCACGCGGTTCGCCCCGGAGGGCTTCGCCCTCGAGCGCGCCGGCGACCTCCGGCGGCTCGCGCCCCTCCAGGAGGGATTCGCCGTCGTCCAGGACGAGGCGGCCATCCTGGTCGGCCATGCGCTCGGACCGCTCCCCGGGGAGACGGTCGTCGACGTCTGCGCGGCGCCCGGGACCAAGACCTCGCACCTGGCGGCGCTCATGGGCAATCGGGGCCGCGTCGTCGCCGCCGACCCGAACGCGGCGCGGCTCGAGCTCCTCCGGACGGCGTGCGCCCGGCTCGGCGCCACGATCGTCGAGTCCCGGGTGGCCGACGCCCGCGCGCTCGCCGGGGCGCTCGGGCCCACGTGCGAGCGCGTGCTGGTCGACGCCCCGTGCTCGAACCTCGGCGTCCTCCGGCGCAATCCCGATGGCAAGTGGCGCCGCCGGCCCGCCGATTTCGCGACCCTGGTCCCCGTGCAGGCGGCGATCCTCGACGCCGCCGCCGAGCTGGTCCGGCCCGGCGGGGTCCTCGTCTACGCGACCTGCTCCCTCGAGCCGGAGGAGAACGAGGCGGTCGTGGCGGGCCTCCGGGCGCGCCGACCCGGATTTCGTCCCCGACCCTCTGCCGCCCGCCGTGCCCGCGGCGTGCCGGGCGGCGCCCGACGTGCTCCGGATGACGCCGCATCGCCACGGCTCCGATGGCTTCACCGCGCATCGCCTGAGGAGGCGCGCATGATCAAGATCGCCCCATCCATCCTCTCGGCCGACTACGCGAACCTCGCCGACGAGATCGCGCGGGTCGAGGCGGGCGGCGCCGACCAGATCCACGTCGACGTGATGGACGGCCACTTCGTCCCGAACCTCACGATCGGGCCGCCGGTCATCGAGGCCATCCGGAAGCGGACGAAGCTCCCGCTCGATCTCCACCTCATGGTGGACAACGTCGACCCGTATCTGGAGACCTACGTCCGGGCGGGCGGGAACGCCCTCACCGTCCACGTGGAGGCCTGCCCGCACCTTCACCGGACGCTCGAGCGGATCCGCGAGCTCGGGGCGCGCGTCGGCGTGGCGCTCAATCCCGGCACGCCGACCGCGATGCTCGACTACGTGCTCGACGCCGCCGATCTCGTCCTGGTCATGTCGGTCAACCCGGGATTCGGCGGGCAGGCCTTCATTCCGGCCACCTACGCGAAGCTGGTGGACCTGAAGAACCGCCTCGGCGAGCGCCCCCTCGAGGTGTCCGTGGACGGCGGCGTGAAGCTGGAGCACTGCCGTCCCCTGGCGCTGCGGGGGGCCACGACCCTGGTCGCGGGCTCCGCGATCTTCGCGGCAGCCGATCCGGCGGCGGAGGTGCGACGCTTCCGCGCGGCCGCGCAGAGCGCCGCGACCACCTGAGGGCGCCCGCCGCGCCCGGAACGCGGCGCTGTGCGGCACCGATACGGAGGAGGGGACGACGCCCGCGATCCCGACGGCGGCCTTCGGAACCTCCGCCTCCCGGCCGCGCCTACACGTGGGCCGAGCTCGCCCGGTGGGCTGCGGTCGCGGCCCGGGCCGGGTGGCGCGACGCGTTCAGGTACTTCAAGCAGTCGCCGGCTTTGACCGGAAAAAAACCGGGCGCGGGGTGGAGGCCCCGCGCCCGGTGAAACGGAGGTGAGGTCGAGAGCGATTAGCTCTGCTTGCGGGCCAAGCGCTTCCGGCCGAAGAACCCGGCGCCCACGAGACCCGAGCCCAGCAGGAGCAGGGTGGCCGGCTCCGGGGCGGGCGTGAGGCGAGTGTCGACCGACGCGACGACCAGGTCGTTGAAGTCGCTGTCGGAGGTGCCGATCGGCGGCCGTCGCGCCGTCGCGCGTCCGGATCAGGTCCTCGAACGCGACGATGAACTCGGTCGTCGCCGAAGACGTCCCCGGACTGGCGAGCGTTGGCCGATGGTCGCAGCGAATTGGTCGAGTTGTCACCCTGATAGATCAGCGCCTGAGCCGTGCCGCCGGGTTCCGGCGATCCTCGGAGTAGAGGGTGTACGGCGTCGCCGTTGCCTGCACGTCCAGGTGGAAGCCGCAGCCGCTGGAGAAGCCGATACGTCACGGTAGAAGTCGACGACCGTCCGGTCACCGAGTTCAGAGCACGGTGCCGTCAGCGAGGAAGCTCGATCGTGCCACGTGATGCTGGCCGGCGCGTGTCGGCTCCCACCGAAGATCTGGACCTTGTTCGGTCGGCGTCACGCGCGTCGTAGATGCCGAACGCGAGTCGTCCGTCCGTGGTCATCGAGGTCCGATGATCTCGATGACGAACGTGGCGACGAGTCCGACCGCGACCGCGGTGGTGAACACCGGTGCGTGGACTGGTCCGTCGACCGCGTCGATGACTGCCCGGACGCGAACTGGCGCCGCGGTGATCTGTTAGGACCTCCTGCAGGTTCGGCTCCTCGCCGTGTCCCGACCGAACGCGACCGGCCGCGTCTCCGCGAACGCGCCGGTCGCCGTGAACGCCACGGCGATCGCCATGAAACCAACTGCCACACCCTTCATCCAACCCATAGTTGCTCCGTCCCTTTCTTGCTGCGTGCTTGTGAAATGAATTGACTGGGTTGGGTAGAGCAAGACTCGAACCAACCAGGTCGAATCCGATACAGCTAATTAAATCAGCATGTTACGAGGACACGGCTCGGCGAGGCATGCACGTCCGGCGTCATGATTGTGCAGGGGGTTTCACAGGGGTCGGCAACCCCCCAACTCACGGCGAGGAGGCGGGGAGCGCTACTTCAGCTCGGCGAGGACCTTCCGAGCCTCCGCCTTCCAGGGGAAATCCGTCGGCGAGCCAACGGCCCGGGTCAAGGCGTCACGCGCCATCTGGCGGTCGCCGAGCTTGTGCGCGGCCATACCCAGGTGGTACTGGACGGCCGCGTTGTCGGGGAGCTTGCCGGCGCTCTCTTGGAGCAAGGTCAGGGCCCGCTGGTGGACCCCCCGCTTGTAGAGGATCCAGCCGAGGGTGTCGGCGATGTAGGGATCCTCGGGCGCGGCCTCCCGGGCCGTCTGGGCGAGCTGGAGGGCCTTCTCCGCGTCTCCCCCGTGCTCCGAGTAGAGGTAGGCCAGGTTGTTGGCGGCGAGGGCGAAGCGCGGGTTGATCGCCAGGACCTTCTCGTAGGCCTCGCGGGCCTTCGGCACGTCGCCCTTGCGCTCGTAGAGCGTCGCCGCGAGCATCAGGGCGCCCACGTCCCGGGGGTTCCGCTGGAGCGCCTCGTTGGCCTTGGCGAGCGCCTGATCGTGCCGGCCCGTGGCCGCGTAGAGGCGCCCGAGCGTCAGGTACGGCTCGGTCAGGCGGGGCTCGAGCTCGATCGCCTTGAGGTACGCGGCCTCCGCCTGCTCGCGCTTCCCGCGCGCCAGGTGAACGCGCCCGAGGAGCGACTGGAGCGTTCCGGACTCCGGCGCGATCGCGATCTGCTTCTCGACCCGCGCGAGCGCCGCGTCGGGGCGCTTGTCCGCCAGGTCCATCGCGACCAGATCCGCGAGCGGGAGCACGAAGCGGGGCGCCATGCCGAGCGAGGTCTCGAACTCGCGGCGGGCCTCGGCCGGCTTCCCCTGCGCCCTGAGGGCGACGCCGATCAGGTAGGGGCCGCGCGGATCCTTCGGCCGGAGCGCGGCCGCCCGACGGTACTCCTCGACGGCCTTCGCGGGCTCCCGCTTGGCCAGGTACGCCGCGCCGAGCAGGCCTCGCGCCTGGGCAGACTTCGGGTTCTTGGCCAGGAACGCCTCCAGCCCCTCGATGGCCGGCGCCACGGCGCCGGTCTGGAGGTTCAGCCTGGCCAGAGCGAACACGCCCTGGGCATAGTTGGGCGCGATCGTCACCGCCTCCCGGAGCTCGGCCTTGGCCTGCTGGACGTTCCCGTCCTGGAGGTGCGCCATGGCGAGCTGGAACCGGGCGGTCGGCAGGCGCGGCTCCGTCTTGATGACCTGCTGGAACTCCTGGATCGCCTGGGCCGTCTCCCGCTTGGCGAGGTGGACGCGGCCGCGGAGGAAGTGCGCCTCGATGTCCGACGGGCTCTTCTTCAGGACGACGTCCAGCGCCTTCACGCTCTCGTCGAACTGGTTCTCGGCTAAGTGGATCTCCGCGAGCCGCCGCCACGCCGGGAGGAAGTCCGGCGACTTCTGCGTGCTCTCGATGAGGAGCCGCTTCGCCTCGTCGGGCCGGCGGGTCATGAGATAGAAGTCGACGAGACGCATCCGCGCGGGCGAGCCCACCGGGGCCAGATCGGACGCGGCCTTGAAGGCCGCCTCGGCCTCGGGCGCCCGCCGGGCGAGCACGTAGAAGTTGCCGAGCGCCAGCTGGGCGTCAGGCGACTTCGGCTCGAGCGCGACGGCTTCCTTCAGCTCGCGCTCGGCGCCGGCTGCATCGCGCTTGCGGAGATAGAGATTCGCCAGGAGAACGTGATACCGCGACGTCTTGCCGTGGTCGCCCCGCGCGGCCTCGAGTTGCTGGATCGCGGCGTCGATCTCCTCGGGCGCGTCGGCGGCGCCCGCCAGGAGCCCGAGCGCCTCCAGGTTCCTGGGCTCCTTCTCGAGCACCGTGTGCGCCGCGTCCTCGGCCTCCTCCAGGTGACGCGCCCGGAGGTAGATGGAGCCGACCTTGAGCCGGACGTCGTGGTTGTCGGGCGCGACCTGCAGAGTCTTCATGAGGAACGGGAACGACTGGAGCCACTCCCCCAGCGCGTAGTGGGAGAGGCCGATCTGCTGGATCGCGCGCGCGTTCGACGGCTCGATCCGGAGCGCGTTGGCGTACTCGATCAGGGCCTCCTTGTACTGCGCCTTCTGGAAGTACTTGTCCCCCCGCTCGAGGTGCCGGGCCTTCTTGGCCTCGGGCGAGCGGGCGCAGCCGCCCGCGAGCGCCCCTCCGAGCACCAGCAGGGCGAGGACCAGAACCGGCCACCGTCGAGACAACGCCACCATCGCGACTCCTCTGTCCTCTGTCAGTCCGGCAAGTAGCGTCCGAGGACCGGATACATCGCCTGGACGTACCGGACCAGCGCGTCCGACGTGTCGGCGATGCTCCCGTACACGGGCATCGACACCCGGACGAGCGCCCCGTCGGTTCTGTTCCGGGTGAGGGCGTTCCGGACCATGTCGACGCGGGCCGCGACCTCGCCGGCCACCGCCCGGCCCTGGGACTGGTACCAGTAGAGGACCACCTGCTGGTACTGGTCCTTCTGGATGACGAAGCGGTTGACGGTGATCGGCGCCTGGCCGTCCGGCAGCGGAATCGCGATGCGCTTGGCCTCGAGCGGCTCCCAGCCGCCGCCGGGAAGACAGTTCCGCGGGGAGTGCGGCTGGGCGCCCTTCCGCTGGGAGTCCCAGTAGCCGATGTAGAGCCAGAGGCTCTTGCCGCTCCGGTCCGTGTAGCGGCGCATCAGGTAGTCCTTGACCTTCAGGATGTTCAGGACCTCCACGTCGAGCGTGGTCGCGGGCCGGCCCTCCCAGCTGTCGAGCGACGACGGGAATTCCGACAGGGGCTGGCGGACCGGCACCGCTTCGCCGGTCCCCCGGAGCTGGAGCACAAGGAACGCGCCCAGGAGGAGCGCCGCCGACAGCACGAGACGTCCAGGCTTCATGGAGTGCCCCCTCCTCGACGTCCCCGCCACCGGCTCACCGCCATGAGCAGTCCGTGGACCGCCAGGAGTCCGAAGAACGCGAAGACGAAGATGACCCAGCCGGAGAAGGAGTGGAAGAAGCCCGTGGCGTACTGGACGCCGAAGGTCTGGCCGATCAGGCCGGTGGCGATCACCCGTCCCGCGTTCGCGAAGACGGTGATCGGCACCGCGGAGGCGACGAGGATCGCGCCCGCCCAGAAGCCCGGGATCATCAGGTAGGCCCACGCCACCGCGAGGGCGAGCAGCGAGATGAGCGACCGGATGCCGCTGCACGCCTCCGTGACCCCGAGGGTGATCTGGCTCAGACGGATCACGTTGCCGTCGAGCAGCACCGGCACCCCGAGGAGATCGAGCGCCCAGGCGGCGTTCTCGGCCGCCAGGCCCTGGAGCGGGAACGCGATCGCGTAGAAGACGATGGCCGGGAGCGGCACCATGAAGAACAGGTAGGCGAGCGGAAAGGCCAGGATGCGCGCGATCCGGGTCCCGAGGTGGAGCAGCACCAGCCCGGCCAGGATGACGATCAAGGAGCTGCGGGTGAGGAAGTTCTCGGCCCCCACGTCGCCGACGATCAGGGCGGCGATCCCCGCGAGCAGCACCGGCAGCCCCCACCAGGTGCCCTCCCGGGGGGCGGCCGCGAGCTCCGCCCGGCGCTCCCAGACCAGGTAGGCGCTGAACACCGGCACCAGGAAGCCGTGGGAGTAGTTCTCGTCGTCCCACCACTGCCGGACGAGGTCCGGCGAGGATCCCGCGGTACGTCACCGCCAGGATCACGGCCAGGAGCGCCCCGCCCAGGGCGAGGGCCAGCGTGCCGGCGCGACGCGCCAGCTCCGGCGGCTTCGCGAGCGCGACGTCGGTCGGCGGTGCAGCCATCAGGGGGCGAGCCGGTGACTCACGGCCATACGAGTATACGGCAAGCGGCTGGATTCAGGCGCACGAAGGGGCCGCCCCGGTTTCCCGGGCCAGCCCCTCGCGCCCGGCTTCGTCCTACGTCCGGAACAGCCGGCGCCGGAGCGACAGGTTGGTGCTCCTGATACCGCCCGGAGCGAAGGTCCCACATCGTCTCGGTCCTTGTCGTCAGGTGATCCCGAGCCAACCTTGACGATGAAGACCGAGCGAGAACCGTGCCCGGCCAGAAACACTCGGATGATCAGAGATTTCTCGGTGACACCGCACGGAGCTCCCGCCATGTACGCACGCGCGGTCATCGAGGTGCGCAAAGCGGCGCCGGCCGAAGCCGACTACTGAGCGCCCAGACGCCGTCGGGCCTCCGCGGCCAGGGGGGACTCGGGATGCTGGCGGATGAGGTCCCGGAAGGCGGCTTCCGCCTCCTGGCTTTCCCGCCGCGCGGCGTGAACCGCGCCCAGGACGTAGAGCACCGCCGGCTCGTCCGCCTTTACCTGGGCCGCCTGCTTCGCCGCCTCGAGCGCCGCGTCCAGGCGATCGGCCTGGGCAAGCTCCCGGGCCCGCTCGGCGTGAACGAGCGCCAGCGCCCGGCGGAGCTCCGGGGTGTCGGTGCGCGCGAGCGCGCGCCCGAGCGCGTCCGTGCGTCGTTCGAGGAAGATCAGCATCCCGGGCGGAGGCGCGGGGCGGGCGGAGACGAACGTCTCGAACGGCGCGACGAGCGGATCGCCGATGACCACCGATTGCCAGGAAAGGTAGCGGAGCGCCATGTAGAAGCTCTCCGCCAGCGTGTAGCCGGCGCGGTACGCCGGGAACAGGACGTCCGGGCGCGCGGTTCCGTCGAGGTAGGGCTCGTAGACGAACCCGACCGTCCCGGTCACGCCCTCGGCGATCAGGTCCCCGATGAGGGACTGGGGTGACCCCGCATGGTGCGAGCGGGGATCGTCCCAGGTCCCGAGGCTCCAGCCCTTGGGCGGCGGCGTGAACGTCCGGGCGCTGGTGCTGACGAACCAGGACGCCAGCGCGCCAGGCAGCCAGCGGAACTCCGGCGTCCGCCGGCGCATGGCCGGGTCGTTCGACCCCCAGCCGGCGTAGCCCAGCACGTCCGTTTCGCCCGTGACCACGTCGGACGACTCGTCGAGCCGGATCTTGAGTCCGGAGTCGCCGAGGCGCTCTGCCGCCCGGCGGAGCCACTCCTCGCCGGGCGCCGAACCGGAGACGGCCCACGCATCCTTCCCGTCCAGGACGATGGTGCCGGACCGGGCGGGCGTCCGGCCGCGGTCGATCAGGGCGCGGACGTCGGCCTCCGTGTAGCCGTCGAGGCGCGTCACGAGATAGATGTCGAATTCGGCGCGGCTGAACGGCGCCGGCGCCTCCGGACGGAAGTAGGGGTTCGGGACGCGCCCCTCGGCCGGCATGGGGCCCTGGGCCAGCGTCCGGTACAGGAGCGCGAGCTCCGAGTCGACGGAGGCCTGGGTCCCGGTCTGCCCGCCCGTGCCGCGGATCTTCAGGGGCACGCCCTTGGTCAGGACGATCGCGGCCACGCGGTCGACGAGGCGATGGCGAACCAGGAATTCCCCGAGCGGCCGCTCGATGTCGCGGCGGTACGTGTCCCGGTCGATCTCCTCCCGGGGCTCGGTCCGGATGCGGGCGATGTGCGCCGGCGGGACGTTCCGCGCGTGGCGGTAGTACTCCCCGATCCGGAGCGAGAGCGGGGACCGCTCGTTGACGACGACCAGGACCTCGTCCGGAGCGAGCGCGACCGACGGACTGGGAGAGGGCTACGACGCCGAGCAGCAGGGCGCTCGCCAGACAAGCACGACGGCGGAACCGGAGGGACCTAGGCTTCGACCGCATGGACATCACCGAGCGACACACCCAGTGTACCTGACCGAAATGCAAAGGAGGGGCAGGTACACGACCCGCCCCTCCTTCGGGGAGATGGACGAAACCGGCTGCTACGCGCTGCGGCCCTTCTTCAGCCGACGCCGCGCGAACCCGCCCAGGCCGGCGAGGCCCGAGCCGAGCAGCATCAGCGTGGCCGGCTCCGGAACCGGCGTGATTGAGGCCACGGAGAACTCGCTGAGCAGGCTGGTGGCACTACCATTGGCATCGGTTCCTGCGGGCACCCGGAGCCAGACATCGCTGGTCACGTTACCGGCCAGATCGATCAGGAGCTCCCCGTTCGTGGCTGCCGGCGCGACCAACCGCGAAGAAGTGGATCCAGGTCGCTCCCTCGATCGCAAGACTGTAGGATCCCACCTCCTTGACCGAGGACGACGACCTGCCGGCGGACGGGTCCATCAACAACCACGTGCTGGTCCCGGACACGTACACGACGCCGGTCCCCGAGCCCGGTACGCTGCTCCTGGTCGGCACCGGGCTGGCCAGCGCGGGGCCTGGAGCCGGAAGCGCTGGCTCGGGCGGAAGTCCGCGTAGACGGACGTCCTCCGATCGGAACCTGGCGGGCCGGGTGCGAGGGCGCCCGGCCCGTCGCTTTTCTGCCGCTGGCAACGGGCAAGCGGCTATGATTAGGCAGTTCGTCGCCGGCTGGCTCCGGGCGCTGGTGGTGTACCCACCCCCCGGTCGACGGGGGCTCGCTGTCTTAGGAGGGGAGGGCCGATGGCCAGGCTCAGGGTCGCGGTGGCTGCGCTGCTGCTTCTCGCGATACCGACGCTCGCGCGAGCGCAGGCGGGCTGGTACCTGACGCCCTCCCTCAGCCTCAGCGAGGAGTATCAGAGCAACATCTTCGGCACCAGCTCGAACGAGGAGTCCGACTTCGTGACCCACATCACTCCGGGGTTCACCCTCGGCTACTTCTCGGAGCCCCTCACCTTCTCCCTCAACTACTCGATAGACGCCGAGGTCTTCGCCGAGAACTCCGAGCTGAACAACTTCGGCGACAACCAGCGGGTGGGGGTGCTCTTCCGCTATCTCCCGGATCGCCGCTGGACGCTCGGCCTGACCGGGTCGTTCGTCCAGTCGGAGGACAGCGGCAACCTGCTCGTCCCGACCGCCGGCGTCACCACCCCAGCAGGTCCGACGCCGCCGCCCACGCCGGGCGCGCCGCCAAGCCCCGGGCGCCCCTCCGAGCCCGGGCACGCCTCCGACCGCACCGGCCGGCACGGTCCCCGTCGTGCCAGGGGTCGATGTCGGGCGGAATCGAACCCGGTATGTCGTGGTGGCCCCCACGGTGAGCTACGCGTACGACCTGCGGACCACGCTGGACGGGGGCTACACGTACACGCGGACCGACGTCGAGAATGGCGCCGCAGGACCAGAGCCACGCGCTGACCGCCGGCGGCTCGCGCGAGCTCACTCCTCGCGATCGGGGCCACCTGCGCGACCTTCTCAACATCTTCGTCCAGGAGGAGAGCGGCACGTCACTGTCGAACGCGGTTCTCGTCGGCTGGACGCGCCAGCTGACCGACCAGACGACGCTCTTCCTCGAGGTCGGCCCCCGGATCAACGACGAGGGACACTGGGGGGCCGACGCCACCGCCCGCCTGGAGCACCAGTTCAGGAACGGCGGCGTCTTCCTGTCCTACGTGCGCACCGATCAGCTCGTCGTCGGCCGCGCCGGCCCCTCGACGACGGATACCGGGAGCCTCGGGGTTACCTACACGCCCGCTCGGGACCTTCTGCTCTCCGCCACGGCCATGTGTGAGCCACATCACCTCCGCAGACGACAGCGCCGTCGGAGACGATACGACCTACGGGATCGCCCTGTCGGCCGTGTACAGGCTGCGGGAATGGCTGAGCGTGCGGGGGTACTACCAGGGCTCCTTCCAGGACGGAGGCTCCGGCGACATCCAGAACCACACGGTCGGGATCGCGCTCGACATGAGCTACCCCTTCCGGCTCTATTGACCGCGACCGGCTCAATTGACCGCGACTGACCGGCCGCGACGTCTAGGCCGAACCGCGGGTGTTTAGTCCGGCTGGTTGCGCTCGAGGGCGGCGAACACCTCCGTCACGCCGTTCAGGATTCCGGGCTTCTCGATCACCTCCGAGATGCCCAGCCGCTTCGCTTCCCGGATCTCCGCCGCCTCGGCGTTCCCGGTGATGAGCACGACCGGCAGGCTCGGGTGGAGCGCGCGGATCCGGCGGAGGACCTCGATCCCGCTCATATCTGGCATCGCCACGTCGAGGAACACGGCATCCGGGTGCATCTCTTCCATGGCGACCAGACCCAGTTCCCCGCTCGCCGCGACGGTCGGATCGTGTCCGTCTTGCCGGAGTGCATCCGCCAAGAGGTCCGCCACGGCCGGCTCGTCGTCGATCACCAGGATTCGCATGGCCCCTCTCCCTAGAAAAACTCCGCGGTATGGCGAAATTCCCTGACATTGCGCCCGGACTCCGCAGCCCCCTGCGGCGCCGGGGCACCATGGCGCCGAGCAAGATTCCTACCACTCGGCCCGGACCCCCCCGGCAAAGCGGGGAGGGGCTCCGGGGGCCGCCCGCGCGCCCGGACGCTCCTCTCATCTGCACCCTACCCCCACCGTGCCGCCAATGTCTACCAATCAGGAGTACTTTAGGGTCCGTCGTCGGGCAGAAGCGCCTCGCCGCTGGCCGGCCGGGACGGGCCGAACCAGGTACACGTTCTCATCACTCCCGTTCATGAATGGTGAAACTGTGTGCAGCAGGGTACGCATCCGTTAGGACACATCCTGGCACCCTTCTTGCCTATTTCCAGAACGCGGGCGGCCATCCTAGAATGGTCTCCTGAATCTCAACCGCACAGCACCCTGAGGGAGATCACTTCCGGCAATGACCGAGGCTAACCCGTCGCGACTGCAGGTTCCCATCCTGGGAGAGACGGCCTTCCCGTCTCCGCCCGGCAACGTCGCCGAGTTTCACGATGACGACGGCATCCATCAACACCCGGGCAATGGCTCGGGCAGCCGCCTGGCCGGGCTCGAGATTCCGACCGGCCTGGACTCCGAGACCGCACGCCTCCGCCGGGAGATCGGCCTCTGGCAAAGCCCGAAGATGCGCGAGCTCTGGGGGACGATCCAGCAGGCAGCGCGGGTCGACATCACGGTGCTGCTCCGCGGGGAGACCGGCACCGGGAAAGACATCGTCGCGCGGGCGATCCACGCCTGCTCGTCGCGGCGCGCTGCCCCGTTCGTCAAGGTGAACTGCGCGGCGGTGCCGCATGACCTGCTGGAGAGCGAGCTGTTCGGCCACGAGCGCGGCGCCTTCACCGGCGCCCACCAGCTCAGGATCGGGAAGTTCGAGGCCGCCAACCGCGGCACGGTGTTCCTCGACGAGATCGGGGAGCTGCATCCCGCACTCCAGGCCAAGCTTCTCCACATCCTCCAGGACGGCTCGTTCTCGCGGGTCGGCGGCAAGGCCGCCCTCCGGGTGGATGTGCGCGTCCTCGCCGCGACCAACCGGAACCTGGAGCGGGCCGTGGCCGAGGAACGATTTCGCCAGGATCTATACTACAGGCTGAACGTCATCCAGATCATGATGCCACCCCTTCGGGAGCGCATGGAAGAGGTGCCGCTGCTCGTCGAGTACTTCGCGCGGCGGTACGCCGCGCAATACAACCGCGGCGAGTTCACGATCCCCGCCGCGTCGGTCGGGCGCCTCGGCCAGTATCACTACCCGGGCAACATCCGCGAGCTCGAGAACATCGTCAAGCGCATGATCGTCCTCGACGATCCGAACCTGGTCCGGGTCCCCTTCCCCCCGCAGTCAATCGACGGGAGCGCCGGCCAGCCGGCGGCGGTCGCGGGGACCCCGACCCCGACCGTGGGCGCGGCGCTGGCATCCCTGAAGGATATCGCGCGGCACGCCGCCCGCGCGGCCGAGCGCGAGGCCATCGGGCGAGTGCTGGCCCAGACCGGGTGGAACCGCGTCCGGGCCGCCAAGATTCTCAAGATCAGCTACCGGGCGCTCCTCTACAAGATCAAGGACGCCGGTCTCGACCCAACGACCCAGCCGTCGGCCCCGACGCACTGACGGCCTGCAACATCGGAGGAGTGTCATGTCGTCTCGTGTCTTCGCCTCGCTCATGGTCCTCGTCCTGCTGACCGGCGCGGTCGCCGTGGCGGGCGCCCAGACTTCCACGGGCCAGCCGGCGGCGGCACCGGCCGCCAAGCCGACCGGCGAGCCCCAGGCGGCTCCCGATCTCGGGGAATACCGCATCGGCCCCGAGGACGTCCTCCAGATCTCCGTCTGGCGCAACGAAGCCATGAGCCGGACGGTGCCGGTCCGCCCCGACGGCCGGATCTCGCTGCCGCTTCTGAACGACGTCGAGGCCGGCGGCCTGACGCCGGCCGAGCTCCGCGACAGCCTGATCAAGAAGCTCACCGAGTACATGCCGAACCCCGAGGTCTCGGTGATCGTCCTGGAGGCTCGGAGCTTCAAGGTGTCGGTCATCGGCGAGGTTCCGAGGCCCGGACGGTACGAGCTCAAGAGCTGGACCACGGTGCTCGACATCCTCGCCATGGCCGGCGGCCTCAGCCAGTTCGCCGCCCGCGGGCGGATCTACGTGATGCGCCCCGAGGGCAAGGGCCATGCGCGGATTCCGTTCAACTACAACAAGGCGGTGGCCTCGCCCGGCGAGCAGGAGAACTTCTACCTCCGCGCCGGCGACATCGTGGTGGTGCCCTAACGTGGTGAGACGCGAGGACGCGGGCGTGATCGACGAGGCGCGGCCGAGCGGCGGACTCGGCCGCCTGTGGGCGGTCTGGAACCGCCGGAAGTGGCTCGCCATTCCGGTCTTCCTGTTCCCGTTCACGGCGGCGGTGAGCGTCGTGGCGTTCATGCCGAACGTGTACAAATCGGCGGCGCTCGTCCTGGTCGACCGGCAGCAGGTCCCCGAGGAGTTCGTCCGCCCCACGGTGACGAGCGCGCTCGAGACGCGCATCCAGTCGATCAGCCAGGAGATCCTGAGCCGCGCCCGGCTGGAGAGCCTGATCAACCGGTTCTCGCTCTATCCAGACCTCCGGGACCAAGGCCCCGGCCGAAGAGGTCATCGAGCGGATGCGGAGGGACATCGGGCTCGAGCTCAAGAGCGCCGAGGCGCGCGAGCGGAAGCAGACCATCGCCTTCACGATCAGCTACCGGGGCAGCGACCCCCAGAAAGTCGCCCTGGTGACGAATACCCTCGCGTCCTTTTACATCGAGGAGAACCTCAAGGTCCGCGAGAAGCAGGCGGCGGGCACCGCCGACTTCCTGAAGGTCCAGCTCACCGAGGTGCAGGGCCGTCTCGACGTCGCAGGAGCGGAAGGTCAGCGAGTTCAAGAAGCTCCACACGGGGGAGCTCCCGCAGGAGATCGAGGTCAACCTCTCCACGCTGGAGCGGCTGAACGCCCAGCTCCGGCTGAACAACGACAACATGAGCCGCGCGATGGCCCAGCGCGACGCGGTCTCGCGCCAGATCGACGATGCGGTGCCGGGCACAGTGCCGGGCGCGCCGGGCGCGCCGGAGCCCGCCGAGCAGCGGCTGGCGCGGCTTCGGCTCGAGCTCGCCGAGCTCACCACGCGCTTCAGCGACAAGTACCCGGACGTGATCCGGGCCAAGGCGGAGATCGCCGACCTGGAGCGCCAGCTCGCCGAGCCCCGACCGAAGGCCGCCAAGCCCGACGTGCCGGCGGCCCCCACCGTCGACCCCGCGACCCGGCGGGTGCGGCAGATCCTCGCGTCGATCGATGCCGAGATCAAGGTCCTGCAGGGCGAGGAGGCGCGCCTCCGCGCCACGATTGCCACCTATCAGCGGCGCGTCCAGGACACCCCCCGTCGCGAGCAGGAGTTCAAGGACCTGGCGCGGGACTACGACTCGACGAAGGAGCTGTACGCCTCCCTGCTCAAGCGCCACGCCGAGGCCCAGCTCGCCGAGAGCATGGAGCAGCGGCAGAAGGGCGAGCAGTTCCGGGTGCTGGACGGGGCCATCCCCGCGTCGAAGCCGGCCGCGCCCGACCGCCCGATGCTGCTCCTCCTGGGCCTGGCCCTGTCGGCCGGCCTGGCGGCCGGTGTCGTGTTCCTGGCGGAGGCGCTCGATACCTCGTTCCCCTCGGTGGACGACCTCCGGGCCTTCACGACCGTCCCGATCCTGGTGAGCATCCCGAAGATCGTGGGGCACTCGGACATCCGACGCCGGCGCCGCCGCTTCCAGCTCGGGATCGCCTCGGCCGTGGTGGGGATCCTGATCGTGATCGCCGCATCGTACCTGATCGCCCACGACAACCAGCAACTCGTCGCGCTCCTCCAGCGGAGATCCTGAGGACGCCACCGTGTACCTGTCGTTCTATCGGCTCACGGAGCACCCGTTCAACCTCACCCCGGACCCCTGGTTCCTGTTCCTGACCGCCGGGCACCGGGAAGCCCTCGCCCAGCTCCAGTACGGCGTCGAGCAGGGGAAAGGCTTCATCGTCCTCACCGGCGAGGTCGGCACGGGCAAGACGACGCTGCTCCAGGCGCTGCTGGAGAAGCTCGATCCCACCACCGCGGTCGCGTACGTCTACAACTCCACCCTCCCGTTCGACGGCCTGCTGGAGTACGCGCTGGAGGACCTCGGGGTGTCCGCGCGGGGGACCACGCATGCGCAGCGCCTGTTCGCGCTCAACGAGTTCCTGATCGAGCGGCGGCGGAAGGGCGTCAACACCGTCCTCATCATCGACGAGGCTCAGAACCTGTCGCCGGAGACCCTGGAGCAGGTGCGCCTGCTGTCCAACTTCGAGACGCCGACCGCGAAGCTCCTGCAGATCCTGCTGGTCGGCCAGCCCGAGCTCATGAAGAAGCTCCAGCTTCCCGAGCTCCGGCAGCTCCGGCAGCGGATCGGGCTCCGGTGCGTCATCGGGCCGCTCACCCAGGATGAGACGCGCGAGTACATCCGCACCCGCCTCCACATCGCGGGGGCCCCGGACCTCCATCTCTTCACCGACGAGGCGATTCGTCGGATCGCCAGCTACGCGGGCGGGATTCCCCGGGTTGTGAACCTGGTCTGCGACCACTGCCTGCTGATCGGCTACGCGGATCAGGAGCACCGGATCGACCGAAGGATTGTCGACGAGGCCATCCGCTATCTCGAAGACGGGGAGCGGACGCCGGGCTCGCCGGCGCTCAGCTCCGACCCGCCCGCCCGGGCCAGACAGCCGCGCTGGGCGCTCGGCGTGCTCGGCGTTCTCCTGCTCGCCACCGGCGGGCTTGCCCTCACGCTCCACCTGACCGCCGGGTCGGACTGGAGCAGTGTCCTCAACCGATTCCTCGACAGCGCGCGCTCGGCGCGCGCCTATTTGGTGCCATGAGCAAGTTCTTCAAGGCCCTCGAGCAGGCCGACCGCGACCGGGTCCGCCAGGGCGCTGCCCCTGACGAGCCCACGGCGACCGAGACGTTCGTCATGCCGGAGGCCCCGCCCCGGGCGGCGGTCGCTCCGGCACCCCCTCCTCCGGTGGCCCCGCCCCGGTAGCCCGCCCCGGACGGCGGTCGCTCCGGCACCCCCTCCTCCGGTAGCCTCGCCCCGCGCGCCCCGGCCGGCCGCGACGCCGGAGCGGGCCCGTCGTCGGGCCGCGCCCGTGGAGGCCCGGCGCCCGAAAGGCGCTCCCGAGGGACTCCAGATCGACGAGCATCTCGTCAGCCTGCTCGATCCGGCCGGCTTCGGGTCCGAGCAGTACCGGGCGCTCCGGCATCTGATGGAGCATCTCCGGAAGGCCGCCGAGCTCGGCGTCGTGGCCATCTCGAGCCCGGGGGACGGGGACGGCAAGACGACGACGGCGATCAATCTCGCCGGCGCGCTGGCTCAGTCGCCGGACGCGCGGGTCCTGCTGATCGACGCCGACCTTCGGCGCTCCTCGGTGCTCGGTCGCCTGGGGCTCCCCGACGACGCCCCGGGCGTGGTCGATCTCGTGCAGGACCGCCAGCTTCGCTTCGAGGACGTCGTCCGGCCCCTCCCCGGCCTGAACTTCTCGATCCTCCCGGCGGGTCGGCGCACGGACACCCCGTACGAGGTCCTGAAGTCGGCCGTGGTCGCCGACCTCCTCGCCGAGGCGCGGCGCCGGTACGACCACGTCATCGTCGACACGGCGCCCGTTGTTCCCGTGCCGGACTGCCGGATCCTGGAGAAGCTCGTCGACGGGATGATCCTCGTGGTGGGCGCGAACCGCACGCCGCGGCGGATGGTCGAGGAGGCGCTATCGCTCCTCGACGCCGCGAAGCTCGTCGGGCTGATCTTCAACAAGGACGCGCGGACGCCGTCCAGCTACTACGCGGCGTATGGCCTCCGCGTCTCCCGGAACGGCCACGGCGGTTGGTGGGCGCGGGCCCGCCACGCCGTGCGAGTGGGGCGCCGGCGCGCCCGCTGAGTCCCGAGGTCCATCGTGGCACGCACGCTCGCCGTCATCGAGGGTCTGACCCTCTTCCTGGTGGTCTCGGTCGTGATCCTAGGCTGGGTCCAGCCGATGATGATCGACTGGATCGACCTGGCCGGCGTCCTCGGGCCAGGCGCTGGCGCTCTCCGCGTGCTGCATCGTCGCCTTCTACTACAACGACCTCTACGACCTGCGCGTTGTCCGGACCTTCGGCGACTTCGCGGTCCGGCTCATCCAGGCGTTCGGTGTCGCCTTCATCCTGCTGGCCGGCTTCTACACGGCCTTCCCGGGCACCCGCATCGCCGACGGCGTCTTCTTCTCGAGCTTCCTCCTGATCTTCGGGGTCCTCCTCCCCGTCCGGGCCCTCTCCTACTGGGTGATGCGGAGCCGGCCGTTCCAGGAGCGCGTCCTGATCCTGGGCTCGAGCCCCCTCGCCGGCCAGATCGTGGCGGAGATCGCGGTGCGGCCGCACTTCCGGCAGCGGGTGGTCGGCATCGTGCCCGATGTCCCCGGCGGTCCCGGGATTCCGCCCGGCTACGTCGAGTTTGGCCCGATGGAGCAGCTCGCCAAGATCATCGACGAGGTCCGGCCGGATCGGATCGTCGTCGCACTGGGCGAGCGCCGCGGACGCCTCCCCGTCCGCACACTGCTGGATGCCCGCCTCACCGGTGTGATCGTCGAGGACGGGCCGGACGCCTACGAGCGGCTCGCCGGCAAGCTCGCGATCGAGGCGCTGACGCCGAGCAGCCTCGTCTTCTCGCGAGACTTCCGGAAGTCCCGCGTCGATCTTCTGGCGGGGCGGGCCGTGAGCTTCAGCCTCGCGCTCCTGGGCCTGCCGGTCTACCTGGCGCTGTACCCGCTGATCGCGCTCGCCATCCGACTCGACTCCCGCGGCCCCGTCCTCTTCGTCCAGGAGCGGATCGGGCTCAACGGGCGCCGCTTCCGGCTGCTCAAGTTCCGCACGATGCGGCCGGACAGCGGGAGCACCTCCGAGTGGGTCCGTGACAACAGGGGCCGCGTCACGCGGGTCGGCGAGATCCTCCGGCGCTACCGCCTCGACGAGCTGCCCCAGCTCGTCAACATGCTCCGGGGCGACATGAACCTGGTCGGCCCGCGCCCGCACCCCGTGTCGAACCAGGAGCTCTTCCGGCAGATGATCCCCTACTACGCGCTCCGCTCGGTCGTCCGCCCCGGCATGACGGGGTGGGCCCAGATCCGATACGGCTACGCCAACAACCTCGAGGAAGAGACCGAGAAGATGCGCTACGACCTCTACTACATCAAGCACCTGTCCTTCTGGCGGGACCTCCGCATCCTGATCGACACGGTGAAGACCATCATGTTCGGGCGCGGTGCTCAGGCGACTGACGCGTACGTGACCGAGTCACGCCCAGTGCCTTCTCGATAGTCCGCGTATGAGCTACGACACATACACCCAGCTCAAGAGGCGAATTGCGCCTGGTCTCCGCTTCAACCAGGAGATCTACGAGGATGTGGTCTCGGCGCACGTGACGCGCGACACCGTGTGGCTGGATGCCGGTTGCGGTTGGCACGTTTTCCCCGCCTGGAGGGAGGAGTCCGAGCACGAAGTGACCGGTAGAGCAAAGCTGGTTCTCGGCTGCGACGTGGACGAGGTGTCGGTGCGACAACACCGGAGTATTCGGCGCGTCTCACTCGCCGATCTTTCATTCCTGCCCATTCGGACGGGCAGTATGGATTTGGTCACTTGCAACATGGTAGTCGAACACCTGGAGAGTCCCGAGCCGGTCTTCGCAGAGTTTGCTCGGATCCTCACCCGCGGCGGGCGCTTGATCGTCCATACGCCCAATGCTTGGTCCCACTTCGTGGCTGGGTCCAAATGTGTTCCGAAGAGATTCAAGACTCGGCTCGCGCAACGTCTGGACGGACGTGCCGCGAACGACATCTTCCCGACGCTCTACCGAGCGAACACCCCGCGTCGCATTCGCGCCCTGATGACGAAAGTCGGTCTGCGGGAGGAATGGCTTCGAATGCTCGCGAGTGACGCGACTCTCGCGACCGCGCACCCCGCGTTGGCACTGGCGGAACTCGCTCTGATTCGTCTCACGCTCATGGACATGTTTCGCGGCTTTCGCGTATCTATCCTGGCCAGCTATGCGAAGCCCTAAGCCGGGGGTGGCGCTTGAGGGCCTGCAGTGTCATCACGCGTGGCTCGATCAGGGCTTCCTGGGCGACTTGCCACAGGCACCAATGATCGTCGACATCAACGCCGTGCCGCGAGGTTCCGACACTCGGACAGTTCGGCGTGCCCGGTTGTGCCGACGGTAACCTTAAGCCGGGCTCGCCCGCACAACGAGACTCATGCCGGGCCGCATCGGCTCGCTGAACTAAGCGAAAGGAAGCCTAACCTTGACATTGTCAGACAGGATCGAGCACAAGATCGCTCGGATCGCCGTGGTGGGCCAGGGCTATGTCGGCCTCCCCCTCGCGGTCGAGTTCGCGCGGGCCGGGTTCCACGTCACTGGCCTCGAAACGGACCCAGGGCGCGTCACAGCGCTCACGCGCGGCGAGTCCTATATCCCCGACGTGCCCTCCGAGGTGCTCCAGGAGGCCCTCCAGGCGGGACGCTTCACGGCGACGACCGATCCAGACGCCCTGTGCGAGCAGGATGCCATCGTCATCTGCGTGCCAACGCCGCTCCGGAAATCCAAGGACCCCGACATCTCTCACGTCGTGAGCGCTGCCGAGGCCGTCGCCGCGCATCTTCGCCGGGGCCAGCTGGTCATCCTGGAGAGCACGACCTACCCCGGCACGACCGAGGAGGTGCTGCTCCCGACGTTCCAGCGCGGCGGTCTGGTGGTCGGACGTGACTTCCACCTCGCCTTCTCCCCGGAACGGATCGATCCCGGCAACGCCCAGTACACCGTCAAGCAGATCCCCAAGCTGGTCGGCGGCATCACGCCCGAGTGCACCCGGCTGGCGGCGCTCCTCTATCGCCAGATCGTGAGCGCCGTCCACGAGCTCTCCAGCCCGACGGCGGCCGAGCTCGCGAAGCTCTACGAGAACACGTTCCGCAGCGTCAACATCGCGCTGGCCAACGAGCTGGCCCTCATCTGCCACCACCTCAAGGCCGACGTGTGGGAGGTCATCGACGCCGCCGCGACCAAGCCGTTCGGCTTCATGCCGTTCTACCCGGGGCCGGGCATCGGCGGGCACTGCATTCCGATCGATCCGTTCTATCTGTCGTGGAAGGCGCGGCTGAACGGCTACGAGGCCAAGTTCATCGGGCTGGCGGACGAGATCAACCGCACGATGCCCGAGCACATCCTCGAGCTCCTCACCGACGGTCTCAACGAGGCCAGCCGCTCGGTGAAGGGCTCGCGCGTGCTGGTGATGGGCGTCGCCTACAAGCGCGGCGTGAGCGATGTCCGCGAATCCCCGGCGCTCGAGATCGTCGAGGCGCTTCTCCACAAGGGCGCCGACGTGCGCTACGCGGATCCTTTCGTCCCGTCCGTCGCCGTCGGCGAGACAACGCTGGTCGCGGTTCCGGCCGACGCCGAAGTGTTCCGGTGGGCTGACGCGGCCCTGGTGCTGACCGACCACCGCGAGTTCGACTACCAGGCGCTCACGCGCCAGGTCCCGCTGATCGTCGACGCACGGAATGCGACCCGCGGCATCCCGGATGCCGCCGGGCGGGTCATCCGGTTGTAGCCGGATCCCCTGGGCCTACTGTGGCTGAGTATGTGTTCTGGGTAGCGCTTGCTCTGGTGACCTATGCCTACCTCGGCTACCCCATGCTGATCGCCATCCTGGCCCGCCTATGGCCTCGACCGGTTCGCGCAGCGCCCATCACCCCCTCGGTGACGGTTCTCATAACCGCCCACGGTGAGGGCGCAACGATCGCGGGAAGAATCGACAACTGCTTGGCGCTCGACTACCCAGCGGGTCTATTGACCGTGTTGGTCGTGGACGATGGGTCCATGGATGACACGGCGGCAATCGCGGCACGATATGCCGAGCAGTTCGCCGACCGGGTCAGGCTCGTACGTGTGCCGCAACGTGGCGGCAAGGCGAATGCGCTCAATGCTCGGGATGAGTCGCGTCAGTGCCGACATGGTTCTGTTCGCGGATGCGCGGCAACGCTTCGATCCTGCAGTGGTCCGCGCGCTCGTCCGCAACCTTGCCGACCCGTCGGTCGGGGCGGTCAGTGGAGAGCTGGTCATCACGGACCAGGGAAGACCGGGAAGCCAGTCGGGGAGCCAGTCGGGGGTCGGACTCTACTGGCGCTACGAGAAGGCCATTCGCAGGGCGGAGAGCATGTTCGGCTCCAGCATGGGATTCACCGGTGCGATTGCGATGATCCGGTCCGATCTCTATCGCGGCCTGCCGTCCGACACGCTTCTCGATGACCTCGTGACGCCGCTTCGCATCATGGCAGATGGCTATCGGGTGGTATTCGAGCCGGACGCGAGAGCACTGGATACACCGTCGCCAACCCCCGGCCACGAGTTCCGACGCAAGGTGCGAACGCTCGCGGGCGTGCTTCAGACGCAGCTCGAGCTCGGGCGCCTCGTGGGGAAGCCGTTGGGCCTTCCCGTAGCCTGGCAGCTGGTGTCACACAAGACACTCCGTCTCGTGGTACCGTACGCGTTGGTGGCTGTGCTTGCCGCCAGTGTCGTCATTCCGGGGCCTTGGTTCAAAGTAGCTGCCCTCACGCAGCTCGTGTGCTACACCCTTGGTATTCTGGGGCTCTCGAGCCACCGCCTGGGTCGGGTCAAGGTGCTGGGTGTGCCGTCGGCGTTTCTTCTCCTCAACTGGGCAGCGGTAGTCGCCGCGTGGCGCTATCTCAGCGGAGGCCGCCTCGAGCTCTGGCGCGGTGGCCCTTCCTTCGACGATCCGACCGACAGCGTCAATCGAACTGCTTCCGTCGATCGCCAAAGGTCCGCTCTCATGACGGGACATCGCACGCCGCAGCTCGCCGAGCCGCATTCGAACGGCGATCGAGGTGATCAGGGGATTCGAGTTCTTGCCGTCCTGGATGGATACCGCGTCACCGGACCGGCGAGGCAGCTCCTCTCCACGGCGGCGTGCCTCCGCTCCTCAGGGACTCAGACTATGCTCGCCCTCTTCAGCCGCGAGCCGGCTTCATCACCCCTGCTTCGAGAGGCGGACCGCTCTCACCTTTCGGTCATACGGTTACCCGACCGCTTTCCGGGCGATCCGCGATCCATCGGCGTGCTGACAGCGGTCGCCGACGACGCGGACCTCATCCAGACCCACGGGTACAAGGCGAACGTTCTCATGAGGCTCGTGGCCCGACGGCTCAACAAGCCCTGGCTGGCGTTTCTTCATGGCGACACTTGGGAGAACTGGAAAGTCCGCGCATACTTCGCCCTCGAGCGACGCGCCGTCCGCCGTGCCGATCGCGTGGCGACCGTCTCGCAGGCCATGGCCACGCGGATCGCGCGATCGGGTGTTCCATCCGAACGCGTATGCGTCATCCCCAACGCGTCCGTGATCGAGCCCCCTTCGCTCGCACCGCAGGCATGGCACAGGGGGACCCCTCCCCTTGTCGGGGTGATCGGTCGCCTGAGCCCAGAGAAGGGGGTCGACCTGGCCATCCGAGCCCACGTGTTGCTCCTGCGCCGTCGCCCCGACGCCCGTCTGCTCATCGCCGGTGAGGGGCCAGAGGGAGCGACGCTGCGGCGCCTCGCTGAACGCCTTGGCGTGGCGGAGTCGCTGGACTGGTTAGGCCATCGAGAGGATGTGGCTGCTCTGTATCCGCAGCTCAACGTCCTCCTGATCCCGTCGCGCAGCGAGGGGATGCCCAACGTCGCACTCGAGGCAATGTCCCATGGTCTGCCCATCGTGGCCACGACGGTCGGTGGAGTGCCGGAGCTCATCCATCACGGCCGCACCGGGATGCTCGTCCCGTCAGGCGACGTCGCCGCCATGTCTCGGACGGTCGGCGACCTTCTCGATGATCCTGATCAACGTCGCTCGCTTGGTCAAGAGGCGCAACGTGAGGTTCGCGAGCGCTTCTCGGTCCGCGCTCGCGGCTCCGCCCTGGCACGCGTCTATCGCGAGTTGATCGGGCGTCCTCCCGCAGACCGGGTGGCCTTCGCTCCGAGCCACGGGCATCCCCTCGGGTAGCCGCCTCGAGGTTGAGAGTCACTCTGATGGGCGAGAGAGTGGTGCTGAGCGTTGTGGGGGCTCGACCGAACTTCATGAAGATAGCTCCTATCGTTGCGGAGATGGCAAAACGTCCTGCCCTCTCATCGATACTCGTTCACACGGGCCAACACTACGACTCCACGATGTCCAGCTCGTTCTTCTCCGATCTCGCCATACCAGAGCCCGACCACAATCTTGGCGTCGGCGCGGGCTCGCCACTGGTCCAAACCGCCGAGACCATGCGCCGCCTGGAGCCAATCCTGTCGAGTACGAATCCCGACGTCGTGGTCGTCGTCGGCGACGTCACGTCGACCGTCGCGGCAGCTCTCGCCGCCGCGAAGCTGGCCATCCCCGTCGTGCACGTTGAAGCGGGCCTTCGAAGCTTTGATCGAACAATGCCGGAAGAGATCAATCGCATCGTCACCGATGCCCTGTCCGATCACTTCTTCGTCACGGAAGACTCGGGTAGGAACAACCTCCTCAACGAGGGCAAGGATCCGGCGACCATTCACATGGTTGGCAACGTCATGATCGATACGCTGGATGCAATGCGGCGCGCCTGGGAACATTCTGGGATACTCGCGGAGCTCGGGCTGGCCGGTCGAGACTTCGCTCTTCTGACTCTGCACCGGCCGGGGAACGTCGACGATTCGACGCGTCTCGACACTGTGCTGGAGGCGTGTGGCCGAGTCGCCCAGGCCGTCCCAGTGGTCTTCCCGGTTCATCCGAGAGTCCGGGACCGCCTCCTTCGACGTCCGGGATTCACTTGGATCCCGCGTGGGGGATGCGCTTCGATCTCGCCGGGCATCAACTGCCTGGATGCGCTGGGATACCCGGACTTCGTTGCCCTATTGAGTCGTTGCCGTCTCACCTTGACCGATTCCGGGGGGGTGCAGGAGGAAGCTACCGTACTCGGCGTCCCCTGCCTCACTCTGCGGGACAATACCGAGAGGCCAGTGACCCTCACCCACGGCACCAATCGTCTCGTCGGCCGTGACCCCGAACGCATCGTCGCTGAGGCGTTGCGCGCTCTTCGCTCCCCGTCCCCCCAGCCGTCACGGCCCCCTCTGTGGGACGGCCGTGCTGCCGTGCGCATAGTGGACCACCTCGAGGACCTGGCTAAGGTGCCGTGCTCATGCCGACCTTGACTCTCGAGGGATCCCTCTCGGCGCCATCCGTCTGGTCTTCGTCGGGGAAGACATGTCAGGACTCGTGGACACTCTACACATCGCCGACCAACTCGGCATCTCAAGCCTCGTGATAGCTGAGTACCTCGCCTCGGGCACGCCGATCCTCGCGATCGTCGACGACGGTGCGACGGCGGATCTCATGCACGCGACGAACAACCGTACGGTCCAAGACGATCCAGTCAAGATCGCCGAGGCGATTGCCGCTCACTTGGATCGCAGGTCCACGCCACAATCCGCCTCCTCTGCTCCGTGGCGGCGGTCGGCCGTGAGAGAGTTCACGAGAGAGCACTCCAGCGAGGCGCTTGTTGCACTCATGGAGTCGAGCCTTCACGCGGGGTCTTACCGATGAGCACCTACATTCGTCGCCGTCCCGATCCTTCCGACCGGCTGTCCGGCAACAGGTGGGCCCTTCTCGCCATCGCCTTTCATCTTTTCGTCGTCGTCACGAGACTGTCAGATGCCCTTCCCGGCTGGCAGATCGCCAAGGTCACTCTTCTCCTCGCAACGGCACTGGCCCTTCACTCCCCATCACGATCGCGCATCACCATGGCTTCTCCCGACGTCAGGCTCGTCATCGCATTGTTCGCGCTGTCAGTTCTGTCGCTCATCACCAGCGTTTGGCCCTCCCAAACGTTCACTCACATAACGTCTACGTCCCTCCTGCTAGCTTGGTGCTTCATCTTGTTGATCTCTTGCATCAAGACTCCGGCCGACGCCGCCTTCATCACCTGGGCGTTGATGATCTCGCTTTCGAGCCTGGCATGGGTGTATCTCGCCGCCCCGCCTGGCACCAGCATCACGGACACGTACGACCGCAACGATATCGCCTTCGTTCTCAGCATGGGTCTCTTCATCGGTCTCGGAAATACGCTGTTCGCAAAGGGATGGCAACGCTGGGCCGCCATCGGAGTCATCGTCACGACGCTTCTCGGCATAGTCAAAACCGGGTCTCGAGCAGGCTTCATCACCCTGGCCGTGGTTGGACTCTACGTGCTCTGGCGGTATCGGTCGCGCGCGCTCGTCCCAGGCCTCCTCTCCATCGCGGCCATCGCACTGCTGGTGGGCGTCTATGCGCCGGCCGACTACTGGGACCGCATGAGCACGATATTCTCGGACGCACAGTCAGAGAACGTCACAGAGTACGACGCCGGCGGTCTCTACGCCGCTCGCTGGACCGTCTGGGTGGCCGGCTTGAAGCTTCTCCTGTTCAATCCCATTCTCGGCGTCGGCGCCGGCGCCTACGAGATCGGCGAGGGCCTCTCCCATCAAGGCGCTGGGAAATGGAGCGCCGCGCACAACTCCTTCATCCAGGTTGGCGCGGAACTCGGCGTACCGGGGCTGGTGGCATTCGTCTGGTTCGTGGCGCGAGGCTTCACCAACAGTCGTCACGCCGCTCGAGCAATGAGAAGACGACAACTCTGGCCGCGCTATCAGTGGCTGCCGGAGGCCCTCACGCTCTCGCTCCTCGCGTACGTCGTGGCCGGCTTCTCTCTCTCACAGGGGTATTCGATCATGCTATATACGCTGCTCGCCGTCGCAACCGCCCTTCGCGCCATGGCGGAAAGAGCATCATCGGACGGGGCCCACGGTCTGACCGATCCTCAACGGCTCGGCCGTGAGCGCCAACCGGTGCCACCATCTTCAGCACGCCCCGTGGCTCCAGGCCGCCTGGTCAACTCGTTGACCCGTCTACTTCCGGTCCTCTGTGTCACGGCTCTGCTCAGCCTGCCCGCCGGGCTTGACGCTCAGACCGCCGCGTCGCCTGGTCAGGACCGGAAGATTCCAGCACTCTCGCAGTGGAAGAGCAACATGGTCACGTACGGCCGCCGCCACTGCGACTACCTGAAGCAAGCAGGGACACACCCCGACGAGGATCTCGCCCATACCTACTACGACCAGGTCCGGGTATTCCTGCAAATTGCCAAGTACACAGGCGAGGACGCCTGGCTGGACTGTGCGCGCCGAGCCCGAGTCGTCTACCGGGACGGGTATGTGTTTCGAAACGCGGGGGGGTGCCCGGCTACTGGAACTTCACCACCGGACTACGCATGGACTACGAGCTCACGAAAGATCCCGCGTCCCGGCAAGCGGTCATCCTGCTCTCGAACGCAGCTGCCTATTCGGCCGACTCGACCCCGATCGAGTGGATCACCGACGTCGACGAGAAGCCGAGAGGTCGCCTACGCACTGCTGGCACATCAGGACGCGGAGGCCCTTGGCGCGCCGCCTCGGCCCCGCCGCAGCCAGCTCCGCGACATCGCGTATGGCCACTTTGCGCAGTGGTTCGGGGAGTGCCACATACCTCGGCAGCCGGAAGCAGTTCTCCCCATTCATGGTTGCGCTATCCGCCCACAGCCTGATTCGAGACTGGGAGGAGACTCGCGATCCCCGCTGCCTGTCGACGCTTCGACAGGCCGCGGACTGGCTGTGGTCGCACGCCTGGGATCCCAAGGTGGGGGGAATGGCCTATGACATCAATGGGATCGACGGTTCGACGAAAGGGGCGGTCGATCTCAATCTACTGATTGCTCCCATGTATGCCTTCCTCTACGCAGAAACGGGAGATCCCAACCAGCGAGATCGCGCGGATGCCCTTTTCTCGGAGGGAGTCCACAAGGCGTACCTCGGGACGGCAAGCAGTTCAACCAGAACTACTGGTGGAGCTTCGACTTCGTCCGATGGCGGACGCAGGGCCAACGCTGAGTCAGCCACCTTGCAGGTTCACATTTGAGATGAGACATGCCCGTCAGGTACGGCCCCCGCCGCCAGCTGATGCCTTGGAGCACGCTGCCTTCGCTGTTCTGACCGTTCCCAACTGATCCAAGATGCCACGCTCGTCTACCTCCGAAGCCTATGACGCCTACGTGCGCAGCGAATGGGCGCTCTTCAGCGAGCATCCCGACCGGGCATGTTCGACAGGGCAGGCTCTGTCTCTCGCCGTGCGACTGCCGGAGTTCTTCCGTTTCGTCGCGCCTTGGACGTCGAGTCTGCCGGCTGATGTTACAGAGGTAGCTGACCGCCATTGCCGACTCGAGTCTCCCGTCCTGGATCATCGTGAATGAGACGGGTAGCTTCCTGATGCGTCAGGGTACGACGATCCAGACCCGAGAGTGTGGCAGAACACACTTCAGCACCGACGACTTGCAAGATACCGTCGCCGAGCGCGCGGTGCGCGACGCGCGGTAACGGTCGTATCCCAGAGTCTGCCGTGTATCCAAAGCGTGATCGCAGTCACCGTTCTCGCTGCCTACTCCGTCCGAAGGGCTATGTGCTCATCGGGGATAGTGTTTCTTGGAATTGAGCCATGAAGATTGAGATGGTTCTACCCGGTCTCATCTATGCGGGCATGGAGACCGTCGTTGCGCAGCTCACGCAGGATCTCGCTCGGCGAGGTCACGATGTCGGGATCACCTGCATCGAGTTCGAAGGACCTCTGGGCGAGAAGTTGCGAGGCGAGGGAGTGCGTCTCACTCTCGTTCCGGCTCCAGGCCTTCGAACGATTCCCTTTCCGACTCAACTCGTCCGATGGTTCGCGACACTCCGACCCGATGTTGTCCACGCGCACAGCGGGGCCTGGCTGAAGGCGGCGCGGGCCGCCCATCTCGCTCGCGTTCCGAGGGTCGTCCACACTGTCCATGGATTGGGCGATCCCGAGCCGTGGTACGGCCCGCCCCTCATGTGGTGGGCGGCCCTCTATACGTCGGCCATTGCCGCCGTCTCTGATCCGCTCGCTGACTATCTGAAGCGGGTTGCTCACGTCCCATCGGCGCGCATTCACGTTGTGCCGAATGGCGTCGATACGGACCGTTTCAGACCGGGACCCAAGCAGGGCATCCTCCGTACACGCTACGCTCTGGAGCCCCATGCATGTGTCTTCGGGCATGTCGGTCGACTCGTTCCGGTCAAGAATCATGCGCTCCTCTTCAAGGCGTTCGAGCGTGTGCTGAAAAGGCACCCCCACATCGCTCTGGTGCTCATCGGAGACGGCGTCCTGCGTGCGTCACTCGAGGAACTCGCCCGGCAGCTTGGGATCGACCGGCGCGTCCACTTCTTCGGTGAAACCAGCGATCCGAGCGACGTGTATCGTGAGCTCGACGCCTTTCTTCTGCCCTCGCTGGCCGAGGGCACCTCCATGAGCATCCTCGAGGCCATGGCGACTGGCCTTCCGGTCGTCGGTAGCGCCGTCGGCGGCACGCCGGCGCTTCTCGCTCACGGTGAGGCGGGCCTGTTGGTCCCCCCGAACGATGCCGATGCCTTGGCGGCCGCACTGGACACGATCGCGTCCAACGCGGAGATACGACGCCAACTCGGACTCAAGGCCCGACACCGGGCGGTCTCGCACTACAGTCACGAGCATGTGGCGAGCCGCTACGAGCGGCTGTATGCCGCCTCGACAACCAGCCCCGCCAACTAGCTAACGACCATGTGTGGCATTGCCGGTGCCTTCGCCCTCACGCCCGGCCTCACCTGCGATGCCGGCACCGTCAGGAGAATGGCGACAGTCCTCCGTCACCGGGGACCGGATGGCGAAGGATTCTGGTCTGACGCCTCCAGCCGGCTGTGCCTCGGGCATCGGCGTCTCTCTATCATCGATCTGGCCACCGGGCAGCAGCCCATGCATGACCCCGACACTGGAACGGCGATCGTGTTCAACGGCGAGATCTACAACTATGTGGAGCTACGCCGGCAGCTCATCGACAAGGGCTGCACCTTCCGCACCGAGTCGGATACCGAAGTCTTGCTCGCACTCTACCGCCTCATGGGCACCGACGCATTTCATCACTTGCGCGGGATGTTCGCGCTCGCCCTCTGGGACCCGCGCTCTGCCACGCTACTGCTGGCTCGCGACCGCATCGGCAAGAAGCCCCTCTACTACACCAACCAGAGCGGCATCCTCTACTTCGCTTCCAGCTTCGCGGCCATCGCGACCATCTTGCGCTCCCCTCACGACGTCGATCTTCCGCAGCTCGACGCGTTTCTCACGCTGGGCTACATACCAGCACCGGCTACGATTCATCCGGCTGTCAAGAAGCTCCCGGCGGGAACGTTCGCTACCGCCGATGCGGATGGCCTGCACCTCTCCCGTTTCTGGGATCCAGCGCGGGAGATCGTTCCGTACGAAGGAACCTGGGACCAGGCGGTCGAACGCCTCGACGAACTGGTCACAACGGCAGTGGCGATTCGCCTGAGGGCCGATGTGCCGCTCGGAGTGCTCCTGAGCGGTGGCGTGGACTCGAGCCTGGTCGCGGCGGTCGCTGCACGGCAGCTCCTCGCACCCGGTTCAGACCTTCTCAATTGGCTTCGACGATGTCCACTCGCACGAACTCTCATACGCAGGGGCGGTCGCACAGCACATCGGCTCCGACCATCGACCGTTTCGTGTCGCATCGGACGCGGTCGATCTGATACCCCAGTTGGTTCGCCACTTCGGCGAACCCTTCGGGGACCCTTCGGCCGCGCCAGCGTGGCTCGTCGCTCAAGAAGCGCGCAGGCACGTCACGGTCGCGGTGGGAGGCGACGGCGGCGACGAGGGATTCGCCGGGTACGACTGGTACGAGACAGCCGCCCGCCTCACTCGTGTCACTCGGCGCGTGCCCACGGCACTGCGGCAGGCCTTCTCGGGCTTCCGCAGCCCACTCCTTCCTGCATTTGGATCGCTTGGTCGGTTGTCTCGGGCCGCGGCGCTTCTGACACTCGACGAATCGCACCGCTACCTCGCACTTCGCTCACTCCTCGATTCCCGCGTGGCCCGCCGTCTGTACTCACCCGCAGCTCCAAGAGGTCCACCGGCTGGCTGACACCGAGCGAACCGCAGTCCTGGACACGCTCTTTCGAGCGACGCCGGGCAGCTCACTACGCCGCATGCGCACTCTCGACATCAAGACGTACCTGGCAGAGTGCCTCATGCCGAAGCTCGATGTCACCACGATGGCCCACGGTCTCGAAGCGCGCGCCCCGTTGCTCGACCATGAGCTCCTTCAGTTCGCGCTCAGTCTCCCGGACGCCTGGATTCTGGCGAACGGCTCGCGCAAGAAACTGCTCCGCACCGTCCTGTATCGGTACGTTCCCTCGCACCTGGTTGAGAGTCGCAAGCGAGGGTTTGATCCTCCTCTCGCCGCCTGGTTTAGCCGACACCTTCGTCCGAGAATTGAGGCGCTGTCCGCCAGTAACGCCCTTCGAGAGACCGGGTGGTTCCAGCCTGAAGGCATCGGCGCGCTGGCCCGGGAGCATCTACGTGGCCAGCGTGACAACAGCCTGCGGTTGTACAACCTCCTAGTCCTCGATCAATGGCTCCGGGACAGATGAGTATCTTCGGTCTGACTCGGACCATCAGACGTCGCGGCGTCTCGCTAGCAACGACAGTCGGACTGCACCGCATGGGGCGCGCCTTGAACCGCTCTCGACTCTTGATCGTCGCGTATCACGGTGTCGTGGATGGAGCCGTACCATCGGGTTGTCCAGATTGGCACCACGTCAGCCGTGACGGACTTCACGAGACAGCTTCAATACCTCAAGGACCACTACGATATCTTGCCCATCGATGAGGCGCTTGCGCGCCCGCAACAGCGCGTCCGTCGGCCGATTGCGAGCATTACCTTCGACGACGGCTACCGAAACAATCGCTCCGTGGCGCTCCCTGTCTTGGAACGTCTGCGAATTCCCGCGACGATCTATCTCACGACGGGCTTGCTCGGCACCGAGAAAGTGCTCTGGACGGTCGATATCGCAAGTGCGTTTCGCCAGACTTCGACCAAGCGCATAGACCTGGCGGCTCTAGGTCTCGATGTTCAGGACCTTGAGCAGTTCGAGCAGCGTATCGTGGTCGCCGGGCGCACCATCTCCATTCTAAAGAGCGTCCCACCACGTCGGCGCGACGCCATGCTCTCGAGCCTCTATGCGCAGCTGGGTCGCCCCGAGCCACACTCGCTGAAGCCCTTTCGGATGATGGACTGGACGGACGTTACCGCCATGGAAGCAACCTCACTGATCAGCTTCGGAGCTCATACCGTTCACCACGAGATTCTGAGCCAGCTCCCGGATGAGGACCTACGATACGAGATCGTGGCGTCGATAGCTGAGGTGCGCGCCAAGGCTTCGACACGCACACGAACCTTCGCGTATCCGAACGGGAGCCCCGCCGACTACGATGAGCGAGCTAAGCGGCTACTCGAGGCCAGCGGCGTCAGCGCGGCAGTCTCGACGATCGGCGGGCTGAATTCCCCTCGTACCGATCCCTTCGCGTTGAGGCGCGTCACCGTCGGGCGGGACATGACGTTCGCTCAGTTTCGACTGGCAACCTCGGGCGTCACGCACGGGCTCGGCCGTGCGGTCGCCCGGATTCCCGGCGTGCGCGCGCGCCACACGACCTAGACGGGTCGTCCTCGACGCGCAGAGCGGCGATCGCGAGTCCGTAGGCGCTCTTACCTCGCCTCTCGCCACCGGACATAGTCGAAACTCCACCAGTAGTTCTGGTCGAAATGCTTGCCGTCCTCAAGATAGGCGTGGCGGACGCCCCCGGCAAACAGCGCATCGGCCTGATCCCGATACGGCGTGAGTCCCGTCTGCCAGTAGAGGAACGCGTACATGGGGGCGATCAGCAGGTTGAGGTCAGGGGCCGCGCGCGCCGGGCCGTCCACGCCATTCACGTCATACACCATCGCCTCTCCCACGGGATCCCAGGCGTGTCCCCACAACCAGTCGGCGGCTCGGCGCAACGCCGGGACCAGGCGGGCGTCGTGTGTTTGCTCCCAGTCCCGAATGAGACTGTGGGCGGTCAACGCCACCATGAACGGGGAGAACTGCTGCCGGGCATCCCGCCACGTGTACCAGACGAACCACTGATCCAAGTGGCCGTAGGCCTGGTCCACGAGGGCGCGCCGCCGAGGCCGTGCGGGCTCGCCCAGTGCCTGGGCATCAATGTAGCTGAGTATCGCGTACGCCACTTCGCGACTCCGCGCGGTCCCCTGGGTCCACTCCAGCGGTGTGGAGTCCCGGCATAGGTCGCGGATCGGGACAGCTGGACGACCGCCGTCCGGGACGCCTGATTTCCGGTGCGCTCGACATCCTCACGCAGGCCCGTCGTGAAGTTCCAGTAGCCAGGGACGCGCGCCACCGTTCGGCAGTACATAGCGGTCGCGGTAGACCGTCGCCGCGAGCGCCGCGCAGGCATTCCAGCTCGGATCCTCGGTGTAGTCGGCGATCTGGTACATGACTCGAATCTGGTCGTAGTAGACATGCGCCAAGACGCTGATCGAGGGTCAGTCCGGGCGTCCGGAGCCAATCGCAGGCCCGTCTCCCGTAGGCCACCATCTGCTCTTCCCATCGTGCTCGTTCGGGAATCCCTTGAATCCCTGTCGCATTGCTGACCTGGACCACGGACGCGTGAGGAGCCGACGTTGCCCGCCGCATCCCGGGCCACGGCGCGGATCCGATGAGGTCCGTTGGCGGTGGCGGTCGTATTCCACGGGAAGCTGGCCTGCGCAGTCGTCGAGGTCGCGACCCGCACGTCATCGACGAATATCTCCGTCGTCACGACGCGATTGTTATCGGTGGCGGAGGCCTGGAGACTCACGACGCCGGCGGCGGACGCGGGGACTCGCAGCGTCACCGTGGGAGGCGTGGTGTCAGTCACCGTGGGAGGCGTGGTGCCACCCGCGGCGTTGAGCACCCTCACGGTCCTCGCGACCTGGCCGGTCACGATCGTCGGGGGGCTATAGGCAATGGCCGTGACGACATGATTGCCGTTTGGCACGGTCGGCGACTGCCACACATACTGGCACCACCAGGTGGGACAGGAAGCGACGACCTGCCCGTCGATCTTCAGGTCCATCCTCTGTGGTGGTGGTCGCCGCCCAGGCGACAATGGATACCTCTCCCGTGGCCCGCGATAGCATCGGCAGATAGGCACGGGGCCAGCCTCGCTAGCGGTCGGGCCGGCAAGGGCCAGCAAGCATCCCAGCACAGCGAGGACAAGGGTCGTCCTGATCCCGCCCATCTACCCCTCCCGGCCCCGCCGAGGCCGCGGACGGCGGCGGGGTCATCCCGTGGTGGCTCGCGAGCTTGGTGGTAGAACGCGGGCGGCGAACTGCAAGAGAAAGGCCAACAATTGGATAAATGTACTACGATTTAATGCAATGTAAATAGATTCGACTTTGAGGACTTCACTCCAGGGGTTCACTCCTGAGTAGAATCGACACGCCCAGATTGACACACCATACGGACCGCCTTGTATCTCTCAGACCCGGCCGGTGAGTAGGATGGGCCGGGACAGGCTGGTGGGCGGGAGCCCGTGGGCGCCCGGGTCCCGTGAGACCGTGTCTGAGCGCGGCGCCCCGCCCACCTCACGGACCGTGAACCCGCACCGTCGCTCGGGCCTGCGAAGCCTGCATTTGCAAGGACGGGTCATGGACCACGACGCGGAGGAGCCGACGTTGCCCGCCGCATCCCGGGCCACACGGCACGGATCCGATGCGGTCCGTTGGCGGTGGAGGTCGTATTCCACGGGAAGCTGGCCTGCGCAGTCGTCGAGGTCGCGACCCGCACGTCATCGACGAATATCCCCGTTGTCATGACGCGATTGTTATCGGTGGCGGACGCCCGGAGACTCACGACGCCGGCAGCGGACGCGGGGACTCGCAGCGTCACCGTGGGAGGCGTGGTGTCACCCGCGGCGGAGCACCCTCACGGTCCTCGCGACCTGGACGGTTCATGTCTCTCGGTTAATCGAGAGTGGCAGCGTGCGGTGCTGTGTGTCATGCTTGTTCCGCGGCGTCCCGAAGCGCTAGCCTGCGACGCTCAGTGTCAGCGATCGTTGCCCCGTAGACCTCTTCGAGAACTCGAGTGATGCGAGGCCACGCGTAGCAAGCTTCAGCGATTCGGCGTCCAGCTTGGCCAAGGCGTGTGCTGTTCTCGGAGCCGCTGAGCAAGGCGATAGTACGGGCGGCCAGCGCTTCTGGCCCGTCGGCCAGGGCTAGATGTTCTCCATCGATTGCCCGGAGTCCCTCCGCGCCCAGCGTGGTAGAAAGAACGGGCTTCGCCATCGCCCATGCTTCCAGGATCTTGAGGCGCGTCCCGCCTCCCATCCGAAGAGGCACGACGACGAGACTCGCGCGGGCGAGATACGGCCGCACGTCGTCGACGGTCCCCGTGACATGGGTGCCCTGGGCTTGGAGCTCCGCAACGAGAGTCGGATCGGGGTTGCGGCCGACGACGGAGAACCTGGTCTCAGGTCTTGCCTCCCGGATCCGAGGTAACACGTCCCGAGCGAAGAAGCGAACTCCATCGATGTTCGGGAGCCAATCCATGGCGCCGGTGAATACGATCTCATTCCGATCCACAGGATGAGGGACGGGTGAGAACCAGTCGATATCCACGCCGTTGGGTACGACGGAGACGGGCACTCCCGGAGCCAAGGCTTGAATCAAGCGTTGATCTTCGTCAGATACCGCTAGGCAATGGTCGAATGCAGCACAAGCCCTTCGCTCGGCCCGCTCGGTCCGCGTAGCCTGCCACCGGAGAAGGGTACGGCGGCCGAGACGTCGGTCCAAGGCAGCGATGCGCTCGACGAGCCGATATTCCACATTGTGCTCATTGAGTACGCGGGGCGGAGTACGGAGACCGAAGAGCACGTTTGCAATATGCACGTGGTCGCAGTGGAGTACGTCGTAAGACTCGGCGGCGAGCGTCGTAGCAACGAGGGTTGCGAAGCAAGCATTCCGATAGACCGCCCAAGTATGAGGAAGTGGGTCTACGGAGGCGCGCGCGATGAGCCACGCGTGGCGAAGGAGGGTGGTGCGCGGCGACACGGCGACCGAGCGGCACGCGAGTCGTGGCAGGTGTGACTTTAGACCGATGAGCGCCTCGACCTCGTTAGACGAGTCGGTAGAGGTGATCAGGGTCACCTCGTGACGCGCGGAGAGGTGACGAAGGAGCTGATAGGTACGGATCCGGCCTCCGATGTTCGGAGGGAAGGGGGGCCGTGCAGCCAGGAAAGCAATCTTCACACTAGGAGCTCTCGGTAACTGTTCGCTAGGCCCTGCACGCGAGACGCGTGCGAGAAGCGATCGATGACAGACCGCCGGGCCTCCTGGGCGAGAGCCTGGCGCAACGTCGGAGTATCATGTCCACGTCGGCTCGCCCCTCGAATACCGACGGCACGCCAGCGCTACCTGTACAGCTCGCGCTCGAGCCGATTTGAGTCGATGAAGAACTTACAGGCCCAGTTGAGGTACTCGAAGCGACCATATTCACCCGAGATCGGGAAGGAACCCTTCACCCCACCTCGAACTTCCGGAGGTCCGTCCACGCGTACGGTCCGTCGCACGTATCGGTTCACCGTCACCGCAGCGTCCAAGAATCGACGTTCCCCGGTCTCCCGGTACAGGAGCAGCCACGAGTGCGCAATTTGCACGCTCCCGGTCAGGCACACCCACGAAGCTGCTCCGCGCCAGTTGGCGTCAAGCCTCCCCGGAAGCATCCCGTCAGAGCGGACCGCACTGAGTACGCCATCGGCACATCGCAAAGCGGCGTTCAGGAATCGCTCGACGCGCGTGAACAAATACGCCTCCACCACGCCGCGCAGTGCGTATCCAATCGTGTGGGTAAGTGGCCTTACCGCATCCACCAGGCAATTGCTCTCAAACCAGCCATTCGGACGCTGCTTCGACAACGCCCAATCGATGTTGCGTATCGCACACTCTGCGTACGATGCGTGTGGCTCCAGCCGCGCGGCTTCGAATAGTCCCCAACTTACATGCGTCTCGTAGGCTTTTTCGCCCGGGGCCGCGAATGGGGTCCCGTACTTGCGCCAGCAGCCGTCCGAATCCTGAGTACGCCCTAGCCATTCCGCTGCCGCCTGCATCGGCGCGCGGTAGGCCTGACCGAAGTGTCTAACACCCGCGACGAGCCCCAGAAGAATTTGCCCCGTATTGAACGTCACCGGAACTAAGGGTACCTGTCCTATGACCCCCCCCTGGAATCCACCCTCCGGAAATTGAATCGACACGAGCCAGTCGAGCATCCGACGACCGCGGGCAGCGAGCGCGGTGTCACCGGCTGCCATATCAAGCACGGTCGGCACAATGTAGCCAGTTGTCTCGGGGTACGAAGTTGCCCAACCACTCACGAGACTGAAGTGACGGGATACCCCTCCGTCAGCGGACGTTGAGCAATCCTGGGCAGTCGCAAGCCAGTTGAGGGCCGCCTCTACAGCCCGGTCGATTCCAGGATCATCACCGAGTCCCCCTTGCCGGTCGCGCCTGTCCTCTACTCTGGCGCGCGCGGGCAGGGCACGGTAAGCAGACGCAGCACGGACCATCCGATGGACTCGTCTCAGCACGGTAGCGGGACGTCGCCTGCCCGAACTGAGGGGTCGGTCTTGGATAGTGCGGTTAGGCAGGAGTCTCGGTTATCGCGCACCGCACATACCGTGGTACAACATACCAGCAGTCGTGGCGTTACCTCTGGGCAGCAAGGTCTTTGATAGGCTGGACAATGAGTGTGAGCTAGGCACTCCATCCAAGAGACGGCCCGACATAGTCACCGGCTCTGCTGCGATCAACTCGATCGAATCTTACCACGCCGCAGGTCACGCCTTCTCGGTCTCCTGAATCCCACGCTCCCCGCGCCCCGGGCTCGCCGCGCGTCCGACCGGGAGCGTGGCAGCGCGCACGACGTCGCGCAGTGGGCCGCCCGGCACGAGCGCGTCGAACGGGTAACAGGTGACCAGCGTGAGAAGCGAGGCGTCCGTATCCCACAGGATTCTCGACCGCCTGTGCGTCGACGATGAGCGGGTCGCTGACCGAGTAGTCGTGCTCCGCGCCTCGCGCGTCCTCGAGGCGAAGCCGGGCGCCGGGCTCGAGGCTCCTCAGGAAGCGGAACTGGGTGTCGCGGTGCCCGGTCAGAACCGTGTTGCCCGGCGTGCCGGGCGGCGCGGTCCCCGCGACCAGCGCCCTCGAACCGGACCTCGCCCCGGTCCGGCGCCGCGAAACGCGAGATCAGGTGGAACAGCGTCGTCTTGCCGGTGTCAGCGCCTGTGATAGAAGTCCAGAGAACACCGAAATAGGAAGTCCCCCAACCACCAGCGAGAATGTCCCTCCACCGATGGGGCCATCGGGGAGGAGGGGCACATGCTGGCGCCGGAGGACTTCATGACGATTCAAGCACTGGTCAAGCGAGGTGTCTATCTCTGTGACATCGCCGAGCAGCTGGGGGTCCATCCCCGGACGGTGCGGCGCGCCCTCCAGCGCGGCGGCCCGCCGGCCCGCCGCGGCGGCCGGCGGGGGAGCGTGCTGGATCCCTACCGGCCGGTCGTCGATCAGCTGCTGGCCGAGGGGGTCTGGAACGCCGTGGTGATCTGGCGGGAGCTCCAGGCCAAGGGGTACGCCGGGGGGATCTCCATCCTGCGCGACTACCTGCGGCCCAAGCGCGGGCTGCGGCCCGGCCGGGCGACGGTCCGCTTCGAGACGGAGCCCGGGCGGCAGCTCCAGAGTGATTGGGCGACCCAGCGGACGGTGATCGCCGGCGAGGCGACGACGGTCCACTTCGTCGTGAACACGCTGAGCTTCTCCCGCCGCTTCCACTTCTGGTGTACGGAGACCGAGGACGCCGAGCACACCTATGAGGGGCTGGTCCGGGCCTTCGAGTGGTTCGGCGGCGCCCCCGGCGAGGTCCTGGTCGACAACCAGAAGTGTGCGGTGCTCGCGCATCCGCGGGGCGGCGCGGTCCACTTCCATCCGCGCTTCGTGGATCTGGCCGGCCACTACGGCTTCGTCCCCCGCGCCTGCCGGCCGGCCCGGGCGCAGACCAAGGGCAAGGACGAGCGGAACGTCGGGTACGTGAAGCACCACTTCTTCGTCCGCTACCGCGCCTTCGAGAGCTGGGCCCATCTGAACCAGCTGGCCGAGCAGTGGCTGCGCGAGGAAGCCGATCGGCGCGTCCACGGGACCGTCCACGAGGTCGTGGCGGAGCGATTCGCCCGGGAGGCCCCGACGCTCCGGCCGCTGCCGGCCCGACGCTACGACACGGCGTACTGGGAGCGCCGCCAGGTCGGCTGGGATGCCTACGTCGAGGCCCGCGGCAATCGCTATAGCGTCCCCGCCGAGCTGGCCGGGCAGCCTGGTCACCGTCCGCCTGTCCCTGGAGGGCCAGCTCAGCGTCTACGACGGCGAGCAGCTCGTCGCCCAGCACGTCCTCCAGCCGGCCGACCGCGGCTGGGTCACCGTCCCCGGGCATCATGCGGCCCTCTGGGCCCGGACCCTCGACGTCGAGCGCCGCCCGCTGGCGGTGTACGAGGAGGCCGGCACATGGAACTGACCAGCCTCCTCGAGCGGATGAAGATGGAGCACCTCCTCGCCCAGCTCGACGGCGTCTGCGAGCAGGCGGCCAAGGGCGATGTCGACTACAAGGGGTTTCTGACCCAGGCCCTCGAAGCCGAATGGCGGGGGCGCCACCAGCGCGGCGTCGAGAGCCGGCTGAAGCTGGCGCGCTTCCCGTGGCTGAAGACCCTCGAGCAATTCGACTTCGACTTCCAGCCCTCGGTCGACCGGAAGATGCTCCGCGAGCTGGCGGGCCTCAGCTTCGTGGAGCGCACGGAGAACGTCGTCCTGCTCGGGCCGCCCGGCGTCGGGAAGACCCACTTGGCCATCGCCCTCGGCGTCAAGGCGGTGGAGGCCGGCTACTCGGTGTGCTTCCTGACCCTGGAAGCGCTGATGGGCCGGCTGGTCCGCGCCCGCCACGAGAACCGGCTGGAGCGCACCCTCCATCAGCTGGTCTATCCCCGGGTGCTCATCCTGGACGAGCTCGGCTATCTCCCGCTGACCCGCGAGGAGGCCAGCCTCTTCTTCCGGCTCCTGGTCCGCCGCTACGAGCGGGCCAGCCTGATCGTGACCAGCAACAAGAGCTTCGCGGACTGGGGCGAGGTCTTCAACGACCAGGTCCTGGCCACCGCGATCCTCGACCGCCTGCTCCATCACGCCACGACCGTCAACATCAAGGGGGACAGCTATCGGCTCCGCGAGAAGAAGAAGGCGGGGCTGCTGGGCCGCAAGCCCAAGCCGGTCGACGCCGAGGAGGCGGCGGCCCCGGCATGACCCCCGAGCGGACACGACCGTCGGTGAACAGGGGACATCTGACTTCGGTGTTTTCCGGACAACTCACTTCGGCCTTGACAC
>CAVXVV010000037.1:0-48237 GCA_963765195.1 uncultured Candidatus Rokubacteria bacterium
TTACTGAGTCTCGCATGATGGAGTGACATTGGCCTGTCGTCCGCATACCATGGAGCCATGGCGACCCATGGTCTACCTCGACGGGACTTCCCGGCCCTGGAGCTTCAACGGCAGCACGCGGCTCGCCTCTTCGCGGACGCCAAAAAACCCAAGGCGCGATCGCGCGCAGCTCGGGGTAGTCGCAGAGCGTGATGCGCTGGTAGCAGGCGTGGCGCGCAGCGGCGTGCCGGCCTGAAGGCGGCCGGCCGGGCTGGGCGCCAACCGCGGCTGGCGCCGCGCCAGTTGGCCACGATCGAGACCGCCTTGCGCCGCGGGCCCGTCGCCGCAGCTTCACGACTAAGCTCTGGACGCTGCGCGCGTCGCCATGGTCATCGAGCGGTGACGGGATCGCTTTCACCCCGGTCACGTGTGGCGGATCCTCGGTCGGCTGGACTGGACGCTCCAGCGGCCTGCCGAGCAGGCGAAGGAACGGAATGGCACGGCGATTCAGCACTGGGTCGACGTCCGCTGGCCCGCGGTGAAAAAAACGCTCGCCGCCGGCGCGCCTCGCTCGTCTTCCAGGACGAAAGCGGGGTCTCGCAACGCCCCCCGTTCCGGCGCACATCAGCGCCGCGCGCCGACGCCCCCGTTCTGATCCACGCGTTCAACTAGAAGAACTCTCCATCGCCGCGGCCCCGGCCTTCCCGCTGGGACGGCCGGCGCAGTGGCTCGTCTTCCAGACGTGCCCCAGGAGCGATGACGCCCCTCGCCTCATCGCCTTCCTGAACGCCCTCAAGCGCCACGCCCCCCGGCGGCGCCTGATCCTGATCTGGGATGGTCTGCCAGCGCACAAGAGTCGCGCGATGAGCGCGTACCTCGTTCGTCACCAGCGTTGGCTGACGGTGGAACGATTGCCGGGCTATGCGCCGGACCTCGATCCCGTCAAGGTCCTCTTCGGGAACATCGAAGGGCAGGAACTCGCCGACCTGTGTCCCGACGATCTCGGTGACATGGCGGCTGCCCTGAGGCCGCTGGCCCGGGTCCAGCGGCGCCCCACGCTGGCGCGAGCATCCTCGAGCCGCGGGTCTTCTTTTGACCACTGTGTCACTGTGTTATCCGAGACTCAGTAATAGCTCTGCCTCCCTCTGAACATCTCCGCCGGCCACGCGCTCGGATCAGTACCATTCTGTGCCATGAAGGCATAGATCCAACGTTCCAATCCGAAAGCGATGCACACTCTGTGCAAGGCGGACCCGTCCTGTGCATGGATGTCAAACGCCTTGCCAAAGAAGTCCGTGTGGTAGTTAAAGGATCCGACGGCCAGGTTCTCTTCCTATCCAACCGGAAGAGAGATATCGTACTTGGACTCCGAACTGAGCTGGAAGGATGTCTGCGCGGTGGAATCTGGGGCAATGAAAAACGGATCTGGCCGTCCGAATCTCCCCGGTCAGATGCCACCTGTCGAGCATGGGACCAAATGCCGCGATGGCGCGAGAGCGATTAGCTCTGCTTGCGGGCCAGACGCTTCCGGCCGAACAGCCCGGCGCCAGCCAGACCCGAGCCCAGCAGGAGGAGGGTGGCGGCTCCGGGACCGGCGTGATCCTCCGTGGCGGACACCGGATGGAGTAGGCGCTCTGGACCTCCACACGGAAACGCGACGGTGATCCGGCCTTTCAGACTCGCACTCGTGAGCCGGTCGTCCATGGTCAGGTCTCTATGGCAGGCGCGGCCAGCCGGACCAGGCCAATGCAGGATTAGCGGCCGCTTCGTTGCGAATTGTTCAAGCCCGCTCGGAATTGGACCCCCGATAGGACGGTGCACCGAACAGACGGCACTTCGTGGATGATCAGGCCACCAGCGTGCCCGGCCGAAGCCGGGTGAGCTTCTCGGCTGGGGCTTCGCCGCGGAGTGCCAGGTCGAAACGCTCAAGGTTGTAGACGCGCCCCCAGGCCTGGAGGGCCATGTCCGCCTCAAAGAAGGTCTCGAAGCGACGCCGGCTCCAGAACTTCTTCTTGATCAATCTGGTGGCTTCGCGCGACCTTGCCGTCCTGCTGTGGACGACGTGGCCGGATATACCGGGCGGATGCCGGCCTGCTAGAGAGCCAAGACGAACTCCAAGAGGAACTGGCGGCCGTGGTCGGTCTGGATCTTCCGGATCGCGAACGGCCCGCCACAGCCAATCAGTTGCAGGTCTCGGCCGGGCAGGCGCGAGGTTTGCGGTTTCGGACAGCGCGCCACGATTCCCAAACACTCCCGGGGCCCGTAGCGATCTCGCCACCATCGGATCGTCTTCCGCGCCGGGCCGACGTGCCGACTGGCGACTTTCAGGGTGTGGGCGTCCGCGTAGGCCAGGACGCGGAGCCGATGTCACCTCCTCTGGACAACAACTGCCGTCTACTCTCCGGAGGGGACCTGCCCCCAGCAGTCATACCCTTTCGGGGTTGAGAATCTCGCCTCCGAGGTCTGGCTCGCCGTTGGAGTGCCCGATCAGCCGTGTAAATCTGTAGTTGCAGCCGTTCGCCGGATGGAGTGCTGGCGCTGGTACTGTGTCCAATGCTCGTCACGGAGGAAGAAGTAGTTCACACGGTAGTCCCCGACGACCCTAGGCCGCAGGCTCCCCCGCTCGGAGAGATACAATCCATATCCCTCGCCCGCCAGCAGGCGGCACAGCGTGGCTGCTGCTGACTCCGTCTGGTCCGGGTCCGTAGAGAGTTCGATCAGCCAGGCTGGGTGATCACGGCGCACTAGACCCAAAGCACCACGGACGACCGCGAGCTCATGCCCTTCGACATCGCACTTGATGAATGCGACCGGGCCCGGCACGAGGACGTCCAGCGGGACGGCGGGGACCGTCAGACAACTCTCCTCACTCGTCTCCACAACCTCAGCCTCATAGAAGTTCTCCCCTCCGCCCGCGAAGGATGGAATGCGCATGCGCACGTGCCCCTCTGTATCGGAGATGGCGCAGCGATAAGTGTCGATGTTCGCCAGCCTCAACAACCGAATCGTGGCCTGAAGGATCTCGAACGTGTCGGGCACTGGCTCGATGCTGATGACGCGCCCGCGGAGGCCCACAAGTTCCGATAGTCGTTTCGTGTAGACTCCGATGTTCGCGCCGACGTCAATTACTGTCACACCGGATTGGATGAGGTGCTCGAGCTCAACGACATCCGGCTCAGAGACACCGCGACTGACCAACCTCGCGTAATAGCGCATCCGGACGATCTGTCGCACTCTGCGCGGAAGCATCCACAGGAAGGCTCGCCAGCGCCTCATCGCGGCCACTATCCACGTGGTGGCGACTTCTGTCAAGGCTGCGAGCCATCGTCAGATGCAGCTGCATGGCGTCGACGGCGGTGCCCTCGAGGAGCGGGAAGACGTAGACGCTTTCGAGCCACCCCGCGGTCGGATTGTTGAGCAGCTCGAGCCGCTTCCACGTCGTCTCCACCAGCTGGAGGCTCAGCCCCGTGAAGTTCCCGGCCAGGCGGGCTAGGCTTTGCGCAAACCCCTGGGAAACGGGGTCGGCGGCGCCCACCATGACGACGGGGATCGTCGAGGTGGCCTGCTGGAGCGTGGGCAGCACGGGTCCCCCGCCGAGGATCACGTCCGCCTGAGCACGAACGAGCTCGGCCGCGAGGGCGGGGAAGCGCTCCAGCTTGCCCTCCCCCCGCGAGGCTCGGTGACGAAGTCCCGTCCGTACACGTAACCGAGCCCGCGCAGTCCTCCGAGGAGCGCTCTGAGGGATGGAGTCCGGGGGTCGGGCCCGACCATGTCTGCGGTCGAAAGCGAGGACCCCAAAATGCCGATCCGGTAGGCCTTGCGCGCGGGCTGAGCGCGAGTGATGGCGGACGCGCCGAGAGTCGCGAGGGCGAGGCCACCGATGAAGGCGCGCCGGTCCATCAAGCGATCAAACATAGCGGACCCTTCACACACGGGCAACGCAAGCGTGGCGCGCGGGCGACTCGGTGCCTCATGCACACGACCACGCGCCTGTACGGTGATTCGGGAACCGGCGTCGGCGCGCGTCCCACCTGCTGCTCGTCTGTCGGCTTCGCGCTCTGGCGGGCCGGCGGTTCAGCTGAAGACGATGACGCCCCGGGCGACCTGGCCGCCCCGCATCGCGGCGAAGCCCTCGTTGATCTCCTCGAGCCGGTACGTCCGGCTGACGAGCTCGTCGACCTTGAGCCGGCCGTCGAGATAGAGCTCGACGAGCCAGGGGAAGTCGACGTTCGGGCGCACGCTGCCGTACATCGTGCCTTGATGACCTTCTCCTGGACGGCCATGAGAAACGGATTGATGGGCGCCCGCGCGGCTTGCGGCGCCATGCCCACGATCACCGCGGTGCCGCCGGGACGCACCGCGTCGATGATCTGGAGCGTGGTCTTCTCGCTTCCGATGGCGTCGAAGGCGTAGTCGGCGCCGCGGCCGCCGGTGAGGCCCCGCACCGTCTCCACGACATCCGCCTGGGCCGCGTTGACCGTGTGGGTGGCGCCGAACTCCTTGGCGAAGGCGAGCTTGTTGTCGAGGAGGTCGCACGCCACGATCATCCGGGCCCCCGCGAGGCGGGCCCCCTGCACGACGTTGAGGCCAACCCCGCCGCATCCGATCACGACGACCGAGGCGCCCGCCTCGACCTGGGCGCACCGGGTCACCGCGCCCACGCCGGTCGGGACGCAGCAGCCGAGGAGCGCGGCCGGGGCCCAGGGCATCTCCTTCCGCATCGGCACCAGCATCTCCGCCGGACAGACCACGTGCTCGCCGAAGGTGCCGATTCGCCCCATCTGGTAGCCCAGCCTCCACGTGGCCGAACTTGACCTTGCTGTAGTAGGCGATAATGCCGGCGACCATCACGCTCGTCGTGTCGCCCTGGGCGAGGATCCACTCGGGCTTCGTTGACTCCACAACGCCATCGAGCGTACCGAAGAGCACCGAGGTCAAACCAGCGAGCGTCTGATTCGGAGTCATCACAGTAAGGTCCATGTCGGGTGTGATGCCGAAGAATCGGAGCGACTGCTCGAGCATCTCACGATGCTGGCCGGTTGAGCAGACGATGACCTTGAATTCCGTCGGCCGGCTCCGCAGCTCACGAATAACCGGAGCCATCTTGATAGCTTCGGGGCGGGTCCCCAGAATGGTCAGCACGGTTCTCGTGGTCATATCTATCGCAGCGTCTCGAGGGGCTCTCGGACGGCCGGCCAGCTCCTTTGCCACATCCCAGAGAGCTTAGCAGCTTCGGCGGCGACTTCCACATCCGGCAGCCGCCGCCGGCCGGGAAGAGCGGCTCCGGGCAGTCGGACCGTTCGGAGCCGGCTCCCCGCCCACCAATCTCTGGCGTGCGGCGAGAAGATACCGCACCACTCCATGTCGAAGCCCGCAGGCCGACTATGGAAGGCACGAACCGTCGTACCCCACCGTGCCGGGCAATCATGGCAGACGATCGCGCGGTCAGCCGCGAGTGAAGCCAGAGCCGGAGTCTAGCCTGACCTATTCACGAAGGCACACAGGACGTGAGTCGCGCAGCCCTGATGGACACCACGATCGCATCTGACGACCTCCGGAAGGTCGACGCGGCCGAAACACGGGCCGGGGCCGACCGAGGGCCCACCGCGGGGCGCCCGCCGACCGTTGGCAGTGAGGCTCGGCAGTGAGACGACTCCCGCGGTCGTGCACGCGGTCCGAAGCGACGGCGGCGGCGGGTACCCGGCCCGCGCCCCGACCGCCCGCGCGAGCTGGCGCCACGGCTCGAGCCAGGGACAGGCCCGCGGCAGGTGCAGGACGATGCGGCGGGCCGAGCGTGTGACCCAGACGCCGAGCTTGATCAGGCGCTCCCGCAGCGTGGCGACCTGGGCGCCGGCCAGACCGTTCCCTGGGCGTGCTGCTGCAGCGTCTGGAAGAGGACGTACGCCGTCGCCGTCAGCAGGACGCGGACCTGGTTGGCCAGGAAGCGGGGGCAACTGGTTCGGCCCAAGCCGAGGCTGTCCTTGAGCTCCTTGTGCCGATTCTCGACGTCGCCGCGCTGGCGGTAGATGGCGTAGACGGCCTCGGGGGCCCGGGCCCGGTTGGTCACGACGAAGCGCGGATTCTTGCGCGGGGCGCGACCCGGATACTGCACGACCTCGGCCTTCATGATCACGCGTCGCTTGTGGCCCCAGCTCTTGGCCGCGTAGCGCGTCTCGCCGAACACCGGCATCGCCTGCCCAGTGGGGCGGAACAGGACCGACGCCCGGCCGAGCAGGCGACGGACCCGCTTGGCCAGCCGCGGATGGCCAGGCAGGCCCACGCCGTACTCGACGCCGGCCCGGTCCAAGAAGGTCAGCAGCCGCGGGCCCGCGAAGCCCCCATCCAACCGGACGCGCAGGATGGCGCGGGGAAAGGCCTGCCGCAGCGCCCGGAGCAGCCAGCGCAGGCGGCCAATCGCCCCGCGGCTGGCGGGCGCGTTGCCAGGCCGCAGCACAAGGCCGGCCAGGTGCTGCATCGGGTCGTCGTCGAACGTCAGCGTGGCCACCAGTGGCAAGTAGCACGCCGTGTCGTAGTGGCCATTGAAGAAGCTCAGTTCCTGCTGGCCGTGCGTCGGATCGTCCGTCGGGTCCAGGTCGATCGTGATCCGCCGGGCGCGCCCGTGGAGCCGGCGCCGCTGGGCGTCGATGACCGTCCGCGCCAGCTGGTGGCTCAGCCGGACCAGATCGCGCCGACCGACGGCGTTCTCGAAACGCGAGAGGGTGGGCTGCGAGCCGAGCGCCGGCCCAGTCAGCGGCTCGCGGTCGAGGACCAGCTTGTGCAGGGGGTCGTCGGCGAGCCGGGCGGCGTCGTTGCCATCGAGATAGCCGGCGGCCAGGCCAAAGACCCGCTGCCGAACCAGGTCCAGGACCGAGTGCGCCACCTTCCCCGGGTGCCGCGGATCCGTCAGACACCGAGCCACCGCCTCGGTCAGGCGCAGCCGCTCGTCCACCGCTTTGAGCAGCACCAGCCCGCCGTCCGAGCTGGCGTGCGGCATATCGAATCGGGCCACGATCGGTGGCCGAAGGCCCTGGTATCGGAAGGTCAGCTGGGCTATACAGTCTGTAGCCATCGAGTCTCCTTGGCGGCGTGCATAGAAACGTCCAATCACCGCTTCTATAGCACCGTTGAGGAGCTCGGTGGCTCTTGTCTTTCATAGTTCGTGAATAAGTCAGGCTAGTGTCCCGTCTCGGAGATCCGATGACAAAATCGCGCCACGCTGGCGAGGATCTCGTCCGCCGTCTTCGTCCACACGAACGGTTTGGGCGCCTCGTTGGTGACCGCGATGTAGTGACGAATGGCCGCCTCGAGCGCGCGCGTGCTCGGATGAACCCCGCGCTTGATCTGTTTCTGGGTCAGGGCGGCGAACCAGCGCTCGACGAGATTGAGCCAGGAGGCGCTGGTCGGCGTGAAATGCACGCGGAAGCGGGGTCGCCGCGCCAGCCAGCGCCGAATCAGGCCGTCTTGTGGGTACCGTAGTTGTCCAGGATGAGATGCACGTCCAGGTTCGCCGGCACCTCGGCGTCGATCGTATCGAGGAACTTCCGGAACTCGATGCTGCGATGGCCGATGGAGCTGCCCGATGACCGTCCCCGTCTTCGCGTCCAACGCCTCGAACAGCGAAGTCGTGCCGTGGCGCGCATAGTCGTGGGTCCGCCGCTCGACTTGGCCCGGCCGCATCGGCAAGAGGGGCTGGGTCCGATCGAGCGCTTGGATCTGACTCTTCTCGTCCACGCACAGGACCAACGCGCGGTCGGGCGGCTGGAGGTACAGCCCCACGATATCCCGCACCTTTTCGATGAAGAGCGGGTCGGCCGACAGCTTGAAGGTCTCGGTGCGGTGGGGCTGCAGCGAGAAGGCGCGCCAAATCCGGTGCACCGCGCTCCGGCTGAGCCCGCTGGCCTTCGCCATCGAGCGGGTGCTCCAGTGCGTCGCGTCCACGGGCGTCGCCTCCAGCGTCCGCGTCAGCACGCGCTCGACCTGAGCATCGGTGATCGTGCGTGGGGCCCCCGGCCGCGGCTCATCCAGCAATCCATCGAGCCGTCGCGCCAGGAAGCGGTGGCGCCACTTGCCCACGGTCTGCTTGGTCAGCCGCAGCTCGTGCGCCACGACGGTGTTGGTCCGGCCGGCCGCACAGCCCAGGATCAGGCGCGCGCGTTGCGCCACGGCCTGCGCGGTCTTCGCGCGGCGCGCCCAGCGTTCCAACGTCTCGCGTTCGGCGTCCGTGAGCGTCAACGGCGGGATCGGTCGACCCGTGCGCATCGGTGTTCTCCTCTCCATACAGAGAACGCGCGAAGCGCACAACTTGTTTCACGATCTTCCGAGACAGGACCCTAGTACTTCCCGGTGCGAAAATGATCGTTCACGAGTCGATCCTCAGCGGAGAGCGGTCCCGGCCTCCATCTCATCCGTCCGTTCTCGCGTTCTCTATCACCAGCGTCCCATCGAATCATTCGTCGGTGGTCATCACCCGGTCCGAGACCCCGCTCGGCCCAGGACCAGCAGGTCGTTGGCGATCACTCCGAGACCCACCCACCGCTCCATCCCCAGGAGGCCTCGATAGCGGCAACGCCGAAGGCCGTGGCGGCGTTTCAGGGCGCTGATGCGGCCTTCTGAGCCGGTGCGCCATCGGAGGGCGGCTCGATCGCGGCGAGAGCGGCCTTCTCGGCGGTATCGCGGCAGGACGACTGTGCCGCACTCCGTGAGCTCCTCGCTCGTTCTGGTCATTGGCTCGCGAGGCGAAGCCGCTCATCCGCGACCGCGAGCCACGGCGGCTCGTCCGAAGAGCTGCTCGTGTCGGACCAGCGAAGGTTCCCACAGCGCCTGATCCGGCACCCGTGTCGGACAGACCGTGTAGTCGGTGATGAACTGCGCCTCGGCTTCCTGGATCTTCACGAGCTTGCCGAACTCCGTCGGCTTCGTCGCCTTGCCCTTGCGGATGGCTTCGGTGTGGGATTCGAAGACGCTGAGCACTTTGTCCGGATAGTGCGTGTCGCCGCGCAGCACCCGCGCCCGGGTCTGAGCCACGACCCGGCGGACGAGACCGACCGTCGCGCGGAGGCCGTCACGAAGCCGTCGGACCGCGGGCCCGGGATGGAAGCGACTCACGCGCTCCGTGGTCTCCGCCTGCCGGAGGACTCCCCGCGTGATTCGCAGCAGACTCCGGTAGAGCTGCCGCATCCGCGTCTTGCTGCGCTCCCGCACCTGGCGGTGTCGCTCGCAAGGTCGCCGTGCGGGTGTGTTGCGCAATCGCGAAGACCCGACGCGCCACGCTGCGCGCCCGATCGCGGACGTGGCACCGGGCGGGTCCCAGGCGGGCGGTGAGCCGCTTCATCGTGCGCGTCAGAACCCGCACGCTATCGGCCAGCAGCGCACTGTCCGTCGGATAGTGGATGGTCGTCTCGACGACGGTGGTGTCTACGCGCAAGCGGCGCCCGTGAATCACCCGACGCTGACGCGCGATCGTGGCCAGCCGCTCCAGCAGCTGCGTGAGGATCGGCCCGTCCAGCACGTGGGCCAGACGAATCAGGGTCTTGGCGTCCGGCACACGCTCCCCGTCGATCCGGCAGAAGGCCCGGTACACGAGGCTGCCCCGGACTTCCCGCTCGCACTCGTCGAAGCTCCAATCGGAGAGGTGTTTCAGGACGAGCATCCGGAGCACGACGGCGGCCGGGGTGCCGAGCCGCCCGCGACGAGCACTCAAGGGGTGGCGGGCGTGTCAGGGCCACCGTGACCTGGTCCACCAGGTCCTCGTCCTCGAGGACAAGGTCGATCTGTCGCAGGACGGGATCCCACAGCTTATCGGCGTCGGGCAGCAGGACTTCGACCAAGGTGCGCTGCGTGTAGGTGCGCCGGACCATGGCGCCTCCGATGAGGTCGGACGACCTCAGGGGCTGCACCGCGTGAGCTGCGCAGCGGCGCCGAGTGCCGGGCGGCACTCGTGCTGCTTGCTCACCATCGCGCGTAGACACTCGTCATCGTCAACCAATATCGGTGCGTTATGGGCCAAGTCCGAGCCCGGCACCACACTGAAAACACTGAGCGCCCTTGGCCCATTCCGCACCGGGAAGTAGTCTAGCAGGATGCTGAAAAACGCGGAAGCGATCGGCCGTGCATGCCACTCTCAAGAGCAACCAGGAGGGGCGCATGCGCGGCGGCGATCGACGTCCGGACACGATGTTCAGTTACGTGGCCCCCGAGCAGCAGGTCACACTCCGTGCGCATCACAGAACCCTCGTATCCCGTCCCAGAAGGCGTCCGCAGCTTCGCGAGGAAAGGCCGGCAGCGACGGAATCTCCAGTGACCGCGCGAAGCGCCGGCCGCTGATGAATCCCACGCACATTGCCGAATGTTCGCCTCGTACGCCTAGTATGCACGGACGCGCGCCCAACGCTCGCTGTCCCTGAGCGTACTCTGTGCGAGGAAAAGGATTCGCTGGATATCCTAGCGCGACGACGCCGATCGCGTTCATGTCCACGTCGGCTCGCCCCTCGAACACCCACGGCACGCCAGCGCTACCTGTACAGCTCGCGCTCGAGCCGATTTGAGTCGATAAAAAACTTACAGGCCCAGTTGAGATACTCGAAGCGACCATATTCACCCGAGATCGGGAAGGAACCCTTCACCCCACCTCGAACTTCCGGAGGTCCGTCCACGCGTACGGTCCGTCGCACGTATCGGTTCACCATCACCGCAGCGTCCAAGAATCGACGTTCCCCGGTCTCCCGGTACAGGAGCAGCCACGAGTGCGCAATTTGCACGCTCCCGGTCAGGCACACCCACGAAGCTGCTCCGCGCCAGTTGGCGTCAAGCCTCCCTGGAAGCATCCCGTCAGGGCGGACCGCACTGAGTACGCCATCGGCACATCGCAAAGCGGCGTCCAGGAATCGCTCGACGCGCGTGAACAAATACGCCTCCACCACGCCGCGCAGTGCGTATCCAATCGTGTGGGTAAGTGGCCTTACCGCATCCACCAGGCAATTGCTCTCAAACCAGCCATTCGGACGCTGCTTCGACAACGCCCAATCGATGTTGCGTATCGCACAGTCTGCGTACGATGCGTGTGGCTCCAGTCGCGCGGCTTCGAATAGCCCCCAACTTACATGCGTCTCGTATGCCTTTTCGCCCGGGGCCGCGAATGGGGTCCCATACTTGCGCCAGCAGCCGTCCGAATCCTGAGTACGCCCTAGCCATTCCGCTGCCGCCTGCATCGGCGCGCGGTAGGCCTGACCGAAGTGTCTAACACCCGCGACGAGCCCCAGAAGGATTTGCCCCGTATTGAACGTCACCGGAACTAAGGGTACCTGTCCTATGACCCCCCCCTGGAATCCACCCTCCGGAAATTGAATCGACACGAGCCAGTCGAGCATCCGACGACCGCGGGCAGCGAGCGCGGTGTCACCGGCTGCCATATCAAGCACGGTCGGCACAATGTAGCCAGTTGTCTCAGGGTACGAAGTTGCCCAACCAGTCACGAGACTGAAGTGACGGGATACCCCGCCGTCAGCGGACGTTGAGCAATCCTGGGCAGTCGCAAGCCAGTTGAGGGCGGCCTCTACAGTCCGGTCGATTCCAGGATCATCACCGAGTCCCCCCCGCCGGTCGCGCCTGTCCTCTGCTCTGGCGCGCGCGGGCAGGGCACGGTAAGCAGACGCGGCACGGATCATCCGATGGACTCGTCTCAGCACCATAGCGGGACTCGCCTTGCCTGAACTGAGGGGTCGGTCTTGGATAGTGCCGTTAGGCAGGAGTCTCGGTTATCGCGCACCGCACATACCGTGGTACAACACTACCAGCAGTCGTAGCGTTACCTCTGGGCAGAAGGTCTTTGATAGACTGGACAACGAGCTAGGCACTCCCTCCAAGAAGCGGCCCGACATAGTCACCGGCTCTGCTGTGATCAACTCGATCGAATCTTACCACGCCGCAGGTCACGCCTTAATAGCTCTGCCTTCTCTGACATCTCCGCCGGCCACGCGCTCGGATCAGTACCATGCTGTGGCATGAAGGCATAGATCCAACGTTCCAACCCGAAAGCGACGCACACGCTGTGCAAGGCGGAACCGTCCTGTGCATGAACCCCGGTCGGAGGGCCGCCCGCTATAGGAGGACCAGGTCCGGCCGCGACAGCAGCGACTGCGGGTCGTGAGGCCGATCGCCCGGACTTTCGCGACTAGCCGGATTCCGAGTTCTCACGAGGCGGTCCATCACGAACGGCGTGACGTTCCCTGTGAAGCAGACCCCTTCGCGAGAGGCACGCGTGGCCGCGCGCCTCGAGCTCGCGAAGACACCACCGGGGGGCTGGCGTTCCCGTCGAGACGATCGCTTCGCTCACCTGGGTGCTCTGCATGGTCAGGCTTCATGCCAGGAAGGGGCAGGACCACGTGATCAAGCTCTGGGGCCGCTGCCGGCCGAGACGCGCCGAAAAACGGTCTTTGCTTTCGTTGGGGCCGAAACCCTGAAAGAGGAACTCGCGAAGCTCGAGGCCATGATCGGAGCCGCGCCGGACCGCGATCACCTCGTGTACGTCGGCTCGACCCAGGATCCCCAGGCATGGCTCCAATCCGCCGACCTCTTCCTCTCGTTCTCTAGTTCGGAGGCATGCCTCTCGGGCCGCTCGAGGCAGCCGGTGTCGGGCTTCCGATCCTCCTGTCCGGTATCCCCGGCCACTCGGTGCTGAAGGACTTCGGCCGGTTGTATTCCCTTTCGAGCCCGAAGGAGGGCGCCAGCCGGCTCGTCGAGAGCTGCCAGGAGCTTTCGGCCGACGAAGGCGCCCTTCGTCAGAGACTCTGGGAGCGCGCGAAGCCCCTGCGCGAGCAGTACTCGATCGAGGCGATGGCCGGTAAATACGAAGCGCTCTATAATTCAAGTACTTATGCCTAAGGTCAGACTCACCGGAGACAGCACGGTTTCGGGCATCGCCAGGGCTCTCCAGAAGAAGCTCCAGGCGGTCTCGTCCGACTGGCAGGTCTCTGAGTCGGGCTTCAACTCGTGGCTTCAGGACGTGATGGACCCCTCGATCCTTTCATGGGCTTCATCCTCTCTCCGCGGCTCCTTACGGACATGGCGGACCTCGAGTCCCCGATGGAGCAGTTCCTGGCCGCGCTCGAGCGCGCGAACGGCGCTTACCGCGTGCTCTGCACGACGCTTGCCGTGGATCCGATGCTCACGCAGCCGCTTTACCGGGCTCTCGAGCGCCAGCGTCTGGCCGACCGGATCAACCACAAGCTCTCGGAGTTCAGCCGGGTCCACCCCTGGTTTCAGCTCTTTCACCTTCCCGCCTGCGGGAGCTGCGTCGGAATCCTGGGGTTCGCGTTGATCAGTAGTTGGTGATCTCCTGGAAGAGGTCACCGCTTCCGAGGCGCTTGCCCGTGATCTGCGTGTAGTTCGTGAGCTGAACCTCGACCGCGTTGATGAGCGGAGCGAAGGTCGGAGCGAACTGCCGATCCGTACGGAGCAGGCGGAATAGGTTGGTCAAGAGCGCCCTGCGGTCAGCCTTGGTCACGTTCGGGGCCCGAGCGGTTGCAGCCGGGGCGCGAAGGCGTGTTAGGCGGATCGTTCGGAGCGGCAAGGAATGGCGCTCTTTCTGCTCCAGTCCTCGAGCGTGGCCGGGTGCGTGGTCGTGAGCACTTCCTTCGTCTGCGGATGAATGTCCGGTATGCTGCCCTCGAGAAGCTCGCCCATGAAGTGAATGCGAACCTTTGAGCCACCGGCGCTGAACGCCGACAGGAAGGTCACCTCAGCGAGAGCGACGTCGAACTCGAACTTCCGGAGGTCTTCCATGAGATCCCGGTCCTGTTCGGCCGTGTAGACCGCGGTGAAGTCGGTCGCGAGCGTCTGGGCAAGCGGGGTGAGCCTGGCGTAGTTCGAGGCATCGCAGTGCGTAAGAATCTGCATCAGGGTGCGGTAGAACTCGGCAACAACGCGATTGTCGGAGGTGGTGATGAATTTCCCGAGCTCGCCGAGATACTCGGGATCCGAGACATCATTCGAGGCGCGAGTCGGGCCCTGGCCGAAGCTTTTGCCGGTCACGACGTCGCCTGGCTTCGTGACGTTGATCACGGAGCCGGGCGCATGAAGGGAACGCGCTCGTCCTTGTTCTCGCTCGTGCCGTAGTGAATGTTGTAGTAAATGTTCTGGTCGTTGATGTTGACCTTCGCCCCCAACTCCCGCAGCAGGTCCACGATCCACGCCGTCTGGTTGCCCGCTTCGATCGCAACCCGCACGCCCCGCGCGGTGTACCGTTCCACGGCCTGGGCGAGCCCCGTCGGCTCGTCGCGACGATTCCCCGCGTCACCCGACCGCCTTGCGACGGCGGGCGGGCATTCTTCTTCGTCCCTGATGACTGTCTGTGGCCGATCGACGAGCCCGAGTATGTCGTCAAGTTTACTGCGCGCTCCCTGCGCGCCTGCCTCGAGACCCGGTTCCGGATCGTCGAGTTGCGCACCATGAAGGATGTGAATCACCCCATGTCCATACTGTTCGCGCAGGTAGTGCAGACCGTCGACCGAGTATCGTGGAAGCGCGAAGCATGAGCTTCAGGCAGAAAGTCCTTTCGGGGCTGTACTGGACCGGAAGCGCCCGTCTTGTGAGCCAGATTCTCAGCTGGGCCATAACCCTGGTGGTGATTCGACTCCTGACGCCGGCCGACTACGGTCTTCTCGCCATGGCCATGGTGTTCGTCAGCTTTCTCATGCTCCTCGGAGAGGCCGGCCTGGGTGCCGCCCTGGTGCAGGCCCCGAAAGTAAGCGACAACGCGCTGCGGGGTCTGTTCGGGGTCGTCATTCTCTTCAACGGCGTCCTGTTTTGCGTCCAGTACGCCGCGGCGCCCGCGGTGGCCTGGTTCTTCGACGAAGAGCGCCTGGTCCCGATCGTCAGGGTGCTCGGCGTGCAGTTGCTCCTGTCGACATTCATCGTAATTCCCCAGGCCCTCCTCGCGCGAGAGCTTGATTTCAAGCGGCCCTCACTCATCGCGCTCGGCAGCAATGTCTGCGGCAGCGTGACCACGTTGCTCCTCGCCCTCGACGGCCGCGGCGTCTGGTCGATAGTCATCGGCAACATTGCGACGCAAGTCGTATCCGCCCTGGCCTTCAACATGGTCCTGCCGTATCTGAAGTGGCCGGATTTTTCCATGCGCGAAGCCCGCGGGCTCGTAAAGTTCGGCGGGCAGTACACGGCATCGCGGATGCTGTGGTCCTTCTATTCGCAGGCGGACATTTTCATCGCCGGGAAGATGCTTGGGCGCGAAGCGCTGGGCTTCTATTCGGTCGCGATGCTCCTCGCGTCGCTGCCGGTGCAGAGGATAGCCTCGGTGATCAACAGCGTCGCGTTCCCGGCGTTCGCGCACGTGCAGCAGGAGCGCGAGGCCGTCAGTGAGTACCTGAGGAAATCGGTGCGGCTGCTGAGCTTCGTCTCGTTCCCCGTGCTGTGGGGCATTTCCAGCGTGGCGCCGGAGATCGTAACCGTGATCCTCGGCCGGAAGTGGGAATCCGCGGCCCTGCCTCTCCAGACGCTTGCTCTCATCATGCCGCTGGCGCTCCTCAGCCCGTTGTTCAATTCGGCGTTCCAGGGATTGGGCCTCGGCGGGGTCGTGCTTCGTAACGTGCTGACGGCGACCGTGCTGATGCCCGCGGCATTCCTCATCGGCGTTCAATGGGGACTGGCCGGCCTGTCGCTTGCGTGGATCATCGGGTTTCCCGTGGTGTTTCTCGTGAATCTCAAACGGATGCTGCCGTTGGTGGGATTAAGGCTCGGCAGCATCTTCGCGGCGATGGCGCCGTCGTTGCTCTCGAGCGCCATTATGTACGCGTTTGTCGCGGCGGGACGGGAGCTGCTCGGCTCCAGCCTTTCCGCGCCTGAGCTCATAGCATCCCTGGTTGCCATCGGCGTCGCCGTATACGCGATCATGGCCGCGAGCGTGAACAGGAAGACCGTGGGCGAGCTCTTCGGTCTTCTGCCGCGGGCCGGCTAGGAGTCCGTCTCGGTAATGCCGCGCACGATGTCCGTGGGGGACTCGGGATGAACAGGACGAGACGGTTCTCGTCCGATGACCGGCGGCCCCGGGGTTGATGGGCACCGGGCAGGCCCCGCGGCGACTGCTCGAGAGCGGGGCGACGAGCCCGGGCGGACCGTCATGGCCTGACCGCGCCGTACAGCTTCAGCAGGTTATGCACCGTGCAGAGCAGGCCCACTCGTGCTGCACCGCAATCCGGCCACGCCGGAGAAACTGTCGGAAGCCGCGGGCGTGCTTGATCTGTCCGAACACCGGTTCCACGATCGCCTTCCGACACGCGTACACGGCCCGGCCCTTCATGGTGCGCAGCTTCCGGGCCATCCGTTCGCGCCGTGTCAGATTCGCCGGCGGCCGGCCGCGGGGGGCCGGGGCTTGCCACTCGGTGTGCTTCTGCCGCCCCGTAGCGATGTACGGGTCGATCGCAGTGTCCGCCAGCGTCTGCAGGTTCTCCTCCGAGCAATACCCGGCATCCGCCAATACCTGCCGCGGCCGCTGCCGGAGCGACGATCACCTCGTGGCCGAGCCGTTCCGGACACCGCGCTACCCACTCGCTCTCCGTGGACGCCTCGAGGAGGATGCGGGCCCGTGGGCGGTCGCCGAGGACGTCGGCGAACGACGCAGGAGTGGTGCGGACGCGCTGCTCGATCAGTTCGCCCTCCGCGGGATGCAGATCTGGCTTTCCTTCTTGTGCAGGTCGATGCCAATATGGTCCATGGCTGGCCCCCTCCTCATTGCGGCGTTTCACCGCGGTTCACTCTGTGGGGCAGCATATGCCACCACGTCGAGTGGGGGTCAGCCTTTTCATCCGATCTAGATTCCGTCCTGAAGGTCGACGAGATGCTTGTAGATGAGGTCCACGTACTTTGGCTCGCCGTACGGCGCGAGACCCATGACCTTGTATTCACCCGAGTTGACCTTGAACCCGGTATAGTGGGTAAACGCCGAGTACGGGAGGCCGTGCGAATCGGGCCAATGGAGCACTTGATTACCTCGAGCTCCGAACCGCGGCCAACGCAGATTGATGCCGTAGCCCATTCGCCGACGCCGTCCATCGTGAGGATGGCTGCGTCCTTGAACGGCGACGGATAGAACGCGCTCGCCGCGTGGCTCTCGTGGTGCTCGGCGTAGAACAGGTCGCCCTCGTACGGCGCCGGGTCATCGGATCTCGGATCGGCAAGGTGGCCGAGCGACGTTCGCAGCTCGTGGGTCGGTGACCAGCTTTTCCTTCACCCAGAGCGGCCCGGCCTTGAGGAAGTCCCAAACCCCGCCGGCGCGATCACCAAATAAGTTTCCAGAATTCGGTCGAACTTGAGCATCGGCTTGTCGTAGAAGCCGGCGCCGGCGAGATCGGCGACGGTGATCCCCGCCTCTCTGAGACAATACGTAGCGGCTTCGCTCGGGAACGACGCGTCACCTTCCTTCCTCGGAAAGCGCTCCTCTGACGCGGCGGCACGATCTCCCCGTCGCGAAGCAGCGCGGCGGCGCTGTCGTGATAATAGGCAGAGATGCCGAGAATGTACTTGGATGTCGAAGGCACGACGTGATTTATGAGGGGTGTATTCGCTCGGTCGGGAGCGCAGAGAGGAATGATAACTTTGGTGAATGATCGAGTCACCCGCAACTTGTTGACGGACTTGGTCACGGAATGTTGCAGCCGCGCGACATAGCCGATCCAACCATGCTTCGCGCAAAGGCGGGTGTCCGAGCCAAGCAGTATACTTGACTAGCGGTGAGGCAGTTTGCAACGATGGCCGGCCTCGCCATTCACCACAGGGGGTCGACGTTGGGGAATCGAGTCCCACCTGCCGTGATCGTCGGCTTCGAGACGAACGGCTTGGGAGTTGCCCGCGCGCTGAGCGAAGCAGGCATTCGCTCGATCTCATTGGCTGGGCCCGATTGGTCTCCGGTCTGTGCGTCTCGGTCCACATCGGTCGTGATGGCGTCGGGATGGAACGAGGACGCGGTAGTGGCAGATCTCATTGCGATCGGCAAGAGGCTTCCAGCGCGAGCCCCCCTCCTCATCACCAAGGATGAGCCGGTTCTCTGGATCTCAGCGAACCGAAGCGTGCTCGACCAATACTTCGAGATCCGGCTTCCAGACCCCGAGGTCGTTCACCTCTTGATGGACAAGATCCAGTTCCACGCCCTCGCTGCCGAGCGCGGCTGGCCGCTGCCGCGAACGTGGCGCATCAAGACCCGCGAGGAGCTCGATGCGGTGATCTCAGAGGTAGTCCAGCCGTGCATTTTGAAGCCGGCCGTAAAGAACTCCACGTTTCGACAGCGAAGTCCGCGCAAGGCGTTCAAGCTCCAGAGCGCCGCCGACCTCTTGAAGACGTACGATCTCGTGTCCGCATGGGAACCTGACGTCATCATCCAGGAATGGATCGAGGGCGGCGACGACCGGATCGCCTTTGGGCTCGGCTACTGGAACGCCGAGTCGGAGGGCCTCGCGATTTTCCCGGGGCGGAAGCTCAGACAATGGCCACCCGAGTGTGGCAACACTGCTTTGTCCGGACCAGCGCCGGCTGAATGGCGAGCCGACGTCGAAAAGCTCACAGCCACCATCATGGGGACCGTGCGCCATCGCGGCCTGGGGTCAGTCGAATACAAAGTGGATTTCAGCGGCCGTTTGTTCATCATGGAGCCGACGGTCGGCCGAACGAATTACCAGAATGAAGTCGCGGTGCTGAACGGCGTGAATCTGCCGGCAATCGCGTATTACGACGGAGCAGGATTGAAGGCCGAGCTGGCACGAGAGCTCGAACGAGCCTACGCGCCCCACCCGCCACGCAAGCTGATTGATTCGCTGGCCGATTACCGCTCCGCGCGCGTGTACATGACCGAAGGCACGCTCACCTGGCGCGCGTGGCTCGAGTCGAGACGAGGTCCAAAGTCCGGAATGACATATCGATTCGGCGATCCAATACCCGCCCTCGTTGACATGAGCAGGAGCCTTGCATCGTACGCCAAGCACGAGCTGATCAAGCCAATTCTTCGGCCGCTGCTCCCACGCCGGGACCGCTGACGCTATTTCGGCCGCTCGTACGCGTCCGTCTGGGTGACCCAGCTGCGAGCCACGCCGAGGCCGCGGAACCTGTGACGGATCCACCCATGTCCCTGCATTGTGCCGGGAACGGCGGCGTACTGTTTCTGGTCAGCGTTGTCGAGCATCAACACACCGCCCGGCTTTACGCGATCGATCGCGGCGTGAAAGCACTTCATGCGGCTCCATCCGTCGACCATCACGACGTCCCACGGTGCGCCGACATCGACCTGGCGAATGTACTCGATGATCGCCGGATCCTGATTGTCGACGACCGTCACGAAACGGAGGTCCCACCTCGAGCGTGCGTCGCCCCCAAGCTGGATGATTTGCTGCTCGAGCTGGCCCACCCACTCTTCGCTGCTCTCGACAGTGGTGAGTCGGCACCCTTTTTTGAGAAAAAAGATCGTCGAGCCACCGCCGCCCCACTCGAACACGCGGTGGGTCGGCCGCACGTAGTCATGCAGGAAGTCGATCGATGGCCAGGCGATCCATGGCAGGCCCTGGGCCGACGGCCCCGCGCGGGACACGCGGTCGTGAATCCAGCCCGCGGCGTGCGCGGGATGCTTCAGCATCTCGACCGGCACGGGTAAGTGCTGACGAATATGGGGGTTCCAGGATGAAACCACCGCGCCAATGGCGCGGGCCGTTCCAGTGAGACCACGTTTTTTGACGGATCGAATTAGTTTGCCGATCATTCCTCGAGCCACTCAGATCGCGATCGCCGCATTTACGGCCGAAACGGGCGTGTTGCCCTCAAACACTGCGCCTGCATGATAACGGAAATGACAACGCTTGGCTGGGCTTCTGGTCGCCCTCCCGATCGGTTTGAGTGTGTACGCATATATCGGCTATCCGCTCGGATTGTGGCTCGCCACGCGTGGCAAACCTACCGAATCGGCCCCTCCTCCCGCGGAGTGGCCAATGGTCAGCGTGGTCGTGCCCGCATACAACGGTGGAAGGGCAGATCGGCGGGAGGATCGAGGCCCTGTTGCGCCAGGACTACCCGGTCGACCGCCGGCAGATTCTCGTGGTTTCCAACGCCTCGACCGATCGGACGGACGAGATCGTCGCCGGCTGCGCGAGCCCGGGAGTCGAGTTGATGCGCATGCCGGTGCGCGCCGGAAAAACGGCGGCCGAAAACGCGTCTCGGTCGAGGCTGCGCGGGGACATCATCATCAACTCCGATGCGTCCGTTCGCATGTCGCGTTCGGGGATTCGGCTTCTCGTTCTCGCGATGACGGATCCAACAGTGGGCGTGGCGTCCACGCGAGACGTGAGCGTCGTGAATTTCGAGGGCGCCGCCAACGCCACCGAGGCTCGGTACGTCGGCTACGAGATGTGGCTGCGGAGGCTCGAGACATTGGCGGGAGGCATCGTGGGTGCATCGGGGTCGGGATACACCATTCGCCGCACGCTCCACGACGTGCGCATTCCGGACCACGGGCGGCCGCTTCATAGCGCGGCACGCGACAGAATTCGTGGGACTACAGCCCAGAAACTGGTTGCCGGCGACGCGCTGCGTAGAATGATCCGAGCCTCTGGGACCGTGGCCGACTTCTTCAATGGTGCGGGTGAGCCCGTTTCATAGCATGGCCCATGGGATGCTACGGCGACTGCAGTGGTGACACGCGGCTCGGCGCGTGATCCCGTTTAGGAGAATGTCTCTTCGCTTCATCCCTGTCCCCGGGGGCTCCGTCGATTACACGTAGAGAGGAGCCTCCCATGAAGCACGCCCCGCGTCGTCACCGGACGAAACCCGCCTCCGGCCCCTCACTCTTGGCGCGCATCACCCCGAATGCCGCCGGCATCGATTGCGGGTCCGAGGCGCATTATGTCGCCGTTCCCGCCGACCGCGACGCGGCCCCCGTGCGCGCGTTCAAGACCTTCACGACGGAGCTCCACCACCTCGCCGACTGGCTCACGGCCTGCGGCGTCACCACCGTCGCGATGGAATCCACCGGGGTCTACTGGATCCCGCTCTACGAGATCCTCGAAGCCCGGGGCCTCGACGTGGTGCTCGTCAACGCGCGCCACGTCAAGAACGTCCCGGGCCGGAAGACCGATGTGCTGGACTGCCAGTGGCTCCAGGAGCTGCATAGCGTCGGCTTGCTGCGCGGCAGCTTCCGGCCGACCGCCGCCATCGCGGCGCTGCGCGCGTATCTGCGCCACCGCGAGACCCTAGTGCAGAGCGCGGCCACGCACGTCCAACGCATGCAGAAGGCGCTGGTTCAGATGAACCTCCAGCTCTCCACGGTGCTCAGCGATATCACCGGCGTCACCGGGCTGCGCATTGTCCGCGACATCGTCGCGGGGCAGACCGACCCCCGGGTCCTCGCGCAGCATCGGGACGCCCGGTGCCAGGCCTCGGAGACGGACATCATGGCGGCGCTCACCGGACATTACCGCCCCGAGCACGTCTTCGTGCTTCACCAGAACCTCGAGCTCTTCGACGCGTATCAGCGTCAACTGGCCGCGTGCGACGCGGCGATCGAGGCCCACATCTCCACGCTGGCCGCCAAGGCGCCCACCCCCGCGGGGCCGCTGCCCGGCCCGAGGACGAGGAAAAAGCCCCGCGACAATGAGCCCCGCTTCGACATTCGCCGCCCGCTTCACCCGCTGACGGGGGTCGATCTCACGCAGATCGATGCGATCGGCCCCTACAGCGCCCTGCGGCTGCTCGCCGAGATTGGCCCCGACATGCGGCGCTGGCCCACCGAGAAGCACTTCACCTCCTGGCTGACCCTGGCGCCCCACAACAAGATCACCGGCGGCCGGCTCCTCAGCTCGGCCACGCTTCCGTCCGCCAACCGCGCCGCAGGGATCCTGCGCATGGCCGCCATGAGCCTCGGCCGGACCGAGACCGCGCTCGGCGCTTTCTATCGCCGCTTGGCCTTCCGGGTGGGCAAAGCCAAAGCGATTACCGCGACGGCCCGCAAGCTCGCGATCCTCGTCTACCGCACCCTCAAGCATGGCCTCGTCTACCGGGACCCGGGCGCCGTCGCGTACGACGCCCAGCACCGCCAGCGCGTCATTCGTCGTTTGCGTCAGCGCGCCGCCAATCTCGGGCTCGCCCTCGTCAATCGCCAAACCGGCGAGCTGCTCGAGGGTGCAGTTTCTTAGGAGAAGTCGACAGGGAGTCCCTCCTATGAAGGGTGCTCTGTGCAGTAGTCGCGCAGGTGCGGATACACCGTCGATCCTGCTATTCGGGCTCGGTGGCCCAGTAAGCTGGACCAGAGCGGTGGCCGATTCGTCTCGAGAGGGGCTTGAATGCCGGCTCACCGGCTGCTGGAGGTATCCCGACTCCCGCGCTTCCGTTCACGGCGTCCCTTCACCGGCTCCGACTGACCTTGATTCGATTGCCTATGCGGCGTGGTGCAGTCGCCGCGTCGTCCCGTCCTGTCAGAGATAGAACGCGATGGTCAGCAGCTTGCGGGCCAAGGCGACCACGACGAGCCCCGCCGCCTCGTGCCCCAGGACGACGGGCATGGGCGACGCCCAGTCGCCGTTCATGATGTGCCAGTCGCTGTGGCAGACGCCCGTCGCCATCACGCGGACCCGGGCCTCGCCGGCCTTCGGGCCCTCCTGCTCGACGTCGACGACCTGGAGCGGCTTGTTGGCCTCGTAGAGGATTGCTGCTTTCACGGATGCCTCCTTCCCTCTGGACAACGACGGGCTGCTGACACGGGATGCGTCACCGGGAGCAAGCCCGCGGGACTATAGGACACCGGCTCGGACGCCGTCAATGGGCGCGGGTTCCTCACCGGTCCGACACCCCTACGTTACCTTGGCTCTCGCTGCGAGGGATTGGCAGCCCGAGTCCGCCGCGCGGCCGCGGCGGCCGGCGTCTTCGCTCCGACGCGAGCCTCGAGACGCGCGAGCACGGTCGCCATGTCGATCCCGGGGCCCAGGACCGGCCGGAGCGGATCGGGCCGCCGCGCGAAGCGCGCCGGCACCGTGCGGATCGTGAAGCGGGCCGGATCGAGACGGGCGGTCACCTCCCGCCACTCGAGGGGGCATGAGACCGGCGCGCCCGGCAGCGGCCGGACCGAGAAGGGCGCGGCGATGGTCTGGCCGTGGCCGTTCTGGCCGAAGTCGACGTAGACCTTGCCGCCCCGCGCGCCGAGCGGGCGCGCCACCGTGGCGATGCCGGGCTCGGCCTCCACGACCAGCGTGGCCAGCAACCGCGCCAGGGTCCGCGCCTGCTCGTGGGTGTACTGCGCGCCCAGGGGGACCAGGACGTGGAGGCCGGTCGCCCCGGACGTCTTCACGTGGCTCGGGAGCTCGAGCTCGTCCAGCAGCCGATGGACGGCCTGCGCGACCCGCACCACGTCGGTGAAGGGCGCACCCTTCGGGTCCAGGTCGAGGACGAGCCAGTCCGGGCGCTCGAGCGACGGGACCCGCGCGCTCCACGCGTGGATCGGGATCGTGCCCAGGTTGGCCACGTACCGGAGCGCCTCGGCGTGGTCGACGACGAAGTATTCGATGTCCCGGCCGGTGTCCCTCGAGTGGACGCGCTCCGTCCGGACCCAGGGGCGCGCGAACTCCGGCGCGTCCTTCTGGAAGAAGGACTTGCCGGCGATCCCGTCCGGGTAGCGCGTCAGGACGATCGGCCGGTCCCGGAGGTAGGGGAGCATCATGGGCGCGATCGCGTCGTAGTAGCGGACGAGATCGCCTTTCGTGTAGCCCTCGGCCGGCCAGAAGACCTTGTCGAGGTTGGTGAGACGGACGCGGGAGGCTGGCGCGCCGTCCTCGGCGGCTGACGCGGAGTCCTCCCGCGCGGGTGGAGGCGTCGCTGCCGCATCGCGCTCGGCAACCATCGCCGCCGCTGGCTGGTCGGGCCAGTCTCCATCGTCGGGCGTCTGGCGGCGGCAGTCCTCGGGGCGCACGTCTTCGCGGAGCCCGAGGTACGTCGGGTGACGGATCCCACCGTCGCGCGTCCAGCCGGTGTACCGGACCTCCGCGACGAGGCGCGGCTCGACCCAGTGGTGGCCGCGCCCGGCCGGCGTGCCCGCGTCGAAGGGCGACGTCTCCCGCCGGATCGGGCCGAGCTTCTTCCAGAGGCGCTCCAGCTCCGCGCCATCGAAGCCGGTGCCGACCTTCGACACGTAGACGAGCCGCGCCCCGTCATAGCGGCCGAGGTGGAGCGCGCCGAAGCGCGCTCGGCCCCCCTGCGGGTCGGTGTAGCCGCCGATGACGAACTCCTGCCGGCGGTGGCACTTGATCTTGAGCCACGCGTCGGAGCGCCGCGGGACGTACGCGCTCGTCAGGAGCTTGGCGACGATGCCTTCGAGCCCGGCCTCCGCGGCCGCCTGGAGGAAGGCGGGGCCCGCCCCTTCCACGTGGTCGCCGAAGCGGGCGACGCCGCGCGGCGGGAGCACGCGCTCGAGGCACGCCTTCCGCGCCGCGAGCGGAAGGCGCCGGAGATCGTGACCCTCGAGCGCGAGGCAGTCGAAGAACACGGCTTCGACGGGCACCGTCGCCATCGCGCGGGCCACGTCGCCGGGGCGGGTGAGCCCCATGCGGGCCTGCAGCCGCTGGAAGCTCGGCACGCCGCGCGGACCGAGCGCCACGATCTCGCCGTCGATGAGAAAGCGGTGGAACGCGACCGCGCGGAGGGCCGCGACGAGCTCCGGGTAGCGGCCGGTCACGACCTGGCCGCTCCGGCCGAGCAGGGTCACGACGTCGCCCCGCCGCTCGGCGAGCACGCGCACGCCGTCGTACTTGACCTCGAAGAGCCAGTCCGCGCCCTCGGGAGGCCGCGTGGCCAGCGTCGCCAGCATGAGCCCCTGCTCGCGCGCCGGCACCTCCGCGCGGGGCGCCCGCAGCGCCCGAAGGAGCGCCCGGAGCTCGCCGACAACGGGTCGCTCGCCCCCGGCCGTTCCCCCAAGCCCTTCGGGGTTGCGAGTCTGCCGGTAGGCGCGGAGCCGGGGACGCCGCTCGTCGATCACTAGGGGATGGCCCTCGCCACGGCGCCAACCCCAAGAGGTGGGGGCGGGCCCGTGCGCTTTGAAGCATAACGGGCCCCGTGATACGGTGCAAAAACCTTCACCACAACGCGATTTCCGGGCCGGGAGGGCGTGTCGATGCCACCGCATTCGATCGGGTCGGGGACGATCTCCTTCGGGCTGGTGACGATCCCGGTCCGGCTCTACACCGCGGCCTCCTCGGCCGCCGTCAGCTTCAACCTCCTCCACGCCAAGTGCGGGAGCCGCATCCGCCAGCAGACCTACTGCCCGGTGTGCAAGGAGACCGTCGACCGGACGGCCCTGGTCAAGGGCTACGAGGTCCAGAAGGACGAGTACGTCCGGTTCTCCGAGGAGGAGCTGAAGGCCCTCGAGGGCGAGGCCTCCAAGGTGATCGACATCGCCGAGTTCGTCCCGCTGGGGAAGGTCGACCCGATCTACTTCGAGAAGACGTACTACCTCGGGCCGGACAAGGGCGGCGAGAAGGCATACCGGCTCCTCACCGACGCGATGGCCAAGACGGATCGCGTGGCGCTCGCCAAGTTCGTCATGCGCGGCAAGGAGAGTCTCGTGCTCATCCGCGCCGCCCAGGGCGGGCTCATGCTCCACACGATGTACTTCGCGGACGAAGTCCGGGACTTCGGCGAGATCGAGAAGGGGGAGACGGCGAAGATCCGGGACGGGGAGCTCGACCTGGCCGTGCGGCTGGTCGACGAGCTGTCCCAGGAGGAGTTCGCCCCGGGGCAGTACGAGGACGACCATCGCCAGCGGGTCCTCGCCGCCGTCGAGCAGAAGGTGGCCGGCCACGAGGTCACCGCCGCGAGTCCCGAGACCCAGCGCGCCCAGGTGATCGACCTGATGGACGCGCTCAAGGAAAGCCTCGCCCGCCGGCCCGCGCCCGGCAAGAAGCCGCCGACGAAGGTCGAGCGCCCCGCGACCGCGGCGCCGGCGAAGGTCGAGCGCGTCGAGAAGAAGGCTCAGGGCGGCCGGAAGTGACCGCCCTCTCCGAGGAGGCGTGAGCCCTCGGGGCACGTCCCGCGTCTGGCCGTCCGCCGTCGCCGTCTTCGTTGTCGCCCTCGCCGTCCGGCTCGCGCACGTCCTCGCGCTGCGGGACAGCCCGTACTTCGCGCGCCCCGTCCTCGACGCCGAGACCTACTACTGGGCGGCCCGCGCCCTCGCGGCCGGCGAGGGCTGGGCGGAGCGCGTCTTCCCGGACACCGCGGTCCTCCTGGCGCGGGTGGCGATCGCCGCCGGCTGCGGACCCGAGGCGGAGGGCTTCGCGGCCCGCGCGGTGGCCCTCGACGGAGGCAGCGACCTGGCCCGCCGGCTCATGGCGGAGGCGGCGACGCTGCGCGCCTCACCGGCCGGGAGTCCCGCTGGAGGCTGTCCCGACCGGGTCTTCGTCGCGCCGTTGACGCTCCCGTCCTAGGGCCGACGGGCCGGGAGTCGGCGCATCGGGTCCACACCGGTGGCTTCCTGTCGCTGTCCAGTAGAAATGTCCGCCTAACTGTTCAGTGAGAATGTCCGCCCTCCTGGAGGGCACGCTGACGGTTGCGTTCACGTTGGCGGCGGGAGAAGGTCTGCCGCCAGGGATGTGGGCGGGCGGGCTGGCGCAGGTGCTGGGCCAGGGCGGTGAGCGCCGCGATCGGTGAAGATCGCCCGTTTTGGCCAAGGGGGAGATGGCGGCCCCCTGCCTCAGAAGGGCTCTGCGAGGCGCGTAGGCGTTGCGCCCGGCGAGGGACGAGGACGAAGTCGGCCGACGGGGGCGGATCGGTGACCAGGCGTCGCCGCTGATAGTCGACCAGCACGCGGCCATCGAGGCATTCGCGGACCTCGACGCGGCAGCCCGCGTAGGAGCGTCCGTGCGGGCCGCGCGGGATCTGGACCATGCGCGGGCCGAGGTGGACGGTGTTGTCCCGGGCGACCCGGCGGGTGTAGCGGCAGCTGAGGCGATCGGCGAGGTCGCGGGGCGGTCGCTGCCAGACCGGCGTGGTCTCCGCAGGGGGCTGGGCAAAGCGGCGGTTGTGGGCAGCCAGGTAGGTGGGCAGGAAGGCCTCGGCCGCCTCGAGGGTGTGGATCTCGCGGAGGCGGAGTTCGGCGACGAGGCGATCCTGCAGGGTGGCCCACAGGCGTTCGATGCGGCCCTTCGCCTGGGGCGAGTGGGCGGCGATGTAGCCGATGCCAAGATCCCGGAGGGCCTGGCCGAAGTGGGTCGGATGCTGCGCGCCCTGCAGTTCCTCCTCGAGCGTCCAGTGCGCGTCGTTCCGCACGAAGACGCCGAGGCGATCCCCGTAGAGGGTCACGGGCAGCCCGTCCCGTGCAGCGAGGCGGCCCAGCAGGGTGAGATAGCCGTGCAGGTCTTCGGCGGGGCGGAAGTGGAGGGCCACGACGGTGCTCGTCGCGTCGTCGATGGCGCCGAGGAGGAAGACGCGGGTGCCGGTGCCGAGCCAGTCGAACTCGCTGCCGTCCACCAGCACGAGGGCGCCCAGGCGGGCACGGCGCGGGCGGCGGGCGCGGTGCTGCGGCGGCCGGCGCCGGCGCTTGGGCGGCAGGCCCAGGGTCCGGCGAAGCCGGCGGACGGTACTGCGGCTGACGGCCAGGCCCTCGAGCTCGCGGAGGGTCTCGGTGGCGTGGCAGTCATTGAAGTCCCGGTAGGTGGTCTGGACCAACTCGGCCACGCGGTCGCGGATCTCGACGTCAAGGCGCCGTGGCGACGGCCGGCCCCGGTGGCGATGCACCAGGCCCCGCACCCCCTCGGCCCGATACCGGGCCTTGAGGCGGCGGAACTGCCGGAGGCTGATCTCCAGGGCGTGGGCCCCTTCCGCGGTGGTGATCTTCCCGGCCACCGCCGCTTGCACCGGGCCCGGCCGGCGGGCCTTCTTGCGACTCATCGTGACAGTCTCCCATGTCTCCATGGGAGGACATTTCTACTGAACAGTTAGGGGAGGACATTTCTATAGACCAACAGCATCGACACGGTGGCTTCCTTGACGCCGCCTCGGATGTCCTGTAGTCTTAAGTGCTTTTCGCGATTCCCCCACGAGATTCCGAGAGGATCCAATGTTCGAAGCCCTGACGCAGCGTCTCGAGGCGATTTTCGACCGCCTCCGGGGCGCCGGCCGCCTGAGCGAGGAGAACATCCAGGAGGCGCTCCGCGAGGTGCGCGTCGCCCTCCTCGAGGCCGACGTCAACTTCAAGGTCGTCCGCTCCTTCGTCGAGCGTGTCCGCGAGAAGGCCGTCGGGCACGAGGTCCTCCAGAGCCTCACCCCGGGCCAGCAGGTGGTGAAGATCGTCCACGGCGAGCTGGTCGAGCTGCTCGGCAGCGCCGCGCACCGGCTGACCATGGCGCCCCGGCCGCCGACGGTCATCATGGTCCTGGGCCTCCAGGGCTCCGGCAAGACGACGAGCGTCGCCAAGCTCGGCCGGCACTTCCAGCACGAGGGCTTCCGGCCCCTCCTGGTCGCGGCCGACGTCTACCGCCCCGCGGCCATCGAGCAGCTCCGCGTCCTCGGCAAGGAGCTGGGGTTGCCCGTTCACGGCGCGGAGGGACAGAAGCCCGTCGACATCGCGCGCGCGGCGCTCGAGGAAGCGGCGCAGCACGGGTGGAACCCGGTCCTCCTCGACACAGCGGGGCGCCTCCACATCGACGAGGTCATGGTCGAGGAGCTGAAGGTCCTGCGGCGCGAGGTCAAGCCGCATCACGTCCTCCTGGTCGTGGACGCCATGACGGGGCAGGACGCGGTCACGATGGCCCAGCGCTTCAACCAGGACGTCGGCTACGACGGCATCGTTCTCACCAAGCTCGACGGGGACGCCCGCGGGGGTGCGGCGCTGTCGATCCGCACGGTGACCGGCAAGCCGATCGTGTTCTGCGGCGTCGGCGAGCGGACGGACGCGCTGGAGGCGTTCCACCCCGACCGGATGGCGTCACGCATCCTCGGCATGGGCGACGTCCTCTCGCTGGTCGAGAAGGCCCAGGCGACGGTGGACGCGTCGAAGGCCGAGGAGCTCGCGCAGAAGATCAGGGAGGACAGCTTCACGCTCGACGACTTCGCCGAGCAGCTGCGCCAGCTCCGGAAGATGGGCCCGCTCGACCAGATCCTCGACATGGTGCCGTTCCTGAAGGGCGCCAAGCTGGGGCGCCCCGAGCTCGACGCCGAGTCCCAGGATCTCAAGCGGTTCGAGGCGATCATCGGCTCGATGACGCCGGGGGAGCGGCAGACGCCGGCGATCATCAACGGCGAGCGGCGGGCGCGGATCGCGCGCGGGAGCGGGACGTCCGTGCAGGACGTCAACCGGTTGCTCAAGCAGTACGCGCAGCTCAGGAAGATGATGAAGGACATGAAGGGCATGAGCGGACGCCTCGGGCGCAAGGACCTGCGCCGGGCGATGCCGTTCTTTCGGGGCTAGGACGAAGAGGAGAGGGAGATGGCAGCACGGATTCGGCTACGGCGGACCGGAACGACCAAGAAGCCGTCCTACCGCGTGGTGGTCGCGGACAGGCGGAACGCGCGGGACGGTCGATTCATCGACCAGATCGGCTTCTACGACCCCTTGACGCAGCCTCCGACGATCCGGATCGACGCGGAGAAGGCGACGGCCTGGATCAAGAAGGGCGCCACGCCCTCGAACACCGTGCGCCACCTCCTGGCTCGCGCGGGCGTCGCCGCGCGCTAGGGGCGCCGCGCGCCGGGAGAGGCGGGGATGAGCGAGACGGCGGGTGCCGCCGTGCTGGGCGGGGGCGCGCCGGGCGGTACCGCGTCGCTGGTGGCGGTCGGGAGGATCGTCCGCACCCAGGGCCGCCGGGGCGAGGTGCGGGTCGAGCCGCTCACCGACACCCCGGAGCGGCTCGCCGAGCTGCGGGAGTGCTGGCTCGTCCCGCCGACCCTCGGGGAGCGGCACGACGTGGAGTCGGTCTGGTTCCAGGGGCAAGTCCCAGTCCTGAAGCTCTCCGGGAGCGAGACCATGACGGAGGCCCAGGCGCTCGTGGGCCGGCTGGTCACGATTCCACGCTCGGCGGTCCGCCAGCTGCCGCCGGACCACTACTACGCCTTCGATCTGGTCGGATGCGCCGTCGAGACGCCGGAGGGCGTCGGCCTCGGCACGATCACCGAAGTTCTCGCCGGCCCGGAGCACGACTACTGGACGGTGCAGCAGGGCGATCGGGCCTGGCCCCTGCCGGCGGTGGCGGCGATCGTCGAGCGCGTGGATCTGGCCGCGCGACGCGTAGTGGCCCGCCCGCCCGAGGGGCTGGTGGAGCTCGACGCGTGACCCGGATCGACGTGGTGACGCTCTTTCCCGGGATGTTCCCGGGCGTGCTCGACGAGTCGATGCTCCGCGTGGCCCAGGAGCGGAAGGCCGTCGATATCCGGGTCGTGGACCTCCGCGACTACACGGAGGGGCGACACCGCGTCGCGGACGACTATCCCTTCGGCGGGGGCGGCGGCATGGTGCTGAAGCCCGAGCCCCTGTTCGCAGCCGTGGACGCGCTTCGGGGGCCGGAGAGCCGCGTGGTGCTGCTCTGTCCGCAGGGCCCGACGTTCACGCAGGCGACGGCGGAGCGCCTCGCCAAGGTGCCGCACCTGGTGCTCCTGTGCGGGCACTACGAGGGCGTCGACGAGCGCGTCCGGGCCGAGCTGGTCGACGAGGAGCTGTCCATCGGCGACTACGTCGTGACCGGGGGCGAGCTGCCCGCGCTGGTCGTGCTGGATGCGGTGGTGCGGCTCGTGCCGGGCGTGCTCGGCGATCCCGAGGGCGCGACCCGCGAGTCCTTTGCCGCGGGCCGGCTCGATTACCCGCAGTACACGCGGCCCGCCGAGTTCCGCGGGTGGCGCGTGCCGGAGGTCCTCCTGTCCGGGGACCACAGCCGGATCGCCCGGTGGCGGCGGCGCGAGGCGCTCCGGCGCACCCTCGCGCGCCGGCCGGACCTCCTGGCGGCGGTGCCGTTGACGGGGGAGGAGCGCGAGTGGATGGACGAGATGGCGCGCAGCGGCGAGCTGACGCGAAACGGGTGAATGACGCCCAGCCGGGCGAGTGACGCACCGAGGAGACGAACATGGCGACGGATGCGATCGCGGTCGTGGAAGCCAGTGCCCTCAAGCGGGATCGAGGGGCCTTCGGGCCCGGAGACAGCGTGCGGGTGCACGTGAAGGTCATCGAGGGTGAGAAGGAGCGCGTCCAGATCTTCGAGGGGATGATCATCCGGAAGCGCGGCGAGGGCGCCCGCGCGACCTTCACGGTGCGGCGCGTGTCGTACGGGGTCGGCGTCGAGCGGACCTTCCCGATCCACTCCCCGCGGGTCGAGCGCGTGCAGGTCGTGAAGTCCGGGCACGTCCGGCGCTCCAAGCTCTACTACCTCCGGGCGCGCACCGGGAAGGCCGCCCGGCTGCGGGAGAAGCGGCAAGAGCGGGTCGCGCCGGCGAGCGCCGCGGCGACCACCGCCAGCGACGAGTAGCGGCGCGACGAAGTCCCTCGACCCGCCGGCACTCGGCCGGCGGTCGCGTGGGCGTGGCCCCGAGTGCGCCAGCGCCGATCCGGTCCCCTCCAGACAGGGCTGTTCGAGCTCGAGGAGGACCTCTACGCCCAGGAGCGCGGCGCCTGGGCGCGGGGTCTCTGGGTGGCGGGCGTGGACGAGGTCGGGCGCGGCCCCCTGGCCGGCCCCGTCGTGGCCGCGGCGGTCATCCTCGACCCGACGACGCACATCGACGGGCTTCGCGACTCCAAGCTCCTCACCGGGCGACAGCGGCGGCGGCTCGCGCGGGAGATCCGCGCTCACGCGCTCGCCTTCGCGGTCGGCCGCGTTGGACCGCGGCAGATCGACGTGATCAACGTGCTGCAGGCGACGTGGACGGCGATGCGCGATGCGCTCGCGCGACTCCACCTGCCGCCCGGCCTCGTCCTGGTCGACGGGAACCTCCGCATTCCCGGCGTCACCTGCAGCCAGCGCGCGATCGTCGCCGGGGACCGCCGTTCGGCGTCGGTGGCCGCCGCCTCCATCCTCGCCAAGGTCGTCCGCGACGCCTTCATGGCGCGCGCCGATCGTCGCTACCCGGCGTACGGCTTCCGGCAGCACAAGGGGTACGCGACCGCCGCGCATCTGGAGGCGCTCGCGCGCCTGGGCCCGTGCCCACTTCACCGGCGCTCGTTCCACGGCGTGATTCCGGGGGGCGCGGGCGAGCCCGTCGATCCCTCGCTCGAGCTGCCGCTCTTCTGACATGAGCTCCGCGCTGGAGCGCCCACTCGTCCCGCGCTTCCTCCTCGCGGGCTTCGCCGATGCCACCGGCCAGCTGATGGCCGAGCGGCGCGATCGCACGCGGCGCCGACTGATCCTGGTCGACGCGGCGGTCGCCGAGCTAGGCCGGTATTCGCTCCCGCCGGCCCGGAGCGACGCGCCCGCGCTCGCGGGTCTCCTCGCCGAGGCGGAGGCGCGGGCGGCCGAGGCGGCCCGGCGGATCACGGCGGGCGCGTTCCCGCCGCTCGGGACCGATCGCGCGAGCCTCGCGCTCGTCCTGGCGGGGCAGCTCGTGCTCGGGCGATACCACCGTGCCGAGGCCGGGCGCGCGGCGACGGTCGTCGGCCAGCTCATCGTGTCGACCATCGAGGACGCCGACGAGGACGACGAGGATGACGAGGACGACGAGGAGTCGGCCGAGGAGACGGAGACCGAGAGCAAGCGGCCCGACCCGGACCCCCCGGCGGTGCGCGGCGCTCGAGAGCCGGACGTCCTCCTCCCCGGCCAGCCTCCGGTCGGGCGCTCCTTGGCCTCGCTGCCGGCGCTGGCGCGCCAGCTCGCGGCCCGCACGTGGCAGATGGTCCGCTTTCCGACCCCGGTGCTCCTGACGAGCGACACGCCGGTCGTGCTGTGGGCGCCCTCGGCCGCGACGAAGCTCTACCAGGTGGGACTGGGTTCCGCACACGAGGTGCGGGTGCCGCTCGATGCCCGCCACGCGCTGATCGTGGCGCGCCGCGCGCCGGCGGGGGAGATCGTGCGCGACCTCGGCGAGCGGCACGCCCGCGCGCTGAACCGCACCGTCGCCGAGGCCGCCGCCGAGTGGATGTACTACCACCCGGAGTCGGATCCCCTCGAGCGCGTGGAGCTGCAGTCCCCGGATTCCCGGTGACGCGCGGCGAGGGCCGGCCACCGCGCGTGGCGCGCCGTCTCGCGGGATTCTTGATGGCCGGCGCCGTCGCCCTCGCGCCGTCGGCCGGCCTCTCCCAGATTCCTCCCGATCCGGACGAGCTGCGGGCCTACACGGGACTCCACGGGGCCGCCGCCCGCGGGGACGCAGATGACATTCGCCGGCTGCTCGCGGCACGGGCGGATCCGGAGGCGCGCGACGCGCGCGGCCGCTCCCCGCTCCACGTCGCCGCGTTCGGGGCGCAGGCCGACGCGATGCGGGCGCTGGTGGCGGGAGGCGCGGATCCCAACGCGCTCGAGGCGCAGCGCTACGACGTCGTCACCATCGCGGCGGTGCGCGACGACGTGGCGACGCTCGAGCTGGCCCTCGCGCTCGGCACGCGCCCGGGGAACGTCACGAGCCCCTACGACGGCACCGCCCTCATCGCCGCGGCGCATCTCGGTCATGTGGACGTGGTCCGGGTCCTGATCGACGCCGGGGCGCCGCTCGACCACGTCAACAACCTCGGATGGACGGCCCTCCTCGAGGCCGTGATCCTGGGCGATGGCGGGCCGCGCCACGTGGCCGTCCTCCGCCTGCTCGTCGCGGCCGGCGCCGCCGTCGATCTCGCCGACCGTCAGGGCCGCACGCCGCTCGACCACGCCCGGGCGCGCGGGTACGCGGAGATGATCGCGATCCTGGAGAGCGCGCCTCGACGCTGAGCGGCGCGCGCCCGGGCGAGGCCCGCCTTGGCGGCGCACACTGCTACCATTCGAGACGAGCTCGTGGGACGCCGTGGCGCGGGATCCATCGAGATCAATCCGCTGAAGATCGGAACCGAGGACGTGGCCGCCGTCGACGCGCTGTTGATCATCGACTGACACAGCTCATCCCTCTCGCGACTGGTCGGGACTTTGCACGACCCAGGGCATGCGAGGGCGAGACGACCCGCCCGGGCCCACGACGCGGTTCCTGGGCCAGGCGGGCGAGGCGGCGGCGGCGCGGTTCCTCGAGCGGCGCGGGTACGTCGTCCTCGCACGAAATCTCCGCTCTCGGCTCGGCGAGGTCGATCTCCTCGTCCGCGATGGCTCGACGCTCGTGTTCGTGGAAGTGAAGGCCCGGCGGGGCGTTGCCGGCGATCCGCCCGAGGCCGCGGTGACCGCGCGGAAGCGCCTCCGACTCGTCCGGATCGCGCTCGGCTATCTCGCGGGCCGTCGGCTCGGCGAGCAGCGCTGCCGCTTCGACGTGGTGGGCGTGTCGCTCGACGCCGCGGGGCGGGTCACCGACGTCCGGCACCTCCGCCACGCCTTCGACAGCGAGGGCTGGGCACTCTGACGGATACGGCCCGTATCGAGTTGCAGTCGGGCTCGCGCGTCAGCCGAAGCGCGGCAGGTGGCGGCGGACGAACTGACCGATCACCCGCGGATCGAGGGACAGGATGTAGTTCTGCTCGACCAGGCACGGGGAGTAGCACGCCACGCACCCGTGGCCGTGGAGGCGACGCCAGGCGGCCTCGACGCCGTCGGCGACGACGTTGCCGCCCGTGATCCGGCCCGCCGTCGCGACAAAGGGTAGGTGGTGCCGTCCGGGTCGATCGACAGGTAGTAGCGCCCGGCCTGAAAGCGCGGCCCGTCCCGGCGGCGAGGGTCGTCGGCGGCGAGCCGTGCTCTCGTAGCGATCGCGCGCGTAGTCGCCCCAGCGCATCGCGTACCGGTACGTCACCTCGGAGAAGAGGAGGCGCGAGTTGGTGCGGGCCAGGTCGGCGAGGCGCTCGAGGAGCCGACGGATGGCCTCATCCTCCGCCCGGAGCGTGGCCGCCTGGTGCCACAGGTCGGGCGCGCCGCTCCGCATGACGTTGACCGTGACGTGGAGGTCGTGGGCCTCGCAGAAGGCCAGAAGCGCGTCGAGGTGGGGCGCGGTGCGCGCCGACATCACGGCGTTCAGCTTGACGGGAATCGCCGCCGCGCGGGCGGCGGCGAGCGCCCGCTGCACCGCGGCGAACACCCCTGCGCCCCGCTGCGCGTCGTTGGCGGGCCCGGGGGCGTCGAGGCTCAGCACCAGCGTGCTCAGGCGCCGGAGCTCCTCGATGCGTCGTGGGACCATCAGACCGTTCGAGGTGAGCACGCAGCCAGCCGCGGGCCCGCGCGTGGAGAAGCCGCCCACGTCGGGGCGGAGGAGCGGCTCCCCGCCGAGGATCCCGACGCGCCGGCAACCCGCTGGGCGAGCTGGTCGATCAGCTCCGCCACGGTGCCGAGCTCGGGGTGTTCCGGTAGGGCGAGCGCAGTACAGGCAGCGGAGGTGCAGCGGTGGGTGAGATACAGGCCCGCCGAGAGCAGCGTCGGCGTCCCGCGCTTGTGGGCGGTCCAGAAGCAGCCGCCGTGGCGCGGCTGGCGGTGGTCACCGAACGGCGCCCGCGCGCGGCCCGGGCGGCGCCGCCGTCACGAGGTCCGCGGGCGCCGCGATCGGGCGCCGCGCCAGGTAGCCGCGCCAGAAGTTGGTCAGGACGGCCGGCCGGAGGTCGAAGATCGCCCGGTTCTCGTTGAGCCAGGTGTTGTAGCAGTCGAAGCAGGAGTGGCGCTGGGCGTGGCGCCACGCGGCCTCCACCCCGTCGCGGACGGCGTTCTTCGGCTGAAACGTCCCGACGTGGAGGACGCACGGATAGATGTCGCCGTTCGGCTCCATCTGGAGGAAGAACCGGCCTGCCGTGCAGGGCGAGACCTCGCCCGGGTGCTCCACCCGCTCCGTCCGGAAGTCGCCCAGGCAAGCGTGTGGCGATAGGAACGGGTCGTGAAGAGCACGGGCTCGCCGACTTCCTTGGCCGCGATGATCTGGCGAGAATGGCCCGGATCTCCGCGGGCTCCGGCAGGTGCGTGGCGGCGCCCGCGCCGTACATCTCCTCGTTCGACTGGAGGATCTGGAAGTTCACCGAGACGCCGAAGCGGCGCGCGGTGGCGAGGAGCCAGTCGATCTCCCCCGCGCTCTCGCGGGTGATGACGGCGCTCAGGAAGAAGTCGAGGCCCTCGCGGGCGCACAGCTCGATCGCCCGCATCACCCGCCGCCAGGAGCCCGCGCCGCGCTGCCCGTCGTGCGCGGCCTCGCGCCCGTCGATCGAGATCACGAGCTCGTCGAGCCGACGGACGATGTCGATCTTCTGCGGGATGAGGAAGCCGTTCGTCACCATCGCCGCCCGCATGCCGAGACGCCGGACCTCGTCGACCAGCTCCCCGACGTCGGGGCGCAGCAGAGGCTCCCCGCCGAGGAGCTTGACCCGCACCGTGCCAAGCCGCGCGAACTCGGCGAGGAGCTTCCGATGCTCGTCGGTCGAGAGCTGGGGATCCTTCGCGGCTGGGGGAGTTGCAGTAGACCACCGGGCGTTGCAGCCGTTCAGGAGCGAGTACTGGACGAAGAACGGCCGCACGGTGCCGGTGAGCCGCGCGGCGAGGATCTGGGCGCCGATACCAAGCTTCTGCGAGGGCTTCATCGAGTGGCCTCGGGCGCCGTGCCGCGGCGCGCCGTCGCGACCTTGGGGAAGGCGGCCGTCTGCCGCCAGAGCGGCTGGGCCACGAGGGCCAGGAGCAGCGTCGGCACGATGAGCGCGCCGAGGGCCAGGACGGTCGAGAGCTTCCGGCCGCGGCGTGACGCCCCGCAGCTGAGGACGGCCGCGCCCGCCGCCACGCCGGCCCAGAGCGACGCGGTCGGGGAGCGATCAGGCGCTCCAGCCAGGCCAGCCCCAGCCCCGCGGTGGCCACGAGCAGGACGGGCAGGAGGACGAGGTGGGCGGCCCGCCAGAGGAAGACCGCGCGGGCGGGGGGCTTCATGCGCTCACTCCGCCAAGAACCGGAGGACCTCGCGCAGGTAGGCGTGCGCGCGGCGGTGCTTGTGCCGGAAGAGCCCGCCGAGCCTCTCGGCGAGCGCACCGGTGATCGCCACGATGATACCGCCTCTCGGTCTGCCGTGGGGTGACGCCGTGTCGCCCCCGGCGTCGTCCGGTGGCGCCTATCTCCACGCCGCGGCCCGCGAATGCACGGGCCGCGATGGAGCCATCGAAGCCTTTCTGCGCCTGCGGCGCCATCTCCGGGGCCCCGTGGATCTGCTCTGGGATCGCGGGCCCGCCGGCTCCATCGGCGCCGCAACGTCCAACAGGCGGCTTCCCCGGCTGCACGTCAGCACTAGGTCTTCCCTCGCAGCCGCGCCCGCACACTCAAACCCCGCCGGTGTCTGGGCTCCGGCGGAGGCGGGGTCACTGGCCCTGATGGCGCCACCGGATGAGGAAAAGCGCGCGTCGCGCGCGATCGCGACTGCACGATCGCCGCCGTGCCGTCGGACGAGGCGCCGTCGACGAGCCAGAGCGAGCCGGCGCGGGTAGCGCAGCGCTCTGGCCGAGCTTCTCGCCACTCCCTCGGGACGGCGATCCGTCGCCTCCGGCGCTCGGCCGGCGCGGCGGAATTGCGGCCGACGGCTCGTGTCGAGCCAGCCAGACGAGACACCCAGGACGAGCGTGACGTCGAGGGTCCCGAGGAGAAGCGCCAGCCATCCCCAGCCGAAGGTGGTCAGCTCCATCGTTGGCTTCATCCCACGTCCGATCGTCACCGGCCGGAGTGTAGCGTGCCCCGAGGCGGCCCGGCAAGAACTGATGCGCCGGATTCCTGTCCGGTCTTCGCTCCTACGCCTCGAGTCGTGCCGGGCGCGGCGTCGCGTGTCGCTCCGGGCGTGTCGATGCGCACCCGCGCTCGAGAGGATCACGCGCCATATCGGGCCCCGAGCCTCGTCGTTGCCTCAAGCGTCGAGGTGCCTGTCAGGATCGGCATGTGCTCGTGGTCGTTCGCGACCTCGTGGTCCTCCCACACTGCCAGGAACGGGACGCGGGCGTGCACGCCCTGGAAGTCGGGATCGACCTTGTAGAGAGTGTGGCGCAGCCGGTACGTGTGGAGGTCCCGCGTCTCGGCCTCGAGCCGGGTGGCAGGCCGCTCGCGGCGTCCCGCCGATCTCGTACTCGGTAGGTGTAGTCGCCGAGGTGCGGCGCAAGATAGGGTCTCGCCCCCCCCCCCGCCGACCTCCGCCCCCCTGCCGGACCCGCCAGCGCCGCGCCATCGTTCGGCCGCGCCACCGGCGACGGGGCCGACGCCGCGAGCCCGCGAGTCGGGGGGACGGGGCGCGGAGCAGGGACGCGGAAACGTGCTTTGACCTCCGACGTTCTCCACGTCGAGGATGACCGCTAGAGGTAAGGATTGTGCATGATCTTGCACGGTCTCTGAAAGTTAGTGCGTCGATTGGCGGAGTAATCCCTCTACAAGTAGTGAGAATCGTGGAGCGGAACGAGCTTCGACAGTGGCATGGTCCGTGCTCTGGGTGGACCCGAGTAATCCGAAATTGAACCTCAATCAAAACTCATAAGGAGGGGTCAAGGGAATGAAGATTCGTCGCTCGTTGCAATGACCGGTCTGCTGGTCCTGTTCGCTGGGAAGGCTTACGCCGGCCCCGGCTGGGGTGGTCCTCCCGGGGTGCCGGAAATTGATGCCGGCAGTGCCACGTCGGCCCTCAGCATCCTGACCGGGGTGATCGCGCTCGCGGCCGAACGGCTCCGCCGCCGCCGATAGGACGTGCCCTCCCGACCGCGCGGCCCCGCTCTTCCCCGCGGGGGCCGCGCGACGTTCCTCCCACAGTAGAGTCCCGCACTCCGCACGAGAGGGTTAGGGGCTTCCCCCCATCGCATGCTCGAACAAACAGTGATGCGAAGCGAAGCGCCTTCCCGTCAAACCATTCCATGGGGCTTGGTCCTGCGCGCTGGCCTCTTGCTCCTACTGCTCGTCGCCGAGGTACTTGGCCTTACCCTGCATTTCGACGGGGAGGACCTGGCGAAACGCCCCCAGTGGTGGGCTTGGTGGCTGGGGAAGGCCTCGGTGCTGCTCCGAGGCGGCCTGGCCTTTGTGGCGGCATTCCTGCTCGTGGCCAGCCCCAGGCTCCACGCCATTGCGGGGGCTCTGGCTCGGGCGTCGACGGAAAACCGGTGGTGGCGGCACTGGTTGAGCCTGCACCTCGTGGCCGTTGGCGCGTTCTGGCTGTGCACCGCGCCGTTGTTCGAAGGCGGTGCGGAGTCCACTTGGTGGGTGGCCGGCTGGCTCGCCGCCGCCGGAGCCGCCCCGACCCTGTGGCTGCTGTCCTTGGCGTCGGGCCGCTACTGGGGGGCCCTGGCCGAACAGGAGCACCGGACGCTGATGCTCGCGGTCCTGGTCGGGGCGGCGGCGGCCGCGAGCGCGCGGGTCACGCAGACTCTGTGGAACCGGGTGGCGGCGGCGACCTTCTGGTGCGTCGAGCAGCTCCTCGGCCTCGTGTACGCGCCGATCGTGGCTGTGCCGTCGGAGCAGATCCTGGGCACGTCGACGTTTCAGGTGGCGATCTCCCCCGAATGCTCCGGCTACGAAGGCATCGCCCTGATTTCCCTGTTCCTCGGCCTCTACCTCTGGCTGTTCCGTCGTGCGCTGCGTTTCCCGCACGCCCTCCTGCTGCTGCCCGTGGGTGTGGTGGCCATCTGGCACACCAACATCGTGCGCATCACACTCCTGATCGCCATTGGTACCTCGATATCGCCGGGCGTCGCCCTGGGTGGATTCCACTCCCAGGCCGGGTGGCTCTTCTTCCTCTCGGTGTCGCTGGGGTTGATGGCCGCGGGCCACGGCCTCCGGCTCTTCGCCGCGCAGCCGCTGCCTCAGCCAGAAGCGCCCAGCCCCCGAGGGGCACCGGACGCGGCCGCCTTGCTGGTGCCGGTCTTGGTGTTGCTCGCCTCGGTCATCGTGACATCGGCCGCCTCGAGCGGATTCGACCGATGGTACGCCCTTCGCCTTGTGGCCACCGCCGCTGCCCTGTGGCACTTCCGGGCGGCCTACCGCAGGTTTGACTGGCGGTGGACGTGGCAGAGCGCCGGGATCGGTGTCACGGTGTTCATCATGTGGCTCGCGCTGGAGACATCCCTGGTTGGCTCCGGATCGGAGGTCGAAGCAGGTCTGGCGCAGCTGACGCCCGTGGGAACCGGGCTCTGGCTGGCCTCTCGGATTCTCGGCTCGATCATCACGGTCCCGCTGGCCGAGGAGTTCGCCTTTCGCGGCTACCTGACGCGGAAGCTCGTCTCACCCGTCTTCGAAACGGTGCGCCTGGGCCACTTCACGTGGCTGTCCTTCGTGGGGTCATCGGTGGCCTTTGGCCTCCTCCACGGCCGCTGGATCGCGGGGACGCTGGCGGGAATGGCGTACGCGGTAGCGCTCTATCGTCGGGGCAGATCGGTGACGCCGTCTATGCCCACATGACCACCAACGCCCTCATCGCCGCCTACGTGCTTTGCGTGGGACGGTGGTCTCTGTGGGCCTGAGCCCGGTCCAGAGTCCGAGCGCCGTACTGCGGACGACGTAGGCGGACCTTCGCAGGTCCTCGTCTGTTCCCGCTGTGTCGGCCCTCGCCGGATTGTGGGCTGGGCCGTCGGCCTGGCCTGCCCATGTCCCGCGGCCCTGATCTATCAGCGCCGCCCCAACCGGAGCAGACCGTGCTGTACCGTGGGGCGCGCCCGCCGGCTTAGCGACGGAAGTCCTTGGCCGCTCGCCATCGGCGGGACCTAGACCGGGCGATCCGCTGAAGCCGACGCCGGCTCCGGATCGCCGCGGGTCGAGCCTCTTCCCCAGCCGCGCTCGAGCATGGGGCAGGTGTCGCATCGGATGAGGCGGACGTCGCACTCCACCAGTTCGCAGCCGACGCGGCGGCCCGCGAGGATCAGGCCGATGCGCTCCAGCCGCTGGGTGTCCGGCCCTTGAGCAGCACGACGTCGCCGGTGCGCAGATCCGCGGCGAGCGCCGCGGCCGCCTGCCGCAGGCTCCGGCTCGCGTCCACCAGCGCCTCCCGCGCCATGCCGGCCGCCTTGGCGCCGGCGATGGCGGACCGTCCGTTGTCCCCGGCGACGGAAGACCGCGCGCGAGGCCCCGAGCCTGGCGACTCGGGCGCCGAGCTGCCGGTAGATCGGCCGGACGGGCCCGACCGGCTCGGCGACCTCCCCCAAGACCACCAGCCGGCGCGCGGCAGGGATCTCGGCGAGCACGTCGAGGGCGGCCTCGATGGTCTCCAGCGGCGCCTTGTAGGAGTCCTCGAGGAGATAGGCGCCCCCCGGCAGCCGGATCGGCTGGAGCCGGCTCGGTGTCGGCGCCAGCGCGGCGAGGCCGCGGCACGCGAGGTCGAGCGGCCGGCCCTCGGCGACAGTGACCGCCGCCGCGGCGAGGACGGCATAGAGCATCGGCCGGCCGATGAGACGGACGTGAAGGTCGCGGTCGCCTGCCGGCGTGTGCAGCCGAAGCTTCGTGCCGTGCGGCCAGTCGAGGACGACATCGCTCGCTCGCACGTCAACGTCGTCACCGAACCCGTACGTGAGGACGCGTGCGCGCGCTTCAGCGGCCATCCAACGCACGTGCGGATCGTCCCCGTTCAGGACGGCCCACCCGTTCCGACCGAGCGCCCGCACCATCTCGGCCTTCTCGTGACGCGTGGCCTCGAGCGACCGAAGCGAGCGGTTGTGCTCGGTGCCGGTCCCGGTCACGACCGCGATGTCCGGCCGCAGGACCGGCGGATAGCGCGCCATGTCGCCCGCCTGGCTGATGCCGATCTCCAGGACGGCGTGCCTCCGGCCCGGCGGAACGGCAAGGAGCGTCGTCGCGACGAGGCCGCGGGCGTTCCCGAACCGGGTCGGGTCGCGGAGTCCTGACAGGGCCGCGGCGACCGCGCGGGCGGCCGTCGTCTTCCCGAACGATCCGACTACGCACACCACGCGCGTCCGGCGGAGGGCCGTGCGCCGGTAGGCGGCCGCCAGCGGACCGAGGACCGGCCAGGCGCCGTACAGGGCCGTCCCCAGCAGGCGGCGTCGACCGAGCGGCGTCGCCAACCGTGCCCCGAGCAGCTGTAACCGGGCCCGGGGCGAGGCCGAACCGCACGGCTACCGATTCGCCTCCCCACCCGGGCGGCCCACGGTCGAGAGGACGGCCCGGACCTTGCCCTGGGCGGTGCGGCTGACCTCGTCGACGAAGCGGACGTTGGCCGTCACGCCCGTGCCGAACCGTGCGGCGAACTTGCCGGAGACCCGCGCCTGCGTGGCCGGACGGTCGGCGACGCGGGGGGTGACGAGGTCGATCCGGAAGCGGCCGGGACCTTCCTGGACTACCTGGTATTGCCAGATTTCTCGCGTTCGTCGCTGAACAGATCGCGGATCGCCTGTGGATGGATGACCGTGCCCGACGGGAGCGCAATGAGGTCGTCCGTGCGTCCGGGCGGCGGCGCAAGGAGCGGAAGCGAGCGCCCGCAGGAACAGGAACCCGGGAGCTGAGCGGCGACGTCACCCAGTCGGTAGTTGAGGAGCACCATCCCGTGGTTCACGAGGTTCGATACGACAACCTCGCCGGACGTGCCGGGCGGGAGCGTGCGGCCTTCCGGATCCACGATGCGCACCGGGTAGAGGTCGACGTTCAGGTGGAGGCCCTGGTGCGCCTGGCAGTCGAAGCCGATGCGCAGCGCCTCGATCGACTGGTAGATGCTGAAGACAGGGATGCCGAACTGTCGCTCGATGAGCGAGCGAGCGGCGGGACTGAGCCCGTCGCCGCCGTAGGTGATCACGCGGGGGCGGTGGAACGGCGCGCCGGTCTCGTGGGCAAACGCGAACAGGCATCCGAGGTACGAGCCATAGGTGTGGAGTACGTCCGGCCGGAACGCGTTGATCCTTGCGAGGTTGTCGCGGGGCGGGTCGGCCAGCGACAGGTACTGGCGCTCCACGCGGGTCCGCTGCGGGAACAGCCCGCGGTCGTCCAGGAAGGCCTGCACCTTTCGGATGCCGCTGAAGTTGGACGCGATGAGCGTCTGCCGGTAGCCGGTCCGGCGGCCAAGCAGCCGGGACCGGATCGACCGATCGCGCTCGCTGTGCGCGGCGTTGCGGAACAGCGCCGCGTGGTCGTGGTACACGGACCGCGGGGCGCCGGTGCTTCCCCCGCTGCGCAGTTCCACCAGGCGTCGCCGCGGCACGGCGGCCGACATGAACCGCTCGGGATCGCGCTGGAGGTCCTCGCGGCCAACCAGCGGGAACCGGGCCAGGTCCACCGCCGTGCGGACGTCGCCGGCGCCAAGCCTGAAGGTGGCCTAGCGTTCGCGGTAGTGCGGGACGTGGCGGGCGCCGTACGTCACCATGTGACGGACGCGGCGGGCCTGATCGCGCTCAACGGCCGCCCAGGGACGGGACTGTGCGCGCGCCTGGCCCCGAACGTGCCAGAGGAGGTACGCACTCCAGGCCGCGCGGGCCGGCAGCAGGGCCACGGTCTACCCGGCATCCACGGCCGGCGCGAGGGCGCATGCCGGGCCGGGAAGCGGCGCGTCGACGAAGAGCCCTAACCACACCTCGAGCGCCACCCAGCGGAACACCACCACGGCCACCCCCCGGCTCAGCCGCGTTCGCGCGCCGAGGGCGCGTGTGAGGACGGCGTGGTCGAACACTCCGCGTCGGCGCGTCTCGGGCGAGAGCAGCAGGGGCCGCACCTCGTCGTCGAGCGCGCCGGCGAGCCAGTCCTCGACGGGGGTCAGGAAGCCGACCTTGTCGGTGCGGCCGATGATTTCCGGGGGCACCAGACCCGTCATGGCGCGCTTGAGCACGAGCTTGGTCGTCACGCCGTCGTACTTGTCCTCCAGGGGCAGCCCGAACATGAACTCGACCAGGCGGTAGTCGAGGAAGGGCATCCGCGCCTCGAGCGAGTGGCCCATGCTGATGCCGTCGCCGAACTTCAGCAGCTGGGGAAGCAGGGCACGCTCGTGATCGATGTGGAGCGCGTTCGTCACGCGGTCACCGAACGGCCCAGTTCGGGCGGCGAACTGCCCCGCGTGCCGGGAAACCAGCTTTCGGAGGTCGGGGCTGATCACGCTGTCCTGGAGATGGACCGCGGGGCGCAGGCGGTTAAGCGGCGGAACGACGTGACCAGCGATCGCGGGGACCGCGTTCCGCCCCAGCGCATAGGTCATTCGGGCTGCTTCGGTGAGCAGGCGCCCGTACCGATGTACGAGGTCGCCGCGAGTGTGCCGTCCGAGCTCGTGCGCGACGTAGTGGGGGAAGTACCGGAGGGGGTACCCCGCCAGCATCTCGTCGCTGCCCTGTCCCTCGAGGATGACCTTGACGTGGCGGGCGGCCAGGCCCATGAGGCGCCAACGCGGCAGGATCTGGGAGTGGGGCGTCGGATAGTCCATGTGCCATATCACCGTGCGGAGATCCTCGATCAGCCGCTCCGGCCGGTACACCACCGTGTGGAGCTCGGCGTCAAACTGCCGGGCGACGAGCTCGGCGTAGCGCAGCTCGTCGTACGGCTTGCCCGGAAACGCCGCGGTGAACACCCGGAGGGGGGCGTCCGGAAGGTGTTGCCGGGCGACCGCGGTCACCGACGCCGAATCAATGCCGCCGCTGAGCGCCACGCCGACCGGCACGTCGGAGCGCAAGCGCAGCCGGACGGCATCGTCGAAGAGCTCCGCGAACGTCGCCTCCTGACTGGCCGAAGTCGTAGCCGTGGCTCTGATCCGTGTAGTCCCAGTACCGGCTGAGCTCCACCCGGTCTCGCGTGACCACGAGGTTGTGGGCGGCCGGGAGACGGTGGATCCCGTCGAAGAAGGTCTCGGCCGTGTGGCAGCCCATACCCCGAACGAGGAAGTCCAGGACGGTCGGCCAGTGCCGGGCGGGCCGGTCCAGCCCGGCCCTCAGGATGGACTTGATCTCCGAGCCGAACGCGAAGAGCCCGGCGTCGACGCGGTAGTAGAAGGGCTTCGCGCCGAAGCGGTCACGGGAGCAGAACAGCCGGCGCCGCGGCTGGTCCCAGAGCGCGAACGCCCACATGCCGTTGGAAGCGGCGGACAAATCCGGGCCCCATTCCTCGTAGGCCTGCAGCACCACTTCCGTGTCCGAGCCAGAGACGAACCGCCGGCCGCGGGCGCGGAGCTCCTCACGCAGCTCGACGTAGTTGTAGACCTCGCCGTTGAACGTGAGGAAGAGGTCGCCGCGCGCGTTCGCCATCGGCTGTCGTCCGGCGGGCGAGCAGTCGATGATGGCGAGCCGCCGGTTGCCAAGGAGGACGTCGCCGACCGCCGCGTCGCCCATCCCGGCGTCGAGATGGTAGCGGCCGCTCCGGCTGTCCAGCAACAGCCGGCCGTGATCGTCGGGTCCGCGATGTATCAGGGACTCCGTCATCGCGACCAGCCGCTCCGCGTCCCCGGGGTCGGGCCCACCGCGGCGGAAGAGTCCGGTGATGCCGCACATGGATGCTGCGCGCCTCGTCGGCGATCAGTCCGCGCGGCCCTGCGGCGTGATGCCGGTCACGGGGCTTCCGCGCCCGCTCCCGCCGTCCGGCAGACGTGCAGGTGGAGGATCTTGCCGGTGGCCGTCGGGTAGGGGGGCCGGCGCTCGACCTGGAGGAACCCGGTGATCCCGCCACATGCGCGCCATGACCTGCTCGGCGCCGGCGCCTCGCCCGATCGAGGTCAGGAACGCGTCGACCACGCCCGGCTCGTCGAGCGGTCCCAGCGCCGGATGCGCGAGGAGCCGGAGGCGCGGGCGCCCATCGGCCGCCTCGTCCTCCGCGAGCTGGTAGTCGGTCGGGCCGCCGCCGAAGCGCGCCGGGAGGACCTCCTCCAGGACGCGGACGACGTCGACGTCGAGGAACGTCATGCCGCCGGCGGTGAGCTTCTCGCGGTTCTCCGGATCGTGTGGAGGTGAGTTCGCCAGCCGAGCGCGGCCATCGGGCACCCGCAGTCGCGCTCGGTCACCACCGCCTCGTCCCCCATCGACACGTTCAGGAGCACGAACGGGGCGCTGCGACGGAGCGAGGAGAGCAGCAGCGCATCCGGTGCCAGCCCGGCCGGCCGTTCCTCCGCCCCCGGCTGGATGAGTCCGTGGAGGTCGGCCAGGAGGTGGACCTCGTCCGGGCTCTCTGGCGACAGGCAGCCGTGTCCGATGGAGCTGCACTCGATGATCGCGTAGCGCGTCGCGACCTCGGCGCCGGTCCGGCGGAGGGCCAGCAGGCGGGCGGCCGTCACCGGCTCGCCGACCACCGTGAAGTGCGCGCCGGTCAGGTCGATCCCGTCCCGCTCGGCGCTCGCAGCCAGCGTCACCGCCGAGCTGGTGAAGGCGAACAGGTGCGGCCGGGCGCCCGCCCGCAGGGACTCCGTCATCCAGCGGATGATCGGCCGGGGATCGTCGAGCGGGACGTGTTCGGGCGAGGGGAGCGGCACGCCGGCGAGGAGGCTCGTCCAGCGCATCATCCGGGCGCTCCACTGGTAGCGCGCGTGGAGGGCCGGCCTGGCGGGATCGACCTGGGAGAACCAGCGCGCGGCCGGGGTGCCGAAGCTGCTGTACTCGATCAGGCGCGCGATGGCGCCGCCGCCGGGGACCTGCCAATGCGCCTTGACGCACCCGGCGGCGCCGCGCGCCGCGAGCGCCAGCAGCGTGTCGACCGCGCAATCGCGCACGAAGGCCAGGTCGATGGGCACCGGGGTGGCGGCGCCGCGGCTGCCGCTGGTGCTCGACGCCACGTGGGACTCGGACAGCGGGTTGCGCAGCCGGTCGGGGTCGGTTTCGATCACGGTGCCGCCGCGGACCGCCGGCTTGCGGCCCTTGAACTCGTCCACCGTGAGGTAGACCCCCTCCCGCAGGAGCGCGCGCAGCGCGCCCTCCACGCCCTCCCGACGGACCAGCGGCGCGAGATCGCCCGGCTCGCAGCCAGCCCGCTGCAGGAGCGCGCGGTACGGGCTCCCAGGGTTCCGTGGGACGGCATGCTCGACCAGATCGAGGAACGCGTCCTCGCGACGGGCCAGTCGCTGACCCAGGGTCCGGACGGCCTCGTCCGCGGCGACCGGAGAGCGCAGCCTGCGCGGCAGTTGCCGGCAGAACCGGGCGCCCATCAGCAGATCGTCGAGGCGAATCATGATCGATGGCGTACGAGAACGGCAGCTGATCACGCCCCGCCACCGCGGGCGATCTGTCCGGGCCCCGACAGACCGCTTGCGGTGGGCGGGCCCGTCGGCCTTAGACCGGACCCTCGAGCCCCGGCTCCGTCGCCGCCGATGTCGAAACCGGGTCCGCTCCGCGTCATAGAATCGAGGGCGACGCACGGACGGGCGTGAAACTGTCGCGAGGGGCACTAGGGTCCGGCGCGCACGCCGGCTTCCTCCCGCCGCATCTCGCGGCGCCCCGGCGTCGGCGGCTGCGCCTCCCCCCGCTCGACGTGACCCTTGGGGAAGATCCACTGGGCGGGGCTCTGGCGCGCGCACACCCAGAAGTCGCGCGGCATCCCACCGTCGCTCCGGACCACGACGCCGCCGGCGTGGCTCTGGGTGAACGATCGGCGCCTCGGCGCGGCTCCTGTCCTCCCTAACGCGGTCAACACGGGTTGTGTGACCGGAGGGATACGCCGCCGTATGACGTGGCATCCGTGCGCGAAACAGCGGCCGCGACATTTCTTCGCCATGCTGGGCGTCTGGTGACGCAACGAGATCCGGAGTGGCGCTCTGCAGTCGAAACTAACGTGCGCCGAACGGACCGGGAGAAGCGCCACACGACGGTCGAGCCTCGCCGGCCTCGGGCCCGTGATGCTGGCCCCGGGTCGTCTCGGCCTGCCGAGCCGGCGTCGACGCGGCCCTGGTCCGCGTCGAGGTCGATGTCAGCCAGGGGCTGCCCACGTTCGCCACGGTCGGGCTTCCGGATCCGGCGGTGCGTGAGAGTCGGGAGCGTGTGCGCACCGCGATCCGAAACTCCGGCTTCGCGTTTCCGCTCGAGCGCGTGACCGTGAACCTCGCGCCGGCCGACCTTCGGAAAGAGGGCGTCAGCTTCGACCTCCCTATCGCGCTGGGGCTCCTGGCCGCGACGGGTGCGCTCAAGCCCGACCGCCTGGCGCGCCTCGTGGTGGGGGAGCTCGCGCTGGACGGGGCGATCCGCCCCGTGCGCGGCGTGCTGCCGATGGCGCTCCGGGCGAGTCACGCGCGACTGGATGGATGTCTGCTCGCGGTCGGCAACACCTCGGAGGCCTCGCTCCTCGAGACCCTCGCCGTCTACCCGGTGACCTCCCTCGCGGAGGCGGCGGC
>CAVXVV010000038.1:0-32758 GCA_963765195.1 uncultured Candidatus Rokubacteria bacterium
GGCGTTGGCCTGGGACATCCGTCGGATGAGCGCGCGGACCTCCGGGGCGACGGCCGGGCGGCCCGGTCCGTGCCGGCGGCTCTTCCGGGTCCAGAAGAGCTTGAAGCCGGACCGCTGCCATCGGATCACGGTGGCTGGATGGACGACGGAGCCGGCAGCCGCCCAGCCACGCCACAGGTGGGACAGCAGGACCCAGAGCAGGCGGTCGGAGATCCGGAGCCGCGGACGCGGCGCGGTGCGCTGGAGGACGGCCAGTTGGTGCCGCAAGGCGAGGTTCTCGAGCACCAGGGACTGGCGGGTCCTGAGCATGCGGAGGAGGCCGGTGAGGATGAGGGGGATCATGCCGGTCATCCTGCATCTGATCAGGCCGGCCGAAAGTCAACGTTGACGGGGCGGACGGAGTAAGTAGAAGGCACAGGCCACCACTCACCACCTAGGGCCTCCTAGGTTCGCGCTGCGGATGGAGCGTCACTGCGACAACGCGATGCACGTCGCCGCGTTTCTGGCGAAGCATCCGTAGGTCGCCAAAGGCATCTACCCGGGCCTTGCCACCCACCCGCAGCATCTGCTCGCCGCCAAGCAGATGAGCCAGCGCTATGATGGTTGGTGACCACGGTCCTGAAGGGCGGGTTGCCTGCGTCGAAGCGCTTTCTCGAGTGCTGCTCTTCACGCTCACCAAGAGCCTTGGCGGCGTCGAGAGCCTGATCGAGCATCCGGCGATCATGACGCACGCCTCGCTGCCCGAGGACGTGCTCAAGGGTCTTGGCATCGACGAAGGACTGGTGCGTCTGTCCGTGGGAAGCGAGAGCATCGACGACCTGCTCGCCGAGTTGGAGGAAGCCCCCTCATGAAAGTCGGAGACCTGAGCGTCAACAGGCTGGGCTTCGGCGCCATGCGTGTCTGCGGACCGAACGTGTGGGGGCCACCGAGGGACCGCAAGGAGGCGCATGCCGTGCTTCGGCGCGCCTACGAACTCGGCGCCAATTTCTTCGACACCGCCGATTCCTATGGCCCGCATGTCGACGAAGAGCTGATCGCCGAAGCGCTGCATCCCTATCCGAAGGATCTCCTCATCGCCACCAAGGGCGGGCTGGTGCGGCCGAAGCCGGGCCGCTGGGACGAGGACGGCCGGCCCGAGCATCTGAGGCAGGCGATCGACGGCAGCCTGAAGCGCCTGAAGCTCGAGCGCATCGACCTCTACCAGCTGCATGCCATCGATCCGAAGGTGCCGCTCGAGGATTCGCTCGGGCCGCTGGTGGACGCACAGCGCGCAGGCAAAATCCGGCACATCGGCGTCTCCAACTTCACCGTCGCCGAGCTCGAGCGCGCGCGCAAGGTCGCGACGATCGTCTCGGTGCAGAACGAGTACAACTTCGACAACCGCTCGTCCGAGGACGTCCTCAACCATTGCGAGAAGCTCGGCATCGCCTTCCCGCCCTGGTTTCCCCTGGGGGCGGGAGACGTGTTGCGGACGGACAAAGTCAAAAAACTGGCCCGGCAGATGAAAGCCACCGCGGCCCAGGTCGCCATCGCCTGGCTGCTCGCCCGCTCGCCGGTGATGCTGCCGATCCCTGGTACCAGATCGACGAGCATCTGGAGCAGAACATGGGCGCGCTGGCCTACAAATACGACGGGAGGATCTGGAATGACTCGCTTTATCGCCCTGCTCTGCGGCCTCGCCTTGCTCGGGCCTCTGAGTCGTGGTGCGGAACGGAACGCCCAATCAATGAAGAGTTGATGGCCGTGGTAGGGAACTGAGTGAGGAGCTGCCGACCGGGGTCGGCTACCTGTTTGTTCCAGGCTCCGAGCGCAGTATCAAGTGAGGTGGACTGGGGGCCGCGTGCACTGCACCAGCCCAGGCCGCTGAGCCCCCGTGGTGGGCTAGCTCGAGAGAGGGTTATGCCACCGGCCGTCGCCGTCGCGGTAATCAGTGTTCCTCGGCCCGCTCAAGCGTCGCCCACCCGTCGGCTCGTTGGAGAGGAACTCAACACCCGCCGGTAGATCGTCCGCGCGAGATGCGGTGAACGGGGTTGGCAGCGCCGATGTCTGCTGGCCCCTTGTTGTCAGCAATGGGCACTGTGCTCGCGATCCGCGGGACGATGTGCAACACTAGCACCTGCTCGCCAATGGGAGCGCGAGAACGCGTCATGGACGAAGAGCCCTCGTTGCCGCGTCGGCTCGCCGCCATTCTGGCCGCCGACATCGCCGGCTATAGCCGGCTCATTCTACGCGGACGAGGCCGCCACCGTGCGCGACCTCAAGGCCCATCAGAGCGTGATCCTGCCGCTGATCGGTCGGCACGGCGGGCGGATCATCGACACCGCCGGAGACGGCATCATGGCCGAGTTTCATGCCTTTACTGCTTCATCACCCAGCGCTCCTTTGCAAACCCTAGCCGCATTATTCATGAAGAGACTATGCCGGAACCGGGGCCGGACGGGTGACGCCGCGAACGGGGCACCCCACCGCGCGGAGCGCAGGACGAGTCAACCGCCGCCTGAAATCTACCGCGAAGCGGCAGCCGACACGGTGTCGAATAACCGCATGTCCTGGTCCGAGCGAGCACGGTGGGGCTGTTCGCGGCGGCAGGCCCCCCCAGTTCCGGCTCGGACGGACCACTGGCGGATTGCTGGGCTCGAAAGCTGGAGATCGTCCAGGCTGCGGTTCGAGGGCTGGGAGGTCGAACTCGAACTCATCCAGCAGTTCCACGCGACGCTCAATGCCGTCCGGCCCCGACCGGTGAAGCGTTCATGAATAATCCAGGCTAGGGCGATGCCTCACCTCGCTCAGAATCCCCGGACGAGGTTTCACTGGCCACAGACTCCTTCTCCTGCGAATATATCTGCTTGCGTCCTTTGCGAATCGAATTCTGTATCTATGAACCGACCGAAAGGAACGAAAGGAGCGACATCATGCAACGAAAGGCATCAGCGGTTTGGCAGGGCGGTCTGAAAGACGGCAATGGCTCCCTCTCAACCGACAGCGGAGTTCTCAAGCAGACGCAATACTCCTTCAGCACTCGCTTCGAAAACGGTGTCGGCACCAATCCCGAGGAACTCCTCGCCGCGGCCCACGCGGGTTGCTTCACCATGGCGCTGTCGGCTCAGCTCGGTAATGCCGGCATGACTGCGCAAAGGCTCGAAACGACGGCCACCGTCTCCCTGGACAAAGTCGCCGACGGCTTCGCCATCACGAAGAGTCATCTCGATCTCGTCGCGCACATCCCGGGCGCCGACCGCGTCAAATTCGACGCCGCCGTCAAGGCCGCCGAGACCGGCTGTCCGGTTTCAAAGCTCTTCAAAGCCGAAATCTCCGTGACTGCGCGGCTCAACCCGTAGGGCTCCCGCGCACTCCGAAGGGGGGTCCATGAAAGCCATTCTTGACCGTGAGCTACTAACCTCAGCGACTCGAATCGTGTGACCCATCCGGCTCCTTGGGGAGAAGTATCATGCCCCTAGCGCGTCATCCCGAACGAACGTTCGCCCCCGCGTTGGCATCGTCGCTGCGCGGGGGCGTTCGTGTCTTCACGTTCCTGCAAGAGGAGGGCGATGCCGTGGAAGAGAAGATCGGCGTCGTGACAGATTATCTCGACCGGATAAGCGTCGCCGTCATCCAACTGACGGATGGGGATCTGCACGTCGGTGATCAGGTCCACATCGCCGGCCGCTCAACCGAGCTTACGCAATGGGTCGAATCACTCCAGATCGAGCACGAGGCGGTGGCGGAGGCCCCGCGCGGCAGCGAGGTCGCGATGAAAATGGAGGTCCCGGTTCACCGAAGGGATGAGGTCTTTCGGGTCCACGCGGAATGACGAGACGGTCGCCTCTCTTCTCTGACTGAACGGAGTGAATGCCATGCCACGCTACGAGTTCCTCTGCGAGAAGTGCAAGAAGCCCTTCGAGCTCATCATGACTATCGCCGAGCGGGAGAAGGCGAAGCCAAAGTGTCCCACCTGCACGGGCACGAAGGTCTTTCCGCAGTTCAGCGGCTTCATGGCGCAGACGTCGAAGAAGAGCTGAACGCGATCTTCACCCGGCTCAAATGGAACAGGGCCCCCGCTATCTCAAGCCGGTGTCCCTCGCCAAAACCGTGTCCGGCTCGCTCGATGGATGTCTGTGGTCGTGTCCGGCCGTCGGCCTTGCCCGGTGGGACGAGATTCTCGAGGAGGTACAGAGAGCGAGCCAGAAGGAAGAGAAGAACGGGTAGCGTGCGCCGGTCGCGGGGAAGAGAGGCCGGTGTTGGACTACGCCGCGCGTCGGACGTAGCGGTGATGCAGACCACCGACTTCGGGGATCGGGATGATCGTGCCGCGCTCCGGCGGCTCGATTGGGCGACTGTCGGGGGCGTCCTTGTCGAGCGAGAGATGGGTCCGGGCGCGGTGATAGTACGCAACGTACGCAGTCAGGATGCGACGCAGGTGTGGCTCGCTCAGCACGAGAACATGGTCGAGACACTCGCGCCGGATCGAGCCGATGAGCCGTTCCGCGAAGGGGTTCTGCCATGGGCTGGAAGGTGCGGTCAGGATTTCCCCGATTCCCATGCCCTTCACGCGGTACCGGAACGCGTGACCGTAGACCTGGTCACGATCGCGGAGGAGGTAGGACGGCGCGGTGTCGTTCGGGAACGCGTCCACGATCTGCTGGGCCGTCCACTGCGCGGTGGGATGCTCGGTGACGTTGAAGTGGACGATGCGCCGGCGATGGTGAGCGAGCACGACGAGGACGAAGAGCACCCGCAGGCCTGCGGTGGGGACCGTGAAGAAATCGAGGGAGACCAGGTTCGGGACGTGGTTGGCGAGGAACGTGCGCCAGGTCTGCGACGGGGGTGCGCGCCGCTTCGGCATCAGCCGGGAAACGGTTCGCTCGGCCACCTCGATGCCGAGCTTCCTGAGTTCGCCATGGATTCTCGGGGCGCCCCACAGGGGATTCATCGCCGTCATGTTTCTGATGAGGGCGGTGATCTCCGCGTTGATCGGCGGGCGGCCCACCCGAGGGCGGCCGGAGAGCCTCGTCCAGTGCTCACGGAAGCGACGGCGCTGCCACCGCAGGACCGTGTCGGGCGACACGATGACCAGAGCCTGCCTCCAGCCGGCCCAGACTCTGGCCAGCCCCACCCACAAGAGGCGATCCATCGTGCGCAATCTGGGCCGAGGCGCCGATCGTTTGTACACGGCGAGCTGCTGACGCAAGGCGAGGTTCTCGAGGGCGAGCTGGCGGTGGCCGCCGCAGAGGAACGGGAGGAGTCGAACCAGGTGGAGCACGAGGGTGATCATCAAGCTCGGATATTGTCCGGATCAGAGCTGATAGATCAACCACTTGCCCACCGGATGGAGTTTTGGCGAAGGACAGCCGGTCGGCTACGAGCTTCGCGACCTGAGCATCACGGTGGGCGATTCGGTCGCCTTTTGCCACAGCCTCAACCGCATCAGCGGAGCCAGGACGACCGGGGAGGAGACCGAGGTCTGGGTGCGGGGAACGGTCTGCTTCCGTCGGATCGAGGGCAGGTGGACGGTCACGCACGAGCACCTCTCCGTGCCCTTCGAGATGGAGCCGCCCTTCAAGGCGTCGCTCGACCTCAAGCCCTGATTGGCAGGACCATGTGGCTCAGCCTGGTTCCCGGGGCGGCGATCTTCCTCACAACGTGAGCTTCAACTTCCTCGGGGACGCGGTGCGGGACGCGCTCGATCCTCGGCTGCGCACATAGCGTACGCGTCCGCCGCTGTCTAGGAACCGGCCTCTGAAAATGGCCCGAACAGGACACGGCTCGACCGGTGCTCCGGTCCGGAGCCGGTGCTGAGCGTGGGGGTGATACGGCTCACGGAGGCAGCTCGCGGTCAGCTGGTGGTGGGCGGTGCGGCGAGCCTTGCGTGCCATGTGTGTAGCGCGGGTCGCCAGAAGCCAGAGAGGGACCCGAAGCGAACCAGCTAGATGATCACTCTCCTTGAACCGCCCCGAGTTCTCCGGAGGCTCCAGTCTTTGAGAGGATGGGAGCCATGGCGAGACCGAGCAGATTTTCCCCTGAAGTGCGGGAGCGAGCCGTCCGGATGCTCTTGGAGCACCAGGCCCAGCACGCCTCCCAGTGGGCGGCGATCACCTCGATCGTCGAGAAGATGGGCTGCGCGGCGGAAACCTTGCGCAGCTGGGTGCGACAGGCCGAGCGGGATGCGGGCCACCGCCCCGGCCTGACGACCGACGAACGGACGCGCTTCAAGCAGCTTGAGCGGGAGAACGCCGAGTTGCGGCGGGCGAACGAGATTCTGCGGAAGGCGTCGGCGTATTTCGCGCAGGCGGAGCTCGACCGCCGAGCGAAGTAATGGTCGCGTTCATCGACGCCCATCGCGAAGCGTACGGGGTCGAGCCGATCTGTGCGGTGCTGGTGTACCGTCAGGGAGATGGGCAGTCTTCGAGTATACGGGATGTGGGCGTTCGCCGCCGTCGTGCTGGCCCTCTTGATCATGCTGCCGCGGTTGGCATCGCCGCAGTTCGGGCTTCTCGACGATGGCCTGACATTGCGCATCGGTCGGGAGGTCGTCGTCGGCGCATGGTGGCAAGTCCTCCACCTCATTCCCGAAACCGGCCGGTTCTTTCCGGCATACTGGCTCGTGTACTCGGTCCTCGTTGGGATCCTTGGGGCGAGGCCGCTTGCCTTCTTCGCCGTCAATGTCCTTCTGTTCGCCGGGCTCCTCATGATTCTCGGCCGCGCGATCCGGCTGGGCGGCGGGACGCATGGCCACGCCGCCGTGGCGGCCGGGCTCTTCGCGCTGTCTGGGCCGGCGATCGAGACGTTCTACACACTCTCGAAGGCCGAGGCCCTCCAGATGACGTGGGTGGGCCTCTCGCTGCTCGCCGCGGCCGCGGCCGCGGTCCGGCGACGATGGGCACGCCTCGGATTCGCCGGACTCGCCGCCGCGGCGCTGCTGGTGGCCCATGCGACGAAGGAAACGAGCGTGGTGCTGGTGCTCATCTCGCTGGGCTGGCTTGGGATCGAGCGTTGGGGGATCCGGGAGCGGACGACGTGCGCGTCCTTCGCGACCATCTATTTCGCGGTCAACGTCGTCGCCACGCTCGCGTTCGCCGGACTACGGGCGTATTTCGTGCCCGTCGGGCTGGTCGAGGGGGGGTACACGCGGGCGTACTCCCTCGCCGCCCCAACCGTCGGCATGGCGCTCTTTCGGATCGCCGTCTGGGTCATCCGGGATTTCGCGTTCTTGCTGCCGCTCGTGGTGGTTGCCGCACTGACCCTGGTCGCCGGCCGTACCACCTCACGTCGCCTGATCCTCTACGCTGGCATCTGGATGGGCGGCTGGCTCGCCGTCTTCCTGCCCTGGCCCGCGACATTCGCGTACTACCTACTTCCCTTCGCGCTCGGGGCGGCCGTGCTGGGCGGCGCGGTCATTGGGGATCTGGTTCGCGCCACTGGCCACGTACCATGGACGACCGGACGGGCCGTGGCGTGGGGGATCCTCGCAGCGACCGCCGTCCTCTGGCTCGTGACGATTGCGAACGCGGTCGTGGACGCGCGCGTCCAGCTCGCCGTGGACCGCGCTAACGCCGATCTCATCGAGTTTCTGACGACGCTGCCGAACCAGAGCCGGCTCATCGTCAACACCGAGCAGCCGAACGAATACCTGTTCGAGCTCCCCCTGCACCTGGCCGAGATCACGCGCCGTCCGGACATCGTGGTGGAGCACGTCGATCGACCTGCACACGATGGGACGAAGGCGGCGCCCATGTTCGTGGTGACGCCGGATGTCACGAACCGGCCGGTGCCGACGGTGCGGGTCGCCGTCGACGAGGCCGGCGCCAAGCGTACGACCGCCGCGTTGCATGTGTTCCTTGCGGGGCGCGGCGAGCTCGTGCACCGGTCCGGGCAGCGCACACTTCTGCTCGAGCTGGGCGTCCACCGGCTCCTCTGTCCTGTGAGCGTGCACCCGCTCGTCGACCCCACCTACTGTCCGAGCGACCGAGGGTTGATCGACCGCCGACCCTTCGCCTATGGCTGGCAGGTCCACCGGCTCGCGCGGCCGTCGGCAGACGGGGCGGCACGCGACCCGGGATAGAGGACGATGGAGGCCGGAGATGACGACTCACCCGCGCAGACCGACCATCGACATCGTCGTCCCCCTCTACAACGAGGAAGAGGTCGTGGCCGTGTTTCACGGCCGCCTGATGGACGTCCTGGCGACCTTGCGACGGGAGCACGCCGTTCGGATCTACTACGTGAACGACGGGTCGACCGACGGCACCGGGGCCGAGCTCGAGAAGCTGGCGACCCACGAGGTGGGTGTGACCATCGTGGAGCTCAGCCGGAACTTCGGGCACCAGGCGGCCCTCACGGCGGGGCTCGACCTGGCCTCGGCCGACGCCGTCGTGACTCTGGATGGGGACGGGCAGCATCCGCCCGAGCTGATCCCGGAGATGGTCGCGCTGTACCGAGCCGGCTACGATGTGGTGCTCACTCAGCGCGCCAGTGCCGAGTTGCCGCGCTTCAAGCGGTGGACCTCGAGCGTCTTCTACCAGCTTCTCAGCGCGATCGCGGACACGCGGATCACCGCGGGCTCAGCGGACTATCGGCTCCTGTCGCGGCGGGCACTCGACGCGCTCGGGGCCATGCGGGAGTATCATCGCTTCCTGCGCGGGATGGTGGCCTGGACGGGATATCGGACGGTCATCCTCCCGTACGCGGAGGGCCGGCGACTCGGAGGCACGTCCAAGTACTCGCCGTGGCGGATGGCGCGCCTGGCGGCGGTCGCGGCGTTCTCGTTCTCCCTGGTCCCGCTCAGGATCGCTCTGGTGGTCGGGGTCTGCTTCCTGATCCTTGCCGGCGCGGAAGCGTTCTACGTCCTGAGCTTCTGGCTCACGGGACGGCAGCACGTGCTGGTTCCGGGCTGGAGCTCCCTCATGTTCATGGTGCTGATCGTCGGCGCCGCCCTCATGATCGCCATCGGACTCGTCGGCATCTACGTCGGCTATATCTTCCAGGAGGTCAAGCGTCGCCCGATCTACCTACTCCGGGCGGTCCACGGGCGCGGAGCCGATCGACCGCCGTCTGGCGCGGACTCCGATCCGTGACGCGCGAGCCCTCCCGCGACTTCTACGAACGCATCGCGGATCGCTTCGAAGGCCTCGACCATCCGACCGACGTGCGTCGCCGCCTGAGCGCCGTCTTCGACGAGTGCCTCGCGGGGACGCAGCTGGCCGGCAAGTTGATGCTCGACGCAGGCTGCGGATATGGCCCGTTCTCCCAGGCGGCCGCCCGGCGGGGAGCCGCCGTGGTCAGCGTCGACATCGGAGAACGGCTCGTCGCCCTCGCCAGGGACCGCGCGGCCAGCCGTGGCGTCGTTGCCGATGCGAGGTGCCTGGCCTTTCGGGACGAAAGCTTCGATGTCGTGATCTCGAGCGAGATGGTCGAGCATACAGACGCGCCCGAGCGCGTGATCGCGGAGCTGGCGCGCGTGCTGCGGACACGGGGGCTGCTCGTGCTGACGACGCCCAACCGCGCGTGGCAGTGGCCGGTTCGCCTCGCGAGCCGGCTCGGTCTGCGGCCATTCCGCGGGCTCGAGAACTTCGTCGCCTGGCGGCGGCTGGAGCGATCATGCGCAGCGGCGGGCCTGGAAGTGCTCGCCCATCGTGGCCTCCATCCCTGGCCGTTCCACATCGGCCTGCAGGATGCGGCCCGCCAGGTCGAGCGCCGGCTCGCCCGGGGTCCGGTGGCACGCTTGATGGTCAACCAGGTCATCGTCGCATGGAAGCGCCCACCCATCCACTAATCGGGGGCATCTCCATGAACGGCCTCGCTGACGAGGCGGACCTCCGCCTCCGCTTCGACGTGCTCACGAAGACGCGGCAGTCCGAGCTCCATAGCTACTGGACCACCCGTGACCGCGCAGCCAACGTGCGGCTCTATCGGCTGGCGGCCGAGATCATCGCCGCCGTCGAGGCCGGCGTGTTCCCGCCACGCATCGGCTGGCACTGCCAGGACTGTCCGGTCCGAAGCCGCTGCTGGGCCTGGGGGTGAGATTCCGTCACTCCCCGCCTTGCTGCGCGCGGGAGCGAGCCCCATGCTGTGCGGTGGTCCTTAAGCCGCGCCGGGCCCGGTGGCGAACCGCCGCCTGATCCACTCCATCGGAATCTACGACGCGCGCTCTGTCGCTATACGCTGAGCTCGGGGAGAGAGCACGGGTCCGAATTCTCCCGTCGCCTGGCGCTCTTGTCGGCTCTGCTGGTCCCACGCTATTGTGCCAGCTGTCCCTTCTGTTTAAGTCATCCAGGTGTGTGGAAGAGTTGCGGACGATCGTGAAGCGGCTGCGCCATGGCTTCGAAGAACATCCCGCGTGGACCAACGGGTTCCGTGTGGAGTGTCAGACGCGCAAGGCGCAGGAAGACCGAAGTGAGCCGCGCTGACCGGCAGCTCTTGCCTGGAGCCCCCCCGCAGGCCCGAAGGATCCTACGCCGCCTGGCGGGTATCGCGATGATGGACGCCGCCGACCATGGGCGTCTCGACGATCCGGCCTTGCTCGAGGCGCTCGACCAATCTTGGCTCCGGCGCGTCCTTGTCGCGGGAGAGGTGTGTTCGGGCGCGGTGATAGTAGACGCAGCAGGCGACGTAGATGGGTTTCGTTCAGCACCACGACGTGATCGAGGCACTCGCGGCGGAGCGTGCCGATGAGACGTTCCACGTACGGATTCTGCCAAGGCGATCGAGGCGCCGTCTTGACTTCGCAGATCCCCATGCCTTTCACCCGGCTCGAGAACTCGACGCCGTAGACCCCGTCGCGGTCACAGAACAGCCGGTCGGAGCGCCGCAGCCGTGGACGCGGCGCGGCGCGCTGGAGGACGGCCAGTTGGTGCCGTAACGCGAGGTTCTCGAACACCAGGGAGCGCTGGGTCCTGACCCCGCGGAGGAGGCCGGTGAGGACGAGGGTGATCATGCCGGTCATCATCGATCAGGCCGGCCGACGGTTCAATGCAGACGAGACGGACGGAGTAAGTAGAAGGCACACCCGGGCCGGCGGCCAACGAGGCGAGCCGGTGGTCCGCCTGGACTGGCTCTCGCCGGGCGTCCACGTCACGTGCTGCATGCCCCCGTTCGGTGAGCTGAATCGCCGGATCATCCAGCACGGCTGCCTCTTCGTGGAGACCCGACCCAACGGCATCGGGTATGCCCTTCAGTGACCCGGGCTGCGTGGCAGGACGCCAGGGAGAAGGCGACGACGAAGAGACCTCCCCGAAGGAAGAGGGCGACCAAGTCGGGAGCAACGGACGTGTCCAGAGAGAAGCCGAGGGACGACCTGGATTCCGAGTGGCAGCGCAAGGGCGCGACGCTCAGCGACAAGACGGCGCGGAAGGAGTTCGGGTTGACGCAGGAAGAGATCGTCCGGGCAATCCGAGCCGGCACGCTCCGGTACCGGCTCAACTCGGTCTTCGGGAACCCCTTCCTGCGGCTTCTCCGACGAGAGGTCGAAGCGCTGGTGAAGAAGAAGCACGGATCCGACTACCTGATGGGGCAGCAGGCGAAGACGGAGTTGGCCCGTATCAATCGCGAGGTGAGGCGGCTGAAAACCCAGATCGCCGCGTTGGAAGAACGGAAGTCAGAGCTACTCGCCGACCTCGAGCGGTGACCGCGCCCGTTGTAATCGAACAAGGAGCGAGGACAATGAAGGGGTACTTTTCGCAGGTCCGTCGCGCCGGTTTCGATATCGGTCTCTCGGCTGGGAAGCTCACCAAGGCGATGGTCGAGATGCTTTCACAGTTGCCGCCTGAGGGCGACGCCCTCGAAGGAGGTCGTCGTGCAGCACCTCGGCCTCCTCGGGCAGATGTCCAAGACCCGCGACATCAACGCTGCCTGGAACGGCGCCAAGCACCAAGTCGTGCGAGAGCACTGCGACAGGTTCTGTGTCGACGGCAAGGTCCTGCGTTTGGCATCAGCGAAGGAGGATGCCCCCGAGAGAAGCTCTCGACCGCCGGTCATCGCAAGCTCGCCGCTCTCGCCGCCAAAGAAGGGGTGACGCCGGATGAGCTTCTCAGTCGCCTGATTTCCTCCTGGCGCCGGGCAGGGAGTTGACGGCGCGCAACCGACTCGAAGTACGCGTCAACAACGAACTCGTGCTCGACGCGGGAACGTGCGAGGGGGTCTCGGGTCCGCACGGTCCCGAGACGCTCATTCGGCCGTCCAAGACCACGCTCTTCCACCAGGTGCTCGCCTACCTCAAGGCGAAACCGGATCCGCCCCAGCGCCCATCTGGCTCGATGGTCGGCCGCGAGGCCGTGGCCGCCGCAGCGCTGACCGTGCGTTGGGGGTCCTACCTCGCCGTGCTCGTCGACCACGACAAGCCGGTCTGGCCCGCGGTGAGTTTAATGGGAACGAGCCGCATCAGTGACGAGGAGATGGCACGCATCAACATCGAGGCGTCCGCAGCGCTCGCGGACTGGATCGACCTCTACCGCGCGGACCCCGGGGGACGGTTCTACAGGCAGCTTGTAGACCGGGCTGTCGCCTACCTGCCGATGCCGAAGAGGACGTCGAAGCTCAAGGCCGGCACGTTCGCGACCCTTGCGGACTCCAAGATGGCATCCCACTTGGTGCAAGCCACCGGCACTGACCGACTCGCGCGTGTGCGAGCGGACGCGGAGCGGTACCCGAGCAGGCTTTTCGCCAACGCGCTGGTGAACGTGGCATGGCGTAACGGACCCGTGGAGAACATCCACGCGGGAGAGTTCCGCGGGTACCCGCTCGACCAATGCCGGGTGACGCCCGGGGAGAAGCGGGAGCTCATGGGCTTCGTGAGCGAACGGCTGGCCCTCGGGATGACGGTGTGCCTGCAGTTCGCCATGGAGCAACCCAAGCGGTCATGGCCCGAACAGGTGCTGCCCTACGGTCTGGCCTCGATGATGTTGGTCACGCCGTCGGGCTGGACCCTGACGGAGGCCTCGCGTGAGGTGCGCCTGCGAGCGTAGCCCCAGCCCGCGATTGGCGGCCCGCGAAGAGCGCCGTCGCGATCGCAACTATCCAGCACAGCGATTCCCACGGCGTCGAGGACCTGCTGTGACAAAAGGGGTTTCGAGGAATTGGCCACGCCCGCTCTCGTTCCCGAGCGCGGCCGAGTGGCCAGCGTCCTGAGTCCGCTCCGCTGCTCAGGCTCCTCGACCAGGAAAGGAAACTCGCCCCGACAAACGCCAAGGTTCGCTACACCCTAGCGAACGTGCTGCACGATCTCAAGGAGTACGCGGCGGCACGGCTGCTCTTTCGGGACGCGGTGGCGCTCGCCGGCCAGATGGCGGATGCTCACTTCTATCTCGCGCTGACCTTGCTGGAGCTGGTCGATGAGGCCACGGGGCATTGGGGGGAGTACGTTGCGCTGGAGCCCGAGGGCGCGTGGGCCGCGATCGCGCGCGAACACCTTCAGGACCGCCCGGAGGTCCAGCGGTAGGCCGCTTGTCGTCTTGTGTCTCCGCTCATCAGGAAACGGAGTGCTGGAGGCTTGACGAGTCAAGAAGGGACGGATGGCATTCCCGACTGAGCTGCGGGAGATCGTCCCCGACCAAGGCGCCAAGAGGGTGAGCGCCCGGTCCTGGATCCGGCACGATGTGGCCCCGGTCGCGTACATGTCCGTTCAGTGGATACCGCTCCCCCAGGATGGCCCGGTGCCGGACGGGTGGCTTAGAGGCTTCCAGCCAGCCACTCCCTCAGCTTCGACCACCTCCGCCGTCCAGCAACGGTGCGCACCGCGATGGCGACAGCCTTCTTCTGACCGAGGAGCACGACCAGCCGCTTCCCGCGCGTCAGGCCGGTGTAGAGCAGGTTGCGCCGCAACATGGCGTAATGCTGGGTGGTCACGGGAATCACCACGGCGGGGTACTCCGATCCCTGAGACTTGTGGATCGTGATGGCGTAGGCGAGGACGAGGCGGTCGAGGTCCCCGAGCCCGTACGCGACGCGGCCCCCGTCGAACGCGACGGTGACTTCTCCGGCTTCGGGATCGACCTCCTCCACCACCCCGACATCGCCGTTGTACACCTCCCGCTCGTAGTCGTTCTCCACCTGCATCACCTTGTCGCCGGGGGTGAAGGTCCAGCCGAACTTCTCGATCCGCCGCTCGCCCGGGGGGTTGAGCGCCGCCTGCAGAGCGAGGTTCAGCGCCCGCGCGCCGAGACCCCCGCGATTCATCGGGCAGAGCACCTGGATGTCGCGGATCGGATGGAAGCCAAAGCGGCGGGGAATGCGATCGCGGACGAGGTCGATCAGGCGGGCCACGGCCGCGTCGGGGTCCTCGGCCGCGACGAAGTAGAAGTCGCTCGCGCCCTCCGGGCGCCGCCAGTCGGGTATCTGGCCGGCATTAATGCGATGGGCCGTCGTCACAATGCGGCTGTGCGCGGCTTGCCGGAAGACCTCGGTGAGACGGACCACCGGTAGGGCTTCCGACGCGATGAGATCGGCCAGCACCTGCCCGGGACCCACGGACGGGAGCTGGTCGACGTCGCCCACGACCAGCACCGCGGCGCGATCCGGGACCGCCTTCAGGAGCGCGTGCATGAGCGGCACGTCCACCATGGAGGTCTCGTCGACGACCACTAGGTCCCCCGCCAGAGGATGTTCGCAGTCTCTTCGGAAGCCGCCGGTCTTGGGATCCACTTCGAGCAGTCGGTGGATGGTCTTGGCCTCCATGCCGGTCGCGTCGCTCAGGCGCCTCGCGGCACGACCGGTGGGGGCGCAGAGGAGCAGTCGCGCGCCCTTGGCGGCGAGGATCCGCAGGATCGCGTGAATGACCGTCGTCTTCCCCACCCCGGGACCGCCCGTGATCACCAGGAGCTTCGAGACCACGGCCAGTCGCACGGCGGTCTTCTGGCGTTCGGCGAGCTCAATGCCCGTCCGCCGCTCGATCCACGGGATCGCTCGGTCGGGATCGATCGCTGACCACGCGGGGCGTCCGGCCCGAAGCGTCAGCAGGCGCTCCGCAATGGCCTGCTCGGCCCGATGCAAGCCGGCGAGAAAGATGCAGTCCGTGGTGCCGACTTGATCCGCGACGACCGTGCCGTCGGCGAGCTCGAGCGGGAGCGCCGATTCAACCAGCGGTCGGGGCACCTCAAGCAGCTTCTCCGCGGAGGGAACCAGCTCGGCAACCGGCAGGCCGCAATGCCCCTCGTCGAGGGCTTCCGTGAGCGCGTAGGCGATGCCGGCGCGCACCCGCGCCGGCGCCGTCTTCTCGATGCCGAGCCGCATCGCGATCGCGTCAGCCGTCTTGAACCCGATGCCGCGAATGTCGCGCGCCAGCCGGTAGGGGTTCTCCGAGAGGACCTGGACGGCGTCCGTCCCATAGGTCTTGTAGATCCGCACGGCGCGGGAGGTCCCCACGCCATGGGCGTGGAGGAAGACCATGATCTCGCGGACGATCTTCTGCTCCGCCCAGGCAACTACGATCCGCGACGCTCGGACCGGGCCAATCCCATCCACCTCGCGCAGGCGATCCGGTGCGGTCTCGATGAGATCGAAGACCGTCTCGCCGAATGCCTGGACGAGCTTCTTGGCGTACACCGGGCCAATGCCGCGGATCGTCCCGGACGCGAGATACGTCTCGATGCCTTCGAGGGACGTCGGCGCCGCCGTGCGGAGAAAGCGCGCGCGGAACTGGACCCCGTGGGTGCGGTCGTTGACCCAGTCTCCACTGGCCGTGATCCACTCGCCCGCAGAGATGGCCGCCGCGGAGCCGATGATCGTCACCGGGTCCCGGTGTCCCCGCGCCTTCACGCGGAGGACGCAGAATCCGGTCTGCTCATTATGAAAGGTCACGCGTTCCACGAGACCGGCCAGGACTTCACCGTCCGTGGGCACGACGCCAGTCGTCACGACTGCTCCGGGGGGCCGATGAGATCGTGGGGCATGATGATCTGACGACGTCGACATTCGCGCCGCACGGTGAGCGCCGTCAAGGGGGCCAACGGGATCCCACCCGCGCCGGACCGTCCGTCGTCCTGGCGGACGTTCCTGCGGGCCCACTGGGGCGCGATCGCGGGGGCGGACTTCTTCACCAGCGAGGTCTGGACCCCGCGCGGGCTCGTGACCTACTACACGCTCTTCGTGACCGATCTCCGAAGCCGCCGGGTCCGTGTGGCGGGCTCGACACCCACTGTCCCGGTTAGAAACTTCATCCAGCCGTCTTTTCGCACCGTTAGCGCTCGGTGACGGGGCGTTGGCTTGCACCGGCCTCGGGAGTGCGACCGCGATCGCCACGCTGACTTCCAGCGAGGCCCGCCAGCCGACGGTGGCCCCCGTCCGGATAACCGAGCCATCCACGTCGATCGTCAGGCGGGGCGGCTCGAGTCGGGCCAACGCCTCGGTCATGAGATCCCCATTCAAGGCGACCAGCGGCGCCAGCGTCTCCTGCGTGAACTGCCGCAACCAGTCGGCGACCGTGCGGCGGGTGGGCAACCGGGCCAAGCCACAGAAGCGCGTCACCATCGGATCACCGCCCAGGTAGCGCAGGTGCTCGAGGCGCCGGGCCCCGACGTAGAACAAGGCCAGCAGCACCAGGGCGATCCGGGGACTGCCGTAGTCACTGCGGAGTCCCGCGAACGTCTGGCGCAGCCGTGCGACCAGATCGTTCCGGCGCAGATAGCGCCCGAGCAGTTCCAGGCCGCCGTACGAGGTGAGCGCCCGGGGCACGAACTGGATCGCAAGACCACCCTTGACCGCCCGTCACAGGGTCGCTATCGTCAAGCGCATCAGAGGGGTCTCCAGTGTGCGAGGGAGTGCATTGGCGTGCTCTCCCTTGAGACCGCATTGGAAGCCTCTCTGATTCATCTTCTCCGCCGTTTCACCGACCCCGTTATTCGCCGATTGGGCTTATTGAGCCTTGCATAAAGAATGGAAGATTCTCGGGGGTCGGGTGACAGCGTATGAGGCATGAGACCAGCCGGCACACCCGAGCAACTGGAGCAGCGGCGACGTCGGGCCATCGCGCAGGTCAAGGCCGGGCATACGCTGTCGACGGTGGCGCGTCAGTTTTCCGCCTCGGTGAGTTCGGTGCATCGCTGGTGGCAGGCGTACGCGCGCGCGGGGGTCCGGGGGCTGCGCCCGAAGCCGATCCCGGGCCGCCCCTCGCGCTTGTCAGCGGTCCAGAAGCAGCGGCTCGTGACGCTGCTGGGCCGCGGGCCGTTGCGGGCCGGGTATCGCACCGATCTCTGGACGTTGCCCCGAGTGGCCGGGGTGATCCGCCAGCACTTCGGCGTTCGCTATCATCCGGCGCATGTCTGGAAACTCCTGACCGGCCTCGGCTGGAGCTGTCAGAAACCCGAGCGACGGGCCGTGGAGCGGGACGAGCCGGCCATCGCGCGGTGGACGCGAACCGCCTGGCCCCGGATAAAAAAACGCCGATCGCCGGGGAGCCTACCTCGTGTTCGTTGATGAGAGCGGCTTCCTGCTCATCCCCAATGTCCGGCGGACCTGGGCGCCGCGGGGGGAGACCCCCTCGCTGCGGCACCGGTATCGCCACGATCGCCTCTCGGTCTGCAGTGGGGTGGCCGTGTCGCCCCGGCGACGTCAGGTCGCGCTCTATCTCTACTGCCGCGCCCGCAATCTCACGGGCCTGGACATCGAAACCTTTCTGCGCCACCTGCTGCGCCATCTCCGGGGCCCCGTGGATCTGCTCTGGGATCGCGGGCCCATCCATCGGCGCCGCAACGTCCAACACTTCCTCACGCGCCATCCCCGGCTGCACGTCCACTTCTTCCCTGCCTACGCGCCCGAACTCAACCCCGCCGAATATGTCTGGGCTCAGGCGGACGGGGCACTGGCCAATGGCGCCCCGGATGATCTGGCCGAGCTTCGCCACTCCCTCGGGACGGCGATCCGTCGCCTCCGGCGCTCGCAGGATCTCCTGTGGTCCTGCATCTACGCCTCAGAGCTGCCGTGGACCCGATGATCCTTTCCATTGCTTATGCAAGGCTCAATAATTCGACAGCGATACGCTTGCTGTCTCCCCCACTAGGTCCAGACCGCCGGCGGCGTGATCTCCGTTGTGGGGGTGGGGCCGGGATCCGGGCGTCCGCTCCCGGTGAGGCGCGAGATGGCGCGCACAGTCATGTCGTGGTCGCAGATGATCTGACACGAGAGTCGAACGCCCGTCAGCCCGCGAGCGGCCAGGACCTCGCGCTCGGCGGCGGTCCTCGCCGAGGGTTCTCCCGCGATGAACTCGACGCGGCACGTCGTGCAGCGCGCATTGCCTCCACACGCGTGCAGCACGTCGACTTTCGCGTCCTGCTCGATCGCGAGCACGAGTCGCTTGCCATCGGCCACGTCGACTGGCTCGAACCCTTCAACGGTCAGTCTCGGCATCGCTCCTCTACTCCTCGTATGTGCGCCAAGGTCGCTCACCCGCTCCGTCCGTCCATCCGGCCATCATCAGGTCGGCAGGTCGACGGACGATGCCCGCCGACAGCGGGTAAAGTCTACGACGATGGGGCGTACGCCGCTACCGACCCCTTCCCCCGTCTGACTAGCGGTTGCCCGTGGGGCTCCTGCCCCGGGTCGTTGTCCCGGTCAAGAACTCCGTTTGTTTGTCCGGCCTGAACTTACCGAACCACCTCCCCCGCTGATCCGGTAGAGTCTCGGCTCAGATGCCATGCCGGAAGCCGGGGTGCGCCGATGATATTCGTGATCGGGCTGTGGACGCTCCTCCGCGCCTGGCTCCTTGGGTCGACGACCATCGCCCTCGAGAACCTCGCACTCCGCCATCAACTCCTCGTCCTTCAGCGATCCGTGGTCCGACCCCATCTGTCGCGATGGGACCGGATCCTCTGGGTCTGGCTGTCCCGCCTCTGGACCGACTGGCGCGCCAGCCTCGTCATTGTCCAACCCGCCACCGTCCTCGCCTGGCACCGCCGAGGCTTCCAGCTCTACTGGCGGTGGAGGTCCAGGGCCTCCTCAGTCGGCCGCCCGAGACTCGACGCGGAGCTGCGCGACCTGATCCGACGCATGGCGCGGGAGAATCGGACGTGGGGCCGCCGGCGCATTCGGGCAGAGCTGACCCTGCTCGGCTACGAGGTCGCCGAACTGACCGTCGCCAAGTACATGCACCGGACGTCTCCTCGGCCGTCGCCCACGTGGCGGGTCTTTCTCACCGCGCATGCCCGAGACCTCGTCGCCATCGACTTCTTCGTGGTCCCCACCCTCACCTTCCGCCTTCTCGTTGTCTTCGTCGTCCTCCGCCACGATCGCCGCGAACTCCTCCACGTCAACGTGACGGATCACCCGTCCGCAGTCTGGACGGCCCGGCAGGTGATCGAGGCGTTCCCGGAGGAGACCGGCCCGAAATACCTCCTTCGGGATCGAGACTCGATCTACGGCGAGGCCTTCACTCGGCGCGTCGACCACCTGGGGATCCGCCAGGTGACCACGGCCCCCAGGGCGCCCTGGCAGAATCCGTTTGTGGAGCGAGTCATTGGGTCCATCCGTCGCGAGTGCCTCGACCACTTCCTCATTCTGAACGAAGCTCATCTCCGCCGCCTTTTGCGCGCGTATCTCGCCTACTACAACACCGCGCGGCCACACCAATCGCTTGAAAATAACAGTCCCCGGCCACGAGTCGTCGAACCCTCCCCCCTGGCCGGATCATCGCCATCCCTCAGGTCGGCGGACTTCATCATCGCTACACTCGCGTCGCCTGATCGTGGTGGGCCGGCGGGCCAGCCGTCACCCGCTCGTGCGATCCACCCTGACTGGAATGGGCAATCCGCAACCCAGTCCGCGGCTGCCATCCACGCGACAATCCTGATCACACTCAATACGACGTGGTTCCGGACGTTCGCGCCGAGTGTCAGGCGATCTCCACGGTTGGCCGATGAGGTTTCTGACCGGCACAGCCCTTCGTCGCGCGGGTGCCGCCGGCCAGCGCGGCTTGAATGAGCGCGCCGCGCAGCCATCGGTTCCCCGTGCGGGTCTTGCCGGATCGGTGTGTCCCCGCACGCTCGTTGTGGCCCGGACAAAGGCCGGCCCAGTCGCGAGGTGCCCTGCCGTCGGGAACACGCCCATGTCCACGCCGATCTCGGCGATGAGGACCTCCGCCGTGCGCGTATTCACGCCGGGGATCGTATCCAGGCGGCTCACCTCCTCCGCAAACGGGGCCATCACCTCATCCAGGTGCGTACTCAGCGTCTCGATCACTTCGTCGAGGTAGTCGAGGTGGGCCAGCACTTGGCTGACCAGAAAGGCATGATGGGGCCGAAAGCGTCCGGCCAGCGCCTGCCGCAACGCCGGGAGCTTGCGGCGCAACGCGCCGCGCGCCAGGTCGGCCAAGACCTCGGGATCGCGGGTGCCCCGCGTGAGGGCGTCGAGCATGGCGCGCCCGGAGACCCCGAGCACATCACTGGCCACCGACGCCAACGTGATGCCCGCGTCTTCGAGCACCTTCTGGAGCCGGTTGGTCTCGCGGGTGTGTTCGCCGATCAGCGCGGCACGATACCATGTGAGATCGCGGAGTTCTCGGATCGGCACTGGGGGCACAAAGCTTCCCCGCACGAGCCCGTGCTCCAGCAGTTGCGCGATCCAGACGCAGTCCTTGACGTCCGTCTTCCGCCCCGGCACTTGCGCGATCTGCGCGGCGTTGGCCAGCACACACGTGAACGCGTCCTCGAGCCGATAGAAGATCGGTTTCCAGTAGACCCCCGTGCTCTCCATCGCGACGTGGGTGACGCCATACCCGGCCAACCAGTCTCGCAACGCCAGCAGTTCCGCCGTCGTCGTGCCGAACGTCCGAACGTGTTGCTCGCGCGCGCGGGCCTGGCCCGGCACGCGCACGCACGCGACCACGGTCTTCTTGTGGACGTCCAATCCGCAGCCACGCTCGATCACCCGCTCCATGGCGTCACCTCCACGGCGATGTGCGCCGGCGCCCGCAGGAGCATCCTGCTCACGACTTTGCTCGGCGTGCTCGATGGCAACAATGCGGGGTCCCGGAAGCTCCCACGTCAATTTTGGCTCGGACTCGAGGTACCACACACCATCGACGTGTCCGGGCGTCGGCGCAGTGGGAATGATAGCCGAATTTCATGGTGCAGGGTGGGCCGCAGGCCCATCACCATTTTTGGCGAAGGACAGGTCGATCACGTCGAACATGACCACGTCGTCCGCCACGTTTGCCACCATCGCGTCGACATCTCCTGCGCGCACGGCCTTTGCCCGCGCCTCGATGATCTGGCGAATGGCGCTCTCATCGCTTGCGTTCACCACGTCACTTCCTTCCCGATCTTAGTGGCTCCACCGCCAGACCGTTGCCATCGGGGATCAGCAGTCCGGTCAGCTCTTCTTCTTCGTCTGCCCCATGAAACCACCGAGCTGCGGCACAACTCTCGTGCTCTTGCACGTCGGGCACCGGACGTTCCCCTTCTCGTGCTCCGCGATGGTCATGGTCTGTTCGAATGGCTTCTGGCACTTCTCGCAGAGGAATTCGTACCGTGGCATGGTCGACCTCTTTTCCTGACCCCGGCTTGCCGGGACGTCAATCAGCCAGTGACTTCTCCACAAGACTGCCTCCGGTCGTACCACGGTCCTCAACCTGCTCCAGCCATGTGGCAAACCACTTCTGACCACTCATGGCAGCCGCGTCAGCGTAGCGCGCAGCCTGATCTCGAAGGCTCCGCACAGTGTGGTTCTTCATGAGCACGATTTGACCCGCGTTGCAGATCAGCCAGCGCTCGAAATGCCGCGCACTCACCTCGGGATGAAACTGCACGGCCAGCGTGGCACCCACCGAGAACGCCTGATTCGCGCATTCGGGCGTTGACGCAAGGCATTCCGCGCCATCCGGCAGATCGAACGTGTCGCCATGCCAATGCAGTATAGGGGTCGCATCGCGACCAATGTCCCGGAGCACGCTTCGCTCGCCGGCCTCGGTCAATTCTATCGTTGCCCACCCGATCTCGTTCGCATCGGCATAGACCCGGGCACTGAGGGCCTGGGCAAGGATCTGGCGCCGAGACGGATGGCGAGCGTCGGCCTATTGGCCGCGACGCGCGCCCGAAGGATCGCCATCTCATCGGCGATGAATGGATCGTCCTCCACTTCAGAGGCGCCGATCGGCCCGCGGAGCACGATGACGAGATCCGGAGCTACCGGGTCGATGGTGAAGGCGTCAAACTCGGCATCATAGTAGCGGATCTGGTACCCGCAGGCCCGCAGCGGTTCATCGAATGCCGCGAGATCCAGGTATCGGGCGTGACAGATGACTGCGGCAATCTTCATGAAACCATTCCTCTGTCTTGATAGCACGACCCGAGGAACACAAGTACGCCTAGCGAAAGTCGCTGAGTGCTTCCGTCTCCTCTAGCCCACGGTTTCCAGGAGAGACCTTAGGGCAGCAACTCCGCTCGAGACTCCGCCGCGCTCATAGCCTTTCCCCCTACGACTCGAGTTGCTCGAAATGCAGCACACGCACCCCTTACCTGTCACTGAGCGCGCCGCCCAATCAGCGGCACGATGCCACCGGCCCAGCTCCAGCGCACAGTTGGCACAAGACCCGGTCGGTGTTCGAGTGCTACAACATCGTCAGCGATGGGGATCTCAGGGAGGCGGCGAAGAAGCTGGGAACCCTCAGGCGGAACGACAAAGAGCGAGCGCCGGCTTGACCCCAAGGAGCGCTGGGACCGCCTGGCTGCCTCGAAGTGAATCGCAAGGTGGAGCGCAGCCATCGGAGGGACGAGGGCGAGTTCCATCGCCGCCCCGAGTTCTGGGACCGACACGGCTTGGTCCGGCAGACTCCGAACACGGAAGCGCGAGTACAAACACACGGAAGCGCGAGTACAACGACCGTCGCCCCCACCTTGCCCTCCGGGACATGACCCCAGCGGAGTGGCTGTGCGAACTGCGCATCAGCCCGACACCTCTGGTGTGCGGAGATCGGCTTGAATACTACACTAGCTTGACGATCACTGGCGGATACGATAGCGTCTCCTAACCTCGATATTGGAGGGAGGGCGGACTCCTGTAGCGTCGTCGACGAGGTCGGCTTATGGTCCTGTGCTGGAGGAGGGAATTCGGCGCTAGACAGCACATTATAAGACTGGCTCTTCTGGCTTTCGTGTGGGTCGGAGACCCAGAACCTGGAGGCACAAGGCAGCGGATCGTGGTTCGGCCTGACACGGGGCCGGGACGGGCTGCGGTGGCGTCCAGGCCGCAGAGATCTCTCATGCGCACGCAGTACCAGGGCAGGCCCGACTGGGCCTGACCGCCATGGGCTTCCTAGCGGCCTGCCCGCGGGTTGGCACTCGTTCCGCCCTCGGGAGGGGTGTCAGTCACCCACACAGGATCCGGAAGAGCCAGAAGACTAAAGAGCGAGCCCCGCTGGCACCTGTTTGCTAGGACACCTTAGGAGAGGATAAGTTCCCCTTTCAACGTCAAGTCAATTTGAGCTCGGCGTACGTTTTTTACCTCCGAAGTCGCGGACATTAGGAAGCCATAACGCGCGTGATTTCAAAGCACGAGCCCGATCGAATGCGATGGTCGGTTGGTTCACTCCGGCGCAACTTATAAGAACGGGCTTAAAGGCGTTCCTTTCAAAGGTTGTGGGAGAACACTCCGACCCGCGTGTGGTCCATGCGTTGATTGCGCCTCAGCATGAGTATTACGACTACACCTGCGACGATGGTTTGGATGCGGACCGGGCGCCATTGGAGTCCAAGTGTCCGCGTGAAGAGATTTGGATCGACTACGTGTCGGATCTGGGAGATGGGTGGAATCCGACCTACGCTATCGCGTATGCGGTCTCACAGCCTGAACTGCACATCGGACCTGACGGGTGCCGTCTACCGAGCGCGGACATTCTCGTATTCGGAGGCGACGAGGTGTACCCGGCGCCGACGCGCGAGGAGTATCGCAGGCGTCTCGTTACTACTCAGTCCCGAGTATAGGCGACACTCGGCGCGTGAAAGAACGAGCGGACGAGGGCGGGGCGCGACTGAATGGCCGCCAGATCCGACTCGACGCGGCTTCGGAGGCACTCGTCGCGCTGCAAGGGCGTCTTGCTGACGCCTTGGCGCTTGAGGTGGTTCCAGACGAACTCGTCGGGATTCAACTCGGGCGCATAGCCCGGCAGGAAATGCAACTCGAGGCGCCCGGTGAGACGTTGGACATACTGCGCGACCAGTTTGGCGGTGTGCGTCGGGTGGCTGTGGCGCACAGGGAAACGGGGTGCAGCCGATCGGCGCATGAAGTGCCGCAGCCGCTCGACGAAGCGCCCGGCGTTCAGCCGCTCGGTGTACGTCTCGTACCAGAAGGCGCCGCGGGCGTTGACGGCAGAGATGGCGCTCACGCTCTGGCGCCGGCCGCTCGTGGGGACCTCGGGCGTCTGCCCCGCAGACCCCAGGTCTGCCGAGCACGTGATCGGAGCGAAAGCCAGTCTCATCGAGGAAGAAGATGTTCGCGCCGACGCGCCGGGCGCGGGCGCGCAGGCGCGGGAACACCGCCGTCTTCCACCGCTCGATCGCCACGGGATCGCGCTGGTGGGCGCGTCGAACGGCTTCTGGGGCTTGCTGTCCAACTCGGCAAGCAGTCGACCGACGGCGGTCACGCCCAGCCGCACGCCGAACTTCTGCGCGATAGGGACGCCAGAATCTGCCGAGTGGAGAACCAAAGTCGAAGCCGTAATGGCGCGGGTCTTGCATTGATCCACGACGAACCTGCAGTTTCTGTCGCGGGCCCAGGGCTGGCTTCCGCCCGGATGTGTCCGCGCCGTGAGGGCCGCCTCGCCCGCGCCTCGCGGCCGTCAGCCACTTGTAGATCGTCGTTCGACAGAGCCCATAGCTCCGGATGACCTCACTGGGTGCTTCGCCTTCCTTGACCCGTCGCCAGGCCAACCGACGGATCGTCTCCGAGGTTTCATGCGACAGCGTTCGTCCGTCGATGCGCACGCTCGTTCATATCACGCACGCCCGCAGCGGGTGGCCTAAATAAGGGACGAGCGCGGGCGTTAGTAACCCTTGTCCCGGTTAGAAACCTCATCCAGCCGTCTTTTCGCTCCTTTACGCTCGATGAGGGGCACCGGGCTCGGGGGCGACCGCGACCGCCACGCTCAACTTCCAGCGAGGCCGAGGCTTTCGGGCGCTCCGTTCCCATCGGCCAGCTTGGCACATGCCAGCCGGCCCTCGGGCCAGTGCCGTCACGGTACCGACCCCGACCGGCCCCGAACCAGCCCCGACCCCTTGAGTCAGGGGCAGACCGGAGCGCTCGCGGCCAGGCGTGCCCCGCCCCTCCCTCAGAGCGCCGGGCGCTGCGCTACCGTGTCACGATCAGCATTTTGACCAGGACAGAGGCAAGAACGCCTCTTTGCGTCTATCCCTCGCAACGTGTTAAGATGTGTACATGAGCACACGCACACAGAACGATACCACCAGCGCAACCCTCACCCTCAGGCTGCCGCCGGAACTCAAGGCCCGCCTTGGCGAGCTTGCCGAACGGACCCACCGCACAAAATCATTCCTCGCCGGCGAAGCCATTGCCGGCTACGTCGAGCGCGAGCTGGAGATCATCGCCGGCATCGAGCACGGCCTGGCCGATATGAAGGCCGGCCGTGTTGTCGCCCACGAGGACGTTATGGCGGACCTTAACGCGAGAATCAAAAGAGCCAAAGCCGGGCGACGGACACGGTGAGGCGTGTCGTCTGGTCAAAGCACGCCCACAACGATTTCGGCGGCATCCTCGACTACATCGCGGAAGACAATCCCGCCGCCGCCCAGCGCGTAGCCGACCGGATCGACCAGACCATTCAGACCCTCGCCGCCACACCCACCGGCCGCAAAGGCCGTGTGTCCGGCACCTACGAGAAGGTGGTCCGCAGGCTGCCTTACATCGTCGCCTACGCCCTTGGCGATGAACCCAAGGGGCACGAAACCATCACGATCCTGCGCGTTATTCACGGCGCGCGCGACTGGCGCGAGGAAGGCTGGCCGGGGTAACCAAACGAGACACCCGAGCCATGACCCTCCCGCCAGCCCCTCTACAGTGCGGACAACCAGGGATCCCATGCCGCTCGTTGTGGCGGTCCCTCGCCAAAAGTCCATCCGGTGGGTAAGTGGTTGATCGATCAGCTCTGATCATGCCGTGGTCCGGTCCGTGTAAGTAGTAGCGGCCGTAGGTCTCCATGTCTCCGGGAAGTCGATCCAGGAGACAATTCCACGTGAAGGGTACACTTATGCACGGTCGGCGTTCGGAGCAGTAGAGCCGTAGGGTCGGACGGCATCTCACGAGCGGGAGGACCTCCATGGTGCAGTCTCTCGTGGCCTTGCTCCTCCGGCGAGTCCTCGCCTGGCTCGTGTGGAATAACAAGCACGCCAAGGACCTTAGAGATCGTGGTCCTGCGCCATCAGTTTCAGGTGCTCCGCCGACAAGTCGGCCGCCCTCGGTTTCGGTGGAGTGACCGGCTTTTCCTCGCCGCGGCGAGCCGTTGCCTGGCGCGGGAGACGTGGCGCGCCTTCCTTGTAACGCCTCAGACCGTGCTCCGCTGGCACCGCGAACTCGTTCGATGGAAGTGGTCCCGCGGTGCCGGTCGCCGGCCGGGCCGACCGGCCCTCGACGAGGCCACGCGGGCGCTGATTCTCCGGCTGGCTCGCGAGAATCCGCGGTGGGGATATCAGCGGATTCAAGGGGAATTGGCGAAGCTCGGCCCGCGGGTTTCCGCTCCCGCGATCCGGACACTCCTGAGCCGCCACGGGCTCGGCCCGGCCCCGCGCCGGGGCGGGGTGAGCTGGCCAGTGTTCCTGCGCCAGCACGCCACGAGCATCCTGGCCTGTGACTTCTTCACGGTCGAGACGGTGTGGCTGAAGACGCTCTACGTGCTGTTCTTCATCGAGCTGGGAAGCCGGCGGGTGCACCTTGGAGGGTGCACGGTAACCCCGGACGCGGCCTGGGTTACCCAGCAGGCGAGGAATCTCGCTCGGGAGTGGCCCGATGCCGAGCGCCAAGGGCGGTTCCTGGTGCGCGACCGGGACAGCAAGTTCACCCGGGCGTTTGATGAGGTCTTTCGGAGCGAGGCCGTCAGGGTGCTCCGCACGCCCGTGCGGGCACCCCGGGCCAACGCCTACGCGGAGCGCTGGATCCGGACAGTGCGGACGGAGTGCCTCGACTAGCTCCTCATTCTAAATCGGACGCATCTGGAGCGCGTGCTCCGAGTTTATGTTGGCCACTACAATCACCACCGACCACACCGAGGGCTCGGCTTAGACGCGCCTCAGGGACAGCGTCAGCTGGCGGCGATCGCCTGCGCCGGAACTGGCGACGTGTATCGGCGGGACCTGCTCGGCGGGCTGCTGCACGAATACTACCAGGCCGCGGCATGAATCAGGGTTTGTGCACCCTTCACCTGGGGTTTGGGCTGATCGACGAGATCAGCCCAATGCCACGATAACGGACCGACCCGACCCACTCGATCTAGTGTTCGCGCCTGCCGGCCCCCGCGTAGCGACACTGACGCTGGCGACCGCACGCGCCGACGACGATCAGGACCCGCGCCGCCCGCACCTCGCACGGCGACTCATCATGTAACCCTCCTCCGGCCCCCGGGCCGTCGAGAGTTTCATTCCAAATGGCGCGTCTCTTCGTGCTCGGTAACATTTTAGGGCGCGATACGGGTCCTTGACCCTCTGAGAGCCTCCAGCTACGCTCGGTCCACTCTTGACGTGGCAGGAAACTGACCGGACTGCGGTAGGGAGGTCCGTCCGGCCGATGAAGTGTCCCCGGTGCCGGCACGAGAACGAGGCGGGCGCGAAGTTCTGCGAGGAATGCGCCGCGCCGCTGGCCCGGGCGTGCGCTACGTGCGGTCGGCCATTGTCTCCGACGGCGAAGTTCTGCCCCTCACGACCGCCGACCATACCCCCGACATTGGCCGCGTTGCGACTTGAGGATGTGCGCAAGATTCGTAATGCGGTGATGCATTTCCGCTCAGAGTCCGCGACCCAGTTGGATCTCGAAGGCCTTCACAAGACCGAGACATTCCTGGTATCGCTGCAGCCCCTTACGGCTTGATACCAACTTCGGCCCCGCACGGTATTGCTACTGGGATTCCGCGTACGCGGGATCAGTGGTAAGCATTGCGTCGGTGATGGGGGGAACTGGTCTTGGATCAGACCGGCGCAGGAAGTTTGCACCGGCACCCTGATGCCTCGGCGATGGCAGCGGCGATCCCGGACCGAGGGGATCGACCAAGTCGGAAGGGAGGGTGTCATGCCGACGGAGGCTGATGTGGCCGTGGTGCGGCGCTTCTTTGGGGCGCTGGCGGCCGGAGATTTCGCCGCCGCCGGAGACTGCTTCCGCGAGGATGCCGTCTGGCATGTGCCGGGCACCAGCCGGATCGGCGGCACGCATCGTGGCTGGCCGGCGATCAGGGATGACTTCTTGGCGCAGCTTGGTCCTCTTAGCGGCGGGACGTTTCGAGCGCGTGTCTTCGACGTGGCAGTGGGGGCCGAATACATCGTGAGCATTGGCAGCGGTACGGCCGAGCACGCCGGTCGCCGACTGAACGTCACGGTCTGTCAACTCATGCGCATCCAAGACGGAAAGATTGTTGAGGTGCGTGGCCACTACTCGGACGAAGCAGCTCTGGATGCATTCTGGGGGACTTGATCTAGTGCGGTGGCGAGCGCTGCCCGAGCCTTCGGCCGCCGTCCTCGACGTCGTTTCGCTGGCCCTCCAGGTAAAGCTCAGCGACCCCTTCCCGCCCCGGGACCGGAAGCAGTGCTCGCGCGGGCAAATGAGGTCATCCAATAGGAAGAGCGGTTAGTCGAGGTAGGTTCTTAAATGAGAGCGATCTAGGGACGCGAGATCCGTGAGCGCGTCTGGTGATTCGAGAAGGGGTGAAGTGCCATGATGACGCGTTCAGCTGATGCGACGAAGGCCGCCCTCCAATCACCGTTCCACGGAACTCGGGGGAACTCCATGAAGCTGAAGCACAGGGGCTGATCCGATGAGCACTGGCTCCTCCACTCCGCGATTTGCTGCGCCCATTGCCGCGCCGGTCGAGTCACTGCCTCAGACGCTTCCGGCTTTGCTCGACGACGTATGGAGGCGCATCGTTGCAGGTCTGAACGGTCGTTGGCCACCCTGGGCGCTACCAATGCTCGCCACGCTGTCGCCGCACGGGCCGCGTGCCCGGGTCCTCGCGTTGCGCAGCGTCGATCCCGCCGAGCGACTGTTCGTGTTCCACACCGACGCCCGCTCCGACAAGGTGCGAGAGCTGAGAGCGGATGGTCGCGTATCGGTGGTCTTCTGGGATCCTGGAGATGCGATAGAGGCACGCTTTACCGGAACGGCGAGCGTGCATTGTCGAGACCAGGTCGCGCGCGAGGCGTGGCAACAGGTTTCGCTGCTTCGTCGCATGGCCAGCGCGATCGAATACGCGCCTGGCGCCGTGCTCTCCGCGCCGTCGCGCTTCGATGCGCTTCCTACCACGGCCGACGACGAGGTTGCGCTGAGCCATTTCGCGGTCGTGCTTGTCCGCGCGACCGCGCTGGACTGGTTCTGGCTCGGCCCGGGCGATATGCGCCGCGCCTTCATCCATTGGACCGACTCCGGCCCCTCCGCCGCATGGGTCGTGCCATGAGCATGTTCCATGGCGGCGCATGGCGCAGCACTCCTGCGCGTGGCCTGGAAGGTGCGCCGCGCCCCTCCGTGTTGCCGCACATCTCGCCGCTAACCGGCTACGTGCAGGCCTTCGCCGAAAGTCCTTCACCGTCCACGAGACTGGGGCAACTCCAAGTGAAGCGCGTGGCGGGCGACCCGATCGATATCTACTACCACTGCTGTCCAAATTGGCGGCGATCCCGGCGGGAGACCCGCGATTTCCTTGGCTATTGGACGAGCCGGCCGGCCGAGATGAGGTCCCCCGATTCTGCTGTCCCGATTAGTCAATGGCCAACTGGCCCTGCGTGGTCACGAGCACGGCCGGAGGGCCTTCAAATGGCTGATCTAGCCATACCCACAGGTCGCGATGGGTGAAGAGGTTCATCCGGAGAAGGGCCACGAGATTTGAGAGCGACCAGGCGAACCGGGAGCGCAGCTGGAGGTACTTGAGGATCAGCATGTTACTGGCGGTGGAAGTCCAGGCCGACCCCGGTCGGTCGCCCACGGCTCGACGCCGAGCTTCGCACTCTCATCCGGCGCATGGCTCGCGAGAATCCCACCTGGGGGCGCCGAACGCATCCAAGCGGAACTCGCCCTGCTCGGCTACGTGGTCGCCGAGCTGACCGTCGCCAAGTACATGCATCGGACCTCGCCTCGATCCTCGCCCACGTGGCGGGTCTTTCTCGCCACTCATGCCCGAGACATCGTCGCCGTCGACTTCTTTCTCGTGCCAACCCTGACCTTTCGCCTCCTGTTCGTCTTCGTGGTGCTCCGCCCACGAGCGTCGCGAACTCCTCCACATCAACGTCACGGACCACCCCACGGCAGTCTGGACCGCTCAGCAAATCATCGAGGCGTTCCCGGACGATTCGGCTCCGAGATTCCTGTTACGTGATCGAGACGCGATCTACGGCAAGGAGTTCGCGCGGCGAATCAAGAGGATGGGGATCCACGAGGTTCGCATCGCCCCGCGCGCGCCCTGGCAGAACCCGTTTGTCGAGCGGGTCATCGGCTCCCTTCGCCGCGAGTGCCTGGATCATTTTCTCATCCTGAGCGAGGCCCATCTCCGCCGACGTCTACGGGCCTACGGTGCCTACTACAACACCACGCGACCACACCAATCGCTCGACAACAACAGTCCCCAGCCCCGAGTCATCGAACCCCCACCATGTGGCGGGATCATCGCCATTCCGCAGGTTGGCGGGCTCCATCATCGCTATCAGCGGGTCGCCTGATCCTCGTCGGGCGCCGGCTCTGCCTCCGCGGCGTGTTCCAGCATGCGGCCGCCCGGGTCAGGTGGCGGTCCAGGCTCGCGTCCATGTCGGCTCCTTGCCCACGGTGATCATGATCAGAGCCGCCCGCGACGCCAGCGCGAGTCATGCTTCCTCACCGTGCGTCGGAGGCACGAGAGGATCGGACCGATGGGGTTTCTGACCAGGACAGGACTGAGATCCGCCCCTGCACCAAGTCCTCGACCCCGAAGCGTGCGCCGCCGTGGCGCTTCAGCTCGTCGAAGACGTGCTCGATCGCCGCGGGGGCGTGGGTCTTCATCGCGCTGCGAGCCGCGATTCGGATCGGTTCCGCCTGGCTCCGCGTCGCGAGGTCCTCGGGGATGTAACCGTTGCGCGCTATCAGGGCCAGGATCTGGTTGCGGCGGCGCAGCGGCCGCGGGTCTCGGGGACGGGGGAGTAGTCGCGGCGACTTCATGATCCCGGCCACACCGCCGCCTCCCCGCGTCCTCGGCCGGTAGCTCGAGAGCGGCTTGCCGAATAGTATCGCTGCCCGCGGCGAAGCCGTATCGGCCATGGCCTAGGTAGATGAAGCTGGCATAGCGCGCGAAATCTCGCGCTTGGCGCGCTCCGGCGAGCCGTAGTGCCGCCGCATCTCCGCCTCGAGCCAGGGGCCAGACGGACCTCCTCCAGCTTCCGCAGGAGCTTGTTGGTGGCGGGGACGCCCAGGGCGAAGGAAGGAGTCGCGGCATCAGGCCGCCGCGCCCAGCACGTCGGCTCCTCCCGGCGGGTCCGATCTGGAGGAAGTAGCCGCGGACGAGCTGCTGCGTGAGCGTCGATACCCCGTGGCCGAGGAGCATCCCGAACCCCGCATCGCCGCGCCCCACGTGGCCAGGGAGCGCGCCGCGGTCTTCTGCAGCACCGGGGCAGTGCGCGATAGTCGACGCCGGAAAGGGTGAAGAAGTGCTGTCCTCGGCCGAGAGGATGGCGTGCCGAGGACGGGCGGGACCTCGTCGTAGACACGACGCGCGGTATCCCCGCGCGCACCCAATGAGCACCGTCGCCTCGGCGTCGTAGACCTGCCGATCGCCGGGGGCTTGAAGCGGATAAAGGGCTCGATGTCGGGCAGCCCGCTGCGGTCGAAGAAACGTGGTAGGCGAGGCCCACCGGGGCAGAAGGAGCAGGCAGGGGAGGCGCCGCGAAACAGGCCGCGCGACGCCAGCTCACCGCCGTCAGCCTCGCGCCCACGCGGGCCCAGGTCACCCGGAGCCACCCGGCCGCAGCGGAGCGGCCGTCGCCCAGGCGAGGGGTGACGGCCCGGAACCGCGCGCGAGCCACGCCGGTTCGACTCGCAGGTTCGACGTGGGCCGTCCGAGACGCAGTGGCTTCACCGAGGAGAGTCATCGGGCCATCGGGTTCCTGCCCCACACGCAGAGTCCTCGTCCCTCCGTCATTGAGTCGTGTGGACCGTCAGGTCAGGGATGCCGCTTCGCTGGCACTGTTCAACGCCGCTCTCGGCTACGGCGACCCCTTCCCGGGCCCCGGGGGGTGCGGCTTACCCGCTTCGAGACCGCCTCAGTCCACACCAGCCCGGCTTCGTGCCGTGCCGTTCCTCCGGCCGCCGCCTGCCGGCACTATCCGCTCAGCCCAGGATCCTCGATGGCGGTAGGCGAGTTCCGGACCGGGACCGCGGCTGGACCTGCAGGACGTCCCGCCCCTCTGATGACGCGCTCGATCGGCGTCCTCAGGTGCCCGGCGGACCCGGACTGGGCTCTATCAGCCTGTAACTCGCGGCCGCCCTTAGATACGGCCAGACAAACAGGACGAGAAGAATCACGAGCAACGCCGCCGCCGCCACTCGGTCCATAGCCCCAGTTCCGGCTGTGCCCCCACGTCGGGAGCGTTCCGAGGAGCGCGAGGATCAGGACGAA
>CAVXVV010000039.1:0-462486 GCA_963765195.1 uncultured Candidatus Rokubacteria bacterium
ACAGGCTCCGAGCGGCCCCGCTCGGCGGCGCGCCTCATGAGATTCCTGTGCTGGCGTGGCGCACCGGATGGCGGTGCGGCCGTGGTGACGGCCATCGTGGCACCGAAGGTGACGGGTTCCGGTCTGAAGAGCCGCCGCGCGGCTCTCGACGGGCGGTGTGCCCGTCGACGCGCTCGTCGCGGGGAGGCTCGCGGCCTGGGGTGGCGCCTTCGGCTCATCGCGCGCGCTGCCGTGAGAGGTCGGCGATGGTCTGGGACCGCGGCGGTGTGATTCGGTGTGGTGGGTCGCTGTTCGTCTTCGGTCGGTCGGCCTTCGGGCCCCTTCGGGGCGTGGCCCACGAATCGCGGACGTCGGCTCCCGTGACCCCCGGGGAGACTCTGTCTGCGGTCCCGTCGGGTTCTCGGGCGTGTTCAGAGGGTAGAGCGGTGAGCTTCGGATCGAGGGCTGGTGAGGGGGCGGACCGTGGCGACCGACAGACGGGACACGAAGCGGCGGCACGGGTCGTGCTCGTGGCCGAAGGAGGGGATCACATGGCACCTCGGGGCGGACCATGGCGCGCGAGTGGGCCGGTTACGCTCGGTTCCGTGGCAGACCGACAGCCCGGACAGGCATCGGGTGAGCGACCATCGCGGGGATCGGATGCTCCGGCGCGTGGTCTACGCGTACCTCGTGAGCGTCGTGGTGGCTGGCGTGATCGCGCTCGTCGGACTGCACGAAGGTCTGTGGTGAGCACCACGGGCGCGCGTGGCCACGGCGTGATCCGCATCCGGGAGCGCGGGCCGCGGATGGCGCTGACGCATCGCGTACTCATCGTGGCGGGGCCCGCGGGGGTGGAGTTCCACCTCGACCACCGGATCGCGGCCGCCCGCGGTCAGCACCGGATCGTGGGCCCGGAGGAACTGGCCGCGTGGATGGCCGATGCCGGGGACGTCCATCCGGCCTTCGACGTCGCCGCGACCTGCCCGTGCCGGCGGAACCGCGCTCAGCGCGGGGGACTCCGCCAAGGAGGAATGGGATGTCCGACGTGAACCGCGTGACGCTGTCGGGCCGCCTCGCGGCGGACCCCGAGCTGAAGTACCTCCCGAGCGGGACCGCCGTCGCGAACCTGCGGCTCGCCTCGAACCGGACGTACACGAGCAACGGGGAGCGCCGGGAGGAGGCCCTGTTCGTGGACGTCGAGGTGTACGGCAAGGCCGGCGAGGCGGTCGCCCAGCACAAGGCGAAGGGGGCGTTCCTGGTCGTCGACGGGCGCCTCCGCCAGAACACCTGGGAGCGGGAGGGCCAGCGCCATCGCGCCTCCTCGTCGTGGCCGACCACGTCAGCTTCGGCCCGAGTGTGGGCGCCGCAGGCGCCACGGAAGCCGCCGCCGTGGCCGGGGGCGACGAGAAGGATGACCTGCCGTTCTGAGTGCGGCGTCCTCAGACTGAAGTAGCCGCGCCTTCTCTCGGCTGAATGCCTCCCGGACGTCCCGGGCGGCCTTGCACGGATCGATCCAGAGTTCCTGGAACTCCCCTGGGCGCCACCGCCCTGATTCTCCCCGACACGGCACGCGGCGAGTGCCCGCGTGCCCGCTCGGCCCCGAGGCCGAGGTCAACGGAGGAACGCCATGCCCCGAGGCCGCTCGACTCCGCCCTGTCACCGCTACCGCCGGGTCGCGGTGACCTACACCGTGGCCCGGGAGCACGGGCCCGCGACCTGGCCCACGCTCTCGAGCCCGGAGGAGGCCGCCGAGTTCGCCCGCGAGCTCCTCGCCGCCCACGACGACGACCGCGAGCACTTCTGGGTGATCTTCCTCAACGCCCAGAACGGGTACACGGGCCACCATCTCGTCTCCACGGGCAGCCTCTCGGCGTCGATCGTCCACCCCCGCGAGGTGCTGGGGCCGGCGCTGCGCGAGGGCGCGGCGCATCTGCTCCTCGTCCACAACCACCCGTCGGGGGACACGACCCCCTCGAAGGAGGACGTGAGCCTCACCCGGCAGCTCGTGGAGGGCGCCCGGCTCCTCGGAATCCGCCTCCACGACCACCTGATCGTCGGCAACGGCACGAACAAGTGGACCTCCCTGGCGCAGCGGGGGCTGCTGTAACCGTGCTGCTGGTGCTCGATCCGGTGCCGGCGCTGGCCCGGGACCTCCGCACCTTGCCCCACGCCCTGGCGCAGCCGCTGTTCGTGGAGGCGATCCGGCCGCTGCGAGGGCTCACGCACACGGCGGACGGCGCGTGGGAGGCGTACCGCGAGGGACGCTGCTTCCCCAGCGAGGTCCGGGCGATCGAGCGCGCGCTCACCCAGCGCTTCGCCGGGGAGGCCGAGTACGGGCGCCTGGTGAGTCTGGGACTGGCCCATACGGGGCGGCCGGCGTTGTCGACCGTCGTCCTCACGGCCGCGGACGCCGGCGAGGAGGCCGGGGTGCTCCAGGCCTTCTGGCAGATCCTCGCGCGGAGCCAGAAGTCGGACCTGCGGCTCGTCACCTACGGCGGCGCGCGCTGGGGGCTGCCCTTCCTCGCGCGGCGGAGTCTGCTCCTCGGGCTCGCCCCGTCCGTGCCCCTCCCGCTCGGCCGTTCGAAGCTCGAGATCCACTTCGATGTCGACGCCGTGCTCGCCAACTGGGACGGGCGGCGGTCCCGGCCCCTCGAGCTCGCCGCGCTCCAGTACGACCTCCCCGGGCCCTGGGCGGCCTCCGAGGATCCCGACGGTGCGGACACGACCGCGGCGATCCGGGCGGCCCTCGACGCGGGCGACCGGGAGGCCGCGCGCACGCTGGCCGAGGCCCGCCTCCAGGCGCTCGTCGGTCTGCACGCACGCCTGGCGCCGAGCTACCTCGGCGCCGTGGCGTGACCGCCTGGTGCGATGGCGGCCCCTTCCACACGACGTGTCTGGAACGCCACCAGGCCACCGCGGTCTGCATCGGGCCCGAGGAGAGCGGAGCCATGCCGAAGATGACAGTCACCACGAATGACGGCCGGTTCATCGCGGACTTCGAGATCGGCGACGTGGACCCGGTCGACGACCAGCCCGAGATCGACGAGGTCCTGCGCGAAGCCTTCGAGTTGGAGGGCGCCGCGGTTCCGGACTGGCTCCGAGCGGGACGACGTCGGCCCGGGATCTCCTCGACCTCAACGATAGCGCGACGCGAAGGTCCACACCCATGGGAGAGCGCAGTTGGGCACGTTTGACGATCGGGGGCCCAGTCCCGCGCCGGTTGCTCACCGACGCCCTCGAGACGCTGGCCGGCTGTCGGCTGGACGCGTGTCTGGAGGATGGCCGGGTCGTCGTCGAAGACCCCGAGGCGTCCTGGGGTGGATTCTCCGAGCTGGAGGCGTGGCTCGAGGGTCGAGGGATTCCCTTCGACCTCGAACGCGCGGCGTGCCCCGGCGCGTGGCCCGACATGCTCGTCCACTTCCGCCCCGGCCGGGGGCGCGTGGAGTTTGTCGCCGATGATAGTCATGCGGAGCCGGTGATCCCGCGGTCGACACTTCGGACGGCGCTGACCCGCTACCGGACCCTGAAGAGTCTGCGCGCGTGGCTCGCGCGGGCGTACCCGGAGGTCCCGGCCCTCGCACCGATCACATGGACGCGGGCTGACCCGGTCGGGTCCTGGGCGATGCGAACACTGAGCGACACCGAGGCGCTGAATCGCATCGACGCCTGCCTGAACGGACTCGAATGGTCCGCGGACACACTGGAGGCGATTGCCGCCCTCATCGAAGCGACCGGCCGGCCGATCGCCCCACCGCCCGTGAAGGATCGGCGATGAGTCGGAGGCCGGGCGGCGCCCAGCGGACGCGAGGCGTGAGTGACGACGCGTCCGGGCGAGGACGGAGGGTGGTCGCCGCGTGGGCCACGGCCTCGACCCACGGCGCCGCGCTGTACGAGACCGTGCTGTACGCCGACGGGAGCCTCTCGTGTAACTGTCCCGGCTGGGTGTACCCGCGGAATGGGCGGACGCGCGCCTGCCGGCACACGAGGACCTACGAGACCCTGGCCCCGGGGCTGCTCGCGGCGGCCGCGGCAACGGGTCCGTCGAGGGCCGGAACGAGGCCCGCGGGAGGCGGCAGCGGAGCGAGTCCCCAACCGCCTGTGGTCCGGGCCATGGGGTCCGGGGGACCGCGTCGCCGGTTCGACCTGTCCTAAGCGGGGGCCCGCGCCACAGGCGCCGGCCGAGACCCAGGTCAGCGATTCCGATGGCTCGCGGGTTCCGCGTCGTGCGGCCACTCCGATCCCCGCCCCGAGCCTGGCTGAGCCAAGACTGCATCCGGGAGCCTCGTGGGCTCCCGGGCCACAGGAGCGACACGCATGGCTGACCCGCAGACCCTCATCCGCGAAGCTCAGGAGAAGGCCGAGCGCCTGTGCCGGCTCGCCGTCGCGCAGACGCCGGCCGACTACCAGAGCTTCATCACCCTCATCGAGCAGCGCAAGAAGGTGGGCGGGACGCGGGCGGCGCCCATCTGGGCCACCGTCCGGCAGCCGTATCTCTCTGCCGACGGCCGGGTCAAGATGGCCCGCGACCAGCACCGCGAGGCCAGCAAGCGCTTCGACATCCAGAGCGAGTTCCTGGTCGAGCCGACCAGCGGCCAACTCCTCGCCCGCGCCACGCTCACGAGCGAGATCTACGGCACGGCCGTGGCGCATGCGCGCGTCTTCCTCGGTGGCGAGGGGGTCAACGAGTCGAACCCCATCGAGAACGGCGAGACGAGCGCCGTGGCGCGCGCCTTGGGCATGTGGGGCTTCGGCTGCTTCGGGACCGGGATCGCCTCGGCGGACGAGGTGCTGCGCGTGGACGAGCGGCCCGACTCGCGCGGGCACGGGGGCGCCGCGCCTGGGTCGGCCAACGGCGTGCCCGACCCCTCGGCGGCCGCCACCGTCGCGCCGGACGTCCCGCACGACGCCACCGAGGCCGAGCTGGCACGACTCGGCCAGGCGCTCGGCCTCCGGCCCGGCGAGCTGGCCCTGCGGCGGGCGCAGGCGACCTCCGACGCGGACGCCGTGATCGCGCTCCGCGGCGAGGTGACCGCTCGCGTCCTGAGCGACGAGATGCCGCGGGAGGCGCTCCCGTCGCACGCCGCCTGCCTTGGGGTCGAGACCGGCGCGTATCGCCGCTACCTGGTGGCCCGGTACCAGGTCGCGGACGGTGAGGCCCCGGAGCTCGCGCTGAGCGAGGCCCACGTCCGCGAGGAGCGCGAGCGGTTCGTCCGACGGTACCAGGACGCCGGGGTGGCGCTGGGCTTCCGGGACCAGTGCGCGCGTCTCGCGGGCACCACCGCGGCGTGACCGGGACGCAGGAACACGAGGATGACCCCCGCCTGCCGCGCAGGCACAAGGAGGCGCAACGGATGAGTCACGTGGCGACGATGACGCTCGAGTTCCGAGACCCGGTGGCACTGGCCGACGCGGCCGCCGCCTGCGGGTTCGGACTCACGCACGATACCGTCCGCTTCTTCGACGGGACCCGGGTGACCGGCACCGCGGTGCGCTTGCCGGGCTGGCAGTACCCGGTCGTGGTCGACGACCACGGCCGGCTGTTCTACGACCACTACGAGGGGCAGTGGGGCGACCTGGCTCACCTCCACCGCTTCCGGCAAGCCTACGCGGAAGCCGCCACGCGGCGGTTCGCCCACGCCCAGGGCTTCCGGGTCACGCGCACCGTCCAGACCGACGGCACCGTCCGTCTGGCGCTCGGCCAGTAGCCCCATGAGCGCCCAGACGATCGTGGTGACGATCGGCCCGACGGGCGAGGTCACCGTCAGCGTGGAGGGCGTGGCGGGCCCCGCCTGCCACGCCCTCACGCGGCCGTTGGAGGCGGCCCTGGGTGTCACGCGCGAGGACACGCGGACCGCGGAGTACTACCGGACGGCCGCGCCGAGCACCCGGCATGTTCGTCTGGATTCGGCCTGACGGGACCGTCCATCTCGTCTACGACGACGCGTTGCGGGGTCTGCTCGCGCTCGGGCCGGCCGCGATTCGCCGAGCGTCCCACGTCGAGCCCACGCCCGACGGGCGGTGGACGGCCGACCTCGGACCGATGGAGGGACCCGTGCTCGGGCCGTTCACGACCCGGGCGGCCGCGCTCGAAGCCGAGCAGGTGTGGCTGGTGCACCACTTCGCGTCCGGACACCCCCAGTGAGGAGCGTGATGGTGCGATCCGAGTCGCTGGCTTCCGCCACCGCCATCCCCCCGGACCCGCCCGAGGCCCGCGCGCCCGTGCGGGTGCATGCGTACCTCACGGCCCTGCCCGGACTTCTGGCGGAGGCGGATCTCGCCGAAGCGCACGTCGAGGGCCGCGACCGACGCACCGGGACGCTCGTCGCGTACAGCTTCGTCACGATCCACCGGGCGCTGGCCCTGCACGTCGCGGAAGCCGTCCGCGCGGCGCTCGCACGGCTCGAGATCGAGGTCAGACCCGACGGATCCCGCCAGGAAGCGCGCGAGGCGTCCGACCGCGAGGGTTCGCACGCCGACGGCGCCGCCGCGGGCCATGTGGCCCCACAGGAGCGCGATGATGTCCCGGGCCAGTATCTCTGAGGTGACCGGCGGCGTGCGGCGACGCCGCATCGCCGGCTCACGACGGCGCGGTCGAAGAGCACGCCACGCCGGCGGCCGGGGGCCGGCGATCCCGTCGCTGGCCATCGTCGTCCAAGGCGGGACCGTCCAGGGCGTCTATGCGGGGCGGCGCGGTCGATTCACGGTGCACCTCCTCGACGACGACGACCTCCGCGCCGACGACGACCTCGCCGAGGGCGTCGCGACGACCGGCATGCTGCCCGAGCTGGCCGTCGAACCCGGGCTCGCGACCGCCGTGGCCGAGTACCGCGCGGTGGCCGCCCATCAGGCGCGACATCGGCCGGCCGTGGAGATCGGGTCGTGACGACGGGGCGTGCGTCCGTCTCCCGCTGCGTCGTGTGTCAGCCTCCGGGGCGGCCGGCGTCCCGGCGCTGTGCGGACTGCCGGGAGCCGGTGCACCAGCGTGGCCAGGCCGCGCACGCCTGCGCCCCGAAGCGGGCACGCATGGCGGCCCTGGAGGCGGCGGCCCGCGCACGGCTCCTGACCTATCGCGTGATCCTCACCCTCCACGTGGACCAGGCCCTCGACTCGCCGGCCTCATGGGACTGGCCGAGCCGTCTCGGGCTGCGTCCGCCTGAGCGCGTGGTCGCCCACGTGGAGCGGCTCCGCGAGGAGACCGGTGAGACTGGCGCACCCGTGAGGCCGCCATCGTGACCCGCCTCAGCGGCGACGAGCTGCGCGACGGCGACGTCTGGAACGGCTTCGACGACGCGCTCCAGGTCTGGGTCGTCGATGGGGTCGCGCAGTCCTGCGGTCATCCGGTGGCGATGCCCCGCGCGGGCGCCTGCTGTCCGGCGTTCCGCCTGGCCGGCCGACGCATCGAGACGATTCCCGGTGCGCAGCGCCGCCCTCCCACGGCGGACGGCGGCGCGGGATCGAGCCGAACGGATCACCCCGGGCCTCGCAGCGAGGCCTGAGCCACCTCTCCCCCCCGCGTGCGTGGCGCACACCCGCACGCGTCTTCTCTTCCGCTGCCCAGGGAGAACGGCATGCTGAGTCCATTTGCCGAACGGCTTCGCGACTACCTGCGCGCGGGATACCCCGCGCTCGCCGTCGTCACGCACGAGGAGGAACGCCTGCTCGGCGACCTCCGGACGCTCCATACCGCCGGGTGGGCGGTGGTGACGTGGACCATGGCCCGCGGCTGGGTCGACGCCGACGGCCGGGTCTTGAACCAGGGGCAGGGCGATCCCCTCCGGGCGGTGCAGGCCCTGGCGACGCTCCCGGAGAAGACGGTGGCGGTCTTCTTCGACCTCCATCCCTACCTCGCCCAGCTCCCGGAACTCGTCCGCGCCGTGCGGGACGCGTTCCCGGCCGCGAAGGCCACGCAGCGGCCCCTCCTCTTCTGCTCGCCCGAGCCGACGTGGCCCGTGGAGTGGGAGAAGGACGTCGCGCCGCTGGACTATCCCTTGCCGTCGAGGGAGGCCCTCCGCGGCGTCCTCGACGAGCTGCTGGCCCCCGCGAAGGTCACCCTGCCGCCCGCCGTGCGCGACGCCATGCTCGAAGCCGCCCGCGGCCTCACGTGGAACGAGGCCGAGAACGCGTTCGCCCTGGCCCTGATGCGCGACCGGGCGCGGATCGCGGCGATGCCGGCGACCGTCCAGGCCGAGAAGACCGCGCTGGTCCGGAAATCCGGACTCCTGGACCTCCTCACGCCGGCCGAGACGCTCGACGGGGTGGGCGGGCTCGCGCCGCTCAAGGCCTGGATCGCCGGACAGGGCGCGCTCCTCGCCCGCGCCGCCGAGGCCCTCGCGTGGGGGTTCGCCGCGCGCGATCTGCCGAAGGGCGTGCTGCTCCTCGGGGTCCCGGGCACCGGCAAGAGCCTCCTCGCGCGCGCGATCGCCGGCAGCTGGGGCCTCCCGCTCCTCCGGCTCGAGATGGCCCGGATCCTCGGGAGCCTCGTCGGCCAGTCCGAGGCGCGGACGCAGAGCGCCCTCCGCCTCGCGGAGGCGATGGCCCCGTGTGTCCTCCACGTCGACGAGATCGAGAAGACGCTGGCGGGCGCGGGCGCGGGGCACCTCGACTCGGGCGTCAGCAGCCGGGTCGTTGGGAGTCTGCTCACCTGGCTCCAGGAGCGCGGACTCGGCCGGGACGGGACCCCCGCGCCGGTGTTCGTCGTGGCGACGGCGAACCGGGTCGAGGCGCTGCCGCCGGAGCTGTTCCGCCCCGGCCGGTTCGACCAGGTGTTCTTCCTCGACCTCCCCGAGCCGACGGAGCGCGCCGCCGTCCTCGAGATTCACCTCCGGGCCCGGCGGCAGGCCGTGCCGCGCGACGCGATCGAGGGGCTCGCCGCGCGCACGGAGGGGTACAGCGCGGCCGAGCTCGAGCAGGTCGTCAAGGCGGCGTGCCTGCGCGCGTTCCAGGACGGCGGCCGCCGCCTGCATCCCGCGGACCTCGAGGCCGCGCGCCCGAGCGTCACGCCGCTGGCGGAGAGCCGCGCCGAGGAGATCGCCGTGATCCGTGGATGGGCGCGGACGCGCGCCCAGCGCGCCAACGGTCCCGCCGGGCTCGCGGACGGCCACACCGGGCGGCGCCGGCTCGACGAGTAGCGAGTCACCCTCACTGCACCCAGAAGGGACCCCACCCATGTCTGACCCCCTGGCCACCGGCATCCTCCTGAAGCTCGACGTGACGACCTGGACCGGGTCCGCCGCCCTGAGCGCCCCCGACCTCGGACTCGACCCGGGCACCGTGGCCGCGCACTACACCCTCGGCCGCAAGCGGCTGGTGCCGAAGGCCGCCCTGGACCCGATCGCCACGATCGTCCGCCAGGCTCGCTACGCGCTCGAGGGGTTGAGCCACGCGTTGCCCGACGGAAGCCGCTTCGTCCTCGCCGCGGCCACCCCCGAGGTCGAGGCGCAGCTCACCCGCACGCGGGCGCGGTTCGGCGACGCCGTCGAGACGTTCCTCGCCGCGTATCCACGGTGGCGCGCCGAGATGGCGCCCCAGTGGGACGCCGCCGCCCGCGCGGCCTGGCACACGGCGGGACGCCCAGGGGACGCCACCACCTTCGTCACGGCGTTCCTCGCCCGGGTCGCGGCCGCATACCCCATGGCCGACGCGCTCCGGCGGCGCTTCGACTTCTTCTGGTGGACCTACGCGCTCCGGGTCGCGGGCACGGAGCGGGTGGAACTCATCGGCCTCGCCGACGCCGAGCGGGCCCGCCGCACGGCGGACGCCACCTACCGCGCGGAGGTCGAGGCGCGCGTCGCGGCGGCGCTGGAGCAGAGCCTCGCGGGCTTCCGGGCCCAGCTCGCCGAGGCCTGCCAGGCCGTCCTCGCACACCTCCGGTCCGGGCGGCCCCTCCGCGAGGGCGCGGTCGCCCGCTTGCGGCGAACCATCCAGCGCTTCCGCGCCCTCAACCTCGTCGAGGACGACGCGGTCGAGTCCCAGCTCGCCACGTTCGAGCAGACGTGCCTGGACGGCCTCGATCCGGCGGCGGTGCACCACGCCCCCGACCTGCGCGCGACGCTCACGGCGGGGCTCCAGGCGGTCGTCGAGGCCGCCACGGCGGAGTGGCCGCGGAGCGCGCTGACCGGCCGCGCGCTGCGTCGCTTCGATGTCGAGACCGACGGGCGAACCCGGCGTCCCGGCGACCGCCGGGGCGAACCCCGAATCTCCCGTCGCCGCGTGACCGGCGCACGGGTCAGCCGATGGTCCGCGATCGCCGCCTCTCACCCGAGAGCCGCACGGTGGTCAGGCCCCTCGACGAGACGCTGGCGGCCCTGCACCCGGGCCAGCGCGCGGCCGTCACCCACCCGGCCCGGCCCCTGCTGCTCGCCTGCGGGCCCGGCAGCGGCAAGACCCGGATCCTGACCCACCGGATCGAGTGGTTGATCGAGCAGCGAGCAGGTCGAGCCGGCCGCGATCCTCGCCCTCACCTTCTCCCGGGCGGCCGCGGACGAGCTGCGCGGGCGCGTCGCCCACGCGCTCGGCCCGCGCGCGCGGACCCTCTGGGCGGGCACCTTCCACGGGTTCGGGGCCTGGCTCCTGCGGCGCCACGCGGCGGCGGTGGGTCGGACGCCCGCCTTCACGATCCTGGACCGCGACGACACCCGCCGCCTCGTCGCCCGCCTCGCGAAGGACCTGCGCCTCGAGGGCGACCTGCCCACGCTCGTCGAGGCCCTGGAGCGGGCGAGGACCCCCGAGGTCCCCGGCACCCCAGGCCCGGCGGACCCGGCGCGGTCCCCGATCGCGGCGCTCCGGGTCGCCTATGAGGCCCGGTGCCGCCAGGCGAACGCGTTCGACTTCCTGGACCTGCTGACGGAGCCGCTCGCGCTGTTCGCCCGTGAGCCGACCGTGCGCGCGGCGCTGCGGGCCCGCTTCCGGGCGGTGCTGGTCGACGAGGCGCAGGACCTGTGCGCCCTGCAGCACGCGCTCATCGAGGCGCTCGCCGCCCCGGACGGCGCGCTGACCCTCGCCGGCGACGATGATCAGGCCATCTACGGCTGGCGGGGGGCGGACCTGACGCGCCTCCACGCCTTCGAGCGCACGTACCCGGGCGGCACGGTGCTGGCCGTCGGCCGGAACTACCGGTCGACCCCGCAGATCGTGACGACCGCCGCGCGGCTCATCGCCCACAACCGGGCCCGGCGGCCCAAGCCCCTCACCGCCGTGCGGCGCACGGGGCCCGATCCCACCGTCCTGACCTGGCCCGACGACCGGGCGGAGGCCCAGGGGCTGGCCGCCGCCTGCGCGGACTGGCTCCGCGCGAGTGCCCCGCCGATCGCGGTCCTCGCGCGGGTGACCGCCTGCCTGACGCCGATCGCCCGCGCGTGCGCCGCGGGCGGGCTGAGCGTGCGGATCCTGGCGGAGCGGCCCCTCGCCGAGCGCGCGGCCGTCCGCGACTTCCTGGCCGTGTGCCGCGTCCTCGTGAATCCGGCCGACTGGCCCGCGTGGGAGCGCGTGCTGCGCGCGCACCGCTGCGGGATCGGCGCGAAGACCGTGGCCACCCTGCGCGGTCGCGTCGCCGTGGTCGGGGTGACCGACATCGTTGGCGGAGGTCGCGCGGACCCGCCCCCGGCTGGCGGCGCTCCTCCAGCAGCTCGCGGACTGGCGGGCCGCGCGGCTCCCGGTGAGCCAGCTCCTCGAGACACTGGCGCGGGACGTCAGCGGCCAGCCGTCGAGCAAGGGCCGATCGACCACCGCGGAGGCCGAGGCACGCCGAACCGAGGACATCGCCGCGCTGGTGGCCGTCGCGCGGCGATGGGACGCGGACGGCGGCGGCAGCCTGGGCGAGTTCCTCGACACCCTCGTGCTGAGCGACGACGACCCGGGCGCCCCCGCGGCGACTCAGGTGCTCGGTCTCACGCTCCACGCGGCGAAGGGGCTCGAGTTCGACACGGTGGTCATCGTGGGCGCCGAGGAGGGGCTCCTGCCCCACTATCGACACACCGTGCCCGAGGCGCTCGCCGAGGAGCGACGCCTCTGCTACGTGGGGATGACCCGGGCGCGGGAGCGGCTCGTGCTCTCCGTGGCCCGCATGCGACGCCTCTGGGGCGAGGTCGTCGTCCGACCGCCCTCGCGCTTCCTCCGCGAGGCGGGGCTCGACGTCCAGCCGGCCTCCCCGAGCGCCATCACCCCCACACCCCAGGAGGTCAGTCCGTCATGAGCCTGACCGCCGCCGAGACCACGGCCGAGCGGCTGCCGCGCGTGAGCCCGTCCCGCCTCGAGGCCTGGGACCGGTGCCCGGCCGCGTACCGGTTTGCGTATGTCCTGCGGCTGCCGCAGCCGGTGGCCGACCAGGGGCCCCGGCTCCTCGGGTCGGTGGCCCACGCGCTCGTCGAGACGTACGTCCGCGAGGCGCAGACGACGGGGACGCCACCGCCACTCGATCGGCTCCCGGCCCTGGCGCGGGCACTCCTGAGTGGAACGGCACTGCCGGAGGCGACGACGGCGGGGCTCGCGCGCGAGGCCACCGAGCTCGTCCGCGCGTGGCTGAGCCGTTGGGCCGTGCCCCTGGCCCACACCGTGGGCGTCGAGCACGCCCTCGCGATCGACGCCGAGGGCCGGCGGGTCGCGTGGGAGGCCCCGGACGCCTTCCTCCGCGGCCGGCTCGACCTGGTGGCCGTGGAGGGTCGGCAGGCCACCGTCTACGACTGGAAGAGCGGCTGGCTGACCGAGGACGACGAGGGCCTGCGGCGCGCGTGGGCGCCGGGCTGCTACGCCGCCCTCCTGTGGGCGTGGGCGCCGCGGCTCGAGACGGTCGCCGTCGAGTACCACTACCTCCGCACCGGCCGAGTCACCCAGGCCACGTTCGCCCCGAGCGGACGCCGCCGAGACACTGGCGTGGGTGCGCACGATCGCGGCCGCGCATCGCCGAGGCCCTGGCCCGCCCCGACGATCCGGCCGCCTTCCCGCCCCGGCCCTCGACCGCCTGCGCCACGTGTCCCTGGGTGAACCGGTGCCCCGCCGGTCACGCCGCCCTCGAAGCCATGGACGAGGCGCCGATCGCCGACGACGCCGAGGCTCGCCGGCTCGGCGCGCTCCTGCTGGCCGGCGAGGCGCGCGTGGGACGGCTCCGTGAGCGCCTCCGGCAGTACCTCCAGGACCGCGAGCCCCTGGCGCTCGACGGGATGGAGCTCGGCTTCTTCCCCACGAAGGGCCGCTACGACGCGGCGGCCGTCTTCCGCGCGGCCACGGAGGCCGGGGCCGATCCCTGGCCGCTCCTGGCCGCCGACGGCCGCGCGCTCGCGGCCTTCCTCAAGCGCCGGCCCGACGCGGAGCGGGGCCTGGCCGCCGCGTGGACCGCTTCGCCGCCGTGGTTCGGGCACCGGAAGGCCAAGAATGCCGCCAGGAGCGCACGCGATCCGAATCGCTCCTACCCAGGTGCAGCATCTGCGCCCGGAACCGAGCCGTGCCCGGGCGACGAGCACGGTACTCCGTGAAAGGCGCCCCTGAGGCTCGCAGCGCCTCGTGCCGAACGGGCAGCGCCGGGAGACGAGATGGCAGCGATAGACACGCGGCAAGATAACCCGAGTCTCCGGGGCACCACTCTCTCGGACACCGCGCGACGGTCAGCGGTGTGGTGTCCTGATCATGGGCTCTCGTCGGGCAAACGTCTTCGTCGCGACCGAGGTCCTCATCTCTGCGGACACGCTCGGTGACGAGGAAGCCATCCGGGCGTGGCTCGCCCAGCACGACATCCACGTAACGCCCCAATGCAGCCACACTGCCTCCACGCAGACGAACTCCACGGAGGCGATCGGCCAATGACTGGGCGGAGTGCCAATCCCGAAAGGAGCCCATCGACTACGGCGAGTCGATCGTGGTCTCGAGACGGAATGAACAGGGGACACCGTGACGGTCAGACATCATGAAGCAGTACACGACCGGCCACGACGATAGCGGGAACCGGTCCGAGGGACCCCTGAGCTCTGTCGACCGGCCCAGCTTGGTCGTGATCGACAACCTCGAGCTGTCGACGCGGCTGGATCCCTACCTGTCGCTGCGGGCGCTGGCCACGTACTCGGGGTGCTCGATCCGGTGGTTACGCGACCGGCTCGTCGACTCGGTTCATCCGCTCCCGTGCTACCGCGTCGAGGGAAAGATCCTGGTCCGTCGCTCGGATTTCGATGAATGGATCGCCTGGTACCGCAATCAGGGTCGATCCGACGTCGAGCGACTGGTGGCGCCGGTACTGCGCGAGTTTCGCGGACGGTAGGCCGGAATCGAGCGCACGATGGGCGTCAAGCCAAGGCTCCGCAAGAACGGGATGTGGTATCTCGTGGTCGACCACAGGGGGCAACGCAAGAGTATTTCGACCCGGCTGCGCGGCCGGGGCGGGCGCAAGGCAGCGCACCTGGCGGCGGCCGAGCTCCAACGTCGACTCTCGCTCGACGATCTCGGAATCCTCGAGGCGAGGAGAAGCTCCGACGTCACCCTGGCCGGATACGCCGAAACGTGGCTTGCGCGCAGGGAGGATCTTGCGATCGGATCTGCCGATCTCTATCAGCGGATCGTCCGGAAGCACTGGCTGCCGCTGCTCGGCTCCCGCAGGTTGACGGCCATCCGTCGCGAGGAGATTCTGACGGCCTTGGACGTCATGCGGCAGAGTGGTACCCGATCGAAAACGCGTGCGCTCCGCCTGAGCGTCCTGCGTTCGTGTCTGAACAGTGCGATGGAGGATGGGCTGCTCCAGGCGAACCCGGCCGCCCGGGCGGGACGGTTCCTCCTTGCGAGCCATGTGGAACGTCGGCACGAGGTGGAGCTCTCCGTGTTCACGGCGGAGGAGCTGCGCCAGCTCATAGACGTGGCGCGGGCGGAGTTCCCACCCGAGATCTACGTGCTCGTACTGACGCTGGCCCGGACCGGCCTCCGCCCGGGCGAGGGCCGGTGCCTCCAGATCGCGGACGTCGACCTCGCGGTGCGTCAGCTGTGGGTGCGCCGCACGGAGGGTCGGCGCGGGCGCAAGCACGGCGCCGCTCGATTCAACGCCCCGAAAAGCCACCAGGTCCGCCGCGTGGACATGAGCGATCAGCTCGTTGCCGACATGGAGGCATACCTGGCGATCCGTCAACGCGATGGGCCCGCGGGCCCTTGGTTGTTCCCGCCGCCGTCCGAGAGCCGGGTGACAGCCCACGAGAAACGCACGCCGTCAGGCCGAGATTTCCGGGTTCAGGCTCACCCCCGTCCCTCCAGGTGGCACCGACCCGAGGAACCCATCGGCCATACGACGTTCTCGAATATCTGGCGGCGACTTCTGGCGCGGGCCCGCGTCCGATACCGGAAACCCCACGGGTTGAGGCATACTTACGCGACACGGCTGATCGCCGAGGCGGTGGACCACGGACAGGACGGCGAGGCCATCCTGCACTACGTCAGCAAACAACTGGGTCATTCGAGCATCAAAATCACCGTGGACTACTATGGACACCTGGTCCCCACCCGGCGCCGGGTGATCGTGAATCGGCTCGACGACGGGCCGCCAAGGCCGGCGCAATCCGCAACAAATCCGCAACAGCCGGCCGAAGGTGACCCGATATTGGAGGACGCCACGTGACCGAAAAGTCAGTGACGGTCTACAGTTCCCCGACCTGACGCCCCTGCAAACAGACGAAAGAGTTTCTTTCGTCCAAGGGCGTGGCGTATCGGGAAGTGAACGTCGCGGAGGACCTCGAGGGCCGGGAGGAGCTGCTCCGGCGGACCGGCCAGCTGGCCGTGCCGGTCACGGTCATCGGCGAGGAGGTCGTCGTCGGGTTCAACCGACCCCGACTCGTGGAGCTGCTGGGTCTCGACGTCTAGGCGGCGCTGGTCCCACTGACCGCCCTGCCTCACCCCCCTCGGGGCAGGCTGTCCCTGCCCCGCGTATTACTGCGGGTACTTGTCGCGAAGCTTCTTGAGGTGCTGCCGGGCGACGTCCACCCACTCCTTCTCCGTGGCGATGGTGGACGCGATCCCGATGTAGCGGTCCCACTGGGCGATCGCTTCGCGCGGGTCGGTCTTCTCGTAGGCCATGGCGAGGTTGTAATGGGCCGAGGTGTTCTTCGAGTCGACCTCGATCACCTTCTTGTACTCGGCGATGGCGTCCTTGTAGAGGCCCTTCTCCTCGTAGATCTCGCCGAGCCCCATCCGCGCCTCGAGGAAGTACTGGTCGAGCTCGATCGCCTTCTTGTAGGCGTTCACCGCCTCGTAGTAGAGCCCCTTCTCGGTGTAGTAGATCTTGCCGAGCGCGAACTGCACGCGGGCGTTCAGGGGATCCAGCGAGAGCGCCTTCTGGTAGTGCGCGATGGCCGCCTCGTTCTCGCCCTTCGCCGCCTTGGCGTCCCCGAGCCCCACGTGCGCGTCCGCGTAGTGCGGCCGGATCGTGATGGCCCGCTGGTAGGCCTCGATCGCCTGGTCGAACAGCCGGCGGGGGCTCGACATGAACAGGTCGCCCAGCGCCTTGAACGGCTCCGGGATCCCCGCGTCCACCTGGGTGGCCGCCCGGAACTGGGCCGCCGCCTTCCAGCGGTTCCCGAGCACGAGGTGCACGGCGCCCAGATGGTAGTGGGCGAGCGCGAAGGTTGGATCGACCTCGACCGCCCGGGCCAGGAGCTCGGCGGCCCCCTCGTTCCCTTCCTGGGTGCCGGCGAGCGCGGAGCGACGGCCCTTTGCGAAGGCCTCGAAGGCGGTGAGGTTCGTCGTGGGCTTGGCCGCCGTGACGAGCCGCTCGACCTCGTCCGGCTTCAGCCCGAGGTTGAGGGCCTTCGCGTAGGCCTGGATGACGGTGGCCTGCGTCTCGATCAGCTTGTCGGCCGGGCCCCGGACCGGGTCCAGCGTCTGGGTCTGTCCCGTCTTCACGTCGATCAGGCGGGGCGTGATCGTGATCCCGTCGTTCGGGCCTCGCTGGTACTCGCCCAGGAAGATGACCTCGGCCTTGACGGCCCGTGCGAGGCCCAGCGGGCTCCGATCCGGAGCGGCGCCCTCGGTGGTGGCGCGGGACGCCACCATCGCCCGGCTCCGGTCGATCGGCAGGAGCGCCGGCGTGCCCTGCGACGCCACGAAGAGCGTCTCGGCAATGGCCTCACCGAACCACGCGTCGGTCTCGGTGGAGGACTGGAAGGGCAAGATCAGCACCGGCTTCGGTTTGGCCCACGCCGCCCCCCCGAGCGCCGTCCACAGGGCGCACCCCACGAGCAGCCCGAGCATCGGTCCGTGCGTTCGCTGGACCCGGCGTCCGGTGTGTCCCGCCATCGTGGTTACCCCCTTTTCCTCCACCACGCGAGCCGCGCGAGAGCGGGGCCGACCCGGCGCATCGCGATCTCCGGCACCAGCGCCACGGTCACCAGCCCCACCAGCCAGGGCCACAGGTCCGTCGGAATCCGGGAGCGCCGCCGGTTGGCCGTGAAGGCTTCCTTGGCGTCGCTCAGCGGACCGCCTCCGGTCAGCTCGCTCACCTCTCGCAGGAATCCCTCGTTCGCGCCGAGCTCACGGTACTCCTGCGCGTACGGCACGACGGTGCCCACGATCTGCGAGCCGAAGTTCTGCTGCTCCCGGCGGGTCGTCAGGCCCGCCAGGTACACGCCCTCATCCCGCGCTCCGAAGGTCCCCCGGTATCGCCCGGGCGCGACCTGCTCGAGCTCCACGACCGACTGCCGCTTGTCGGGATTGACCACGCCGAGCTGACCGTCCAGGAAGTTGATGAAGTCGCCCTTCGGATCGATCCCGTCCACGGTCACGACCGCCTGGCCGTCCCGCCGGTCGACGCTGACCGTGGTGTCGCTGCGCGTGTTCGCGCGGAGCGTCCACCGGACGACCTGGGCCCAGAACTTGTTGTACGACCCCCATCGAAGCCAGAGGATACCCCACTTGGCCTTGGCGTCGGCGGTAAACGCCACCGACCGTCCCAGCCCGTAGCGCCAGGCCGCCAGGAGCGGATCCTCCTGGTGGGTCATGAGGAGCTGATCGGCCGTGCCCTTGATGCTGGTGGCCACGTAGCCGCCGAGGGGTGGCGCCTTCGCCCAATCGATGTCCTGGATGGCCTCGTGGTGCGGCCCCGTCACGATCGCCTTGAAGGGCTGCTCGATCAGGGACGCCTTCGAGGCCAGCTGCGTCTCCAGCGTGAAGATCCGCGGGACGGTGCTGGTCTCTTCGGTGAAGTAGAACCGCCCGCGCCCCCACTTGGACACGTCGTTCATCAGCTGCACGTCCGCGTCGGAGCCGATGGCGACGCCGGACACGGTGATCTTGTCCTTGACCATGCGGCGGATCAGGCCCGCGAAGTCGCCCCGGGTCATCTGCCCGTCGGACAGGAAGATCACGTGCTTCAGGAGCGCGTCGCGGTCGAAGAGCGCCCGATACCCCTCGCGCACCGCGGGGTAGCCGTCCGTGCCGCCGCCGGCCTTGATCGCCGAGATCTCCCGGTGGATCTGCTGCTTGTTCTTCGCCGGCTGGATCGGCACGTGCCAGACGAACTCGGTGTCGAACGAGAGAACGCCCACCTCGTTCCGCTCGTCGAGGAGATCGACGACCAGGTGGGCCGACTCCTTCGCCACCTCGAGCTTGTTGATCTTGTCGTTGTCCTTCATGCCCATCGCCATGGAGCCGGACCGATCGATCACGAGCATGACCGCGAGGCTCGGGATCTCGACCTTCTGCTTCACCTCCATGGTGACCGGGAGGGCCTCCTCGATCGGGGTGCGGTAGAAGCCGCCGAGGCCGAAGCTCTCCTCGCCGCCGATCATGATCAGCCCGCCGCCCTGGTCCCGGACGTAGTCGCGCACGAGGGTCATCTGCTGGCGCGACATCTTGAGCGAGGAGACGTTCGACAGGATGACCCCGTCGTATTTCTCGAGAGCGGCCATCGTGGACGGCAGGCCGTCGGGGCCGACGAGCTTGACGTCGAAGTACTGGGAGCGCAGGGCGTTGGCCAGGTTCTGGGCCTGCGCCTCCTCCTTGTCGACCAGGAGCACCTGCGGCTTCCCGCGCACCACGGTGAGCCCGATGGCCCGGTTGTTCTCCTCGATGACGTCGCCGTCGACCTCGACCAGCGCCTGGTACACATGGACCCCCGCCTGCTCGAGCGACTGGCGATAGGTCAGGACGTTCTTCCCGGCGTTGAGGCGCACCACCTGCGAGCCGAGGAACTCGCCGTTCCGGTACAGCGACAGGCGGCCGCTCGCCTCCTTGACCGAGGAGACGACCGCCTTCGCGTAGAACGGCTCGCCGAACTTGACCTCGTTCGGCAGGAGCAGCTGCTCGACGATGATCTCCTGGGGGAACGTGAGCCCGACCGGGGAGTAGTAGATCGGGATGCCGGCGTCCTTGGCCGCCTGCGCCGCCATCACCGCCTTGCCGGCGTTCTCGCGCCCGTCCGACAGGAGGACGATGCGGTTCGCCTCCCCGCGGGGCAGCGACGCCTGGGCGAGCTGGATCGCTCGGGCGATGTTCGTCGCCCGCCCGCCGGCCGGCGGCTGGGGACGGGAGAACGTCGGCGTCGTGCGCAGCGGCTCGGAGAGCTGCGGATCGGCCCCGAACGCAATGAGCCCCGCGCGGTCACCGGACTTCATGCCCTCGAGCGCGGAGGTCGCCCACCGATAGGCCGTCTCCCGCGCGGCGAGACTCACGCTGTCGGACATGTCGAGCACGAAGAAGACGTTCTGCCGGTCGAGCCACCGCGTGAACTGCGGCTGGGTGAGCCCCCAGGCCAGAAGGAGCAGCGCGACCACGCGGCTCCCCAGCGCCCAGCGGTCCGACGCGCGAAGCGGCCAGACCATCCGCCCCGCGGTCTGACGCCGCCAGTAGAGGAACCCCTCGAGAGCCAGGGTCAGCATGGCCAGCCCCAGGAGGAACGGCCACAGCTCCCGCTGGTACGTGAAGCTGTCCCCCACCGTGCCCGCCGTCGGCGGCGGGGCCACCGGGAGCGGCTGCGGGCGAATGTTCGACTCGGTGCCGTCCAGGAGGTTGACGGCGAATCGCACGTCCCGCTTCCCGCCCGTGTTCAGCGTGTAGATGCCGACGCGGTCGGTCTGGGCGAACGACAGGGCGCCCCGGGTGATCTCGGCGCGGTGGGTCTCCCCGCTCGGGTCCCGTACCGTCCCTTCCTGCGCGCCGTGCTCGACGGACAGGAGGAGGGGCGAGCCCGCGGCCACCATGAGGTCCGAGCCCTCGAGACCGACCGGCTGGAGCCACCGGAGGCTGTTCGCGAGGATCAGCGGGAACGCGACCCGGAGCGGCAGGTCCGTCTTGAAGAGATCGAAGCCGATGAAGACGGCCTTCCGCTGGGGCTCCTCCAGCAGGAAGATGAGCGGGCCGCCGACCGACTCGAGCAGCGTCTTGCCGGCGGCCAGCGGCCGCACCCGGAGCGCTTCCTCGACCGCGACCTTGGACAGGTCGACGAAACGCATCACCGGATGGTTCCGGGCCCAGTCCAGCACCGCCGGCTGGTCCATCGTGCCGAGGGACTCGATCGGAACGTCACCGGGCGTCGAGTTGACGAGCACGAATCGACCCGCGCCGATCTTCGCGGGGGAGGTCGATTCCAGGACGACCACGTCGTACGTGCCCATGCCCCCGGAGTACTCGTTGGGGGTCTTGATCTCGAGCACGACCTGGGGATCGGTGCGGAGCGCCTTCTCCAGGAAGAGGTTGCCGGGGCTCACCAGCAGCACGCGGAGCTTCCGCGGCTCCGGCACCACCGCCTGGACGACGTTGTCCGCGTCGAGGTCGTCGCGGACGTCGGCGACCGCCTTCACCACGGCGCCGGTCTGGAGGGTGAAGGGGACGATGACGTTCCGCTTCACCTGGGGATCGAGCGCGATCGTCTGCTCGCTGATCTTCTGGTCGTCGACCGTCAGGGCGAGCGGGAAGGAGACGCGCTCGTCGGAGAAGTTGGTGACGGACAGGAACGCCTGGTAGTCGAAGGCGCCGTAGTAGGCCTTCCGGACGGCGAACTGCGTGATGCCGACGTTACGGGACCCGCCCCCGACGGTGACCCACCGGACGCGGGGGTCGGGGAACTCCCGCACCTGCGCCGGGTCGAACGCGCCGTCGGTCAGCACGTGCACCCGCACCCGCGGGTCGACGGAAGGGACCAGCGCCAGGGCGGTGCGGATCGCCTCGCTCAGGTGGTTCGGCTGGTCATGCGCCTCGATGTCGTAGATCGCGCGCCGGGCCCGGTCGCGATCCCGGGTGAAGTTGAGCCGGATCGTCGGCTGGGAGCCCGCCTCGATGACCATCATCTCGGCGCCCTGGCCGGCTTCCGCGATCAGGCCGGCCGCGTGCGCCTGGGCCTCGCGGATCCGGCTGGATCCGACGTCTCGCGCCTTCATGGAGGCGGAGCTGTCGACCACGAAGATCAGCCGCTCGGCCCCCTTCCCCTGGAGCGTCAGGGTCGGGCGGGCCAGCGCCGCGCAGAGCAGGAGCAGCGCCAGCAGCTGGAGCAGGAGCAGGGGGTCGAGCTGGAGCCGCTGGAAGAGGGCTGACGCCTGCTGGTCGCGGAACACCGGCGACCACAGCATGACCGAGGACACGCGCCGCTGCTGCCGCCGCACCTTGAGGAAATACAGAAGAAGGAGCGGGATGGACAGACCCAGGAGCAGGAAGGCCCACGGCTGCAGGAAGCTCACTGGAGCATGCCTCCCTTCAGCCGCCGGAGCAGGAGGTCCTCCACGGGCATGTCGCTGACCACGCGCACGTAGTTCAGCTCGTTCGCCCGGCAGAAGCCCTCGATGCCGGAGATGAACGTCCCCAGCTGGCGCTCGTAGCTCCGCAGCACCTCGGCGTCGACGGACACCTCGCGCACCTCCCCGCTCTCGGCGTCCACGAGCTCGAGGTCCCCTCCCAGCACCGGACGCATCTCGTCGGGGGACAGGAGGTGGAGCACGTGGATGTCGAAGCGCCGCTCCATCAGCGCCCGCAAGCCGGACGCGTACCCCGCCGGGTCCAGGAAGTCGGAGATCACCACGGCGACCCCCGCGTCCTTCGCCCGCCGGGCGTACTGCTTCAGGGCGTCGCTGAACGCCGTGCCGCCGCCGGGCGTGAGGCTGGCGAGGAACTCCTGGATCGGCAAGAACTGGTTCCGCCCGCGGGTGGGGAGCCATCCCTCGGCGACGCGGTCACGGAAGACCGCCACGCCCACCCGCTCGAGGTTCACGAATCCGATGAAGGCCAGCGCCGCGGCCAGGCGGACGGCGTACCGGAACTTGTTCGGCGTGCCGTAGTCCATGGAGCCGCTCGCGTCGAGCAGGAGGTGGATGCAGAGATCCTCCTCGTCGATGAAGACCTTCAGGTAGAGACGGTTCAGGCGGGCGAAGGCGTTCCAGTCAACGTAGCGCAGGTCGTCGCCGACCTCGTACGGCCGGTAGTCGGCGAACTCGACGCTCGACCCTCGGCGCGGGCTCTTGCGCTCGCCCTTCACCGCGCCAATGTGCGAGCGCTTCGAGACGAAGGCGAGCCGCTCGAGCTGCATGAGGAAGGCGTTCGAGAAGAAACGCTCGGCGGCCGCGGCCGGGGCGGGAGCCGAGCGGGCGACACGCGCCATGTGGTCAGCGGTCCTCGAGCGCCTGGAAGTAGTCCCTCACCTGACTCCGGTAGTCGAGCGGGATCGCTTCCTTCGCCAGAGCCTCCTCCATCATCTTCCGGTACTGGGTCACGACGCTCATGGAGGGCAGCCGCGAGGGATTGTGAGCGCCCTTGCCCAGCATGTTCGTGTCGTAGGACTCGCGCCGGCCCTTGCGCATCTGCCCCTCGACGCCGATGTCGAACGGGTTCTGCCCGAGCCGGGTCGTCGGGTCGCCCTTCCAGCCGGGATTGGTCCCCTTGCCGGGAAGCGACCCCTGGCCGTCCCCGAAGTCGGGGTCGTCCTCGCCCGGCCGGCGCCGTCCCCCGCTCGCCGTCGCGGCCGCGGCCCTTGTCCTTGCCGCCCTGGAGGCCCTTGCCGCCGCGGTCACGCTCGTCCTGGGCCCGCATCTTCTGGAGGGCCCGCTCCATCGCCTCCATGGCCTTGTCCATCTGGCCGCGGTCGAGGGCCTCGGCGCCCTCCATCATCTCCTGGCCCCAGTCGCCCTCGCCGCCCGATCCGCCGCCGGGCCGGCGGCCCATGCGGTTCATCTCCTCGAGCAGCTGCCGCAGCTTCTCCGGCGTCATCTGGCGAGGATCCATGCCCGAGAGGAGGCTGCGCGACTTGCGGAACATGACCTTGTACTGGCTCTGCGTGAAGTCCCGCTGGAGATCGGGGAGGCTGTCAACCCGCTCCAGCAGCCGGATCCGGTCGTCGCCCTGCTTCAGGAAGCTGGAGAAGTCCGGGCGCTTCGTCGCGACGTTGGTGTCCTTGAAGGCCGCCGCCAGGTCACCCTTGGTGTGCTCGCGGCTCTCCGGGTTGGGGCGGGTCTGGTAGTCGCGATCCTGCATCTCCACCCGCTCGACCTTCTCGGTCTTCTTGGGAGCGGGGCGCTCGAGGGCCTGCTGGGGGCCGGTGGCCTCGGGCTTCTTCTCCTCCTCCGCCGCGGGCGTGAAGGAGGGCATCGAGACGTCGGGCACCGGGATCGGCGGCAGGTACGGCAGGACGGCCAGCACCAGCACGGGCGCCGGGAGGATCTTCAGCTCTCGGGGCCACCGCCACGGCACGGCCCGCCCGAGCGTGACCTGGGCGGCGTGGGTCTCGGCGTCCGCGATCGCCGCGTCGGCGAGCCCACTCCGGTCCGCGCGACCGAGGAGGTCGTGCGCCGTCGCGAGCCGGTCCTTGAGGTCGAAGGCGCGGTCGGCCAAGCCGAGCGCGTCCACCGGCGGCACTTTGAGGAGCACCCCGTACAGGAGTCCCAGCAGCGCTCCCCCGGCTCCCAGAGCACCCGCCAGGGGCAGGGCCCACGGCCCAATCATCGCTCGGAGCGCCACCGCTATGATCGCCAGGCACAGCCCCCACACGAGGCCGCGGACGCCGTAGTAGAGCGCGCGCCGCTGTCGTATCAGCCGGGTCAGGCGGGTGATCGTGAGGCCTAGGCCTGCGCCATGTGCCATGAGCGTCCCCTCAGAGTGTGGGCTAACGGAGGAACACCTCCTTGCCCTCGCGAGACGATGCGTCGACGGCCTCGAGCGCCTCGGTCAGCAAGCGATCGGCGTCGATTCCCTCGGCCTCGCCCTCGAAGTTCAGGATGACCCGGTGGCGGAGCACGGGGAGCGCGATCGACTTGACGTCGTCGATGCTCACGGCGAACCGGCCGGCCCGGAGCGCGAGCACCTTGGCCCCGAGGACCAGCGCCTGCGCCGCCCGGGGGCTCGCCCCGTATCGGATGTAGCGTCGCGTGATGTCCGGGGCCTCCTCCCACTGCGGATGAGTGGCCATCACCAGCGTCGCCGCGAACTGCCGGACGTGTGCCGCAATCGGCACCTCGCGGACGAGGTCACGGGCGGCGAGGGCCTCGCTGCCCGTCATCACCTGCTGCACGGTCGGCTCGCTGACCGAGGTGGTGCGATCGATGATCTCGTTCAGCTGCTCGAGGGCCGGGTACCGCACGCGGAGCTTGAAGAGGAACCGGTCGAGCTGCGCCTCGGGCAGAGGGTACGTCCCCTCCATCTCGATCGGGTTCTGGGTCGCCAGCACGAAGAAGGGAGGCGGAAGACGGTGGGTGACCCCGGCCACCGTCGCGCTCGACTCCTGCATCGCTTCGAGGAGCGCCGACTGTGTCTTCGGCGTGGCGCGGTTCACCTCGTCGGCCAGGAGGATGTGCGCGAAGACCGGGCCCCGCTCGAACTGGAAGTGCCGCCGTCCGTCCGCATCCTCGACGATGATGTTCGTGCCGATGATGTCGGCCGGCATCAGGTCCGGCGTGAACTGGATCCGCGAGAACGAGAGGTCGAGGCACCCCGCCAGGGTCCGGACGAGGAGGGTCTTGCCGAGGCCCGGTACCCCCTCCAGCAGGACATGCCCGCCCGCGAAGAGCGCGACGAGCACCTGGTCCACGATCTCGTCGTGGCCGACGATGACCTTGTGGACCTCTTGTTCGAGCCGCCCGTAACTCTGGACGAAGGTTTCTACGCGCTCACCGGCCATGCCCTGCCCTCCGGTCGATGGAATCGGTGCCGAGCGCCCGAGACGTGGACCCATTATAGGCCCGCCGGTGAAACGGGCAACCGGTTTGTACGGCGCGAGCGCGACGCGTCGAGTCGTTCATGACGACGACATGTTCGGCGCCGCCGCCAGCCTCGGCGGACGGTCTCATGGATCGACCACGATGCGCGCGTCGACGACGGTCGCGCCGCCGCCGAGCGGGCCCGACGATCACGGGGTTCAGATCGATGGCGGCGAGCCGCGATCCGAGGCCCGCGGCCAGCGCCGCGATTCTCACGATTGCGTCCACGAGGCTCGCGCGGTCCGCGGGCGGGTCACCCCGGTAGCCATGGAGCAGCGCGTCGAGGCCTCGACATTCCGTGATGAGCCGGTCGGCGTCCGCCTCGTCGCAGGGAGCCGGTGCCATGGCGCGCTCGCCGTAGAGCTCGGCGCGCACGCCGCCCGGCGCGACCAGCACGAAGGGTCCCAGCTCCGGGTCGCGCACAGCGCCGACCAGCACCTCGAGCCCGACGACCATGGGCTGCACCAGGCAGGCCTCGCCGAGCGGCCGCAGCTCGTCGACGGCCCTCGTCAGTTCGTCGGGAGTGGCGACACCGAGTCGCACGCCGCCGACGTCCGTGCGATGAAGCGGCCCGATCGCCTTGACCGCCACCGGGTAGCGGAGGCGCGGGGCCGCAGCCCGAGCTTCCTCGCGATCCCGGACGATCACCTCGGGCGCCATCCTGAGCCCGGCGGCGGTCAGCAAGGCGTGGACCGACGCCCAGGGCAGCGCGCCTCCGCCCGCCGGCGCCCCGACGCGCGTCGCCGGCGCCACGTCCCTCGAAGGCCGCATCCGGATCGAGTGGAAGGCCAGAGCGGCGCCGAGGGCGGCGGCGCAGCTCGACACGGTCGGGAAGAGAGGCACACGCGCCTCATCGATCGCGCGAAACCCTTCGCGGACGAGGGCCCCGCCGGGCCAGCAGACGACCAGCGGCTTGCTCGTGGCGCGCGCCGCCTTGACGACGTGCTCGGCGCGGGCGGATCCCCCGCCCGCGGTCGCGAGCGTGAGCGGTACGACCAGGAGATCGACGCCCGGATCCCGGGCGACGGTGGCCAGCACCTCGCCGAAGGTCTCGTCGGGCAACCCGGCGGTGATATCGAGCGGGTTCGCCACCGTGACGTAGGCGGGAAGCAGCGCCGACACGCGCTCCACGGTCTCCTCCGCCAGCGGGGCGAAGGTGAACCCGCGCGGCTCGAGGGCGTCGGCGACCAGCACCGCGATGCCGCCCGACGACGTCGCCATGGCCATGTGCGGCCCGGCGAGCGCCGGCGCCCGCGCGAGGTGCGCAGCCGTCTCGACGAGGTGATCGAGCTCGCTCACCTCGAGAAGACCCGCCGCCTGCGCCCAGGCGCGCCACGCGTCGCGCGCGCCCGCCAGGGACCCGGTGTGGGAGCGCGCGGCCCGGGTGCCGGTCGGGGACGCGCCGAGCTTGAGCGCGACGACGGCGATGCCGCGGGCCGCCGCCCGCTGGACCGCGGCCCGCACGCGCTCGGGCTCTCGGACCTGCTCGATGAGGCACGCGATCGCGCGCGCCCGGCCGTCCTCGACGAGCCAGTCGAGGTAGTCGGCGAGCGAGAGGTCCGCCTCGTTGCCGGTGGAAACGAACAGGCCCACGCCGAGGTTCCGCTCGGTCGCGCGATCGAGGAGGCATCCGCCCAGCCCGCCCGACTGCGAGAGCACCGCCACCGGGCCCGGCACGAGTGTCTCGAGCTTGCCGATGGTCGAGAACGTGAGCGCGACCCGGTCCCACGCGTTGACGAATCCCACCGTGTTCGGCCCGAGGAGCCGAACGCCGGCCCCGCGCGCGGTCTCGACCAGGCGCGCCTGCTCCGCCGCGCCGCCCTCTCCTGTCTCCGCGAACCCTGCGCCCAGCACCACCGCGAACGGGATGCCGGCGCGTCCGCAGGCCTCGATCGCCCGGACGGCCTGCACCGCCGGCAGGCCGATCCACGCCACGTCCGGACGCTCCGGCAGCGCGTCGAGCGCCGGATAGGCGGGCAGGTCGCCGATCGTGCGGCGGCCGGGGTTCACCGGGTACACGCGACCCGGATAGCGGTGCCGCAGGAGGAAGTGGAGCGGGCGCGCCCCGGGACGCGACAGGTCGCCCGGGACGCCGACCAGCGCGACGGAACGCGGCGCGAACAGCCGCCCGAGACCCGCGGGCTCGCCCTCGCCGGCGTCGCTCATCGCGCACACCTTAGCCCGAACGAAGACGCGCCCCAAGCCCCGTCACCCCACAAGGACCTTGGCAGGCCGCGGTCGTCCCCGCATAATGCGGCGACGTGAAGATCCTCGTGACGGGCGGCGCGGGTTTCATCGGCTCCCACGTGGTCGATCGCTGCGTCGAGGCCGGCCACGGGGTGGCGGTCGTGGACGATCTCAGCAGCGGTCAGCGGCAGCAGGTCAACGCGGCCGCGCGGCTCCATGTCGTCGACATCCGCACCCCGGCGCTCGACGACGTCTTCCGCGGCGAGGCGCCCGAGGCCGTCCTCCATCTCGCGGCTCAGGCCTCCGTCGGCCGCTCGGTGGCGAATCCGCTGCTCGATGCCGAGATCAACGTGCTCGGCTCCCTCAACCTTCTCGAGTGCGCCCGTCGCGCGGGAACCCGGCGCTTCGTCTACGTCTCGACGGGGGGCGCCGGCTACGGCGACACGGACGTGGTCCCGACGCCCGAGAGCCACCCCACCCGTCCGGTCTCCCCCTACGGCACGTCCAAGGTGGCGGCGGAGCTGTACCTCGGATGCTGGGAGGCTCTGCACGGGTTGAGCGGGGTCGTCCTCCGCCTCGCCAACATCTACGGGCCGCGGCAGAACCCTCACGGCGAGGCGGGCGTGATCGCCATCTTCACGGACCGACTCCTCAGGGGCGAGCCGTGCCTCATCAACGGCGACGGCCTGCAGACGCGCGACTACGTGTATGTCGGCGACGTGGCCGAGGCGGCGCTGCGGGCGCTCGAGCGGCCCCAGGTCACGGGCCCGATCAACATCGGCACGGGAGTCGAGACGACGGTCGTCGCGCTCTTCGAGGCGCTCCGCGCGGCGTTCGGCCATGGCGAGAGCCGCCACGGCCCCGCGCGGCCCGGGGAGCAGCGACGGAGCCTGCTGGACGCCTCACGCGCGCGACAGGTCCTCGGCTGGACGCCGCGCGTGGGACTCGACGAGGGCTTGCGCCGGACGGTCGCCGCGGCGCGCGCCGGCAGCTAGGGCGACCACGCGCGGCCAGGAGCGTCGAGCCTCCACCGACGCACCGCCTCGGCGGGCCTCAGCGAAACGGCCAGAGCCACTCCTCAGGCATCTCCGAGATCGTGTCGTCCGTGGCCAAGCCACTCTGGGGCTACCGCGGGTCCTCGCGGAGGCCGAGCGCGTACTCGCCCACCAGGACGCGGTGGATGTCGTTCACGCCTTCCACGACCTGCAGGAACTTCGCGTCGCGGAGGAAGCGGCCCACGGTGTACTCCTCGGAGGCGCCGTACGCGCCGTGGATCTGGACGGCGTCCGACGCGGCGCGGAAGGCCATCTCCGACGCGTACAGCTTGGCGATGGACGACTCCCGCCGCGCTCGGCGCACGCCCTGCGCCTTCAGCCACGCGAGTCGATAGGTCAGGAACCGCGCCGACTCGATCCCCAGCACCATGTCGGCGATCTTCGCCTGCACCAGCTGGTAGCGGGCGATCGGCTGTCCCTGGACGATCCGCTGGCGCGCGTAACCCACCGAGGCGTCGAGACAACCCTGGGCGAGCCCGACCGCGCGGCACGCCACGGAGAGGCGCCCGTTCTCGACCGCGCACAGCGCGACCTTGAGCCCCTCCCCTTCGCGGCCGACCAGGTTCGCGGCCGGCACCCGGCAGTCCTCGAACACGAGCTCCCCCACCTGCGCGGGCCGGAAGGCTACCTTGTTGCGGATCGGTCGCTCGCTGAAGCCCGGGAACCCGCGCTCCACGACGAAGGCGCAGACGCCCTTCGGCCCCTTCGCCCGATCGAGGGTGGCGAACGTGAGGTACCACTCGGCCAGGCCGACGCCGGAGATCCAGGTCTTCGCGCCGTTCAGGACGTACTCGTCGCCGCGGCGGACGACCGTGGTCTCCATCGCCGCGACGTCGGTCCCGGAGTGTGGCTCGGTGACGGCCGTTCCCGCGAAGGTCTCGCCGCGCGCCAGCGGCACGAGGTAGCGCTGCTTCTGCGCTTCGGTCCCGAACTGGAGGATGCCCGAGCCCACCAACCCGGCGGCGCGTCCCATCGCCGAGCCCATGTGGATGCAGACGCGCGACATCTCCTCGATCCCGAGCGCCATGGTGAGATGGTCGATCCCGGGCCCCCCGTACGCTTCGGGAATCGTGCCGCCCAGGAAGCCGAGCGGGGCCATCTTCTTCACGATCTCCATCGGGTAGCGCTCTTCCCGGTCGTAGTCCGCCACGTGCGGAAGGACCTCCTGCTGGGCGAACTCCCGGACGAGCGACTGGTAGCGCCGCTGCTCCTCGGTCAGGGTGAAGTCCACGCGGTCCTCCGGATCAGTCGAGATGGCGGGAGGTGGCGAGCGTCCTGAGCCCGTCGGTCAGGTCGCGGGCGCTCTTGAGCTCGCCCGCGCGGCGGCAGAGCTCCCAGGCGGATGCGAGCGGCGGGTCCCTCGAGATCGGGGCCCGCGAGCGCGATGAACTTCTCGCGGAGCAGCGACTCGGGATAGGGCCGGTCGAACTCGCCGAGCGGCTGGTCGACCTGCCGGGCGAGCACCCGCCCGTCCCGGAGCCGCATCTCGACGCGCGCCGGCCGGGCGCCGGGAGTCAGGGCGGTGAGCGCCGGGTCCTCGACCACCTCCACCCGCTGGGCGAGGGCGCGAACGCGCGCGTCCGACAGCGCGGGCTCCCGGAAGGCGCTGACCCCGCAGTCGCCCCAGCTCCCCAGGACGAGCCGGGCCGCGAGCGTGTACGGGATCGAGAACTTCGCGCCCAGCGAGCCCGTCGGGTCCCGGTCGCTCATCGTGGCCCCGAGGGCCGACGCCGCGACGCGGATCGACAGGATCTCCTCCGGGGTCACGGGCGTCGCGGCGAGAAGCTCCTCGATCGCCTCGACGGCCGGATGGTTGTAGCGGCAGCACGCCTGGCGCTTGAAGTAGTTGCGGGAGATCTCGAAGCGCTCCCCGAGGCGGTCCAGGATCGCGGCCGAATTCAACCCGGTGCCGCTGATCCGGCCGAAGATCTCGTCGAGCATGTCGGGGAGCGGCGTGATACCCGCGACGGCCAGATCGACGGCGAGCCAGCCATTGGCGCCGGCGACGCCCGCGTAGGCGTTCCGCACGGTCGCGCCGCCGAGAGCGGTCCGCCACGACGTCCCGAGCGTCAGGCCCGCGGCGACGCCGAGTGCCCGCGCCGTGACCTCCGCGTCCAGCTCGCGCAGCCGGGCGACGGCCGCGGCGGCGCCCACGGCCCCGTGAACCCCGTGCATGTGCATCCCGGGCCGGACCGGTGCCCCGCCGCCCAGGCGCGCGGCCACGTCGTAGCCCACGACCAGCGCCGCGACGAGGGCCGCGCCCGATCGCCCGAGCCGCTCGGCTTCCGCCAGCGCGGCCGGCAGCACGTGGATCCCGGGATGGCCGCGCGCAAACCGGTTTCCCTCGTCCAATTCCAGCATCGTGCCGGCGAGACCGTTGGCCACGATCGCCCACCAGGGCTCGACGCGCGGAAAGCCGGCCCCCAGCACGGTAGCCGGCCCGACGGCCCGGTCCGCGCCGCCATGGAGCCGGCGGATCTCCGCCTCATGGCTCCCGCCGAGGATCGCGCCGACGGTGTCGGCCAGGACCAGCGTCGCGTGCTCGCGCACTTCCTCGGGGACCGCGCCCTCGGGGGTCAGGGCGACGAAGCGAGCGAGCGCGGGCAGCACGGGGTCCATCGAGGTCTTCGGTGGCGTGGTGGATCAGCGCGGCGCGGCCTGGAAACGGAGGGGCTCGCGGCCGGCGAACGGGTTCAGGCCGGGAGGCCAGGTCTCCCGGGGCTTCTCGTAGGTGACCTCGAGCATGTTCCCGTCGGGATCCTCGAAGTACACGGACAGGTTCGCGCCGTGGTCCATGGTCGAGTCGTACCGGAATCCCCCGGGCCACGAGCGAGTCGTGGAACGCCCGGAGGTCCTCCTCGCGCTCGACCTGCCACGCGACGTGGAACAGCCCGACCTGCTTCGATGACGCGGGAGCCGCGTCCGGCCCCACCTTCCAGAGGCCGAGGTCGTGCGAGTCGGTGTTGCCCGGGACCGCGAAGAACACCATGCGGCCCGGGAGCCGGCCGGTCACGGCGAGGCCGAGGACGCTCGTGTAGAACGCCTCGGACCGGTCGAGGTCGCGCACCTTGAGTACCACGTGGCCCAGCTTCTTGAGCGCCATGGGCCCTCCCTCGAGAGGCCATGATAGCGGAGTCGACCGGCGGCTCCCAGGGGCGACCCTCTCGGCCGCCCGCACCCATTTCCCCGCCCGGGCCGTCTCAGGAGATGGGGCCGGCGAACCGCCCGCCGGTGGGCGTGTCCGGCGGGGCCCCGTGTTACGATCAGGGCGGCTCGGAGCAGGTGGCCTGCCGGGCCGGAGGAGAGCGATCGGGCGTGGAACTCATCCCCCACGTGGCGCGCTGCGACGAGTGCGTCGAGCTCCTCGTGGACTACATCTCCGGAGAGCTTCCGCCCGAGCGAGCCAGGGCCCTCGAGATCCACCTGGACCTGTGTCCCTCCTGCGTGTCCTTCGTGAATACCTATCGGGGAACCGTCAACATCGCCCGGACCCTCCAGCCCGACGACATCCCGCCCGAGGTCACCCAGCGCCTCATCGACTTCCTCCGGAAGGAAAAGGAAGCCCCGCACCGCCCGGATTGACGCCTCCGCGCCCCGCCTCGCATACTCGGAGGCCAACGACCCGCTGAGGCGTCGGTCACCCTCGCTCCGGAGGTCCCCATGCCGCGCGGAATGCGCTTCGGGCTGTGCACCGACCAGAACCTCCCGTTCGAAACGCTCGTCGAGCGCTGGCAGCACTTCGAGCGGCTCGGCTACGACAGCGTGTGGGACTGCGATCACTTCAATCAGCCCAGCCGCCCGACCGGGCCGTACTACGAGGGCTGGACGCTCCTGGCCGGCCTGGCGGCCCGCACGTCGCGCATCCGGATCGGGGTGCTGGTGAGCTGCAACACGTTCCGGCATCCCGGCCTTCTCGCGCACGAGGCGATGACCGTCGACCACATCTCCAACGGCCGGCTCGAGCTCGGGCTGGGCGCCGGGTGGTTCGTCCCCGAGCACGAGCAGTTCGGCATCCCGCTGCCTCCGCCGGGGGAGCTGGTCGGCCGCTTCCACGAGGCTGTCCAGATCGTCGACGGGCTCCTGCGCCACGGCCACATCACCTTCGCCGGGAAGTACTACCGGCTGACGAACGCCCACGTGCGCCCGAGCCCCGTCCAGCGGCCGCGTCCGCCCCTCACGCTGGGCGCCCACAAGTCGCGCATGCTCCGGATCTGCGCGGAGTACGCGGACGCGTGGAACTCGTTCGGGACCCTGGCCGAGATGCGTGAGCGCAACCAGATCCTCGACGAGCACTGCGCGGCGATCGGGCGGGATCCCTCGACCATCTGGCGGTCGTTCTATGGCTGGGCGTCGAAGATGAAGGAGCAGGGACTCGCCGATCCGTGGTCGAGCGTCGGCGCGTTCGAGGACATGGTGGGCCGCTACGGCGAGGCGGGCGTGAACGAGTTCATCGTCGATGCGCCGGGGCCGGAGCACTTCGCCGTCCTGGAGCGGGTCGCCACCGACGTCGTTCCCCGGCACCGCGCGGGGCGGTGACCCTGGCTCTCGGCCGGCGCGCCTCGGGCGCGGTGAGCCGGCTCCTTCGCGCCGGGGCGATCGCCCTCGCGCTGGCGGTAGCTCCGGCCTCCGGGGCGGCGGCCGAGCAGCCGTTCGAGACGCTCCGGCTCACGCGGTTCGGCGGCAGCGAGCCGGCCGCCGAGTTCAACGTCCCCACGCCTGACGGGTCCCCGCTCGGCCTCGGCGTCCTCCGTGGCAAGGTCGTGCTCCTGAACTTCTGGGCCACGTGGTGCGAGCCGTGCCTGGAAGAGATGCCGGCCATGGAGCGGCTCGCGCGCGCGTATCGGGAGCGCGGTCTGGCCGTGCTCGCCGTGTCGGTCGACCGTGAAGGCGCGTCGGTCGTGAGGCCGTTCGTGAAGCGCCACGCGCTGAGCTTCCTCGTGGGACTCGATCCCCAGCAAGCCGTGGCGCGACTCTACCGGATCTGGACGCTTCCTTCGACCATCATCCTGAGCCGGAAGGGCATCCCGCTCTTCTCGGTCCAGGGTGCCCGCGAGTGGGACAGCCCCGCGGGCCACGCGCTTTTCGAGGAGCTCCTGAGCCAGGGCTCCTGACACCCCCTTCGGCTCACCGATGGTGACCAGGCGACACCATCGTGATTATCGATTTGTACCCATCGTGAATCCCGAATACGATCGAGATCGTCTGACGCTGTGTCGCCCGTAACCGACCCAAGCTCGGGAGGATCCTCGCGAATGGACCGACGCGCGTTTCTCAGGACAACCGCTCTCACCTCGGTGGCCGCCGCCAGCTTCGCCCGGCTCCCAAACGTCTGGGCAGGCTCGACCGCGGACAACCGGTGGCGCGCGTTCGAGGTCACCACTCGCGTGGAGATCCTGAGCCCCTCGGGCGTGACCCGCGCCTGGGTGCCCCTGCCCCTCGGCGAGGACACCGACTACCACAGGACCCTCGGGCGCACCTGGAGCGGCAATGCCGCCAGCGCGCAAGCGGTCCGCGATCCCCGCTACGGCGCGGGCTTCGTCGTCGCGGAGTGGCCCGCCGGAACGGCGCCGGTCCTGGAGGTGGTGAGCCGCATCGCCACGCGTGACCGCCACGTCGATCTGAGCGCTCCGGGTATCGCCCCGGCGGAGGATCCGGCGGTGCTCCGGCGGTACCTCGAGCCCACCGAGCTCATCCGGACCGACGGCATCGTCGAGGCGACGGCCCGCGAGATCACGCGGACGGCCGGCACCGACATGGAGAAGGCCCGCGCCCTCTACGAGTGGATCGTCGAGAACACGTTCCGCGACCCGAAGGTCAGGGGCTGCGGGCTCGGCGACATCCAGAGCATGCTCGAGACCAAGAACCTCGGCGGCAAGTGCGCGGACCTGAACGCGCTCTTCGTGGGCTTCGCGCGCTCGCTGGGCATCCCCGCTCGCGACGTCTACGGCATCCGGGTCGCCGACTCGGCTGATTTCAAGAGCCTGGGTCGGAGCGGCGACATCACGAAGGCCCAGCACTGCCGCGCCGAGTTCTACGCGGCCGGCCGGGGCTGGGTGCCGGTGGACCCGGCCGACGTGCGCAAGGTCGCTCTCGAGGAGAAGGCGGGCGGCCTGCCGCTCGACGACCCCCAGGTCGTGAAGGCCCGCGCCAAGCTGTTCGGCGCCTGGGAGATGAACTGGCTGGCCTACAACTACGCCCACGATCTCGCGCTGCCGGGCTGGAGGGGCGCCACGCTCCCCTTCCTCATGTACCCGCAGGCCGAGACGGGCGCGGGGCTCCTCGACTCCTTGGACCCGGACACGTTCCGCTACACGATCAAATCGCGCGAGGTCTCGCTCTAGCCCGCGCGCTGCGTTACCGACGCCTCGGAGGGACCCTCCCGGGGCGTCTTCCTTTCGTGAGCGTCGGACCCCGCCGCCCTCCTCGTCTCGGCGAGACGCCGCGAGGAGGAGCCCTCTAGCGCGAGCTCTCCAGGAAGTCGAGGAAGGCCCGGCAGAGCGGGGAGCGCGAGCGGCTCGCGTGTGTCACCACGTAGAAGTGGCGCGTGACGGGGACATCCTGGAGCTTGATGCTGGCCAGGAGGTTGAGGCGGCACTCGTCCTCGACCGCGCGGCTCGACATCACCGAGACCCCGACGCCGGCCTTGACCGCCTGCTTGATCGCGCCGGTCGAACCCATCTCCGCGACCACGTGCATGTCGAGGAGACTTCGCCCGGCGGCTTCCAGCGCATCCTCCAGGGTCTGACGCGAGCCCGAGCCCGGCTCGCGCACGATCAAGGGCTCGGTCCGGAGCTCGTCCAGCGTGGCCGCGGAACGGCCCCGCCAGGCGTGCCCGGCCGGAACGACGAGGACGAGCTCGTCCGACATCAGCGGCTTCGCCTCGAGCCCGCGGCCGCTCGGGTCGGCGCCCACGACTCCCACCTCGACCTGGCCGTCCAGAACCGACTGGACGATCCCGCGCGAGTCCGAGATCTGGAGCGTGATGGAGACGCGCGGGTGCCGCTCGCGGAAGCGGCCGATGATGGGCGGCAGCACGTACTCCCCCGGGATCGAGCTCGCGCCCACCAGCAAGGTGCCGGTGACCTGTCCGAGGAACTGATCGAGGGCCTGGCGGGCCTCGGAGCGCAGCGCGAGCATCTGCTTCGCGTACCCGTAGAGCAGCTCCCCGGCCCGTGTCGGAACGGTCTCCCGGCTGAGCCGGTCGAAGAGCCGAGTGCCGAGCTCCTCCTCGAGGAGCCGGACGTGCTCGCTCACCGTGGACTGCGTGAGCCGGAGGGCCGACGCGGTCCGCGAGAAGCTCCGGAGCTCGTATACGCCCGCGAACACCTCGAGCTGCCGGAGATCCATGTGCGCCAGCCCCCCCGCTCAGGCCCCGGCGCCCAGCGCCCGGGCCTCCTCACGGAACCGCTGCACGTTGCGGAGCTTGACCTCTTCGTACCCCCGAACGAGGTCGGCGAGGCGCGCGATCCGGACGGCGCGCTCGTGGCGCTCGGGCCCCAGATCGCGCAGCGTCCGCTCGATCATCCCCTGGTACTCGGCCGCCAGTCCCTGCTCGATCCGGCGCACTCGCGCGTAGCCGAATGGATCGATGGCGGTGCCGCGCAGCCGTCGGAGCGAGACCAGGAGGCGAAACAGCCCTTCGACCCACGGCCCCAGCGAGAGCTTCCGGGTCATACCGAGCGCCCGAAGGATCGGCGGGTGAAGCTGGTACCGCAGCGCGGCCTCGCCGAGCTCCGCTTCGATCGACGCCCGCACCTCGGGCCGGAGGTGGAGCCGCGCCACCTCGTACTCATCCTTGTAGGCCATCAGCTTGTAGAGGTAGCGCGCGACCGCCTCGGTGAGCCGCGTCTCGCCCGGCACGGCCGTCCGCTCCGCGTCGGCCACCGTCCGGACGAAGTCGACGTAGCGCCGGGCAAAGGCGGCATCCTGGTAGGCGATCAGCTCCGGCACCCGGACCTCGAGGAGGCGGCGCACCTCGCCGCCTGACTCGACGGAATCGACCAGGGCCCGCGCCTCGGGCGTCAGCTCGCCGCGCGCCGTGACGGAGCCGGCGCGGTGCCGCTCGACCGTCTGCAGCCACCCGGGATCGGCCACCAGAAGACGCCCCACGCGGAACGCCTGGGTGTTCATCTCGATCTGAACGCCATTGATCGAGATGGCTTCCTCGATCGCCTCGCCCCGGATCGGGATCGCGCCGGCCTGGTACGCCGCGCCCAGCAGGATCATGTTCGCGGCCATGTGATCGCCGAACAGGGCCTCGGCCAGGCCGAGGGCGTCGACGAAGACGTTCTCGTCCTTCCGGGTCACGCGATTGATCGCGGTGTGGAGGCCTCCGGAGTCGGGGAACTGGACGTCGGGCGACGTCACCATCGCGCCCGTCGGAACCTGCGTGGTGGACACGACGGCGATCGTGAGGTCGGGCCGCGCCCGCACGAGGTTCACGGGCGAGCTGGCGACGAGCAGGTCGAAGGCGAGGTACGCGTCGGCTTCCGCCACGCCCACCTTGCCGGCGACGTCGGCCGCGGTCTCGCCGATGCGCAGGTGGGACACCACCGGCCCGCCCTTCTGGCTCAGACCCGTCTGGTCGAGCCCGGAGACGTGCTTGCCGTCGAGGAGCGCCGCGGTCCCGAGGATCTGATTCACGGTCACCACGCCGGTGCCGCCGATCCCCATGAGGAAGAGGCCCGCCGTGCGCCGGACGCGAAGCTCCGGCTCGGAAAGCGCGCGGTCGACCACGTAGCGCTTCCGGCTCCGCGGGCGCGCTCCGGCCGCCGGAACGACCGTGAGGAACGACGGGCAGTCGCCCCGGAGGCACGAGTAGTCCTTGTTGCAGGACGACTGGTGAATCTGCGTCTTCCGGCCGAACTCCGTCTCGACGGGCTGGACGGAAAGGCAGTTCGACTTCACGCCGCAGTCGCCGCAGCCCTCGCATACCAGCTCGTTGATCACGACGCGCATCGCGGGATCGGGCAGCTTGCCCCGCTTGCGGAGCCGCCGCTTCTCGGCGGCGCATCGCTGGTCGTAGATCAGGGCCGTGACGCCCGGCGCCTCGCGCAGGATCCGCTGCGCCTCGTCCAGGCGGTCCCGGTGCCAGACCTCGACCCCCGGCGCCCAGCGCGCCTTCGTCGAGTACTTCCCGGGCTCGTCGGTGAGGACCAGGATTCGCCCGACGCCCTCCGCCTCGAGCTGACGCGTGAGGTCCGGGACCGGCACGCGCGCCCGCGGCGTCCTGACCGCCGGTCATCGCCACCGCGGAGTTGTACAGGATCTTGAAGGTCACGCGCGTGCCCGCCGCCACCGCCTGACGGATCGCGAGCGACCCCGAGTGGAACAGCGTGCCGTCGCCGAGCTGCTGGAAGATGTGCGGCACGTCGACGAACGGCGCCAGGCCGACCCACTGGGCGCCCTCACCGCCCATCTGGGTGATCCCGATGACGTTCCGCCCCATGTTCATCGCGAGCCCGTGGCAGCCGATCCCGCCGGCGGCCATCGAGCCCTCCGGCACGACGGTCGAGCGGTTGTGCGGGCACCCCGAGCAGAAGTAGGGCGGACGCGCCAGGGTCAGCGAGGCCGGGCGCTCGCGCGCCGCCTCGATGACGGCCACCCGCGCGCGGACCGAATCGACGGAGACCCGGCGCCCGAGGCGGCCGGCGACCACCCGGGCGACGAGATCGGCGTCGAGCTCGCCGTCCGCGGGCACGAGGACCTGGCCCGCCTCGTCGCGCTTGCCCACGATGCGGGGACGGTCCGGGAGATCGTAGAGCGCCTCGCGGAGGAGCAGCTCGACGAAGCCGCGCTTCTCCTCGACCACCAGCACCTCCTCGAGCCCGCGGGCGAAGGTCCGGACGATGTCGCGCTCCAGCGGGTAGAGCATCCCGAGCTTGAGGAGGCGGATCCCGTGCCGACCGAGGGATGCGTCGTCGAGGCCGAGATCGGCCAGCGCCTGGCGGAGGTCGTAGTAGGCCTTGCCCGCCGCGACGATGCCGAGCCACGCTCCCGGAGACTCGAGGGTGATGCGGTTGAGCCCGTTGGCGGCGGCGAACGCCCGGGCCGCCTCGAGGCGGCCGTACACGATCTCGCGCTCGGCGTCCAAGGTGTAGGGCGGCAGGAGGCCGGGGATCGGGCGGGTCTCCCACGGGCGCCCGTCGTGGACGAACGCGGGATCCACGATCCTCACGCGGTCCGGATCGACGTCCGCGGTGCCCACCGCATCGGCGACGTCCGTCACCACCTTGAAGGCCACCCAGAGCCCGGAATACCGCGACAGCTCGAAGCCGAGGCGCCCCAGATCGAGAATGTCCTGGACGTTGCCCGGGAAGAGGACCGGCATCTGGAAGTCGTAGAAGGCGACCTCGGACGCCGTCGGCAGCGTCGACGACTTCGCCTGGGGGTCGTCGCCCGCGAGCGCCAGCACACCGCCGTGCCGTCCGATCCCCGCGAAGTTCGCGTGGCGGAGGATGTCGCCGCTCCGGTCGACGCCCGGCGCCTTGCCGTACCACATGCCGAGCACGCCGTCGTGCCGGGCGCCGCCGTAGAGGTGCGCCAGCTGGCTGCCGAGCACGGCGGTCGCGCCGAGATCCTCGTTCACGCCCGAGATGAAGACGACCTGATGCTCGCGGAGGAGGTCGCGATGGCGCTCGACCGTCTGGTCGAGCCCGCCGAGTGGTGAGCCGCGGTACCCCGAGATCAGGGTCGCCGTGTCGAGGCCGCGGCGACGATCCGCGCGGTGCTGGTCGAGGGGGAGCCGCACGAGCGCCTGGACGCCCGACATCAGCACCCGGCCGGTCTCGAGTCGGTACTTCTGCTCGAGGACCAGGGGGTCGGACGCCTTCAGGGCCGCTTCCACGTCGCCCCTCCTCGAGCCGTCGCCAGAAACGCGAAAGGGGCCGACCGGCCCCTCGCCGCTAACGCCCAGGCGCAGACCGGCGGATCAGTGACAGCCGCACCCGCCCCGGCCGCAGCCGCACCCGCCGCCGCCCGCCCCGCTCGCCGACGCGACGAACCCTTGCCCGCTCTTGAACCCGAACAGGGACAGAAGCCGGGTCACGTCGGTGCTGTCGCAGGCCGGGCACGCCACCGCCTGCTGGCCGTGAACGAGCCGCTCGAACGACCGTCCGCATGCCGCGCAGCGATACTCGTAGATCGGCATCGCCGCTACTCGCCGCCTCGCTGGACGTAGCTCTTCACGAACTCCTCGGCGTTCTCCTCGAGAATGTCGTCGATCTCGTCGAGGAGCTTGTCGAGGTCCTCCTTGATCTTCTTGCCCTTCTTGGACACCTCGGGGTTTGCTGCCGCCCCGTCGCCGTCCCCGTCGCCCTTCGGCCGTTCGACCTTCTTCTTCTGTTGCTCGGCCATGTCGCCCCCTTACACCTTGGGCAGCACGATGCCCTGTTGCGCCTGGTACTTCCCCTGGCGGTCTGCGTACGAGACGGCGCAGGTCTCGTCTGACTCGAAGAAGAGCACCTGAGCGATCCCTTCGTTGGCGTAGATGCGGGCCGGGAGCGGCGTCGTGTTCGAGATCTCGAGGGTCACGAACCCTTCCCATTCCGGCTCGAACGGCGTCACGTTCGTGATGATGCCGCATCGCGCGTAGGTGGACTTGCCGACGCAGATCGTCATCACGCTGCGCGGAATGCGGAAGTACTCGATGGACCGGCCGAGCGCGAAGGAGTTCGGCGGGATCACGCACACGTCGCCCTGGAAGTCGACGAATGACCGTGAATCGAACCCCTTCGGGTCGACGACGGTGTTGAAGACGTTCGTGAAGATCTTGAACGAGTCGGCGATCCGGATGTCGTAGCCGTACGACGACAGTCCGTAGGAGATCACGCCGGTGCGAAACTGCCGCTCCTCGAAGGGCTCGATCATGCCCTTGTCGAGAGCCATCTGCTTGATCCAGCGATCGCTTTTGATCGTCACCCAGGTACCGGCGAGGGGATCTTCGTCCGATCCCCACGACCCAAGGTCAGGGTATTCCTCGACATCGAGGCAGTCAAGCCTTTTGCCATCCATCCGCCCTGCCCGCAAGCCCCCGGGAAACGTGAGAAAGGGCGTCGTGAGCCGCTTCGGGTTTGACTCCGCTCTCCTCGCTCGCTACAGTTGCGACACGATGCGCCCGGAAGAGCCGTCGGAACCCGTGCTGACGCCTCGCCTCCGTCTCGGCTTCGGGATGCTCGCCTTCGGACTCGGGCTCATGTTCTTCTCGGGCAAGGTCCTGCCGAATCCGCTGCCCGCCGGCATCGCCGGAGGGATCGCGCTGGGGATCTGCGGCCTCGTCGTGGTGATCGTCGACGCGCTACGCGAGCCGCCGGAGGGATCCGCTCAGTCCAGGTAGGCGGGGCTCCGCCGGCCCGCCGGCCGACCGCCGCCCCCGCTGCCTCGCTTCTGGAAGCAATCCCGGCAGTACACGGGCTTGCCCGCCGTGGGCCGGAACGGCACCTGCGTCTCCTTGCCACACTCCGAGCACACCGCCGAATGCAGCGCCCGGTTTCCGCTGTCCGAGCCCATCGACCCGCCGCCGGCGCCGCCCTTCCGCACCGCCCGGCAGTTCCGGCACCGCGTCGGCTCGTTCTGGAAGCCCTTCTCCGCGTAGAAGCTCTGCTCACCGGCGGTGAACATGAACTCCTTGCCACAGTCACGGCACGTCAACACCTTGTCCGTGAAGCTCATGGTCCGTGCGTCTCCTTTGACGTACGAGGAACGGAAGAGCGTCGTGCGGGGTCGCGGCGCGGTCTCACCTCCCTGGAATGCGCGGAATCTCCGGTGCGCGAGACGCGGAGCATCATCAAGGCAGAGGGGCGCGAGCGGCTCGCTGGGCGGCGTGTGATGACCCGAGGCTGAGGGACAGGGGTGCCACGCTCGAAGGCTGGTTGCTGGGTTACGGCGACCATAACAAGGGGCCCCGGGCCCGTCAACTCCAAAAACTCCCGCCACGGCGCGTCGCGCGGCGCGATCAGGCCAGTCGCTCGACCCGCGCTCCCCGGGTGTCGGCGGGCAGCACGAGTCCCCGCCCGGTATGGCCGGCTCCGCCCAGCGCCTCGCTCATGGCTTTCGCCACGGCGGCGCCCCGACCCGCGGGCGCGAGGCCCAGGACCGAGGGCCCCGCCCCCGAGAGAGCGGCGCCGAGCGCGCCGGCGCCGCGGGCCGCGGCCAGCACGCCGTCGAGCCAGGGAAACATGGCCCGGCTGCGGTAGGGCTGGTGCAGCCGATCGCCCATCGCCTGCCCGACCAGCTCCCACCGCGCCTGGGTCCAGGCTCCCACCAGAAGGGCCACCCGCACGACGTTGTAGACGGCGTCGGCCCGAGGGTAGCTCGCCGGCAGCGCGGCGCGGGCGGCCGCCGTCGAGGCTTCGAAGTCGGGCACGAGCACGGCGAACTCGACGCCGTCCGGCACCGGCAACGACACCACGGCGCGCGTCTCGGCATCCCAGCAGGTGACGGTGACGCCTCCGCGGAGCGAGGCGCCCAGGTTGTCCGGATGTCCCTCCTGCCCCACCGCCAGGTCCATCAGGGCGTCCTGCCCGAGCGGCTCCCCGAGCAAGGCGTTCGCCCCGAGGATACCCAGGAGCCAGGCACTGGCACTCGAGCCGAGCCCGCGGCCGGGCGGGATGTGGTTCCATTGGCGGACGGCCAGACCCCGGAACGGGCGCTTCGTCGCCTCGTAGACCAGGCGCGCGCCGCGCACCACGACGTTCCGTTCGTCGCGCGGAAGGCTCGCCTGGCCTTCGCCCTCGACGTCCACGGTGAGCCCGTCGGTCTCGGCGAGCTCCGCCACGTTGTGGACCGCGAGAGCCACCCCCAGCACGTCGAACCCCGGCCCGAAGTTCGCCGAGCTACCCGGGACGGTCACGCGGACGCGCACGATTCAGGCCTTCGGGCAGTCACGGCCTGACAGGCCGGGCCGCCCTAAAGGCGCTTGAGCAGCCACTGGGGCGTGAGGCTCAGCGCGTAGGAGTTGAGGACGATGAAGTAGTTGGTCGCGACGAGGACGCCGACCACGACCAGCAGCGCGCCCGCGGTGCGCTCGACCACCGGCAGCCAGGGGCGGAACCGGCGGAACGCGGCGAGGAACGCTCCCAGTGCCAGCGACGAGAGGACGAACGGCAGGGCGAGGCCCGCCGAGTACGCGACGAGCAGCCCCACCCCCGTCGACACCGTGTCCGCTGTCCCCGCCAGGGAGAGGATCGACCCGAGGATGGGGCCCACGCAGGGCGTCCAGCCGATCGCGAACGTCACGCCGACCAGCCATGATCCGACGAGCCCGGCCGGCTTGGAGCGGAGCTGGATCTGCTGGTACCGGCCCAGAAAGCCGAGCCGCAGCACGCCCGCGACGTAAAGCCCGAAGATGATGATGAGGATTCCGCCCACGAGGCGGATCCGCTCCCGGTAGTCGAAGAGGAGCTGTCCGAGCGCGCTGAACGACGCTCCCATCCCGACGAAGACCATCGAGAAGCCGACCACGAACGCGAGAGAGTTGGCGAGGATCCAGCGCCGCCCTCTCGCGTCGCCGGCCGCCGACTGGAGCTGGTCCAGGGACATCCCGGTGATGAAGGAGAGGTACGAGGGGAACAGCGGCAGCACGCAGGGCGACAGGAAGGAGAACAGCCCCCCGCCGAACGCCACTAGGATGGAAAGCTCACCCGCCATCGGCTCCGGGCCACCCCGCCCGGTGCGGCAGTTGTAACAGACGGGCTAGCGCGGTGCAACGGCCGCCGCCTTCGGTCGGCCCCGCGGAAGCTGGGCGAGGACGCCCTTCGGAATGACCAGCCGCACGCCCATGATGGGACGGGGCGAGGTGCCCACCACGAGATCGCCCACGAGCGACAGGAGCATGTAGGCGTCCTCCTCGTCCATCCCGTGGTCCTCGACGAGGTACACGACCCCCTGCTCGATCGCGTCGCGGGCCGCGGTGTCGAGCCCGGGACCGAAGCCCACGATGTGGAGCGCGGTCGGCGTCTCGATGCGCGGCCGGGAGACGGCCCACGGGAGCACCTCGAACCGGAGCCGGGCGGTCGCCGCGCACTCCACCCCGGTCCCGCAGGCGATCCCGTCCGAGATGATCGCGTGCGGGTCGCCCAGCCCGAACAGGGCGCCGGGCACGAAGATCGGGAGGTACACGCGGTTCCCCGCCGCCACCTCCTTCTGGTCGAGGTCCCCGCCGTGGAAGCCCGCGATCCCGGCCCGTCCGCCCGAGGCCGGAGTGGTCGAGAAGGTGCCGAAGTTCGGGTACGCAGGCAGCCGTACCCCGTCGAAGACGACGGTGCCGTCCTGGATGGGAATGCGCTTGATCCGCGGCGTGGGGAAGCGCTCGGGCAGGAAACCCGCGTTGCGCTGGATCGCGACGAATCCCTCCGAGGCGAGCTTGATCTCGAGGATGTCGATGGCGAGGGTCTGGCCCGGCGCGGCTCCCTCGACGTACACGGGGCCAGTGGCCGGCGGCGTCGGGTGCCCCTCCCACTCCGGAGTGAAGGGATCGGGGAGCCGCGCGATCTCCCGCTCGCCGCCGAACGCGTCCTGGACCTCGACCTCGAGCTCCTCACCCGGCTTGATCTTGAGCGCCGGCGGTCGCGCGGGGTCGAAGTGGAAGAAGGCGTGCTTGGCCGCAAGCCGCTTCATCTCGGGAATCAGCCGAGCTCGGCCCGCACGAGAGCGGTCCCGCGCCCGAGCGCCCGGAGCTTGCCGCGGGCGACTTCGCGGGGGAGCGGCGCCATCCCGCAGTTGGTGCACGGCAGGAGGCGGGACGCCGGAACGTGCTCCAGGACCCGGCGAATCATGGCCGCGACCTCTTCGGGCGTCTCGACGCGGTGACTCGCCACGTCGATCACTCCCGCGAGGACCCCCTTCCCGTCGAGGAGGCGGAGCAGGGCGAGCGGGACCCGGGATGCCGCGCACTCGACCGACACCTGGCCGATCCGGCTCCGCGCCAGGAGAGGGAAGGTCCGCTCATACTGGCGCCACTCCTCGCCCAGCGAGGTCTTCCAGTCGAGGTTCGCCTTGATCCCGTAGCCGTAGCAGATGTGGACCGCGGTGTCGCAGGACACGCCCTCGATCGCACGCTCGAGCGCGGCGATCCCCCAGTCCTCGATCTCCCCCGCATAGGCGTCGACGTTGAACGCCGGCTCGTCGAACTGGATCGCGTCGATTCCCAGCGCGGCCAGATCCCGCGCCTCGGCGTTGAGCGCGTCCGCGACGTCGAGCGCGAGCTGCGCCCGGTCGCCGTAGTGGGCATCGGCCACCGTGTCGACCAGCGTCATGGGACCCGGCAGCGTCCACTTGAGCCGCCGGCTCGTGGCGGCCCGGGCGAACGTCGCCTCCACGGCATGCACGGCGGCGGGCCGGCGGACCGGACCCACCACGGTCGGCACTTCGGCGACGTAGCGGTTCCCCCTGATCCCGATGCGCGCCCGGCGCCCCGGATCGATGCCCTCCAGCCGCTCGGCGAAGCCGTGGACGAAGTGGCGCCGCGTCTGCTCCCCGTCCGTCACCACGTCGATCCCCGCCTGCTCCTGCTCGCGCAACGCGAGGAGGACGGCGTCCCGCTGCCCCTCGAGGAGCGTCTCCGGCGGAAGCCGCCACGGCGCCCACAGCGTCTCGGGAGCGGCGAGCCACGCCGGCTTGGGGAGACTGCCCGCGATCGTCGCCTCCAGCACGCCTGGGGTCCTAGCGCTGCCAGCGCGCGAAGATGCGGCGCATCTCCGCCTCGGCGGCCCGCACCGCCGCCTCGGGCGTCTGCTCGCCGCGCGCGGCGCGGGCGAACATGAGCGGGATGACCCCGCGCTGGAGCGTCTCGTCGATGGCGGGGGTGAAGTGGCCGGGATGCCCGGGCGCGGCGCTCCAGCGGTCGGCCTCGGCGAGGAGCGCGTAGCGGTTTACCGGGATTGCCACGCCCGGCCGGGGAGCCTGGCCCGCCTTGGCGGAGCCGAGCTTCTTGGCGAGGTCGTGCACCGCCCGGGGGAAGCAGGGCAGGTTGTAGAACTCGCTCGCCCGGAACCCGTCGTCGCCCGCCGCCACCAGATCGAGCAGGAAGCGCTTGGCCAGCTCGATCTTGTCGGAGAACTTCCAGATCACGTAGCAGTGGAGCACGTTCGCCGGCGCCAGCCGCGCGGCCGGCCCCGCCGCCGGGGGCGCGAGCATGGCCTTCCGCGCGAGCTCGGGGTTGCTCTTCTCCATGCTCCGGATCGCCGAGATCGCGTTCTGGATGATGGACGCCTGGCCCCACAGGAAGGCGCGATTGTTGGAGCCGGCGTCCCACATGAACACATCCTGGATCATGGATTCCCGGTACATCGCGGCCATCAGCTTGACCGCCTCGATCGTCCCGGGAGAGTGGATGGCGACCTGACCGGCCTCGTCCTGCTCGGCCGCGCCGAATGCCCAGAGAAGGCCGCGGAGCATCATGTTGCTGTCGGGCTCGGGCGCGAGCCCGAACCCGGCGGGGATGCCCCGCTTCTCGCGGATCTTTCGCGCCCCGTCGCGGACGTGCTCCCAGGTGTCCGGCCTGAAGCCGGCCTCCGACCAGAGATCGGTTCGGTAGTGGAGCGGAGCCGGGGCCCAGCTCTCGGGGAATGCGAGGTACTGCTTCGAACGGGGGTTGAAGGTGCCCTTGTGGATGAAGCCGGGAAGGTGCCCGAACCGGTTCTCGCAGTCCGTCACCAGGTCCGTGATGGGCGTCACGTGCGCCTCGTATGCGGCGGGAGGCTCGGGGAAGGCGAAAAGGTCGTGGCCCTGCCGCGTCCCGATCTCGGTGTCGGCGCGCGCCCGGAGCTCGGTGAGCGCCAGGTGGTCGATCTCGACGGTGACGCCGTTGCGCTCTCCCCACTCCCGGGCGAACTTCCGGTCGAACCACTCGTCGTAGCCGGGCACGAAGTGCGTCCACTGCGCGATGCGCAGCACCGGCGCGGCGGCCCCCGCGCGGCGGGCGAGCCCGCCGAGGCCGGCGGCGGCGACCGCGGCGCCCCGGAGCACGTCGCGCCGGAGGATCTTTCGGGACGGGGGCGAAGGGGGCCGAGGTCTCATGCGCACGTATTTCGCTCTTGAGCCGTTCCAGAGTCAAGCTTGCTGCGCGCGGACCGGCGGCCGCCGTTGATATGCCGCGCAACAATGTGGTACACAGAGCACGCCCCGGCCGGAGGCCAGGCCGTCCGAGCCGCTCGCTCGCCGTGGGCCGGCGGCGGCGCTCCCCGTCCCGGGCAGCCCCGTGCGTGACCTCGCATCGACACTGGCGTCGGAGGAACGACATGAAGCGGATTCTCGCGAGCATCCTGTCCCTGGCTGTCATCGCCGGCGCCGGCCTCGGCGCGAGCCCCGCGCGGACGCCGCCGACCCGATCCCGGTGGGGGTCGCCGTCGCGCAGACGAGCAACGTGGCGCTCTTCGGCCAGGAGCAGGTCATCGGCGCCCAGATCGCCGAGGAGTTCTTCAACCAGAAGGGCGGGGTGAACGGCCGGCCGGTGAAGCTGGTCTTCCAGGACACGGCAGGGGACGAGGCGGGCGCGATCAACGCCTTCCAGAACCTCATCAACGTCGCCAAGGTCGTGGCGATCGTCGGGCCGACGCTGTCCCAGCAGGCCTTCGCCGCCGACCCGATCGCCAACAAGGCGGGGGTTCCGGTCGTCGGCCCTTCTAACACGGCCCAGGGCATCCCGCAGATCGGCGAGTACATCTCGCGCGTCTCGGCACCGGTGACCCAGATCGCGCCCCATGCCGTGAAGGCCGCGATGGACATCAACCCGAATCTCAAGCGCGTCGCGGTCCTTTTCGCGCAGAACGACGCGTTCAGCAAGTCGGAGACGCAGGTCTTCCAGGCGACCGTGAAGGAGAATCCCAAGCTCGAGCTGGTCACGGTCCAGACCTTCCAGACCACCGACACCGACTTCACCGCCCAGACGACCAACGTCCTGGCCGCCAAGCCGGACCTGGTGATCATCTCCGGTCTCGCCGCCGACGGCGGCAACCTGGTGAAGCAGCTCCGCGAGCTCGGCTACAAGGGCTTGATCGTCGGCGGGAACGGCTTCAACACCCCGAACCTGTTCCCGGTGTGCAAGGCCCTCTGCGACGGCATCCTGGTGGCCCAGGCGTACAGCTACCAGGCGGCGGGCGAGATCAACCAGGCCTTCCGCACGGTATACAAGGAGAAGCAGAAGAAGGAGCCGCCCCAGTTCAGCGGCCAGTCCTTCGCGGCGGTCCAGGTGGTCATCGACGCCCTCCGCGCGCTGGACAAGAAGACGCCGCTCGCGGGCATGGACCTGGCGAAGCTCCGCACCGAGCTGAACAAGCAGATCATCGCCGGCAGCTACCAGACGCCCCTCGGCGAGATCTCCTTCAAGGCCTCGCCGGGCGGCGAGATCGTCCAGAAGGACTTCTACATCGCGCAGATCAAGATGGAGTCGGACGGCACCAAGGGCGCCTTCGTCTTCCTCAAGAAGTAGAGCGGGTCCTGGCGCTGACCGGGGCGACACTCCGGTGGCCATGGGCGCGCGTGCCGGCCTGAGCACCGTGCCCGTGGCCCCGCGCCTGGCGCCGCCATGACGCGCACGCTGCTGATCCAGCAGGTCCTCAACGGCCTGGCCATCGGCAGCGTCTACGCGATCTTCGCTCTCGGCTTCACGCTGGTCTTCTCCATCCTGCGCATCATCAATTTCGCCCACGGCGCGGTGTTCACCCTGGGCGCATACCTGACCTACGCCCTCACCGGCTCCCAGTTCGGCATCAACGGCCTCCTCGCGAACGCGTCGCTCGGCATCCGGCTGCCGTTCCCCCTCGCGCTGGTCGGCGGCGCGCTCCTGGCGGGCGTGGCGGGCGTCGTCCTGGAGCGTGTGGCCTTCCGACCCCTCCGGACTCGCGGCGCCGATCCCCTGCTCACCCTGGTGTCGAGCCTGGGGGTGGCCGTCGCCATGGTCAACGTGATGCAGTACCTCTTCGGCGCCGAGATCTACTCGTTCCCGGCCCGCCCGTTCGGCAACGTGCCGCCCGCCGTCAACTTCGGCACCGAGGCCGCGCCAATCCCCGTCCGCTCCGTGCAGGTCATCATCTTCGTGGTCTCGGTGGTCGTCCTCGCGGGGCTCACCTATCTGATCCACGGGACGCGCGTCGGCAAGGCGCTGCGCGCCGTGGCCGAGGATCCGGTCACCGCCCGCCTCCTCGGCATCGACACCGACCGCCTCATCGTCCTCACGTTCTTCATCAGCAGCGTCCTCGGCGGCCTCGCCGGCACGCTGGTGGGGCTGAGCGTCAGCATCGCCGGCCCCTACTTCGGGATCGCGTTCGGCCTGAAGGGCCTCGCGGTCATCGTCCTCGGCGGGCTGGGGAGCATCCCGGGCACGATGCTCGGCGGCCTCCTCATCGGGCTGGCGGAGTCCTTCGTGCCGTCCCAGCACGTCGCGTACCGCGACGCCGTGCCCTTCGCCCTCCTGTTCGTCGTCCTGCTGGTCCGCCCCTACGGGCTCCTCGGCCAGGCGGGGTCGGACCGGGCCTGATCGCCGTGGCCTTCCTCACGACCTACGGCTTCCTCATCGTCTCCATGGCGCTGGCCGCCCTGCTGGCGCTCTCCCTCTACATCCCGTTCCTGGCGGGCCAGCTGTCCCTGGCCAGCCCGGGGTTCTACGCGCTGGGCGGCTACATCGCCGCGGTGCTCGCCACGCGCGTGCTTCCGTCGGCAAGCGGCTCCTCCCCGGTGTCGGCCCTGCTCCTCGAAATGGTGCTGGCGGCGCTGGCCTCGGGGCTGCTGGCCGTCGCCGTGGGCGTGCCCGCGCTCCGCCTCCGGGGCATCTACTTCGCCTTGGCCACGATCGCGTTCGTCGAGATCCTCCGGGTCGTCTCGCTGAACCTCGACATCACCGGCGGCGCGGTGGGGATCTTCGGCGTGCCCCAGCCGTTCGTCTCGCAGCTCGGCTACCTGTGGATCGTCGCGCCGCTCCTCGTCGTGACGATGGTCGTGATGTGGCGCCTCGAGCGAACGCGGGCCGGCCGGGCGCTGGTGGCGCTCCGCGAGGACGAGCTGGCCGCCGACGCCATGGGGATCAATCCCACGTACTACAAGACCCTCGCCTTCACGATGGGCGCGATGCTGGCCGGCGTGGTCGGGGCCGTGAGCGCGCACTTCCTGAACACCTGGAACGCCCGCCAGGGGACGTTCGACGCGAGCGTCAGCCTTCTCGCCTTCGTCCTCATCGGGGGCTCGCGCACCTTCCTGGGGCCCGTCGCGGGCGGCCTCATCCTGACCGCGCTGCCCGAGGTCCTCCGCGCCGCGGCCGACATCGGCGGGCTCCCGGCCTGGCTCGGGCGCTTCCTCAAGGAAGGGCGCCTCATCATCTTCGGCACGCTCATCGCCGTCGGCAGCGTGTTCTTTCCTCGCGGACTGATCACGCCGGAGCTCCTGCCGGGGCAGCGGCGCGCCCGCGATCCACGCGCCCGGTCGGGCCAGGCCGCTCCCGACGGCGGGCGGCCGCCGCGCGCGGTCTCCGTGGAACGCCCGCTCCGAGAGGCAACGGCCAGCGCGCCCCACCTCGCGGTGCGCCGCGTGTCCTGCCGCTTCGGAGGACTGACCGCCGTCAACGACGTGTCCTTCGAGGTGCAGCGCGGCGAGATCTTCGGGATCATCGGCCCGAACGGCGCCGGCAAGACCACGCTCTTCAACGTCATCACCGGCATGGCCCGGCCGGCCGGCGGGCAGGTCGTCTACCGGGGCGATGACCTCACCGGTCTGCCCCCGCACACCGTCGCGGCGCGCGGCATCGCGCGGACGTTCCAGAACATCCGGCTCTTCGGCAGCCTCTCGGTCCTGGACAACCTGCTGATCGCCCAGCACCTTCGCACGAGAGCCGGAGTCCTCGGCGGCGCGCTCGGGCTACCGGCGGCGCGGGCCGAGGAGCAGGCCATTCGCCACCGCGCCTGGGACCTCCTCGAGCGCGTCGGGCTGGCCGACCGGGCCGGGGAGGCCGCGCGGGGGCTGCCCTACGGCGACCAGCGCCGGCTCGAGATCGCCCGCGCTCTCGCGCTCGGTCCGGCCACGCTCCTGATGGACGAGCCGGCGGCGGGGATGAACGCGGACGAGAAGCGCGAGCTGAGCGCGTTCGTCCGGGCGATCGTCGCGGAGTTCGACCTGACCGTGATGCTCATCGAGCACCACGTGCCGCTCGTCATGGGCCTCTGCGACCGCATCGCCGTCCTCAACTTCGGCCAGCTGATCGACCTCGGCGAGCCGGAGGCCGTCCGCCAGAACCCGGCGGTGGTCGAGGCCTACCTCGGAGAATGACACCGTGACCGCCCGCCCGCTCCTCGAGCTCCGCGGCCTCGACGTCCGGTACGGCGGCATCCAGGCGCTCCGGGGGATCGACCTCACGGTCCACGCGGGCGAGGTCGTGACCCTGCTGGGGGCGAACGGCGCCGGGAAGAGCACGACGCTCCGCTCCGTGTCGCGACTCGTGGACCTCCACGCCGGCCGGATCGTCTACGACGGCCGGGACATCACCGGGCTACGCGCCGACGCGATCGTCCGCCTCGGCATCTCGCACGTGCCCGAGGGGCGCCGGATGCTCGCGAAGCTGAGCGTCCTCGACAACCTGCACCTCGGCGCGTACACGCGCTCGGACCACCGGGAGATCCGGGAAGACGCCGACAAGCTGCTCAAGCGGTTCCCCCGCCTGGCCGAGCGGCGGAGCCAGATGGCGGGCACGCTCTCCGGCGGCGAGCAGCAGATGCTCGCGATCGCCCGGGGCCTCATGAGCCGCCCCCAGCTCCTCCTTCTCGACGAGCCCAGCCTCGGCCTGGCGCCGCTCGTGGTGCGCGAGATCTTCTCGATCATCAGCGAGCTCCACGCGGCGGGTGTCACCATCCTCCTCGTCGAGCAGAACGCGAACCTCGCCCTCCAGCACGCCGATCGGGGCTACGTCCTCGAGTCCGGCCGGATCGCGGTCACGGGACCCGCGACCGAGCTCCTGGAGAACACGGACGTGCGCCGCGCCTATCTGGGCTGAGGCAACCCGGCGGCGCCGCGCGGGGCCGACGCGCTACAGGCGGTAGATGGCGGTGTGGTAGACGCGCGCGATCGGGCGCGCGCGGCCGGCGAGGATCAGGAGATCGAGGTCGACCCACCCGCGTCCCTTCCGCTCGTAGGTCCGCGCGACGCGGCCGCGCGTCTCGAGCCGGTCCCCCGCCCCGGCCGTGCCGCAGTGCGCGACGTCGCTCGCCACGTGGATCCACGGCCCGAGCGCGACGTTCTCGGCGAGGGCGCGATTCGCCTGGCGGAGGAGGAGGCCGGGGTGCGCGACGGCCTCGGCGCCGCGGTAGAGCGGCGAGGGGTCCTCCAGGTCGTCGGCCGCCCGGGCGAGCGCCGCCGCATCGAGATCGAGCACCGGCGCGCCCAGCACCTCGACGCTCGCGAGGCCGGCCGCCGTCGCCGGCACGGGCGAGGCCGGCAGCGGCCGCGCGGGATAGCCGCGGGGATCCGGGGCGAAGGCGGGGCCGCCCCACGCGAGACCCGCCGTCATCGTCACCGCGATCTCGTCGCGCGGGGTCCCGCCCTGGATCTCGATCGCCGCCTCGCCGGCCGTCTCGGCCGCGGACCGCGCCACCACCTGGCCCGAGATCGCCAGCGGCTCCCCGTCGTAGAGCGGCCGGAGGAAGCGCACCGTCGCCGTCCCTCGCCGGAGCCACTCCGGCCCCCACGCCGTGACGGCCACCCGCGTCAGGTAGCCGTAGATCGTGACGCCGGCGACGAGCGCGCCCGCGTAGCCGTGCTGCCGCGCCACGGCGTCGTCGTGAATGCGGTTGGCGGCGTCGCGAAAGAGGTTCCGCGCGCGCACCTGCTGCGCTTGCAAGCGCGTCCCCGGCGCCAGGTCACGCCGCTCCGTCGTCGCCGCCACGAGGCGGACTCTAAGCTCGCGCATCGCCGGCGTCAAACGGGCCGGGCACGCGACCGTCTCCTTGACCCTCCCAGGAGGGCGGGCTAACGTGAGCGCCATGATGGCGGGGATCCAGGCGGACGACCTCACGGGCGCGTGCGACACCGCCGCGCCGTTTGCCGTCCGCGGACTCGAAACCCTCGTGATCGTGCAGGGTGACGGTCCTGCCTCGGCGCACGGCGTCAGCGCCGACGTCCTCGCCATCGACACCGAGACACGGGAGCATGGACCCGAGGTCGCACGCGAGCGGGCCTGCCGGGCGGGCGCCGTCCTCCGGGCGGGGGCGCCATCGGTGCTCTACAAGAAGGTGGACTCCACGCTCCGCGGGCAGATCGCGGCCGAGATCGACGGGATGCTCGAGGGCGTGGGCGTGGCCACGGCGCTCCTCGCCCCCGCCTTCCCCGCGCAAGGCCGCACCGTCGTCGACGGCCGGCTCCTGGTCGACGGCCGGCCGGTCGAGGAGACGCCGATCGCGCGCGACCCGACGGCGCCCGCCACGGGCGCGAGCGTGCTCGCGCTCCTCGCAGCCGCCGGAGCGCGGCCGGTCGGCATCCTTCCCCTCGCGACGCTGCGTCGGGGGCGGGACGCGGTGGACGCGCGCATCGAGCGCTTCGCGGCAAGCGGTGGCCGCGCGCTCGTCGCGGACGCCGAGACGGGCCCGGATCTCGCGGTCCTGGCGGACGCGGGACGGAAGGCGCCGGTACTGCTCGCCGGCTCCGCAGGTCTCGCGACAGCCCTCGCCCGGCGTGAGGCCTGCGCGGTGACCGGCCGCCGCGGGCCGCTCCGGGGTCCCCTGCTCGTCGTGGCCGGCAGCGCGCACCCGTCGACGCGGACCCAGGTCATGCGGCTCGGCCGGCGCGCCGGCCTCGAGATCCTGGCGCCGCCGGATGACGGCCGCGCCGGTGATGCCGCTCGCCGAGGCGAGACCGCCCGGAGCCTCGCCGAGTCGGCGCGCGCGCGGATCGAGCGCGCGCGGCCGGGCGCCGTGATGCTCACCGGTGGCGAGACCGCCATCGCCGTCCTGCGGGCCCTCGAGGCTCATGGCCTCCGGCTGAGCGGCCAGCTCGAGCCCGGTCTCGCGCTGGGGACGCTCGCGGGCGGGCCGTTCGACGGTCTGGCCGTGCTGACGAAGGCCGGCGGCTTCGGCGACGCGGACACGCTGGTGCGCGTGTGGACGGCCTGCGCGTGATCCGCCCGGTGCTCGGGATCACGATGGGAGACCCCGCCGGGGTCGGGCCCGAGATCGCGGCCAAGGCCCTGGCCCAGGCGGACGTGCGGGAGAAGGCGCGTCCCCTGGTGATCGGCGATGCGCGCGTCATGGCCGCGGCGGCCCGGGTCGCCCACGTGACCCAGGCGGTGCGCGCGATCGGGACGGTGAGCCAGGCCACGTTCGCGCCGGACCGGATCGAGGTGCTGGACCTCGCCAACGCCGACCCGGCGGGCTTCCAGGTCGGCCGCGTGAGCGCCGTCTGCGGGCGCGCGGCCTACGAGTACATCGAGCGCGGCGTGCGGCTCGCGCAGGACGGATCGATCGCCGCGATCGTCACCGCGCCCGTGAACAAGGAGGCGCTGGCCGCGGCCGGCGTCCGCCACTCGGGGCACACGGAGATCCTGGCCGAGCTCACCGGCACGAAGGCCTACGCCATGCTGCTCATGGGCAAGGAGCTCCGGGTGATCCACGTGACGACCCACGTGGCGCTCCGCCGGGTCCCGGATCTGGTCACGCGGGAGCGGGTCTTGCGGACGATCAAGCTCGGCGACCAGGCCATGCGGGATCTCGGCATCGCGCGCCCGCGCATCGCCGTGTGCGGCCTGAATCCCCACGCCGGCGAGAGCGGCCTGTTCGGGGACGAGGAGCAGATCGCGATCGGGCCGGCGATCGCCGACGCGCGCGAGGGCGGCGTCGACGCCACCGGCCCCTACCCCGCGGACACGCTCATGAGCCGCGCGGCCGGCGGCGAGTTCGACTGCGTCGTGGCGATGTTCCACGACCAGGGCCACACCCCGGTCAAGGCGCTCGGCTTCCGCTACGACGAGGCGAAGAAGGCGTGGACCGGCCTCTCGGGCGTGAACGTGACCGTCGGGCTTCCCATCCTCCGGGTCTCCGTGGATCACGGCACCGCCTTCGACCGCGCGGGCAGCGGGACGGCCAACCCCGAGAGCATGGTGGAGGCGATCCTGGTCGCCGCCGAGATGGCGAAGAGCCGCGAGCGCGCGGCGACCCGAGCCTGACGGTGTCGCTCTACCGCATCGCGGTCATCGGCGGGGACGGCATCGGCCCCGAGGTGATGGCCGAGGCGCTCCGCGTCCTCCGCGCCGTCGCCGTGCCTGGGCGGCTCGAGCTCGCGTTCGACGAGGTGGAGGCCGGGGCGGACTGCTACCGGCGCACCGGCGAGGAGCTCCCGCGCGAGACGCTCGAGGTGTGCCAGGCGGCGGACGCGATCCTGTTCGGCGCCGCCGGGCTCCCGGACGTCCGCTTCCCGGACGGGACCGAGATCGCGCCCCAGCTCACGCTGCGCATCGCGCTCGACCTCTATCTGGGCCTCCGGCCCATCCGGCTTCACCCGGGCGTGCCGTCGCCGCTCCGCCTCGGCGAGAAGGAGCGCATCGACTACGTGATCCTGCGCGAGAACACCGAGGGGCTCTATGCCTCGCGCGGGGCGGGCATCGTGGTGGGCGGCCAGGTCGCGACCGACACGCTCGTCGTGACGCGGCCGGGGGTGCTGCGGATCTGCCGCCAGGCGTTCGAGCTGGCGCGCCGGCGCCGCGGCGCGCCCCGGGACGGGGTTCGCCGCGTGACGCTGGTCGACAAGGCGAACGTGCTGAAGAGCTATGCGTTCTTCCGCGCGCTGTTCGACGAGGTCGCCGCCGACTATCCCGACATCCAGGCGGAGCACGCGTACGTCGACGCCATGACGATGTATCTCGTGCAGCGTCCCGCCCACTACGACGTGATCGTCGCCGAGAACATGTTCGGCGACATCATCTCGGACCTGGCGGCCGCCACCGTCGGCGGCCTCGGCATGGCGCCCTCCGGCGACATCGGCGACCACCACGCCCTCTTCCAGCCTTCCCACGGCACCGCGCCCGACATCGCCGGCAAGGGCATCGCCAATCCCCTGGCGACCATCCTCTCGGCCGGGCTGATGCTGGACTGGCTCGGCCAGCGCGACGGCAACGAGGACGCGACGCGGGCGGCGGCGCGGATCGAGGCGGCCGTGGACGCCGTCACGCGCGCCGGCCGCGTCCTCACGCCGGACCTCGGCGGCCCGGGCACGACGGGCGGGGTCGGCGACGGCGTGATCGCGGCTCTCGAGCTCAACCCCGACCCGGCCTGAACGGAGCGTCCCGTGCGTGCGATGGTCATCCACCGACATGGCGGTCCGGAAGTCCTCACCTACGAGCCCAGCTGGCCCGATCCGGTGGCGGGGCCGGGCGAGATCGTCGTGCGCGTCCACGCCTGCGCGCTCAACCCCCTCGACATCTTCACGCGCGAGGGCATGCCCGGAGAGCCGACGCCTCTCCCCCACATCACCGGCGGCGACATCGCCGGGGTGGTCCACGCGGTCGGGTCCGGGGTCGAGTCCCCGCGCGTCGGCGACCGCATCGTGCTCAATCCCTCCTGGGGCTGCGGCGTCTGCGAGTACTGCCGGGACGGCGAGGTCCCGAAGTGCATCCGCGTCCACATGCTCGGCGAGATGGACCCGGGCGGGCTGGCGGAGTACGTGAAGTGCCCCGCGCGGCAGGCGATCCCCCTGCCGGCGAGCTACCCCTTCGAGGAGGCGGCGTGCCTCCCGATCACGTTCGGCACCGCGTGGCGGATGCTGGTCACCCACGCGCGGGTCCGGGCCGGCGAGGACGTGCTCGTCCACGGCGCGGTCGGGGGCGTCGGGCTGGCGGCGATCCAGATCGCCAAGCTGGCGGGCGCCCGGGTCTTCGCCACCGCCTCGACCGCGGACAAGCTCGAGCGCGCCACCGCGGTCGGCGCCGACGTCGCCATCAACTACGCCGAGGACAAGGAGTGGGACGTGACCGTGCGCCGCCTGACCGGCAAGCGCGGGGTCGACGTGATCGTCGAGACCGTGGGCGCCGCGGTGTGGGAGCGCTCGATCCGGGCACTCGGCAAGGGCGGCCGTCTCGTCACCGCCGGCGCGACGTCGGGACCCATCGGGCCGACGGACATCCGCTACCTCTTCCGTCGCGAGCACACGATCCAGGGCTCGAACGGCTGGACCCACAACGACCTGCTCACCATCATGCGCCTCGCCTTCGAGGGGAAGCTGCGCCCGGTCATCGACCGCGAGCTCCCGCTCGAGCGGGCGGCCGAGGGCGAGCGGGCGATGGAGCGCCGCGAGGTCATCGGCAAGGTCGTGATCCGCCCGTGAGAGCGGGCGCCCGCGATCGGCGGGTCCGGCCACGCCCGAGCGATGCCGTCGACGCGCGGTAGCGGCAGGAGGCGGGGCGAATGACGCATCCGCTCAGATTCCACGTCCTGACGCTGCCCAACGTGCCGTGGCCCGAGGTGGAGCGGCGCTTCCGTCACATCGAGGAGCTCGGCTTCGACGTCGCGGGCGTGGCCGATCACTTCGTCGACTGGACCAATCCCTCGAGCCCGTGGTTCGAGGCGTGGACCCTCCTGGCGGCGGCGGCGAGGGCGACTTCGCGCCTCCGGCTGTCGACGCTGGTGACCCAGATCCCGCTCCGGAGCCCCGCCATCCTCGCGCATCAGGCGCTGACCGTGGACCACATCTCCAACGGGCGGCTCGAGCTGGGGCTCGGCGTGGGCCTGACGACGGATCCCTCGTACGCCATGATGGGCCTCCCCAACTGGAGCGCCCGCGAGCGGGTCGCCCGGTTCAAGGAGTACGTGGAGGTCGTCGATCGCCTGCTCTCCAACGAGGTGGTCAGCTACAAGGGCCGCTTCTACGAGGTGGAGGGCGCGGTGATGAGCCCGCGACCCGTCCAGAAGCCGCGGCCGCCCATCACGATCGCCGCGCTCCAGCCTGTCATGCTCGCCCATGCGGCCCGCTACGCGGATACCTGGAACAGCCTCAGCTTCGCGCGGGACTTCCAGGCCCAGCTGGACGAGACTCGCGACCGCGTCCGGATCGTCGACGAGGCGTGCCGGGCCGCCGGCCGGGATCCGGCGACGCTGCGCCGCTCCTACCTCATGTTCGACGCCGGGGCGCGGGCCGGAGGCGGGCTGATCAACTACTACGCATCGGAGGAAGCGTTCGCCGACATGGTCCAGGCCGTTGTCGCGCTTGGCATGTCTGAGATCGGCGTCTATTACCCCACCCGCCCCGAGCAGCGGCCGACCTTCGAGCGCATCGCGCGAGACGTCATCCCGACCCTGAAGGCGCAGCACGCCCGGGCGCGCCGCTGACCCTGGTCCAGCGCGCGACCCGACGCCGTTCAGGTCCACTCGCCGTTCCCGCGGAGCCGTAGCCGCGCCGTATGTCTTGACCCCCTGACGGCCGGGGACTACCTTCAGGCCCGTCAACCTTGGCAGGCAGCACCACCCGGGGCCTCTGGCCCAACTCCCGGAGCCTGACCTATGGCCCGCACCACGAGGACACGAGGTCAGTCGAAGGCGCCGGCGGCCGGAGCGCGGGACCGGCGCCGTCCGGGTCCAACGTCCGCCGCGCGCGCGGCCAAGAACACCCCGGCCATCCTCCAGGCCATCGTGCGGACCGCCGCGCGCTTGTGTGAGGCGGCCAACGCCCACATCTACCGGGTGGATGGCGACCGGCTCCGGCTCCTGGCGTACAGCGGGAGCGAGCCCGTACGCCATGTCGGACAGGAAGTCCCGATCACCCGAGAGCTGCTGAGCGGCCAGGCCGTCCTGGACCGCCGCACGATTCACGTGCGCGACGTGCAGACGGCCGCCGCCCGACGGCGCTATCCGGGACTGCGCGGCTTCCGCCACCTCCGCTCGATGCTCGCGGCCCCGCTGCTCCACGACGGCGCCGCGGTCGGGCTCATCATCATCCACCGGAGCCGGGTGCGGCCGTTCACCGCGAAGCAGATCGCGCTCCTCCAGACCTTCGCCGACCAGGCCGCGATCGCCCTCGAGAACGAGCGCCTCCGCGAAATCCTCGAGATGCGCAACCGCGAGCTCTCCGAGGCGCTCGAGCAGCAGACCGCGACCGGCGAGATCCTGCGAGTCCTGTCCCAATCACCCACGGACGTCCAGCCGGTCTTCGACGAGATCTGTCGCAGCGCGGTCCAGCTCTGCGAGGGCGTCTTCGGAACGGTGATCGAGGTCACTGGCCCGGAGCTGCGACTGCGAGCGTCACACGGTTTCACCGGGGCAGCGCTCGAGGCTCTCCGGACGACCTTCCCGATGCCCGTGGAGGGACAGGCGCCGTCGGCTCAGGCGATCCGGGATCGCGCCATGTTGCACATCGCCGACACCGAGACGTCGTCGTACCGCGACTTCGCTCGGACACGCGGCTTTCGCAGCATCGTGGCGATCCCTGTGTTCCGGGAAGGACAAGCCATCGCGGCCATTGCGGTAGGCCGAGCGGCGGCCGGTCCCTTCTCGGATCGCCAGATCGCGCTGCTTCGGATCTTCGCCGATCAGGCGGTCATCGCCATCGAGAACGTGCGCCTGTTCCAGGAGCTCGAGGCGCGGAATCAGTGATCTCACCGAATCGCTCGAGCAGCAAACCGCAACCAGCGAGATCCTCCGGGTGATCAGCAGCTCGCCGACCGACGTCCAGCCGGTGTTCGACACCATCGTCGCGAGCGTCGCCCGGCTGTGCGATGGCGTGTTCACCATGGTCTTCCGCTTCGACGGCGAGCTGGTTCACGCGGTCGCCCATCATCAGAGCATCACGTCCGAGGGGATCGACAGTACCGGCGCATGTATCCGATTCGTCCCAGCCGGGATAGCGTGATCGCCCGCACGATCCTCGATCGGACGGTGATCCACGTATCCGGATGTAGAGAACGATCCCGGTGCGCCACCGGCGTCGCGACGGCTCGCACGTGCCGTGGGCTATCGGAGCATCCTGGGCGTGCCCATGCTCCGCGAGGGAAATCCGATCGGAGCGATCGGGGTGGGTCGGAACGAGCTGAACGGGAAGGCCCGACCCTTCTCGGACCGAGAGATCGCGCTGCTCGAGACCTTCGCCGACCAGGCCGTCATCGCCATCGAGAACGTGCGACTGTTCCAGGAGCTCGAGGCGCGCAATCAGGCGACTCAGCGAGGCCCTCGATCAGCAGACGGCCACCAGCGAGATTCTGCAGGTCATCTCCAGCTCGCCGACCAATGTCCAGCCCGTTTTCGACACCATCGTGTTGAACGCCGTTCGACTCTGTGACGGACTATTCGGTTCCGTCAGCATGTTCGACGGCGAGATGGTACATCGCCCGGCCGCGTACCATAACTACACGCCCGATGCGCTGGCCGCTGTGGAGCGCATGTACCCGATGCGTCCAAGTCCACAGCAGTTGACCGGGCGAGCAATTCTCAGCCGAGCCGTCGCCCATATTCCGGACGTTCTGAATGACCCGGAGTACGCTCCGGACATTGCGTTGGCCGGAGGCTGGCGCGGCGCCCTCGGAGTACCGATGCTTCGAGAGGGGCATCCGATCGGGGCCATCCTCGTGACACGAGCACAGCCGGGGCCCTTCTCGGAACGTCAGGTCCAGCTGCTGAAGACCTTCGCCGACCAGGCCGTCATCGCCATCGAGAACGTCCGCCTGTTCCAGGAGCTCGAGGCCCGCAACCGCGACCTCACCGAGTCGCTGGAGCAGCAGACCGCGACCAGCGAGATCCTGCGGGTCATCTCGAGCTCGCCGACCGACGTCCAGCCAGTCTTCGACACCATCGTGCGGAGCGCCGTGTCAGCTATGCGACGGGGTGTTCGGCGCCGTCAACATCGCTTCGACGGCGAGCTGGTCAGCTCGCCGCCGCATACTGGAACTGCACGCCCGAGGTCCTCGCCGCCTGCAGCGCACGTTCCCGATGCCGCCCGATCGCCGGCATGATGTCACGGGCGGGCCGATCCTTAGCCGACGGTCCGTCGTTCACGTCCTGAGGATCTGAGAGCGATCCCGACTACGTGCAGCAGATCGGGCGGGCCGGAGGCTGGCGCGGCGCCCTGGCAGTGCCCGTTGCTGCGCGAGGGCAATCCGATCGGCGCCATCCTGGTCACGCGCGCGCAGGCGGGGCCCTTCTCGAGCGGCAGATCGAGCTCCTCAAGACCTTCGCCGACCAGGCCGTCATCGCCATCGAGAACGTCCGCCTGTTCACGAGCTCGAGGCCCGCAACCGCGACCTCACCGAGTCGCTCGAGCAGCAGACCGCGACCAGCGAGATCCTGCGGGTCATCTCCAGCTCGCCGACCGACATCCAACCTGTCTTCGACACCATTGCCCAGAGCGCGATGCACCTGTGTGACGCGGCCTACGGGGTCATTGCTCGGTACGATGGACAGCTGCTCCACCTCGCCGCCCATGCTCACGTCCGGCCGGAGGGTGTCGAGACACTCCGGCGGGTCTTCCCGATGCGGCCGAGCCGGGCCACCACGACGAGCCGGGCCATTCTCGAACGCGCTGTCGTGCACGTGCCAGACGTGCTCCAGGATCCCGACTATGCCCGGGACGTGGCCGTGGGCCTCCAGAACCGAAGCGTGCTGGCGGTGCCGATGCTCCGCGACACCGAACCAATTGGGACGATCTCGGTCGGGCGCCTAGAGCCGAGAGCGTTCACCGACACGCAGATCAGCCTGCTCAGGACCTTCGCCGACCAGGCCGTCATCGCCATCGAGAACGTCCGGCTCTTCGCGGAGCTCGAGGCCCGGAATCGAGACCTCACCGAGGCGCTCGAGCAGCAGACCGCCACCAGCGAGATCCTGCGAGTGATCTCGAGCTCGCCGACGGACATCCAGCCGGTGCTCGAGGCCGTCGCCGAAAATGCCGCACGGCTATGCCAGGCGTTCGACGCGCAGATCTTCCGCGCGGAGGGCGATTTCCTCCGGCTAGCTGCGTCCTTCGGCTCGATTCCACTGAGTCACGCCGGACGGCCCGTTCATCGCGGCTGGGTCACGGGTCGTTGCGTGGCCGACCGTCGAACCGTTCACGTCCATGATCTGGCTGCCGAATCCGAGGCGGAGTACCCCGAGGGGAGGTTGAGGCAACAGCTCGAAGGCCATCGCACGACCCTCGCCACCCCTCTCCTGCGCGAAGGGCAGCCACTCGGGGCCATTCTGATCCGTCGCATGGAGGTCCGACCCTTTTCGGACAAGCAGATCCAGTTGCTGGAGACATTTGCCTCCCAGGCCGTCATCGCCATCGAGAACGTCCGCCTCTTCACGGAGCTCGAGGCCCGCAACAGCGATCTCACGGAGACCCTGGAGCAGCAGACGGCCACCAGCGAGATCCTGCGGGTGATCTCGAGCTCGCCCACCGACGTCCAGCCCGTCTTCGACACCATCGCCGCCAACGCGCTCCGGCTGTGCAACGCGTCGTGGAGCGCGGTCACGCGGTACGACGGCGAGATGATGCATCTGGTCTCCCATCACAACGTGGGCGATCCCGAGAGGATGGAAGCGCTCCGGCGCGCCTTCCCGAGGCGGCCCCGCGAGGGCGGCGTGAACGACCGAGCGATCCTCACCCGATCCATCGCCCACGTGACCGACACGGAGGACCCCAGCTATCAGTTCGGCGACCTCGCCCAGGCCACGGCCTACCGGAGCATCATCGCCGTCCCGATGCTCCGGGACGGCCAGCCCGTGGGGACGATCACCGTCACGAGCGCCCAAGCAAAGGCGTTCTCGCCGAGACAGGTGGCGCTCCTCGGAACATTCGCCGATCAGGCCGTCATCGCCATCGAGAACGTCCGCCTGTTCCAGGAGCTGGAGGCCCGCAACCGGGACCTCACCGAAACCCTCGAGCAGCAGACCGCCACCGGCGAGGTCCTCAGGGTGATCTGCCAGCTCGACCGATCGACCTCCAGCCCGTCCTCGACACCATCGTCGAGAGCGCTGTGCGGCTATGCGACGCGTGTCTCGCGTTCATCTACCGGTTCGACGGCGACGCTCATTCACATTGGCGCCCAGACTCCACCGTCACGCCCGAGGCGCGTCGAGCATTCAGCGGCGATCATCCTCATCGCCCAGCCGGGTGAGCGTCGTCGACGGCGGACGATCCTCGACCGGACCGTCATCCATGTGCCCGATTTCGACGCAGGATCCGGACGTCACGCCGGCGGGCCTCAAGATGTCGGGCGCCGCCGGGACACCGGAAGTCTTCTCGCCGTACCGATGCTCCGGGAAGGGTCGCTCATCGGCGCCATCGCCGTGACGGAGACGCCGGAGGCCCGGCCGTTCACCGACAAGCAGATCAGCTGGTCGAGACCTTCGCCGACCAGGCCGTCATCGCCATCGAGAACGTCCGCCTGTTCCAGGAGCTGGAGGCCCGCAACCGCGACCTGACCGAGACGCTCGAGCAGCAGACGGCCACCGGCGAGATCCTGCGGGTGATCTCCAGCTCCCCGACCGACGTCCAGCCGGTCTTCGACACGATCGCCGAGAGAGCGCGTCCGGCTCTGCAACGGCGTCGTCAGCGAGTGTCTACACGGTTCGACGGCGACGCTGATCCACTGCGTCGCCCAGCACGACCTGGACGACCCGAGGGGCTCGAGAGCGTTCCGCGCGCGTCTATCCCGAGATCGTCCGAGCCGGGAGAGCGCCAGGTGTCGCCAGAGCGATCCTGGACCGCGACCGTCGTCCATGTGCGCGACTTCGAGAGCGATCCTGACGTCCCGCCGGCGTGCCTCGAGCTCGCTCAGCGCCCTGGGCTATCGGAAGCATCCTCGCCGTCCCGATGCTCCGTGAGGGCAGCCCGATCGGCGCGATCGCCGTCGCACGCGCCGAGGCCGGAGGCGTTCTCGGCCGAGCACAATCGGAGCTCCTCGAGACCTTCGCCGACCAGGCCGTCATCGCGATCGAGAACGTCCGCCTGTTCCAGGAGCTGGAGGTCCGTAATCGCGACTTGACCGAGGCGCTCGAGCAGCAAACCGCCACGGCCGAAGTACTCAAGGTGATCAGCCGTTCGACATTCGACCTCCAACCCGTACTCGAAACCCTGATCGAGAACGCGACGCGGCTGTGCGGTGCACAGCAAGGGTTCATCTTCCGATCGAGCGGCCAGCTGTTCGATCTGGCCGCAGACTACAACGCGCCTTCTGCATTCAGAGACTTCACCCGCGATCACCCCATTCGCGCCGGGGATGGCTCGGTCGTCGGCCGGGTAGCCCTGGATAGACGGACGGTTCAGATCCTCGACGCTCAGGCGGACGCGGACTGGCGCCACAAGAATGCCGATGCGACGGGCATGGCGAACATCCGGACCCTTCTCGGCGTGCCGATGCTCCGGGAGCAGGTGCTCATCGGCGTGTTCGCAATGTGGCGGTCGGAGGTACGGCCGTTCACGGACAAGCAGATCGAGCTGGTGACCACCTTCGCCGACCAGGCCGTCATCGCCATCGAGAACGTCCGCCTCCTGACGGAGCTGCAGGCACGGACCGGGGAGCTCACCAGGTCCGTCGAAGAGCTGCAGGCGCTGAGCGCCGTCAGCCGCACGGTCAGCGCCACGCTGGACCTGCCCACCGTCCTGACGACCATCGTGAGCCGCGCGGTCCAGCTCGCGGGTGCGGGTGGCGGCGTGGTCTACGAGTACGACGAGACGACCCAGAGATTCGAGCTCCAGGCCAGCCATCGGATGCCCGACGAGCTGATAGAGGTGCTCCGCGCCGAGCCGCTCCGGCTCGGCGAGGGCGCGACCGGCCAGGCCGCGCTGCGGCGCGAGCCCGTCCAGCTGCCGGACATCAGCGATGAGCGCGCGTACAGCGCGACCCGTCTCCGGACCGTCCTGCTGCAACGGGGCTACCGCTCGGTCCTGGCGGTACCGCTCATGTCGGAGAACCGGATCCTGGGGGTGCTGACGGTGTGGCGCCACGCGGCCGGGGTGTATCCGGACGAGGTCGTGAACCTGCTCCAGACCTTCGCCGGGCAGTCCGCCCTGGCCATCCAGAACGCCCGGCTCTTCCGGGAGATCGAGGCGAAGAGCCGGGAGCTCGAGGTCGCGAGCCGTCACAAGTCCGAGTTCCTGGCGAACATGTCCCACGAGCTCCGCACGCCGCTGAACGCCATCATCGGTTACAGCGAGATGCTCCAGGAGGAAGCCGAGGACCAGCACGCCGAGAGCTTCATCCCGGACCTCCGGCGCATCCACGCGGCAGGCAAGCATCTCCTCGAGCTCATCAACGCCGTGCTCGATCTGTCGAAGATCGAGGCCGGGAAGATGGAGCTCTACCTGGAGCCCTTCGAGGTCGCGCCGCTCGTCCGGGACGTCGCGGCGGTGCTGGAGCCCCTCGCCCAGAAGAACGCGAATCGCGTGGAGGTCGAGTGCCCCCCCGACGTCGGCGCGATGCGCGCGGACCTCACGAAGCTCCGGCAGGCGCTCTTCAATCTCCTGTCGAACGCCTGCAAGTTCACCGAGCGCGGGACGGTCTCGCTCGCGGTGACCCGGCAGGCGTCCGCCGAGGGTGACACCATCGTCTTCGCCGTGAGCGACACGGGTATCGGCATGACCCCGGAGCAGATGACGCGGCTCTTCGAGGAGTTCGGCCAGGCCGACGCCTCGACGACGCGGCGCTACGGAGGAACCGGGCTCGGGCTGGCGCTCTCGCGGCGCCTGTGCCGGATGATGGGCGGAGACATCACGGTGACGAGCGAGACCGGGCGCGGAAGCACGTTCACGATCCGCCTGCCGGCGGAGGTGACGGAGACGAAGCGGGAGCCGCACCCGCCGGCCCCGCGCGAGCCCGCGCCGGCGGGCGCGAGCGCCGTGCTGGTGATCGACGACGACGCCGCGGTGCGCGACCTCATGGCGCGCTTCCTCGGCAAGGAAGGGTTCCGCATCGTGACGGCGGCCAGCGGTGAGGACGGCTTGCGCCTCGCCCGGGAGCTCCGGCCGGACGTCATCACGCTCGACGTGCTCATGCCCGGGATGGACGGATGGTCGGTGCTGGCGGCGCTCAAGGCCGACGCGGAGCTGGCCGACATCCCGGTGGTGATGCTCACCATGCTCGACGACCGGAATCTCGGCTATGCCCTCGGGGCCGCCGACTACCTGACCAAGCCGATCGAGCGGGAGCGGCTCGTGTCGGTGCTCGGGCGCTACCGCCAGGACCTCCCCGTGCTCGTGGTCGACGACGACCCGGACTTCCGCGAGCTGGCTCGGCGCATGCTCGAGCGGGAAGGCTACACCGTCATCGAGGCCGATAACGGCCGCGCGGCCCTGGACCGGCTCCACGACGGGCTGCCCGGCGTGGTCCTCCTCGACCTCATGATGCCGGAGATGGACGGGTTCGACTTCGTCGCGGCCGTGCGGGACGAGCCGGCCTGGCGCTCGGTGCCGATCGTCGTCATCACCGCGAAGGACCTCTCCGCCGAGGACCACGAGCGTCTCAACGGGTATGTGGCGCGCGTCCTCCAGAAGGGCGCGCTCAGCCGCGAGACGCTGCTCGGGCAGGTGCGCGACCTCGTCGCCGCGTCGACCCACCACGGCCGGCGGGCCCGCAGGCCGGCCTGAGGCGCGCGACGCGCCAGCGTGACGCAGCCTAGCGAGGAGACAGGGATGGCGAAGATCCTCCTCATCGAGGACAACGAGATGAACCGCGACATGCTCTCGCGCCGCCTGGTGAAGCGCGGCTACGAGGTGGTGATCGCGGTGGATGGCCGGGAAGGCGTCGACAAGGCCCGGGCGGAGAGTCCCGCCCTCGTTCTCATGGACATGAGCCTTCCCGTCCTCGACGGCTGGGAGGCGACACGAGAGCTCCGGGCGGATCCCGCCACTCGCTCGATCCCCGTCATCGCCCTCACCGCCCACGCCATGGCCGGGGACCGCGAGAGGGCGCTCGCGGCGGGCTGCGACGACTTCGACACGAAGCCGATCGAGCTCGAGCGGCTTCTCGGGAAGATCCAGGCGCTCCTGGCCCGATGACCCTCATGCTGGTCATGGAGCCTCCGGCCCCCCTCCCCCGGCCGGTGGGGAGGGGGGTTGGGGGTGGTGGGGCGTGCCGTGACCCTCGATCCGGCCGGCCTGGCCCACCTCCGCCACGAGCTCCGCACGCCGCTCAACCACGTGCTCGGCTACAGCGAGATGCTGCTCGAGGACGCGGGCGACGCGGGCGAGCTGGTGACGGCGCTCCAGCAGGTCCGCGGCGAGGGCCGCGCCGTGCTGGCCGTCGTGGAGGAGTCCCTCGCCGCGACTCGCGTCGAGACCGCCGGAGTGGACCTCGACCGCTTCGCCGGCGCCCTGTCCGGCCCGCTTCATCGTCTCGGCGAGGCGGTCGAGCGGCTCGGAAAGCTGGCCGCCGAGCGCGGCCCGGCCGTCTCCGGAGATACCGAGCGCATCTCCGGCGCGGTGGCGAGGCTCCGCAGCCTGGTCGGGACGTGGACCCCGAAGGCCGGCGCGGTCACGGCGTCCGCTCACCCGGCCTCCGGATCGGATCAGCCCGAGCGCCGCGCCGCCGCCCCTGCCCCGGCGCCGGGGTCCACGATCCTGGTCGTCGACGACAACGAGGAGAACCGTCAGCTGCTGGTGCGGCGGCTCACTCGCGAGGGCCACCGGGTGCTGACCGCGGCGGGCGGCCGGGAGGCGATGGCCCTTCTCCAGCGCGAGCCGGTCGACCTGGTCCTGCTCGACGTCATGATGCCCGACCTCGACGGGCCCGCGGTGCTGGAGTGGCTCAAGCAGGATCCGGAGCGCCGTCACATCCCGGTGCTGATGATCTCGGCGCTCGACGAGACAGCGAGCGTGGTCCGGTCGATCGAGCTCGGCGCCGAGGACTACCTGCCGAAGCCCTGCGACCCCGTGCTGCTGAGAGCCCGGATCGGGGCCTGCCTCGAGAAGAAGCGGCTCCGTGATCAGGAGGCCCAGCACGCGCTGGAGCTGGCCGAGTGGAACCGGACGCTCGAGCAGCGCGTCCAGGACCAGGTCGCCCAGGTGGAGCGCCTGGGGCGGCTGAAGCGGTTCTTCTCGCCCCAGCTCGCCGAGCTGATCGTGGCCGGCGGCGCCGACGATCCGCTCCGCACCCACCGCCGCGAGATCACCGTCGTCTTCCTCGACCTTCGGGGCTTCACCGGCTTCGCGGAAACGGCGGAGCCGGAAGAGGTGATGGGCGTCCTCCGCGAGTACCACGAGGCGATGGGGAAGCTCATCCTGGAGCACGAGGGCACCCTCGAGCGGTTCGCCGGCGACGGCATGATGGTCTTCTTCAACGACCCGGTGCCGGTCGAGAACCCCGCCGGGCGCGCTGTCCAGATGGCTACCGCGATGCGCGACCGCGTGCGGGAGCTCCGGAGCGTCTGGCGGAAGCGCGGCCACGACCTGGACCTGGGCGTGGGGATCGCGCAGGGCTACGCGACGATCGGCGCGATCGGCTTCGAGGGCCGCTGGGACTACGGCGCGATCGGCACGGTGACGAACCTGGCCGCGCGGCTCTGCGCGGAGGCCCAGGGCGGCCAGGTCCTGATCACCTCGCGCGTCGCCGCCGCGACCGAGGAGCTCATCCAGGCCGAGGAAGTGGGCGCGCTCTCCCTCCGCGGCCTCTCCCGCCCGGTCCCGACCTTCAACGTCGTCGGCCTCCGGCCGCCGGCCTGATCGCGGCGCTTCCCCGCCCGCGGGGACGTCAGAGCGCCCGCGCGCTCGCCAGGATCTCCTCCGCGGAGGGCATCTCGCCGAACGTGCTTGGCCCCTCGGCGCATTCCACGTAAGCGTGGCGGACGACGCCGTCCCGGTCGACGAGGAAGGTGCCGATGAGCTGCGCCTGGTGACGCATGAAGTCGGCGTTGTCGGCGGGCGTGGCCTCGTACCCGTCGAGCTTCTTCAGGGCCTCGAGCGGATCGGCCGCCACCGGCTGGTTCAGCCGGCGCAGCTCGCGCGCCGCCGCGGTCTGGGCGACGTCGACTGCCTCGGGAGTGATCGGAATGTTCGGCAGGCCGTATGCCTGGTGCGTCGCCAGCTCCGGGTCGGCGCCCATCGGCATCCGGGGCGGACGGAACTTGAAGTAGAACCGCGCGCGCTCGGGATCCGTGGCGACCACGCCCAGCGTCTGGACGCCCACCTCCCGGAGCTTCTCCGCGGTCGATCCCAGGTGGACGACGTGCCGCCGGCAGAACGAGCAGTAGAGTCCCCGGAAGAGGGCGAGGTACACCGGGCTTTTCCCGCGGTACTGGGCGAGCGACACGGAGCCCTCCCCGCTGGCGGCGGGAAGGGTGAACTCGGGAGCCGGCTCTCCCGGCTGGACGGGCGGTCGTGGCTCGGCTGCGGTCATGTGTGTCTCCCTATTCGAGGAACGGAAGGACCACGAAGGATTCCGGATCGAGTCCGGCCTGCTCGCACACCTGCTGCGCCTTGCGCATGAATTCCTCGGCCCGGACGTGGTCGTCACGGTCGAGGTAAAGCGTGGCCAGGCCATCATAGCAAGGGAAGAGGAACTGCGGCTCCCCCGTCGGCTCGACGAGGGCGAGCGCCTCCTGGTAGTAGCCCCGCGCCAGCTCCGGGTCGCCGTGGCACTGCTGGATCTGGCCCAGCACGATGAGCGGCACCGCCAGGTGGTCGAGCTGGCCGAGCTGGCGGTCGAGGTCGAGGGCCGTCTGCGCGGCCGAGAGGCCCCGCTCCTCGCACCGGTTCGTGAGCGCGCAGTAGGCGACCGCCAGGTTCGTGTTCAGCCGAGACTGAAGGCCCAGGTCGCCGATCTTCTTCGCCGTCTCGAGCCCGCGGAGGCAGGTGTCGATGGCGCGCTTGGGGTCGAGCGTGCTGTAGAGGACGCCGAGGTTCGTGTAGCCGCGGCAGACGGCCTGCATCAGGTCCTGCGCCTCGGCCACCGCGACGCTCTGCTCGATGCGCGCGACCGCGTCCTGGAGGCGACCCATCCGCGCCAGGGCCACCCCGAGGGTGTTGTAGGCCTGCGCCACGGCGGAGGCGACCTCGACGGCGCGGTCGGCCGCGCCCGGGCCGCCCGGACCGGCCGGATCCGCGCCGAGGCGCTCGGCCTGCGCGAGCGCGCGCTCCGCCCAGGCGACGGCGCCCTCGTTGTCGCCGCTCCGGAACGCTTGCCGGCCCATCTCGTGGTAGAGGTGCGCGAGCTCGATGCTGTCCGGGTGGTCGGCCATGAGCTCGAGCCCGGCCCGGAGCCGCGCGGCCGCCCCCGACCGATCGCCGGCGTCCCAGCTCAGGATCGCGAGCTTCCGCTCGAGCCGGGCCTGAGCTGGGCGGTCTCCCGCCGTCGCCGCGGCCGCCAGGATCGCGTCGTAGTGCGCGAGCGCCTCGGCGCGACGGCCGAGGGGCGCGAGGATGTCGGCCAGGCGCTCGCGCACCGTGGAGACCTCGCCCGCGGGCGCCTCGGCCTGGGCGAGCGTGGCGAGCGCCCGCTCGTAGTGCTGGATGGCGTCGTCGTTCGCGTAGAGCCCGCGGGCCCAGTCGCCGGCCGCCACGAGGTAGCGGGCGGCCTTGCGCCGGTCGCCGCCCAGGCCCCAGTGACGCGCGAGGGCCTCGATGTCCTCGATACGCGTCGGACGCCCGCCGACGATGATCTCCAGCGCCTCCCCCGCCCGCGCGTGGAGCTCCGTCCGATGGCGGAGCAGGAGGCTCTGGTACGCGACCTCCTGGAGGAGCGCGTTCGCGAAACGGTAGCGGCGGTCCTGCGCCGCGCCGGCCGCGCTCGCGTCTGCCGCCCCTGCCGCATCCTCGAGAAAGTCGCCGCCCCGAAGCTCGGCCAGAGCGGCGGCGAGGGTCGCGGGCTGACTTGCCACCTCGCGGAGGAGCGCCACGTCGAACACCGGGCCGAGGACCGCCGCCTCCTGGAGGACGTGCCGCGGCGCCTCCCGCAGGCGGTCGACTCTCGCGAGAAGGAGCCCCTGGATGGTCGGCGGCACGTCGGCGGCGGCCGCGCCCGGCGTGCACGTCCACCCGGTCTCGCCGCGGACGAGCGACGCCCGCCGCGATCAGGCCACGGAGGATCTCCTCGAGGTAGAGGGGCTGACCACCGGCCCGATCCAGGACGAGCTGATGGAGCCGCGGCGGCATGCCCGCGATCGACGCGCCCAGGTAGGCGGCCAGCAGCGTCTGGCTCTCGAGCCGGGACAGGGGCGTGAGCCCGATCGCCGTGTGCGCCGCCCGGGTGGTGGCGAGGGACCGGGCCTCGGTCCCCGGCCGGCACGTCACGACCAGCATGAGCGGCTGGTCGGCGAGACGATCGACCACCACCTGGAGGAGCTCCACCGAGGCCGCATCGGCCCACTGGAGGTTCTCGACGGTGAACACCAGCGGGCCCTGCTGGAGCCGCCGCTCGATCAGGCGACGCATCGCCAGGAAGATCTGCCGCTTGAGCTGCTCGGGCTCGACGTGGCGGAAGCGGTCGGCGGCCTCCACGCCAAGCACGTATCCGAGGAGCGAGGCGATCGTGGCCGCCTCCTCACCTCCACCGCCCAGCGCCGCGAGGCCGGTGGCGAGCTTCTGCCGAGCGAGCTCGAGCGAATCATCGGGAGCCACGCCGTACGCCTCGCGGAAGAAGGCGGCAAAGATCGCGTACGGCTGCTCGCCGAGGGAGGAGCAGACGGCGTGACGCACGGTCACGGACGCGAGCCGCCCGCTCGCCTCGAGCGTCGCGAGCCACTCCTGGAGCAGGCGCGACTTGCCCACACCGGCCTCGCCGGCCAGACTCACCACCCGCGCCGCGCCCTGGAGCATCTCCTCGAAGGCGGCGACCATCTGCGCGAGCTCGGCCGCCCGGCCGACCATGGGAGCACTGAGCCCCAGCACCCCGAGCCCCCGCCCGGAGCGGCGGACCGTGCGCGTCCCCGCAAGCCGGAACGCCGCGAGCGGCTGGCTCTTGCCCTTCATCGCGAACTCGCCCGCCGGCGCCAGGCGGAATGCGTGCTTTGCGAGCTCCCGCGTGGTCGGGCTCACCAGGGTCTCGCCGGCCGGTGCGGCGCTCTGGAGCCGTGATGCGGTGTTGACGGTGTCGCCGGTCACCGCGTAGGCGCCCCCGGATGCGGCGCCGATGGTGCCGGCCACCACCGGGCCCGTGTTCACGCCGATGTGGAGGGCGAGCGGCCGGCCGACCCGCGGCTCCCACCGTCCGCTCAGCCCGGCGACGCGCTCGTGCATCAGGAGGGCGGCGTGGAGCGCGCGCTCGGGATCGTCCTCGTGCGCGCGGGGCGCGCCGAAGACGGCCATGACCGCGTCGCCCACGAACTTCTCGACGAACCCGTCGTAGCGCTCGATCGCTCCCGAGAGCTCCCGGAACAGGTCGCTCTGGAGGGCGCGGACCTCCTCCGGGTCGAGCGACTCCGAGAGCGCGGTGAATCCCGCCAGGTCCGCGAACAGGACGGTGACCAGCCGCCGGTCGCCCTCCTCGGACCGAGCGGCGGCCGCTCCGGCACCCGTGCGCGCGGGCTCTCCGGCGGAGGACGGCAGCGCGCCCGCCGACGCGGGCGGCACGGCCGCCAGCTTGCCGCCACACCTCGGGCAGAAGGCGAAGTCGGCCTGGACGGTGGACCCGCATCCCGGGCAGGTCATCGGTTGTCCTAGCCTACTCCATGTGGCGGGGTGCGCCCCAGCGCGGCGTCGACGGTCGTGCCGAGAGCGGGCGCGGGGCGGCGGGCTTCCCGGGGGCGCGCGGGCCTGTGTACAATCGGACTTCACCGTGTCCCTCATCGCCACGAGCCCCTGAAGGAGATCGCCCCGCGATGTTGCCCGAGACCCTGGGTCACCTGTTCGACATCCCGCTCCGTCTCGCGCCCTCGTCGGTCGCGGTCATCCAGGGCGACACGACCCTCACCTACGCGGATCTCGACCGCTGGTGCAACCGCGCCGCGAACGCGCTCGCAGGCCTGGGCGTGCGCGCGGGCCACCGCGTCGCCCTCATGTTCTCGAACGACTGGCGCTTCCTGCCGGCGTTCCTGGGCCCCATGCGGATCGGCGCCGTCTCCGTTCCCCTGAACATCCGCATGGGGGACGAAGCGCTCGCCTACGTGATCCAGGACGCGGAGGCGACGGTGCTCATTGCCGGCCGCGACCAGGCCGAGCGCGCCCGGCGGCTCGCGAGTCAGGTCAAGGGGCTGGCTCACGTCGTGGCCGACGCGCCACCCGCCGACGGCGCCCTCGAGTGGGACGCGTGGCTCGCGGCCGCCTCCTCGCGCTTCCGCCGGCGCCGGATCGACCCGGACTCGGTGTGCATGCAGCCGTACACCTCCGGCTCGACCGGAAAGCCCAAGGGCGTCCTGCTCGCGCACCGGGGCCAGATCTGGAACGCGGACATCATCCGGAAGATGGCGTGCCTCGACGACACGGAGCGCGCGCTGGTGGCGGTGCCGCTCTATCACAAGAACGCGATGATCGGCGCGGTGAAGCCGTTCCTCCTCGCCGGCGGGTCGCTCGTGATCCTTCCCGGCTTCGACCCGGTGGAGGTCATCCGCGCCATCGACCGCCACAAGGTGACCTACCTCACCGGCGTGCCGGCGATGTACAAGATGATGCTCGCCGAGAAGGAGACCCTCGCGCGGCACAGCGTCCGGTCCATCCGCTACGCGCTCTGCGGATCCGCCGAGGTGCCGGAGGAGCTCCTCATCGAGTTCCAGCGGGTCTTCGGCGCGCCGGTCGGCGAGTCGTACGGCCTCACCGAGGGCGGCCCGGTTCCGATGGCGAACCCGCGCTACGGGCTCAAGAAGCTCGGCTCCTGCGGCGTGGACGTCCAGAGCTGCGAGAACCGCATCGTGTCGACCGCCGACGGCGTCACCGACTGCGCCGTCGACGAGGTCGGGGAGCTCGTCACGCGGAACCCCGGGCTCGCCAAGGGGTTCTGGAAGCTTCCCGAGGTGACGGCGCAGAAGATCCGTGACGGCTGGCTCTTCACCGGTGACCTGATGCGGCGCGATCGGGACGGCTACTACTACTTCGTCGGGCGCAAGGACGACATGATCAACGTGGCCGGCGAGAACCTCTACCCGAAGGAGGTCGAGGACGTCCTGCTCCGGCATCCGGGGCTCAAGGACGCCTGCGTCGTGCCCGCGCCGCACGCGACGAAGGGCGAGGCGCCGGTGGCCTACGTCGTCGCGCGAGATCCGGCGGCGCCTCCCGACGAGGAAGAGGTGAAGCGGTTCTTCCTCGAGCGGGGCGCCCCGTACGCGCACCCGCGACGCGTCTTCTTCCTGGAGAGGCTGCCGCTTGGCGGGACGGGGAAGCTCGACCGCTCTGCGCTCAAGCGCCTGGCCGCGCAGCAGCCGCCGCTCGAGTCTCAGCGATGAGCCGGCGCTCATGTCCTCCCAGTCACCGGTGATCAATGCGGTGGGAGGCGTCTGGGGCCACAGGCCGGCACAGGCCGAACGCCGTCAGATCAGGCCGCCGGAGGGAGCGCGCCTCCCCAGGATGAACAGATGACGCATCTCGAGGTCGACCACTCCCCCTTCCACCGGCTGCTCGGGCTCGAGATGGTCCGGGCGGAGGACGGCATGGTCGAGATGCGTCTTCCCTGGCGGGACGAGCTCGGCCGGGCCGACGGCTCGGACTGGTTCCACGGTGGCGTGATCTCGGCGTTGATCGACATCGCCGGTGACTACGCGATCGCCTCGAAGCTCGGGCGCGGGGTCCCCACGATCGACCTCCGCGTCGACTATCTCAGGCCGGCCCGCCGCGGGGATCTCCGGGCCCTCGCGCGGGCGGTCAAGGTCGGGCGCACGGTGGGCGTGGCCGACGTCGAGCTCCGGGACGCCAACGACGCGGTGGTCGCGGTCGGCCGCTGCGCCTACTCCACCGCCGGCTGACATGACCCGGGAGATCGAGGCGCGTCGGCCGTGATGACCGAGAGGCCGCCGCGTCATGCCACAGGCCGAAGGCCGTCGGAACAAGACGGCAGGCGCGAGGCGCGCCCGCCGGGCTGAAAGGAGCGACTCCGTGACGAAGCCTCGCGTCGTCCTGGTCCACCCCCCGTCGAAGATGTTCCCCTACGAGGTCTGGCCGCCGGCCTTCGACGGGCTCGACGTCGAGATCGTCTCGGTCGAGTGCCGGAATCGCGACGAGGCGCTCGAGGCCATCCGCGAGGCCGATGTCGTCATGATCGGGGGCTTCCGGGTCGACGCCGGCATGATCGCCGCCATGAAGCGGGCCCGCGTCATCTGCGGGTTCGGCCACGGCTTCGAGGGGGTCGACGTCGACGCCGCCACCCGCGCGGGCATCCTCGTCACCAACGCCGCCGAGATCTGCCACCTGGAGGTCGCCAACCACGCGGCGGCGCTGATCCTGGCCCTCAACCGGAAGCTCGTCCAGTACGACCGCGCGATGCGCCGCGGCGTGTGGGACCGCCCCGCCGGCCGGCCGATCACCCCGCTCGACGGCGAGACCCTCGGGCTCGTGGGGCTCGGCGCGATCGGCCAGGCGCTGGCCCGGCGCCTCCAGCCGTTCGGCCTCCGCGTGATCGCCTACGATCCGTACGTCGAGGAGCACCCGCCGCGTGAGCTCGGCGTGCGGATGATCGCCGATCTCCGCGCGCTGCTCGGGGAGTCGGACTGGGTGTCGGTGCAGGTGCCGCTCAACGCCGAGACCCGCCACATGCTGGGGGAGCGCGAGTTCCGGGCCATGAAGCGGACCGCGTACTTCGTGAACTGCTGCCGCGGCGGCGTGGTCGACGAGGCGGCGCTCACCCGCGCGATCGAGGAGGGCTGGATCGCCGGCGCCGGCCTCGACGTCTTCGAGCAGGAGCCGACCGATCCCGCCAATCCCCTGCTGCGCCTCGAGAACGTCATCGCCACGCCCCATGCCGGCGGCGAGTCGACGGAGTCGGCCGCGCTGTCTGCCCGCGTCGCGAGCCGCCAGGCGGCGGCCGTGCTCCGGGGCGAGTGGCCGAACCGCGTGGTCAACCCCGCCGTGTTCGGCCGTCTCCGCGCGGACGGCAGGCTGGCCCGATGAGCGCGCGGCCCGGCGAGCAGGCCCCGACGACCTGGTATCTCTTTTCCGTCGGCGTCGACACGCCTCCGGCCATGACGATCGACTCGGGCCAGGAGGTGACCCTCGAGGTTCGGGGCGCGTTCGCCGACGTCCGGGACATCCGCGACGTGCCCACGCCCTTCACCCCGGCGTGCGACGGCCATCCGCTGGCGCCCATCGCGGGGCCCGTGCGCGTCCGCGGCGCCGAGCCGGGCGACGCGGTGGCCATCGACCTCCTCGAGATCACGCCCCACGGCGACGGCATCACGGCGATCCTCCGGGACTTCGGCGTGCTGCGGAAGGAGTACGGCGAGCCGAAGGCGCTCGTCTGCCCGGTCCGCGACGGCCGCGCGTGGTTCGGCGGCCGCATCCCGATCCCGCTCAACCCGAATCTCGGCACCGTGTCGACGATGCCGCCCGAGGGGTACAAGCCCTCCTACGCCGGTCCCTACGGCGGCGACTTCGACCAGAAGGACGTCAAGGCCGGGAGCCGCGTCCATCTCCCGGTCATGGTGCCGGGCGCGCTCGTGTTCTTCGCCGACCCCCACGCGGCGATCAGCGACGGCATCGTCACGGGCACCGGCGTCGAGTGCACGTCGACCGTGCGCGCCCGCATCACGCTCCACAAGGGGCGCGCCGTCGCCCGGCCCATCGTCGAGGTCGACGGCACGGTCCAGGTCCTCGGCTTCGGGCCGAGCGTGGAGGAGGCGACCGAGGACGCCACGCGGGCGGCCATCGACGTCGTCGCGCAGGGCGCGGGCATGGACCCGGAGGAGGCGTACATGCTCCTCTCGATCGTCGGCGAGCTCCGCATCGGGACCTCGCCTCGCCCCGTGATGGCCGCGCGCCTCATCATTCCCCGCGAGACGCTCGCCGCCGCGGGCTGGTCCGCCTCGTGGTGAGGACGACGGCGCAGCAGGCTGGCGGCCGCTCGGTCCACGTCTCGCGCGACGCGACAGCGGCGCGCGGCCAGCGCCGGGAGCCGACGCGGGGCGGGCGACCGGCGGGGCCCGGACCACGTGACCATGCTCGTCGTCCGGGACGCGCGCGTCTTCGACGGCGTGTCGGAGCGTCCGATCGAGCGCGCGTCGGTCGTCGTGGAGGGAACGCGCATCCGCGAGATCGTCGTGGGCGCGGCATCGCTGCCGACCGGCGCCCGAGTTCTCGACGGGCGCGGGGGCACCCTGCTCCCCGGCTTCGTGGACATGCACTCCCATCTCGTCTCGGAGCTCGGCGCGCGCCTTTACCTCGCGAACGGCGTGACGACCGTCCGCTTCGCGGGCAACGATCCCGACGCCGTACTCGCCCTCCGGGACGCGATCGAGGCCGCCCGCGTCCCGGGACCCCGCGTCTTCTCGCTGGGACCTCTCCTGGACGGCGTGTCCCCGGACTATCCGGCGATGTCGTGGCCGCTCTACTCCGCGACGGAGGCGCGCCTCGCGGTCCAGCGCCTCAAGGCGGACTACCGGGTCGACGGGATCATCCTGACGCAGAAGCCGGCCCTCGAGATCGCCCGCGCCGCGGTCGACGAGGCGCACCGCCTCGGCCTCGGCGTGACCGGGCAGACCTGGAGCCTGACCGCGCGCGAGGCCGTCGCGCTCGGATACGACGGCCTCGAGAACACGTCGCGGCTGCCCGAGGCCCCCCGCGCCCTGCCCGAGGTCGCCCTGCTCCGGTACCGCAGCATCCCGGAGCGGTCCGCCATGCTGGGGCTCCTCTGGGCGCGCGCCGAGGGAAGCCGCCTGGAACGGCTCGGCCACCAGATGGCGAAGTACGCGACGTACCTCGTGCCGACCCTGGCCGGGATGGACGGGATCCTGGGGCGGTACAACGCCCGCATCGCGCGGGACGGCGACACGCGCCGCCTGCCCGCGAGCGCGCGCCGCGACCTCGCCGCGTGGCTGGGCCAGCGCTTCTTCGGCGCCGCGTGGTCGCGCCGCGACTTCGCGAACTGGGCGCGCGGCCTGGCGCGCTACGGCCGCTTCATCCGCGACTACGCGCGCCTGGGCGGGCGCATCCTGGTCGGAACGGACGCCGTGAAGCCCTGCGGCGGCTTCATCTTCCACGAGGAGCTCCACCGGCTCCGGGCGTGCGGGCTGTCGAACGCCGCCGTGCTGCGCGCCGCCACCGCGGCGGCCGCGGACACGCTGGGCCGGCCCGATCTGGGCCGCATCGCGCCCGGCGCCCAGGCCGATCTCGTGCTCGTCAGCGGCAACCCGCTCCGGCACCTCGCCGACGCCCGGGCCGTGCGCGCCATCGTGGTGCGCGGGCGCGTCCTCGAGCCCGACGCCTTGCTTCCCCGTCCGAGAACCCGAAACCCGTGAAGGAGGCCCACATGACCATCCTGCGCATCCTCGGAGTCCTGCTCCTGGCGGCGTCGGCGGCGCTGCCGGCCGTCCCGGCCGCCGCCCAGGACATCGTCATCGGCGTCGCCGCCCCGATGACCGGCAACCTCGCCCAGATCGGCAAGCAATTCTCGGAAGGCGCCCAGCTCGCCGCCGACGAGGTCAACGCCAAGGGCGGCATCAAGGGCAAGAAGGTCGTGATCCGTGTCGAGGACGACAAGGGCGATCCGAAGGACGCGGCCACCGTCGCCCAGAAGTTCGCCTCGGACGACGCGATCCTCGCCGTCCTGGGCCACTACTCCTCCTCGGCCTGCTTCGCGGCGATCCCCATCTACACGAAGGCGCGGCTGGCCACGATCACGCCGTCGGCGTCCCACACCGAGCTCACCAAGCAGGGCGGGAAGTACATGTTCCGCATGTGGTCGCCGATCTCGGTGTACGTGCCGGACCTCGCCCAGTACACGGTGAAGAAGCTCGGCAAGAAGAACGTCGGGGTCGTGTACGTCCAGAACGACTGGGGCATCCAGACGAAGGACTACTTCGTGAAGGAGCTCGAGAAGCTCGGCGCGAAGGTGGCCGCCCTCGAGGTCGTCAACGACAAGGACACCGACTTCAAGGCCCAGCTCACGAAGGTCAAGGCGGCCAACCCCGACGTGCTCGCGATCCTGACCTACTACACGACCGGGGCGCTGCTGACCCTCCAGGCCCGGAACCTCGGGATCAATGCGCCGCTGGTCGGCACCGGCACGCTCTACGAGGACAAGTTCATCGAGCTCGCCGGCAAGGGCAACTCCGAGGGGCTCGCCGTGAACACCGAGTTCAACGCCGACGACCCGGCGCCGGTCGTCAAGAACTTCGTCGCCATGTACCAGAAGCTCCACCCGAACGAGAAGCCCGAGCCGTATCACGCGACGACGTACGACGCGGCGCGCATCATCCTGGCCGCGATCGAGAAGGCCGGGACCGACCGCGACGCGATCCGCGACGCCATCGCCGGCACCAAGACCTTCGCCGGCGTCACGGGCACCTTCTCCTTCAACGACCAGCGCGAGCGGGAGGCGAAGGACCAGGTCTACCTCCAGGTGAAGGACGGCAAGTGGGCCTTCATCGGGCGGCAGACGTACTGAGCCGAGACCGCTAGCAGAGAGACCATCGCCGGCCGGGCCCGTCACCGAGAGGCCCGGCCGGCCCTCCACGTTTGGTGCCCGACAAGCCCTCGCCGCCGCGCCGGTTCGGCTACTACGACCGCCTGACCCGCGCCCAGCAGCGCATCTACCGGGAGAGCGACGCCATCACGAGCCTGCGCCTCCCCGGCGCCGCCGCGTTCCACCGGCACGTGGCGGCGCTCGACGCGGCCCTCATGTCCGAGGACCGGCGGGCGGTCCAGGTCGCCTCGCAGATGCTGTTCACCGCCCTCACCGGCGCGTTCGGGATCGGGCCCTGCCGCGTGGAGGTGCTGGCGGCGCGGCCCCACGGCCACTGGGGGGAGCTCCAGGGCCTCTACACCGACGACCGCCGGCTACCGCGCGTCCAGCTCTGGATGCGCACCGCCCGCCAGCGGCGCGTCGTGGCGTTCCGGACCTACCTCAGGACCCTGCTCCACGAGCTCGGCCACCACATCGACTATCGCTACCTGAAGCTGGCCGATTCGTTCCACACGCAGGGGTTCTACATGCGCGAGTCGAGCCTGTTCCACCAGCTGGTGCCCGAGGCGCGTGGCGAGCCCCCGCCGCCCGACGCGACGCCACCTCCCGACGCCGACGCGTAGGTGTCACGGCGTCCGCCGCCTACGCCTACCGCCGGATGCAGCTGAAGAACGGATCGGTGCTCGCCGTCGCGCTTGCCGCCATGCGGTAGTACGCGGTGACGTGCCCGAACCGGTCCACCTCCCAGCGCTCGATCTCGGGATGAGTGCGCTGGCACTCCTGGGCGCGCGTCATCAGTCTGCTGCCGCTCCGGGCGATTGACGCCGTCGGCGCGCAGGCGGCTAGAATGACCGCCGCGCTCAGCGCGCCCAGGAAACGCTGCCCGACTCGCCGCTCCGCGAGTCCGCCCAGCAGCGCCGCCAGAAGGCCGTGTTGTCTCGGTCCCACCGCTCCGCCCATCGCCGCCTCCTCCCTCGCGCTGGGGCTGCCGCCCCGAATGACGAAGGACAAGGGCAAAGTCGGTTGCCAGTACGGGTTAGTTGGCTGAGATCGAAGTGAGTTGCCTTACAAATCAGCTACTTCTGGACCGTACTTCACGTGGGGGCGCATGGACTCGCCGCAGGCGGACCGGAGCTGGGTGGGGCAACACTCGGCGAACTGCGCCGGGAACGCAGGGACCTAGAGGAGGAAGTACCGACGGCTCAGCGGGACGTCCTCGTCCGGCAAGGGTGGGAGCGGCTTCCCGTCGATCCGGATCTCCGCCGAGCCGGGGTCGATCTCGATCCGCGGGTTCGCCTGGTTGTAGAGCATGTGTTGCTTCCCGACCTGCCGCGTCCCGACCACGGGGATCGCGCGGCGCCGGGTTCCGATCCGGCGGCGGAAGCCGCCCGCCGCCGCGGCGGCGGACACGAAGTCGATGCTGAGACTCGCCGCCGCGAGCCCGCTCCCGCCCCAGTGCGGCGCGTAGATCTGGGGCTCGGCCTGCGAGATGGAGGAGTTGCCCTCGCCGAGGGCCCCCCAGGCGGGGTAGCCGCCCTTGATCACGAGCTCCGGCTTGACGCCGAAGAACTCGGGCCGCCAGAGCACGATGTCGGCGCTCTTCCCCGGCTCGAGCGATCCCACCCACCGGTCCACGCCGTGGGCGCGGGCGGGGTTGATCGTGTACTTGGCGAGGTACTGGAGGATCCGCGGGTTGTCGTGCGCGGGCCGCTCGCCCCGCATCCGCTTCATCTGGTGCGCGAGCTGCCAGGTGCGCCGGATGACTTCCCCGATCCGCCCCATTCCCTGGGAGTCGGAGTTGATGATGCTGATCGCTCCCAGGTCGTGCAGCACGCTCTCCGCGCGCATGGTCGTATCGCGGACGCGGTCGGCGATCATCTCCCGGTCGCTCGGGACGCGCGGGTTCATCCCGTGCACCGACCACATCATCGCGTGGTGCTCGGCGACGACGTTGCGGCCATAGGGAATGGTGGGAGTCGTGGACGAGCCGATCACGTGGCCGACGCCGGCGATCGCCAGGATGTCCGGGGAGTGCCCGCCTCCGATGCCCTCCACGTGGTAGGCGTGGATGCTCCGGCCGGCGATCGCGGCGACCGTCTCGTGGAGCTCGCAGGACTCGTTGAGGCCGTCGGTGTGCATCGCGATCTGGACGTCGAAGACGTCGGCGACGGTGAGGGCCTGGTCGACGATGCTCGGATAGCCCGCGTAGTCCTCGTGCACCTTGAGCCCGCACGCGCCCGACTCGATCTGGCGCTCGAGCGGGGAGGCCGTGTAGCTGGCCGCCCGACCCAGCACGCCCAGGTTCACCGGGAAGCCCTCGAACGCGAGGAACATCTGCTCGAGGTTGAAGGCCGGGTTCTCGTTGAGGCCGCCGGTGATGAGCGTGGTCATCCCCGCGGCCAGCGCCGCCGGGATGAGGCGGGGCTGGACGAGGTGGACGTGCGTGTCGATCCCGCCGGGCGTGGCGATGTACCCCTGCCCGTAGACGGGCGCGGTGTTCGACCCGATGAGGAGGTCGGGATTGTCCACCACGTCCGGATTTCCCGCCCGACCGATGCCGACGATCACGCCGTCCTTCACGCCGATGTTCGCCTTGAACACGCCCAGGACCGGATCCATCACGATCACGTTGCTGACGAGCAGGTCGAGCTCGCTGGCGGCCGGCAGCTCGGCGCTCATCATGATCCCGGTGCGGAGGGTCTTCGCCCAGCCGCGCAGCACCTCGTCCCCGTAGCTCGACTCGTCCCGCTCGATCAGCGCCAGGAGATCGGTGTCCCCGAGCCGGACGCGATCGCCGGCCGTGGGTCCGTAGCGCGCGGCGTATTCGGGGCGGCTCAGCTCACCGGCCATGGGCGTCCTCCGGCGCGCCGGTCGCGCGATGCCCGTAGCCCCGCTCCTCGGCCCGCGCCAGGCCCGCGGCGAGCCGGTCCGGGGTGGCCGGACCTTCGGTGAGCCGGTTGAAGCCGCGCACGGCCCGCTGGCCGCCGAACGCCACCAGCCGGACCGTCCGCGTCTCGCCGGGGCGCCAGCGCACGGAGTCTCCCGCGGGGCTGTCGAGGTGCATCCCCCACGCCCGGCTCCGGTCGAAGACGAGGCGGCGGTTGACCTCGAAGAACGGGAAGTGCGAGCTGACCCAGATCGTGTGATCCGAGGTGTTGGTCACCGTCACCTCGGCCGTAGGCCGGCCGGCGTTCAGCCGGATCGCCCCCTCGCCGAACAGGATCTCCCCCGGTCTCATGCGGTCCTCTTCGTGCCGGGCCCGATGGGCCGCTCCACGTGGAGCACGCGGGTGCCGTCTCCGAACAGGCACTCGAGCTTCACCGTCCCGACCAGGTCGGCCACGCCCTCCAGCACGTCGTCCTCGGTGAGCACGCTCCGGGCCGCGGCCATCACCTCGTCGTAGGACGCCCCGCCGCGTGCGGCCTCGTGCATCTCGTCGCAGATGAGCGCGAGCGCCTCCGGGTACGTCAGCCGCCACCCCTTCGCCCGGCGCCGGCGGGCGAGCTCGGCGGCGGTGAAGATCGTCAGGCGGTCCAGCTCGGTCGGCGTCAGGCGCATGTCGGCTCCCCGGGGGTCAGCCTGACCCCGAGCCGGGCGCCGAGCTTCAAGAGCTCGCCGATGCCCGCCGAGGCCTTGAGGCCCGATCCCGTCAGGACGAGCACGGTCGTCTCGTCGGACCGGATCGCCCCGCTCTCGAGCAGCCGGCCGAGCCCGGCGGCGGCGGCCGCGGACGTCGGCTCCACGTAGAAGCCCTTGCGCGCGAGCGCCGCCAGCGCCTCCACGATCTCCGCCTCGTCCACCGCCACCACGCCGCCCCCGCTCTCCCGCACCGCGCGCAGCACCTCGCGGACCCGCGTCGGCTTGGCGGACGCGATCCCCTCGGCCACGGTCGGCGCGATCGTCGTGGGCACGAGGTGCTCCACGCCGGCGCGGAACGCCGCGTAGTAGGGCGCGCAGTTGGCGGACTGGACGCCGTAGAGACGCGGCCGGCGACCGATCTCCCCCCGCCGCAGGAGCTCGTCGAAGCCGCGCTCGCATCCGAGCACGTTGCTTCCGTAGCCGAGGGGCACGACGACGTTGTCGGGCGCGTTGAAGCCCAGCTGCTCCCACAGCTCGTACGCGAGGGTCTTCACGCCCTCCACGAACATCGGCTGCCAGTTGTGGCTCGCGTAGAAGATCTCGGCGCTCTGGCGGAGCGCCTCGTCGGCGACGTCCTGACGCGTGCCGGGGATCGTGACGACGTCGGCGCCGCACGCGGCGATCTGCGCGATCTTCGGGTACGACGCCGTCTCCGGCACCAGGATGCGGCACGACAGCCCGCTCCGGGCCGCGTAGGCCGAGAGCGACGCGCCCGCGTTGCCGGAGGAGTCCTCCAGCACCCGGTCGATGCCGCGGCTCCTCAGGTAGCTCACCATCACCGTCATGCCGCGGTCCTTGAACGACCCGGTCGGCATCAGGAACTCGAGCTTGAACAGGACCGGCGCGCCGGCCCACACGCCGGCCACCAGCGGCGTCCAGCCCTCGCCCATGCTGACCGCGTCGTCGGGGTCGACGAGGAGCGCCTTGGCGTACCGCCAGACGGAGTCCCGCCCCGGGTCGATGTCGTCCCGCCCGAGCCCCGGCGCGGGCCCGAGGTTCAGGTAGTGGCCGTTGTCCGCCCGCCAGCGCGCCTCGCCGAGCGGATACGTCGCGGCCGGTGGAGGGATCGACGTAGCTCACGCCGGAAGTGCCGGTCACAGGGCGGCCTCGAGCGCGGTGAGGGCCAGGACCCTCGTGCAGAGGAACAGGTCCTCGAGGTAGACGTGCACGTCGTGGTAGTCCGTGTAACCGCCGCCCGGCCCGTAGAGACAGCACGGGATGCCCGCGGCCCACAGGTGCGTCGTGTCGTTCCCCGCGTAGCTCTGGGGCAGCCGCACGCCGAAGTGCTCCGGCTCGCGTCCGGTCAAGAGGTGCAGGTTGCGGCGCACCATCTGGACGACGGGCTCGGTCTTCGGGACGTCGACCGCGGCCTTCGCCAGCCGGCCGAGCCCGCGCTCGAGCGCGGGTGGGAACTCGATCTCGTACCGGAAGCTCGGATCCTCGGCCGCGAGTTGCTCGAGGGTCCTCCGGATGTCGGCAACGACGGTCTCCCCGGTCTGGCTCGCGTTGAAGCGGACGTTGACGTACGCCGTGCAGAAGTCGCTGACGGTGTAGGCCCCGCGCAGCTCGTGGTTGCGGCCTCGCCCGCCGATGATCGAGCCGATGTTCATCCGGGGGAGGCCCGGCAGGTCCGGGTCGTGTACGTGCGTGAACCGCATGAGGTTCAGCGCGTTGATGGCCCGGATCATCAGGGCGATGGCGTCGACGCCCTGCTCCTTCTTGCTGATGTGCGTGGCGCGCCCGAGCGTATGGATCACGATGTCCATGGTTCCCGTGTGTTTCGTGAGGATCGTGTAGGCCCCGTACGGCTCGGAGACGACGGCCATGTCCGTGCGGGCGCCGTGCTGGATGGCGTGCCGCGTGCCGATTCCGCTGTTGAGCTCCGCCGCCACGCACGCCACCACCACATCGCCCCGGAGCGGCGCGCCCGCTCGGCGGAGCGCGAGCGTGGCCATGATGTTCGCGGTCACCCCGGCCTTCATGTTGAAGATCCCGTGGCCGTAGAGGCGCCCGTCGGCGATCCACGGCGTGAAAGGATCGCGGGTCCATCCGCTCGCGAGCGGATCGATGTCGATATGACCGTTGAGCATGATCGAGCGGCCGCCGCCCGTGCCCCGGAGGCGGGCAATGGCCTGCTTCCGGCCCGGCTCGATCTCCTGGAGCTCGACCTCGAGCCCCTGGTCGCCGAGGTAGTTGGCGAGCCACTCCGCGCACGGGGTCTCCTCGGTCGTGAACGACGGGATCCGGATCAGATCCTGGGCAAGCCGGAGGACCTCGTCATCGTCGATCCGCCCGAGCACACGCTGGCGCAGGTCCTGTGACACCGCGGCTGCTCCAGGCATCGTCGCCATCAGTCCGCTCGTGTGACGGTGGTCACGTTCTCCCACCGTCGAGGCAGCGGGCGGACCGCCCAATGGACGAACTCTGGGTCATGTCGAGGCTCCCTCGAAGTCGGCGAGGCCAGACTGGTCGAGCGCACTTCCTGGATCTTACTGCGCGAGATGCGCGGCGGCGAGTGGGCGCGACCGGCTCGTCAGCGCGCCAGCAGGGCGTCGACCGACCAGAGGCCGGCCCCGCCCAGGATCAGCGCCAGCGCGATGCCGATGGCGAGGAGGTGGAACTCGAAGCCCTCGCCCTTCTGATTGCCGTACCAGTTCATGAAGAATCCGTGCGGCGTGTGGGTCGTGAGCACCGCGACGGCCATCACGCACAGGATCCCGAAGGCCGCCACCCGCGTCAGGAGCCCGATCGCGAGCCCCATCGGCCCGAGGAACTCGGCCGCGATCGCGAGGAGACCCAGCGGCGCGGGGAAGCGCTTGCTGAAGAACGCCATCGTGCCCTTGAAGCCGTACCCTCCGAACCACCCGAGCGCCTTCTGGGCGCCGTGGGGAAAGATGACGATGGCGAGGGTCCAGCGCAGCAGGAGCTGGATGAGGCTCGGATCGGTCGAGAGGAGCCATCTCATCGCCTGACCTCCTCGGGAGAATGGTCCGGCGCATCGGATGCGCGCCGGGGTGGCGAGGCGGACGATCAGGGATAGAAGGTGCGGCGCCCCTCCTCGCGGGTCCAGACGCGGATCATGTGCCGCTTGCGCTCCGGCTCCGGGGCATCGCGGAAATCGGTCCGGCTGTGCGCGAAGGCGCGATTGTTGAGGTACTGGATCTGCCCCCGCTCGATCGTGAACTCCACCCAGAGGTCGGGCGAGTCCACCACCTCGCGCATGACCTCGAGCGCGTCCCGGCCCTCCGCGTCGAGCGGCGCGCCGGCGAGCTCGGCCCCCGTCTCGATCAGCCGCTCGTTGAAGCGCCCGACCAGCGCGCGGCCGTCGTACTGGAAGACCGGCTGGGCGCCCGCCCTCGCATCCCCCGGCGCGTGCTCGGCCTGCCGGTCCCAGGGGAACGGCCGGTAGAGTCGCGGGAGGAGGCGGGGGTGGCGCCGGCGGATCTCGTTGTGCACGGTGCCGAAGCTGACGAAGCGGCTCACGCCGCCCTCCTGCGCCTGGTTGACGCAGTACAGGCCGACGAAGTGCGGCGGGATGTCGAGCCAGGGGCCGTCGGTGTGGAAGGTGAGGTCGAGGCTGGTGATCGACCGGCGGACCCCGTACTCGAGCGTCCGGCCGGTGTCCCGCACGTCGTAGAGCATGGCCCCGTTCCAGGCCTGGGCGACCGGCCGCTCGAGAAGCTGGCTGAGGAGCCAGCAGAGGGCGCGGTTCTCCTCGGCCGCGTACCGCTCGACGGGGATCCGGCTCACCACGGCCAGCCCGATGCCGTCCCGGAGCAGCGCCCGCACGCGGCCCATCAGCTCCGCGCACGCTGACAGCGCGAACTGATCGGGGCCGAGGAGCAGGGTCGGCAAGGGATTCCGCCGCATCTCCTCGACGGCGGCATCGAGCTCCGCGAGGCAGCGCGGCGGCATCGAAACGAGCCAGTCCCGCGGCGTGAGCGTCTCTCGCCGCCAGGCCCGTCCGTCGCGGATATCGTCCGCCAGCATGAGCGGCGCGGCCGCGGTCATCGGCAGGAATCCTCGGAAGTCACTATAACGCGCTTCGCCCCGGCGGGCGGGCGTCGCGCCGGCCCGCGCACGAGGGCGGTCCGCTACTCCTTCGGCATGGCCCGGATCAACGCGGTCAGGCCGTTCCAGATGATCTGGACGCCGATGCACAGCGCGATGAAGGCCGAGAGGCGCAGGACCACGCTCGTGCCCGTGCGTCCGAGAACCCGCGCGATCGTCTCCGCGAACCGGTAGCACAGATAGATGGAGAGGGCGACGAGCGCCACGCCGGTGATCATCGCCACGATCTGGGCGGCCGGGTACAGCCCCGTCTGGGACGTGTTGGCGCCGAGCGCGATGGCGATCGACATCGAGCCGGGGCCGACCGTGAGCGGGAGGGTCAGCGGATAGAACGCCCGCGTCGCCAGCTCCTCGGGCCGCCACGTCGTGGCGCTGGGGGCGGCCGCGTCCTCCTCCCGCTGGTGGAGGAACGTCCAGCCGAAGGACATGATCAGGAGCCCGCCGCCGACCTGCACGATGGGCAGCGACAGCCCGAAGAAGTGGAGGATGTAGGACCCCACGAACATCGAGACGACCAGGATGAGGAAGACGTTGAGCGCGATCCGCCACGACAGCGCCTTCCGGACGTCCGGCGAGGATCCCGCGGTGCTCGCCAGGAAGATCGGAACGTTCGCCGGCGGGTTCATGATGGAGGCAAGCGCGGCGAACACGAGCGTCACGACCTTGAACGCGAGGACGATCTGGGTCATCCGGCCACCACCGCGCGGCGGCGCCCGGGTCCCTCGAGCACCTGGTCCAGCACCCAGTTGTTGAGCCGATGGACGGCGGGCTCGCGGAGCGCGAACGGTCCGGGCCGCCTCAGGATGGACGTGAGCCCGGCCTGCTGCGCCTCGCAGATCCCGTTGTCCTCGGCGATGCCGGTCTCCCAGCGGTGCATGTACTTCTGCACGCCGGCCTCGAAGTCCGGCCGCGCCACCGTCGTCCGGGGGAAGCAGAAGCCGACCTCGAGCCGCGAGCGCGCCGGCCCGAGCGGCAGGATCCGGAGCCACCACATGCAGTCCTGCGTGCAGGCGAACTGGGTGGATGGGTGGAGCATGGTGAAGTAGGTCCCCTCGGCGGCGCGCCCGGTGAGGCCGGGGATGGGCGGGAACGGCGCCGTCTCGCCCGGCAGGACGGCGATGCTCGTCTCCTGCGGGATGTGAATGGCGTCCCAGTGGCCCCGGGTCTCCTCCTGGACCGCGTATTGCTGTCCGAGGCTCGCGCGATGGACGGTGCCGGTGTGGTACTCCTCCATGGCGTTCTCCACGAGAAGCTTCCAGTTGCAGGCGACGTCGTAATCGAGCCGGCGCACGCAGCGCATCGCGCCGAAGTCGTACGAGCCGAGCTTCGTCGTGAGATCGCCGAAGTGCTCGACCATGCCGGGGCCCGTCTCCGCGAAGCTCACGAAGATGAACCCCTCCCACACCTCGGCGCGCACCGGCGTCAGGCCCCACTCCGCGCGGTCGAACCCCGGCCGGTCCTGCATCCCCGGCGCGCCCAGGAGGCGGCCGTCGGCGCCGTAGGTCCACGCGTGGTAAGGGCACACGATCGTCCGGCACCGGCCATGGCCCTCGAGCAGGCGCGCGCCCCGGTGGCGGCAGCTGTTGGCGAACGCGCCGATCCGCCCCTCGCCGTCACGCAGGAGAAGGACCGGGGCCGGCACGGTGTCGACCGCCAGGTAGCTCCCGGGCTCGGCCAGCTCGTCGGCCCGCGCGACGAAGTGCCATCCCGGGGTGAAGATGCGGTCCACCTCGCGCGCGTAGAACTCGGGCGCCGTGTAGCACCAGGCGGGAAGCGTCTCGGCCTCGCCGACGGATCGCCGGACCCCCTTGTAGTGCGCGGGATCGAAGAGGTCCACGTCGTCCCTCAGGCGCCGGGGACCGGACGGTCCGCCCGGAGCGCGCCGAGCGCCTCCGCCAGGCGCTCGTAGTCCGCGGCCGAGTTGTAGAGCTGGGCGGACACCCGGAGGATGCGGCACGAGAGGGCGGCCCAGGTGAAGACGGGCAGCTCCAGGCGATGGCGCTCGAACAGCGCCGCCTGGAGCGGGTCGCGCGTTCGCGGCGGGGCCGTCGGGAAGAACCCCGCGGGCACCGGCAGCGCGGCCAGTGACCCGATCATCGAGTCCGGCGCCGGCGCGGGCACGCCCAGGGCGGCCGCGAGGCGATCCCGCGCCGCGAGCGCGGTGCGCCGGTTGTGCGCCATGAGCGCCGGCCAGCCGCCCGGCAGGAGCGACCCCATGTAGCGGATCGCCTCCGGCACGGTGAGAAACGCCGTCGGGTCGGCGGTCCCGGTCCAGTCGAACTCGAGGCGGAACGACGATCGGTCGGTACGCGGCGAGTTGGCGCCGTGACTGACCACCAGCGGGTGCACTCCCTTCTGGCGGTCGCGCCGGACGTGCAGGAACGCCGAGCCCTTCGGCGCGCACACCCACTTGTGACAGTTGCCGGTGTAGTACTCGGCGCCGAGCGCGTCCAGGTCGAGCGGGACCATGCCGGGCGCGTGGGCGCCGTCCACCAGGACGTCGACCCCACGCGACTGGAGCTCGCGAACGAGGCGCTCGATCGGCAGGACGAGCCCGGTCGGGCTCGTCACGTGGTCGACCAGCGCCAGCCGCGTGCGGGGCCCGACCCGGGCGAGGATCGCGTCCACGACCTGCTCGGGCGCCGCCACCGGGAACGGCAGCGTCGCCACCGCGACGCGCGCCCCCGCGCGGGCCGTCACGGCCTCCAGCGCGTTCCGGCAGGCGTTGTAGGTGTGGTCGGTCGCGAGCAGCTCGTCCCCCGCCCCGAGGTCGAGCGACCGGAGCACCGTGTTGGCGCCGGTCGTGGCGTTCGGGACGAAGGCGAGATCCTCCGGGGCCGCCCCCACGAAGGCCCCGAGGGCGCCTCGGGCCTCGTCGAGGAGCCCCTCCAGGTCCCGGTCGAGGAACAGGACGGGCTCGCTCTCCAGCCGGTCGCGGAGCCGGCCCTGCGCCTCCAGGACCGCCCGGGGACAGGCCCCGAACGACCCGTGGTTCAGGAAGGTGACGTCGCGGTCGAGCGGCCAGAGCAGCCGCCAGCTGCTGCCAGCGGGAGGGAACGCGGCCATGGCTCGCCATCGTGGGTCAGCCGGCCTGGCTCGTCAACCGGCGCCGGGCGAGACGCACCGCACAGGGCGACCCCGCCGGCCCGGAACCCGAGGTCGCCCCTGCGCGTTCCCCGGAAGGGCCGGCGCGCGCGGCCGGAGCGGCGGGGCTCATTCTTGCGACGGAGTGGAGCGGGACGGTAAAATAGCGCGTAATCGACGGCTCGGCGGCCCGCCGTCCGACTCTGGGTTCACGCGCTCTTTCGGGGCCACCATCCTATCAGCGAACCAGTTGCGCACAAGGAGGTGCGGCATGAGCGATGAGCAGGTGAGCACCGTGGCCGAGCGGCGCAAGTTCCTGAAGGGAGCGGCCGTGGCCGCCGGCGCGGCAGCGCTCGGCTTCCCGAACGTCCTCAAGGCCCAGGGCCCGATCAACATGCGCTGGCAGAGCACCTGGCCGGCCAAGGACATCAATACCGAGTACGCCCTCGACTTCGCCAAGAGGATCAACGACATGACCGGCGGCGACCTCAAGATCGAGGTGCTGCCCGCGGGGGCGGTGGTGCCGGCGTTCGGGCTGCTCGACGCCGTGTCGAAGGGCACGCTCGACGGCGGCCACGGGGTGCTCGTGTACCACTACGGGAAGCAGACCGCGCTCGCTCTCTGGGGCTCGGGGCCGGCCTACGGCATGGACGCCAACATGCTGCTCTCGTGGCACAAGTACGGCGGCGGCCGTGAGCTCCTGACCAAGCTCTTCGCGTCGGTCGGGGCCAACGTCGTGTCCTTTCCCTACGGGCCGATCCCGACCCAGCCGCTCGGATGGTTCAAGAAGCCGATCACCAAGGCCGATGACTTCAAGGGGCTCAAGTTCCGGACCGTCGGGATCTCGATCGACGTGTACACGGGCCTGGGTGCCGCGGTGAACGCCCTGCCCGGCGGCGAGATCGTCCCCGCCATGGACCGGGGGCTCCTCGACGCGGCCGAGTTCAACAACGCGACGTCCGACCGCATCCTCGGCTTCGCGGACGTGTCCAAGGTCTGCATGCTGCAGAGCTACCACCAGAACGCCGAGCAGTACGAGATCTCGTTCAACAAGACGAAGTACGACGCCCTGCCGGACAAGATGAAGGCGATCATCGAGATCGCGGTGGAGGCCTCCTCGGCCGACATGTCGTGGAAGGCGATCGACCGCTACTCGAAGGACTACATCGAGCTCCAGGTCAAGGACAAGGTCCGGTTCTACAAGACTCCGGACTCGATCCTCCAGCGGCAGCTCGAGATCTACGACGAGGTGGCGGCCAAGAAGGCGGCCGACAACCCGATGTTCAAGGAGATCGCCGAGTCCCAGAAGAAGTTCGCCGAGCGCACGGTGAAGTGGGACCTCGACACGAACGTCAGCCGGCGCATGGCGTACAACCACTACTTCGCCAAGAAGAGCTAGCCCCGCGGTGCCAGTCCTTCGACGGATCAGCCGTCCGGCGCGAGCCGGGCCGCTGGTCCGTTCTTCTTCCCGGGCTCCCCTGGACCCATGACCGCCGAGCGCTTCATCCGCTCTGTCGACCGGTTCAGCTACTGGTCGGGCAAGACCTTCGCGTGGCTCATCCTCGCCCTGACCTTCGTGGTCTCCATCGAGGTCTTCAAGCGGTACATCCTGAACGCGCCGACGGCCTGGATCTTCGACTTCAACAACATGCTGTACGGCACCCTGTTCATGATGTGCGGGGCGTATACGCTGGCGCAGAGCGGTCACGTGCGCGCCGACTTCGTCTACCTCTACCTGAAGCCTCGCACGCAGGCGGCGCTCGATCTGGCGCTGTACCTCCTGTTCTTCGTCCCGGGCATCCTGGCCCTGATCTATGCGGGATACGGCTACGCGGGAGACTCCTGGCGCATCGGTGAGCATTCGACCGTGACGGCGGAAGGCCCGCCAGTCTACCACTTCAAGTCGGTGATCCCGATCGCCGGCGCGCTCGTCATGCTGCAGGGACTGGCCGAGATCGTGCGCTGCATCGTGTGCATCCGCACCGGCGCCTGGCCCGCTCGGCTTCAGGACGTCGAGGAGATCGACGTCATCGACACGCAGCTCGGCCACAGCCAGTACGTCGACGAGGAGTCGCGCCGCGCCGCCATGGAAGGGGCGAAGGCGATCGACGAGGCCGCCCGCCATCGCAGCGTCACCGAGCAGGGCGTCGTGCACGAAAAGGCCATCAAGCAGGACGAGACGAAGCCGTGAGCGATCCCTCGCTCGGTCTGATCATGCTCGGGCTCATCGTGATCGCCATCATGATGGGCTTCCCGACCGCATTCACGCTGATGGGCCTGGGCATGGGCTTTGGCTATCTCGCGTTCATGGCCCCCGGGCAGCACTGGTACGACAACCAGATCTTCGATCTGATGGTGCAGCGGACCTACGGGGTGATGACGAACGACACCCTCCTGTCCGTCCCGCTGTTCGTGTTCATGGGCTACATCATGGAGCGAGCGGCGCTGGTCGACCGGATGTTCCACAGCGTCCAGCTGGCGTTCCGGCGCGTGCCCGCTTCGCTCGCCGTGACCACGCTCCTGGTCTGCGCCTTCTGGGGCATCGCCTCCGGCATCGTCGGCGCCGTCGTGGTCCTCATGGGGGTCATCGCGCTGCGCCCGATGCTGAACGCGGGGTACGACATCCGGCTCGCCTCCGGCGCGATCACGGCGGGCGGGACGCTCGGCATCCTGATCCCGCCCTCGGTGATGCTGATCGTCTATGCGGCCGTCGCCGGCCAGTCGATCGTCAAGCTGTACGCCGCCGCGATGCTGCCAGGGTTCTTCCTCACGTTCCTGTATCTCGCCTACATCCTCGGGTGGGCGATCCTGAACCCGAAGATCGCGCCCAAGTTGCCGCCGGACCAGTATCGCCTGGCGGTGCCCGATTGGCTCCGGGGTCTCGAGCGGAACCGGTTTCGGAGCGTCGCCCTCGGTCTCCTCGCCGCCGCGCTCCGGCCCGGCCGCCTGCGGGCCCGTCGAACGGCGGATGGGCGCGCGGCGACCTACAGCCTGATCCTCACGAACGTGCTGGCCCTCCTGGTGCCGGTCGCGCTCACGGCAAGCACGCTTGGCGCGACCTGGTGGTACGTCGTCGTCTACAATGCGCCGGCAGCCGTGGCAGCCGTGGCGACCGTGCCGGCCGTGGGTGCCGCCGTGAAGGCCACGCCACCCGCGGCGACCGCCACGGCCCAGCCCGTGGACGAAGCGCCGAAGGAGCTCGGAGCCGCCGAGACCGAGATCACCGGGGACGAGCCCGCTCGGAGCGCCGATGCACCGCCGGAAGAGATGGCGTCTGTGGCCACCCGGCCGACCTCCGCGGCGGCGAGCCGGGTCCCGGCCCACTTCTACCAGTGGTTCTGGGGGCTGGCCGGGCTCTCCGTGCTCGTGCTCCTCGTGTACTACTCGCGCATGGACGGCGAGCAGCTCGAGATCCTGAAGGAGCTCATCGCGTCGGTCGTGCCGCTCGGAGTGCTGACGGCCGTCGTGCTTTCCGTGATCCTGTTCGGCATCTGCACCGCCAGCGAGTCGGCGGCGATCGGGGCTCTCGGCGCGCTGTACCTGGCGGTGATGTCGAAGCACGCCCGTGCGGTCTGGTGGTGGAGCCTGATTGGCGCCGTCCTCGGCCTCGTCCTCGGGTGGTCCCAGGGCGAGCCCCTCTCGTCGATGCTGGTGGCGGCCTCGATCGGCGGAGCCTTCCTGGGCACCGTGGTCCCGGGACTCTGGTACTTCCGCAGATCGAAGGAGCTCCGGGACAACCTGAAGCAGTCGACGTTCCTCACGGCGAAGACGACCGCCATGGTGTGCTGGCTGTTCGTCGGCTCGGCGCTGTTCTCCGCCGTCTTCGCGCTGCACGGCGGCCAGGGAGTGATCGAACGGTGGGTGCTGGGGATGAACCTCTCGCCCGTCGGGTTCCTGATCATGTCGCAGCTGATCATCTTCCTGCTCGGCTGGCCGCTCGAGTGGACGGAGATCATCGTCATCTTCTGTCCGATCTTCATCCCGCTGCTCACCCACTTCCAGGTGGACCCGCTGCTGTTCGGCACCATGGTCGCGGTGAACCTCCAGGCGGCGTTCCTCTCCCCGCCGGTGGCGATGTCCGCCTTCTACCTCAAGGGCGTGGCGCCGAAGCACGTGACGCTGAATCAGATCTTCGCCGGCATGATGCCGTACATGCTGATCGTCCTCCTCTGCCTCGTCTTCATGTACATCTGGCCGGGCATGACGCTCTGGCTGCCGGAGTTCCTGTACGGGAACTGAGATTGCCGGAAAGGGCTTCGCGTGGCCTTCCCCGCGGGCACTGCGTCGGCCAGCGTAGGTCTCGGAGGACCAGCTAGGACATGGACCTGACGAACCTCCACGCGCTCTCCGCGTCGGACGGGGCGCGGCTAATCCGGGAGGGGACGATCAGCTCGGCACAGTTGGTGGAGGCGTGCCTGGCGCGGGTGCGCGAGGTCGAGCCGGGGGTCCAGGCGTGGGCGTTCCTCGATCCGGGCCACGCGCTCGAGCAGGCGCACGCGGCCGACCGCTGGCGCGGCGAGGGCCATCCGACCGGTCCCCTCCACGGCGTGCCCGTCGGCGTGAAGGACATCATCGACACCGCCGACATGCCGACCGAGAACGGCTCGGCGCTGCACGCCGGGCGCACACCCTACCGCGACGCGGCGGTCGTCTCGGCGCTGCGGACCGCGGGAGCCGTGATCATGGGCAAGACGGTGACCACGGAGTTCGCAGCCTACGCGCCCGGGAAGACGCGGAACCCGCACAGCGCCGCGCACACCCCGGGCGGCTCCTCGAGCGGGTCCGCGGCCGCCGTGGCCGCCGGCATGGTGCCCGTCGCGCTCGGCAGCCAGACCAACGGCTCCGTCATCCGGCCGGCGTCATTCTGCGGGGTGTACGGGTTCAAGCCGACCCACGGTCTGATCCCACGCCACGGGATCCTCCCGCTCTCGCGCACGCTCGACACGGTGGGCGTGTTCGCACGGGCGCTCGACGACGTCGCGCTGCTGGCCGAGCAGGTGGTCGGGTACGACGAGCGGGATCCCGACTCCCGGCCCCGCGCGCGCATACCGTTCCGCGAGGTCGCGGCCGAGGAGCCGCCGGTGACGCCGATGTTCGCGCTGATCCGGACGTCGCGCTGGGATCGCACCACCGACGACACGCGAGAGGCGTTCCGGGAGCTGGCGGACCTCCTCGGCGACCGCCTGGAAGAGGTCGAGCTGACCCTGTCCGACGACGCGTTCGAGTGGCATCGCCTCATCATGGAAGCCGAGATGGCGGCGAGCCTCGACCGCGAGTGGGAAACAGGACGGGACCGCCTGTCCGACCACCTCCGGATCCAGCTCGGCCGCGGGCGCGAGGTGCGGGCCCTCGACTACCAGCTGGCGCGGGCCCGGGCCTCCGCCTTCGAAGAAGGCCTCGTGGAGCTGTTCCAGCAGCGCTACGACGCCATCCTCACCCCGGCAGCCCCGGGTGAGGCGCCCCGCGGCCTCGACTCGACCGGCGATCCGAGCTTCTGCACGCTGTGGACCCTCACCGGCATGCCGGCCCTCACGCTGCCGCTCATGCAGGGGGCGAACGGCCTGCCGATCGGGGTCCAGCTGGTCGGGCCCCGGTACGGCGACGCCCGCCTCCTGCGCACCGCGCGCTGGCTCGCGAGCCGGATCGAGGCCAGCTGACGGGTCCGACTTTGGCACCTGAACGATCTTCGCCCGCGGCGGGAGTCCGTCCGGATCTCCGGATCGCGAGACGCGCTATCTCGCGCGGACCGGCGGCGGTGCGGCGGCCCTGCGCGAGTTCCACGACCGTCTCGCGGGCAGCGGCGGCCTGCCCCCGGCGCTGGCGGAGCGCGCGCTGGCGACAGACCGGTAGCGGCCGGCCGGGCGCACGCCCGTGTACACTGGCGTCCGGCGCTGCGGATGAGGGCGCGGAGGGGACTGACATGAGCGCACGACAAGGCAAGCGGGCGGCGATCGGGTTCGAGGAGATCGTCGGGAGCTCGACGGCCGCCGCAGGACTGCTCGACGTCCAGACGGTGGGAGCGGGACCGGCAGGCAGCCTCCCGCTGACCCCGGAGATGCTCCTCGACGGCCCGAGCGGTGATCTCTTCGGGTGGACCCAGAACGCGGGCATGGGGTGGGACCCGCGGGAGCTCGGACGCCCGCAGTTCCTGATCCTCTCGACGCAAGGGGGCATCCGCGCGCCGGACGGCCGGCCGGTCGCCCTGGGCTATCACACGGGCCACTGGGAAGTCGGGCTCCTCATGCAGGCCGCCGCCGAGGAGCTCCGCGGCCTCGAGTGCCTCCCGTTCGCCGGCTTCGTCACCGACCCCTGCGACGGCCGGACCCAGGGGACGGTCGGGATGATGGACAGCCTCCCCTACCGGAACGACGCCGCGCAGGTGTTCCGGCGGCTCATCCGCTCGCTGCCCACGCGGCGGGGCGTCCTCGGCGTCGCCACCTGCGACAAGGGCCTGCCGGCGATGATGATGGCCCTCGCGGCGATGCGGAATCTGCCGTGCGTCCTGGTGCCGGGCGGCGTGACCCTGCCCGCCCGCGACGCGGAGGACGCCGGCACGGTGCAGTCCATCGGCGCGCGCTTCGCGCACGGCGAGATCACCCTCGAGCGCGCCGCGGACATGGGCTGCCGCGCCTGCGGCTCGGCCGGCGGAGGCTGCCAGTTCCTGGGCACCGCCGCGACCTCCCAGGTCGTGGGCGAAGCGCTCGGCCTCGCCCTGCCCCACTCGGCCCTGGCGCCGTCGGGCCAGCCGATCTGGCTCGACATGGCGCGGCGCTCCGCCCGCGCGCTGGTCGCGCTCGAGACGCGAGGCCTCGCGACCCGCGACATCCTCACCGACGCGGCCGTGCGGAACGCCATGATCGTCCACGCCGCCTTCGGCGGGTCCACCAACCTCCTTCTTCACCTCACGGCGATCGCCCACGCCGCGGGCCTCCGCCGCCCGACCGTGGACGACTGGACCGAGGTCAATCGGCGGGTCCCGCGGATCGTCGATGTCCTGCCGAACGGCCCGCGCTACCACCCGACGGTGCGGGTCTTCATGGCCGGCGGCGTGCCCGAGGTGATGCTCCACCTCCGGCGGCTGGGCCTCCTCGAGCTGAGCGTCCTCACGGCGTCGGGCGAGCCTCTCGGCCGGACGCTCGACTGGTGGGAGCGCTCCGACCGCCGCCGGGCACTCCGGGAGCGGCTGCGCGCGCAGGACGGCGTGGATCCCGACGACGTGATCATGTCGCCCGAGCAGGCTCGGGCCCGAGGGCTCACCAGCACGATCACGTTCCCTCGCGGGAACCTGGCGCCCGAGGGCTCCGTGATCAAGAGCACCGCGATCGATCCCACGGTGGTCGATCCCGACGGGATCTACCGGAAGACGGGTCCGGCGCGCGTGTTCACGACCGAGCGCGCGGCGATCGCGGCCATCAAGAGCACGGGGCCGGACCGGGTGAAGGCCGGCGACGTCCTGGTCCTGATCTGCCGGGGGCCCATGGGCACGGGCATGGAGGAGATCTACCAGATCACGGCCGCGCTCAAGCACCTGTCGTTCGGGAAGCACATCGCGGTGCTCACCGACGCCCGCTTCTCGGGCGTTTCGACGGGCGCGTGCATCGGTCACGTCGCCCCCGAGGCCCTGGCCGGCGGCCCCATCGGCAAGCTGATCGAGGGCGACCGCGTGCGCATCGTCGTCGACCGGAACCGGCTGGAGGGCTCGATCGACCTGGTCGGCCACGGCGACCGCGAGTGGGACCCCGCCGAGGGCGCGCGGGTGCTGGCGACTCGGTCGCCCCGGCCCGACCTCGCGGCCGATCCGGACCTCCCCCCGGAGACCCGGCTCTGGGCCGCGCTCCAGTCGGTCGGCGGCGGCACCTGGGGTGGCTGCGTCTACGACGTCGACGCGATCACCGAGGCGCTCCAGCGCGGAGCACGCTGACGCGCGCGCCGGTCCGGCGGCGCGCCGCGCCGGTCCGTTGGCGGTGCGTCCCGGACTTCGTCGACGTCGCATCGAGGCGCGCCACCGCCCCGGCGAGCGTCACGCGCTCGGCCGGTCGACCGCGATGAGCCGTCGGCCGCTCGGCGGGCTCCTCCTCCTGGGCACGCTCACCCTCCTGTGGGGCAGCAACTGGCCCGCCATGAAGCTCGCTCTCCACGAGATCGACCCGTGGATCTTCCGGACGGTCTGCCTCCTGGTGGGCGGCGCCGGGCTGCTCGGTCTGGCCCGCGCCGGCGGACAGAGCCTTCGCGTGCCGCCCCAGGAGCGCTGGCCGCTCGCCGTCGTCGCCTTCCTCAACATCACGACGTGGCACCTCTGCTCGGCCTACGGGCTCACGCGCATCCAGGCGGGACGAGCGGCGATCATCGCCTACACGATGCCGCTGTGGACCGTCGTCTTCGGACGGCTGTTGGTCGGCGAGCGGATCACGCGGGCCCGGACGGTCGCCCTCGGGCTCGGGCTCCTCGGCATGGTCGCCCTCGTCGCGCCCGTCGCCCGGACACTCTGGGACGCTCCGGCCGGTACCCTCCTGATGCTGTTTGCCGCCGCAGGGTGGGCGTTCGGCACGGTGCTGACCAAGTCCCAGGCCTGGACGATCCCGACGGCCGTCCTCACGGGCTGGCAGGTCCTGCTGGGCGGCGTGCCGATCGCCCTGGGCGCGGCTCTCCGGCTCGCGGCTGCCGGCGCCACCGGGCCCGGCCTCGCGCCCATCGCCCCGTCGACGGCAGCACTGCTGGGCACGGCGTACGCGACGTTCGTCGGCGCGATCTTCTGCCACTGGGCATGGTTCCGGCTGGTGAACATCCTGCCGGCGGCGGTCGCCGCGATCGGCACCCTCGGCATCCCGATCGTCGGGCTCTTCAGCAGCGCGCTGATCCTCGGCGAGCCGGTCGGGGCCGGAGAGCTCCTGGCCCTGATCCTGGTCGTGAGCGGGCTCGCCATTCTGTTCAGGGAGGTCTCCGGCGGCCGGCGCGACTCGGCCGAGCGGGCCCGGCCCGTCTCAGCGGCCACGCGGGAGTCACGATGACGGTCTCGTACGCGCCCGTCCCCCAGCGCTCGCGTGGACGGATCCGGCTGCTCCCGGTCCTCGCGATCCTGGCGGCCCTTGCTGGATGCGGCGAGACCCCCAGGGTGGAGATCCCGGCCGAGCTGCCCCTCCGGATGCACGACCAGCTGTTCGCCATCGAGTGGGCGCTCCAGCGCGAGCCATCCGTCGTGCGCGGGGTGGGCCGGGTGACGCCGTCGATCGACAGCGAGGCGAGGCTGACGCTCGGCCTGTTCGGACTCGACGCCGGCGGGCGCATCGTCAGCCGCGGCACGGCCTACCTCCACTCGGACTTCGCCAGCCGGTCGATCCCATTCACCGTCACGCTCACGCCCACCGGCCGCGAGTCGACGTTCGAGCTGCGCGTTCTCGACTACCACATCCCCGGGCTTCGCATGAGCTGAGCGCGAGCGCTCGAGGCTCGCACACCGGGCTCGGCGCCCGCGGCCCGGCCGGGCGATCTCCCCTTGTGGACCCATCGAGTCCTCGACTATGCTGAGCGCGCCCGGACAGACTGCCATCGTCGCATCGTGCGCGGGGCCCGCCGGGACCAGACACGGACACAGACACACCACGTGACGCCAGAGCCGCCTCCAGCACAGCTCGCCCACATCGGCGGGTCCGGCACGTGGGCGTTCCCCTACCCCGACGGCGCGCTGGACCGGCACCCATATCTGTCGGTCGAGGTGAAGACGCCCGACATCCGGGTCGCCACGCCGTACGGCCCGTCGCCGTCGTTCCGCCTCTGCCGGTTGACGGACCGTCGCACGGGCCGCGCGACGGACTACCTCTATGTCTGGATGCACGGCCTCGATCCGGAGAACCGCTCCGAGGGGCCGGGCACCGGAGCGCGCGCCAGCGAGCGGGTGTTCGACGTCCTGCATCGCGCCGGGGTCCGGCGCGTGATCGTGGACAACAGCACGGGCGGGGTCGCCGAGGATCTCAGGCCGTGGGACCTCGCGGTCGTCGGCGACGTCCTGGACCTCTCCGGCGTCGTGCCCCAGCCCGTCGCCCCCGGCCTCATCAGGTTCCGGGAGCCGCTCTGTCACCGCCTGAGCGGCAACCTGGATGGAGCCGCGCAGCGCTCCCTGCCGCGCCTGGCAACCATGGCCCCGGCGGGCGACCCCCCCAGGGTCAAGAGCGGCGCGCTCTACGTCCACACGCCGGGCCCCTGGTTCGAGACGCCCACCGAGGACCGCCTCTACCGGAAGCTCGGGCTCGATCTGGTGGGCAAGACCGCGGGGCCCGAGTTCCGCCTGGCCCGCATGTACGGCATGTGCCTCGGGATCATCTCGATCGTGGTCAACCCGGCGGAGGGGCTCGGGGAGTTCGAGCACGCCGACCTCCGGACGATCTACCGTCGCTGCGGGCCCGAGATGGCCCGCCTCGTGATCGAGGCCCTCGCCGAAGCCGCGTCGGAGGACGGCACCGCGAAGTGTCACTGCGGTGGTGACCGTACCGGCTCTCTCTTACGAGAGTTCGCCCCTCACGCCCGCTATGGAGGAGACCGCCGCCATGGCTAGCTACGCCGTCTTGCTGTCCCTGCTCTCCCTGCTCGTCGCCATCGCGCCCGTGCCGGCGCTCGCCCAGACCGAGGTCCGGACGCAGCTCGGCTGGCTGCGAAACGGCGAGTTCGCCCCCGTCATGGTCGCCGAGGCCAAGGGCTTCTTCACCGAGGAGGGCATCCGTCACCGCATCATGGACGGAGGACCGGGCAAGAATCCCGTGCCCATCGTCGGGGCGGGGCAGGCGACGTTCGGGATCACGGCCGGCGGCAACAACGTCTTCCAGGCCCGGCTGGCCAAGGACCCGATCGACGTCGTCGCCGTCGGGACGCTTCTCCAGCGGGGCCCCTACAGCTACATCACCCTCGCGGCCCCCGGCGATCCCGACCCGAAGCCGAAGGACCTCGAGGGCAAGACCGTCGGGATGCAGTCCGACGGCGAGATCTTCCTGAAGGCGTTCGCGAAGAAGCACGGGATCGATCTCGCCAAGGTGAAGGTGGAGGTCGTGCAGGCCAACGCCGAGCCGCTCCTGGTGGGCCGCGTCGACTTCTTCACCGGCTGGGTGACGAACCAGCCCTTCCTCATCGAGCAGGAGATCGCCAAGCCCGACGCGGCGGCGCGCCTCAAGGGAAAAACCTGGAAGGCGATGCGCTACGCCGACTACGGCATCCGGAGCTATTCCGACGTCATCTTCGCCACCGGGAAGACCATCCGGGAGAATCCCGATCTCGTGAAGCGCTACGTGCGCGCCCTGGCGCGGGGCATGCAGTACATCCTCGACAACCCCGAGGAAACGGTCCAGATGGTGGCGAGCTTCCCCGACCAGGTCGAGAAGGCGGACAAACTGGCCTGGCGCTGGAAGATCCAGAATCCCCTGTTCACCAGCGAGGACACCAAGAAGAACGGCCTCCTCTGGATGAACCCGGCCGTCTGGGACGAGATGATGGCGTTCTACAAGGAGTACGAGCAGATTCCGCGCGTCGTGCCGGCCGACGAGATGATGTCGAACGGGTTCAATCCCGGCATCAAGCGCTGACCGGGCCGCGGGCCGCGACGACGTCCACCCGGGCGACCCGCCGCGCCGCCGCCCCCCGATCGGAGCTCGACGCCGTGCTGCCGATCTCGATCCGGGGCGTCTCCCGGCGCTTCGGCAAGACGCTCGCGCTGGACCGCATGGATCTGGAGGTCGGCGCCGGGGAGTTCGTCGCCCTGGTGGGCCCGTCCGGCTGCGGCAAGACGACCCTTCTCCGCATCGCCGCGGATCTCGAGTCCCCGTCGACCGGCGAGGTCCGCATCGGCCCGGAGCCCGCCGCCGCGGCGCGCCAGCAGCGCCTGCTGGGCCTCGTCTCCCAGCGGCCCGCCGTGCTCCCCTGGAAGCGCGCCATCGACGACGTCCTCTTCACCCAGCGCATCACGCGGCGGGCGGGCTTCCCGGCAGGCGACCTCCTCCGGGAGTTCGGACTGGCCGGGCACGAGGACAAGCGTCCGCACCACCTCTCCGGAGGAATGCTCCAGCGGGTCAACATCGCGAGCGCGCTCGCTCACGATCCTCCGGTGCTGCTGATGGACGAGCCCTTCTCCGCCCTCGACGAGATGAAGCGGGAGGAGCTCGGCGAGTGGCTCGGTCAGGAGCTCATCCGACGGCCCAAGACGGTCCTCTTCGTCACCCACCACATCGACGAGGCGGTCTTGCTGGCGGATCGCGTCCTGGTCTTCTCCCCCGCCCCCGGGCGAGTCCTCGAGCTCGTCCGGGTGCCGGGCGCGCGGCCCCGGGGCCCGGACTTCCGGCGCGAGCCGGGATTCGTCGAGACGACGGCGCACATCCGCCGGCTCCTCTTCCGGCCCGACGGGTCGGCCCGCGAGTGACCCGATGACCCGGGTGCTCGGCTGGATCGTCGTCCGGATCGTGATGCCCGCAGTCTCCATCCTGGCCCTCTGGTATCTCGTGATCATCGCCACGGGCCTCCCGCCCTTCGTCATCCCGCGGCCCGAGCGGGTCTTCCAGGCTCTGGTGGCCGACCGCGCGCTCATCACGCACCACCTGATCGAGACGCTCAAGGCCGCGACGGTCGGATACGTCCTCGCCAACGTCGTCGGGATCGGCCTCGCCGCGCTGCTGGTGGCGTTCCCCGTCGCGCAGCAGCTCGTCATGCCGGCCGCGATCACGCTCCGCAACGTGCCGTACGTGGCCCTGGTCACGGTCCTGTCGCTGGCGCTCGGCGACACGCTCGGCTCCAAGGTCGCGATCGTCGCGATGGCGGGCTTCTTTCCGGTCATGGTGAACACGTACCGGGGCTTCCTTTCCGCGGACCCCGTGGTGCTCGACCGGATGAAGGTGCTCAGCGCGAGCCCGCTCGAGACGTTCCTCCACGTCCGCCTCCCCTACGCCCTGCCCTACATCGTCTCCGCGCAGGAGATCACCGGCAGCGGCAGCATCATCGTCGCCATCGCCGCGGAGTGGATGATCTCGGGCTCGGGCCTCGGCTACGTCATCAACCGGGCCATGCAGCAGTACCGCGGCGATCAGGTGTACGCGGTGGCCCTGCTGGCGGCGCTCCTGTCGTTCCTCGTGTACTCGGCGGTCCACGTCGTGGGGCGGCGACTCGACTGGCAGGGCGCGGCGCGAGATCGCGCGTGACCCCGGAAACCAGGCCGCGCCCGAATGCGCACGCCTGGGGCCTCATCGCGGTGGTGGGGGCGGGCATCGTGGCGATCGCCGCGATCCTCGCGGCCACCGGAGTCTTGCCGGGCGAGACGGTCGTGCGGGCCATCGTCCGCGGCGCCTCGGACGCCGACATGCGATGGCTCGCCCGGAGGATCCGCCCGCTGGGCACGTGGTGGGGCATCTTGCCCGGGGTGGTCCTCCTCCTGGCCGTGTCCCGTCACGCGCGAAGACGCTGGTGGCTCTGGGGACTCGCCCTCGTCGTGGCGCCGCTGATCGGCGAGGCGCTCCAGGAACTGGTTGGCCGGCTCCGGCCGCGCGGGCTCGCTCTCGGATTTCCCAGCGGGCACGCCACCGCCGTCGCGGCCTTCGCCGTCGCGACCATCTACCTGACCGGGCGGTCGGGGCTGCCCCGCGCGGTGCGTCTCCTGATCACGCTCGTCGCCACCGCCGCCGCGCTGGCCGTCGGGTTGTCCCGCATGGTGCTGGACGCCCACTGGCCGCTCGACGTGGTCGCCGGATTCGCCCTGGGCGCCACCGGCTCGGCGGCCGCCGCCTGGTGGGACGCGTCCCACCCGGTCGACCCGCCCGCGGCCTCCACCCGCGAGCGCCGACGTTGAGCGCGGCGACCCGCGCCGCCCGTAGCTAGCGGGTCGGCGGGAACTCCGCCTCGCTCCGCGCGCGCGGACACCCGAAGCTGCCGGCCTGTCCCTTCCGGGTGACGTCGGCCGAGACCTTCACGACGCTCCGGTCCTCGCCGGCGACGTGGCCCCCGGGATTGCAGGCGAAGGTCACGTCGAACGGCGCCCCGTTGATCGTGCCGAAGAGGCGGTACGTGTAGGTCGTGGCGACCGTCGGATAGAACACCGCGTCGTACCGGCCGGGCGCGCGGAACCGCGGCTCCAGCTCGAACACGCGGGCGTGCGGCCCGGCCTTCACCTCGACCTTCAGGGTCTTCTCGAGACCCTCGACCGGCTTCGCCTTCTCCGCGCGCGAGTCCATCGGGTTCGCGGCATCCGGGACCAGCACCGTGAGGTCGACGCCGCTCTTGTCACCGGTGAACACGGGTTCGTCCAGCGAGCCCACGACGAGGAGATAGTCGGTCGAGCCGACCTGGAGCAGCTGCCGCTGATGCGCCAGGACGGGCCCGGCCAGGCCAGCCAGGACGGCAAGGGAGACGAGCAGCGAAACCACCTTCGATGTCGGACGCATGGGTCACCTCGGGGCCGGCGCATGGGCCGGCGGTCGCGGAGTTTCGTCCAGGAGGCGGCGCGCCGTTTCGAGCTGGCGGCGGCTCTTCGCGAACAGCGCGATGGACGCGGCGCCGATCGCCAGGATCGCGCCCGCCGTCACCCGGTCGAGCGGGACGCGCCGGGGTGGGAATGCCGCGGGCACGTCGTGGACGTGGGGCGCGGCCACCTCGGCGACGACGAGCTCGAACCGGTCGTTCACGTCGTAGGCATTCACCCGCTGGACGACAAGACGTCCGCTCCAGCGGCCCACCAGGCCGAGCACCGCGGACGGCGCGGCGAACTCGCCCGGTCCCACCCGGTCGAGCTGGAAGGTCACGGCGCCCACGCTTGCGTCAACGGGCGTGACCTGGACGAGGGCGGCGGTGGCGTCGGCGAGCGGGCGGCCGGCAGGATCGGTGATCGCGAGACGGATCGCGTTCGGGCCCGGACGGAGCGGCGTGATCTCGAGCCGCACCCTCGCATCGTCGAGCGCACGCTCGTGGCGGAAACCCGGCGCGCCCGGCTGCGAAGCGGCGGACGAGCGCCGGCGCCGGAGGCGCGGTCACCCCCAGGACGCCGGCGAGGGCGAGCGCCACGACGCCGAGCGCCGCCTCGAGGCGAACGCTCCGCCGAAAGCCGGCAACGACGCCCGGGCCTATCTCCCGGCCCGCGAGCGCTCGTGCCAGTCGGGGCGTCACCCATCCCTGGTGCCAGGCCGCGAGCGCGAGCATCGCCGCGAACACCGCGAGCTTCGCCACGAGCCACCGGCCGTACGGCGTGCCCAGGAGCTCGGTCCACGCGCCGAGGTGGAGCCGGGCGAGGAAGAACCCGCTCACCGAGAGGAGCCCCACCGCGAGCACGGCGAGCCCCGAGAAGGCCGGCATCGCGAGCGCGAGGCGGGCAATCTCCGCGCCGGCGCCGACGGACACGCTCGCGCGCCAGAACACGGTGCCGAAGGCCAGGAGCCCGCCCGCCCAGACCGTGACCGCGAGGAGGTGGAGCATCTCGGCCGAAAGCGCCAGCCAGCGGCCATCCACGAGCGCGGCGCCGTGGGTCACGAGCCCGCCGAGCATCACGACGAGGACGGCCGCGCCCAACCGGAGCTGCCGGGCGCCCATGCGCGAGGCGCCGGCCGTCAGCAGGATCGCAAGGAGCGCGAGGAGCCCGGTTCGGACGAGCCAGACGAGACCGGGCGGCGTGACAAGGAGCGTCCCCAGCACGCCGACCGTCGACCGCGCGCCCGCGAGGGCGCGCGCCTGGAGCACGAGGTCGAGTGTCCCGCCGACCGCCACGGCCACGACTCCCAGACCCTCCATGCCGCGGATCCATCGAGTCGCCGCCAACCCGAGCAGCGGGCCGCCGACGAGCGCCCCGAGGAGCAGCGCCCCGCCCAGCGCGACCAGCCACCGGGCGAGCGGTCTCCAACCTCCTCCGCTCCGGACCGTGGGACCGGATTCCTCCACCGGGCCGGCGACCCCGACCGTGAAGACGTGGGCGCCGCTGGTGACGTGGCCGTCATCGGCGGACAGGACGCGCCAGGACACGGTGTAGGCGCCGGGTGGGAGTGGGCCGAGCGGGACCCGGTAGCGCCAGGGATCGGCCGGATCGACGGCGCCCTCACCCCGGCTCACGCGTGCGCCCTTGGCGTCCAGCACCTCGAGCGAGCTCGTGTGGGGCTCGACCCGCTCGCTGAAGCGGATCACCACCGCCGGCGGCGCGGCGTCCAGTCGCGCGTCCGGCGCGGGGTCCATCGCCGCCGGCACGGCATGCGCCTCCGCCCGCGACGCGGGCAAGGCGAGGCAGAGCAGGATCGAGCCCGCCGTCAGGCAGCGCCAGACGGCCGGCCAGACGACGGTCGGACGTCGCCCCGCGAGCGATGAGATCCGGGTCGGCGCGTCGGCCGGTGGCCTCGTGACGAGGCCCAGCACCAGCATGTACGACTCTCCTCGCGAGATCGGATGGCCGGGCGCGGAACGAAACCGCAGCCCAGCCGTGTGGGAACGAAGGAACTACGCGGGGGAGGAAGCGGTCAGACTGGAGGGGCGCGCCCGCAGGGGGCGGGCGCGGGAAGCGCGGGCGCGAACAGGGCGGCCGGGACATCGGTCAGGCCCGCGAGGACCGGCGCCGGCGTGACGTCGAGCGTCCCCATCGCCGCGTGGCTGCGCTCGGCAGCCTGGAGCACCTGGCAGCCGGCGCCCTTGTCGGCGTCGAGCACGTGATGCACCAGGTGTGGCGCCGTCTCGACGATGAAACCGAGCAGGAGCCCGGCGCTGAGGGCGGCGATCGCCACGCGCGGCTCGCGCTGCCAGGAGCGACCGAAGCCGGCGAGCCCCAGGGCGACGATCAGGAGACCGGTCGCCGCGGCGAGATCGGCGCCGGCGCGGCCGGCCGGCGCTCCGCCCTGCCCTCCCTCGAGTCGCGCGGGCGAGTCGGCCGGACGCGCGGGCACCGGCGAGACCGAGACCGTCTCGATGGGCGTCTCGCCAGACGGGAGGGCGAGGCCGGCTTCACGCGGGCCGTGCGCCCAGGCGGGCGCGGCCGCGAGAGTCAGCAGCGAGAGCGCGAGGAGAGAGGGCCCGATGCGCGGCACGGCGCCACAATAGCACCGCGCGTCGTGGGCTCACAACGGGCGGATCGTCGCTGGCCTAGAAGAGTCTCCTCAGTCGATCGGCGATCTCGGCCGGTCCCACGCTGGCCGGAAACACGAGATCCGCGCCCGCACGCGAGGCCGCCCGGCCCGTGCGGGCCGCCGCCTCGGCAACGAGGACGAACGGGACCTTCTCGGCGATCGGGTCACGGCGGAGCGCCGTGCAGAGATCGACGAGCTCCATGTCGGGCACGATGCCGGCCATCACGATCAGGTCGGGACGATCCGTGCCGATGCGCATCAGCGCGGCGGCGCCGTCCTGGACCTGGACGACCTCGTAGCCCACCCGCTCCAGCGACGCCTTGAGGGTCGGACCCCGGCGCGGCGCGGACCGGTGCCGCCGAGGACGCCTCGGATCCTTTCTCTCCGCTCACTAGCAGTAGCGTGCTCATGGCCGTTTCGGGCAGCAGAAATGCGAACGGCGTGCCACGGGCGAGTAGCACCTGTGCACACGCCAAACCCCTGGAAGCTCGGAGAAAACCTCGCCCGAGCGACACCCCGAGGACATCCCCGCTGTCGAAGTTCGGCACGCCGGTGCCCCCCGACGTCAGGGCGTCGGCGCCGGCTCCGGGGCTAGACCCAGCGGAAGATGCTCGCGGCGACGACCAGGGACACGGCGGTCGCGCCCCAGAGCGGCGGCCCCATCAGCGCGAGCCAGATCAGGTGGATGTAGGCCGCCGCCAGGAGCGAGATGAACAGCCGGTCGCCCCGGGTCGTGCTGAACGCGAGCACGCCCCGCCGGGGCGCACCGCCGGGCGAGAGCCACTCCCACACGCTCATGGCGACCAGCAGGAGGGCGATGAAGGCGAAGAACGCGGCCGTCTGCCAGGTCCAGGCCATCCAGCTCATCGCCGAGCTCCGCCCCGTCGGCGGGTCCGCCGCCGCATCGCCCTCATCGCGCCCCGTCCGCCCCGTCCATCACACACGGCCCAGCGAGAAGCCCTTCGCGATGTAGTTCCGCACGAAGTAGATGACGAACGCGCCCGGCACGATCGTGAGCGCGCCGGCCGCCGCCAGGAGGCCGAGCTCGTAGCCGGACGTGCTCGCGGTGCGGGTCATCGTCGCCGCGATCGGTTTCGCGTCGACCGAGGTCAGGGTCTTGGCGAGCAGCAGCTCCACCCACGAGAACATGAAGCAGAAGAAGGCCGCCACGCCGATCCCGGAGGCGATGCTCGGCAGGAGGAACTTCCGGAAGAACTGGGGGAAGGAGTGCCCGTCGACGAAGGCGAGCTCGTCGAGCTCCCGGGGCACGCCCGACATGAAGCCCTCCAGGATCCACACCGCGAGCGGCACGTTGAACAGGCAGTGCGCCAGGGCCACCGCGATGTGCGTGTCGAACAGCCCGACCGCGGAGTAGAGCTGGAAGAACGGCAGCGCGAACACCGCGGCCGGCGCCATCCGGTTGCTCAGGAGCCAGAAGAAGAGGTGCTTGTCGCCGAGGAACCGGTAGCGCGAGAAGGCGTAGGCGGCGGGCAGGGCCACCACGATCGACAGGACCGTGTTGATGACCACGTAGATCAGCGAGTTGATGTAGCCCCGGTACCACGTGGGGTCGGTGAAGATCTTCCGGTAGTTCTCGAGCGTGAAGTTCCGCGGCCAGAGCGTCAGGCTGCCCAGGATCTCGTTGGTGTTCTTGAACGACATGCACAGCAGCCAGTAGATCGGCAGCATCAGGAACGCGATGTACAAGGCCGGCACGAGCCACTTGAAACGCCTCATCCCTGCCCCTCGTCTCGCGTCATGACCCGGTAGAACATCCACGACAGCAGCAGGATGATCAGGAAGTAGATCAGCGACATCGCCGCCGCCGGACCGAGGTCGAACTGCCCCAGCGCGATCTTCACGAGGTCGATGGAGAGGAACGTCGTCGCGTTGCCCGGGCCGCCGCCGGTCAACACGATCGCCTCGGTGTAGATCATGAAGCTGTCCATGAACCGCAGCAGGATCGCGATCGTCAGCACGTGCTTCATCTTCGGCAGCTGCACGTAGCGGAAGATCGCCCACGCCGACGCGCCGTCGATCTTGGCCGCCCGGTAGTAGGCGTCGGGGATGGCGCTCAGGCCGGCATAGGCGAGGAGCGCCACGAGGGACGTCCAGTGCCAGACGTCCATGGCGATCAGGGTCGCCCACGCCGCGAGCGGCTGGCGGGTGAAGTTGTAGTCGATCCCCATCGCGTTCAGCGACCACCCGAGCAGGCCGAGATCGGGGAGGGCGAAGATGTTCCAGATCGCCCCGACCACGTTCCACGGGATCAGGAGCGGCATCGACATCAGCACGAGGCACGCCGACGCCCAGGCGCCCCGGCGCGGCATCGCGAGGGCGATGGCCATGCCGAGCGGCACCTCGATCAGCAGGACGATGGCCGTGAACAGCAGCTGGCGGCGCAGCGCCCCGTAGAAGCGGGGCGAGTGCACCACCTCGTCGAACCACTTGACGCCCTCGAAGAAGAACCGGTTGTTCCCGAACGTCTCCTGCACCGAGTAGTTGACGACGGCCATCAGCGGCACGATGGCGTTGAACCCGACGAGCAGCACGACCGGCAGCACCAGCCACCACGCCTTCTGGTTGACGGTCTTCGAGTTCATCGGCGCCTCACGCCGCGAGCCACCCGTTCACGTACAGCTGCGTGAACTCGGTGTCGAAGCTCACGTGCGCGGCGCCGGACGGCGCCTGCTCGCGCTCGGCGATCAGGAGCCGGATCACGGCATCGTCGTGGCGGGTCTCCACGATCTGGTGGCGTCCCGCGTCGCTCGTGCGGACCACGCGCACGGGAATGCCGGTCGCGGCGAACCGGACGAACTCGGGCCGCACGCCGATCTCCGTCCGGGCGCCCGCCGGCGGACGGGCGCCGGCGTTCGCGGTCGGGACCGGCTGGCCGGCGAAGCGCGCCACGCCGTCCACCACCTCGCACGGCAGGATGTTCATCCCCGGCGAGCCGATGAAGTGGCCGACGAAGGTGTGGCGCGGCCGCTCGAACAGCTCGACCGGCGTCCCCGCCTGCACCACGGTGCCCTCGTGCATGACGACGACCTGGTCCGCGAAGGTCATCGCCTCGGTCTGGTCGTGCGTCACGTACACCATCGTGATGCCGATCCGCTGGTGGAGCTCCTTGAGCTTCGAGCGGAGCCGCCACTTCAGGTGGGGATCGATGACCGTCAGCGGCTCGTCGAGCATGATCACGTTCACGTCCGAGCGGACCAGGCCGCGGCCCAGCGAGATCTTCTGCTTGCCATCGGCGGTCAGGCCGGACGCGCGCGCGGCCAGCATCGGGCCGAGGTCGAGCAGCTCGGCGATCTCCCGCACCCGCGCCGCCACGCTCGCCTCGGCCACGCCGCGGTTGCGCAGCGGGAACGCGAGGTTGTCGTACACGGTCATCGTGTCGTAGACGACCGGAAACTGGAACACCTGCGCGATGTTGCGCTCGTCGGGCGGCTTCGCGGTCACGTCCACGTCACCGAAGACGACGCGCCCGGCGGTCGGCCGCAGGAGGCCGGACACGATGTTCAGGAGGGTGGTCTTGCCGCACCCGGACGGGCCCAGGAGCGCGTACGCCCCGCCGTCGGCCAGCTGGAGGTCGATCTCCTTCAGCGCCCAGTCGGCGTCACCCGCCGGCTGCGCCTCGTAGCTGTGCCGGAGCCGCTCGAGGCCGATGCGCGCCATCTACCGCGCCCGCGCCGGCCGCATCTCAGGCGGCAACCCGGGTCCCGTCCGGCGCGAAGTAGAGGCACCGCGCGACGTCCAGCTCGAACCGCGCTGTCTCCCCCACCTTGAACCCATGCACGCCGTGCGACAGGGACACCCACGTCAACCCGCCAAGGTCGAAGTGAATCACGCTCTCCGAGCCGCTGATCTCGGCGATCAGCACCTTGCCCTCGGCCTCCACGCCCTGCCCCCGCCCCGGCGCCGGCCGCACGTGATGCGGCCGGAGGCCGACGGTGTACGCGCCGTCGGGCAGCGCCCGCAGGCGCCCGTCGGCGGTCCAGCCGACCCGCTCCGACAGCCGGATCCGGTCCCCCTGCTTGACGACGTCGGCGGTGTTGATCGGCGGATCGGAGAAGACCCGGGCCGTCGTGAGGCCATTGGGGCTCCGGTAGACGTCGCCGGTCGGCCCGTACTGCGTGATGCGCCCCTGGTGGACGGTCGCGGTATGGCCTCCCAGGAGGAGGGCCTCCGAGGGCTCGCCGGTCGCGTACACGACCGTGCTCCCCCGATCCGCGAAGAGCCGCGGCAGCTCGTCACGCAGTCCCTCGCGGAGCTTGTAGTCGAGGTTGGCCAGCGGCTCGTCGAGGAGGAGGAGATCGGCGTCCTTGACCAGAGCCCGGGCGAGGGCGGTCCGCTGCTGCTGCCCGCCGGACAGCTCGAGCGGGCGCCGATGGAGGAAGGGTCCGAGCTGCAGCAGCTCGGCGACGCTTCCCACCCTGGCCCGGACGGTCGCCTCATCGACGCGCGCGACCCGCAGCGGCGACGCGATGTTCTCGTAGACCGACAGGTTGGGATAGTTGATGAACTGCTGGAACACCATGGCCACGTTGCGCTTCTGAACGGGCACCCCCGTGACGTTCTTGCCGCCGAACCAGACCTCGCCCGAGGTCGGCTGCACCAGCCCGGCCATGAGCTGCATCAGCGTGGTCTTGCCGGCGAGGGTGGTTCCGAGCAGCGTGTTGAAGCCGCCCGGCTCGAGCTCGATGCTCGTCTCGTGGATGTGCGTCTCCGCGCCCACGCGGCGGACGACGCTCTTGAGGGCGAGCGTCACGAGTCGGAGCCCGTGGCCTGGCCGGACTCCCGGCGGGCGCCGCGGACGCGGACGGGGAGCCCGGGGCTCCCCGTCCGGCCGCGGCCTGCCGAGTTGATCGACTCCCTCAGGGCTTGGCCCAGCGCTTCACGAGCTCGTCGTAGTCGACCGTGATACCCTGCGGCTTCTCGTTCTCGAGCTTGGCCTTCGGGCCGTTCGGCTTGCCGAGCCACTCCTTCGGATCCTTCTCGGCGTTGAGCCGCGGGCCGCAGCCTCCGTAGACCTTGTCCTTCTTGTCGGCCTCCTCCATGCGCGCCATCACCTGGTCCATCTCCTTGGCCAGGCGATCCATCGCCTGCTGCGGCGTGAAGGTGCCCGAGTTCACGTCGCCGATCTGCTGCCACCACAGCTGCGCCAGCTTCGGATAGTCCGGCACGTTGATGCCGGTCGGCGTCCACATCACGCGATCGGGCGAGCGATAGAACTCCACGAGCCCGCCGAGCTTCGGCGCGCGGTCGGTGAACGACTTGTGCCGGATCGTGGAGTCGCGGACGAACGTGAGACCGACGTGGCTCTTCTTCACGTCGACCGTCTTCGACACGGTGAACTGGGCATAGAGCCACGCTGCCTTGCGGCGGTTCATCGGGGTGGACTTGAAGAGCGTCCACGAGCCCGCGTCCTGGTAGCCGAGCTTCATGCCCTCTTCCCAGTACGGCCCGTGCGGAGAAGGCGCCATGCGCCAGAGCGGAGCGCCCTTGTCGTCCACGGTGTTGTTGCCGGCGCTCTTGGGCGCGACCATGGACGCGGTGAACGCCGTGTACCAGAAGATCTGCTGCGCCACGTTGCCCTGGGCCAGCGCCGGCAACGACTGGTAGAAGTCGTAGTCGGCGGCGCCGGGCGGCGCGAACTTCCGCAGCCACTCGTCCCACTTCCGGACCGCGTAGACGGCCGCGGGGCCGTTCGCCTCGCCGCCGCGCGACACGGACGAGCCGGCCGGGTTGCACGAGCCCTGCTCCATCCGGATGCCCCACTCGTCGATGGGCCGGCCGTTCGGCAGGCCCTTCGAGCTCGCGCCGGCCATCGAGAGCCACGCGTCCGTCATCCGCCAGCCGAGATCGGGCGCGCGCTTGCCGTAGTCCATGTGGCCGTAGATCCGCTTGCCGTCGATCTCCTTCACGTCAGTGGAGAAGAACTCGGCGATGTCCTCGTACGCGGACCAGTTGACCGGCACGCCGAGCTCGTAGCCGTACTTCGCCTTGAACTTGCTCTTGAGATCGGGCCGGTCGAACCAGTCCTTGCGAAACCAGTAGAGGTTGGCGAACTGCTGGTCCGGCAGCTGCCAGAGCTTGCCGTCCGGTCCGGTGGTGAACGCCTTGCCGATGAAGTCGTTGACGTCGAGCGTGGGCAGCGTGACGTCCTTGCCCTCGCCCCCCATCCAGTCGGTCAGGTTGACCGCCGACTGGAGCCGCGAGTGCGTCCCGATCAGGTCCGAGTCGTTGATGTAGGCGTCGTACAGGTTCCGGTTCGTCTGCATCTGCGTCTGGACCGCCTGCACGACCTCGCCTTCGCCGAGGACCTGGTGGTTCACCTTGATCCCGGTGATCTCGAAGAAGGCCTTCGTCAGCACCTTCGACTCGTACTCGTGCGTCGGGATGGTCTCCGACAGGACGTTGACCTCCAGGCCCTTGAAGGGCTTCGCCGCGTTCACGAACCACTCCATCTCCTTGAGCTGCTGCTCCTTCGTGAGCGTGGAGGGCTGGAACTCCTTCTCGACCCACTTCTTCGCCTCGTCCATGCCGGCGCCGGCGGGAACGAGGAGCGCCGCGGCTGTGAGGGTGAGGGCGAGCGCCGCCCCCAGCGTTCTCGATTTCACCATGTTCGCTCCTCCGTCGTTGGTGGAGTGGACCGGTCGCGGAACGGCATGGCCATCCTTAGAATGAAAACAAACGAATGTCAATACACATAAAGCGCTTGCGCCGTCCGACCGTAAACGAAATAATACGAATCGCGATCGCCTGGACGCGCCGGTTGACGGGGGATCGGGAGACGGGACGCCATGCCGCTGCTCACTCCTCGCCAGGCGGACATCATCGCGCTCGCCCGCGACACCGGCCGTCTCGACGTGGACGTCCTCGCCTCGCACTTCGGGGTCACACCCCAGACGATCCGGAAGGACCTGAACCAGCTCTGCGAGCAGGGGCTCCTGCAGCGCTATCACGGGGGGGCGATGCTCCCCTCGGGGGTGGCCAACCTCGCTTACGAGGCGCGGCGGCAGCTCGCGACGGAGGGCAAGCGCCGGATCGGGTTGCGCGCCGCCCAGCTGATCCCGAACGACTGCTCGCTCCTCATCAACATCGGCACGACCACGGAACAGGTGGCCACCGCCCTCCGCTCGCACACGGGGCTCATGGTGATCACCAACAACATCAACGTGGTCAACATCCTGCAGGGCCACGCCGGCATCGAGGTGATCGTCGCCGGCGGGATGGTGCGCCACGCCGACGGCGGCATCGTCGGCGAGGCCGCGGTCGACTTCATCCGCCAGTTCAAGGTCGATTACGCGATCATCGGCACCTCCGCGATCGACGAGGACGGCACGCTCCTCGACTACGACTACCGGGAGGTGAAGGTGTCCCGGAAGATCGTGGAGAGCAGCCGCCGCGCGATCCTGGTCGCCGACAGCTCGAAGTACGGCCGGTCCGCGCCCGTGCGCATCGGCCACATCTCGGAGATCAACCACTTCGTCACCGACGCCGCGCCGCCCCCCGCGCTCCGCCGCATCTGCGAGGAGCATGGCGTGGTGCTGGACGTGGCGGCCGACGACGGCCACGAGGCGCGCGCCTCGGCATAGGTCACACGGCCGCCGGGGTTGACTTCTCCCGGCGCGCCCACCACGCTCTAACGCGTGAGACCCGAGGCGCAGCCCCGACGGCAACGCGCTCGATGAGCGGCCAGAACGGCTGTCTCTGCGATCTCGATCCGAGCGTCGCGTACGACGGGCCGCGCGCGACGATCGCGACCCTCGGCGGCAGCCCCACGTGGGGGCTCGGCGACCGCTTCCACGAGCTCGCCGCGGAGCAGGGCCACATCCGGCTCGGGGTCCATCGCCCGCGGACGCCGTACGGGCTCGGCCCGCAGGTCGAGCACTATCGGGCGCCGACCGGCCGCGAGTTCCTCCGGATCCCCACCTACGGCCAGGTCATCGACGAGGACCCGCTCCTCCGCGCCAGCGAGTGGAAGACCTTCTGGATCCTCTGGCGCGCCGGCGTGCGAATTCTCCTGGTCGGCGGCACCAGCGGGAGCTGCGACTGGCGGCGAGGTGCGGGCGACGAGGACGCGGTCCGCCCCGGCGACTTCGTGCTGCCGCGAAGCTACCTGCCGCGCGACACGATGCCGACCGGGCTTCCCGGCACCGAGCTCGAGTTCTGCCTGGCGCGGCAGGTCGCGATCATGGACGACCCCTTTTGCCCGACCCTCGCGCAGGCGATCCGCGACGCGGCGCACGGCGTCCCGGGATTCCGCTTCCGGCGCGTCCACGGCCCCGAGAAGAACGTGGTCCTCAACCGCTGGCTGGCCGGCAACGGCTTCGAGTCGCTCGCGACCTGCCGCGAGCTCGAGGTCTTCGGACGCCTGACCGGGATGCCGGTCATCACCGGCGACTGCGTGAGCCCGGTGCTGGCGCGCGTCTGCGGGATGCACCTCGGCTACTACCACGTCGTCGCCAACTGGGGCACGGGGCTCGAGGCCGAGGACCCGACCATCACGCTCGACCGCCTGTACCTCGAGACGCTCCCACGGGTCGCGGCCACGCTCGAGCTCGCGCTGCTGGCCAGCGTCCCGGAGCCGACCGCCTGCCGCTGCCGGGCGCTGCTGCGGCCGCGGCCTCCGGAGTACGCGCGGGCCCTCTCCCCGCCGCCGTGACGGCGCGTCGGCTCGGGCTCCTCCTCCCCTCCTCCGGCACGGTGCAGGAGGTCGACTTCTATCGCCGCGTCCCGTCGCACGTGACCGTGCACGCCGCCCGGATGCGCCTGCCCGCGACCACGGAGGCGGACGAGATCCGCATGCTGGACGCGCACGTCCTGCCGGCCGCCGCCGACCTCGCCACGATGCGCCCCGACGTGGTCGTCTTCTCGTGCACGTCGGCGGGCGCGCTGCGCGGACGGGACTACGAGATCCGGCTCTGCGGCCAGATCGGCGAGGCGGCGGGCGCCCCCGTCGTCAGCACGATGCAGGCGGTGCGAGACGAGCTGCGTGACCTCCGGGTGCGATCGGTGGCCGTGGTCACCCCGTACCCCGAGGCCTTGACCGGCCCGATCCGGGCGGGCCTCGAGGCCGACGGCCTGGCGGTGCCCGTCGCGGCCGGGCTCGGCCTGACGGACAGCCTCGAGATCGCGGCGGTCCCACCCGAGGCCATCGTCCGGTTCGCCGTCGAGACCTTCCGGCGCGGCCCGGCCGACGCCGTCCTCGTGGCCTGCTGCACGTTCCGGGGGTTCGACGCCCGGGACTCGATCGCCGCCCAGCTCGGCGTGCCCGTCGTGACGAGCAATCAAGCGGCGCTAGGCGCCGCGCTGCGCCTGCTCGACGGGAACGGCGAGGCGCCGCGCGGAGCAGGGCGCGCGGAGGGCGCCGGAGCGACGCTCAGCGATTGAGCGTCTTTCGCCGATGCAGCTCGGCGGCCAGCAGCCGAGCGACCTTCTCGTGTCCTGACGGCTTCATGTGTCCGTCCAGCACGTAGTAGTCCCCCGGCTCGAGCGCGTGGGACAGATCGATGGCCGTGAGCCATCGCGCGAGGACCGCATGTCGCGGCTCGGCGAGCGAGCGCCGCAGGGCGCCGATGAATCGCCGGTCGTTCCGGTCGTGGGCGCCTATCTCCACCACGACGACCGTCTTGCCCTCGAGGCTCGCGCGGTGCCGGAGGAGGACCTCGAGGAAGTATGAAGCTTCGGCGCCCTGGTCGGATTCCGGTGACGGCGGCGGCCCGTGCCAGGGCGCCGTCAGGAGACTGATCGCATGCTTGAAAGGGTAGTAGCGCGTGGCGAGGCCATGCTCTCGGACCACCGCCCGGTATTGCCATTCCGGGAGGATGTCCAGCGTGCCGTGGTCGACGTAAGGCTTGTTCTCCACGAAGTCGTTGTCCGAGTACTGGATGACGACGGTCTCGGCCCGCAGCGCTAGCCGCTCCAGCAGCGTCATCTCGCGCGCCGTGCCGTAGGATACAGTGAGCGCCACTGGTGGGCGCGGATGTGACCGACGGAGAGCAACGGACGCCGAGCGGCCGGCCGCAGGGTCCTTCGGCAGTCGCCGCCCTGGAACGGTCTCGCTCCATGGTGGTCCTCCTCTTCGCCGCGCTGGTCCTCTTCACCGCGCGCATGGGCGACCTGAGCCTCCCCTCGCTCGAGGACGCCTTCTACGGGCGCGAGGCCGTGGAGATGGCCCGGAGCGGCCGCATCTACACCGTCACGTGGAACGGCGAGCCCACGCACCAGCATCCGCCGCTCCACCTGTGGCTGGTCGCCCGCACCTTCGACGCCCTCGGCGAGCGCGACCTCGCCGCGCGCCTTCCCACGGTGGTCCTGGCGCTCGGCACCATGCTGCTCACGTGGCGAATCGGCGTGCTCACGCTCGGTCGCGCGGCGGCCGTTGCGGGCATGGCGTGCCTTCTCGCGACGCCGATCTTCGTCGACAACGCGCGGCGCCTGATGATGGAGGTTCCGCTGACCTTCTGGATCGCGGGCACCGTGTGGGTGTACCTCGAGGCGCGGGAGCGTCCCCGGTGGCAGGTCGCGCTCGCCATCCCTCTGGGGGCGGCGATCCTCACGAAGAGCGTGCTCGGGCTGATGCCGTTGCTCGCGCTCGTCGGCGCGCTCGCCAGCGAGGAGCTTCGCGCGCCGCTCCGCCGACCGTGGGTGTGGATCGGCCTCGCCCTGGGGCTCGCCATCGGCGCGTCGTGGCTCGCACACCAGTGGTGGACCCAGGGATCGGGCGCGGTCGCCTCGCACCTCCTCGCCCACGTGGTCCGGCGCTCCGCGCGGTCCCTCTCCTTCCGCGCGCTGCGCGCGTACCCGCTGATCCTGCTGAAGTTCTTCCAGCCGGTGATCCTCCCCGGCCTCCTCGGGCTCTGGCTCGCCCTCCGGCGGCCCGGCCGCCAGCGCGCCGGATCATTCGTCCTGGGCGCCTGGATCCTCCTGCCGGTCGTCCTCTACAGCTTCTCCTCGTTCCGGACGCCGAGGTTCATCTTCCCCATCCTGCCGCCGCTCGCCCTGTGCGCCGGCTACGCCCTCGTCACGCTCGTCCCGCGCGTGACCGCGCTCCTCTCCGGCGTGCTGGTTCCGATCGGCGCGGTCACCATCGCGGCCATCTTCTGGTGGAACCCGTCGCTCCTCACGCGGGACCACAACGCCGTGTTCAAGCGGAGCGCGGCCACCATCAAGGCGCTCGCCCCCGAGGGCGTGCCCGTCCCGTACCTCGGGAATCACTACTGGGCGACCGCGAACCCGCTGCTCTACTACGCGGAACGGGTGCAGGCGCCGTCGAGCCCCTCCGCCCGCGAAGCGGTCCAGGCGGCGCAGCACCACCCCGGTCGGCTCCTGATGGTGACCAGGCGACGCCTCCCGGAGCTCCTGGCGATGGACCCGCCACGGGAGGTCGTCCTGGAAGGACGGGACTGGGTCCTGCTGCGCCTGGGCGGCGCGGCCGGCGGTTCCGGCGGCTAGAAGGCGGCTCGCGGCCCTCAGGGGTGCTCGCGACGGTACAGGGTGTAGTCGAGATCCCCCGGCGAGCGTCCCAGACGCTCGAGGAGCAGTCCCGTCTCCGCCCGGTGTGCCGTGCCGTGGTTGACGACGTGGATGATCGCGTCCGCCAGCACGACCTCGCGCGGGTTCCCCTGAAGGTCGGTGAAGCGCACGACCCGGTCCGCGTCGGCGTCGGAGAGTCCGGCGACGAAACTCCGGAGGGCCGCGTGCGTCGTGGCGTACGCGTCGCGCCAGGAGTCGCCGATCGTCTGGTCGCCGCGCGGCTGTCCGTGCCACCGGGCGAGCCAGTTGCGCTGGGCGATGAGCGTGTGGCGCAGGTTCGCCGCGATGGTCTGGAAGTACGCCTCGCGCGGCCGCTCGAGCTCGTCGGCCCCGAGGCCGTCGACCGCGGCGAGGATCCGCTGGTCCGCCCACTGGTTGTAGTCCACCAACCGGCGCAGCTGTCTCGAATCGGCCATGGCCGTCCCCGTCTCTGGGGTCAGACTGACCCCGGCGCGCGCAGCGTAGCATGGCGGGAGCGCGCCGGGTATGGCAACATCTCGAACGGCCGGGCCGTCCCGCTCCGCCCTGGACACCGCGCGTGACCCGAGCATGATACGAGGAGGCCGATGAAGATCACCGACGTCCGCACGATCGCCCTCTCGGGCGCCACGCACGACCACGGATGGCCCGGCGGCACCGATCCCGACGAGCAGAAGAACACGCTCCTCGTGGTGAAAACCGACGAGGGCCTCACCGGGATCGGGAGCTGCTATACGAGCCGGGCACTGGTGGAGGCGTCTCTCCAGCTCCTCCACCCGATGCTGATCGGCGAAACGGGCCTCGAGGCCGAGCGAGTGGCCGAAAAGCTTCGCCAGATGACCTTCTGGCAGGGGCGCGGAGGCGCCGTCGAGCACACCATCAGCGGCATCGACATCGCGCTCTGGGACCTTCAGGGGCAGGCGCTCGGACAACCCGTTTCGCGGCTCCTGGGCGGTAACTACCGTGACCGCATCAAGCCCTACGCCTCGATCCTTTTCGAGGATCCGCCGGTCCTCCGGGACAAGCTCCTCGCGCAGACCGCGCGCGGCTTCCGGGCGATCAAGATGGGGTGGCGCCCGTTCGGCCGTGTGAGCCGGAAGCTCGACGAGCTCCTGATCAAGACCGCGCGTGAGACGGTCGGGGAGGACGTCGAGCTGATGGTGGACGCCGGCGGCAGCGAGCAGTTCTGGCCGCACGGCGTCTCCTGGGCGCGGGAGACCGCCAAGATGCTGGGCGACTACGGCATCGTGTGGTTCGAGGAGGCGCTCCGCCCGGACGACGTCACGGGCTTCAAGGAGCTCCGGCAGACCTCCCCCGTCCTCGTCGCCACCGGGGAGGTCCTGACGCGCCGCCAGGCGTTCCAGCCCTTTCTGGTCGAGCGCGCGGTCGACGTGATCCAGCCCGACGTGACGAAGTGCGGCGGGCTCTCGGAAGGCCGCCGCATCGGGTGGATGGCGCAGGATCACGGCGTGCTCCTCGTCCCCCACGGCTGGAACACGGGCATCGGCGTGGCGGCCGATCTCGCGCTCACCGCGGCGCTGCCGGTCGCGCGCTGGATCGAGTACCAGACGGGCGTGCCGTACATCGAGGAGATCCTCGACCCGCCGTTCAAGCTGGACGACGAGGGGATGCTGAGGGTGCCGACGGGCCCGGGTCTCGGAGTGAAGCTGAATTGGGACGCGGTGGGGCGTTACACGCGGTGACCAGTCGGTCAGCCCGCCCCGGGCGCAGGCGCGTCCGAGGCGTCGTCGCGGCCCTGCTCGTCCTGGCCGCCGCGGGCTGCGCCGGGCACGGACCGAGCTTCGAGCCCGCGCCCGGCACGCAGGCCCTCGTCCGGAGCGAGCTCTACTTCGGGCGCCTCCGGCCCGACGGCACCGTGGTGAGCGATGCCGAGTGGCGGACCTTCGTGGCAGAGGAGATCACCCCGCGCTTCCCCGACGGCTTCACCGTGTTCGACGCTCTGGGACAGTACCGCGGCCGCGACGGCCAGATCGTCTCGGAGCCGACGAAGGTCCTGCTCATCGTCCACGGGCCGGACGCGCGGCTGCGCGGCTCGGTTCAGGAGCTCCGCGACCTCTACCGGCGGCTCTTCCAGCAGGAGTCGGTGCTCCTGATCGAGAGCCCCGCCCACGCCGGATTCTGAAGCCGCGCGTGACGACCCGGTCCGCGAACACGCTTCATTCCCTTCCCGTCGCCCCCGTGGCGCAGAGCGTGGGCGCCGCCTTCTCCCCGCCGTGGTGGGCGAGGAACGGCCACATCCAGACCGTCTGGGGCCCGCTCTTCCGGACCGACCGGCTTCCCCTCCGGCGGGAGCGCCTGTCGACGCCGGATGGCGACTTCGTCGACCTCGACTGGCTCGACGCCGACGGCGCAGCCGCCGCGCCGACGCTCCTCGTGCTCCACGGTCTCGAGGGCTCATCGCGCTCCCACTACGTGTCCGGGCTCCTCCGGGCCGGCCGGGCCGCGGGCTGGACGGGCGTCGCGTTCAACTTCCGGTCGTGCAGCGGCGAGCTGAACCGGCTCCCGCGCTTCTATCACTCCGGCGAGACGGGCGATCTCGCCTGGGTGGTCGAGTCGCTCGTGGCGCGGGCCCCCGGCGTGCCCATCGGCGCCGTCGGCGTGTCCCTCGGCGGGAACGTCCTCCTCAAGTGGCTCGGAGAGGTGGGCGAGACGGCGCACCGGGAGCTCATGGGAGCGGTCGGGATCTCGGTGCCGTTCGACGTGGCCGCCTGCGCGCGCGTCCTGGACCGGGGACTCCGCCGCCTCGTTTACGCCCACAACTTCCTGCGGACGATGCGCTCGAAGGTCGTCGAGAAGGCGCGGCGCTATCCGGGCTTCGTCGATGTGAGGGCGATGCGCCGGGCGCGGACCTTCGCCCGGTACGACCGTATCGTCACGGCGCCGCTCAACGGCTTCCGGGACGAGGTCGACTACTGGACGACCTCCTCGAGCGGCCCCTACCTCGCGCGGGTCCGCCGGCCGACCCTTCTCTTGAGCGCCCAGGACGACCCCATCGTGCCGGGCCGCACCCTGCCCCGGCCCGGCGATCTCCCGCCGAACATTCGCGCCGAGTTCACGGCCTGCGGCGGACACGCCGGATTCCTCGAGGGGCGATGGCCCTGGCGCGCGAGCTCCTGGGCGGAGCGGCGCGCCGTCGAGTTCCTCACGTCGCTGCTGCGCGGTTGACGCGATCGGGATCCGGGGTCAGACTTTGCCTTCCGGACAATTCGGCGGTCCACGACGGAATTGTCCCAAAAGCGAAGTCTGACCCCAAGGAGCCGAGTCGATGACGTCTGCCGAGCCTAGCGCGCCACTCGCGCCGCGCGAGGTCGCCAACGCCCTCCGGGCCGCGCTTCTCGCGGTTCGCGTCGAGTGCACGGGGCTGCCCCTGGCGGTCCTGCGCTGGCATCCCGCTCCGGGAGAATGGTGCGTGCTGAGCGTCCTCGGGCACCTCATCGAGGCGGAGGAGCGCGGCTTCGGGGGACGCGTCCGGACCCTCCTGGCCGAGACGGATCCCGAGTTCCGAAGGTGGGACCCGGACGCGGTGGCGCGCGACCGCCAGGACTGCCGCCGCGATCTCCCCACGCTCCTGGCGGAGTGGACCCGGCTCCGCGAGGCGAGCGCCGCCCTGGTCGAGACGCTCCGCCCCGAGGACCTGTCCCGATCCGGCCGTCACCCTCAGGTGGGCAGGCTGTCCGTCTCGGATCTCCTGGCGGAATGGGTCCATCACGATCGCAACCACCAGCGGCAGATCCTCGCGAACGTTCAGGCGTACGTCTGGCCGCACATGGGGAACGGGCAGCGCTTCTCCCGGCCCGAGCCGTGACCCGCGTGGCGCCGCACGCCGACTGAGACAAAGGAGCCCGACCGTGCGCATCGTCATCCCCGAGGGCGCCCAGTTCGTCCAGAAGCCCGAGCACCTCGATCCCCTCCGGCGTCTCGGGGAGCTCGTGGTGTCCCCCGGTCACCCCCGCGACAAGGCCGACTTCATCGAGCGGGTCAAGGACGCCGACGTCGTGGTCCTCGACTACACGCTCATGGACGAGGAGGTGCTCGCGAAGTGCCCGCGGCTCAAGTTCGTCGCCTTCCTCGGGATCGGCTACGCGAGCTGCATCGACATCGACGCGGCCAGCCGCCGCGGGATCGTGGTGAGCAACACGCCCGACTACGGCGCGACGTCCGTCGCCGAGCACTGTCTCGGCATGATCCTCGCCCTGACCCGGCACATCGCCACGTCCTACGTGTCGCTCAAGGAAGGCCGCTGGGAGCCTGGTCGGTTCCAGGGCAGCGAGCTCCGCGGCAAGACGCTCGGGCTGGTCGGCCTCGGCCCGATCGGCCAGGAGATGGCGCGGCTCGGCGCGGGCGTGGGGATGAAGCTCGTGGGCTGGACCCGCAACGCGTCGCCGGACCGCGCCAAGCACGGGCTGGCCCTCGTTCCGCTCGAGGAGGTGTTCAGCCGCTCGGACATCGTCTCGATCCACCTCTCGCTCCGGCCGGAGACCGAGCACCTCGTCTCCCGCACCCTCCTCTCGCGGATGAAGCCCGAGGCCTACTTCGTGAACACAGCGCGCGCGAAGATCGTGGACAACGCGGCGCTGGCCGAGCTTCTCCGGGCCAACCGGATCGCCGGCGCGGCGTTCGACGTCTACGACGAGGAGCCCGTGCCCCCGGGTCCCCACATGTTCCGCGACCTCCCGAACACGCTGATCACGCCGCACATCGGCTACAACACGCACGAGGCCAGCCTCAACATGCTGAACATCGCCATCGCCACCATCGCCGCGCACCTCAAGGGCGAGCAGCTCCACGTCGTCAACCCCGAGGCGTTCTCGCACCGAAAGGGGCGCTAGAGTGGCAGCTCCTGGGGTCAGACCCCGGAGCGGCCGAATCCGCTCTTGCGATGCCTCATGCGAGCCGGCACCGACCCGTTCCGGGGTCTGACCCCGGCCACCGCTCGGGGGTCTGACCCCGCCATGCGCCACCGCCTCGCGCTCCACACCTGGACCCTGGACTCCACGCCCCTGCCCGACGTCCTCCGGATCGCGCGGGACGCCGGGTGGCCAGCCATCGAGCTCCGGCGGATCGACTTCGCGCGCGCGGCCGAGAAGGGCCAGCCCGCCGAGGCGGTGCTGGACCTCGTGCGCGGGAGCGGCCTCGCGGTGGCGTGCGTCGGCGGCCAGCTGGGCTGGATGTTCTCCGACGGCGCGGAGCGCGCGCGGCTCCTCGGCGGCGATGAACGAGTCCTGCCGGTGGGCCCAGGCCCTCGGCGCTCGGACCGTGATGAGCCCCGCCGACATGGGCGAGGGCGACCTCGCGCGGGCGGCCGCCGCCGTCCGCGAGGTCGGGGACATGGGCGCCGCGCACGGCGTCCGGATCGCGCTCGAGGCGCCGTCGCAGGCCGCCCAGCTCAACACGATCGAGCGGCTGCGGGAGGTGCTCGCAAAGGCCGGACATCCCTCGTGCGGGCTCCTGGTCGACGCCTACCACCTCCATCGCGGCGGCGGCGGGCTCCGCGCCGTCGAGGAGCTCGCTCCCGCGGACATCGCCTACGTCCAGTACAGCGACGTGCCGGAGTCCGGCCTCCAGCCTGGCCAGACCCTCGACCGGCTCCCGCCCGGCCGAGGCATCGTGCCCTTCCGCGAGTTCTTCGCGCTCATCGCGCGCTCGGGGTACGCGGGCTACTGCTCCTACGAAGCGCCGAATCCCGCGGCATGGGCTCGCGATCCCCTGACGGTCGCCCGCGAGGCTCTCGCGGCCACCCACGCCGTCTTGCCGTAGCGGCGGGTCAGACCCGACATGCACCAGCATGCCCACGCGTCGTAGCTGGGGTCAGACCCCGTAGCCCGTAGCTCAGGAGGCCGCATGACCGCCAAGACGCTCGAGCTGAACGTGATGATCGAGGGCCAGGAAGGCCTCAACTGGGAGCGCTGGCAGCGCCTCGCGCGCGCGGCCGAGGACGGCGGCTTCGCCGGTCTCTATCGGTCCGATCACCTCACCGGGCTCTTCGGCGACTCGACACGGCCGTCGCTCGAGACCTGGGCGTCGCTGCCCTATCTGGCGACGGCCACCAGGCGGATCCGCTTCGGCCCGATCGTCTCCCCGATGACGTTCTATCAGCCCGCCATCCTCGCGAAGCGCGCGGCCGCGATCGACCAGCTGGCGGGCGGCCGATTCGATCTCGGGATCGGCGCGGGCTGGAACGAGATGGAGCACCGGATGTTCGGCATCCCCTTCCCGCCGCTTCGCGAGCGCATGGACCGGTTCGAGGCCGGCGCCCGAGCGATCCGCGCGCTCTGGCGGGGTACCCCGGTCACGCTCGAGCAGCCGTACACGCCGCTCGTCGACGCGCAGAGCTTCCCCTTGCCGGCCGGCGGGCGGCTCGTCGTCGGCGGCCGCGGCGAGCGGCGGACGATGCGCGTCGCCGCCGAGCTCGCCGACGAGTGGAACGTGACGCGCGTGACGTACGACGAGTATCCGAGGAAGCTGGAGGTCCTCGCCGGCCACTGCCGGGCGTTCGGTCGTGATCCGGCCGCGATCCGGCTGTCGCTGATGGCGCCCATCGTCATCGGCCGGACGCGCGCCGAGGTCGCCGCCCGGTTGGCGAGAGGCCGCGAGTGGTTCCCGCGTGTCCCGGAGTCCGAGGCGGAGTGGCGGGCCCAGAGCTTCCTCTTCGGCTCGGTGGACGAGGTGGTGCGCGACCTCCGCCGCTGGCAGGGGCTCGGTGTCCAGGCCGTCATGCTCCAGTGCCTCGACGTCGACGACCTGGCCGCGGTCGAGCTCATCGCCCGCGAGGTGATCCCCGCCGTCGTCTGAGCCTCGGGGCTCCCGGCATGGCCAGAGCCGAGGACGCTGCGTGCCCATGAGCTCCGATCGCCAGACCGCGTCCGGGTCGCCGAGCCCCGCCGCCCGCCTCCGCGAGCGGCTCGAGGCGGGGCGCGTGACCGTGCCGAGCTGCTACGACGCGCTCGGGTTTCGCATGATCGCGCGCGCCGGGTTCCCGGCCGCGTTCCTGAGCGGCTTTTCGGTGTCCGCCGCCCGCCTCGGCGTGCCGGACGCCGGCCTCCTCTCCTACGGGGAGATGGCCGCGCAGGTCCGCGACGTCGCGGCGGCGGCCGCGATCCCGCTGCTGGTCGACGCCGACACCGGGTTCGGCAACGCCCAGAACGTCCAGCGCACGGTGCGCGGCTTCGCAGCGGCCGGCGCCGCCTGTCTGATGCTGGAGGACCAGGAGGCGCCGAAGCGCGATTTCGGCGCGCCCGGCAGCGTGGTCTCGCGGGAGGACGCGCGGCGCCGCGTGAAGGCGGCGGTGCGCGCCCGCGAGGCCGGCGCGGACATCCTGGTCATCGGGCGGACCGACGCGCGGAACGCCGCCGGTCCGGCGAGCGGTCTCGACGAGGCGCTCTGGCGCGCCCGCGCCTTCGCCGACCTCGGCGCCGACCTCGTGTTCGTCACCGGCCCGCACGACGAACGGGAGCTCGAGCGCGTGCGCGAGGCCGCGCGCGTGCCCCAGATCGTCCAGGTGGACGAGCCTGGTCGGGGACCGATCGCGCCAGCGCGCGTCCATGCCCTCGGCTTCGAGGTGGCCCTCTACGGCATCACGCTCGTGCTCGCGGCGGCCGCCGCGTTCCGCGATGCGCTCGCCGCGATGGCCGCTGGCCAGTCGCTGTCGCCGGAGCGGGTGGCGACCTTCGGAGAGATCGGCGACATCGTCGGCGTGCGCGACTACCTCGCGGTCGAGCGCGAGCTGGAAGGCGGGTGAGTTGACGCGTCAGGGCCGGTCTGTCGTCGAAATCGAGTGACCCCACCCTCCCCGAGCGCATCGGGTCCTTCCTGAGCCGGCGCCGGCGAGGGCCCGCGCCTTCACTTCCCGGCTATGGGGAGCCCGCACCCGCCCGATTCGACGAATCCCACCACCAACCTGCCGACGGACCAGGTCCAACCCCGTCCGAGGCGCCCGATCGCCGCTCTCAATCGATTCAGCTTGTGTTGGCAGTTATTCATGCTTTGATATCTGTTATACAGCATTAGAGGCTCCCCCGTGATTTCGCCTTGACATTCGGCCCCGAGACCCGGCACCGTTGCCGAGCGGTTTGCGCGCAACTTCGTTGTTCGGATCTGCTCCCTGAACCACCCGGCATGCCGGCGTTCTGAGATCGCGATTCGCCGTCACCGGGCACTCGCGATCTCGAGCATTCTTCTGGGCTGGCTCATCTGTCCAGCCCGGCGCGGCTCGGGCTGCCGTCGCTCCGAGCGACCCTGCCCCGCTGTCCGGCCTCTCGTCTCCCCACGACGAAGCCAAGACCGGGAAGCCGCAAGTACGCGTGCCGGAGGACCCGGTTCGGGAGGTGCGGGGCAGCCAGCCGGATGACGACGTGTCACAGCTCGTGGTCCAACTGCTGCGCGAGGCGCCGCCGGCCATTCGCCGGGAGGATGGAGGTCACCGGATCGTTCTGGGCGCGCCGGGCGAGGGTGGATGGCAGGTCGTCAAGGACGGCGCCGGGAAGGACCGCTCGCAGGCGCCTGGGGATCCCCGGCACGAGGCCGCCGAGGACACGACGTTGGAGCTGGCAGGAACACTGGACCCGAGGACCGTCAGTAGAATCCCCTCGGGACATTTCGGCCTCGCGGCCGTGGGGCAGCCGTCGCCGTCCTCGGGTCTGGTCGCCGCGCTGGATGAAGCCCTGGCGGTCCCGCTGCTGGCTCCGGCTCCGCAACTGACGTTTCTCCGGCTGGAGCTGCACGGAGCTCCGAACCGTTGGGACTCCGCCCCGCCGTCGAAGCCTCCCGCGTTCAAGGTCGACACCTCGCTCACCCAGAAGGGGTCCTTCGGGATCGCAGACGGGGTGTGGAACCGTGTGGGCTTCCAGTCCAGCCGGGTCGACCTCCAGAACGGCGGGCGCATCACGGTCTTCGGCGACCTGGTGCACCTGGCCCAGCAGTCGCCTTACTCCCTCGACTGGGACACATCGGACGCGATTTCACCACAGGCCCTCAACGTCGGCTTCAAGCAGACCGGCCAGTGGCTGGCGGGCCAGGGATGGGAGTATGGACTCCGATACCGATCGCTCGATCCACGCTTCGAGCGGTTCGCGAGCTCGGACGTGAGGAGTGACGAGGCGGGCACCGAGGCGTGGGTGGGCTGGAGGGCCGGTCCACTGCGGTTCGGTGGCTTCGCGTCTCAGACCTGGAACAACCTCGCGGAGAATCCCAGTCGGGATCGAACGACGGAGGGACTCGGCGGCGCCCGAGTGGAGCTGGAGCTTCCTTCGAGCACCTGGCTCCATCTCTCGTATGCCCAGGGCACGGCTGACCAGTCGCGCAGCTTCCTGACGGGGGCCCAGCGGCGTCGTCTGGGTGAGCTCCCTGATCCGTCGAGCAGCTCGCTGGAGACGATGAGCGCCTCGCTGTATCACTGGACGAAGACGTGGGATGTCTCGCTGTCCTCGTCCTACACACCGAGCCAGGACGCCGACCGGCCAGACCAGGAGACGCTCTCGGTATCGCAGGACCTCACCCTCACTCTCCGGCCGACCGAGAAGATCGGATCGACGCTGGGCCTGAGCCTCTGGCAGGAGCGTGAGCCGTGGACTGGGTCGCAGTCGGGGGGCAACACCGCCTCGGTCTCTCTCTGGTACGGCCCGTTCCTGATGGGCCACACCCTGGACCTCTGGGGATCGTATAGCCGTGGGCGCTCGAACGACGGCGACTGGGACGGCCACTCGGTTTCCGCGTCCGCGACGCTGAGCCAGCGGCTGGGCCGGACCGCGCTGGGCGACGCGACGCTCTCGATGGAGCTGGGCTACAACTTCTACTTCGATGCGGCTTCTTCGACCAGCGCCTCCGACGAGCTCTATGGACGAATCATCCTGAAGCTGTTCGACTTCTAGCACGGTCCTCGGCCTTTCCCGTCGCCCCCGACGCTCGCGCCAGGAACCCATCGCCGCACTGCACACCGGAGCATCCCCGTCGACCCACTCCTCCGGCGAGAGGATGGAGTCGTGGGCATCACGGTCTGCGTAGCGGCCGGGTAGAGGCCAGGTTGAAGCCAACCACGAGCACATGGGCGTCAGGCTTGTCCCTGGTCGAGGGGAATTTCGACGCGGAGAACGCCATGCGGCCCGCCTCGAAACAGCTCTGCCATGAGCGTCGACACGTCACGAGCCCCGACCATCTGTCGTCGGGGTGTCGGGGAATCTCGCGAGTTGACGTGTTGCCGGCCCGGGGCTAGCGTCAAGTAGGACGAGGCTGATCGTCGGGCCTCGCAAGGGAGGATCTCACCATGTCGAAAGTGCTGCACTGCGGGGATCTCATGCCTGGCTGCAAGGCCGTGATCGAGGGAAAGGACACCGCCGAGGTCATGAAGAAGGGCGCGGAGCACGCCAAGACTGCCCACGGCATGCACTCGATCCCGCCCGACGTCGCGCAGAAGGTGCAGGCCGCGATCAAGGACAAGTAACCCGGCTCGCCCGCGCCGCCCGCGCGTAGGGGACGGCCGCCGTCCAGGGCCGCCCGGCCGGGACCGGCGCCCACGCGAGGCCCCAGTAGTTGCCGCTACGGTGGGTCACGCGTCGCCGGTTCCGGCCGTCGGGCTCGATCGTCTCGACGTGATATCGCCTACTGCTGGGTCCGATCCGGCCGCCGTCACCGCGGTGACCTCTACCCACCCATCTGCCAGCGGCGGATCGCGTCGATGGGGCGCAGCAGCATCAGGATGTTCAGCGTGAGGTTGTCGCGGATCCAGAGCGCGAGCGCAGCCTCGAGGAACACGATCCCGGCCACGAGCGGCCAGACCGGGAGCCACGCCGCCAGCGCGCAGCCGATGGCCGCCGCCGACACGTCACCGATCGAGTTCAGCACGCTGTCGCCGTAGTAGCCCAGGGAGACGGTGGCGGCGCGGTAGCGCTGGATCACGAGGTCCGTGTTCTCGAGCACCTCCCAGGCGCACTCGAGCGCGAGAGCCAGGACAGCGCGTGTCCCGGCGGGAAGCGACCGGCCCACGAGCCCGACCAGCCAGAACAAGACGACCCCATGCGTGACGTGGGTGAAGGTGTAGGGGTCCGCCAGCTGCTGCGAGTTCTGATCGCTCTGGACGTCGCTCGACCAGAGTCGCACGGGGCCGTGCCGGTACGTCAGCGGACGCCCCATGGCGACGAGGAGCCACGCGCTCAGCGCGACGACGGAGACTGCGATCGCGACGTCCGTCCAGACCGGCGCGGGCGCGCCGGTCCCGCGAAAGATCGCCCGCCGCCCGGCCAGCAGCCCGAGGGCCGCCAGCAAGACGATGAGCGGCGGGATGACGCCGTCCAGGATCACGGCGCGACCGGCCCGGACTCCATCGGGCACGAGGGATCCCGCGCCCACTCCTCGAGCGAGCCGTCGTAGACCGCGACGTCACGGGCTCCGAGCAGCGTGAGGACGAACGCGTCGCTGGACGCTGCGATCCCTGCTCCGCAGTAGGTCACGATCGGCCGGTGCCCGGCAGCTCCCGGATGCAGCACGCCGGCCGCCTCGAAGGCCGCGCGCAGACGCTCGCTGGGCAGGAAGGCGTGGGTGACCGGGTCGGTCAGCGAGCGGGCCGGAACCGACACGCTGCCCGGGATCCGGCCCGGGCGCCCGTAGGTCACGCCGCCCCGCCCCGCGTGCTGGTCCGCCGACAGCGCGTTGACGAGGGTGACGCGGGGATCGGCGAGCGCCGCGCGGACTGTCCCCTTCCCCACGAACAGGCCAGGGCGCGGGCGCGGCTCGAGATGTGCGGGCGAGTGGCGCGACACCTCGGCCGTGACGTGCCGGCCCTCCTGCGTCCAGCGCGCGAAGCCGCCGTCCAGCACCGCGGCGTCGTCGAAGCCGATGGCCCGGAGCATCCACCAGAGCCGGGCGGCGAACACGTTGTGGTCGCGGCAGTAGAGCACGACGAACGTCCCGTCCCCGACGCCGAGCCGGCCGAAGGCCCGGGCCAGGCTCGCCGGGTCGGGCATGGTGAACCGGAGGCCGCTCGCCCGATCGGACAGCGCGGCAATCGGGTCGGCGAACACCGCTCCTGGAATGTGTCCCGTGGTGTAGAGCGGTTCCGTGCTCTCCACCCGGAAGTCGCTCCGGTCCGGCAGCATGTGATACGCGACGCCGCACTCGATCAGCCGGATCTCCGGGCGATTGAGGCGGGCGGCGAGCTCCGCCGGCGAGATCAGCGGCCGCGGCCAGGCGGCCGGTCACCGGCTCCTGAGAGGCCTGAAGAAGGCGCGGATCTCCTCGGCCAGCAGGTCCGTGGCCTCCAGCGCCGCGAAGTGGCCGCCGCGCGGCAGCTCGTTCGTCGCGGGCGGCTGCCGCCGGACCGGTCTGCCGCGCGCGAGAGTCCGGCCACGCTGGAAATGCGCCCCCTGGGCTGACGGCGGGAGCGGGACGGGAGCGGGAAACAGGGCTGTGCACCGCGTAGGATCTCGCCGTCGCGGTGCCTCAGCATGTTCTCCGCGGTGGCGCCGGGCGCGCTCTCTACGAGGCATGGGGGTCTGGATACGCTGTCGATGACTCCCAGATCGAGTCAGGCCGCTTGGCCCGCCGCATGCGGCGGGCTACGCCTTGAGGCCCTCCAGCACCTCCAGCGCAAGCTCGTATCGGCCCAGGGGCGGCATGAGATAGGCCCCCTGCACGCGAGCCCGCACCGAGTAGAGCATCTCACGGGCGATCTTGATGCCCTCCTTGCGGGCGGCCTCACCTCCGGGTGTCTTGCGCATACGCTCGCGGATCTCCTCGGGAATCTGCATGCCGGGAACCTCGTTGTGAAGGAATTCGGCATTCTTGTAGCTCACGAGAGGCAGCACACCGACCATGATGGGCAACTCCAGGTGCTCGATGCGCTGCAGCACGTCGGCGAGCAGATCCGGCTGGAAGACCGGCTGCGTCATCACTAGCTCCGCGCCGGCGGTCTTCTTCTTCTCGAGGCGGCGCACCTCGCGATCGAGGTCGGCCGCACCCGGCTCGAAACCGGTGGCGATCAGGAAGGACGTCTTGCCGCCAGGCGAGAGCTTGCCGGCGGGATCGAGTCCGCGGTTGGCGTTCGATGCCATTTGGAGTAGCCCGATCGCATCCACATCGTAGACGGCGGTCGCCTCCGGATAGTCGCCCACCTTTGGCGGGTCGCCCGTGATCATGACGAGATTCCGGATGCCGATCGCGTGCGCCCCCAGCAAGTGCGAAAACTGACCGAGCAGATTGCGGTCGCGTCCGCATACGTGGAGGATAGGCTGGATTCCGCAGCGCTCGATGAGAAGGGAGCAGAACGCGAGATTCGACATGCGGGCCATGGCACGGGGGCCGTCCGCGACGTTGACGATGTCCACGCCGCTGTCTATGAGCATCCTCGCGCCCTGAAGAGCCTTCGAGGGATCGAGTCCGGGAGCAGGGTTCACCTCCACCGACACCACGAACTGGCCCGCCGCGACCTTCGCGGCAAACGCGCTCCGCTCGGCGAGCGGTGTGGGGGCGAGGCCCAGGGCCACCCCGGTCGTGGCGACCGAGCTCGGGGGCCTGATCTCGACGTGGTGGTCCCCGAGCATCCGCGCGGACTTTGCCATCCATCGGATGTGCTCGGGCGTAGTGCCGCAACAGCCGCCGATCATCGTCGCGCCAAGCTGGACGGTGCGGCGCAGGAACACGTCGAAGTACTCTGGGGTGGCCATGTAGAGCAGGCGGCCGTCGACGTTGCGCGGCAGGCCGGCGTTCGGCTGCACCGCCAGAGGAAGCCCCGCCCCTCGCAGCCGCTCGGCGATGGCGAGCGCGAGCTGAGGGCCGTCGCCACAGTTCACGCCGATCGCATCCGCGCCCCAGTCGCGCAGCGTGCTGGCCACCTGCTCCGGCGTGGAACCGTCGGCGACGGTGCCTGCGGAGTCGAACGCCATGGAGGCGATGATCGGGACCCCCGGTGCCGCCTTGCGCGCGGCCTCGATCGCGATTCGGATCTCCGCCAGATGGCGGAACGTCTCCAGCATGAGAGCGTCAGCTCCGCCTTCGACCAGCGCCGCCGCTTGCTCGGCAAACGTCGCGAACACGAGCGCGAGCTCAGACTCCGTCGCGACCCCGGGCACGAGGCCCGAAGGCCCCATCGAACCCGCCACCCACACCTTCTCACCGGCCGCCTCGCGCGCCAGTCTGGCGCCGGCCACGTTGTACGCACGGACCTGGTCGGCCAGGCCATGGCGGTCGAGGCGGAAGCGGTTGGCGCCGAATGTGTTCGTCTCGAGCACCTGCGCCCCCGCGTCGCCGTAGTCGGCGTGGATCCTCTTCACGACATCCGGTCGGGTCACGTTGAGCTGCTCGAAGTTCTGGGTGACGAAGACCCCGCGCTCATAGAGCAGAGAACCCATGGCGCCGTCGAAGACGAGCAGCGACTTCATGGCCTCTAGGAACGAGATGTCCCGGCGAGTTGTCATGGGCGCTGCTCTACGTGGGGGTTACGCCTCGTCGCTCCCGACGTTGAAGTACCTGGCCTGACGGTGGTGGAAGACCAGCGCGCTGACGCTCGCCTCGGGATCCATCATGAACCCCTCGGTGAGCTGTACGCCGATGTCGTCGGGCGTGAGCAGGTCGAAGAGCCGCTTCTGGTCGGCGAGGTTGGGGCAGGCCGGGTAGCCGAAGCTGACGCGGATCCCCTGGTACTTTGCCTTGAGCCGATCGGCCATCGTCAGGTGTGGCGTGTCGAAGATCCCCCATTGCTCACGGATCTTGCGGTGCAGCCGCTCTGCCGCTGCCTCCGCCGCCTCGATCGCCAGCGACTGCAGCGCGTGCGAGAGCACGTACTCGCCCTTCTCCTTCAGTTCCGCCGAGCGCGCCCTGATCCCCTCGCCGCAGGAGACGACGAACATCGCGACGGAGTCGCGCTTGCCGTGTGCCAGCGGCTTGACGAAGTCGGCGAGGCAGAGCCCGTCGATCCGGCGCTGCCGCGGGAGGTCGAAGTGGCCCACCTCGCGGCCGTCACCTCCGAAGAGGACCAGGCGGTTCCCCTCGGACGCCGCGCCGAAATATCGATAGATCCCCCGCGCCCTGATCCAGCCGTCTTCCGCGCGCCGCTGGACGTCCTTCACGATCGCCTCGATCTCGAGGAACTTCGAATCGCGCTCCGCCTCGAGTCGCTCGACGCTGCCGCGCAGGCCGAGGTGTTTCGAGTAGAGCATCTGGCGGTTCAGATAGGGCCAGAGCTCCGGTAGGCGGAACTCGAGCGTGTGCCGGTCGGTGTCGGGCGCGTCGCGCGGCGGCTCGTGGACGTCGATGAGCGAGGAGCGGACCGTCGACACCGGGATCGAGGGGGGCGAGTTCTCCGGCGACTCGTCCATCTCGAGGGCTTTCGCCTCGGCCTCGATCTTCGCGGCGATCTCCGGTCGCGCCGTCATGATCTGGTTCGCCAAGTCGAGCCCCTTCATCGCGTCGCGGGCATACCCGACGAGCTGCCCGTAACTGGGCCGAATCTTCGTCAGCGTGAACTTCTTCGTCAGCGCGGCGCCGCCCACGAGGATCGGGACGCGGATCCCCGCAGCCTTCAGGTCCTCCACGGTTACCACCATCTGCTGCGCACTCTTCACCAGCAGCCCCGAGAGGCCGATGATGTCGGGCCGGTGTTTCGTCGCTTCCTGGATGAGCACCTCCGGCGGCACCTTGATCCCGAGGTTGACGACCCGGTAGCCGTTGTTCGAGAAGATGATCTCGACGAGGTTCTTCCCGATGTCGTGCACGTCGCCCTTCACCGTCGCGAGCATCACCGTGCCCCTGTTGGCGCTGTCGTCCTTCTCCATGAAGCGCTCGAGGTGGGCCACCGCGGCCTTCATCGACTCGGCGCTCTGTAGCACCTCCGCGACGATGAGCTCGTTGTTGTTGAAGAGCCGCCCGACCTCGTCCATTCCCTTCATGAGCGGGCCGTTGATGATCTCGAGCGGCGGAACGTCCTTCCGCTTCTCCTCGAGATCCTCGATGAGACCCTGCTTCGTGCCCTCGACGATGTAGGAGGCGAGTCGCTCGTCGAGCGACCGTGTCACCTTAGTGGTCTTGGCCGTTTTCTTCTTCCCGCGGAAGTGCGCTGCGAACGCCGCGACGGGATCCTCGCCCAGGTTGAAGAGCAGGTCGTCGGCGATCCTTCTTGTCTTCCTCGGGAATCGCGGCGTAGCGGACGAGCTTTTCCGAGCTCACGATCGCGAAGTCGAGCCCGGCCTTCGAGTTGTGGTAGAGGAAGACCGAGTTGAGGATCTCGCGCCCTGCGTCGGGAAGCCCGAACGACACGTTCGAGATCCCCAGGATCGTGCGTGTTCGGGGGAAGCGCTCCCGCAGGGCCGCCACCGCCCGGATCGTCTCGCCCGCCGACCCGACGTAGTTCTTGTCGCCGGTCCCGCAGGGGAAGACGAGCGGGTCCCAGATGATGTCCTGCTCAGGGAAGCCGTAGTTCTCCGTCAGGTCCGCATGGGCCCGCTCGGCGATCGCGAGCTTGCGCGCGGTGGTGATCGCCTGCGCCTGAATCTTGTCCTCGTCGATGCAGCCGAAGATGAGCGCCGCACCGTACTTCCTCGCGAGCGGGACGACCCTGTCGAGCTTCTCGGGCCCATCCTCGTAGTTGATCGAGTTGATGATCGCCTTACCCTGGCAGTACGTCAGGGCCTTCTCCACCGCTGCGGCGTCGGTGCTGTCGATGACGAACGGCACCTTCACCATGCGGATGATCTTCTCGTAAAAGCGCTCGATGTCCTTTGACTCGTCGCGGTCGGCGTTCTGGAGGTTGATGTCGATGAGCTGCGCGCCGGACTTGACCTGCGCGCGGCCGATCTCGGCCGCTTCCTCGAACTTCTCTTCTTCGATGAGCCGCCTGAACTTGCGGCTGCCGACCTCGTTGGTACGCTCGCCGACGATGAGCGGCCGGGCCGACTCCTCGCACTCGACGTAGTCGATGCCCGCGACGTGCGTCCTCAGCGCGGCGGCCGGACGGCGCGGCTTTCCAGCCTTCGCGGCCCTCGCGATCTCACGGATGTACTCCGGCGTCGTTCCGCAGCAGCCACCCACGACGTTGATCCAGCCTTGCTCGATGAAGCGGGCGAGCGCGCCGGCGATCATTGCGGGCGACTCGCCGTACTTCCCGTTCTCGTCGGGAAGGCCGGCGTTCGGATAGCAGCTGATGGCGCAGGACGCGAGAGTGTTCAGGGTGCGCAGGTGGTCGGCCATGAACTCCGGGCCAGTGGCACAGTTGAGTCCAATAGAAGCCATCTCCGCGTGCTCGACCGATGCATAGAACGCGTCGATAGTCTGCCCGGCGAGCATCGTCCCCATCGGTTCGATCGTCGCGGAGATCATGAGTGGGACGCGCAGGCCGGTCTGGAGGAAAGCCTCGCGGATCGCGATGACTGCCGCCTTCACGTTGCGCGTGTCCTGCGCCGTTTCAAGGAGGAGCAGGTCGGCGCCGCCCTTCAGCAGGCCGATCGCCTGCGCCCGATAGGAGGCCATCAGCTGGTCGAAGGTGATGCCGCCGGTGACGGTGATGGTCTTCGTCGTCGGACCCATCGACCCCGCGACGAACCTCGGGCCGGGGAACTTCGCCACCGCTTCACGGGCGATCCGTGCGGCCGCCTCGTTGAGCTCGATCGCGAGGTCTTGCAGGCCGTACTCGGCCAGCACGGTCGGCATTCCCCCGAATGTGTTCGTCGCGACGATGTCGGCCCCCGCATCGAGGTAGGCCTCGTGGACGCCGCGGACGATGTCGGGCCGGGTGACGACCAGGTTCTCGTTGCAGCCCTCGAGATCGAGTCCGCCGAAATCCTCCGCGGAGAGATTCGCCTGCTGGAGCATCGTCCCCATCGCACCGTCGATGACGAGGATCCGCTCCGGCAGGAGCCTGAGGAACTCCTGGCCGCGCGTCGCATAACCGGGCAGTGTATGGCCCATGATGTTCGGACTAGTCTACACGACGCGCCTTCTCGATCTTTCCCCGGAAGCCGACGGCCGAGACTGGCGGCCGGTGCCGGCTCGGGGGGCCGCCGACCCCGCCGCGAGCGCCGCCGCGCGCCTCGTGCACGCCGCTGCGTCTCGCACGTAGTCCTCGCCCGCCGCGACGACGCCACGCCGCGAAGGGATGAGCTGCGATCGGCTCGCTCATCGGGGCAACCAGCCGTCTGCGGCCGACCCGCGCTCGGCCTGCACCCTAGCGCCCGCGGCGAGCGACAACCGCGAACGCGAGGAAGTAGCGGTCGAGGTCTTCCAGGGTAGTCCCGTACTCGCGCCCTCCGTCGGCCGCGTCGCACAGGAGCTCCCGGACTCGCGCGATCTCCTTGCGGCGGCCACGCCAGCGAGCGTCGGCGAGCGTCAGGTCGAGCAGTTCGAGCGCGCGTTCCAAGGCTCCAGCCGCACCGCGAGGACGACGCATCCGTCCGACCTCGGCACCGACGTTCGCCAGCTGCTCGGCCAGGGACAGGCTCTGCCAGCGGCCCCCCGCAAGCTCTGGATGGTGCGGCCCTGCGGCCGTCATTCCCGAACCAGCTGCCGCACGATCGCTCGGATCCGGTCTTGCCGTCCTGGATCCTCGACGGACCGGGATCGATTCCCCTGTCCCGGGCGAACGTTGATCATCGAATCGAACTCCACCCGCTCAACGTCCGACGCATCGGGGTACAGATTGATGCCCCAGAGATCGCTCTGACGAGAGCCCTGGTCGAGCAGGATCGCCTCCTCGTCCGCGTGAAGCTCCCCGCCGATTGCCATGATGCCCTGCCCCACGTCCACCACCGCCTTGACCATGTCGCCGAACTGTTCGCGAGCCAGGCTCCGAAGCTCCGCCAGCGTGATGGGGGCACGGACGATCTGGATCATGAGCTCGAGTGATCGACCCCGAGGGATCGCGACGCGATGCTAGCGCGCCGGCTCCGCGCCGGCAACGGGGCGGTCGGCCGGCGCGGGCCGCGCCACGAACCGCCGCAGGTTCCCCCGCGCGCGCCGCGTGGCCCGGTCGATCGTGAAGCCCGCGGCCTCGACCGTCCGCTCGGTATCCCGGTTCGGCCGGCAGCCGCCGGCGAGCCGGGTCCAGGCCGGCTGGACCAGGTCCTGGATCCGCGCGCGCCACGGGCGCTCGGACCGCACGTGCTCCAGCATCCGGAAGGTGCCGCCGGGGCGAAGCACGCGCCGCACCTCCCGGAGACCGGCGCCCGGGTCGTCGACGCTGCAGAACACGAGCCCGCTCACCACGGTGTCGAAGGCGGCGGCGCGAAAGGGCAGCGCCTCGGCCCGGGCCTGGACGAGCCGCGCGCCGGGCGCGCGGCGGCGGGCGCGGCGGAGGGAATCCAGCGCGGGATCGACTCCTACCGAGCCCGGGGGGAGCAGCGGCAGGTTGCGCCCGGTGCCGCAGCCGAGGTCGAGCGCGCGCCTCTCGGCCCCGGCGCAGAGCCACTGCCGCCAGCGCTTGAGCCCTGTGCACTCGGCGAGCGCGAGGGTCGCGTCGTAGAGCCAGGGAATCTGCTCGATCCCGCGCACGGGGCGTTGGACGTCCGCGCCGCCCCGCCCCCCGATGGCGAGGCGGGACGGCGCGGGGGTCGGGTCAGTTCGGGCGGCGGTGCGACTGGACGTGGCGGTACATGCCGGCCACGTTGAGGGCGAACATGTCCTTGTACCCGCCCCAGCTCTCGTACTTGGCGAGCTGCACGGCCTGGACGACCTCCTGCTCGCTCTTCCCCTCGCGGGCCAGGCGCGTCACCGCGTCCCGGAGCTCTTCCATGTACACCCGGAAGGCGCGCACGTCGTCCTTCGTCCCGACCGGGCCGTGGCCGGGGACGAGCACGTCGAAGTCCATCGACTCCACGCGCCGGAGCGACTCGATCCAGTCCTCGATGTAGGCGTCCGGCCAGTCGCGGAACCCGACCGACTTCACCGGGATGAAGTCGACGGCGAACAGGATCCGCTCCGCCGGAAACCGCATGACGATCGAGTTGTCGGAGTGGTTCCGGCCCACGTGCGAGAGCTCGACCGCCGTGCCTCCGAGCTCGATGACCATCCGATCGGTGAACGTCACCTGCGGCACGGCCGTGGGGCGCTTCTCGGCGATGATCGTCCGCCGGGCGTTCTCGTGGGCGACGATCCGGGCCGTGTCCGCGAAGACCTCGCCGCCCGAGATGTGGTCGGCGTGGTCGTGGCTGTAGACGAGGAACCGGACCGGCTGCGAGAAGCTCTTGGCGATCTCGGCCTTCAGCCAGCGGGCGGCGTCGGCGTTGATCGGATCGGTCGCGATGACCCCCTCGTGGGTCACGACGACGACCGAGTAGTGGAAGTTGTTGCGGAAGCGGTAGACCGGCCCGGCAAGCGGAGTGAGCTCCCTCACCGGAGCCGCGGCCTGCTGGGCACCGGCCAGCTGGGCCCGGAGCGGCAGGACCGCGAGGCTCAGGCCTCCGGCGAGGACGGCGCGGCGCGTGATCGTCATGAGCGACCTCCCCTCGGGTGCGAGTGGGTCCAGGGCGGGCGAACGGCGCTCCCGCCGCCCGCGGTCGACATTCATTCGAACGAACGAGGCGCCCCGGAAGTTCGGGCGCCGTCTCCGGGCCGGCGGATCCCGCCGACCCGTCAGTGCATCAGGAAGCCGCCGTCGATCGTGACCGCCTGCCCCGTGATGTAGCCGCCGGCCGGAGAGGCGAGGAAGACGATCACGCGAGCGATGTCGTCGGGCTCGGCCAAACGGCCGAGCGGCACGCTGGCGGCGCGCTGCTTCATGAACTCGCCGGCGCCGAGACCCTGCTGGCGGACGCCGAGCAGGTCGTCGAGCCGCCAGTTGAAGTCGGTGTCCACGATCCCCGGGCAGACCGCGTTCACGCGGACGCCGTGCCGGGCGAGGGCGCGCGCGGCCTGCTGGGTGAGCGACAGGACCGCCGTCTTGCTGGCCGCGTAGGGCGGCGAGAGGCTCGCCGAGCCGCGGCCGGCGATGGACGACACGTTCACGATGACACCCGAGCCCTGACCGATCATCACCGGCGCGGCCGCCTGCATGCAGAAGAACAGCCCGCGCGCGTTCACGGCGAACGTCTCGTCCCAGTCGCGCTCGCTCACCTGGCCGAACGGCGTGGGGCGAATGAGCCCGGCGTTGTTCACGAGGACGTCGAGCCGCCCGAAGCCCTCGGTGACGCGCGCGATCAGGTGCTCGATCTCCGGCACCGAGGACACGTCGGCCGGAAGCGCCAGCGCCTTCCGGCCGAGCGCGCGCGCCTCGCCGGCGACCTTCTCCGCGGCGTCGGCGCGAAGGTCGTTGACCGCGAGGTCGGCCCCCGCGCGGGCCAGGGCCAGCGCCGTCGCGCGGCCGATCCCCGCCCCCGCCCCGGTGACCAGGGCGACGCGTCCCGCGAGGGTATCGGTCGTCGCCTCAGCCACGCGGCTTCTCCCGGCGCGCGCGCACGGCCTTGGCGAGGTCGTCCAGCACCGGGAGGGTGTCGTCCCACGCGAGGCAGGCGTCGGTGATGCTCTGCCCGTAGGTGAGCGATTGGCCCGGGCGCGCGTCCTGCCGGCCGCCGACCAGATGGCTCTCCAGCATGATCCCGAAGACGTGGCGCTGCCCCTCGGCGATCTGGGCGGCGATGTCCCGGGCCACGGCCGGCTGGCGCGTGTGGTCCTTCCCGCTGTTGCCGTGGGAGCAGTCGACCATGATGCGGGGCGGGAGTCCCGCGCGCGTCAGCACCTTCGCGGTCTGCTCGATGTCCTCGGCGTGGTAGTTCGGCCGGCGATGGCCGCCACGGAGAATGACGTGGCACCCGTCGTTGCCGCGCGTCACGACGATGGCCGCCAGCCCCTGCTTCGTCACGGAGAGGAACTGGTGGGGATGCATTGCCGCGCGGATCGCGTCGACGGCGATCTGGACGTTCCCGTCGGTGCCGTTCTTGAACCCGACGGGCATCGAGAGTCCCGAGGCCAGCTCCCGGTGGACCTGGCTCTCGGTCGTGCGGGCGCCGATCGCTCCCCACGACACGAGGTCGGCGATGAACTGGGGCGTGATGGTGTCGAGGAACTCGCATCCGGCCGGGAGTCCCATCTTCGCGAGGTCGAGGAGGAGGCCGCGGGCCAGGGCGAGCCCGTCGTTGATCGCGAAGCTCTCGTCGAGCTTCGGGTCGTTGATGAGCCCCTTCCAGCCGACGGTGGTCCGCGGTTTCTCGAAGTAGACCCGCATCACCAGCACGAGGTCGTCGGCCAGCCGGTCCGCCGCGCCCCGGAGGCGCGTGGCGTACTCGCGCGCCGCCTCCACGTCGTGGATGGAGCAAGGCCCCACGACGACCATGAGCCGGTCGTCCTCGTCGCGCAGGACGCGGTTGATGGCCTCGCGGGCCTCCGCGATCGTCGTCGACGCCGCCTCCGTGATCTCGTACTGCTCCATGAGGATGGCCGGGGGGATCAGCGGCCTGAGCCGCTCGATCCGGAGGTCGTCGGTTGGACGCAGAATCACGGGCCTGTCTCCGCCTGTTTCCACGGTTGTTTACGCCTCCAGGACTCTTTCGGAACCTGAGGTCCTTCGATGGCATCGGCCGGACCTTGGCGGCCCGGCCGACGCAACGACTATAGGGGCAGCCCCGGCTGGCTGCAAGCGCCTTGGCCGCGACGAAGCTTCGGCGAATTCGAACGGAATCCGCGCGACCGGCGGCCGGGCCGGCCGGCGTCCCGGCCGCGTCCGGCTCCCCCAAACGTTGCCGGGACCACGCCGGCGAGCGATCATGTGGCCGGTGAGATTCGGCTGGAAGTCGCGCAACGCCAGGTGGGGCAAAACCCCGGGAGCGCCGGAGGAGATCCAGTTCCTCCGGGGTCCCCAGAGGCGAAGCTTCGAGCTCTGGCGGACCTTCCGGATCGCCTGCGAGTTCATGCGCGGTTTCCGGGCCCTTCACTTCGTGGGCCCATGCGTCACCGTGTTCGGCTCGGCGCGATTCCCCGAGACGCATCCCTACTACGTGGTCGGCCGCCAGCTCGGCGCGCGCCTGGCGAGGGCCGGCTTCACCGTCATGACGGGGGGCGGCCCCGGCATCATGGAGGCGGTGAACCGGGGCGCGAAGGAAGTCGGCGGCCGCTCGGTCGGCTGCAACATCGAGCTGCCCCAGGAGCAGCAGCCCAATCCCTATCTCGATCGCTGGATCACCTTCCGCCACTTCTACGTGCGGAAGGTCATGCTGGTGAAGTACTCGTACGCCTTCGTGGCGCTGCCCGGTGGGTTCGGCACCCTGGACGAGATCTTCGAGACGGCGGTGCTGATCCAGACCGGGAAGATCCGGGACTTCCCGCTGGTCCTCATGGGGCAGGAGTTCTGGCAGCCCCTGATGGATTTCGTGGAGATGCGCCTCGTCCGCGAAGGAGTCGTCGATCCCGCCGATCCGAAGCGCTTCACGGTGACAGACTCGGTGGAGGAGGCGGTCACCGTGATCGTCGACGCGGCGACGCGCCGCTTCGGGCTGAGCTATCACCCGCCCGTGAAGCAGCACTGGTTCCTCGGGGAGTAGCGGGCGCCCGACACGAGCCGAGCCGCGCCGGCGTCAGTCGAGCCCGACGACCTCGCGGTAGTCGGGCACGGACGCCTCCCACCCGAGCTCGGAGCGGATGCGGCCCGCCAGCGTGTCGGCCGGCCCCAGCTCACCGTGGACCACGTAGACGTGACGGGGCTTCCCCGCCGCCGTGCGAAGCCACCGCAGCAGCCCGTTCGCGTCCGAGTGCGCGGAGAGGCCGTGGATCACCTCCACGTGCGCCTTGACGGGCACCTCCTCGCCGAACATCCGGATCGTCCGCGCGCCGTCCTGGATCAGCCGGCCGCGGGTGCCGGGCGCCTGGAAGCCGACGAGCAGGACCGTCGTCCTCGGGTCCGGGAGACGCCGCCGGAGATGGTGCAGGATGCGGCCGCCGGTGGCCATGCCGCTCGCCGAGATGATGATCGCGGGCCCGCGGACGTCGTTGATCTTGCGCGAGTCCTCGACGGAGCGCGTCAGCTGGAAGCGGGTCGTGTGGAGGGGGCACGTGCCCGACGTCACGGGCTTGGCGGTGTCCGGATCGAGGTCCTCCGGGTGCTCGCAGTAGAGGCCCGTCGCCTCGATCGCCATCGGGCTGTCCACGTAGGTCGGTAGCGTCGGGATGCGGCCGGCCTCCTCGAGCGCCCGGAGGTGGTAGATGAGCTCCTGCGTCCGGCCCACCGCGAAGGCCGGCACGACGAGCGCGCCGCCCCGTTCCACCGCCGCACGAACGACGCGCTCGAGCTGCTCCGGGATCGGCGTCGTGTCGTGCAGGCGGTCGCCGTAGGTCGACTCGACGAAGATGTAGTCCGCCAGGCCGATCGGCTCCGGGTCGAGGAGGATCGGGGCCGCGTAGCGTCCGATGTCTCCCGAGAAGACCACGCGCCGGAGCGGCGTCTCGGCCTGGAGCTCGAGATGGACGGACGACGAGCCGAGGATGTGGCCGGCGCGCCGGAACGTCGCCTGAACGGCGGGCAACAGACGGGTCGGCGTCCCGTAGTCCACGCCCTTCACGGTGGCGGCCGCCTGCGCGCCCTCCTCGGCCGTGTAGAGCGGCAGAGCCGGCGTGTGCTTGGACGTGCCCTGCCGGTTGTGGTACGCCGCCTCCTCTTCCTGGAGGTGACCCGAATCCGGCAGGAGGATCCGCGCGAGGTCCCCGGTGCCTCTCGTCGCCGTGACCGGCCCGCCGAAGCCGTCCTTGACGAGCCGCGGCAGGTATCCGATGTGGTCGATGTGAGCATGGGTGAGGGCGACGGCGTCGATCCGCGCGGGATCGACGGGCAGCTTGTCCCAGTTCCGCAGGCGGAGGGACTTCAGGCCCTGGTAGAGGCCGCAGTCCACGAGGAGCCGCCGCTCGGCGGTCTCGAGCAGGAACTTCGCTCCGGTGACCGTCCGGGAGGCGCCCAGGCACTGCACGGTGGCGATCGGCGCGCGAGTGGGAATGATCGGCCTCCTTCCTGCCGTGTGGACCCTCGCCGCGCGAGCGGACCCGGGCCCTCGAGGAGCCTATGCCCGCCCGGGAGCGCCGTCAAACGAGGTCGCAGCGCCGGCGTTCGATGGCGGCCTTGACGGGATGCCGCCGCGATGCGATAAACCCCGAGCGATGACCGCGCGCCGCGTCCTGATCACGGTGCCCCACACCTACAAGCGCGAAGCTCCCTACCTCGGACGCCTCGAGGCCGCCGGGCTCGAGGTCGAGCGGCGCATCGGCCGCCAGGGCAAGATGACCGAGGACGAGCTGCGGAGCGCGCTCCCCGGGGTGTTCGCGACGCTCGCGAGCAGCGAGCCTTACACCGAGCGCGTGTTCCGCGAGGCCCCGGATCTCCGCGTGGTCGCCCGCTGGGGCGTCGGCTTCGACGCCATCGATGTCAACGCGGCGACCAGCCACGGCGTCGTCGTCTGCACGTCGGTCGGCGCCAACCACGAGGCGGTCGCGGACTACGCGTTCTCTCTGATGTGCGCGGTCCAGCGGGGGGTCCTGCGGAATCACCGCCTCATCACGGGCGGCCAGTGGAAGACCGAGTTCCATCGCGGGCTGTGGCGGGCGACGGTGGGCATCGTCGGCCTGGGCCGGATCGGGCAGGCCGTGGCCCGCCGGTGCCGCGGCTTCGACATGACGATTCTCGCCTACGAGCCCTACCCCGATCGCGAGTTCGTGCGCCAGTACAACGTGGAACTGGTGTCGCTGGAGGACCTCCTGCGGCGCGCCGACCTGGTGACCCTCCACTGCCCGGCCACGGCCGAGAACCGGCACCTGATCAACCGGGAGCGCCTGGCGCTGATGAAGCCCACCGCGCACCTCGTCAACACCGCGCGGGGTTCGCTCGTCGACGAGTCGGCGCTCCACGAGGCGCTGGTCACGGGCCGGATCGCAGGCGCGGGCCTCGACGTCTTCGAGAAGGAGCCGCTCCACGACTCCGCCCTCTTCGGCCTCGACAACGTGGTTCTGGCGCCCCACGTCGCCGGGATCGACGAGACCTCCGAGGTCGCGATGGCGAACCGCGCGATCGACGCGATCCTGGCGGTGTGGCGCGGCGAGGCGCCGCCCAAGGAGTGCGTCGTCAATCCCGAGGTGCTGAGCCCCCGCTGACCCCGCGGGGCGCGCGACCGCCCCTTCTCGCCCCGGCGTCAGGGAATCAGGAGCACCTTCCCGGTCGTCCGCCGGCCCTCGAGGTCCTGGTGCGCCTTCGCCGCCTCGGCCAGCGGGAACGTCGCCCCGATGCGCAGCTTCAGCTCGCCCTTCTGGATCCAGCCGAGGACGTCCCCTGCCCGCTTCGCGAGATCCTCCCGCGTCGCGGTGTAGTGGAAGAGGCTCGGCCGCGTGAGGAAGAGCGAGCCCTTGGCGTTCAGCGCCTGGGGGTCGAGCGGCGCGACCGGCCCGCTCGAGGCGCCGTAGAGCACCATGTAGCCACGCATGGCGAGGCAGTTGAAGCCCTTCTCGAAGGTGTCCTTGCCGACGGAGTCGTAAATGACCTGCACGCCCTTCCCGCCGGTCAGGCGCTTGACCTCCGCCTCGAAGTCCTGCCGCGTGTAGAGGATGACGTCGTGGGCCCCCGCCTCGCGGGCGAGCTTCGCCTTCTCCTCGGTCGAGACGGTGCCGATGACCCGCGCCCCCGCGCGCTTCGCCATCTGGCAGAGAAGGAGCCCGACGCCGCCCGCGGCGGCGTGAACCACGCAGGTGTCGCCGGCCTTGAGCGGGTACGTCGAGTGGGCGAGGTAGTGCGCCGTCATGCCCTGGAGCATCGCCGACGCGCCCGCGCGCGCGTCGACGCCCGCGGGCAGCGTGACGAGCTTGTCGGCCGGCACCACGTTGTGGGTCGCGTACGACCCCGGGATACCCGTCCACGCGACCCGGTCGCCGACGCGGACCGTCGTGACGCCGCCGCCCACCGCCTCGACGACGCCCGCGCCCTCGAGCCCGAGGCCATAGGGCAGCGGGTTCTTGTAGAGGCCCGTGCGCTGATAGACGTCGATGAAGTTGACGCCGGCCGCCTCGATCCGGACGAGGGCCTGGCCGTCGCCGGGCTTGGGGGTGGGCAGCTCCTCGAGCCCCATGGCCTCCGGACCACCGAACTGTTGGATACGGATCGCGTGCATCAGCCGGACCCTCCTCTGGTCGGGAACGCTGGATCAGCCACGCCGAGCTTCTCAGTCAGTGTCGCGCAAGGACAGGGCCCGGAAGCTAGCCGGCCTTCGGTCCGATGTAGACCACCTCGAACAGGATGTTGTCCGGGGACGTGAACATGACCTGGTAGTAGGTCTGGCCCTCACCCTCGGCGAACTCCGGGCGGTGGCGGGGCGTGCCGAAGCGCGCCGCCACGCCGTGTCCGCTCAGGAACTTCGCGACGGTGTCCACGTCCCGCTGCTCGTCAGCGCGGACGCCGATGTGGTTCACGCCCAGCTGGTCGTAGTCGGTCTGCTTCTTGCCGGAAGCGGCGGCGAACCAGAACGAGCCCTTGCCCTCGACCCCCATGCCGAGCATCTTGTCGTCCTCGTGCCACGACTCCCATCCCAGCAGGGTCAGGAGGTCCTTGTAGAACGCGCGATTGGCGGGCTCGATGTTGAACTGGAGATGGTTCCACGCGGATTTCATGCGGACGGCCCTCCTAGCGCCGGGCCGATCGGCGCGGGCTTCGGCGCCGCCTGCGAGCCGGCGACGCTCGCCGGACCTTGCTACGCGCGGCCGTGGCCGGGGCCGCCAGGAGCCGCTTCGCCTGGCGTCGCCCGAGTCGTCGGAGACCGACGAGGGCCGCTCGGTTCTTGCCCGCGGGCGTGGCGCGGCCCTGCTCCCACTGCACGACGGCGGCCGGGCTCACGCCGACCAGGCGCGCCACCGCCGCCTGGCTGAGGGCGAGCCGCCCGCGGAGCTTCCGGATGAGGCCGGGTGACAGCCGCGCGGCCCGCGCCTCGTCCTCCGAGATCCCCGGCTGCCACCCGCGGCTGGCCTGGGACTCCGACCAGCGCGCCGCCACCTCTCTGAGCGCCGCGACCTGGGTGCGCAGCTCCCGCACCGCCTGGCGCAGGCGACGCACGTCCCGCCGGAGCGGCGTCGCCGCGCTCCGGATGTGCTTGCGCGCGCCGCGCGCAATCGCGTCCTTGATTGCCATCTCGATCTTGGCCAAGCGGGGTCCTCCCGTATCTTCGCGCGCTGGTGAGCGATTTCGGCGTGCCTGACGACCCGACGCTAGCAGTGAGGGTGGGCCTTGTCAAACGACCGACGCCCAGCAGCCGACGCCCCTTCGCCGCGAGCGGCGCGTTAGAATCATCCCCGGCACGGGAGGCCGACGAGCGATGCGCGTGACCGTGATGGGCAGCGGCGGGACCGGCGGATACTTCGGGGGGCTCCTCGCCCGGTCGGGCGAGGACGTGACGTTCATCGCGCGGGGCGCCCACCTGGCGGCCATCCGGAAGAGCGGGCTGACCGTGCGTTCGCGCCTTGCGGGCGACTTCACCGTGCCGGCTCGGGCGACCGACGACCCGGCCGAGTCCGGGCCGGCGGACCTCGTGCTCTTCTGCGTGAAGGCCTACGACACCGAGAGCGCGGCCGAGCGCCTCCGGCCCGCGGTGGGCCCCGACACGGTGATCCTGCCGGTCCAGAACGGCATCGACAGCGCGGAGCGCATCGGACGGATCGTCGGTCCCCGGCGCGTCATCGGCGGCCTCGCCGGCGTCTCCTCCGTCGTCGCGGCGCCGGGGGTCATCGAGCACCGCGCCGGCCCCGACGTCATCCAGCTCGGCGAGCTCGACGGGCCGCCCAGCCCGCGCACCGAGCGCGTCGTCGAAGCGCTCGCGCGCGCCGGCATCAAGGCCCAGGTGCGCCCCGACATGCGGGTGGCGCTCTGGGAGAAGTTCGTCCTGATCTGCGGACTGAGCGGCCTCACGGCGCTGACGCGGCTGCCGCTCGGCGCCGTCCTCGCCTGCCCCGAGACGCGGACGCTCTTCGGTCAGGTCATGGAAGAAACCCAGACGGTCGGCCAGGCGACGGGCGTGCCGGTTCCGGGCGATCACGCCGCGAAAATGATGAAGTTCTTCCAGGGCTCCGACCCCGCGATCCGAGGCTCGCTCTACTACGACCTCGCCGCCGGGCGGCGTCTCGAGATCGAGACGCTCAACGGGACCGTGGTCCGGCTCGGCCAGGAGCGCGGTGTCCCCACTCCGGCGAACTTCGCCGTGTACGCGACGCTCAAGCCGTACGCCGACGGCGCGCCGCCGGCGTGAGGCGGCCAATCCGACGACGGGCGCCGGGATGAGGGGCTCGCGGGTCGCTCCCGCGATCGCGCTGCTGCTCGTCGTTCTCGCCGCCCGGCTCGACGCGAGCGCGCAGCCGTCGTCGCGGGTGCCACGGGTCGGCTACCTGGAGTCCGGCTCAGCCGCGGGCACGCCGTTCGACGAGGCCTTCCGGGACGGCCTCCGAGATCTCGGCTGGGTCGAGGGTCAGAGCGTCGTCCTCGAGATCCGCGCCGCCGAGGGGAAGTACGAGCGGCTGCCCGAGCTCGCGGCCGAGCTCGTCCGGTTGAAGGTCGACGTGATCTTCGCATCGAGCACCCCGGCGGCGGTGGCGGCCAAGCGCGCCTCCGGGACGATCCCCATTGTCATCGGCCGTGTCGCGGATCCGGTGCAGAGCGGGCTCGTCGCCAGCCTGGCGCGCCCGGGTGGCAACGTGACGGGATGGACGCATCAGGGGCTCGAGATGCGGGTGAAGTACCTCGATCTCCTCAAGGAGGCCGTGCCGGACGCGACGCGCATTGGCATCCTCTGGAACCCAGGCAACCCGATTCATGGGCCGTCGCTGAAGTCCATGGAGAGCACGGCTCAGGCGCTGGCGGTGGAGCTTCATCCCGTGGCAGTCGGAAAGCCTGAGGAGATCGAGGACGCGTTCTCGACGCTGGCCCGAAGGCGCGTGCAGGCGCTCACCGTGTTCCAGGACGGGATGTTCCTGGCCCACACGCCGCAGATCGTCGCCTTGGCGGCGCGGGGCCGGCTGCCGACGATGTACGGCGCCACGGAGATGGCGAGGGCGGGCGGTCTGATGGGCTACGGGGTCAACTTGCCCCGGATGTACCGGCGCGGCGCGTCGTTCGTGGACCGGATCCTGAGGGGCGCCAAGCCCGCTGATCTGCCGGTGGAGCAGCCGACGATGTTCGAGCTCGTGGTCAACCTCAAGACCGCTGGAGCGCTTGGCCTGACGGTCCCGCCGTCCATCCTGGCGCGGGCGGACGAGGTCATCCACTAGCCGCAGCGCGTGCTAGGATGAGGCGTCCGCGCGCCGTCCCCCGGGCGCGTGAGCCCTCCCTGGTGGAAGGAGCCGTCATGTCCGGTCGGCCGTTCCTGCAGATTCCCGGCCCCACCCTCGTCCCCGAGCGGATCGTGCGCGCCATGTCGCAGTCGATCATCGACCACCGGGGCCCGAAGTTCTCGGCGCTGGTCGGCGAGATCCTGACGGGGCTCCGGGGGGTGTTCCAGGCCGAGCGGGGACAGCCGATCCTGTACCCGGGCTCGGGCACCGGCGGCTGGGAGGCGGCCGTCGTCAACACGCTGTCCCCCGGTGACCGCGTCCTCGGCGTCGTCAACGGCCATTTCTCGAACCACTTCTGCCGGACCGCCGCCGCCCTCGGCATCGAGGTGGACCGGCTCGAGGTGCCCTATGGCGAGGGCGTGCCGGTGCTGCGCGTGGGGGAGCGGCTCCGCGCGGACGCGACCCACCAGATCCGGGCCGTCCTGGTCGTCCACAACGAGACGTCGACGGGTGTGACCAGCGACGTGGCGGCCGTGCGCCGCGCGCTCGACGAGACGCGACATCCCGCCCTCCTCCTGGTCGATGTCGTCTCGTCGCTGGCGTCGATCGACTTCCGATTCGACGAGTGGGGGGTGGACGTCGCGCTGACCGGACCACAGAAGGGACTCATGCTCCCGCCGGGCCTCACGATCCTGGCCGCGAGCGACCGGGCGATCCGCGCGAGCCACGCCGCCAAGTGCCCCCGCGCCTACTGGGACTGGGGCCCGGTGCTCGAGCGGAACAAGCGCGGCGAGTTCCCCTACACGCCCGCGACGGCGCTCCTCTTCGGCCTCCGCGAGTCGATCGCGATGCTGGAGGAGGAGGGGCTGTCCCAGGTCTTCCGGCGCCACGCGCGCCTCGCGGAGGCGTGCCGCCGCGCCGTCGGGGCCCTCGGCCTCGGCATCCTCTGCCGAGAGCCGCGCGAGCACTCGAACACGCTGACCGCCGTGGTCATGCCCGCGGGCTTCGACTCGGACGCCTACATCGTCCACGCGAACCGCACGCTCGACCTCTCCCTCGGGGTCGGGCTCGGGGACGTCAAGGGTAAGGTGTTCCGGATCGGGCACCTGGGCAGCCTGAACGAGCTGGAGCTCCTCGCCGGACTGGCCGGCGTGGAGATGACTCTCAAGAGCTTCGGCGTACCGGTGACCCTCGGAGCGGGGGTCGCGGCCGCCCAGTCGTATCTCATGGACACGCGACCGAGCTAGTCGCCGAGCAAGAAGGAGATCCGTCGATGAAAGGCCGCCTCGCCGTCATGACGAAGTTCAGCGCCGACTTCGACATCCGGGAGTACACCGTCCCGGAGGTCGAGCCCGACGCCGCCCTGGTGCGGATCACCCGCGGCGGGATCTGCGGGTCGGACCTCCACATCTGGCGCGGGGAGCTCCAGGACCTGATCGGGGCCCCCGACCGCGGCCAGACCTTCGGCCACGAGATGTGCGGCGTGATCGAGCGCCTCGGGAAGAACGTCTCGAAGGATTCGACGGGCGCCCCGCTCAAGGAGGGCGACCGGGTCACCTACTGCTACTTCTATCCGTGCGATCGCTGCCCCGCGTGCCTCGACGGCCACCGGGCCGCGTGCCCGAACAAGCGCCGCGGCACCCGGTACGCGGACGACCCGCCGCACTTCGTCGGGTCCTACGGCGAGTACTTCTACCTGCGCCCCGGCCACTTCGTCTACAAGGTGCCGGACAGCATCTCCGACGACGTCGCCACCCCGGTCAACTGCGCCCTGGCCCAGGTCCTGTACGGGCTCGACAAGGTGCGGGTCCGGGTCGGCGACACGGTCGTCCTCCAGGGGGCCGGCGGCCTCGGGCTCAACGCCGCCGCCGTCGCCAAGGAGATGGGCGCGGCCAACATCATCGTCATCGACCAGATCCCGGAGCGCCTCGAGCTCGCCCGGCGGTTCGGCGCCGACCACACGCTGAGCCTCCAGGAGCTCTCCCGCCCCGAGGACCGCGTGGCCGCGGTGAAGGACCTCACCCGCGGCTGGGGCGCCGACGTCGTCTGCGACTTCGTCGGGTTCCCGAGCGTGATCCCCGAAGGGCTGCAGATGCTGAAGAGCGGCGGGACGTACCTCGAGATCGGCCACATCAGCCCCGGACACAAGTTCGAGTTCCACCCCGCCTCGATCGTCTGGCGGTCGCAGACGATCGTGGGCATGATCCAGTACGACCCGTGGGCCATCCAGCGCGGCCTCACCTTCCTCGAGAAGAACCAGCGGAAGTACCCCTTCACCGAGGTCATCTCGCACGTGTATCCGCTCGAGAAGATCAGCGAGGCGTTCCGCGAGGCGGAGTGGCTGGGTCGTCAGCACAGCCCGCACAAGATCAGCCGCGCCGCGATCGCGCCCTGGGGGAAGTAGGGCGCCGATCGCGACGGCGGCCGGTGGGAGGTCGCCCATGGCGATGGCGGGAGAGCGGATCGAGCCCTGGATGATGGACGAGGTCAAGAAGTACATCGAGGGTGCGTTCCTGGAGGCGACGGTCGACTACTTTCCGCGCGGGACCGGGTCGGCCGTCCTCTTCCGCGTCGAGGGCCGGCCGTCCCACACGGAGCCCAGGAAGCTCCTCCACCAGCTCTGGCTCGACAAGAGCTTCCTTCTCCGCTGCCCCGACCGGACCTCGCTCGTCAACGCCCTGGACGGCACCGACGTCGTGCTGTCGATGAAGAAGGCTGGCGACAAGATCGTGGAGCTCCATTGAAGAAGAGACCTGCTCCGAAGAAGAAGCCTCCTCCGAAGCGCGCCCTGCCCCGGCCCGGCCGGCGGACTTCGGCCCGGCCGGAGGCGCGGGCCGCGGCGACGCCCCACGCGCCGGACGGTCTGGTCCTCCGCCCGGCCACCCGCGCCGACGTTCCGACGATCCTCGGCCTGATCCGAGGCATCGCGGAATACGAGCGGCTCGCCCACGAGGTCGAGGCCACGGAGGCCCTGCTTCTCGAGCACGGCTTCGGACCGCGGCGCATCTACGAGGCGATCCTCGCCGAGCGGAACGGCCGCGCGGTGGGCTTCGCGCTGTACTTCTACTCGTTCTCGACCTTCAAGGCCCGGCCGACCCTCTACCTGGAGGACCTCTTCGTCGTCCCGGCGGAGCGCCGGGGCGGGATCGGCAGCCGACTCCTCACGCGCCTGGCGGAGATCGCCGTCGAGCGGGAGTGCGGGCGGATGGAATGGTCGGTCCTGGACTGGAACACGCCGGCGCGCGACCTCTACTTCAAGCTCGGCGCGAAGGCGATGGAGGAGTGGACGGTCTTCCGCATGACGCCTGACGCCTTCGGCCGCCTCGCGCGCGACGGCGTGACGGCCAGGCCCGCGAAATAGCCGGCACGCCGGCTCGCGACGGCGTCGGGTCGTGAGCCCGACGAGGCGGCGCGCGGTCGGGCCGCTCATCGTTGCGCTCGCCCTTCTTGTCGCGCCCCTCGCTCCCGAGGCCCAAGCGCCCGGCAAGGTCTGGCGCGTAGGCGTCCTCACCGGCAGCGTGCCGCGTCTGTCGGCGCCATTCCGGGCCTTGGAGCAGCGTCTGAGCGAGCTCGGCTACGTCGAGGGCCGCAACCTTGCGATCGAGTTCCGCACCGCCTCTGGGCGGGCCGAGCGGCTGCCCGAGCTCGCCGCCGAGCTGATCGCCCTGCGGCCGGACGTCCTCTTCGTCGCCTCCACCCAGGCGGTGATGGCGGCCAAGAGCGCGACGCAGGCCATCCCCATCGTTCTTGCCGGCACCGGCGATCCGATGGGGACCGGGATCGTCCCCAGCCTGGCGCGCCCGGGCGGAAACATCACCGGTGTGTCGCTCCTCAACGTCGAGTTGAGCGGAAAGGGACTCCAGCTTCTGAAGGAGGCTGTGCCGTCGGCCACTCGTGTCGCCGTCCTGTGGAACTCGGGGAACCAGCTCCACAGTGGCATCCGCGCCGCCACCGAGGCGGCGGCCGCCACGCTCAAGGTCAGAACGGACATGCTCGACGTCCGGGGGCCCGACGATCTCCCCCGGGCGTTCGAGGCGATGGGGCGCGGAAGACCTGACGGGCTTCTGGTCCTCCCCGATTCCGTGACGCTCGCGCACCGGAAGCCGATCCTCGAGTTCGCCGCCGGCAGGCGGCTTCCCGCGATGTATGCCTTCATCGAGATGGTGGAGGACGGCGGGCTGATGTGCTACGGCCCGAGTCTGGCCGAGAACTTCCGTCAAGCCGCCGGCTACGTCGACAAGATCCTGAAGGGGGCCAAGCCCGGGAACCTTCCCATCGCCCAGGCGACGAAGTTCGACCTGGTCATCAATCTTCGGACGGCCAAGACGCTCGGCCTGTCCATCCCGCAGTCGCTCGCCCTCCGGGCCGACCATGTGATCCAATGACCGCGCTCGAGGCGTTCGGCCACGTTCACGGAACCTCGAGCAGTCCAGCCTGACCCTGGTCAGGAGACAGGAGAAGCTCGCATGCGGCCACGCTCGATCCCGCAACGCCTCCCGGCCATCACACGGCGGGCCTTGCTCGGTGGCGCCGCCGCGCTCGGCGGGGCGCTCCTCGGCGGGCACGGCCGACTTGCCGCGGCCGACTGCCGGCCGACCGAGTCGGACATCCTTGGTCCGTTCTACCGGTTCGGCGCGCCCTTTCGCTCGCGGCTGGTGGATGCGAGCGAGCCGGGCGACCGGCTGGTCGTGGGCGGGACCGTGCTGAGCACCGACTGCCGCACCCCTGTTCCCGGCGCGCTGGTCGAGGTCTGGCAGGCGAATCACGCGGGCGCGTACGACACGAACCTGCCGGGCAACTTCACCGAGGTCACGACGTTTCATCTGCGGGGCATGCTGTACACGAACGAGCAAGGGCGCTACGAGATCGAGACGATCATGCCGGGCCGGTACCCCATACCGCCGAACCTGCCGGGGTTCGAGAAGTACGCCGGCCTGACGCGTCCCGCGCACATCCACTTCCGCGTCATGGAGTCGCTGCACATTCCCCTCACGACGCAGCTCTACTTCAAGGGCGATCCCTACATCGCCAACGATCCCTTCGCCGGCCACAAGTCGAACCTCGTCGTCGACCTGAAGCCGGACGGGCAGGTCCGTCGAGGCGTCTTCGACATCGTGCTCTCCCGGGGCGTGTAGCGGGACGTCTCCCGCCTCACACGACGTCCGTGGACCGGCGCATCGCATGACGCTCACCCCCGAGTCGGCCGGTCTCGATTCGCGTCACATGTCCGGAATCGGCGTCGCCTTCCTCAACGGGCGGCTGCGGAACCTCCACGGGGTGGTCGTCATGCGGAGTGGTCAACTCGTGTTCGAGCAGTACTTCACGGGGCACGACGAGCGCCTGGGGATGCCCCTGGGCCAGGTGGCCTTCGGGCCGGACACCCTCCACGACGTGCGCTCGGTGACGAAGAGCGTCGTCAGCCTCCTCTACGGCATCGCCCTCGAGGATGGCCACGTGCCTCCGCTCGAGTGCCCGCTGCTCGAGGCGCTCCCCGACTACCCGGACCTCGAGCGCGGCCCGGCGCGCATGCGGATCCGCGTGAAGCACGCGCTCACCATGACCATGGGTACCGAGTGGAACGAAGGCATCCCGTACAGCGATCCCCGGAACGACGAGCGGCGGATGGCCGGCGCCGCCGATCGGTACCGCTTCGTCCTCGACCGTCCACTGACGACGCCGCCCGGCGAGCGCTGGAACTACAACGGCGGCGCCACCGCCGTCATCGCGGCCCTGGTGGCGCGGGGCACGGGCCGGCCCCTGCTCGACTACGCGAAAGAGCGTCTCTTCGATCCGCTCGGCATCGAGCACCTCGACTGGATGAGCGACAACGGCCGTGAGCCCAGCGCCGCCGCGGGGCTCCGGCTCCGCCCGCGCGACGTCGCGAAGATCGGGCAGCTGGTCCTGGACGGCGGCCGCTGGGAGGACCGTCAGGTCGTGCCCGCCGCGCCGGCCTCGGCCGTCGATCCCGTGACTGTCAGCGGGTCGTCAGCACCGCCAGCAGCACGGTCAGCGTCACGACGCTGAGGATGGTCGACAGCACCACCGCCGCCGAGACCAGCGCCGGGCGCGCGTCGAACTCGAGCGCCCAGAGGGCCGACGAGATCGACGTCGGGGTGCTGGCCTGGATCACGGCCACCGCGAACGCCATGCCCTCGAGCCCGACCAGGCGCCCTACTCCCCAGGCGATCGGCGGCACGGCCACCAGGCGGATCGCCGTGGCGAGCGCCGCCCCCGACGCCTCCTCCCGCGCGGTCAGCCGCGCCAGCTGGAGCCCGAGGAGGAGCAGCATGAGCGCGACGGCGCCGCCGGCCAAGAGCTGGCTCGCGTTGGCGACGGGGCCGGGCAGGGAGAAGCCGCCGAGGTTCACGATCACGCCGGCCGCAACGGCGTAGATAATCGGCTGCCGCATCACGCGGCCGAGGGCCCCCCGGACGCCAAGCCGCGCCCGGGCCGCCAGGTAGGGCCCGACCGTGCTGGACCCGATGGACATCACGGCGAACCAGCCGCCGGCGACGGCGAGCCCGTCGGGTCCGAACGCGAACAGCGCCAGCGGCAGTCCGACATTCCCCGAGTTCGAGAAGAGGGTGGCGAGGAGGAGACCGCCCTCGTCCGGCCCTCGCCATCCGGCCAGGCGCGCGACGAGCACGGTAACCACCCAGATCGCCGCCATCTGGAGGGCCACATGGAGAACGAGCCGCGTGAGGAGGTCCCGCGGCAAGGTGGCGCGCGCCAGGGAGTCGAAGACGATGGCCGGGACGAGCACGAGCACCGTCAGTCCCGTGATCGGCGCGAGGTCGAGCATGCGCGCGCGTCCGACCAGGTACCCGAGGCCGCCGATCAGGAGGACCGGGAGGACGCTCTGGACGAAGGCGGCGCCGACCCCGGCGATCAGGGACACGGCGGGGTGTCCGCGCGGGCGGGGGCTACGCCTCGTCCATCGAGAGCTGGAGTCGGTGCCGACCGAGGACCGCGTCGGCCGCCACGCCGTGCGCCGCGAGGTCCGCCGGCTTGAAGTGGCGGCCCGCGACGCCCTCGGCGAACTCGAGCCCGCCCGTCTCGACGAGGAGGACCCACGGCCAGGGCTCCTCGCCCTGGCCGACCTCGCCCCCCTTCAGCTTGCCCTCGTTCGTCTTCACCTGCGTCGTCGCGGGCACCGTGTGCAGGAGATGCACCCCCACGACGCCGGTCTCGTCGAGGAGCGCGTCGGGGAGCGTCTCCCGGAGCCAGCGCTCGACGACGTCGGCGCGCCCGGGCGCGGGGCGGGCCCGGAGCGTCAGGAGCGCGCCGCCCTGACCGCGGCCCGTGGTGAGCACGGTCTCGCAGCCGAGGCGCACGGTGTTCCGGAAGTGCGGAAGGACGCGCTTCGTCCACTCGGTCGGAAAGTTGAGCCGCAGGATGTACGGCGCGCTCCGGACCGTCTCCGCGCTGTCGGTCTCGTAGATGTCCAGGTACTCGCGGGTCCCGGCGGGAGTGTCGTAGCGCCGGCCGCGCCGGAACCCCGGGATGCCGACGCGCTCCGCGACGTGCTCGCGGTCGTGCCAGCGGATCATTTCGAGGTCGCCCTCGGGAGTCATCGCGTGCCAGATGATCAGGACGCCCTGTCCGATCAGCGCCATTTGGGATCTCCTCGCTCGGGGTCGATGCTGATCTGGAGCTGATACGCGCCGGCCGTGCGCAGCCCGGCGCCCCGCGCGCGGAGACCCTCCGGTGCGAGCAGCCCGGCCCGGAGCTCGGTGAGCACCGCCGGGTCGTCCGCCTCGACGAGAAGACACCAAGGGTCGGCCTCGGCCCGGTCACCAGGGCCCCGCAACCGCTTCTCCGCGGTCGCGATGCTCGTGACCTCGGGCGTCGCATCCAGCACGTGGACCGAGACGACGCCGGTCACGTCCTGCAGCGCGGCGATGCCGGCGGCGGAGAGCGCGGCCGGCCGGGCCGCGCCGTCCATCGCCTCCATCTGCATCGTCAGGAGCACACCGCCTTGCCCGCGGCCGGCGCTCGCCGCCACTCGGTACCCGACTCGCTGCGTGTTGAGGAAGTTCGGGACCATGCGCCGGGTCCACGGCGTGGGATCGTTCAGCCGCGCGAGGTAGGGCGCGCTCCGGAGCGTCTCCGAGTCCTCCACCTCGTAGAGGTCGAGGTAATCGAGCGAGCGCTCGAGGCTCCGGTAGCGGCGGCCGCGCAAAAATCCCGGCACGCCCACCCGCTCCGGGATGTGCTCCCGATCGTGCCACCGCCAGTACTCGAGCTCACCCTCCGGCGTGATCGTGTGCCAGATCGCGAGGACGCCCTGCCCCAGCAGCGGCATCAGGGCCGTCCGAGCGCGAGCCGGCGGACCGGCGTCACGGGGCCACCGCCTCCAGCGTCGCGCGCGCGTGCGCCGACTCCGGCGACCCGATCGGCCGCACGACCGGAAGCGTGACGCCGACCGCCCGGTACGCGTCCACCTCGGCCCGCGCGCGGCGCGCGTCTCCGATCGCGCCGAGCGCGTCGACGAACGCGGCGGGGACCGCGTCGGCATCCCGGCCCGGTCCGCGATCGCGGTCGAACGCCGCGAGCGCATCGCCGTGGCCGCTCGCCCGGAACATCGTCCGGTAGTACGGGAGCGAGAGGTAGCGCACCAGCTCCTCGCGGAAGAGCCGGGTGGCGCCGGCGTGGTCCTGGGTCACGGCGAGCGGGACCGCGGCCACGATCTCGAAGCCCTCGAGGGCTTTCCCGGCGCGCGCGCGGCCGCGCGCGAGCGCGGGCACCGCGACGTCGCGCACGTACGCGGGACTGGCGAGCCACAGCACGACGCCGTCGGAGACTTCGCCCGCGAGCTCGAGCATCGGCGGCGCGAGGCCCGCCAGCAGCACCGGCGGCGCGGGCGCCCGGAACGCGCCTGTCCAGCGGACCCGGTAGTACCGCCCTTCGAAGGCCGCGCGGCCGTGGAGCGCCTGCTGCAGGACGGCCACGTACTCGCGCATCACGGCCAGCGGCTCGCCCATGTCGAGCCCGAAGGCGTCGGCCATCGCTGGCCGGTGGCTCAGGCCGATGCCGAGCCGGAGGCGGCCGTTCGACAGCTCCATCAGCGTCGACGCCTCCTGGGCCATGGCGACGGGATGCCGCGGGTAGATCGGGATGACGCCGGTCCCGAGCCCGATGCGCTTCGTCGCGTGCGCGTATGCGGACAGCACGAGGAAGCCGTCCCGGCCCACGCCGTGAGTCAGCCACACGCTGTCGTAGCCGAGCGTCTCCGCGCGGTGCGCGAGGTCGGTCGCGGTCGCAAGCGTGTCCCGGGGAGACAGATAGGCGCCGAGGCGATGCGGAGCGGCGGTCACGGGGGCCTAGCATAGCAGAGTCGTTCGCCGGCGCGCCGCGCGGGTCCTCCGCCTCCGGCGCCGGTTGCGCGCCCGCGGAGAGGTCCGGTACCATCGCGCAATGCTCCTCCAGCAGGCGATCAACGCGCTCACTCTGGGCAGCCTGTACGCTCTCATCGCGATCGGGCTCGCGATCACGTTCTCGATCCTGGACGTGGTCAACTTCGCCCAGGGCTCGCTGGTGATGTGGGGGGCGTACGTCGGCGTCGTCTTCGCGGTCGGGCTCGGCCTGGGGCTCTGGGTGCCGATGCTGGCCTCGATGTTCCTGGTAGGCCTCATCGGGATGGCCCTCGAGCGCGCGGCGCTCCAGCCGCTCCGGATCCGCAACGCGCCGCCCATCGCCGCGCTCCTGGCGACGCTCGGCGCCGCCACCATCCTCGACCACCTCATCCTGATCGTGTTCGGCCCCGACACGCGCGCGTTCCCGAGCCCCTTCCCGGTGCGGATGATCGAGGTCGGGGGCGCCCAGATCTCCACGCTCGAGCTGACGATCACGGGCATCGCGCTCCTGCTCCTGGTCGGGCTCCAGGCGATGCTGCGGCGCACGCGACTCGGGCTCGCCATGCGTGCCATCGCCCAGGACGGCCGGGTCGCCGGCCTCATGGGGATCGACACCAACCGCGTCGTGGCGCTGGCGTTCGGCGTGGGCGCGGCGGTGGGCGGCGTGGGCGGCGTGCTGACGGGCATCTACTACAACTCGGTCGACATCGGCATGGGCTACTCGGCCGGACTCAAGGGCTTCAGCGCGATGGTGATCGGCGGCATGGGAAGCCTGCCGGGCGCGATCCTCGGCGGCTTCCTGCTCGGCACCGCGGAGACCGCCGCGACGACGATCTTCTGGTCCGGCTACCGGGACATCGTCGCCTTCAGCCTCCTGATCCTCGTCCTGATCGTGCGCCCCTCCGGCCTCCTCGGCACGCCCGAGATCCGCAAGGTCTGAAACCAAAGTCGGGGTCAGGCTTCTAACATTCGGTTCCCGGCCCGAGCAATCAGGAAGTTAAGGCCTGACGCCTGACCTCGATGCGCGGGAGCGGGCGATCCTGGGCGCCGTGCTCGTCGCGGCGCTGCTGCTGCCGGCCGTCGTGCGGTCGCCCTACGTCCTCCACGTGGCGGTGCTCTCCGGGATCTACGTGCTGCTGACCCTGTCGCTCAACCTGGTGACCGGCTTCTGCGGCCAGTTCTCGCTCGGCCACGCCGGCTTCTACGGGATCGGGGCCTACACGGCGGCGCTCCTCGCGGTGACCTGGGGGAGCCCGTTCCTCCTGAACTTCCTGGCGGCGGCCGCCGCCGCGGGCGCGGCCGGGTTCCTGATCGGCCTCCCCACGCTCCGGCTCGGCGGCATCTACCTGGCGATGGCGACGCTCGGGTTCGGCGAGATCATCCACCTCGTGCTCCTGAACTGGCTCAGCCTCACGCGCGGGCCGCTCGGCATCCCCGCCATCCCCAGCCCCGAGATCCTCGGAGTCGACCTCGGGACGCCGGCGCGCCAGTACTACCTCGTCCTCGCCCTCGTGGTGCTGGCGACGCTCGTGGTCTCGCGGCTGGTGAACTCGACGTTCGGCGAGGCGATCCAGGCCATCCGCGAGGACGAGGTCGCGGCCGAGGCGCTGGGCGTCCCTACCACCCGGCTCAAGGTGATCACCTTCACGCTGGCGGCGGCGCTCGCCGGCGTGGCGGGCGCGTTCTTCGCCCACTACGCCACGTTCGTGAGCCCGGGCTCCTTCACGCTCGTCGAGTCGATCCTGGTCCTCTCCCTCCTGGTCTTCGGCGGCATGGGCAGCGTCGAGGGCTCGATCGCGGGCGCGGTGATCCTGACCGTGGCGCCCGAGGTGTTCCGATTCCTCGCGGAGTACCGGATGGTGATCTACGGCGCGATCCTGCTCGGCCTGATCCTCTTCCGGCCGCAAGGGCTCCTCGGCGGCTTCTCCCTCGGCCTCTCCCGGAGAGTGGCGTGACGGAGCCCCTCCTCGAGGTCCAGGACCTCTCCGTCCGGTTCGGCGGGATCCGCGCGGTGTCGGGCGTCGCGCTGGCGGTGGGCGCGGGCGAGATCCTCTCGATCATCGGCCCGAACGGCGCCGGGAAGACCACCATCTTCAACGTCGTCACGGGGCTCTACCGGCCGACGGCGGGCGAGGTGCGCCTTCGCGGCCGCCCGATCTCCCGGCTCCCCCCTCACGCGCGCGCCCGGCTCGGCATCGCCCGGACGTTCCAGAACATCCGCCTCTTCCGCGACCTCACGGTGGGCGAGAACGTGCGGGTCGCGCGGTACGGACGCGCCCGGGCCGGCCTCCTCGGGTCGCTTCTGCGGACGCCCGGGTTCCGCCGCGAGCGCGACGAGACCGACGGTCGGGTGGCCGCGCTCCTCGAGGGCGTGGGGCTCCACGACCGGAGCCGCGAGCTCGCCCGGAACCTTCCCTACGGCGATCAGAAGCGCCTCGAGCTGGCGCGGGCCCTCGCGGTCGAGCCGAGCGTCCTGCTGCTCGACGAGCCGGCGGCGGGGATGAGCACCGGGGAGGCGGACGCGCTCATGGCGCTGATCCGCGGCCTTCGCGACCGGGGGCTTGCCATCCTGCTCGTCGAGCACCACATCCGGGTCGTCATGGGCGTCTCCGACCGCGTCCTCGTGCTGAACCACGGCGAGCGGATCGCGGAGGGCCCGCCCGCGGCCGTCCGCCGGGACCCGGCGGTCATCGCCGCGTACCTCGGGGAGGGCTCGTGAGCCACGATCTCGGGCCGGCCCCCTCCCCCTATCCGTCCCGGCCGACCGGACATCAAACTCGGGGTCAGGCCCCAGACTTTGGCTTTCAGGGGTGGAAACCAAACGACATGGCCTGACCCCGCTTTGGTTTCCGGACGGGCGACGGGGAGGGTAGGCCAGTGACGGCCTGGATCCTCACGTGGGTCGCGGCGGGGGCGGCGGCGCTGTTCGCGGGCGGCGCGCTCTACGTGAGCCTCGTCGAGCATCCCGCGCGGATCCTCACGGGCCCGCCGATGGCGGTCGCGCAGTTCCGGACGAGCTATCCGCGCGGGGCGTGGCTCCAGGGCGGGCTGGCAGCGCTCGGCACCCTCGCGGCCGTCGGCGCCTGGCTCGCCGGCGCGCGGATCGCCTGGCTCGTGGCCGGCGCGCTCCTCGGCCTGGTCGTGCCGTACACGCTGGTGGTGATCCTCCCGACCAACAAGCGGCTCATGGACCGGGCCCTCGCTCCCGACAGCCCCGAGGCGCGCGCACTCCTCCGGCGCTGGACCGCGCTTCACGCCGTGAGGACCGTGCTGGGCCTCGCCGCCGCGGCAGCGATGGCGCATCTCCTGGCGCACGGATGAGCGCCCCGCCGCGCGACGGGTCCGCCGGCGCGGCCGGGCCGCCTCACCTCGAGATCCGCGCGCTCGCCATCCGGTACGGGGCGATCCGCGCGGTTCACGACGTGTCGCTCGAGGTGCGCGCGAACGAGATCGTGACGCTCGTGGGCTCGAACGGCGCGGGGAAGTCGTCCACGCTCAACGCCGTCGCGGGCCTGGTGCGCCCGGACGCCGGCGAGATCCGCCTCGCGGGGGCCCGAGTCGACGGCCGGCGGCCGTGGGAGCTCGTCGCGCGCGGCCTGAGCCTCACGCCCGAGGGCCGCCAGGTGTTCCCGCGCTTCACCGTCGAGGAGAACCTGGCGGTCGGCGCCTACTCGCGCCGCGACCGGGCCGCCGTGGAGACGGACCTCGAGCGCGTCTTCGTCCTCTTCCCCGTCCTCCGCGAGCGGCGCCGTCAGCCGGCCGGCACGCTCTCGGGCGGCGAGCAGCAGATGCTCACCATCGGCCGCGCGCTCATGGCCCGCCCGAGGCTCCTCCTGCTGGACGAGCCGTCGCTCGGCCTCGCCCCGCTGATCGCCCGCCAGATCTTCCAGACCATCGCCGAGATCCGGCGCCAGGGTGTGACCGTCCTCCTGGTCGAGCAGAACGTCCACCTCGCATTCACCGTCGCGGACCGCGCCTACGTCATGGAGACCGGGCGGGTGCGCCTTCAGGGCACGCCGGCCGAGCTCTCGCAGGACGAGGCCGTCGTGCGCACGTACCTGGGAGGCTAGAGCGAGATGTCCGATCAGGCCGATCGCCACGCGGTGCTCTACTGGAACCGCGCCACCCCCGAGCTGTACGCCGTCATCCGCGAGCAGGCGCCGCCCGAGCTCGAGCCCGTCTTTCTCGAGACGGAGGATCCGGCCGAGGCGCGCGCCAAGCTCGCCCAGGCCGAGTTCGTCATCATCGCCGACTGGGCGCTCACGGCGGCCGACCTCGAGGGCGCACCCCGCCTCCGGATGGTCCAGCACCAGGGCGTCGGCTACGAGCGCATCGACACCCAGGCGCTCGCCGCCCGCAAGATCCCGCTGAGCCTCTGCCCGGCGGGCACGGCCACCGGCGTGGGCGAGCACACGATGACGCTGATCCTCGCCGTCCTGAAGCAGGTGGTGCTGGCGCACAACGCCCTCGTCCAGGGGAAGTGGCTCCAGTGGGCGCTGCGGCCGCTCACGCGGGACCTCGAGGGCAAGACGCTCGGGCTCTTCGGGTTCGGGCGGACGGGGCGCGCCACCGCCCAGCGGGCGCTCGGGTTCGGAGTGCGCCTCCTCGCCTGCGATCCGTACATCACCCTCGCGCCCGAGGAGCGGGCCCGTTACGGCGGCATCGAGCTCGTCTCGCGGGAGCGCCTCCTCCGCGAGTCGGACATCGTCGTCTGTCACGTCCCGCTGACCGACGAGACGCGGCACCTGGTGAACCGCGCGTTCCTCGCCCAGATGAAGCCGTCGGCGTACCTGATCAACATCTCGCGGGGCGGCGTGGTCGACCAGGACGCGCTCGTCGAGGCGCTCCGGGCGCGCCGCATCGCCGGCGCCGGGCTCGACGTCTTCACGCCCGAGCCGCTCGCGCCCGGGCATCCCCTGACGACCCTCGACAACGTCGTGCTCACCCCGCACGTGGGCGCCGGGACGCTCGACGCCTTCCGCACGAAGATGCGGTTCGCGCTCGGCAACATCCAGCGCGTCGTGCAGGGCGACCCGCCGCTCGAGCGCGTCCCCGGCACCTGATCCCGCGGGCGGAGGCGGCCCTGCCATCCCTCACCGGCATCCTGGTCTTGCTGGCCGCGGCGTTTCCCGCCGCGGTGGCCGGAGGCGCGCTCGGGTTCGGCACCGGGCTCGTCATGCTGCCCGTCGTCGTGTGGGTGGTCGGCGTGCGGGCCAGCGTCCCGGTCCTCACGATCGCGCTGATCGTGGGCAACGTCTCGCGCGCGTGGTGGAGCCGGGACGAGCTCGACTGGCGGGTCATCGGCGCCTACCTCGCGGGGGCGGCGCCGCTCGCCGCGCTGGGCTCGGTGCTCTACACCGCCACCCCGCCCGAGTGGCTGTCGCGCCTCATGGGACTCGTGCTCCTTTCGTCCCTCCCGCTCCGGCGGTGGCTCGAGCGCGGGCCGCGCCGGATGCAGCTCCGGCATTTCCCCCTGCTCGGCGCGGCGACCGGCCTCCTCTCGGCGCTCGTGGCCGCCACCGGCCCCATCACGATGCCGTTCTTCCTCGGCTACGGTCTCCGCCGGGGCGCGTACGTGGGCACCGACGCGCTCTGCGCCGCCGGCGTGCACCTCGTGAAGACGCTCGTCTACGGGCGCTACGCGCTCCTGACGCCCGAGACCGGCGCGCTCGGGCTCGCGACGGGCGGCGTCATGTTCGCGGGCGCCTTCGTGGGACGCCGCATCCTCGACCGGATGAGCGATCGGTCCTTCGTCGTCGCGCTGGAGGTCCTGGTCGCGGGCCTCGGCGTGTTCTTCCTCGTCCATCCCCCGCGCTGAACAGGAGGGTCCCGATGGCCATCGAGCCCGGGCTGGTCGGAGTGATCGAGGTCGTGGTCCAGCCGGCGGACACGGCGGACGCGCTCGGCAACAAGGGCGTCCACGTGCTGGCCACGCCCCGCCTGGTGGGCCTCCTCGAGCTCGCCGCGATTCGCGCCGTCGAGGCAGAGCTCCCGGCCGGGGCCGGAACCGTGGGGACGCGGATCGACATCCGCCACCTGGCCGCCACGCCCGTCGGCATGCGCGCGACGATCCGCGCCACGCTCCGCGAGGTGGACGGGCGGCGCTTCGTGTTCGACATCGAGGGCCACGACGAGGCCGAGCGCATCGTGGAGGGCACGCACGAGCGCTTCCAGATCGACCAGGCCCGCTTCCTGGCGCGCATCGCCGCGAAGGGTCGCCCCAGCTAGCCGACAAACATCAAAGCGGGGTCAGGCCCCGACTTTGACTTTCGGGCGGTCGGGAGGCCGGGTGCGAGCAATGACGGACCGCGAGGCTGGCGGGCGGTCAGTCGGCCAGACGATCTGGTGGGGTCCTCGCCTGGCGCGGCAGAGCGCGGCGTCCGTGGCGCGCGAATCTCAAAGCGGGGCCTGACCCCGAAGTTTGATGTTTGGGGCGGCGGGCGGTCAGTCGGCCAGGATGACCTGGTCGCGGCCCTCCCGCTTGGCGCGGTAGAGCGCGGCGTCCGCGGCGCGGAGCAGCGCCCCGCCCACGCCGCCGTGCTCCGGGAACGCGGCCACGCCCATCGAGCAGCGCACCCCCTCGAGCGGCCGGCCGGCGTGGGTCACGCGGAGGCTGCGGATCGACTCCCGGATCTCCTCGGCCCGGCGCTGGGCGTCGATCAGCGAGGCGGCCGGCAGGATGAGGACGAACTCCTCGCCGCCGTAGCGGCACGCGACGTCGCCCGCCCGCGAGGCGTTCCGGAGCAGCGCGCCCAGGCTCGAGAGGACGACGTCGCCCGCCTCGTGGCCGAACGTGTCGTTGTAGTGCTTGAAGCGGTCGATGTCGAGGAGGATCACCGCGAGGGGCCGGTGCTCGCGCTCGGCCCGGCTGAGCTCGCGGTCGAGCGTCTCCTCCATGTACCGGCGGTTGAAGAGGCCGGTGAGCGGGTCGCGGATCGACTGCCCCCGGAGCGTCTCCCGGAGGCGGACGTTCGCGAGCGCGAGCGCGAACTGCTCGGCCACGGTCACGGCCAGGCGCACCCGCGACTCGCCGAGGCCGCCCTCGACCGGCGGGCCCGGGGGGACGGCGAGCGTGAAGAGCCCGAACGTCTCGCCCTGCGCGGCCAGCGGGACGCACACGAAGGCCGACGGGATCGGCGGGCCGAGGTGGAGGCACGGCGGGCTCGCCGTCACGTCGTCGACCCGGTAGACCCGGCCGCGGCGGAGCGCCCAGCAGTCATCGAGCTGGAAGCGCTCGCGCCCGCCCGCGAACGGCGGGCCCCAGACGGCGACCGCCCACAGGCCGTCGCGTGAGGCCGGCGTGATCAGCACCGCGCCCGACACGTCCGGGAAGAGCCGGCTGCAGAGCTGGCCCATCACGCCGTGCGCCTCGTCGGGCGTCGCGCAGGCCTGGAGGAGCTCGCTCAACTGCCGGAGGAGCTCGACCTCGCGCGTGCGCTCCGCGACCAGCGCGTCGACGCGGCTCGCGAGCGCGTGCCGCCCCTCACGCTCCCCGCTCACCATCGTGCTCAGACGGGCCGCCATCCCATTCAGCCCGCGCGCGAGGGTGCCGATCTCGTCGGCGCCCGCCACCTCGGCCCGCGCCTCGAGGTCGCCCTCGGACAGCCGGCCGGCCGCGGCGGTGACCAGCTTGACCCGGCGGAGGATGATCCACTCGCTGCCGAGCCAGACGGCGGCGATCGCCGTGCATACGACGAGCGCCAGGCCGAGGAGGTTCAAGACGAGGGCGCGGTCGGCCGCGGCAAAGGCGGCGCTGCGCGGCAACGAGACGCTCAGGTAGGCGCGCCGGCCACCGGACGGCGCCGGAACGGGCGCGAAGCCGAGGAGCCGGGCCACGCCGTCGGCGCCCACCACCTCGGCGGTGCCCTCGCCCTTCTCGGCGACAGTCGCCGTCACGACCGGCGCCTCCGGCAGGGGCTGGCCCACCCACCGCCACGGATCCGGATGCCGCGCGAGGATCGTGCCGCGATCATCCGAGAGGGCCACCGCCCAGTCCACCGGCAGGTCGGCCGCGGCAAACCGGCCCACCCAGCCGAGGTCGAGCGCGGCGAACACGACGAACTGCGTCCCGCCGCCCGAGTACGGTATCGGGAGCGACGCGACCAGCTGCGGCTTGCCGGTCACGGGCTCGATCTCGTGGTCGCCGGTCGTGAACGCCTGGGCGCGCACGGCGCGATCGAACCACGGCCGGTCCATCACGTTCACGGGCCGCGTGAGCGGCACGGCGCTGCAGACGATGTCGCCGCTCGCCGCGGCGACGCCGAGCGTGGTCATGTCGGGAAATTCCCGCAGCAGGGCCCCGTACCGGGCACCGCAGGCCGCCGGGTCGCCCGCGCGGATCTGGGGCTGCGCCGCCAGTGTCACCAGGAGCCGGCGCGCCTCGCCGACGCGCTGCTCGTGCGCCCGGACGAGACCCCCCGCGAAGCGGAGCGCGGCGTCGCGCCCCTGCCGGGACGCCTCCCGGCGCTCTGCGCTGTACAGGAAGAGCACGAGGCCAAGGGTCGGAAGGGCGGCCAGGACAACGAGGGCCACCAGACGGTCTCGCAGGCTCGCGAAGCGCGTGGACGCCATGTCTCGCCGCCGGATCTCTCCTTCTCTATCACGAGTCCCGTCCCGGGTACAATCTAGCCCGTGCGCCCGCCCCGGGACGCCCTGCTGCTCGCCGCGCTCGCAGGGCTGCTGCTCCTCGTCGGCCTGGGAGGCGTCGCCCTCACCGACCGGGACGAGGGCGCCAACGCCGAAGCAGCCCGGGAGATGCTCGCCGAGCGGTCCTGGATCACGCCGACCCTCGGCGGGGCGCCGCGCTTCGCGAAGCCCGCCTTCGTCTACTGGCTCACCGCCGGGGCCTACGCGGTCCTGGGCGTGACCGAGACGGCGGCTCGCTTGCCCTCCGCCGTCGCCGCGCTGCTCCTCGTCCTCGTCCAGCACGCGTTCGCGCGCTGGGCGTTCGGGCGAGATGTGGCCTGGCGCGCCGGGCTCGTGCTGCTCCTGTCCGTGGAGTTCGTCGCGATCGGCCGGATGGCGCTCACCGACGCGACCCTCGCGCTCTGGACCACCATCGCGGGCTACGCCTTCATGCGGGGGTGGTGGAGCGCGCCGCCGCGGGGCCGCTGGTACGCGCTCGCCTGGATCGCGGCCGGGCTCGCGGCGCTCGCGAAGGGCCCGGTCGGGCTCCTGATCCCGCTCGGCGGCATCCTCCTCTACCTTCTGCTCGCGGGCGGCCTCCGGCAGGCCTGGCGGGAGGCCTGGCCGCTCCGCGGGCTCGCGCTCTTCCTCCTGGTCGCCGCGCCCTGGTACGCCGCCATGTTCTGGATCCATGGGTGGGACTACGCGGCGCGGGCGCGCGGCGAGACGATCGGGCGCGTCCTCCGGCCCGTGACCGGGCCCGGTGGGACCTTTCTTTTCTACGTCCCCGTGCTCCTCCTGGGCTTCTTCCCCTGGAGCGCCTTCCTGCCGGAGGCCGTGGTGGCGGCGCTCAGACAGGCGCGCGCCCGGGCGCGGCGGAGCCGGTCCGACGCGGTGACCGTGTTCGCCGCGGCGTGGCTCCTCGCGGGCATCGCCCTCTTCTCGGTGGCGCAGACGCGCCTCCCGCACTACGTCCTCCCGCTCTTTCCCGCGGCCGCGCTCCTCGTGGCCGCGTCCTGGCCCGCCCTCCCCTCGCGGCTCGCGCGAGGTCTTCTCGCCGGAACGGGCCTCGTCGTGGGGATCGCGCTGGCCGGCGCGTGGCTCGCCTCCGACCTCTTCGTGCGTCTCGTGGCTCCCGCGTATCCCGCGGCGCCGGGGACCAGCCTGCCGGCGAGCGCCCTGGTCGTTGCCGTTCTGATCGCGGCCGCCGGCGGGGTGGCGCTCCTCCGGGACGGCGCCCGCCTGTTCACGACGCTCGCGGTGCTGAGCGCGGTCGTCCTCGCCATCGGCTTCCAGATCTCGCTGCCCGCGTTCGGCGCGGAATTCGTGACGCCCGCGGGCGAGCTCGCGAGCCGCGCTGCGCGCGCCGCGCGCTCGTGCGACACCGTCGCCGCGGTCGGCCCGTACCGGCCGAGCCTCCTCTTCTACGCGCGACGGCCGGTGACGTTCCTGGGCCGGCGAGACGACGCGCGCCTCGTCGAGCTGGCCGGCGCGGCCCGGCCGGCTCTTCGTCATCGCGCCCGCCGCTCTGGTCCCCGCGCTCCCGCCCGCCGCCGGGGCGCTCGCGGTGGTGGAGGCGCGCGGCGGCTACGTGCTCCTCGCCAGCGAGGTCGTGCCGCCGGGATGCGCCGCGTGAGCGGCCGCGAGCGCCTCGGCCCGCTCCTGCTGGTCCTCGCCCTGGGCGCGCTTCTCTATCTGCCGGGGCTCGGCCGTGAGATCCTGCGCCATCCCCTCGAGGCGAAGTACGCGCTCGCCGCGCGCGAGATGGTCCGCGGAGGACCATGGCTCGTGGCGCACCTCTTCGGCGAGATCTATCCGGACAAGCCGCCGCTCTACTTCTGGGCGACGGCGAGCGTGGCCGAGCTCCGCGGCGGCCGGCTCGACGAGGTCTCGGCCCGGCTGCCCGCGGTGCTGGGCGGCCTCCTCGGCCTTACGCTCACGCTGTTCCTGGGCGAAGCGCTCTTCGGGCGCCGCGCGGGCCTGATCAGCGCGGCGGTGCTCGCCACGAGCGGGCTCTTCTTCTGGTATGCGCGGCAGGGGCACCCCGACCAGTTCCTGATCGCCGCGGTCACCCTCGCGTGCCTCGGCCTCTGGCGAAGCTTGGTGAGCCCGCCGGGCGCGAGCCGCGCCGGCTGGGTCGCCCTCGCGTACGCGGCCATGGCGCTCGGCTCGATGAGCAAGGGGCTCCTCGGCCTGGTCCTCCCGCTGCTCGCGGCGGTCCTCTATCTCGCCCTCACCGGGCCGCTCCGCGCCGTGCCCCGGCGCCTGGGGCTCTGGCCGGGCCTCGTCGTGTTCGCCGCGGTCATCCTGGCCTGGTACGGCCCCGCCGTCGCGCAGTACGGCGTCGGGTACCTGCGCGAGACGCTCGTGCACCAGCAGGTCGAGCGGTACACGAGGAGCTGGGTGCACCGGGGGCCGTGGTACCAGTACCTCGGCGACTTCGCGACGGGGTTCCTGCCGTGGAGCCTCTTCGTGCCGGGCGCGCTGGTCGTGGCGTGGCAGACGTGGCGAGACGTCAGGCGGTCGCCGCCCGGGACGGAGACGGCGGCACCCGCGCCGTTCCTCTTCCCGCTCTGCTGGTTCGTGTCCGGGTTCGTCTTCTTCACCCTGTCGACCGGCAAGCGCGCCGCCTATCTCCTGCCGCTCTACCCCGCCGCCGCGCTCCTCGTGGGATGGCTCTGGGAGCGGACGATCCGCGAGACGCGAGGCTCGCGCTGGGTCTCGGTGCCGGTCGCGCTCCTCGCGGCGGTCGCCGCCCTCGCGGCCGGGCTCGCGGCGGTCCACGGACTGGGCGTCCTCATCCTGCCGCGGCGGCACATCCCGGGCCGGATGGTGGACACGCTGGTGCCGGCGGACCCGGCCTGGCAGGTCGCGGCGGCGATCGTGCTGCTCGCCGGCGCGGCGGCGGTCTGGCTGACGTGGCGACGCGGCCGGCTCGAGGCGACGTTCGTCGCGATCGTCCTGGTGACCGCGGTCTGCCTCCTCGGCGTCACGCTGGTCCGCGCGCCGCAGTACGAGGCCCGCTATCCCGCCCGCGATCTCGCCGCCCGGTTCGCCCTCCACGTGCCGCCGGGGGAGCCGATCCTCTCGCTCCTCGGCGACTACGACTTCCTGGTGGCCTTCTATCTCGATCGCCCGATCGCGCCCCTGCCGGGGCCGTCCGAGCTCCTCGCGGCGCGCCGGACCGCGTCGCGGCTCGCCCTCCTCGACAACAACGACCGGGCGCTCCTGGCGGAGCCCGGCGTCACCGTGCTCGCCGAGGGCCGGCTCGGCCCGAAGCGGATCGTCCTCGTCCGCCTCGACCCGCGCCCGTCCTGACGGGCGGTGGGCGCGCCCTTCAGCCGAGGCCGCCGGCGAGTCGGCGGCTCTCCGGCCGGAGCCGGAGCCAGATGGTCGAGACGAGGCCGAGCGCGCCGCCCGCGCCGAGGAGGCAGTAGGCCCAGCCCCAGTGGCTGAAGGGCGGGCCCGTGTTCGTCGCATCGAGCACCTTCCCGAACGCCCACTGGGCGAGCGCTCCCGCGCCGAAGCCCAGGAGCGAGCGCACCGCCAGCGCCGAGCCGAGCACCTGCGGCGCCACCGCTTCGGTCAGCGCGACCGAGAGCACCGGCGAGTCGCCGACGGAGCTGAAGCCGTAGACGAGCCCCACCAGCAGGAGGATCCAGAACGGCGCGGCGATCAGCCAGCCGAAGGCGAGGGAGCACACGGTGCTCGCCGCGAGCATCGCGATGATCACCGTGGTGCGGCCGAAGCGGTCGGAGAGGTGGCCCGCGGTGGAGGACGCGAGAAAGCCCGTCAGGTGGAAGAGCGCCCCGAGCCGTGCGCCGCCCCCGGTCGCGCGGGCGAGGTCCTGGCCCTGCAGCACGAGCGACGCCGACAGGAACGCGGGCGTCCAGGCCCACATCCCGAGGAGCTCCCACGAGTGGCACGTGTACCCGACGGTCAGGAGGAGGGCGGCGGGGTTCCGCAGGAACTCCGACACGAAGCCCTGGCCCGCCTGGCGCGGATGGATGCGCGTCGGCGTGCCCCACACCGTCCAGAGCGCCACCGCCGCGCCCAGGACCGGGCCGAGCGAGCACGCGAGCAGCGTCGCCCGCCAGCCGAAGCGGCTCAGCACCGCGCCGGTGAGGAAGAGCGACGCGGCGTAGCCGATCGAGGTCGCCGCGAGGAAGAAGCCCGTCGCCCGGCCGCGCGTCGCGACCGGGAAGCGCTCGGCGATGAGGATCAGCCCCGGCGTGTAGTTCCCGCCGATCGAGAGCGCCGTGAGGCCGTAGAGGAGCGACGCCGAGATCGGGCCGTCGGCGAGGAGGGCGAAGGCGACGGCCGTGGGCGCGCCCGCCAGACTCGACCAGAGGAACGCGGGCTTGGCCCCGAACCGGTCCGACAGGAGATTGAATCCGACGAGCGAGCACGCGTAGCCGACCTGGAAGGCCGACGCGACGGCGCCCGCCGCCGCGGCCGACATCTGCCACTCGCGCTGGAGGACCGGCAGGACGCCGGCGTAGCTCGTGAAGACCAGCGCCACCAGGAAGCGCGAGAGGCACAGCCCGACCAGCCACGCCAGATCGCCGCGACGGCCGCCCTCAGCGCTCACGCCGCCCCTCTCTCGGGAAATCAAAGCGGGGTCAGGCCCTGTCTTTGGTGTTCCGGCCGTGAACATCAAAGCGCGGGCCTGGCCCCGACTTTGATGTTCGGCGGGCGATGCGGCAGGACGGAGGCGGCACCGCGCGCTAGCGCGCGCGGGGCTGGAGCGAGATGATGCCGCCGTCCACGAGAATCGTCGTCCCGGTCGTGGCGCGCGCCTCGGCGGCGAGGAAGAGCGCCGCCTCGCCGCAGTCCTCGGGCGTCGGCAGACCCTCCGTGGTGACCTCGTGGCGCCCGGCCTCGAACACGCTCGGCGGCCAGCCCGCGAAGTCGGTCTCCACCAGCCCGGGCGCGATCCCGTTGACGCGGATCGCGGGGCCGAGGGCGCGGGCGAGCGATCGCGTCATCGACTCGAGCGCGGCCTTCGACGCGGCGTAGGCCAGGGACGACCCCTTGCCGCTGAACGCCGCGACGGAGGTGATGTTGATGATCACCCCGCGTCCCTGGGTCTGCATGACCGGCGCCGCGTGCTTGATGCAGTACCAGGGGCCCATGACGTTCGTGTCGAGGACCTTCCGCCAGATCTCGTCGGTCAGGGCCTCGAGCTTCGAGTGCGGCACCGGCGACGTCCAGCCCGCGTTGTTCACGAGCACGTCGAGCCGGCCCGTCTGGCGCACCGTCTCGTCCACCAGGCGCTTGACGTCGGTCTCGCGCCGGACGTCCGCCTGGACCGCCACCGCCCGGCCGCCGCGCTCCTGGATCTCGCGGACGGTCGCCTCCGCCTTGTCCTTGGACTTCTGGTAGTTGATGACGACCGAGGCGCCCTCGCGGGCGAGGGCGAGCGAGATGCCGCGCCCGATTCCCGTCCCGCCGCCGGTCACGAGCGCTGCCTGTCCCCTGAGTCTCACCCGCGAGTCCTCCCCGGGTCGGTCAGCCGCCGGCCTGCACGATGAGGGGCGCGCCCTGGCCCGGACCCGCGGGGACGACGAGCCCCACGGCGCTCTCCTGGCTCGAGACGCCCCGCTCCGCGAGCCGCCGCGCCAGCGCCGGCAGATCGGCCGAGCGCACCCGGAGCGCGGTGAACGCCGGCTTCGAGTAGCCGCCGCCGAGCGGGCTCAGCTGGATCGAGACCCCGTCCAGACCGAGCTGCACGAACGACCCGTCCTCCGCCGCCAAGCCCCGGGTCATCCCGAACAGGTCCTGGAGCCGCTGGGCGACTGCCCCGACGTCCTCGACCTTGCCGTGGACCGCCGCAAGGGCGAGCGGCGTCTGGGGCAACGGCGTCCGCGACGACGGCGTCGCCAGCTCCACCAGGAGCTTCCCGCAGGCGCGCGGGTGCACGAAGGCCACCTTCCCGGCGAGCCCCGGGCGCGGCTTCCCGTCGATCATGTCCACGCCGGTCCCGAGGAAGCGCCGTACCTCCTTCACGACGTCGTCCGACTCGAAGCAGACGTGGTGGACGCCCTCGCCCCGGCTCTCGAGGAAGCGGGCGACGCCGGAGTCGGTCGTGAGCGGCGCGAGCAGCTCCACCTCGCCCGCGCCGCAGGCGAGAAGCGCCGCGCGCACCTTCTGCTCGGGCATGTCTGCGGAGCGCAGCAGCGGGAGCCCGAGCGTGTCGCGCCAGAAGCCGAGGCCGGCTTCCAGGTCCCGCACGAGGACGCCGACGTGGTGGATGCGGCCGATCACGCGGTCACCGGATGGCGGTCGGTCTGCACGGTGGCCCTCACCCTACCCCAGCCTCCCCGGGATTGCCTAGACATCTGCCTGGGCGTCTGGGCGGTCCCGGAGCTTCAGGAGCGCGACGGTGGGCACGGGCCGGGAGAAGCCCCTGAGGGCGAGGTCGCCCACGGCCTCGACGTCGACCAGCTCCTCGACGGCCGCCGCCACGCGCTTGGCGGCGAGCACCTGGCCGGGCCGCGCCTCGCTGCACAGGCGGAACGCGAGATTGGTCACGCTGCCGATCGCGCCGTAGTCCAGCCGCCCCTCGAAGCCGATCGCGCCGATCGTCGCGAAGCCCTTGGCGAGCCCGAGGCCCACGTCGAGCTCGTAGCCGCGCTTGCGCCAGCCGGCCGCGAGCTCGGCCACGCGGTCCCGCATGGCCAGCGCCATCCGGACGGCGCGCTCCTCCGGATTCGGGACGACCACCGGGTCGTTGAAGAAGACCATCATGCCGTCCCCGGCGAAGCGCTCGAGCGTCCCCTCGTGGGCGAGGACCAGCGTGCCCATCTCGCGGTGGTACTCGCGGAGGACGCCCATGACCTCCTCGGGCTCGGCGGTCTCCGCGAAGGCGGTGTAGCCGCGAAGGTCGAGGAAGACCACCGTGACGTCCCGGCGGTGGGTCCGGAGGGGGTCGTCGGCGCCGCCCGTCACGATCAGCTCCGCCAGCTGGGGTGAGAAGAAGCGCTTGAGCTTCGAGAGGCGCTCGAGCTGGCCGACCTGCTCCGTGACCCGCTGCTCGAGCGTCCGGTTCAGCTCGGCGAGCTCGGCCGACTGGGTCTCCACGGTGTCGTAGAGCTGCTTGATGCGGAGGAGCGACCGCACCCGCGCGAGAAGCTCGGGGATATTGATCGGCTTCGTGAGGAAGTCGTCCGCGCCGGCGTCGAGCCCCTTGATCCGCTCCGAGGCGGGGTCCAGCGCGGTCACCATCACCACCGGCATGATGCCGTTCGCCTTGTCGGCCCGGATCCGCTGGCACACCTCGTAGCCGCTCATCCCGGGCATGACCACGTCGAGGAGCACCAGGTCCGGCCGGTCCGCCTCGATCCGCACGAGGGCCTCCGGGCCGGACGCCGCGGTCACCACCGCATAGCCCTTCACCGTCAGGAGGTCGGTGAGGAGCTTGACGTTCTGCGGGGTGTCATCGACGACCAGGATCCTGGCGGGCGTCGCCATCAGGCGGGTCTCCGGGGACCGTTCGCCAGCACCTCTGCCACCACCTGGACGAAGCCCTTCACGTCGATCGGCTTCGACTGGTAGCCGTCGAAGCCGGCGGCGAGGATCCGCTGGCGGTCCTGCATCATGGCGGAGGCGGTGACCGCGACGATGGGAATGTCGCGGGTAGTCGGGTCGGCCCGGAGGTGCCCGAGCGCCTCGATCCCGCTCATCCCCGGCAGCTGGATGTCCATCAGGATGAGGGCGGGCAGCGACTCGCGGGCCAGGGCGACGCCCAGCTCTCCCGACTCGGCCTCGAGCGTGCGGTAGCCCTTGAACTGGAGCACGTCGCGCACGAGCTTCCGGTTCTTCTCGTTGTCCTCGACGATCAGGATCAGTTCGCCTGCCATGGCCTCACGGGTAGTGTGAAGGTGAAGGTGGACCCCTCGCCGAGCCGGCTCTTGACCCAGAGCCGGCCGCCGTGGAGGTCGATGAAGCGCCGGGCGAGGGCGAGCCCGAGCCCCGTCCCCTCGCGCTTCCGCGCGTAGTCGGTACCCACCTGCCGGAACTCCTGGAAGATCGCCTCCTGGTCCTCGGGCGCGATCCCGATGCCGGTGTCGGACACCGAGATCTCCACGCCCCCGTCCGCCGGCGCCGCGCGGATGGTGATGCGGCCCCCCTCGGGGGTGAACTTGACCGCGTTCGACAGGAGGTTCAGGAGCACCTGCCGGATCTTACGCTCATCGCCCACGAACTGTCCCAGCTGGTCGTCGACCGAGACGTCCATGGTGAGCCCGTGGCGGGTGGCCCGCTCGCGGACGAGGATCACCGCGCCGCCGATCGCCGCAGGAAGATCGAAGCGCGAGAGCTCGAGCTCCATCCGGCCCGCCTCGACCTTCGACAGGTCGAGGATGTCGTTGATGAGGGCGAGGAGGTGCCGGCCCGAGGACTGGATGTCCTGGATGTACTCGGCCTGCTTGTCGTTGAGCTCGCCGAACATCCGCTCCCCCAGCACCTCGGAGAAGCCGATGATCGCGTTGAGCGGCGTGCGGAGCTCGTGGGACATGTTCGCGAGGAACTCGGACTTGTGCCGGCTGGCCGCCTCCAGCTCCCGGCTCTTGTCCTCGAGCTCGCTGAACAGGCGGGCGTTCTGGATGGCGATCGCCGACTGGGCGGCGAGCGTCTTGAGGAGGTCGACCACCTCGGGGGCGAAGCGGCCGGGGTTCTTCCGGGTCACCACCAGGCCGCCCAGGACCCGCCCCTCGCGGACCAGGGGAACCGCCAGCACCGCGCGGAGGCCGGATCGCACCATCGCGTCGCGCAGCCGGCTCTCGTAGGCCCCGTGCTCGCCGATGTCCGGGATCTCGACCGGCTGCCGCGTGACGCCGGCGCGGCCGACCGCGCCCTCGCCCATGGGGATCGGCGCCGAGCGGGCGACCTCGGTGAGCTCCGGGTCGAAGCGCTGCGCCGCGCGCATGTGGAACACGCGCTCCGCCTCGTCGTACTCGTAGATGCTGCCGCCGTCGGCGCCGGCCAGGAGGTCGGCGCGCGACACGATGGTCGTGAGCACCGTCTCGAGATCGAGCGTCGAGCTCACCGCCTGGCCGACCGCGCCGAGCGCCTGGAGCTGCTCGACGGTCCGCGCCAGGTCCTGCGTGCGCACCTGGAGCTCGCGGAACAGCCGCGCGTTCTCGATCGCGATGACCGCCTGGCTGGCGAACGTGGAGACGAGCTGGATCTGCTTGTCCGTGAAGGGCCGGATCTCGCGCCGGTACATCATGATCGAGCCGATCATCTTGCCCTCGCGGACCAGCGGCACGCCGAGCACCGTCCGGACGTGCTCGGTCTGCACGATCTCGATCAGGTTCGGGTCCTGCATGATCGCGGTCTTCGTGACGTCCTCGATGTGCACGGGGTGCCACGGCCCCTCGGGCCGGAACATCGGCCGGCCGACCCGGTACTCCCGCGTGCGCAGGAGCTCCGCGAACTCCTTCCGGACGCCCCGCCAGGCCGCGGCGTCGAAGCGCTCGCCGTCCAAGCGGAAAACGGCGCCGAGCTGCGCGTCGGAGAGCGCGCAGGCCTTGTCGAGGATCTTGTCGAAGACCGGCGCGAGGTTGGTCGGCGAGCTCGAGATCACGCCGAGGATCTCCGCGGTGGCCGTCTGCTGCTCGAGGGCCTCGCTCAGATCCCGATTGCGCGCATCGAGCTCCTGGAAGAGGCGTACGTTCTCGACCGCGATCACCGCCTGGGCCGCGAAAATCTCGAGAAGCTTGACCTGCTTGTCCGTGAAGGGACGCCCGTCGCGTCGGTTGACCGCGATGGCGCCGATGGTGGTCGTCTCGCGCCGCATGGGCACCGCCAGCACGGCGCGGAAGATGCCGGTGAGGTCCCGGAACTCGTGCTCCGGATCGGTCGCGATGTCGGTCTGCACGACCGACCCCGTCAGGATGGCTCGACCCGTGACGGTCCCCCGGCCCGGGGCGCTCGGGAAGACCCGCCGGAGGGCCTCGATCTCGCGCGGGCCGCCGCCGTGGTGGGCGACCATGTGGATCAGGCTCCCGTCGAACCGGAAGACGGTGCCCTCGTTTGCCTCGCACAACCGCACCGCGGCCGAGGCGATGGCGTCGAACGTCGGCTGGACATCCGTCGGCGAGCTCGAGATGACCCGTAGGATCTCGGCGGTCGCCGTCTGCTGCTCCAGCGATTCGCTGAGCTCGGTGTTGCGCGCCTCCAGCTCCTGGAAGAGGCGCACGTTCTCGATCGCGATCACCGCCTGCGCGGCGAACGTCTCGAGGAGCTTGATCTGCTTGTCGGTGAAGGGCCGCACCTCTTCGCGGCGCACCATCATGGCGCCGAGCGGCACACCCTCGCGCATGAGCGGCGTCACCAGGGCCGCCCGGTGCCCGTAGGCCCGCGCGTAGGCCGCTCCCACGGGGTACTCCGTGGTCTCGGCCGACAGATCGGCGACGTGGATGGTGCGGCGGTCCACCACGGCCCGGCCGGACATCCACTCCCGGTTGATCGGCTGGGGGGCCGTGGAGGAGACCGTCGTGACGACCGCGCCCGGCTCGATCACCTGGGGCATGACGTCGCCCGTCGGCGCGTAGATCTCGCCGTGGTGGGCGACGACGCGCATGAGGTCGCCCTCGACCCGGAGGATGACGGAGTCGACGGCGTCGCAGAGGCGCGCCGCGCGCTCGGCCACCGTGTCCAGCACCGGCTGGATGTCCGTCGGCGAGCTCGAGATGACGGCCAGGATCTCCGCGCGTCGCCGTCTGCTGCTCGAGGGCCTCGGTGAGCTCGCGGGTCCGGTCCTCCACCTTCTGCTCGAGGGTGGCGTAGGACTCGTGGAGCTGGGCGGCCATCCGGTTGAACTGATCGGCGAGCCCCTCCAGCTCGTCGCCCGTCTTCACGTCGATGCGCTGGTCGAGGGCGCCCGCTCCGATCCGGGCGGCGCCGGCCTCGAGCGCGTGGATCGGCGTCGTCATGCGCCGGGCGAGCAGCAGGCTGGCCAGCACGGAGAGCGCGACGCCGCCGAGGAGGAGCCCGACGGTGCGGTATGCGGACGCGTAGAGGGGCGCGAGCGCTTCCCCGAGCGGCTGCTCGACGAAGACCCACCAGCCGAGGGGCGAGATGCGGGCCGAGGCCGTGAGGACCTGGCGCCCGCCGGAGTCCTTCGCGACCGTGATCTCGCGGGACGGCTCGCCCGCCGTCGCGGGGCCCGCGAGGGCCGCCCGGACCTGCTCGAGGCGGGAGAGGTCGGTCTTCTGGAGGACCAGGCTGATGTCCGGGTGCGCGACCAGCTGGCCGCGGCCGTCGACGACGTAGGCACGCCCTGTCGTGCCGATGCGGATCTGGGACACGACGTCCCAGATGAACTTCAGGTTGACCTCGGCGACCGTCACCCCCGCGTCGCCGCCGCCGGCGACCGAGAGCGTCAGGTAGGGCTCGGACTCCTTCCGGAAGTAGACGGGCCCGAAGTAAGGCCGGCCCGGCCGCGCCTCCTTGAACCGGGCCTCCCCCGAGAAGTCGGTCTGACTGCCGACGACGTCCATCGCGAGCCGCGAGACGCGGAGCTGCTCCTTCCCCGCCGGGTCGAGCTGGCTCACCTCGGTGACCGCGGGGGCCTGGCGCTGGAGGCGGATGAACTCGAAGCGCCGCTGCTCGACCGTCTGGCGCGTGCCGAGCTGCCCCTGGCTCGCCCATCCGACCTGGCGCTCGATGTCGCGGATGAAGGCCTCGATCCGCCCCGCGGCGCCGGCCGCCTGCTCCCGCTCCAGCGCGACGAGAGCCGCCAGGTTCTCCCGGTAGGAGAAGTAGAGCTCGACGAGCCCGCTGGTGAGCAGAGCGGCGCTCACCAGGAGCGCGAAGAGCACCACGTACTTCCAGAACAGCCGGCCTCGCGGCCGGACGACGCCCGGCATGCTTCCTCCCGGCGCCCCGCTAGGCGGGGTGGCCCGCGTTGGACGGCCCATTCTAGCGCGGCCTTAGGCCCGGCAGGCGCAGAAGGACTCGCAGGCATATGGCGGGATGCGGCTAGCGGACCCGGCGGACGCGCCGTCGCGTCACCAGCCCTGCGGTGCGCCTCCGGTACCCCGTCAACGAGACCAGCGCCTCACGTCCGACCGTGCCTCACGGCATCGCCGTGAGCGAGGTGGCAGGGGTCGCGCCGCCGTTCGCGGTCGTGATGCTGATCTTCCCGGTGACCGCGAGGAGCGGAACCGTGAGTGTGACCTCGGTCGGCGACGACGCGACGACGACGGCCACGACGGTTCCCACCTTCACCGCCGGGCGGTGGCTCCCCCGATGCTAGGATGTCGACGATGCGCTGCTCGAACGCGAGCCGCGGAGTGAGCGCCGACCGCCATGCGCGCGAGGGAGAACACGAGCGATGACGGCGGCGAATCCCGGCCGCGACCGTGCGCCATCGGGCCTCGGCGGCTGCCGGATCGTCGGGGCCGCCGTACTCCTGCTCGTGGCGGTGGCGGGGCTCACGCCAGCAGCCAATCGCCTCGCCGCGCGCTACGCGGAGCCCGAGCAGCTCGCCCCGTCCGACGCGATCGTCGTGCTGGGCGGCGACCTCACCCCGGACGGCTGGCTCGACACCGCGGGTTCGCGCCGGCTGCTGCACGGAATCCTGCTCTACCACCGCGGCCTGGCGCCCCTTCTCGTGCTCTCGGGCGGGCCTCCCCGGCGCGGGCCCGGGGAGGCCGAGGTTCGGGAGCGGATCGCGCGAGAGATGGGCGTCCCTCCGGGCTCGACGCTCGCCGTGGTCGGCGCCAACACGACGCGGGAGGAAGCGGTTCTCGTCGGCGCCGCGCTCCGGGCGCGCGGTGTGCGCTCCATCCTGCTCGTGAGCGGCCCGTTCCACCTGGTCCGCGCGCGGGCGGTCTTCGCGCGCCAGGGGCTGGAGGTCCGGACCGCGCCCGTCGAGGACGTGGACCTTGAGGCGGAGAAGCCCGGCAGCCGCCTCGTCCTGGCGCGGGCTCTGGCCCAGGAGGTCGCCGGATGGCTCTACTACCGGCTGGTCGGAGCGTTGTGACCGGAGCGAGGCGCGGGAGCGCGGGCGCGTGGGCGACATGGACCTGATCGGGGTTGTCGCCCTGACATGCCTCGCGGCCTACCTCTGGGGGAGGCGCCGCGCGGGGCTGTCGGCCGCCGGGCCTCCGCGCCGCCACGAGCGCGGCGCTCGAAACGATCGGCCTCTGCGTCCTGTTCCTGGCGGCCAACCTGGCGCTGGCGCTGCTCGCGATCCTGGTGGCGCGCTCCTGGACCGACCGGTTCCTGTCGGTGTACTCGCCGGACTACATCACGTTCGCCGGCGTCTCGCTCCTCCAGGGGCTTCTCTGCCGCTGGTGGCGGGAGCGCGGCTGACGGTCAGCGCCAGTCGTCGAGGACGAAGTCCTCTTCCCGCTCGTAGTCGTCGTTCTTGCCGCGCTTCATGCGGAGCATCAGCATGTCCACGTGGTAGCCCGACGCGAGGAGCGTCTGGTAGGCCTTCCAGTATCCGGTGTAGACGGGCGCGATGATGCGCTGGCAGCCCGCGTTCACCCCGAAGTCCTCGCAGGCGGTCAGGAGCTGGACGAAGTGCTCGGGGCGGCGCTTCCCGGGGTCGATCGCGAGGTACTTCACGTAGAGGGCGCCCTGGGGCGCCTCGGAAACGCCCGGCGTGTGGCAGATCGCGAAGCCGAGGAGCGACCCATCCTTCTCGAGAACGAGCGTGTCGCCGAGCGCCAGGCCGTCGACGATCTCGATCTCCTTCGTGAGGTCGAGCCCGCGGTAGATGCGCCCGGTGAGGGTCCGGAGCCGCGTGAGGAGTCCCTTTTTCTTGCCCTCCTCGTACGTCGAGAAGCGCTTGATCTCCGGCACGCCGCGCGCGGGCTTCGCGGGGGGCGCCGGCTCGCGCCGCTCGAGCGAGCGGGCGGTGATCGCGACGAGCGCCCGCGGCTTGAAGTCGAACTTCTGGTAGAGGACGAGGTGCTTCGGGCTGTACGGGAACGTCACGACCCCCTGGAGGGTCACCCGGTTCTCGTCGAAGAAGGCCTGGGCCGCCCGCACGAGCTGCTGGGCAACCTTCTGGTTCTGGTAGGGCGTGAGCACCGCCGCGGGACCGAATAGCCCGAGCGTTCCCCAGCAGACCGCCACCGAGACGCCGACGATCTTGCCCTCGTTCTCCTCGGCGACGAAGCACCCCCACGGCTCCATGAGCCAGCGGTGGTGCACGTACTGGGCGCCGCCGAACACCTGGCGCGGGCGCGTGCCCAGCTGGCGCTCGAAGAAGTCGCCGAAGGCCGCCTCGACGACCTCGCGCATGCGCGAGAGGTCACCCTTCTTGACCCGACGGACCTTGATCATCGCGTCAGACGCGCCGTGGGGCCTGTCGACGGTGCGCCCCGGCCACGCCTCGGTGCCGTCACCCGTTCGCACCCTGCCGCAACGCGCCACGGTGCGGCAGGACCGCGAAGGGGTCCCACGGCTTCTCGGCACGCCGGGGTCCTCACCGGCGCCACCCGCGGCGCGTCCACAGTCTCAAGACTCCGGGTCATGCGTGCTTCTTCACCTGGGTGCCGGCGAGGTCCTCCAGCACCGTCACGATGCCCGAGTGGTCGAGCTGCCCCCGGCCCTTCGCGCGCGCCGCGCTGAAGAGCTCCTGCACGACGGCCGTCGCCGGGAGCGGCACGCCGAGGGCCCGCGCCGCGTCCGCGATGAGCCCGAGGTCCTTGTAGTGGAGGTCGATCTTGAACCCGGGCTTGAACTCGTGGGCGAGATAGTTCGGCGTCTTCTGGTCGAGGCAGCGGGACCCGGCGAGGCCGCCGCCGAGCGCCTTCAGCGTGAGCTCGATGTCGAGCCCCGCCTTCGCCGCCAGCGTGAGCGCCTCGGCGAGCCCCGTCAGGTTCACGGCCACGATGATCTGGTTCGCCAGCTTCGTGAAGCCGCCGGACCCGAGCGGGCCGAGATGGGTGATCGTCTTCCCCATCGCCTGGAAGATGGGCAGGACCTGCTGGAACACCGCCGGCTCGCCGCCGACCATGATGGAGAGGATGCCCTCGATGGCGCCCTTCTCCCCGCCCGACACCGGGGCGTCGAGCATCTTGACGCCCTTCTGACCGAGCGCGGCCCCGACCTTCTGCGAGACGATCGGCGAGATCGTCGACATGTCGGCCAGGATCTGGCCGGACCGGACGCCCTCGATGAGCCCCTTCGGGCCGAGCGCCACCAGCTCGACGTCGGGCGAGTTCGGCAGCATCGTGATGATGATGTCCCCGGCAGCGCGGGCCACCGCCGCCGGCGAGTCGGCCGTCTTGGCGCCGAGCCCGGCGAGCTCCTGGACGGCGGCCTGGCTGCGGTTGTGGACGACCACGGCGTGGCCGGCCTTCAGGAGGTTCTTGACCATGGGCCGGCCCATGATCCCGAGCCCGATGAATCCGATCGGTCCCTGCATGACGTCCGTCTCCTCCAGGTGGCTCGCGGTCGGGTTCCCCCGGGCCGGGTCGCTCCGGCCCATGCCCGCATCAAGACATGGAAAACGCGTCGATTATAGGGGGGGCGTGAGACCCGTCAAGTGGGCGGTCGGGTTGACACGCTCCGGAGGGGGCTCCATGATCGCTCGCAAGCTCGCGATGATGCCGCTCAGGACCACGCCCAGCCTCGACGGACGCCACGGCTCCGTGGGTGACCGCCGCCCCGGATCGGCTCCCGCTCGCCGCATCCTCCAGGCCGGCCTGGCCCTGGCGATCCTGGCGTCGCTCGCGGGGTGCGCGACCGAGTCCCACCGGACGGTCGAGCCCCAGCAGGTCACGTCCGCCGGCACCCCGTACGCGGGCTCGAGGAGCACCCTCGTGGTGGGGAAGTTCGACAACCGCTCCAGCTACCTGCGCGGGCTCTTCTTCGACGGCGTGGATCGGCTCGGCGGTCAGGCGAAGGGCATCCTGGTCACGCACCTCCAGCAGACCGGCCGCTTCACCGTGGTCGAGCGGGACAACATGGAGGAGATCAAGCGCGAGGCCGAGATCAAGGGCGCCCAGCAGCAGCTCAAGGGCGCGGACTTCGCGATCACCGGCGACGTCGCGGAGTTCGGGCGCAAGGAAGTCGGCGACGTGCAGCTCTTCGGCATCCTCGGCAGCGGCAAGAAGCAGGTCGCCTACTCCAAGGTGAACCTGAACGTCGTCAACGTGCTCACGTCGGAGGTCATCTACTCCGTGCAGGGCGCCGGCGAGTACGAGCTCAGCAGCCGCGAGGTGCTGGGATTCGGCGGCACTCAGGGCTATGACTCCACCCTGAACGGCAAGGTGCTCGACCTGGCCATCCGCGAGGCGGTCAACCGCCTGGTGGAGGGGGTGGAACAGGGGAAGTGGACGCCCGCCCGGAACTGACGTGAGCCGCACCGCCCTCCCGGTGCTGCTGGTGCTGCTGCTGGGGCTCCTGTCGAGCTGCGCCCCGTCGACGGCCTATCACTGGGGCCACTACGAGGCGGTGATCTACGCCACGTACGCCGCGCCCGGCAGCGTGCCGCCCGAGCGCCAGATCGAGCTGCTCGAGCAGGACTACCAGAAGGCGCGCTCGGAGAACCGGCCGGTGCCTCCGGGCTTCCACGCGCACCTCGGCTACCTCTACTACTCGATCGGCCGGGCGGACCAGGCGCGCCAGGAGTTCGAGACCGAGAAGGCGAACTTCCCGGAATCCGCGGTGTTCATGGACCGGCTGCTCTCCCGGCTTCCCGTGAAATGAAGACGACCTGGCTCGGGAGGGGGCTCCTCGTCGCCGTGGCCGGCCTGGCCGCGTCGGGATGCGCCGTCAAGGGCTACGACTACACGAACTACCGGGCGTATCCGCCTCGCTCGATCCTCGTCCTGCCCCCCGTCAACGAGGGCACCGACATCCGGGCCACGTACGGGTACCTGTCCACGGTGACCAGGCCGATCGCCGAGCTCGGCTACTACGTTTTCCCCGTCGCCCTGGTCGATCAGCTCCTCAAGGAAAACGGGATGCCGACACCCGGAGAGATGGTCCAGGTGCCGCTCGACAAGGTCCGCGAGATCGTCGGCGCGGACGCGGTCCTCTACATCATCCTCAAGCAGTACGGGACGCGGTTCCAGCTTCTCGCCAGCACCACCGTCGTCGTGGCCGACGCCCGGCTGGTGGACACCCGGACGGGAACCGTCCTCTGGCGGGGCCGCCTCGCGGCCGAGGAGGGCTCCGGCAGCACCGGGAACATCCTGTCGGACGTGGTCGGCGCGCTCCTGACGCAGGTCATCAATCAGTCGACCGACCGCGCGCGCGGCGTGGCCGAGCGCGCCAACGCGCAGTTCGCGACCAAGGACCGCGGCCTGCTCCACGGCCCCTACTCTCCCCAGTACGGTCGCGAGTAGGTGCGGCTTCCGCTCGATCACGTCGTCGCCTGGCAGCCAGACCGGCTCGCCATCGATCCCTGGACGGTCCTGCGCCTCGCGCGCTACCGGCGGCGGGACGAGGCGCCGGCGGCGGTCTGGGACGCGACCCGCGCGATGACCGCGCGCGCGGGCGAGCTGGTCGCGGCGAGCGCCCGCCTCCGCCTGGTCCGCGTGACCCGCGTGTCGCCGGACGGAGCCGTCCTCGCCCGCGGGACCGCCTTCTCGGGCCACGCGATCGCGCGGCATCTGGGCGGCGCCCGGCAGGCGATCGCCTTCGTCCTGACGCTCGGCCCGGCGCTCGAGGCCGAGGTCGTCGCGCTCGGCGAGCGCCAGGAGCTCCTCGAGGCCTATCTCCTCGACCTCGCCGGGCTGGGCGGGCATCGAGGCCGCGGTCCGCGCGCTCCGCCGCGACCTGGTGGCGGCGCTCCCCCGCGCCCAGGTCTCGCACCGGCTGGGGCCGGGCCACCGCGACTGGCCGCTCGGCGAGCAGCGTGGCCTCCTGGCGCTCTTCGAGGGCGAAGCCGCGCCCGTGCGGCTCTCCGAGCACGGCGTCCTCATTCCTTTCAAGTCGATCAGCGGCCTCTTCGCGGTACGACCATGACCAAAGTCGGGGTCAGGCCCTGAGTTTGAGATTCAGCCCGCGCGCGCCAGTCGGCGCGGCTCGCGTTGAAGCAGGGCGCCGCAAGTCAAAGACAGGGCCTGACCCCGAGTTTGAAGGTCGATCCACGGCCCCCCTTCGCGGTAGGATCGAGCGCCGTGTCCTGACCAGGAGCGAACGATCCTCACACCACAGGAGGCCGGGATGCCGTCCCACCGCGAGCTGGCGTCGTTGAGCAGGCGAGATCTCTTCCGGATGGCCGCGAGCGCTGGCGTCGCGCTGGGCGGCGGGGCGGCGACCGGCCTCATCGGCGCGAGGCCGGCGCAGGCCCAGACCACCCTCACGCCCGACGATGCGCTGAAGGCCCTGATGGACGGGAACGCGCGCTTCCGGACGAACAAGCTCACCTCGTTCCAGGAAGACCTGACGATCCTGGCCCAGAAGACCGCCGAGAAGCAGGAGCCCTTCGCGGCCGTCCTGTCCTGCGCCGACTCCCGGGTGCCGGTCGAGATCCTCTTCGACCAGACGATCGGCCACGTCTTCGTGGTCCGGGTCGCGGGCAACGTGGCCACCCCCGAGATCGTGGCGAGCCTCGAGTACGGGGCGGCCGTCCTCGGGACGCGGCTCCTCATGGTGCTCGGGCACTCCGCGTGCGGCGCGGTGACGGCGGCGATCGCCGGCAAGGCGGTGCCCGGCCAGATCAGCGCGCTCTATGCACCGCTCCGCCCCGCCGTGGACCAGGCGGGCCCCGCCCCCGACGCCACGATCCGGGCGAACGCCCGCATCCAGGCGAGCCTGCTCGGCAAGGCCTCGCCGGTCCTCGCCGACATGGTCGCCGGGGGAAAGCTGAAGATCGTCGCCGGCCACTACGACATCGGGACCGGCGAGGTCACTCTGGTCTGACCGTCGAGGCGCTCACCAAACGCGAGGGCCTGACCCCGACCTTGACTTCCGTCGCGGGAAACGCCAAAGGCGGGGTCAGGCCCTGGTTTGACTTCGTGAGCTCACAGCGGCGTCTGACCCCGAGTTTGACGTTCGGGATCGCGCCCGGCCGGCGTCAGGGCCGGATGGGACCAAGGTCCCATTGCGTCCCCCGCGGCACCCACCTATCCTCGGAACTCCCGGGTAACCTCCCGGCTCCTATCGCCAAGACCTGAGCCCCGGGGCCGGCCGCCGCGAGGCGCCAAGACGATGACGAGACCGGCGCGATGGGTCGTCCAGTGCTCGGCCGCGCTGCTGCTTGTGGGCTGCGCGAGCGTGGAGCCGCCGTCCGTCACGCTCTCGAGCCTCCGGATGCAGCAGAGCACCCTTTCGGAGCAGCGGTTCCTGACCACGCTCAGGATCCAGAACCCGAACGACTTCGATCTCGCCGTGGAGGGGCTCTCCTTCGACCTCGTGGTCAACGACCAGCCGTTCGCCAAGGGCGTGGGGAAGAGCGACACGGTGATTCCCGCGTTCGGCTCGGGCGTGGTCCAGGCGGAAGCGATCACGACGCTGTCGGGGTTCGTCCGGCAGTTCCAGACGCTCGCACGGGCCGGCGGGCCGAAGCTCTCCTACCGCCTCACGGGCAAGCTGAAGGTCCGCGATCGCGCGTTCTCGGTCCCGTTCGAGATGCGCGGCGACGACCTCCTCCAGTTCCAGGCCCGCAGCAATCGCCGGGACGAGTAAGGCCAAAGTCCAGGCCTGACCCCGCCGTTGACTCCCCGGAGCGTCGAAGCGGGGCTGACGTCGAGTCCTCGATCGCAGACCTGACTCCAACAGTCAGGGCCTGACCCCGGGGTTTGACGTTTGACGGAAAAGCCGAAGTCCGGGGCCTGACCCGACTTTGGCGTTCGGGGTTGGCTACAGGACCTTGCCGTGGAGGTGCATGGGCCCGGTGGGCTTGGGGACGCCGGCCGCGGGCTCGAGGGTGACCGCGAACGCGTCGTAGGTGTGGCCCTCGGGGAGCGGCGGCAGCCGGAGCAGCGCCCGGCCCGCGGCGTCGACCGAGAACACGCCCGCCGGCACCGGCTGGGCCCCCGCCAGCGCCCAGAGCTCGTACGCCTGACCCGCCGGCGGCGCGGGCAGCCCGCGCGCGAGGAGCAGCCCCTGGCGCGTCCCCGGGTTCCACAGGAGCCACGCGCTCGCGTCTGGCGTGGGCTTGAGGCCGCCCAGGCTCACGTAGCGCACGTTCGGGTCCGACAGGAACCGGAGCGCCGACTCGCGCTCGGTGAACTCGGTCTGGAGCGTCGCGAGCCGGTCCTGGAGAGCGCGCAGCTCCTGGCGTGTCGACCGGAGCTCGGCGTTCACGAAGAGGAGGAGCGCCGCGGCCGCGGCAAGCCCGGCCCAGCCGGCCCACCAGAGGGCGCGGCTCGGCCGATGCGCGGACGGGCGCGGAGCGGGAGCGGCGACAGCGACCGGGCGCGGGGCCGGTGGCCGGGCTCGCTCGCGACCGCCGCGAGGACCCGCGCCCTCAGGGCGGGCGGCGGCGGCACCTCGGGCAAGGACCGCGCCATGAGCGCGAGCGCCTCGCGGGTCTCGCGGATCCGCGCGGCGCACTGGGCGCAGTCCGTGGCGAGATGGGCCTCGAACTCGGCGAGCTCCCGGCCGTCGAGGGCGCCGACCGCGTAGACGTCCGCCAGCTCGAGCCACTGCTCGTGGTTCATGCCCGTTCCGTCCCGCTCCGCCCCGCGAGGATGCCCCGGAGGCGCTCGAGCCCGCTGCGCATGCGCGTCTTCACCGTGCCGAGGGGCTCGCCGAGCCGCGCGGCGATCTCCGTCTGCGTGAGACCGTCGAAGTAGGCGAGCTCGAGGACGCTCCGCTGCGCGGGCGGTAGATCGCCGAGCGCGCCGCCGAGCGTCACGCGCGCCTCCGCCGGTCCCGACGCGCTCTCCTGCGCGACGGGTTCGGGCAGCCGATCGGGATCGTCCGCGGGTCGCACCATCTCATCGCGTCTACGCCTAGAACGAAGTTTGTCGATGCCCCGGCTCCGCGCCAGGGTAATGAGCCAGGCCTCGGGCGTCCCCCGCTCGGTACTGTACGTCGTCGCCTGCCGCCACACCTGGAGGAAGACGTCCTGCACGACCTCCTCCGCCTCGCCACGCTCGCGGAGGATCCGGAGCGCGAAGGTGTGGACCAGTCCGGCGTGGAGATCGTAGAAGCGGGCGAAAGCCTCGCGGTCGCCCCGCGCGATCTCGCCGAGGAGCCGGACCGACGCGTCCGGCGCGGCCGTGCCCATGCGAGTGGTGTAGCAGAGGCGCTCGCCCTCCGGCAAGCGCGAACCGCACGCCGATACCGACGCGAGTCCCGTCGCCCGGCGCGCTAGCGCTCCCGCAATCCGCGCGCCGCCCCTCGCTCGTAGACTCAGCGAAGCTTTGCGCGCGGGACGCCACTGCGGTGCTCTGTGGTGAGAGATCCGGCGCGCATCGACGGCTGGCCGGGAGAACCCAGGGCGCGGACCTCGCGTCTCGCCCGCCTTCATCGGGCGAGAGTGCTCGCTCCCCGCTGCGCGGCTCTCCACGCCAGTCCGCAGTCAGGTCCGGGATCCGACACGAACAATCCGCCGGGCCCCCCTTCCCCGTAGAGCCGGGTAGACGAACTCCCAGAACCCGATACCCCCGGAGCACAAGGAGGGCACGCAGATGAAGACGGAATGGGCGAAGCAGTTCGGGGCGGCGGCGATCGCCGCGTTCGTGACCGTGGGCTGCAGCGGGAACATGGGCATGGGGTCCGGGGCCAGCTCCGGCCACGGCCACATGGCGATGGCCCAGAGCACGGCGTCCGACGGCATGATGGCCTCGTCCGCGACCAAGGCGGCCGACCTCCGCGCCGGCCTCAACTACCTCCTGGGCGAGCACATCCTCCTCGCCTCGAGCGCCACGGGCGCCGCGCTGGCGGGCCGGGACGCCCAGTTCAAGGCGGCCGCCGCGGCCCTCGACCAGAACAGCGTCGACATCAGCAAGGCGATCGGCTCCGTCTACGGCCAGGGCGCGGAGGACGCGTTCCTGCCCCTCTGGCGGCGTCACATCGGCTTCGTGGTCGACTACACGGTCGGCGTCGCGACGAAGGACAAGGCGAAGCAGGACAAGGCGGTCGGCGACCTCGTCCAGTACACGCAGGACTTCGGCGCCTTCCTCGCGTCGGCCAACCCGAACCTCCCGAAGGACGCCGTCGCCGGGCTCGTGAAGACGCACGTGCTGACGCTCAAGGACGTGATCGACGCCCAGGCCGCCGGCGACCAGCCGAGGGCCTTCGCGGCGACGCGAACCGCGTACGCCCACATGGGGATGATCGCCGACCCGCTGGCGGGCGCCATCGTCAAGCAGTTCCCGGACAAGTTCCCCGGCTCCACGATGACCCCGGCGGCCGGGCTCCGCACCACGCTCACCATGGCGTTCCAGGAGCACACGTACCTGGCCGCTCGCGCCACGGGCGCCGCGCTCGGCGCGCGCGACCCGGAGTTCAAGGCCGCGGCCGCCGCGCTCGACGCGAACGGCGTGGACATCTCGAAGGCGATCGGCTCCGTCTACGGCCAGGGCGCGGAGGACGCGTTCCTGCCCCTCTGGCGGCGCCACATCGGCTTCGTGGTCGACTACACGGTCGGCGCCGCGACCAAGAACCCGGCCAAGCAGCAGAAGGCGGTCGAGGACCTGGTCGGTTACTCGGAGGACTTCGGGGCCTTCCTGGCCTCGGCCAACCCGAACCTCCCGAAGGACGTCGTCGCCGGGCTCGTGAAGGACCACATCCTGACGCTCAAGCCCGTGATCGACGCGCAGGCCGCCGGCGACCAGCCGAAGGTGTACACGCTCCTCCGCTTCGCGACCGGCCACATGCGGATGATCGCCGATCCGCTGGCCGAGGCGATCGTGAAACAGTTCCCGCAGAAGTTCGGCGCGTAGCAGCAGAGACGCGCCGCGTAGGCACGGGGGCGGGCGCCCGGCGAGGCGACCCGCCCCCGCTGCGTTTTCCGGCGGGCCGCGGCGTCGCGAGAGGCTGGCGACCCCGGGTCGGCGCTGCCTCACCCAGCCAGGACTCAAGGCTCCGAATCGAACCTTCCCGTGACGGACCTGGACGGGCCGCCCCCGCGCCAGCCGAAACGGCGGTACCATGAGCCCGCCCGGCAGTCGGACGCGCGCGGAGAGGCGCGAGAGAGTGGGGCAACGAGGCCCCGTGAACGGCGCCTCCCGACCACCGAGAGGAGACGACCTGTGATCATCGGCGTGCCCAAGGAGATCAAGACCGGCGAGCAGCGCGTCGCGCTCACCCCCGCCGGCGTCCACGCCCTCGTTGCCCACGGCCACCGGGTGCTCATCGAGCCCGGAGCCGGGACGGGCAGCGGCTTCCGCGACGACGACTACACGAAGGAGGGGGCGAGCCTCGAGCCGGTCGACGCGGTGTGGGCCCAGGCGGAGCTGATCCTGAAGGTCAAGGAGCCCATCCGGGTCGAGTACCCCCGCCTCCGCTCGAAGCAGATCCTGTTCACCTACCTTCATCTGGCCGCCGTGCCCGACCTCACGCGAGCGCTCCAGAAATCGGGGACCATCGCGATCGCATACGAGACGGTGCAGCGCGCCGACGGGAGCCTGCCGCTCCTCACGCCGATGAGCGAGGTGGCGGGCCGGCTGTCGGTCCAGGAAGGCGCCTACCACCTGGGCAAGGCGCACGGCGGGCGCGGCATACTCCTCTCGGGTGTCCCCGGCGTGCCGCCGGGCAACGTCGTCATTCTCGGCGCTGGCACAGTGGGCCTGAACGCGCTCAGGATGGCGGTCGGCCTGGGGGGCGACGTGTCGGTCCTGGACGTGAACGTCGACCGGCTGCGCCACGTCGACGACCTCTACCGGGGCCAGGTCGTCACCGTCGTCTCGAACGCCTTCAACATCGCCCGCCTCGCGCAGCGCGCGGACCTCCTGGTGGGCGCGGTCCTGGTCGCCGGCGCCCGCGCGCCGGTCCTGGTCCCGGAGTCGATGGTGAAGACGATGAAGGAGGGCTCCGTCATCGTCGACGTCGCCGTCGACCAGGGCGGCTGCGTCGAGACGATGCACCCGACGACGCTCGCCGACCCCATCTACCTGGTGCACGGCGTCGTCCATTACGGCGTGGCCAACATGCCCGCCCTCGTGCCCCGCACCTCGACGTTCGCGCTCACCAACGTGACCCTGCCCTACATCCTGGAGCTCGGCGGGAAGGGCGTCGTGGCGGCGCTCCGCGGGAATCCGGCGCTGGCGAAAGGGCTGAACGTCTGCCAGGGGCGCATCGTCCACCCGGCCGTGGCGGAGTCCGTGGGCGAGAACGCGACGCCGCTCGAGAGCGTGCTCGCCTGACGGCGACGCGCGGTCGGGGCGAGCGCACGGCGGACGACTCGGGCTTCTCGCCGGAAACGTCGACCTCGGCACCCTCCGCGTGGGTGAGCCGGAAACGGCGACGCTCAAGTGGGACGCCGCCGCAGCTCTCCTTTGTCTGGCGCGTCGTCAAGGCGATCACGCATCCGCACGTCGCGGAGCAGGTTGTGGCCTACCCGGCTCCTCCGACGGGACCAGCCTGCGAGCAGGTCAAGGCGCTGAGCGTCCGCAGCTTGGCTCCGGATTGCGGGATCCCCAGACTCGCCGCCATGGACGCGTGGATCGACAACGTGGCGGTGAACGATTCGGCGCCTCCCCTAGGAAAGATCGAGCAGCAGCATCCCGCGGGCCCGCTCGGCACCCCCCAGCTAGCGCAGGCCTCCGGAGTCCATCCCTGCCTGCGCGAATCGTCCCGCTCCACGCGCGGCGGGGTCGCCGGCCCGACGCCGCTGTGAGACACTGGGCGCCGAGCCACACCGGCTCGTATCGAACCATCTGAGCCGGGCGACAGCCGCGGGCCGGCGGCGCCCGAGAGCGGGAGAGCGAGAGTCATGAAGCCGAGCTTCGAGGAGCAGCTCCAGGCAACGCGTTCGGCGACGGGGGGGTGGTTTGCGCGGGCCCAGCAGGCGGTCGGCGGCGCCCTCGGCCACGACATGCGGCACGCGTTGCCCTTCCCCACGTACATCGAGCGGGCCCAGGGCGCCTACAAGTGGGATGTGGATGGCCACCGCTACATCGATTACCACGTCGGGAACGGCGCCCTCCTCCTCGGCCACGCCCATCCCGCCATCGTCGAGGCCGTGATCAAGGCGGCGCCGCTCGGCACGCACTTCGGCAACGACCACCCGCTCCAGGTCGAGTGGGCCGAGAAGATCCAGTCGCTGGTGCCGTGCGGGGAGCGGGTGCGCTTCACGAACTCGGGCACGGAGTCCGACATGCTGGCGTGCCGCGTCGCGCGCGCCCACACGGGCCGGCCGACCATCCTCCGCTTCGAGGGCCACTTCCACGGCTGGGGCGACGAGCTCGTGACGGGCTTCGCGCCGCCGTACGACGTGCCGCCGTCGATCGGGCTCGCGCCGGGCTTCCGGCTCGGAACGGTCATGACGCGAGCCAATGACCTCGACGAGGTGGACCGGATCCTCCGCCAGCGTGGCGACGTGGCCGCGGTCATCCTGGAGCCGAGCGGCGGCTCGTGGGCTCGGCTCCCGCTCCGGCCCGGGTTCCTGGCCGGCCTCCGCGAGGTGACCCGCCGCCACGGGACCCTCCTCATCTTCGACGAGGTCATCACCGGCTTTCGCTGGGCGCCCGGCGGCGCCCAGGAGCGGTACGGCGTCACGCCCGACCTCTCCTCCCACGCGAAGATCATCGGCGGCGGCGTCCCGGGCGCGGCGATCTGCGGGCGCGCCGAGGTGATGCGGGTCTTCGACATCACGGGCGACCCGTTCCACGACCGGTTCCGCCGCATCGCGCACCAGGGCACCTACAACGCGACGCCGCTCACCGCGGCGGCGGGGCTGGCCTGCCTCGGCATCGTCGCCACCGGCGAGCCGACGCGGCGCGCGGACGCGCTGGCCGAGCGCCTCCGCGCCGGGCTGAACGGCGTGCTGGAGCGGCGCGGGATCAAGGGCCTCGTCTACGGTGAGAGCTCGACGTTCCACATCTACCTCGAGGGGCCGGGAGCGAGCCTTCCGGTCTCCCGCCCCGAGGACTACCGGTGGCTCGACCCGGTGACGCTGAAGAGCATGGACCCCGGTCTCGTGCGGGCGCTGCAGAACGGCTTCCGCGTGCGGGGCGTCGAGCTGCTCTCCTACAACGGCGGCATGACGTCGGCGGCGCATGAGGAGCCGGACATCGACGAGACGATCGGGGCCTTCGACGACCTGATCGGCGATCTCGTCGCGCAGAACTCCCTCGCCCGCCGGTAACACACCGGGGTCAGACTTTTACTTCTGGACAATTTTCCCGGCCGGCCGGCGCAGCGAGGGGAATTGTTCAGAAGTCAAAGTCTGACCCCTAGCGGAACGCGGGGACGACCTCCCGCGCGAGCAGCTCGATCTGGCGCAGGACCTGCCGGTGCGGCATGCCGGGCGTGAAGAGCCGGAAGATCACGTGCGTCATGCCGTAACCGGCGGACGAACGGCTCGAGGTCCCGCACGACCCGGTCGGGTGTCCCGATCAGGAACCGGTCCACGGCGAGCCGATCGAGATCGGCCGCCGTCGCCGCGTCGATGAACGGATGCTTCCAGGTCCCGCCGTACTCCTTGCCGTAGGCGAGCATGAGATGCCGGTCGGCAAGCTCGCGCGCCTCGCGCTGCGTCTCGGCGAGGCAGAGCTCCCGCGTCACCGGCCACTCGGCCGGCTCGGGAAGCCCGGCCGCCGACGGTGCTCCCGGATCTTGGCCTGGCTCTGGAGGAGCCGCGCGAGGTCCGCCGTCGGGCCCGGTAGCCACGCGTCCGCGAGAACGCCGCTCGGCGGAGCGTGACGTCGCCCCAGCCGCCGATCCAGAGCGGCGGGTGCGGCCGCTGGACGGGCTTGGGCTCGATCCGGCCGTCGACGCACCGTGAAGTGCTCGCCCCGGTGCGTGACGCCGTCCCGCGTCCACAGTGCCTTCATCAGGGCGAGCCCCTCCTCGAATCGCGCGCCCCGCTTCTCGAGGGCGGCGTCGTAGAGGAGGAACTCGTCGGGCTTGTAGCCGATCGCGACGCCCAGCACCGCGCGCCCGTTCGACACGACGTCGAGGAGGGCCGTCTCCTCGGCGAGCCGCACCGGGTGATAGAACGGGAACACGCAGACGTTCGCGCCCAGCGTGATGCGCGACGTCCGCGCGGCGAGCGCCGTCAGCATCTGGATCGGCGCGGGCCAGTAGTGGTCGCGCACGCCGTGGTGCTCGGCAAGCCAGACCGAGTCGAGACCGAGGGCCTCGGCGCGCTCGACCTCGGCCAGCGCCTCCCTGAAGAAGTGGCCGCCCTCGGTGGGGCAGATCCCGAACTTGAGCCCGCTCATCTCCTGCCGCAAGGTCCGTCCTGGGCCGCGTATCAGTAGCGGAGGACGCCCCGGGCGCGGAAGAGATCGGTGATCGCCTTCAGGTACTCGGCGAAGCGCGGCGACTCCTGGACCTCGAGGCGCCGCGGCCGAGGCAGGTCGATGTCGAGGACGCCGTCGATCCTGCCCGGCCGGGGCGACATGACGACGACCCGGTCGGACAGCAGGACCGCCTCCGGGATCGAGTGCGTGATGAACACGACGGTCTTCCGCCGCTCGAGCCAGAGGCGCTCGATGTCGAGCCGCATCTGCTCGCGCGTGAGGGCGTCGAGCGCGCCGAACGGCTCGTCCATGAGGAGTAGCGGCGGATCGTGGATCAGGGCCCGGCAGATCGCGGTGCGCTGGCGCATGCCGCCCGACAGCTCGAACGGGTATCTCTCCTCGAATCCCTCGAGACCGACCGCCCGCAGGAGATCGCGGGCCTTCAGGCGGTGCGCGGCGAGGTCCAGCCGACGCGCCTCGACCTGGAGCAGCACGTTCCGGATGACTGTCCGCCAGTCGAGAAGGACCGGGTTCTGGAATACGATGCCGACGTCCGTCTGGGGCCGCGTCACGGCGCGCCCCGCCACGCGGATTTCCCCCATCGACGGCGCGAGAAGGCCAGCGATCATGAGGAGGAGCGTGCTCTTGCCGCATCCGGAGGGGCCGAGGACCGACACGAACTCCCCCAGGCCGACGTCCAGCGAGACACCATCGACGGCATGGACGAGCCCGTCGGACGCCGCGTAGGTCTTCGACACCGCGGCCAACTCGATCAGCGGCGCCGTCATGCGGGCACGATCGAAAGCCGTCCGCGCTACGGCAGGAACGCATTCGTGTAGAACGCGCTCGCCGGTAGGCTCGTCTCGATCGCTCGGTGCTTCTTCAGCACGGCCAGGGTCGCTTCCCAGTCCTCCGGGGAGGAGTATCCGATTCGCCGGCGCCCATTCGCGGCGGAGAACAGGAATGACAGGTCGACGGCGAGCTGTTGCCGCGCGGCCGGGAGGTCCACCAGCGGCGCCACTCGGCCGAGCGCCTGGATGGCCGGTTCCAGGTCCCGGGCCGATTCCTCGAAGCCCCGGATGCTGGCGGCGACCACGCGCCGGACTAGTTCCGGGCGGTCCCGAATCGTGTCCTCGTGCGCGGCGATCGTGAAGCCGACCGCGGGCACGCCCATCTCCCCGAACGTCAGCACCTTCGTTCGGATGCCGCGAAGCGCTAGGGTGACCGGGATGTCGGCCGCGCTCCCGAGGACCGCGTCGACTTGCCGCTGCGTGAGCGCCGACATCTTCGCCTTGGGGTCCATGTGGACGAGCCGGATCGAGTCACCCCGGAGACCGTTCGCCGCAACCACCGCCGGCCACACCTGGGTGTGCCCGTCGCCGGGGGTCACGCCGAGCGTCCGCCCCTCCAGGTCACGGGCGGTGCGGATCCCGGACTCCTCCAGCGAGACCAAGGCGAAGGACGACGCGCCGATCATGGTGGCGACCGCCCGGATCGGAACGCCGCGCGTCACGCTCAGCATCAACGTGAAGCCATCCACGAAGCCGAACGTGTCCGCCTTCGCGCCGACTGCCTGAACGGTGACGGCGGAGCCCCGACCCTCGAGCAGCTCCATCTCGACGCCGTCGCGGTCAAAGTACCCGCGTGCCACTGCCAGGGCGAACGGCGCCTGGATGCCACGCCAGTACCAGTTCATCCGGAAGGTGGCCTTCTCCCCGGCTGACGCGGGGAGACCCCCGAGCATGAGCCCGAGGCCGACCAGCGAGGCGCAGAGACGTGCCCGCCGCGGTCCCGGCGAGGCCCAAACCATCGCCATCGCCATCGCGAAATGCCTCCTCCCCATCCCCGGTCGGGTCATCGACGCGACCCGATTCTAACCGAAGGTGTGCCCCAACCGTCGATTGCGCGCTAGAATCTGCACCGTGGCGACGGTGCCCGAGGTGCTCGACGAGGCACGGGTGGGCTGGCAGCTCCTGCGCGGCCTGCGGCCTCTTCTTCGCTCGCCCCTCGACGTGCCCCGCGCCCGAACCGCTCTTCGAGACCGGCTGGAGCGGCGGGAGGCCGACTTCCTGTGGATCGTTCGCCACGCCGTCTACGACCGCGCCCTCAGCCCCTATCACGAGCTGCTCGACGCCGCCGGGTGCCGCTATCTGGACCTGGAACGGCTCGTCCGGCAAGACGGCGTGGAGGGCGCCCTCCGGGCTCTGTTCCGTAGTGGCGTCTACCTGACCGTCGACGAGTTCAAGGGACGCCGATCGATCCGCCGGGGTTCGCTCGAGATCGAGTCGTCGCCGGAAGCGCTCCGGAACCCGTGGTCGACGTTCCGCCTGCCCGCACGGACCAGCGGGAGCCGCGGCGCGGGAACCCCGGTACTCGTCGACCTCGAGTTCATCCGGGACCGCGCCGTCAACACCGCGCTCACCCTGGCGGCCCGCGGCGGTCTCGGATGGGATCACGCGTTCTGGGGCGTACCGGGGGGTTCCGCGATCGTCCGGGTCGTCGAGTTCAGCGCGTTCGGCGCTCGCCCCGTCCGCTGGTTCTCGCAGGTCCCGCTCAAGGCGCCCGGGCTCCACGCGCGCTACCGGTGGAGCGCCCGCGCGATCCGCTGGGCCAGCCTCATGGCCGGGGCACCCATTCCCGCGCCGCGGCACGTCCCGTTCCGGGAGCCCGGCCCGATCATCGACTGGCTCACGGCGACGCGCCGGGCAGGGCGCGTCCCGCACCTGCACACCTTCGCAAGCTCCGTGGTCCAGCTGTGCGAGGTGACGCGCGCGATGGGCGTGGATCTCGGCGGCGTCCAGTTCACGCTGGCCAGCGAGCCGATCACCGCGGCGCGACTGGAAGCGGTCCGGCGCGCCGGCGCTTCCGGTCAGCCGTGCTACGCGATCACCGACTTCGGCATCATGGGCTACGGCTGCCTGTCCCCGGCGGCCCCCGACGACGTGCACCTCTTCCACGACCTGAACGCCGTGATCCAAGCCGACGCGGCCCTCCCGGCCCTGCCCGCGGAGAGCCTCCTGGTCACGTCGCTCCGACGCGCGGCGCCGTTCGTGCTCCTCAACGTGTCGGCCGGCGATCAGGCCGTGGTCGCGCGGCGGCGCTGTGGCTGCGCGCTCGAGACGGCAGGCTGGACCTCGCATCTCCACTCGATCCGGAGCTTCGAGAAGCTCACGGCCGGCGGCATGACCTTCCTCGACACCGACCTGCTCAGCGTGCTGGAGGAAGTCCTGCCGCGCCGGTTCGGCGGCGGCCCGACGGACTATCAGCTCGTGGAGGAAGAGTCTCTGGACGGGCGGCCGGCGCTTCGGCTCCTCGTGCACCCGCGGGTGGGGACGGTCGACGAGGCGGCCATCTCGAAGGTGTTCCTGGACGCCATAGGACCGGGCTCCGGTGCTCAGAAGGTCATGCAGCTCGCCTGGCGCGGCGCCGACGTCATACGCGTCGAGCGACAGCCGCCTCGCGCCACGAGCCTCGGCAAGATCCTGCACCTCCATCGGTCTGCGAGAGCGGCCGACTCCCGCTAGGCTAGCCAGCCCCTCTACCGCTGGTCGCGGCCCGGCGGCTCTCCGGAAGAGGGACGGGATGCTGGGGATGCCATCTCGGACTTGACCACCAGTCGCTTCCCCGACGGCTCGGCCGGGATCTCGGAGACCTCGACGATCTCGACCGTCATCCCGGGCCCGAGAAGCTTCTCCAATCCCTCCCGGAGGGCCTGCGCGTGCGCTCCGGCATAGTTCGGGGTTGCCACGACCATGAGCCGGAGGCGATCGAGGCTCGTCTGAACGAACTGGTACTCCCTCAGCAGGCTGATGTCGCACGCGACGCGGATGTAGGCCTCGAGCGTGAGGCCCGAGACCCGGTCCCCCGACGGTAGCTGGAGGACTTCCGAGTCCCGGCCGTCGATCGCGCCCAGTACCGGCAGTCCCCGGCGACAGGAGCACGGCGACCCCACCACGACCCAGTCGCCGACGGGATAGTTGATGAACGGCATGACGTGGTTTTCGAGGTCGGTCAGCAGGACGCGGCCGCGCTCGCCCGGTCCGGCCGGCCGCCCGTCCTCGCGCTCGATCCGGAGGAGCACGCGGTCGTTCAGGACGTGGAGCCCGGTCGGCGCGTCCGGGCAGCTCTGCGCGAGGTCGGCCATCTCCGTGCACCCATAGTGATCGACGACCGGCGCACGAAACGCCTCGCGAAGGGTGCGGCGCCGGACCTCCGTCAGGCGCTCCCCGCGCGACACGACCACGCGGGGGTATCCGGGCAGCGTCGCACCGGCCTTGAGCACCTGTTCGCCGAGGATGGTCATTAGGGACGAGAACCCCCACATGAAGAACGCGCCGGCTCGCTGCGCGCGGCGAATGAGAGCCTCGAGGTCCCCCACCGTCGGCCGGGCCGTCACCACCCGATACGTGCGCTGCCCGAGAAGAACGCGCCGCCCCAGGAGAGCCAGTCGCGTCGGACGTCCGTACACCCACGACACGTCCCGGAACGGGCTGTTGACCCGGACTTCCGGCACCCAGATGCCGAGACCTGCCCACTCCAGGGCGAGCAGGTGCGTGGCGAGACGGGTGTCCTCGGCAGCCAGGTCCGCGTGGAAGCGGAACACGACGCCGCTCGAGCCCGAGGTGGTGATGAGCCGGCGGCGGGAGGGAGGCAGGTTCCGAGCGGTCGTCTCCTCGAGCCCCGCCCGGAGCAGGTCTGCCTTGGTGGTGACCGGGAAGCGGGACAGGTCAGCCAGGCTCCGAATGTCATCGGAGCCCACCCCCGCCGCGCGAAGCCGTCGCCCATAGTAGGGAACGTGTGCCGCGGCATGGTCCAGCAGGCGGCGGACGAGCGCGACGGCAGTCCCTTCGCGCTCGTCCTCGGACCGCCACTGGCGGTCCCGAAGCTCGCGAAGCCGATCGCCTACACGCCGTCCCGTCGCGCGATCGACGAGCGGCAGGACCACGCGCGGCACGAGCCATTCGTACATCCGGGCTCACGCCGCGCGAGCCGGACGCGTCAAGCCAGAGGCCGACAGGTCAGGGCAAGAACTCGTTCGTGTAGAACGCAGTCGCCGGCAAGTTCGTCTCGACGCCCCGGTACTTCTTGAGCACGTCGAGCGTCGCCTCCCAGTCCTCGGGTGGGCCGTAGCCGAGACGCTTCTGCTTGTTCGCCGCGCTGTAGAGGAGCCCGAGGTCGACGGCGAGCTGGCGGCGGATGGTCTCCCGGTCCACCAGCGGGGCGAGCTTCACCAGGGCGGCCACGGCGGCGTCGGGATCCTTCACCGCGTCCTCGAAGCCCTTCAGGCTGGCCGCGACCACCTTCCGGACCAGGTCCGGCCGCTCCTTGATGGTGTCCTGGTGGGCGAGGATCGTGAAGCCCACCGTGGGCACGCCGAGGTCGCTGAACTTGAGGACGCGCGTCTTGAAGCCCTTGACCTCCATGGTGACCGCCTGGTCGTCAGCGCCGCCCAGGAGGGCGTGGGCCTGCTTCTCGGTCACCGCGGGGATCTTCGCCTTCGGGTCCATGTGGATGAGCCTGATCGAGTCGGCGTTCAGCTTGTTGGCCGCGATGACGGCCGGCCAGGTCTGGGTGAGACCGTCCCCCGGGGTGATCGCGAGGGTCTTCCCCTCGAGGTCCTTGACCGTCCGGATGTTGGTCTCCTCGAGCGAGACCACCGCGTACGGCAGGATGTTCAGGATGGTGGCGACGGCCTTGACCGGCACGCCCTTCACGGCGTTCTGGGTGAGGCTCACGCCGTCGGCCCAGCCGAAGGTGTCGGACTTGTTGCCGACGACCTGGACCGTCGTCGCCGAACCGCGGCCCTCCAGGATCTCCACGTTGACGCCCGCCTTCTCGAAGTAGCCGCGCTCCTTCGCGAGGGCGAACGGCGCGTGGATGCCGCCCCACGCCCAGTTCATGCGGAACGTGACCTTGTCCTGGGCGACGGCGCCCGGCGTCGCCGCCGACCACGCCGCGACCGCCACCAGTGCGAGACCCGCTCCCGCGAGCAGAAGACCCGGGGTCCGCCGCATGCTTCCCTCCCCGCCGCCGGACGCTCAGGTCCGGTCCGGCTCTTCCAGGAACTCGTTCGGGCGCTCGAAGATGCCGATACCGATGCAGCCGTTCGGCGACCAGGCGCGGTGGACCGAGCCGGGGCGCCGCCAGACGAAGTTCCCGGCCGTGCACTCGCCGTCGTCGTCCACCAGCGAGCCTTCCAGGATGAAGGTCTGCTCGAGCGCGACGTGCCGGTGGCGCGGCAGCCTCGCCCCGGGCTCGAAGCGCGTCAGGATCGTGCGCCGCCCCGAGGCGTCCTCGTACAGGACCTTGTTCCACACGCCGGGGTACCCGCTCGGCTCCCAGTCCATCTTCGCGAGGTCGAGGTACGTGGAGCGATCCGTCGTCTTCAGGATCATGTGCGCCTCCTCCGCGCGCCCGGTGGCCGGCCGCGCGCCTGGAATCATACCTCAGAGGCCGCCCTCGACGCCGAGGGGGCCCCGCCGCGAGACGTGCCACGGGATCGCGAGGCGCTCGAGGAGGGTCACCACGTAGTAGAGGACCAGGCCGATCGCAGTCAGGACGGCGAGCGTCGCGAAAAGAAGCTCCGTGCGGAGGTCACCGCCGGCGACCAGGAGGAGGTAACCGAGCCCCCGGTCGGAGCCAACGAACTCCCCGATGATCGCGCCGACGGTCGCGAGGGTGATCGCGACCTTGAGCCCCGTGAAGACGTGCGGCAAGGCGTGGGGGAGCCGCACCTTGACGAAGGCGGGCCAGGCCCGGAGTCCCATCGACCGGATGAGGTGCTCGACCTCTCGGTCGAGCGAGCGGAACCCCGCGATCGAGTCGATCACGATCGGGAAGAAGGACAGGAGGAACGTCATGAACACCTTGGGGAACAGGCCGAACCCGAACCAGATGATGAACAAGGGCGCCAGCGCGATCTTCGGGACCAGCTGGGTGAACACGAGCACCGGCATCACCATCCGCTCGACCGAGCGCGAGAACGCGACCGCGAGGCCGCAGGGCACGCTCACCGCCACCGCTAGCAGGAACCCGAGCGCGATCTCGCGCAGCGTGACCAGCGCGTGCTGCGCGAGGAGCGGCGCCCGGGTCACGAGCTCGCCCGCCGTCGCGAGGGGGGTCGGCAGGATGTAGCGCGGGACCTTGAGTCCCGCGAGCTGCCAGACGACGAGGATGAGGACGAAGGCGGCTGCCGTCTGGCCCCAGGCGGCCCACCGGCTCTGGCGGGTGGGTCGCGACGCCGCGGCCGCCCCTGGCGCGCCCACGCGCGGCCGACGGCTACGCCGGTAGGAGGCCGGCGTGGCCGAGGAGTCGGCGGATCGTCCGCCGCTCGTCGTCCGAGATCGGCATGAGCGGCGGCCGGACCGCCGCCGAGCGGAGCACGCCCAGCATGACGAGCGCCTCCTTGAGTCGCGGCCGGTAGTCACGGAGGGGCGGGCCCCACATCATCCGCGCCATGGGGCCGATCCGGTCCCAGATGGCCAGCGCCTGCTGGTAGTCCCGCTGCTGAACCGCCTCGAACATCTTCACCTGGAGGTCGAGCGCGATCGCGCCGAACCCGATGAGCGCGCCGTGAGCGCCCAGGATGTACGCCTCGCAGAGGAAGGTGTCGCTCCCCGTCAGGACCGCAAGCGGCCTCGGCGCGTCGCGAAGCGCCTGGAGCGTGTCGACGAGCCGCGCGGCGTCGAAGGTCGCCTCCTTCACGGCGACGACCTCGGGGATCTCCGCCAGCCGGCAGAGCGCTTCGTTCGAGTAGGATGGCCCGAGCCCGCGGGCGAACTGGAAGAGACAGAGCGGAAGGCCCGTCGCCTCCGCGATCGCCCGGTGGTACTCGAACGGGAGCTGCCACGGCAAGGGCTCGCCCATGAACGTGGGCATGGGCGGGAAGACCGCCAGCCCCTGGGCGCCGGCGCGCGCGAGGGCCTGCGCCTGCTGGACGGCTTCCTTCGTGGAGCCCGCGATGAGCCCGCTCCACACCGGGCAGCGGCCGTCCGCCGCCTCCCGCGTCACCTCGATCGCCCGGAGGCGCTCCTCGACGGAGAGGGCGGGCCCCTCCGCCGCGTCCATGTTCATGGCCACCGCCGTCGGGCCCTGGGGCACGAGCCAGCGGAGGTAGTCGCGGAGTCCCCGCCAGTCGGCCTCGAAGTCCTCGGTCATCGGGAGCACGGGCGCGGCGACGATGCCCCGGATCAGGTCCATGCGCGTGGTCTCCTCAGGCGGGCGCGGCGACGTCGATGTGCATGCGCTCGGCGGCCGCCCGCAGCCGTCGATCGTACGTGACGACGATTTCGAGGTCTTCGCGCACCGCGATGGCCGAGGCCAGGTGGATCGCGTCGAGCGTCCGGAGAGCGCTCGGCTCGAGCGCCGCCGCGGTCGCCAGGATCCGCCGATCGACGTCGAGCAGGTCGAGACGTGCGAGCACCGCCCGAGCACGACGGCGCTCGGCGGCCCCGAAACCCGCGCGGGCGAGCGCGCGCGGCAGCTCGGTCAACGCCAGAGCACTGGACACGCGCTGGGGCCACGCCCGCAGCCGATCAATCAATGCCATGGATTCCGGCTCCGAGACGACGAGCTTCACCAGGGCCGAGGAATCCAGGTAAACGAGCGGCATCAGCGCTCGTCACGGAGCCTGGTGAGCGCACGGCTCGCTCGCCGAGACGGCCGCCGGCCCAGGGGCCGCCCGAGATCGAGCAGATCTCCCTTCGCGGCCGTGGCTCGGCCGGCCTCGACGTGCCGCTCGAGGACCGTGGATCGTCCCCTGGCGGGCACGAGCACGGCGACCCGCGTGCCCCGCTCCTTGACATCGAGCGTGTGGCCGGCTTTGACGCGTCGCAGGTAGACGCTGAGGTTCTGCCTCAGCTCGCGAACGCCGACCTCGCCCTTACGGTAGCGCATGTAGCACATCGTAGCACATCGATCGAGTCGGACGGGTCCGGCAGCCGGAGCCCCGGGCGATCCGCTTGTCCCCGCGCCGGGCGCTACTTCCGGCCGTTGCCGGCGAAGGCGGCGGTGAGCCCGAGGCCGACGAAGACGCCGCCGGTGACGTAGCGCTCGATCCGGAGGAAGCGGCCGCCCCGCTTGAGCCAGCCGCCGGCGGTGCCGGCCAGGACGGCGTAGAGGCCGTCGCTGACGACGCCGAGGGCCACGAAGATCAGTCCGAGGCAGAGGATCTGGAGTCCCAGCTGGCCCCGGGCCGGGTCCGCGAACTGCGGGAGGAACGCCAGGAAGAAGAGCGCCGTCTTCGGGTTCAGGATGTTGACCACGATGCCCTGCGTGAAGAGCCGCCGGAGGCTCCGGGGCGCCGCGGCGCTGGACGCGGCCGCCGCGTCGGACGTGAGGAGCCGCCGGACCCCCAGATAGATGAGGTAGAGCGCCCCGAGATACTTGACGATGTCGAACGCGAGGGCCGACGAGACGAGGAGCGCCGAGAGCCCGAGCGCGGCCGCCGCGACGTGGACCAGCGTGCCCACGTGCACGCCCAGCGCGGAGACGAGGCCCGCCCACCGCCCCTGCTCGACGCTCCGGGCCACGATGTAGAGCACCGCCGGGCCCGGCGTGATCAGCAGGGCAACGGCAGCCAGGACGAAGACGGCCAGGGTCGACGGCTCCGGCATCATGCGTTCAGTCTCCCGCTCGCGCGCCTACCCGCCCATGTACTGGCCGAGCAGCGTGATCCGCTCGCCGTCCAGGACCTCGCTGTCGAGGTCGTGGGTCAGGCCGAGGACGGCGTTGTTGACGAGCACCTCGATGTTGTCGCCCAGCTCGCGGGGCCGCGTCGGGTCCCAGAGGGCGCGCCCGAGCTCCGGGTAGCGCTCGGACATCGCGCCGAGCACCGCGCGGACGGTCGAGCCGCGGGGCACGGTCGCGTCCACCGTCACCTGCCCCGTGCCCGGGCCGCCGACCATCCGGTTCACCCAGGAGAGGATCTCGACGGGGACCGTGAGGGGCGCGGACGGCGCGGCCTTCATCGGGGCCGGTCGTCGCCCCACACCGCCGGGATCATCCACTCGAGGTCCAGCGCCCGGAGCGTCTCCGGCATCGGCCGCCCGGTCGCGCGGTCGTAGCCCATCCCCTCGTACCAGAGGTCGACCATCCGCCCCCAGTGCTTCTCGATCGACTGGCCCTTCGCGGGCCCGTCCGACGGGCGTCGACCCGTAGCGCCGGGACGGTCGCTCGAGCTCGTTGCCGATGCCGCAGCGGAGGTTGAAGGCGCGGAAGATGGCGCCGATCCGCCGCCCGAAGCGCATCGCTTCGTCGCGCGAGTACTGCCACCCGGTGGCTGCCGAGAGCGTGCGGGCGAGGTTCTCGAGATAGGTACGCGTGGTGAAGATGCACGCCCCCAGCGAGTCCTCGAAGTTCCGGCGGCCGTTGAGCCCGGCCACCTGCCGCGCGACCTGCTCGGGGTCGAACGGATTGATGCGGGCCGGCAGTCCGAGCTCCGCCGGGAACACCGGCGGACCGGTCTCGAGCGTGCCCGTCGAGCCCGTGCAGGTGTCGAGCATCTCTTCCCAGCGCCCCCGGTGGTCGTGGCCGCGGGGCGACGCGTTCTTGCCGGTGTAGATCGCGCATTCCTGGGCGCCGCCGCCGAGGCGCTCGGCGGCGAGCTTCGTGCCCTCGGCCAGGAGGTCGCCCAGGCCCTCGCGCCGGTTGATCATCTGGAGGAGCCGGTTCGCGCTCTCGGCGTCACCCCAGGCGAGGCGGAAGCCGAGCTGCTGCTCGGTGATGTAGCCCTTCTCCTGGCACTCCATCACCCAGCCGCAGAGCCAGCCGAACTCGTTGACGTCGACGCAGGCGCGGTCGATCTGCGTGTTGAGCCAGGAGACGGCGACCGGGTCCGTGCACCCGATGGTCCACCCGGCCCCCGACCAGCCCTCGTACTCGGGCTCGTCGACGATCTCGCCCTTGTGCTTGCCGCTCGGCAGGACCTGCATGTGGCAGTGGTGCATGCCGCAGGCGCTGCACTGGTGGCCGCGGTGGTCGAAGCCCTCGCGGAGCGCGGGGGCCTCCCACTGCTTCATGTCGACGCCGGGAGGCGTGACGTTCGTCGTGTAGTTCTTGATCGGAAGCGCGCCGAGGGCCGCCCAGGTTCACGACGCCCGGGAGCGTCCCGTACTCGTAGAGCGTCTTCGATGCGGGGTTGGTGCGGAGCTCGTTGGCGATGTCGTCCGCGGCGGAGATCAGCCCGCGCGGGTCGGCCGCCCTGAGGGCGTGCCCCCCGCGCACGATCGCGACGGCCTTCAGGCGCTTCTTCCCCATCACGGCGCCGACGCCGTTCTTGGAGGCGACGTGGCCGTAGTCGCCCTGGATCGCGGCGAAGCGGACCAGGTTCTCGCCGGCGGGGCCGATCGAGTAGACGCTCAGCATGTGGCCGGAGCAGCCGAGCTCGCCGTTGAGCGCGTCCTGCGTCTCCCAGGTGTCCTTGCCGACCAGGTGCCGCGCGTCGCGGAGCTCGACGCGGTCGCCGCGGATCAGGAGGTACGTCCACTCCGGGGCCTGGCCGTGGACGACGATCGCGTCGTAGCCGCAGTACTTCAGGTTCGCGCCGAAGAAGCCGTTGGCCTGGGTGGAGGTGCCGCCGTTCGTCATGGCGCCGCGGGTCACGACCGTGAGGCCGCCCGTCCCCCAGACCGGGAGGCCGGCGAGCGGGCCGGTGCCGAGGACGAGGCGGTTCTCGGGGTCGTCCCAGCTGGCGTGAGCCGGCACCTCGTCCCACAGGATCTTGGCGCCGAGCCCGGCGCCGCCGAGATACGTCCGCATGTCCTCCGGCGACCACGGCTCGCCCCACGCGCGGCCGGCCGAGAGGTCGACCCGGAGGAGTTGCCCCGCGTAGCCGCCGGGCAGATCCGCCCGTCGTCCCGCCGCCTCTTTCGTCGCAGCTTGCGTCATCAGAGCTCCCCTGGGGTCAGACTTTGACTTCTTAACATTTCCGAACTCTTGGAGTCCATGTGGTCTGATCGGGGTCGAATTGTTTAGAAGTCAAAGTCTGACCCCGATCAGCTCCAGAGCACGGCGGGGGCCGGGGCCGGCTGCCCGAGCACGGTCTGGGGCAAGAGCTGCCGGGTCGCGTGAGACGCGACGTAGGCGCGCTTGACGTCGAAGGGGTTCCGCCGGAGCTGCTCCTTCCAGGCCCCGAGCCCGACGCCCGACTGGACGAGCCCCTTCAGCATGCCGACGTCGTTCGTCGTCCAGATGTCGGCCGATGGGCCGAGGATCATCGCGCCGGTGAGCCGGTCGCCGTGCCAGAGGAGCTTCCGGTACGCGGGCCGGTCGGGATCGACCGCCAGCATCACCTCGGCGCCCGCGTCGTCCCACCGCCCGAAGCTCGCCACGTCGAGGTGGCAGACCTCCACGATGTTCATGAGCAGACTGCCCCGGTAGGCGACGTCGCGGCCCGCCATGTTGGCGCCCACGACCCGGCCGTGCTCCATCGCCGTCGGCTCGATCGCGTGGACATCGGGCTGCCCTGTCACGAGGTCCCGCCCCTCGGCCACGTCCCCCGCCGCGTAGACGCTCGGCGCGCTCGACCGGAGGTGGTCGTCCACGACCACGCCGCGGTTCACGCGGATGCCCGAGCCGTCGAGCCACCCGAGGTTCGTCCGGATGCCCGTGGCCATGATCACGACGTCCGCATCGAGGTCTTCGCCGTCCTTGAAGCGGAGACGGCGCCGCCCGGCGTGCTGCTCCACGGCGCTCAGGGTGGCGCCCGTCCGGATCTCGACGCCGTGCTTCCGGAGCCACGCATCGACGAGCGACGCCCCCTGCCGGTCGATCATGCGAGGCAGGATCTGCGGCGCGATCTCGACGATCGTGAGGCGCGCCCCCAGCGCGAGGATCGAGTTCAGGATCGTGAAGGCGATGAAGCCCGCGCCCACCATGACGACGTGGCTGCCCGGTCCGATCTCGGCGACGACGCCGCGGGCTTGCTCGAGCGTCCAGAAGCTGTGGACCCCGGGGCCGTCGGCGCCCGGAACGGGGGCCCGGACCGCGGACGACCCGGTCGCGATCAGGAGGTCGTCGTACTCGAGCGCGGTCCCGTCGTCGAGCGCGAGCTTCCCGGCCTTCGGGTCGAGCCCCGTGGCGCGGCGGCCGAAGTGGGTCGTCACGCCGAGCCGTCCGAGCTTCGCGGGCGTCGCCGTGAACACGTGCGACTCGGCGATCGTGCGGCCGAGGTAGTACGGCAGCACCATGCGCGAGTAGGGCCGCTCGGCGGACACCAGCACGATCTCCGACCGCTCCCCTTCCTCGCGGCGGATCGTGTTGATCGCGTTGTGCCCCGCGGTGCCGCCCCCCACGATGACGTGTCGCCGCGCCATCAGTGCCTCCCGTTCCCGGCCGCGGCGAGGGTGCCGGCGCCCCGGGTCTCGGCGAAGTCGCCCAGCCAGTCGGCGGGCTCCCCCTCCTCGTACAGGATGGCCTGGGTCGGGCACGCGTGGGCGCACGCCGGGTCGCCGCCGCAGAGGTTGCACTTGAACGCCTTCAGCGTGTCGGGGTTGTAGAACATCGTCCCGTACGGGCAGGCGATCGTGCAGAGCTTGCACCCGACGCACTGGTCGTCCACGACGACCTTCGCCCCCACGGGCGAGATGACGATCGCGCCGACCGGGCACGCCGTCATGCACCAGCCCTCGGCGCACTGGAAGCACGTGTAGGGCGCGTAGCTCGTGTGCCCCTCGAAGGGCGACACGCGGATCACCGACTTGGCGGGCTGGAACGAGCCGGTCTGCACGTACGAGCATGCCAGCTCGCATCGGAGACAGCCTGTGCACCGCTCGGGGACGATCTTCAAAACTTTCATGGGTCCTCGCCGGCTCGGAGTCACCGCATGCGCCGGGCGCACGGATGCGACGAACGACGCCATTGTACCCCGGCGCGCGCGCCACGACGTCGGGGGGACCGTCACCGGACGCGCGAGGCCGCCAGCGGCCTCGGCATGGCCCGAAGACCCAACGCCGGGGTCAGGCCCCCGCTTTGACTTTCCGGCTCAGAAGCTCAAAGTCCGGGCCTGACCCCGGAGTTTGGCTTTTGGCTCAGAAGTCGGAGTCGGTGCTCAGGAAGCGCGAGTCGGGGCCGGCGGACGAGAGGCTCTCGGGGATCCACAGGGTCTCGCCCTCGTCTTTCAGGAAGCGGGCCACCTGCTCCTGCGCCAGCATGGCCACGCGGCCGACGAGGCCGGGCGCGCGCACGGCGAGCAGGAAGCCGTGCGGGTCGGGCCACTCGGCGGCGCTCGCGCGGACGACGCGGTCGGTCCGCACCACCACCGTACGGTCGCCAAGCGCCCCCGCGCGGACCAGCGCCGCCGTGGTCGGATTCGGCACGACTCGGTCCCCCAGGGCGTACTGGACCAGCGTGTGGGCGGGGTCGAGCCCGGGTAGCGGCGACCGCCGGAGATGCCGCGCGTACGCGACGGGGTCGGCACGGCGGCCGAGCCACTCGACCCGCGCGAGGTACTCCTGGATCGCGAGGGCGCCGGGGGCGGGCGCCACGACCGGCCCGTCGCCGTGGAGCGGCAGGTCCTCCCGGAAATCGCCGGCCAGGTTCAGGAGCGGCGGCATCCGTCGCCCGAGCGCCTCCTTCATGCGCGGCCGGAAGGCGGGCGACAGCCGCGCCACCTCGGAGATCGGGCCGCCCGGCACGACGAGCGCGCCGACGCGCACGCGCGGCTCCACCGCGAGGAACAGGGTGCCGTAGATCCCGCCGAGGGAGTGGCCCGCGTAGGCGATGGGCGCCTTGCCCGTGTCCGGGACGCCGTCGCCGTCCACGTCGAACCCGTTCCCGACGGCGCGCACGAGCGCCATCAGGTCGACCACCTGCTGCCGCAGGCCGTCCCGGAGCCCGAGCGCCGCCAAGGGTCCGCCCGGGAGCGGGGACAGTCCCTCGGTCGACTCGATGCGCCCGTCGCCATCGAGGTCGAGGCCTCGTCCCGGGACCCGGACCAAGTAGCTGCGCCCGTCGCGCTGATTCACCAGCAGCTGGCTCTCCGGTCCCCCGCCGTGACCCACGACCGAGATCGCGATCGTCGCGATCCCGTGGCGCGCGAGCCCGCCGGCGATCAAGAGCGCGCTCGAGAGCATCTCGCCGCCGTAGCCGTGCCCGAACACCGCGAGCGGCCATCCCTCCGGCGGCGGGCGGCCGGCCGGCATCACGATCACGAAGGGCACGGCGCGGTCGACGCTCGGCGCGCGCTGGGCCCCGAGGGTCGGCGGCTCGAAGATCCGGCGCTCGGGCGAGAGGTACCAGGGCGACCAGTACCAGCCGATCCCGACGCCTCCGACCACGTCGCTCGGCAGCGCCTCGAGGGGCAGCACGTCGTCCCGGAACCCGTCGGGCGGACTGTCCGGGGGAGTGGTGCCCGCCGGAGGCGCGCCCGCCGCGCCGATCTGGCGGCGAAGCACCAGGCGCGACAGCAACCCTCGCGCGAACCACGCGCGCCCGCCGCCCTCGGGCGCCGTCATCAGCGCGGGAGCGGGCGGCCGCCGGTCGAGGGCGTCCCGGGCCTGCTCGAGGAACGCGGAGACGCTGCCGGTCGTGAAGACCGAGGCGACGGCGACCCGATCCAGGCGGATCAGGCGCCGCTCGAGCGCCCGGCGGAGGAGGCCGAAGGCCGCGCGCTGCTCCGCTCCGAGCGGCGGTCCGCCGCCCGACCGGAGGATCGCGACGAAGCCTGCCGACGGCTCCACGGGTCGGCCGCCCGAATCGCGCAGCTCGCGCGTCACCACGAGCCCGTAGCGCGTTTCCGGCTCGAGCACGCTCTCGGGACGCGCGTAGAGCGTGAAGGTCGCTGGATCCCAGACCAAACGGTCGACGCCGGTGATCTCCGGGGGCCCCGCACCGAGCCGGACCAGGAACACGCTGCGGGAGCTGACGCTCCCCAGGTCAATGGCGCCGGTGAAGCGGAGCGCGAGACGCGGCTCGAGGTCGAAGCCGTCGAGCTCCGCGAGAAGCTTGAGGTCGTCGCAGACGGAACGGGGGGGCGCGCAGCTCGCCGGAGGATTCGCGATCCGGAGCCCGGTCCGCTGGGTGCGGTCGGGCACCGTGAACCAGTCGGCGGGAAACGGGCTCGGGGCGCCGGCGTCGAGGTCGAAGCGCGCCTGGATACGGGCGGGGATGGCAGGAGGCGCTGCGCCGGCCGGGCCCGCGCCGACGAGCGTTCCCGCCACCAAGGCTCCGAGGATCCCGCAGCGGGACAGACGTCGGAGGCGCCCGCGGACCCGGGGCGCGCCGATGGACGCGCGGGCGATCATGGCGCTGCTCCGAGGCCCGGCGTGCACGGCGTCACGCGGTCAGGCGCGCCAGGGCACCTCGACCGGCGGAAAGTGGCCATGGCGATCGATCCCGCGCACGAGGACGGGGCGGTAGTAGCCGCGGACCGAGTTCGGCGATACCTGGCGGACGTCGGGCGTGGTGAAGCGCACTGCGAGGCCGCAGCGGCGGCGGCTCGAGCGATTGGGGTGGCTCCCGTGGAGGAGCATCCCGTCATGGAGCGACGCCTGACCGGCCCGGAGCGGCATCGAGACCGCGCGCCGCTCGTCGAACAGCGCGTCAGGCACCTCCTGGTTGATGCTGAGGAGATTGCCCGCGCGGTCGGACTTGCTGTGCTCGAGGAGGCCCAGGCGGTGGGACCCCGGGATCACGCTCATGCACCCGTTCTCGACGTCCGCGTCGTCGATCGCGATCCACGCGGTGATCGCGCGCGGCGGCTCGAGCCCCCAGTACGTCACGTCCTGGTGCCAGGCTACGAACCGCTCCCCGCGCTCGTCCGCGGGGTACTTGCAGAAGAAGTTCGAGGCGAGGAGCATGACGTCGGGCCCGAGGACCGCCTCCACCGCGTCGAGCACGCGCGGATGGGTGGCCAGCCGCCACACGGGCTCCACGTCGAGGTGGCGGTCGAGGATCCGCACTTCCGCGGTGTCGCGACCGACCTCCCGCTCGAGCCCGTCGAAGGCCTGGCGGCACTGCCGCGCTTCCTCCGGGGTGAGCACGTCGATCACCGGCAGGAAGCCGTCCCGTCTCCACTGCTCGGCCCAGCGCTCGGTCACGCTCGCGGTCGTCATCGTCGCGTCTCCCGGTCCCGTGGGGTCACCACCTTCTCTAGCCTAACCCGGACCGGCCTCCGCGCGCACTCGCCGATCGCGGCCGAGGCCGTGGCAGCCCGAGCGTGACGCGCGGCCTACCCCTTGACAGTCGGAGAGCGCGTTCGTATACACCTCGCATACCGGAGTCTTGGACCGCCGTTGCGCAACACGTCGTGTGGACACGCTCGATCACCGCGCTCGCGAGCGAACCCCCAGCGATGAGGCCCGCCACGCGGCGCATTCGGAGACGACGAGGTCTCGCCCACGTCCTGAGCGCAGGAAAGCAGGAGGCGCGCATGCGAAGTGACAGGAGCTGGCTCGCAGTCGGACTCGGAATCGCCCTGGCGGCGGTGTGCGCGGCGGCCGCGACCCCCGCGGCGGCGCAGGGCGCGCTCGCCAAGGCGAAGGCGGCCAAGACGCTCGTGGTCGGGATCTCGGGCGGCAACGCCCCGATCGCGTGGATGTCGGCGAAGGACGAGCCCCTCGGGATCACGCTCGACTTCTGCCAGGCGATGCTGAAGCGCGAGGGCATCGAGAAGATCGAGGTCTACACGATGCCGTTCGGCAGCCTGATCCCGGCCCTCACCAGCGGGCGGATCGACCTCGCCTGCGACACGTTCTTCCCGACCGAGAAGCGCAAGCAGCTGGTCGATTTCAGCGACATCCTCTTCTACAACTCCGAGGCCCTGATCGTGCGGAAGGGGAACCCGAAGAACATCCACAAGCTCGCCGACCTCGGCGGGAAGTCGGCCGGCTCCTACGAGGGCACGGTCTGGATCGACTGGCTGAACGACATGAACAAGCAGGGCGCCAAGGTCGAGACGAAGGCCTACCCGACGCCGACCGAGCTCATCGCGGACGTGGCCGCCGGGCGGCTCGACGGAGGCCTGGTGGACGCGGTCCTGGCGGCCTACGCCGTGAAGCAGAACCCGAACCTCGGGATCGAGCTGGTGGCCGACTACCAGCCGCGGGAGAAGGTGTCGAACGCCGTCGCCCTCGCCGTCCGCAAGGACAGCGGCGACCTCCGCGAGGCGCTCAACCGGACGCTGGGCGCGATGAAGGCCGACGGGTCTCTCGACAAGGTGTTCGAGAAGTACGGGCTCGTACCGCCGTCCTACTATCTCAAGCCGTAGCGACCACACGGGCGAGCCGGGCGGGCGGAGGGGCGACGGGCGTCCCCTCCCCCGCCCGCTGGCCTGGAGTCATCCGTGATCGACCGATGGATCGAGTGGGGCCCGCCCCTCCTGCGGGGCACGGCCCTCACCATCTTCCTCACCGTGGCGAGCTTCGCCTTCGCGCTGGTGCTGGGTCTCGTCCTGGCGCTGGCGCGACTGAATCGGCAGCGGTGGTACCTCTACCAGCCCGCCCAGGGGTTCGTGGAGTTCGTGCGCGGCACGCCGCTCCTCGTCCAGCTCTTCTATCTCTACTTCGTGCTCCCCTTCATCGGGATCACGATGAACCCGATCCTGACCGGCATCCTGGGCCTCGGCATCAACTACGGCGCGTACATGAGCGAGGTGTACCGCGCCGGCATCGAGGCCATCGACCGCTCCCAGTGGGAGGCCGCGCACGCGCTGGCGATGCCGACGCCGCTCATCCTCCGGATCGTCGTCCTCCCCCAGGCGTTCCGGATCGTGATCCCGCCGATGGGGAACTACCTCGTGTCGCTCTTCAAGGACACCGCGATCGTCGCCACCATCTCCATCCGCGAGCTCCTGTTCAGCGCCCGCCTCCTGGCCGCGGAGACCTTCCAGTACTTCGCGATCTTCACGGCAGTACTGGTCATCTACTTCGCCATCAGCTACCCGGCGAGCCGCGGCGTCGCGTGGCTCGAGCGGCGCATGCGGATCGGCGCGTGAGCGGCGCCCCGCAGGCCGAAGGCCGTCCCCACAGGCCGAAGGCCGTCGAGTGAAGACCGTCGAGGCGCGTACCGGCTCCGCCGCGCCCCTGATCTCGGTCCGCGAGGTGTGGAAGCGATTCGGAACGCTCGAGGTCCTCCGGGGGGTCACGCTGGACGTCGACCCCGGCGAGGTCGTGGTGGTGATCGGACCGAGCGGCTCGGGCAAGACGACGCTCCTCCGCGCGCTCAACGCGCTCGAGACGGTCGACGGCGGCACCATCACGATCAAGGGGATCCATCTCGCCGAGCCGGGGCCGGACGGCCGGCCGCGGCGGCCCGACGACCGGACGATCCGCGCCGTGCGGCTCGAGATCGGGATGGTCTTTCAGCGCTTCAACCTGTTCCCCCACATGACCGTGCTCGACAACGTCACGGCGGGCCCGATCCACGTGCGCGGGCTCGCCCCGCCCGAGGCGCGGACCCGCGCGATGGAGCTTCTCGGCCGCATCGGGCTCCGGGACAAGGCGGCGGCCTACCCGCACCAGCTCTCGGGCGGCCAGCAGCAGCGCGTCGCGATCGCGCGCGCCCTCGCCATGCAGCCCGAGGCCATGCTCTTCGACGAGGTCACCTCGGCCCTCGATCCGGAGTTGGTCGGCGAGGTCCTCAAGGTCATGCGCCAGCTCGCCCAGGACGGCATGACGATGATCGTCGTGACCCACGAGATGCAATTCGCCCGGGAGGTTGCCGACCGCGTGATCGTCATGGACGAGGGCCGCATCATCGAGGTGGGCGCGCCCCGCGCCATCTTCCGGACGCCCCAGCATCCCCGCACGGCCGAGTTCCTCCAGCGTGTCCTGGTCGAGGGGCGCGAGGCCGCGCCGGAGACGGAGACGACGGCATGACGGACCGGCGATACGCGGAGCCGGGGGCCGCCGGCGGGGACGGGGCGCCGACGCGTCCCCAGGCCTATCACGCCGGGGTCGCGACGTTCATGCGCCGGCCCATGGGCGATGTGCAGGCGCTCCGCCCGGGGACGACGGCGGTGTTCGGCATCCCCTACGACTACACGAGCGGCTCCCGCCCCGGCGCGCGGTGGGGACCGCGGGGCATCCGCCAGAGCTCGGCGTACTTCGACTACTTCCTCCGCTCGAGCCCCGACGCGAGCTACGTCGACATCGAGACCGGGCGCGAGGTGCGCTTCCCGGAGACGCTGCCGATCGTGGACCTCGGCGACGTCGAGATCTTCCCGACGGACCTCGCCCGGACGAGCGCCTCGATCGCGGCGTTCACGGGCGCGGTCACCGCAACGGGCGCGTTCCCCCTGATCCTCGGTGGCGATCACTACGTGAGCTACCCTTGCGTCGAGGGCTTCCTTCAAGGGCTCGCCGCCGTGCGACCGGGCACGCGGGTCGGCTACGTCCATCTCGACAACCACCTCGACATGTTCGACGCGAACCCGGTGTGGGGGCCCGTCTACCACGGCTCGACGGTCCGCCGCGTCTCGGAGCTCCCGGGCCTGGATCCCGCCGACATGCTGCTCGTCGGCCAGACCGGCCTCGCGGGCCGGGAGACGTGGGACTACCTCCGGACGCGCGGCATGACCCTCGTCACGCTGGGCGAGGTGCGGCGCCGGGGGATGGACGCGGCGCTCGACGAGGCCCTGACGCGGCTCTGCCGGCGGGTCGACCTGCTGTACGTCTCGATCGACATCGACGTCGTCGCCTGCGCGTACGCGCCCGGCACGGGCGGTGTCGTGCTCGACGGGCTGGAGGCGCGTCAGCTCTTCGAGGCCGTCTCCGTCTTCGCGCGGCATCCGGTCGCCGCGCTGGACCTGGTGGAGGTGGCGCCGAACTACGACCCGGCCGAGACCACCATTCGCCTGGCCGCCCAGGCGCTGTTCCAGTTCCTCGTCGAGCGCGACGCCGCCGCCGGCGCGCGCTGAGGGCTCTCTCATGCCGACCTTTCTCCCCGAGGACTCGCTGCGGACTCCCCGCTTCGTCGGGATCACGACCTTCATGCGGCTCCCGCACACGCGGCAGCTCGACGGCGTCGACGTCGCCGTCCTGGGCATCCCGTTCGACACGGGGTCGCCGTTCCGGGTCGGGTGCCGCTTCGGGCCAGGCGCGATCCGGGCCATGTCGCTCATGCTCCGGCCGATCAATCCCTACCAGGACCTGAACGTCTTCGAGGAGTGCGCGATCGTCGACTACGGCGACGCCGACGTCGTGCCCGGGTACCTTCCCGAGTCCTTCGAGCGCATCGAGGCGGCCATGGCCCCGCTGGTGAGCCTAGATGTCATCCCCGTCGGGCTCGGGGGCGACCACTCCATCGCGCTCCCGGAAGTGCGCGCGCTGGGCCGGCGCCACGGCCCGCTCGCCGTCCTCCACTTCGACTCCCACACGGACACCTGGGATACGTACTTCGGCGGCCAGCGCCACAGCGCCGGCACCGCGTTCCGGCGGGGCGTCGAGGAGGGCTTCATCGACGCGCGGGCGTCGATGCAGATCGGGATGCGGGGCTCGCTCTTCAGCAACCAGGACATCCAGCAGTCGCTGGACCTCGGCTACGAGGTCGTCACGACCGACCAGATGCTCGACGGCGGGATCGAGGCGCTGGCCCGGCGGATCCTCGACAAGTTCCACGGCCGCAAGGTCTTCCTGTCGTTCGACCTGGACGTGGTGGATCCTGCCTTCGCGCCCGGCGTCCAGACGCCGGAGGCGGGCGGCCCCTCGGCGCGCGACATCCTGCGGCTGATCCGGCGGCTTCGCGGGCTGGATCTGGTCGGCGCCGACGTCGTGGAGATGAACCCGAACTACGACCCCGGTCAGATCAGCGCGCTCCTGGCCGCGACGGTCGCCGCCGACATCCTCGCGCTGATCGCGGCGCATCGCCGCGATCGCAAGGGACGCTGAGCCGAGCTCCACCCCGAGCGGCCGCGGGGCGCGCTGAGCAGCGTCTCTGCCCCGACGTTCGCCGTGCGCGACGTCCGGACCCGCCGTCACTCCTGCTGGTGCATCCGCCGCCGATCCCGCTCGTCGAGGATCTCCGACGACGGGCGGAATGGCGCATCGGGAGAACGCTCCACTCCCACCGCCTTGCCGAGGTCGTCGACGCGGTCCTGATCGGGGGTGGACACGGTGCCGCCCACGGCCTCCTCGCCCGAGGCCGCGGCGCGCTGCCAGTCGGCGTCGATGTCCCCGCCGGCCAGCACCGGACTCGTGTCGTGATACCGAGCGAGCTCGTCAAGCTCCTCCCGCGCGGCCTCTCCCACGGCGCCGATCTCGGCGGGCGCGGAAGCGCCACGGGCCTCCAGGCGCGCGGCGCGAGTCCTGCCGCGCCCTGACGATCCTCCGCTCCCCTTCGTCTTCGACCGCTTCTTTCGGCTCATCGCTCCCTCCTGCCCATCCGCCAGATTCGCGACCTACAGGGGTTCAAGAGGAGTGCCATCGGTCACAGGACAGTTGCGACGCGTCCATGACTCGGATGAACGGAAAGGCGACCTTGACCGCATGCGAGCTCTACGCCGTAACTGTCACGATGTCGCCACGGCGACACTGCGTCCGTCGAGTACTGGCAGCCGATGCCCGACGGGAGCCTCGGCCCGGCGGCGGTCTGTGGCTGGGACGTCCGGGCGAACCGGCCCCGGTAGCGCTGGCGCCGGCCGCGAGTCGCGGCGATCAGGCGCCGAGCGTTCGGGCGCGCTCGGCCAGCCGGCGGTCCACGTCCGCGATCCGCGCCCGGTACTCGTCGAGCCAGGCGCGGGCGAGATCGAGCTCCCGCCGATAGCGGAGCAGGCTCGCCCCGAGCGGCCCCGGCGCGGGACCGCCCGGGAGAGTCCGCACCGCGACGAAGTGCTCGGGCGTCGTGAATCGGCGGAGGTCGGACCTCGCTGAGCCGCGGTGGCCGCCCCGTCACCCCGGCGAAGGCCTCCGCGAACGCCCGGTACGGCACCGTGGGAAACCGCTCCCCACGCTCCAGCATCCCGCGGACCAGGCCTGAGACGACCTCGTGCGCCTGGCGGAACGAGATCGCCTCCGACCGCACCAGCGAGTCCGCCAGCTCGGTCGCGGTGATGCAGCTCTCGTCGATGTGCTGGCGGACGCGCGCCTCGTCCACACGCGCGGCGCGGATGAAGCCGGCGAGAAGCCGGAGGGCGCGGCTGCCTGCCTCGAACGCGGCGTACCCGGCCGCCTGAACCTCGCCCTCCGCGTCGTTCACGTCGGTGAACGGCGTGTTGTGGAGCACGGCGAGCGTCGCCTGGGCGCGGCCCGCGGCGAGCGAGCAGAGGAGCCGGAGGTGCTCCACGGCGACTGGATTCCGCTTCTGCGGCATGATCGAGCTCACCTGCACGTACGCATCGGGCACGTGGAGGTGCCCCACCTCGAGCCCGGTCCAGGCGTTCAAGTCCTGGGTGAACCGGCCGAGGTGGATGAAGAGGAGCTGGAGCCCGCCGTACACGCTGGTCAGGTAGTCGTCGGCGGCGATGCAGCCGTAGGAGTTCTCCTGCACCTCGGCGAAGCCGAGGAGATCCGCCATCGCCGCCCGGTCCAGGGGGAAGCCGGAGGTCGTGATCGCCGCGGCGCCCATGCTCGACATGTCGGGGTACCGGCTCGCCTGGCGGAGCCGCTCGACGTCCCGGAGCAGGAGCTCGACGAGGGCGGCGAGGTAGTGGCCGTAGGTGGTCGGCTGTGCCGGCTGGCCGTGGGTGTACGCCACCACGAGCGTGTCCCGGTTGGCCTCCGCCACCTCGAGCACCGCGCCGATGGCGGCCAGCAAGTCGGCCAGAAGCGCGGCCACGTGCTCCTTCAGCGCCATCTTGAACACGGTGTGGTCGATGTCGTTCCGGCTGCGGCCGGTGTGGAGCTTCCCGGCCGTCTCGACCCCGAGGCGCCGCTCGAGCTCGGTCTGGACGAGGAAGAAGAAGTCCTCGTGCTCGCCGGTGTAGACGAGCGCCGGGACATCGATGCCCCGCTCGATGTCGTCGAGCGCGCCCAGGATCGCGCCGGCCTCCGCGCGGCTCAGGAGGCCCCGCGTGGCCAGCATGATCGCGCTCGCGCGGTTGACCCGCATCTGCTGGCGCCAGTGGTGCTGCTTGACGCCCTCGAAGAGCGGGGCGAGCACCGTGTCGCGGTACACGGCCGCCGGGAACCGCTCCTCGCCGGACGCCCCGTTCACCGGCCTACCCCTTGATCCCCGCGAGCATGACCCCGCGCACGATGTACTTCTGGAGCAGGACGAACAGGAGGAGCACCGGGAGGGTGGCGACGCTGGCGCCGGCCATCACCATCTCCCATTCCCGCTGGAACTCGCCGGAGAACGACGCGAACCCGACGGGCAGCGTGTAGAGCTCGCGCCTCGTCGTCGAGATGAGAGGCCACAGGAATGCCGTCCAGTTGCCGAGGAAGGTGAAGATCGCGAGCGCGGACAGCGCGGGGCCGACCAGGGGCATGGCGATGCGCCACCAGATCTGGAACTCGCCCAGCCCGTCCACGCGGCCGGCCTCGAGGAGCTCGTCGGGCACGCTCTCGAAGAACTGCTTCATGAGGAAGGTCCCGAACCCCGTCATCATCCCGGGGAACATGATGCCCCAGTAGGTGTCGAGCCAGCCGAGATTCTTGCTCATCACGTACCACGGCAGCACGAGCATCTCGGTCGGAATCATCAGCGTGCTCAGGATGCCCAGGAACACGACCCGGCGGCCCCGGAACCGGAACTTCGCCAGCGTGTAGCCCACCAGGCTGTCGAAGAACAGCACCGAGGCCGTGGTCACGACGGCGATCGCGAGCGAGTTGAGGAACCAGCGCGGGAATCCCGAGGCGCCGGCCAGCCGCTGGTAGTTGGCCAGCGTGGGCGCCCGGGGCAGGAGCGACAGCTCGTAGACCTCGGCGTTGGACTTGAGCGAGGTCGAGAGCATGTAGACGAACGGCATCACCATGAGGAGGCCGCCCGCGAGCAGGAGCACCCATACGACCGCCCGCGTCGCCTGCCCCCGCCTCCCCCGCCGGCCCGCGAGGCTCATGACGACCGGAGCAGGCGGAGCTGGAGGAGCGAGATCGCGAGGAGGATCGCGAACAGGACGACGGTCTGGGCGGTCGCGTAGCCCATCTGGAAGTGCCCGAACGCGGTCTCGTAGATCTTGAGCACCAGGGGCTTGGTCGAGTCGAGCGGCCCGCCCTGGCCGAGCGTCATGCCGTAGACGTAGTCGAAGATGCGCAGGAAGGCGATCGAGCTGACGACGACCAGGAACACGAGGGTGGGCCGGAGGAGCGGCAGCGTCACGTGCACCAGCGAGCGCCACGCCCCGGCGCCGTCGATCGCCGCCGCCTCGTAGTACTCGTGCGGGATCGCCTTCAGCCCGGCGAGGAAGACGACGATCTGAAAGCCGAGCCCCGCCCAGATCGCGGGCGCCAGGACGGCGTAGAGCGCCTGCTCCGTCGAGCGCAGGAACGGCTGCTGCGAGAGGCCGGCCCACACCAGGAGGCCGTTGAACACGCCGATCGGCACCGGCTGGTAGAGCCACCGCCAGACCCAGGCCATGGCCACCGCGGTCGTGACGTGCGGCACGAAGTAGAGGGCGCGGAGGAGCGCGTGGCCGAAACGGACGCCGTCGAGGAGGTATGCCACGAGAAAGGAGATCCCGAGGCTCACGGTCACGCCGACGACCAGGTACTGGAACGTGTTGCCCATCACCTTCCAGAACGTCGGGTCGGCGAAGAGGCGGCGGTAGTTGTCGAGCCCGACGAACCGGCGGGGGCCGACGATGTTCCAGTCGGTCAGGGAGGTGAGCAGCGCGTCCGCGGCGGGATAGAAGCGAATGGCCGCATAGAAGAGGATGGGCACCGCGAGGAACGTCCACGCGCACAGGGTCCGCCGCGCGCGGAGCGAGAGCCGGTCGAGCATCGGGGGCGCGGGAGCCCCGGGTCGTCCCGGGGCCCCGCTGAGCTCTACTTGTAGAACGCGTCCAGCAGCTTCTGCTCCTCAGCCGCCGCCTGCGCGACCGACTCCGGCACCGGCTGGCCCTTGAGGACGATGCGGTCCGTCATGTCCATGAAGAGCTTCCGCTGGGCGGTCTCGTTGACGAAGAACGTCGCCTCGGCGTAGCCGAGCCCGCGGATGAACGCGCCGTACTTCGGGTGGTTCCGGATCGCGTCGCGCTCGGCGACCGCCTTGCGCGCCGGCAGCTCGCCCACCTTCTCGAGCCAGAGCTCCATCGCCGCCGGCGTGGTGATGAACTTGAGGAACTTGACGGCGGCGTCCTTCTTCGGGCCCGTCGCCTTGGGCGTGATGCCGTTGACCCAGTAGGACGCGAAGTTGGAGCGCTTTCCCTGGTGAGTCGGCAGCTCGGCAACGGCGTAGTCGAGCCCGGCCTGCGCGTCGAACGCGGCCAGCCGGAACGAGCCGTCGATCATGAGGCCGGCCTTTCCGGCCTTGAACGCCGTCACGCCGTCGGTCATGAAGCCGAACTCACCCACCTTCTGCTTGGTGGCGAGGTCGGTGTACCAGCCGACGGCGCGGTGGCCCGCGGCGTTGTTGTACGCGACGCTCTTGCCGTCGGCCGAGTACGGCTGGCCGCCCATCTGGCGGATCAGCACCTCGCGGATCCAGTGGTGGTCCTGGAGGCCCATGTCGAGCGCGATCCCGGCCTGGAGGAGGTTGCCGCCGCCGTCGCGCTTGGTGAGCTTCTGGGCCATGGCGAGCATCTCGTCGAGCGTCTGGGGCGGCTTCGCCGGGTCGAGCCCGGCCTCGGTGAAGAGCTTCTTGTTCCAGAAGAGGGCGAGCGATCGCACGGCGGTGGGCACCGCGTAGTACTGCCCGTCCACCTTCATCTGCTTCACCAGCGGGAAGAAGTCGCGCTCGATCTCGGCCGCGGGAAACAGCTCCGCCGGGAGGGGCTGGAGGAGCTTCGCCTTCAGGTAGTCCTGGAGCCAGCCGTAGAAGAGCTGGACCACATCCGGCCCCTGCCCGGCCGGGATCGCGGCCGCGATCTTCAACCGGAAGTCGTCGTACGGGACGTGGGTGTGCTTCACCTTGATGTTCGGATTCTCCGCCTCGAAGCGCTTGATGAGCTCGTCGATCGCCTGCACGCGCTGAGCGAAGGTGTACTGCCAGTACTCGATCTCCACGGTCTGCGCGGAGGCGGCGCTCGCGATCCCGAGCGTCAGACCCACGGCTACCAGGAGCCACTTGCCCATCTTCATCGTGCGCCTCCTCGTCTGGCGGACGGTCGCGGTCGAGCGGATTCCGGCGGAGCCCGGCGGTCGATGTTCCCAGAGTGCCCGGGCGCCGTCAACACTGCGCGGGGTCAGACTCTGACTTCTGAACATTTCGCCCCGGCGCGGCGGTCCGCCGGAATTGTTAAGAAGTCAAAGTCTGACCCCTAGCCGAGGCGCTGGGGAAGGCTGAGACAGGGATCGGGGCGCGGCCGCTTGGGCGTCACCCACACCACGTCGGCCAGAGGCTCGGTCGGCCCGTCGGCCTGGCCCTCGTAGAGGCCCACCATGAGCTGACGCGTTCCGGGCCGGATCGCGGCGAGCTGCTCGGGCACCCCGCCGGGCGATCCATGGCCGCGCCCCATGATCACGACGACCTGGGGCGCGAGCCCGAGCCCGGCGGCCACGTGGCGCGCCATCACCACGTTGCGCGCGTACCAGCTCTCGAGCATCCGGTTCGCGCGGTCCTCGCTGATCTGACCGCAGTGCGCCGCCTGGAGCCGCTCGACGATGCCGCGGTCGCGCGCGAGATCGTCGGGCAAGGCCGACCGTAGCCGCGCAGGGTCGTCTCCCGCCGCGCGCAGGCCGCCGCGCCCGACCCGCCGGGCCACCGCCGGATCCAGGTCCGTGCCGACGACGGGCAACCGGTGCTTCCGAGCCAGCTCGAAGAGCGGCCAGTACATCGCGAAGTCGGGCCAGCCCTGCGCGGACCAGCCGAGCTGCTTGTCTATCTCGGCGCGCCCCGCGTCGCTCCGCACCGCCGCCTCGAGCGCGGCCTGGCCGGTCTCCGGGATCATCTCGAACGCGAGCGCGGGCCGGCTGCCCGTGGCGATGATCGCCTCGAGGACCCGCGCCTGGATCAGATGGTGCTGCGCGTTGTCGTGGAGCTCGCCCAGGTACACGACCTCCGCCGTGCGGGCGCGCTCCGCGATCCGGCGGGCCGAGGCGTCGACGTCGGCCTCGGGCCCGAAGGAGAGCTCCGGCCGGTCCTTCGCGGCGGATCCGGCGCCGGCGCACCCGGCGACGAGCAGGCCAATAGCGAGAAGCCGGAGCCATGCTCCGCGCGGCCGGAGGCGGGCCGCGGTGACCGCGGCCGCCGGACGCGGACCGCGCGTCGGGCCCGCCAGCGGGGTCGCCATCTTGCCCGGCCGCCTCATCGCGTCAGCAGCGCGACCAGGTGCGGCCAGATGTGCTCGGCGATCGCCCGGTGGCCCGCGGCGTTCGGGTGGATGCCGTCCGGCTGGTTCAGGCGCGGATCGGCCGCCACGCCGTCGAGCAGGAACGGAACCAATGGCGACCCCGTCCGGCGCGCGACGTCCGGGAACACTCCGCTGAACGCGCGTGAGTAGGCGGCGCCGTAGTTCGGCGGCACCTGCATCCCCGCGACGAGGACCCGCGCGCCGCCGGCTCGCAAGCGCTCGACGATCGCCACCAGGTTCGACTCCATGGCGTCGGTCGCGAGGCCCCTCAGCCCGTCGTTGGCGCCGAGCGCGACGACCGCCACTTCGGGCCGGCTCCGGAGGACCCAGTCCACGCGGCGCAGGCCGCCGGCCGTCGTGTCCCCGCTCACCCCCGCGTTCACCACGCGGTACGCGTAGCCCTCGCGACGAAGCCGGCTCTCTATCAGGGCCGGCCACGCCTCGTCGGCGGCGACGCCGAGACCGGCAGTCAGGCTGTCCCCGAGCGTGACGACGACGCGCTCGGTCCCGCGCGCCGGCACCGGTAGCACGGCGAGCAGGCCCAGCATCAACGCGATCGCGCCTCCGCGGAGTCCTCGCATGAGCCCCAGTGTAATATGAGGTGCGGATGGTCCAAGTCGTCGACCTCGTGATGCGGCTCCGGAGCGCGGCCGGCATCGTGACCATCCTGGACGGCGTCACGCTCGAGGTGCCCCCCGGGCAGTTCCTGGCAATCACCGGTCCGTCGGGGAGCGGCAAGTCCACCCTCCTCGGCCTCGTCGCCGGGCTCGACCGGCCGACGGCCGGCTCCATCCGGGTCGATGGCGTCGAGCTCGCCTCGCTGGACGAGGACGCGCTCGCCCGGCTCCGCCTGGCGAAGATCGGCTACGTGTTCCAGGCGTTCCACCTCATCCCGACCCTCACTGCGCTCGAGAACGTCTCGATCCCGCTCGAGCTCGCCGGCGGGGCGGATGCGTCCGGGCAGGCCCGAGCGCTCCTGGAGGAGGTCGGGCTCAAGGCGCGCGTGGACCACTATCCGGCCGAGCTCTCGGGCGGCGAGCAGCAGCGCGTCGCGCTCGCGCGAGCGGTGGCGAACCAGCCTCGTCTCCTGCTCGCCGACGAGCCGACGGGCAACCTGGACTCGGCGACCGGCGCCCAGATCATCGACCTCCTCGCGAGCCTCCACCGCCGTCACGGGACCACGCTGATCCTGGTAACTCACGACCCGGCCCTCGCCGCCCACGCCCAGCGGATCGTCGAGCTGCGCGACGGGCGGGTCGTGGGAGACCGCGCCGCGGCGTGAGGCGACCGGCCTCGGCCGACGCGCCGGGGGCGCCCGCGCTGCCCTGGCGTCTCGTCGCCGGTCTCGCCTGGCGTGAGACCCGTGGCGCCTGGCGACACTTCGTCGGGTTCCTGACGTGCATCGCGCTCGGCGTCGGAGCCCTCGTCGCGGTCCTGAGCGTGGCCGCCTCGCTCGACCACTCGCTCGGACGCGAGGCGCGGGCCCTGCTCGGTGGCGATCTCGAGGTTCGCGGGGCGCGCCCGCTCGACGCCGCGGCGGAGGCGCCGGTCCGCGACCTGGAGCGCCGGGGCGCCGCGGTGACCCGAGTGCGAGAGCTGGTGGCGATGGCCCGGAACCCAGCGCAGGGGAGCACGCTCCTCGTCGAGCTGAAGGCGGTCGAGAGCGGCTATCCGCTCTACGGGCGGCTCGAGACCCGGCCCGGGCAACCGCTCGACGAGCTGCTCGCCGCCGGTGGCGCCGTGGTCGAGGAGGCCGTCCTCGGCCGGCTCGGGCTCGCGCTCGGCGACACGCTCACCATTGGCGACGCGAGCCTCACCGTGACCGCCGTCCTCGGAAAGGAGCCGGATCGCTCGGCGTCGCTCTTCACGCTGGGGCCGCGAGTCCTCATGAGCGCGCCGAGCCTCGAGGCGACCGGCCTGGTCCGACTCGGCAGCCGCGTCCGATATCGCACCCTCGTGCGCCTGCCGGCCGAGCTCGAGCCGCGCGTGGCGCGCGGAGCGCTGAGGGAGGCGATGGCCGACCCCGCCGTGCGCGTCTCGACCTTCAACGAGGCGCAGCCCGGGCTACGCCGCTTCTTCGACCAGCTCACCACCTATCTTCGCCTGGTAGGGGTCACGAGCCTGCTCGTCGGAGGCATCGGCGTGGCGGCCGCGGTGCGCGCGTTCCTCGCGCGGAAGGTCGCGACGATCGCGATCCTGCGCTGCCTGGGGGCCAGCGCGAGGACGCTGACGGCCGTCTACCTGGTCCAGGCGCTCGCGCTCGGAGCCCTTGGGAGCCTCGCGGGATCAGTCCTCGGAACGGCGGCCCAGCTCCTGCTCGGGCCGCTCCTCAGGCCGTTCGTCCCCTTCGAGCTCGAGGCGCGAGTCGCGCCCGTGGCGGTGGCGACCGGGCTCCTGGCCGGGTGCCTGGCGACGCTCCTCTTCGCGCTCTGGCCGCTCCTCTCGGCCCGCGCGGTTCCGCCGGCGATTCTGCTGCGCCACCCGGTCGACGCGGGCCGCGTGCGGCCCCGCCGGCCGTGGGCGACTGCCGGCGTCGTGGCCGCCGGGCTGGCCGCGCTCGCGCTCTGGCAGGCGGGCCCGCTGCGTGTCGGCGGCATCTTCCTGGGCGCGGCGGCGGGCGCGCTGCTGCTTCTCGCCCTCGCCGCGTGGGCGACGCGGCGGCTTGCCGGATGGCTCCCGCGGCCGCGCTCGCTCGCGTGGCGTCACGGCCTCCACGCCCTGACCCGGCCGGGGAGCCAGACGATCGGCGTGACCGTGGCGCTCGGCATCGGTGTCACGCTCCTCACCGCCGTGGCGCTCCTCGAGCGGGGGCTCACGCGCCAGCTCGACCTCGAGCGGCGGCGTGAGGCCCCGTCCTTCTTCTTCGTCGACGTGCAGCCGGATCAGGCCGACGCCTTCCGCGAGGCGATCGCGGCGATTCCCGGTGCGTCTCCGCCGTCGCTCATTCCCGTCGTCCGCGCGCGCCTCAGCGCGATCAACGGCGAGCCGATCACGCGCGCGCACTGGGAGGGCCGCGCCGACGGCTGGCGCTTCACGCGCGAGTACGCCCTCACGTATGCCACCGACGCGCCCGCGGGCACCGTCGTCACCCGCGGCCGCTGGTGGACCGCCACCGACGGGGGCCGCGCGTGGATCTCGGTCGAGGCGGAAGCGGCGCAGGCGCTCGGCGTCGACATCGGCGGCAGCCTGACCTTCGACGTCCAGGGCCTGCCGGTGACGGCCGAGGTGCTGAGCCTCCGCAAGGTGGACTGGCAGACGCTCAGCGCGAACTTCTTCGTGATCTTCTCGCCGGGACCGCTCGACGGGGCGCCGTTCGCGTACCTCGCGACGGCGCGGGTGCCTCCGGACGCCGACGGCGCCCTGCAGGAGCGCGTGGCCGCCGCCTTCCCGAACATCACCGCGATTCCAGTCCGCGACGTCCTCGAGCGGGTGACGGGCGTCGTCGATCGCATCGCGGTCGCGGTCCGGCTGGTCGCGCTCTTCGTCCTCGGGGCCGGCTTCACCGTGATGGCCGAGGCCCTCGCCCAGAGCCGCACGCAGCGGCTCTACGAGTCCGTTCTCCTCCGGGTGCTCGGCGCTTCACGAGGTCGCGTGGCGCGGGCCTTCGCCGTGGAGTACGGCTGCCTCGGGCTGGTCGCCGGGCTCGGCGGCGCCCTGACGGGGGCGCTGGTCGCGTGGCTCGCGCTCCGCCTCATCCTCGACGTGCATCCCTCGCTGGAGGCGGCGCCCGTCGGGATCGCGCTCCTGGCCACCGTCGCCCTCGCGGTGGGCGTGGGATTCCTCGGGACCTTCCGGCTCCTCGGCCGGAAGCCCTTGCCGGTCCTCCGGGGCGAGTAGCCCGGGCCGGTCCCCCGGCGCCACTCGGCCCGGGGTATGATTGGCCTGGAAGCGGGACGGGCCCGCGTCGGGAGCTGCCTGGTCCGGAATCGCGCCCAAGGAGCCCGATGACTATCGTCCACGTGCGGATCGCCTGCGCCGAGGACTATGTCGCCCGCCGGGCGCCTGTCCGCCAGGCCCACATCGAGCGGCTCTTCCGCCTGCGCGCGGCTGGCACCCTCGTCGCCGGCGGTCCCGACCCGGCCGGCCGAATCGCGGAGCTCTTCTACCGCGTGCCCGACCTCGAGACGCTGCGGGCGCTCATCGAGGAGGATCCCTACTACCGAGCTGGCGCGTGGACCGGCTACACACCGCGGAACTTCGAGACGTTCGTCGAGCCCTGGGAGCCCGAGCCGCCGGTGGTCCTCGACGGATCCCGGGCCGCGCTCGTCGTCGAAGGGCCCACGGCCGACCGCGACATGGCGCAGCTGGCGCTGGTGGAACTGCGAGGCGCAGGCCGCGTCGCCTTCGGCGGCTTCCTGCCGGACGGCACCACGGTGGCCGTCGCGCGGACGACCGACGCCGACGAGGCCGCCGGCTGGCTCGCCGAGACCGGGTCCTGGAAAGCCGGCGATCTCGTCACCCGCGCGTGGCTCTATGTCATCTGACCCCCCGAGGAGCCCTGCCATGACCATGACCAAGGTCGAACGTGTCCGAGCCGCGCTGGCGGGAACGGACGTCGACCGGCCGCCGTTCACTGTCTGGTACCACTTCGGGCTCCAGCACGCGCCGGCGGAGCGCACGGCCCAGGTCCACGTCGAGTTCTTCGAGGCCTACAACCTCGACTGGCTCAAGGTCATGAACGACTACTCCTATCCGATGCCCCGCGGCATCGAGACCCTGAGCGACGCGCGCGACCTGAAGCGCATCATCGCCTTCGACGTCCGGCAGGGCTCGCTCGGAGAGCAGCTGGAGACGATCCGCCTGATCGGGCAGTCGCTCCGCGGCAAGGCGCTGGTCGTGGACACGGTCTTCAACGCGTGGAACACGCTGAAGCGGAACGTCCTCAAGGAGGCGATGGGGCCGCTCATGGAAGAGCACCCCGCCGAGCTCGAGGCCGCGCTGGCGGTGGTCAACGACAACCTGATCCGCTACGCGATCGCGAGCCTCCACGGCGGCGCCTCCGGCATCTTCTTCTCCGTGCCGGCGACGCCCGAGTCCTTGACCGGGGAGCAGTACGAGCGGTTCATGCGGCCGTTCGACCTCGCCTTCCTCGAGGCGATCCGCCCCTTCGGGGAGTTCCACGTGCTCCACGCCCACGGCAAGGAGCTCTATCTGGACCGCCTCCAGGAGTACCCGGTGCACGCGATCTCCTGGGCGGACCGGGAGGCCGGGCCGCCGCTCGCGCTCATGCGGCGGATCACCCCGCGGGCGCTGATGGGCGGCATCGACCACGGGTCGTTCCCCTACACGTCGGCCGCGAAGATCCGCGAGCAGATCCGCACGGCCATCGCGGAGGCCGGCCCTCGGAAGCTCTTCATCGCACCCGGCTGCGCGATCCCGAGCTACAGCTTCCCGGAGCTGATCAGGGCGGCGCGGGCCGAGGTGGGCAAGGACTGATCGCCGGCCGACCACGTTGACGGCGCGTCCGGGGGACCTTCTCCGCGCGTCCGCTACCGGTTCACCCAGGTGATCTCGATCCTCGGCGTCGTCCAGCAGGGCCTCGGGGTCTCGATCGCGCCGCGGCTCGCGCTCCCCGACCAGTTTCCTGGCGTGGTATACCGCCCGCTCGAGCCGCAAGCGCCGCGGCGCGTAGCGCTCGCCATGCGGGACATCGCGGAGCTGAGCCCGGTCGCCCGCGCGTTCGTCGAGCTGGCGGAGCGGTGGGCGAAGCGTCGCCGCCCCGCGCGCTGAGCCGCCAGCGGGACCGCCCCGCACGCGCTCTGCATGATGAGCGGGGTCCGCGTGCTAGAGTCGGGCGCCGTGGAGCCATCCGGACTGAGCACGGGGTTCGGGATGGTCGCCTCGCTCGTCGCCGCGCTGGCCTGGACCCTGGTCTCGCTCGTCGCCCGCGACCTGACGGCCCAGTTCCCGAGCCTCTCGCTCAACATCATCCGGTCGGCCGGTGCGAGCGTGATCCTGGTCCCGGTGGCGCTCCTGTTCGGCGACCTCACGGGGCTCCCCCACGTGAGCCTCTTCGCGTGGGTCTGCCTCGTGCTGAGCGTCCTGACCGCGCTCGGGATCGGCGACACCGCGTTCTTCGAAAGCACGAAGTCCCTCGGCCTGGCACGGGCCATGACGATCTCCACCGCGGGGTATCCCCTCGTCGCCGGCGGACTCGCGCTCTGGTGGTTCGACGAGCGGATCACCGTGCCCCTGGCGGCCGGCTCGATCGTGGCGCTCGGCGGACTCGTCCTCATCGTGAGCGAGCGCGAGAGCGGGGGCGCGGTGCCGAACTCCACCGAGGGCCGGCGCCAGGGACTCCGCCTCGCCGTCGTCGCGGCGCTCGCCTGGGCGGTGAGCGCCGCGCTGATGAAGCCGCCCGTCCGTGAGATCGACCCCCTGGCCATCCAGGCCGTGCGCCTGCCGCTCAGCACGCTTCTTCTGTGGGCGACGCCGTGGGCGCGGGGCACCGCGCGCGGGCTCTGGGCCCAGCGCCGCGTGGTCGGCCGGCGCATCGCCGTCCTCAGCGCCCTCACCGCGCTCAGCGCCGTCACCTTCCTGGCGGGCCTCAAGTACGCGGGCGTCACCATGGGCACCGTCCTCTCGTCGGCCTCGCCGCTGTTCGCGCTGCCGATCGGGTTCCTCGCCGGCGAGCGGGTGACCTGGCGCGCGGCCACCGGCGCCGCGCTCACGGTGGCCGGCATCGCCATCCTGAGCCGCTGACCGCGCCGATGCCGGCGTGCGCAACGCCCGTGAACCGCCGCGCTGGATCCACGACGCGGGCCTTTCGCGCCTCGCCATGGGCAAGGTCCTGGCGGACGTGCGCTGTATGATGACCCCGTCGCATCGCGTCTCGACGGACGCGCCACGAAGAGGAGCCGACGCATGCCGACCATGAAGGTCATGCAGATCCAGGACAGCTGGAGCCCGGACAACATCCGGCTCGCGGAGCGGCCAACCCCCGAGGCCCGCCCCGGCGAGGTGCTGCTCCGCATGGAGGCCGCGTCGCTCAACTACCGGGACTACGTGATGGCGCGCGGCGGGTACGGGCGTCGCGGCGGCGCGCTGCCGCTGGTGCCGTGCTCGGACGGGGCCGGCCGGGTGATCGCGGTCGGCCCCGGCGTGTCCCGCGTGGCCGTGGGCGATCTCGCCTGCCCGATCTTCGCCCAGACGTGGGCGAGCGGTCCGTTCCGCGAGTCCCACTGGGCCGGGACCCTCGGCGGCCCGCGCGACGGCGTCCTGCAGGAGTTCATGGCGCTCAGCCAGGAAGGCGTGGTCCGCGCTCCCCGCCACCTGGACGCGGTGCAGGCGGCAACCCTTCCCTGTGCGGCCGTCACCGCCTGGAACGCGCTGGTCACCCAGGGCGGGATCAAGGCGGGCGACGTCGTCCTCGTCCAGGGAACGGGCGGCGTCTCGCTCTTCGCGCTCCTGTTCGCCAAGATGCACGGCGCCCGCGTCTTGGCGACCTCGTCGAGCGACGAGAAGCTCGAGCGCGTGCGCGCGATGGGCGCGGACCACGTCGCCAACTACAAGACCAACCCCGACTGGCACAAGGTGGCGCGGGAGGTCACGAACGGAACGGGCGTGGACCTGGTGGTCGAGGTGGCCGGTACGCTGGACGCCTCGGTGCGCGCCGTGCGCACCAGCGGCACGGTGGCGCTGATCGGCGTCCTCGCCGGGGCCGCGGCGCAGCTCAACCTGGGGCCGGTGGTCACGCAGAACATCCGTCTTCAAGGCGTGACCGTCGGCAGCCGCGAGACGTTCGAGGAGATGGTCCGCGCGATGGAGATCCATCGGACGGAGCCGCCCGTCGACGAGCGGCTCTTCGCCTTCGAAGCCGCGGGCGAGGCCATCAAGGCCCTGCCCACCGGCCAGCACTTCGGCAAGGTCTGCAGCCGATTCTGAGGGCGGAGCCTCGCCGCGAGGCCGGCGGGCCGCGGCACGTGCCGTAGCCGGCCGGCGCTATCGTCTCCCCGAGCCGTTAGGTCACCGTCGGGTCCCCATCGTCATTTCCTCGAGGAAGCCGGGCAGGACCGGCCCACCGTTCTGGCCGGTGGCCAGGATCTTACGGCCCGTCGCGAACGTGTGGTGTCGGGCCGGGCCGCGTGCAGGTGCGACGCGCCGAGCGCCGCGCAGATCAGGAGAGCGGCCCAAGCACAGATGCGCGGGACCGCGAACGCCGACACGAGAATCACGCCGCCGCGGCAGGGCGGTGCGTTTCAGGAGGAGGTCAGGCGGGGCGTGCGCCCGAGCCGTTCGGGGTCGGACCGAACAGGCTCGCGCGACGCCGCGGAATCAGGCGGCGGGACGGAGCGTGCCGAGCGGGCTTTCGACGGTGATGCGGACCGGGCGCGGAGCGGCCAAGGGGCCGTCCACGTGCCCGTCCACCTCGAGCCGCACCCACGCCGGCAGGTCCCGCCGGAGGCGGGCCGTCATCTCCCACACCTGCGAGGCGCGGGCCCTTCCGAGGTCGAGCCGCACCGTCGCGCGGCGCGAGAGCAGCGCGCACCACACGCCCAGCGCCACGTCACTCCTCAGCGCCTCGGCCGGAAGCTGGGTCGCGACCTCGTGAAACAGGGCCTGCTCCCGGCGGTCCCGCCGGTTCTGAAGGACCGCCAGCAGCGCGACCGGCCCGACCCCCACGACGCACGCCACGATCAGCGAGAGCACGTTGGTCAGGACCGTCATCAGCGCCTCCCTCAGGCCAGGCGGCGGCGGGCCGGGGCGTAGCCCCGCCCGTGCCGGAGTAGCGCCCGTCCGGCCTGGATCAGCGCCATGCCGACCCGCTCGCGAAGCGAGTGGCGGCGGTCCGATTCCACGCCGTGGAACGCGGCACGTCGAAGAGCGAGCGCCCGGAGCTCACGCTCCCGCTCGCGGATGAGGACGTCTACCATCACACTGGACTCGATCATCTCGACTACCTCCTTGACGGCGAGAGTATGGTATCCTCCGATCAGTGGCAATATCCAATACACAATATTGGACTTAATGGTGGCAGCCAGAGAATCAGAGCTGGCAGAGGCCAAAGGGCCCTCGCCCATGGATCCAGAGAGGGGACCCACCCAATGACACAATCACGTAATGAGCCATTTATTGGGCAGTCTCGATCCAAGCTCAGGGGAGGCGCTCTACCTCCAGCTGGCTCACGCCATCGAGGAAGCTCTCAAGGCTGGACGGCTCCATGTCGGAGATCGGCTCCCAGCAGAACGAGAATTGGCCTTAGAGCTAGGCGTCAGCCGAACGACGGTAACGGGGGCCTACCAGGAGCTCCAGGCCCGCGGCATCCTCAGAGGTCACGTCGGCCGGGGCACCATCGTGGTCGGAACGCCGCCCGACGCCCGCCACGCGGCGCTGCCCTGGGCGCAGCGCATCGCGCCCGGGGCGATCCAGGGCATGCAGGTCGCGTTCGCCCAGCCGGAGGGGGCCGACGTGATCGGGTTCGGCGTGGGCCTCCCCGATCCCCGCCTCTATCCGATCGAGACGCTCGACGCGCTCCTCGATACCCTGCCCCGCGGGGATGGCAGTCTCTACAATCCCGCGCCCGCCTGGGGGGACCCCGTGCTGAGGGAGACGCTCTCGGGCTGGCTTCGCTCTCGCGGCATTCGCGCGGCGCCCGAGGAGATCCTCGTGACCACCGGCGGCCAGCAAGGGCTGAACGTCCTGTCCCGCGCCTTCATCACGCCCGGCGATGTCGTCCTCACCGAGAACCCGACCTACCCCGGCGCCTTCCTCACCTTCCGGTGGGCCGGCGCGGACGTCGTCGGCATTCCGGTCGATCACGATGGCGTGCGCGTCGAGGCGCTGGAGGAAGCGCTCGCCCGCTACAGGCCCAAGCTCATCTATCTGATCCCGGCGTTCCAGAATCCCACGGGCGCGGTGCTGACGGCCGAGCGCCGGCGCCGCGTCCTCGACCTCGCCCTCCAGTACCGTGTGCCGGTGGTGGAGAGCGATCTCTACGGCGATCTCTACTTCGAGCAGGAGCCGCCCGCGGGGCTCAAGGCCCAGGACGGGGCCGGCGTCGTGATCTACCAGGGCGGCGGCTCGAAGCTGGGCCTCCCCGGCCTCCGGGTCGGCTGGCTCGTGGCGCCGATCCCGGCCATGGCTGCGCTCACCGTCGCCAAGACCTTCGAGGACCTCCACACCGCGGCGCTCACGCAGCGGCTGGCCGCGGCGTTCATCGGCAGCCCGCACGCCGAGCGCCACCTCGCCCGGCTGCGCATCGAGTGTCGGGTCCGTCGGGACGCGCTGGTCGGCGCGCTCCGCCAGCACTGCCCGCGACTCCGCTTCCGCGTGCCTGCGGGCTCGTACTACCTCTGGGCCACCCTACCCGCCCCGCTCACCGTGGAGACGCTCCTGCCCGTCGCGCTCGAGCACGGCGTCGGGGTGAGGTCCGGCACGGCGTTCAGCCCGAACGGCGGCGGGCTCGATCACATCCGTCTCTGCTACGCGGCGCTCCCGCCCGACCGGATCGTGGAGGGCGCCCGACGGCTCGGGGAAGCGATCGAGCAGGTTCTGGCGCGGCGCAGCACCGCGCCCGCGTCACGGCCCGTTTCGGCCGGAGTCGTCTGAGCCGGATGAAGCAGCGCGTCAGCGCGAGGCCCGGCTAGCCGCGAGCGCCGCCGCCGGCGTGCAGAGACTCGCCGCCCGCGAGGCGCGCCAGTCGCGCCAGGTTCTGGCCCACGTTGCGGAGCTGCCGTCCTCGGAGCCCGACATCCGATCGGACGGTCAGCACGAGGAGCGGCAGGCCGGTGCGGGCCAGGGCCTGATCGAGCAGGCCCTCGAACAACAGCGGACCGAGCGCCGGGTTCAGAACGAGCGTCGCGGGAGCCTCAGGGGCCGGTCAGGCTGAGGACGCGCGTCTCCCGCACGGGACGGCCGAGCGTCTGGGCGAGCGCCGTCACCGGGAGCGCAGGCGCCGCCGGCGCCGAGGGCTCGTCGTCGAACCTCACGACAACCAGCTCGCCCGCCTCTTCGAAGACCAGGTCGAGCGTGTCCTCCTGCACGCGGCCGGCGACCTCCACCGCGACGGGCACGTCGCGCCCGAGCCAGGCCGATCGCCGCGCGCGCGCGATCACTGGATCCGCCAGCACCTCCGTGAGCCGCCGAGCCGCCGCGGCGACCACCTCCGGTCGGGCGCCACGTCGAGCCCCGAGCGCGGTGACCACGGCAGGGACATCCTGCGGCCGGCCGAGATCCAGGGCACGGAGCGCCGCGCGAGAGAGCGCCGCCACCGCGGCGCGCTGGCGCGCGCCGCGCGCGGGACGGCCGGCCCGCGTGCCCTCCTCGTCCGGGGCACGCGCCTCCGCGACGACGGCGCCGCGCTCGATGAGGGCGCGCTGACGCGCGCCCCAGACCTCGAGGGTCTCGGCTGGCGCCGTTGCCGCGGGCGGGCTCGCGGCCACGCGCCCCGGACGGTCGAGCTCCTCGACGGTGAGGACGTCGGTCGGCGTCCCGAGCAGCCCGAGGAGATGCTGGTAGAAGCCGTTGCCCTCCGGCTGCGACGGCACCGGCAGCACCAGCGCCCGCTCGGCTCGCGTGAGCGCGACGTAGAGGACGCGCAGCGCCTCGGCATCCACCCGCAGGATCTCCCGGGCCTCGGCGTCGGCCCAGTCGAGCGTGGTCATCGTCGTGTCCGCCACGCGCCCGAGATTGACGGCGAGCCGCCCGGACGCCCGGTCGGCAAGGAGGATCGGGGGCCGCCATGGACCACCGCGCCCGAGGTCGGGCACGACGACGACCGGAAACTCGAGGCCCTTGGCCTTGTGGATCGTCATCAGGCGGACCGTGTCGTCGGCGTCGACAGCGGATTCCTCCTCCTCGTAGCGGGCGGCTCCGCGGTCGCGAAGCCATCGGACGAGCCCGCGGAACGTGAGGGCGCCGGTGGCCTCCAGCGCCCGCGCCGTGTCGAGGACCTTCAGGAGATTGGCCACCCGCGCCTCGCCCTGGGGCTCGAGCGCGTAGGCCGCCAGCACTTCGCTGCCGGCCAGGAGCCGCTCGATGACGGCGGCCGGCGCGGCGGCGTTCCGGTCTCGATGGAGCGCACCGAGGAGGGCCCAGGCCCGGGCCAACGCCGGGTCCGCGCCGACGGGGAGCGGTCGGAGATAGCAGAACTCGCCCCCCGCCAGATGGAGGTCCAGCAGCATCTCGTCCGTGACCCCGAAGAAGGGGGAGCGGAGGGCGCCGACCAGCGCGACCGGGTCATGCGGGTCCTCGATCGCCGCCAGCGCGGCGATCGTCCAGCCCACCTCCGACCGGTCGTAGTAGTGCCGGCCGCCGACGGTGCGGAACGGGATGCCCGCCGCCCGCAGCGCGTCCTCGTAGGCCACCACGTTCGTCATCGCGCGGAACAGGAGCGCGACGTCGCCGTAGCGGAACCGGCCTGACTCGACCTCGCGACGAAGGTATCCGGCGACGAGCCGAGCCTCGTGGACGGCCGCCTCGGCGGCGCCGCCGGGCGACGGCAGGCCCGGGGGCGGCGCGAGGATCGCGGGCGGCGCGCCGGACTGGGTTCGCGGCGACGGCTCGAGCGCGACGTAGGCCGGCTGATAGGCGCCGTCGGGCGGCGGGGCCATGACGCCCTCGAACACGCCGTTGACGGCATCCAGGATCTCCCGGCAGCTCCGGAAGTTCGCGCGGATCGCCAGGACCTCGCCACGCTCGGCGAGGGTCCGCTTCGCCTCCTCGTACGTCTCGATGTCGGCCCGGCGGAACCGGTAGATGCTCTGCTTCGGGTCGCCGACGACGAACAGGCTGCCCGGCGGCGCGCCCTCCGCGAGGCACAGGACCATCTCGAGCTGCAGCGGGTCGGTGTCCTGGAACTCGTCGACCAGGAGATAGCGGATGCCGCGCTGGAAGTCCTGCCGCACGTCCACCCGATCGCGGAGGACGTTCCGCGCGCGGAGGAGCAGGTCGAGGAAGTCGAGGCGCCCGGCGCGCGCCTTCACGACGGCGAAGGCGTCGACGAAGCCCGCCGCCCAGCGCGCCAGGCCGGCGACCAGGTTGTGACGGGCGACCGCGCGCGCTCCCTCCACGCGTTCCCGGAGCGCGATCAGGCAGGCGCGGCATTCCTCCAGCGCGGCCTTGTCGCGCCACTTCGCCTTGTTGCCGAGCCGCTCGGGCTTGTCGGGCAGCCGGGCCGGCCCGAGCAGCGCGCGCGCCTGATCGGCCTCCGGCAGGCCCTCGGTCTGCTGCACCCACTGCGCCAGGTCCTCGACCGCCCGCGCCGCGCGGTCCTCCGGGTCCTTCACGGCGCCGCGCGCCAGGTCCGCCAGCCGGACGATGGTCGCGCGCGCATCGGCGTTCAGGGTCGCCACGGGCTCGGCGAAGGGCGCTGGCTCCGGCAGGCCTTCGAGCCGGTCGCGGGCGTCCACGAGGGCGAAGGCGAGGTCGCGCAGACGCTCGAGCCCGAGCCCGCGCTCGATCGCCTCCCGCACCACCTCGGCCGCGCCCGGCTCCGAGAGCGCCTCGGGGAGCCACGATGTCCACGCTCGATCCAGCAGGAGGCGCGCGGTGAGCGGGTCGGCGACGGTGAAGCCCGGGTCCACGCCCGCCTCGACGGGGCGCTCGCGCAGGAGCCCCGCCGCGAACGCGTGGATCGTCCCGATCCGCGCGATCTCGAGCTCCCGGAGCGCCTCGTGGAGACCGGCCCGGGCCAGCTCGCCCCGGAGCCGGATGCGGAGATCGGCCGCCGCCTTCTCCGTGAACGTGACGGCCGCGATCTCGGCGAGGCGAGCCCGTCCGCTCCGGACCAGGTTCACGATGCGGCCGAGGAGCAGCGTCGTCTTGCCGCTGCCCGCGGCGGCCTCCACCAGGAAGGTGGTGTCGAGGTCCTCGAGCGCGCGGCGGCGCTCGGGCGCGTCGACCAGCGGCGGCGCGGCGCCGGTCTCCGGCCGCGTCACTCGATCGCCTCGAGGGTCTCGTGGGTCACGACCGCGGGATCGGCGCGCTTGGCCTCCGCCCACCGCCCGCGCTCGGCGCCGCATGCCAGGTCGAAGGCGCACGGGCCGCGCGCGCACGCGCCGGGCCGCTGGAAGAACCGCCCGGCGCGGATGCCGTCGACGATCGTCGTGAGGACCCGGTCGAAGTCGGCGCGCCGGATCTCCCAGCCGGCCCGGGTGAAGCGCACGCGCGTTCCGGCATCCGGTCCGATCACGTGGTAGTACTGGGCCTCGTCCACGCTCGCCGTCCCTTCGGCCGCAAGGAGCGCCTCGGCGGCGAGCCGGTAGAGCGGCAGCTGGAGCGCGCGGCCCCTCGCCAGCCGGTCCGGCGTCCTGGGTGACCGGAGCCTGCCCGTCTTGTAGTCGAGGACCCGTGCGCGCTGGCCGTCGGGTGACACGTCGACCCGGTCGATCTGGCCTCGAATGCGGAGCGTGGTGCCGTCGGGCAATCGGTAGACGAGCGGAGGGCCCGCTGCCTCGCGACCTTCGATGCCGAAGGCCACCTCGAAGCGTGCCGGCCGCCACCCTGCCGGATCGCCGGCCTCGGCCTCCAGCGCGGACCGGAGCTCCTCCCGAAGGCGCGCCTGCTCGCCCGCCCAGAGCGCCGGCAGCCCGGTCAGACCCCGGCGCTCGGCTTCGGCGCTGGCCGCGGCGAACGCGGCGTCGAGCGACTCCTGGGCGGCCGGGAGATTCTCCGGTGTGAGCGGCAGCGTCCCCCGCTCCGCCAGCGTCCGGAACGTCGCCTCGAGGACGGCGTGGACCAGATCGCCTCGATCGCGCGGGTCCATCATGAGGATACGATCCGGCTCCTCGACAGCCTCCAGCCCGTAGACGCGCTCGAGCAGGAATCGAAACGGGCATGACGCGTACCGCTCGAGCGCGGTCGGCGCCAGCGGGACGTCTCCGAGATCGACGCCTCGGCTCAGCAGCCCGTCGTACGCCGTCAGCGCGTCCGTCGCCTCGCGAGACCGGATCGCCGCGAGGCCGCGCCGGGCCCCCGGCAGCTGCCGGAGCAGGGGCTCCGGCGCCGGTCGGGCCGTGAGCGCCCGCGTCACGAGCCACTCGCGCTGGTCGAGCGGTCGCTCGTAGGCTCCGGGAGGCGCCGGGTGGAGGGGGACGCTCCGCCAGCCCGGGAACTGCGCGAGGGTCTCGAAATCGTGGCGCTGGCCGGTCACCGCCTCCAGCAGATCCAGCACGAGGAACGACGGCACGCGCGGCCGCCCGCTCTCCGCGTCGATGCGCGGGTACGTGAGGAGGACGCGCCGAGCTCCGGAGCCGACGGCCAGCGCGAAGCGCACGCGCTCGAGATCTCGCGCCTCCGCCCCGAGCGGAAGACCCGTGAGCCGCCGGCGCTCCGCGTCGAGGAGGATGGGGTCCTGGCGCGGGGCGGCCGGGAACCCGCCCTCGACCAGGCCGGGCACGATCGTGAGCGCGAAGTCGATGCCGAGCGCGGTGCCGAGCTCCCCGACGAACACGCGTCCGGCCGCGGGCTCCGACCCGGCGGCCGATGGCGCGGCGAGCACCGCCTCCAGCAGGATCCAGAACTCGTCCAGCGGCACGGCGACGTCCACCGCGCCGAGCTCGCGGAGACGGCCGAGCGCGCCCAGCGCCAGCTCGGCCTCCGGTGACGTCTCCACGAGCCGGCGGAACGTCCGCGTGAAGGCATCGACGATCATCTCCACCGGCGCCGGGTCGGGGATCTGAGAGAGCCCTCGGAGGAGGATCCGGACCACGCGGCGAAGGGCACCGAGGGCGTCGCGATCACCGGCGCGCCGGGCCCGTCGCTCCTCGTCGTCGTCGGCCTCGGTCGGGGGCACGAAACGCCGCCCCAGCCGGTCGAGCCGCTCTCGCCAGTCACGGACGCCGCCGACGACCCCCGCCTGGCGCGAGAGCCGCTCCCACTCGGCCGGACTGGTTCCGGGCCGTGGCCGGAGATCGGCGAACGCCAGGAACTCCATCACGGCCGCGCGCGCGAAGTCCGATCGGCGCACCTCGGCCAGTAGACGCAGGCTGCGCCCGGCCCGTGTCTCCCCGACCGCCGGCGCCGTCCCCGGAGTGTAAGGAATGCCGGCCGCGGCGAAGACGTCCCGGATCGCGGGCAGGTACGCCGCGGGTTGCCGGAGGAGAATGCCGACCTCGTCGAGCCGGCCGCCTTGCTCCACGTGGGCGAGGATCGCGCGCGCGATCTCGCGCACCTCCCGCTCCTCGCCCGGCGCCGCGATGATCGACAGGCCGGCCGCCGCCGGCAGGTCCGCCGAGTCCGCGCCGGCGGCATAGCGCAGGACCGGGCCCGCCCGCCCGCACGCGTCGAGGAGACGCGCCTCGAGCGGGTTCATCTCGACGAATCCGAAGGCGAGGACCGCCGCCGCGCCCAGGCGCTCCGGCTCGGCCTGGACCAGGCGCGCGGCCTCGAGGAGCAGGTCCGAGGTGTCGTAGTAGCCGTGCCGCCGGAGGGCCGACTCCAGCGCCCGGTACATCATCGCGAGCTCCCGCACTTTCGGGCTCTCGGCGAACGCCGCCTCGAGGTCAGCGGGACCGAGGCCGGCGCGCTTCACGTCGAGGAGCGTGCCGAGGACGGCCGCCGGGAAGTTCCGTGCGTGGAGCACGCCCGAGAAGTAGCCGCCTTCCGGCGGCACCGCCTCCTGGATCGCGCGGTCGACGAGAAGCCGGTCCGCCACCGCCGGGAGCGGGCGCCGACCTTCGAGCGCGAGCGGCACGAGGGCGATCCGCTCGGCCAGGTCGGGAAGCGTCATCACGTGGATCCCCGCCACCCCGCCGAGCGCGCGGGCCAGCCCGGCACGGACCCGCCCCCCGAGAAGCCGGCTCGGGACGACCATGAACACGGCGCCGCGCGGGTCCCGCGCGCGGAGCGCGCGCGCGTCCTCGATCAGGCGCGCTTCGAGCCGCCTCACGAGGATCCTGCCGCGGCCCGGGTCGGAACGGGCGCGCTCATCCCGACGCCGTCACCGCCGCACGCCCGGGGAGGGCGGCGCGCACGGCGTCCGCCATGGGGCTCCAGGCGAACCAGCGCGGAAAAGCGCGCGCGGCGGCGGGCATCCCGTCGATCCGGACGAGGCCGGCGCGCATCGCCGCGGCGAGCGTCGTGCGCCCGAGCCATACTCGGTAGAAGGCGGCGATGTCCGCGCTCACGTGGACGTCGACGTCGAACTTCGGGTGCTGGAGGCACACCGACACGTCGGTCCGCTCCAGGACGAGCCAGTAGCTGCCGCTTCGCTCTCCGCGGAGGTTGAACTGGATGACGTGCGGCCCGCGGGAAGGAGCTGTCGGAGGATCAGCGGCGGTCCAGCGTCAGCGAGAATCTCCGACGCTCGGGCCACCGGGCAGTACTGGCCGTACTGGTACATGGCGCGCACCTCCCCGGAGACGCTGGGGTCCTCGGTTCGGTAATTGTACTGGCTTTCCCTCGATCGGAGCGCCAGGCTCGGCGGTGAAGCGTCCGAGTTCGACCCGCGCGAAGTACGTGCTGCCCGACAAGACCGTCGTCTACGGGCCGGGCGACTTCTTCTTCGAGTCGGGCGACGTCACGCACACGGCGATGAACAAGACAGACGCGCCGATGGTCCACCTGCTGTTCGAGATCTTGCCGGCCTCGCTCCAGGGGCCGTCGATCATGCCAGCGATGAAGCACTGACGCGGCGCGAGGCCAGGTGGGCGGCCGGGCCGCGCTTCACCTCGAGAGCGCGGCCCGGAGCGCCGACTCGAGGCGCGGGTGCCGGAAGTGGAAGCCGGCGCGCTCGAGTCGCCGCGGGAGGACGCGCGCGCTCCCGAGGAGCAGGGCCCGGCCCATCTCGCCGAGGAGCAGCCGGACGGCGAGGGCCGGCAACGGCACGAGCGTCGGCCGGCCGAGGACCTTGCCCAGCTTGCGCGTGAACTCGCGGTTGGTGACCGGAGCCGGCGCGACGGCATTGATCGGCCCCGCGAGGCCGTCGAGCCCGAGGCAGAGCTCGATCGCCCGCACGAGGTCGCCGAGCTCGATCCAGCTCCAGTACTGACGACCGCTCCCCACCACACCGCCCACTCCGAGCCGGAACGGAAGGGTCATTCGCGGCAGGGCCCCGCCCTGCTTCGCGAGGACCAGACCGAGCCGCGGATGGACGACGCGGATGCCCGCCGATCTCGCGGCGTCCGCCGCCGCCTCCCACTCGCGGCAGACGTCCGCCAGGAACCCGGCGCCGGGAGCGCTGTCCTCGGTGAGCGGCGTCTCTCCGCGGTCCCCGTAGTACCCGACGGCGGACGCCGAGACGAGCACTCGCGGCCGGCGCTCGAGGTTGCCGAGCGTCTCGCTGAGGAGCCGCGTGCCGTCGACTCGGCTCCGGCGAATCCGCTCCTTCACCGCGGCGCTCCAGCGGCGCGCCGCGATGCTCTCCCCTGCCAGATGCACCACCGCGTCCACGCCCTCGAGCGCCCGGGGATCGAGGCGGCCGCGCGCCGGATCCCACTCGACGTCCGTCGTGCCCACGGTCGGCGGCCGGCGCGTCAGTCGGTCGACCCGGTGCCCTGCCGCGAGGAGCGCGGGCACGAGCGCGCTCCCGACGAGGCCGGTGGCGCCGGTGACGGCCACGCGGAACCGGGGCACGCGCATGATCTCGGGAACGGCCGCGCTCATCGGATCAGGCTCGGGACGTGGGCGGCATTCGCGTGGACGGGGCCGCACCGACCGCCCGGATCCGGATCGACGGGACGTCGCTGAGGCGCAGCGCTGGCACGCCTCCATCATGCCGCAGCCCTCGGGACGTCGCTCGCCGGGCGTGACGCCCGGCCGCGCCAGCCTCCCCCTTCATGCCAGCGCGGGACGGACGTAAGATGCCCGCGGAGCGGACTCCCCGTCGAGCGAGCGGCCAGGGCCGCGAAGGGGCACGCACATGGTCAGGATGTCGGTGATGTACGTCGGGCAGCCGGCCGATCCGGCGGCTTTCGATGCCTACTACTGGAAGACCCACCTGCCCACCGTCGAGAAGTGGCCGGGGATCCGCCGGATCACGATCGCGAAGGGCGGGCCGGGCGACGAGTTCTACCAGATCGCCGATCTCTGGTTCGACTCGCGAGCGGATCTCGACGTGGCCCTCGCGTCGCCGGAGCGCAAGGCGTCGGCGGAAGACGTCAAGCGGTTCCCCGAGTTCCGAGGGCAGATCAAGCGTCAGATCTTCCAGGTGACGTCGTACTGGCCGTGACGCGCCGCATGCCGTCGGTGGAGGGCGGCGCGGTGACACGGGTCCTCGTCACCATGCCGTTCGGCGAGGCGCAGCTCGACCGCATCCGGGCGGCGTCTCCCCGCATCAGCGTGACGCGCGACGACCCGGCCCGGGCCGACTACCGGGAAGTCGAGGTCCTGTACACGGACAGGCCCCCCGCCGGCCCGGCGCAGGCCCCGGATCTCCGCTGGATCCAGCTCCACATGGCCGGTGTCAACTCGCTCCAGGAGCACCCGTTCTACCGGGACAGCGATATCCCCCTCACCACGACCAGCGGCGTCCACGCCTCCACGATCGCCGAGTACGTCATCGCTGTGCTCCTGGCGCTGGCCCACCGCGTCCCGCGCATGGTGGAGTGGCACGGACGGAAGGCATGGCCGCCCGACGCCGATCGCTGGCGCCTGTTCGTCCCGACCGAGGTTCGCGGCGCGACGATCGGGTTGATCGGCTACGGCAGCATCGGGCGGGAGCTCGCGCGCATCGCCGTGTCCGCCTTCGGCATGACCGTGCTCGCCTGCAAGCGGAATCCCGCCGAGCGGACGGACCGCGGCTACGGCCTGCCGGGCACCGGGGACCGGGAGGGGCGCCTGCCCGCAGGCTGGTTCGGCCCCGCCGAGCTCCCGCGCATGCTGCCTCGCTGCGACGTGGTCGTGCTCTGCGCGCCGCTCACGGCCGAGACGCGGCGCCTCATCGATCGGGCGGCGATCTCGGCGATGAAGCCCACCGCGTACTTCATCAACGTGGGCCGGGGCGCCTCGGTCGACGAAGCCGCGCTCGCGGAGGCGCTCAGGGAGAAGCGGATCGCCGGCGCGGGCATCGACGTCTTCGCCCAGGAGCCGCCGGCGGCGGGGCATCCCTTCTACGACCTGGACAACGTCATCGTGTCGCCGCACGTCTCGGGGTTCCTCCCCAGCTACGACGACCGGTGCGCCGAGCTCTTCGCCGAGAACCTGCGCCGCTACCTGGCCCGCGAGCCGCTCCTGAACCTGGTCGATCGGGCGCGCGGCTACTGACGAGAGGACCTCGATCCATGCGATTCCGCGTCGGCTACCAGATCCAGCCCCAGCACTGCACGGTCCAGCAGATCCGCGAGGCGTACCGGGCGGCGGACTCACTCCGCGTCGACACGCTCTGGGTCTGGGACCACATGTTTCCTCTCTCCGGACCGGCGGACGGTGACCACTTCGCCTGCTTGCCGATCCTGGCCGCGATCGCGACCGAGACGCGCCACGCGCAGTTCGGCTCCCTCGTGCACGCGAACAGCTACCGGAACCCGGAGCTCCTCGCCTGCGACGTGGCGACGATGGACCACTTGAGCGGCGGGCGCGCGATCCTCGGCATCGGCGCCGGCTGGTTCGAGCGCGACTACCAGGAGTACGGGTTCGAGTTCGGGACCGCCGCGTTCCGGCTGAGAGATCTCGGCGCAGCCCTGCCGCGCATCAAGGCGCGTCTCGGGAAGCTCGTGCCCCCGCCGATCGGCAGCGTGCCGATCATGATCGGGGGCGGCGGCGAGAAGGTCACGCTGAAGCTCACCGCCCAGCACGCCGACCTGTGGAACACGTTCCCGCCCGTCGACAACTGGCGGCGCAAGAACGAGATCCTGACCGAGTGGTGCGCGAAGGTCGGGCGCGACCCGCGCGCCGTCGAGCGGACCTGCTCGATCAGCCCGGATGTCTTCGGGCAGATCGACGATCTCCTGAAGGCTGGCGTCCAGCACTTCATCCTGCGCGGGCCCCAGCCGTTCGACATGAAACCGCTGGAGGAGCTGCTCCGGCTCTCCGGGCGCTGACGGGAGCCGCGGGCTTCGGTCAGCGGCCTTCGCCGTCCGGGCGCGGAGGATCGCCGGGGTCAGCGCCGCCCTCCAGCACCTCGGGCGGAAGGAGCCGCGCCAGCCTCTCGGTCTCCTCGACGAGGGCGCGGCGCTGCGCCGCGAGCCGGACGAGCAGGTCGCGGTGACCGAGGAACCGGAGAAAGGCGCGGGCGTCGCGGCGAACGCGCGCCAGGCGCGCCTGCCAGCCCAGCGCGAAGAGTCCCGTCGGAATCAAGCCCACGAGGAAGGCGCCGAGCCCCCAGCCGCCCAGCAGCCGGAAGACGCCCCAGGCCTCCAGGGCCCAGCACACGGGATAGAGGATGGCGCCGGCGATCAGCTTGATCGTCGCCGTGACGTCGGCCTGGGTTCGGAGCCATCGCGCGACGGCTCTCGTGAGCCAGTATGGGAGCGCGTGGCTCGCAAGGCCCCAGCCGGCGAGCGGGAGGCCGCCGAGAAGCGCCAGGCCCTCTCGCAGCGCGTAGCGGCGGGCCGTCCCCGGTGGATACGCGCGCGCCACGACGCCCGGCGACAGGCCGATCCGCTCGAGATCGGCAAGGTAGCTCTCGACCTCGGCCCGGAAGCGCGCCACCCGACCGGGCGCGCGAGGCGCGAGCCACCGATAGGCACGCGTGGCCGCCCGGACCCACGCCACCCGCTCCGCGCGCGACGTCGATCGTCCTGCGGCTCCGGGGGCGTCCTCGGCCTCCGCGCGTCGAATCGCCTCCAGGCCTTCGGCGAGACGCAAGGTCTCGCGATCCTCGACCTCGACGATGACTTCGCGCAACGCCTCGGCCACCCGGGCCGTGAGCTCGCGCACGGCCCGCTCAGGCTCGCGGGCCGCCATCGCGCGGCAGTCCTCCACCGGCACCGGCGCGCCGACGAGCACGAGCGCCCATCCGGTCCGGAAGGTCTCGGGCTCGTGGAACGTGAGGCCGATGGGCAAGAGCGTCGTCCCCGGCGGCGCCGCGTCGCCTTCCGTTCCCAGGACCATCCGCGCGACGCCCGTCCGAAGCGGCATCAGCACGGGCTCGGGCTGGCTCACGCCTTCGGGGAAGATCAGGATCGCCTCGCCGGCACGGAGCGCCGCGGCCACCGCGCGGAACATGGCCGCGTTGTGTGTCGGGTCGCTGCCCGGATCCTGCCGACGGTGAACTGGGAGCGCCCCCGCCAGGCGCAGGAACGGCGCCAGGATCGGATGGCGGAAGAGCGTGCTCTTCGCGACGGGCCGGAGGATGCGCGGCATGGTCGCGATGAGGATCAGCGGGTCGACGAGCGCGTTCCGATGATTCGCGACCACGACGAGTGGCCCGGATCGAGCCACGCGCTCCGCGCCGACGATCTCGACGCGGTGGTAGAAGAGGCGCACGAGCGCCTGCGCGAGCGCCCGAATGAGGGCGGGTCCCGCCTTCACGGACGTCCGCCTGTCTCGCGCCCTCCTCCGTCGTCACCGGGGGCGCTGGGCGTCCGTTCTGAGGGATACGGCCTGGCACGTGGCGACCACGGTGCCGTCGGCCTCGTCAGTGACCGTCATGGCGTAGAAGCCGGCGCGCCGGCCCTGACGGGTCTCGCGGGCCTCCGCCACGAGCCGCCGTCCGGACCGCGGCGCCGAATGGAACTGGATCGTGACGGTGAGCGCGACCGCCGGCTCGCCGTGCCCGTTGCAGGCGCCCCCGAAGGCGAAGTCGGCCAGCGAGAAGATCGCTCCGCCGTGCGGATTCCCATGGAAGTTGGCCATGTGCGAAGCCAGGGTGAGCGCGGCGCGGCAGTAGCCGGGACGAAGCTCCAAGAGCTCGATCCCGAGCCAGCGCCCGTAGGGATCGGCAGCGATGCGCTCCCGGAGCGCCTGCGGGGTCGCGTGCGAGGCGCTCGCAGCCCGTCCCCCGGCGGCTCGACCAGGCTCGGCGCCGTCCCCGTCCATGCCGCTCCGATGATAGCGGAGAGGCCCGCCGCCGTCACGGCGCGGACACCGGCCTGCGGCCTCGAACGCGGCAGGAATCCGGGCCATCGACCCGTCCATCTAACAGAGCAGGCCCGGATGGCGGGAGGAGACCGTATGGCCGAAGAGCGACAGCGGGAACCGTCGTACGCGTGGGTCGTGGTCGGCGTGATGTTCTTCGCCCAGGCCGTCGCGCTGGGCGTGCGCGGCACGATCGGACTCCTCGTCAACCCCTGGGAAGCCGAGTTCGGCTGGGATCGGGCGGCCGTGAGCCTCACCGCCTCACTCGGCTTCGTCGTCTACGGGCTGGCCCAGGCCTTCTCCGGGCGCTGGGCCGATCGCACGGGGCCGCGGGTCATCTTCGCCACGAGCATCGCGCTGCTCGGCGTCGGCACGATGGCCGTCAGCTCGATCGTGACGCTCTGGCAGGCGTACGCGATCTTCGGAGTCCTCATCATGCTGGGCATCGGCGGTGCCTCGAGCCCCACCTCCGCCGTTGCCGTGGCCCGCTGGTTCACGGCGCGCCGCGGGCTCGCCCTGGGTATCGTCGGCGCGGGATCCGCGGCCGGCCAGTTCGTGCTCGTCCCCGTCATGGCCACCCTCATCGGCTCGCTCGGCTGGCGGGCCGCGTTCCTCTGGCTGGGCGTCGGGATCCTCGCCGTGGCCCTCCCCATCATCGTGCTGCTGCTACGCGACGATCCGAGCCAGGGCAGCGGGCAAGCCGGCGCGGCGGCGAGCGACGTTGGATCTCCGATGCCCATGGCCGAGATCCTTCGCCACGCCAACTTCTGGTGGCTCGCCCTCTCCTTCTTCGTGTGCGGCGTGACCACGTCCGGCCTCATCGACACCCACTTCATCCCGTACGCGCAGGATCACCACGTCGCCGCCGTCACGGCCGCCACCGCGTTCGGCCTCCTGTCGCTCGTCAACATGGTGTTCACGACGCTGTCCGGCGCGGTCTCCGACCGGCTCGGGTACACGCGGCTTCTCGGCTGGATCTACGCGGGCCGTGCAGTCACGCTGGTGTTCCTGGTGTTCGCGCGGGATCCGGCGTCGCTGTTCGTCTTCGCGGTGGCGTTCGGCATCGTGGACTTCTCGACGGTCGCCCCGACCACCGCGCTCTCGACGGTGATCTTCGGTCGCCGCTCGGCGGGCACGGTGTTCGGCCTGGTCGCGCTGAGCCACCAGATCGGGTCCGCCCTGGGCTCGTACGCGGGCGGGCTGATCCACGACCTCACCGGGAGCTACGCGGGATTCATCCTCGCCGGGGCGGCGCTGTCGAGCGCCGCCGCGTTCATGTCGTGGGCGATCTCGGAGTCGCCGGCACCGATCCGAGAGGCCGCGCCCGCCTGACCGTCAGGCCGTGAGCGAGCGGTAGAGCTCGATCTCCGAAGGCCGCGCGACCAGCTCCTTCATCTCGGCGCGGAACCCGGCGAGGTGCGGCGCGGTCCGGTGGAACTCGAAAGCGGCGTCCGTCCGGTACTGCTCGTAGAAGTAGAAGACGGTCGGCTCGGCGGTCGACCGGTGGGGCCGGTAGACGAGGCAGTCCGGCTCGTGCTGCCGGACCGCCGCCGCCATCTTCACGAGCAGGCCCTCGACCTCGCTCTCCCGGCCCGTCTTCGGATAGATCCTCGCCACCACCGTCAGAACGCCCGCCATCGTCTGGCCTCCTGGTGAGATCGTCTTGCCGCCGCGCCGGTCGACGCTTCGCGCCGGCGGTCACGGCCGTTTCCGCTAGTAAGTGGCGCGGCCGCCGGACAGATCGTAGACCGCGCCGGTGCTGAAGGAGCACTCCTCCGAGGCGAGCCACGCCACGAGGGCGGCCACCTCCTCGGGTCGGCCGACCCGTCCCATGGGTATCTTCGAGATGAGCAGGTCGACCGTGCTCCGCTCCATCTGCTGCAGCAGCTCGGTGCCGATCACGGCCGGCGCGACGGCGTTGACGAGGATCCCGCGCGTGGCGACCTCCTTGGCGAGAGCCTTCGTCAGGCCGATCACCCCGGCCTTCGCGCTCGAGTACGGCACCAGCGTCGGGTTTCCCTCCTTGCCCGCGATCGATGCGATGTTCACGATCCGCCCCGATGCCTGCCGGAGCATCGCGCGAATCGCCGCCCGGCAGCAGAAGAAGACGCTGGTGAGGTCGACCGCCAGCACCCGCTCCCAGTCCGCGTCGTCGAGCTCCCAGATGGGGAAGGAGCGCCCCGTGATACCCGCATTGTTCACGAGCACGTCGAGCCGCCCCCAGCGCTCGATGACCGCGCCCACGGCCGCGTCGACCTCGCCGCTCCGGGTGACGTCGGCCACGAGGGCCATCGCGCCGTGGCCCATGTCGCGCGCCGCGCCCTCGACCCCGTCCCGGTCGAGGTCGAGGAGGGCGACCCGGAGGCCGTCGCCGGCCAGCCGGCGCGCGATCGCGAGGCCGATCCCGCGGGCCGCGCCGGTGACGAGAGCCGTGCGCTCGCTCGACGGCATGCGTCAGGCCCTCGGGCGGCGCCGGCGCCGCTGCTTGTAGCGCAGGTTCAGCATCTCCACGAAGAGGGAGAACGCCATCGCGAAGTAGACGTAGCCCTTCGCCATGTGGGTCCCCAGCCCTTCCGCGACGAGCATCACCCCGATGAGGATGAGGAAGGCGAGCGCCAGGATCTTGATGCTCGGGTGACCCTCGACGAAGTCGCTGACGGTCCTGGCCGACACCAGCATCACCAGCATCGCGAGGACCATGGCGATGATCATGACCGACACCTGGTTCGCCATCCCGACCGCGGTGATCACGGAGTCGAGCGAGAACACGATATCGAGCAGGAGGATCTGGAGCAGGACCCAGCCGAACGCGGCGTGCCCCTTGCCACCCTCCGCGTCGTGGGGCAGCGCCTCCACCTTCTCGTAGATTTCCCGGGTGGCCTTGACCATGAGAAAGAGGCCGCCACCCAGCAGGATGAGGCTACGCCCCGACAGCTCGGCCCCCCCGACCGTCCAGAGCGGGCGCGTGAGCCCCATGATCCAGGAGATCGTCAGCAAGAGGAGGATGCGGATGCCGAGGGCCAGGGTGAGCCCGAGCCGGCGAGCGAGACCCTGCTGGGCCGTTGGCAGCTTCGCCACCAGGATCGCGATGAACACCACGTTGTCGATGCCGAGGACGATCTCCATGAGGGTGAGCGTCGCCAGGCCTAGAAGGGCATCGACGGAGAGGAGCGCGCTCATGGCCCGCCCATCGTACCCGGCGCTCCGCTGGCTCGCAAATCGACGCGGCTCGCACGGATGGCCGTCCCGCACCCTCGGGGGAGCGAGAGCCGCGCGATCAGCGCGGCCAGGTGACCCAGGTCTCGGTCACGCCGTCGGCGCGTCTCGCGTACATCGAAAAGATCGAGGTCACGGCGCTGCACGCAGCGCGAGCCGCCGCGGGCGCGTCCCGCTGATCGAGGCACCGCCGGGCGCGAATGTACACGGACGAGTGGCGCCGTCCTAACGGGGTCTGGCCGCACTTCCAGGACTGGCCGGCGCTCAGGCGTGAACCCCGTGGCGTCGACGACACGCCACAGGCGGTCGCCCTCGACGCGTTCTGCGACGACGCCGCGGGGGTCTCGCGCTCGCTCTCCGGGCATCGGGACCGCGTCGGGCCGATGATAGAATGCGGTCCACATGGACGCTCGCCCCCTCACTCCGGCCGACCTCGTCGAGGAAGCGCGCCCGCACCTGACGCGGCAATCGTACGCGCCGCGCTCGCCCATCGCCGGCGTCGTCCTCTCGGAGGTGACCGTCGCGCGCAGCGCCGACGGGCTGTTCGCGGAGATCGTGCGGATCGACGAGCGCGGGGGCGTTCAGGGGCTCGAGGCGTTCCGGCCCGTCCAGTGGAACTGGAGCCTCTTGCAGCCGGGCGCGGTCAAGGCCTGGCACATCCATCTGGACCAGGACGACCTCTTCATCGTGCCGCCCGACTCGACGCTGCTCGTCGGTCTCGTCGACCTCCGGCGCGATTCCGCGTCCGGCGCCCGGCCGGCGTCGCAGCGCCTCACCCTGGGGGCAGGGCGCGCCCACCGGCTCCTGATTCCCCGGGGCGTCGCTCACGGGCTGGCGAACCTCGGCACCGCGCCCCAGGCGATCCTCTACGCGGTCAACCGCTTCTTCACGGCGGACGCGGACCGGACCGACGAGTGGCGCCTGCCGTGGGACCAGTTCGGGGCCGAGTTCTGGTCGATGGGGCGCGGCTGAGGGACGGCCAGGGCTGACGCGCCGGGATCCGGCGGCGCCGGCGCCTTCCTCCTCGCCGGTCAGGCCGTCGCGACCGCGGGCACGGCCTGCGGCAGCGTCAGCCGGAACACCTCGACCGGCACCTCGACGTTCCGGAGAGGCCGCTCCCCCTGGGCCTCGAACGAGAACTCCTCCCCCAGACGCTCTCGCGTGCGCGCGCCCACCAGGATCTCGTCCCGTCGCGCCAGCGCGGCGAGTCGGGCAGCCACGATCGTGACCTGCCCCGACGCGGTGTAGGTCCACCGCGTCCCGTTGGTCCCCTCGATCTTCGTGGCGCCCACCGTGGCGATGCCGGAATTCACGCCGATGTGAACGGCGAGCGGCTCGGGCAGGCCATGCAGCGTCTCGTTGAGCTCCCGCGTCCGACGGAGGATCCCCAGCGCGCACCGCACGGCCTGGCGGCCGTGCCGCCGGGGCTCGGCGTCGCGAAAGATCGCCATGAGGCCGTCGCCGGCCGTCTCGTTCACATCTCCCCCGCGCCGGAGGATCTCGTCGAGGTACGCGCCGAAGCACCGCTCGACCAACTCGTTCACGCGGCCAGGATCCAGCCGCTCGGTGAGGCGCGTGTATCCGACCAGGTCGACGAACAGGACGGTCACGTCCACCTCGCGCTTGTCGAACTCGGGCGCCTCGGGCGCGCGCTCGATCAGGTCCTGCACCGTTCGGGGAACGAACTTGGCGAGGTTGGTCCGGATGCTCTCCAGGATCTCCACGCGGCGGACGGTCGCCCGCAGCTCTGCGTTCGTCTCCTGGAGCGTCGTGTAGGCTCGAGCGTGGTCGAGGGCGAGCGCGCTCGAGTTCGCCAGAAGGCGAAGAAGCCCGACGTCCTGGCTCGAGTAGCCGAGGCCGGACCGCTTCGGCCCGAGGGCGAGGAAGCCCGTCACGTGGCCCTGGAACAGGAACGGCACGACCAGGGTCGCCCCGAGGTCGGCCATCATCGCGAGGCATCCCGCGCGGTAGTCGTGGAACTCGGGATCCTCCTCCACGCGCTCCTGGGTCAGCGGCTGGCGGACGAGCTCGAGACAGCGCACCAGCGGCGAGTCGGCGTCGATGGCCGGGCGAGCGTCCATCTCCTCCCCGTCCTCCGGCGCCTGGCGCACGTAGCCCGGCCGGCGGGAGTCGAGCAGGTGGAGCGTCTGGCGCTCGGGGTGCAGCTGCTCCTCCACGGCCTGCGTGATGAGCTCGACGATCTGCCGGAGGTCGAGGAGCCCGCTCATGACCTCGGAGACGCGCTCGATCGACCGCTGCATGTCGACGCGCTGACGGAAGAAGAGCCGATCGACCCAGCGCTGGGACTGCAGGTACAGCGGATTCAGCATCACGACGACGAGGACCGCCATCACCGCCGCGGCGACGATCGGCGACTGCGCCGCCTCCCAGTTCGAGAGGATGATGTCCATCGACGCGATGGCCCCCGCGTAGGCCAGCACGACGAGCCCGGTGGCGCCGGAGTACACGGCGCCCGCCCTGAGCGCGGCCCGCACGTCGAAGAGGTCGTAGCGAACCATGGCGTAGGCCATGACGATCGGGAAGAGGAGCGGCAGCTTCCACATCGCGTTGAGGTACGGGACGGACACCTGGAAGATCGCTTCCACGACCGTTCCGAGTATGGGCGGCACGTAGCCGACGACGAAGGCCGCGCAGAGGATCCGCGCCCGCTGCCGGACGAGCGCGTTGGGCCCGACCACGCTCGCGCGGGCCAGCGACAGGACCAGGACGATGAGCGCCACCCCCCAGTACGCCGCCCCGACGACCGGAACCGCCAGCAGCAACCGCACGTCGGCGTGGACGATCGGCAGCTGCATGAGGATCGCCACGACCGCGGAGACCACGTAGGGCAGCCAGACCACTCGCGGGAAGCGGCGCACGATCCCGCGCCGCTGCGGGAACGTCAGGGCGAGGTGCATGAGCGTCGCCGGCCAGAAGGCCCAGGCCGTGAGGAACAGCGCGGAGAAGCGATACGTCGTGTGGGCGTCGCCGAACGTGACGTTGACCAGGTAGGCGATGAGCGAGAAGGCGAGGAAGAGCCAGCTCTGCGAGCGCCCCGGCCGGATCAGGAACACGACGGCGCCGATCGCCAGCTGGAACACGGCCGGGACGAGACTCTCGGACACGAATCTCACGAAGTCCCGGCGCGTGTACAGCCGCGTCGTCACGTCGGCCTCGGTCAGCTGCCCCCGGCGGTAGACGATGTAGTGGAACGTCGTCCGGGGATCCTCGCTCTCGATGACCGCCTGGATGTCCCGGCCGCTGGTGAGCACCTGGCCGTTCATGACGCGGACGACGTCGAACGGCTCGAGCGGCCCGCGCTCGGGCCCGCCGATCGCCACGAGCAGGTTCTCCATGACCCAGAAGCCGGCGAAAATCCGACCCTGACGGTTGTACCGGTCGAGGGTCGTGACAACCCCGATGGCGAGGGCGAGCCCGAGGATGCTCCAGAACAGCGCGTTCCTGCGCATTTCGGTATTGTACGCCCGGCCTCCCGGGCGCCCCCGCGCGGCCGGCGTCAGCGGAAGGCCGGGACGACCTCGCGGGCCAGGAGCTCCAGCTCCCGCAGGATGTGCCGATGAGGCATGCCGGGGAAGTACAGGCGGAAGATGACGTGGGTCGCGCCGAACTCCTCGACGAAGCGGCGGACCTGCGCGCGGCACCGCTCGGGCCCGCCGATCACGAAGCGGTCACGGCCGAGCGCGTCGAGCTGGTCCACCGGCGTGGCGTCCTCGGCGCCGATGAGCGGGTGCTTCCAGCGGCCGCCGCCGTACTCGTCGCGATAGTTCACCAGCAGGTGGCGCTCGGCGAGCTCGAGCGCCTCGGCGTCGGTGTCGGCGATCACCGTGTCCCGGGTGAGCGGCCACTCCGCGGGATCGGGGCGCCCGGCGGCCCGGAGCTCGGCCTGGTAGCGCGCCTTCCCGTCGAGGAGCTTCTGCAGGTGCGCCGTCGGACCGGGCACCCACGCGTCGGCGAGCCGCGCCGCCCGCCGGATCATGAGCTCGCCCCACCCACCGATCCAGATCGGCGGGTGCGGCCGCTGGATGGGCTTCGGCTCGAGGCGCGCGTTCTGGAGCGGATAGCACGGGCCCGGGTGCGTGACCGTCTCTTGCGTCCAGAGCGCCCGGATCAGGGCGAGCGCCTCCTCGAAGCGCGCCCCGCGCTTCTCGAGCGGCGTGCGGTAGAGGGCGAACTCGTCCGGCCGGTACCCGATCGCGGCCCCGAACACGAGCCGCCCGCCCGAGAGCACGTCCACCATCGCCGCGTCCTCGGCCGCCCGCACCGGATCGTAGAACGGCAGCACCACCACGTCGGTGCCGAGGAGGAGGCGCGACGTCCGCGCGGAGAATCCCGCCAGCACCACGAGCGGCGACGGCCAGTAATGGCCGCGTACCCCGTGGTGCTCCTCCATCCAGACGGAGTCGAGCCCGAGCGCCTCCGCCCGGTCCACCTCGGCCAGCGCCTCGCGCGCCAGGTGACCGCCCTCGGTAGGGATGAACCCGAACTTCATCGTCCCCGGCGACGCGCTTGGACTTCCGGACATGTCACGCCTCCCCCGATCGATCTGGAGATCCGGAAATCACCGCCTCGCCCCACCCGCGCGTGAGGTCGCGCACGTCGCGGAGAAGCTCCGTCTCGTCGACCGTCGTGATCCGGCCGCCTTCCACGACACGGCGCCCGTGCACCCACACGTCGGTGATGGCCTGGGGCGACAGCGCGTAGACCACGTTCTTCATGAGCGCGTTCGGCGGATGGAGCGACGGATGGCCGAGGTCGAGCGCGACGAGATCCCCGAGCCGGCCCGGTGCGATCTCGCCGATCGGAAGGTCCAGCACCTCGCCGCCTCCCGCAGTGCCCAGACGAAACGCCTCCTCCGCCGTGAAGGCGGTCCCGTCGAGATGCGTCACCTTCTGGAGGAGGGCCGCCATCCGCATCTCCTCGAAGATCGACAGGCGGTTGTTCGTGCAGCCGCCGTCGGTCCCGAGCGCGACCGGCACCCCGAGCGCGCGCATCTCCCGGAGCTTGGTCACCCCGTCCCCCAGGATCATGTTCGAGGACGGGCAGTACGCCACTCGCGCCCCTCGCTCCGCGAGCAGCTCGACCTCGCCGCCGTCGAGCCAGACGCAATGGACGCCGACGAGCCGCGGGCCCAGCACCCCCAGCTGATCGAGGTACCGCACCGGGGTCACGCCGTGGCGGCCCTCCACCTGCTCCCGCTCGGCCCGGTACTCCGCGACGTGGATGTGGAACGGCACTCCGGCCTCGGCCGCGAGCGCCGCTGCGGCGCGAATCATCTCCGGCGACGCGGCGTGGAGGCTGTGCGGCGCCGGCTGGACGGTCACGGTCGGATCGCCCGCGTACCGCGCCATCAGCTCCCGGCAGCGGCGCGTCGCCTCGTCGACGGTCTCGCGATACTCCGGCGGCGCGCCGGACCAGTCGTAGAAGGCGCGGGCCAACACGAGCCGGATCCCCACCTGCTTCGCCGCCCGGATGGCCGCCTCCGCGTTCCCGTTGCCGCCGCTCTGGACGTAGAAGAAGTCGACGACCGTCGTGATGCCGTGGCGCAGCATCTCGGCAAACGCGAAGGCCGCGCCGATCTCGATGCCCCGGGCGCCGAGCCGCCGCGAGAAGGGATAGAGGACACGGTCGCGCCAGCCCATGAAGTCGAGGTCGTCCCCGAGCCCGCGAAGCAGGGACTGGAAGGAATGGTTGTGGGCGTTCACACCCCCGGGAAGAACGAGACGGCCGGGGAGCCGGACGACCTCCTCGGCGACGCCGGGTGGGCCGCCCGTGGACGGCGGGAGCGTCGCCCGCGGTCCCGCGGCGGTGATGCGGCCGCCCTCGAGGCGGATGGCCCAGCCGTCCTGGACGGCGCCCGCCGCGAAGCACCGCTCGGGCAGGAGGAGCACGAGTCAGCCGCGCCGCGCCCGACCCTCGCGGGTCAGCGCCTGGATGTCCGGCATCGCGAAGACCGACCCGGAGCGTCACGGAAGGGACCCGCGCCCGCGCGGTCAGGCGCCGGTCGAGCGGCCGGTGGGATTCAGCGGCGCCGGCGCGACCCGCCCCGGCGAGGGGGGCCGGCCAGACGGCTGATGAAGTCGTCCACCGGGATGGCCGGCATGGTCATCATCTGGACCGAGCCCCGGGCGCCCAGCTCGACCGAGACGCGCGAGACGGTCTCGTTGTCCGGCGCCTCCAGCACGGTGACGAAGTCGTAGGGACCGAGAACGGCGTACTGGGCGATCACCCGGACCCCCATTCGGCCCACCTCGGCGTTGACCTTGCGGATCGAGCCCGGCAGCTTGCGGAGCACCTGACGCCCCGTCTCGGAAAGCGAGGAAAGCATGATGTAGAGCGGCATGGAACCCTCCGGGGCCGCGGCCCCGACTCGTGGACTGGGCACCGGCAGTATAGCGCAACTCACGTATACTGGGCAGTATGCAGCTCAGGGGATGGGGGCCGACCCAGGCACCTCGCATCGTCATCATCCTCGTCGTCGTCCAGTATCTCGGACTGGGTCAGATCCTCGCCTTCGCGCCTGCGGCCACCGCCGGGTTCACGGACACTGGTCGCTCGCAGGCCATGGCCGCGTTCGATGCCGCCGTCCCGCTCGTGATCGTCTTCGACGCGAGCTGGCGATCGAGCGCGGTCCTCGGGGAGCACGATTTCAGGACAACCCTGCCTGACACGGCCCCCCTCCCTCGCCGGCTGCCGCGGGCGCCGCCCGCAGCCTGAGCGCCGCCTCCGGCGGGCGCTCGGGCTCCACCAGACAGGGGCGTCGGTTCGCATGAGACGCCGCAGGCTCGCCGATGTAGGCGTGTCCTACGAGTCCAGGCAAGGGAGGGCGACAGATGAAGGTGTACAGGGACACGATCGAGGTCCGGACCGAGGAAAATCAGCAGTTCCTGGACATTACGAAGCAGGTGCGTGACACCGTGGGCCGGTCTGGTATCCAGAACGGGACCCTTCTGATCAACTCGCTCCACACGACCATCGCCATCTTCGTCAACGAGTTCCAGTCGGCTCTGCTCGACGACCTCGGCGCCATCCTCCAGCGGCTCATCCCCCGCCGGGACGGCTACCGTCACGACGATCCGCGGCACTCGGACTGCGACCGCGCCAACGCCCACGCGCACCTCCGGGCGACACTCCTGGGACGCCCGATCGCGCTCGCGATGGCCGACGGTGAGGTCCTGCTCGGCCAGTATCAGAGTGTGATCCTCGCCGAGCTCGACGGTCCCCGCGACCGGAAGCTCCAGGTCCAGGTCGTCGGGGAGTAACCGCCCGGACCGGGCGCCAACCGACCGGGCCGGCCGGCCCGGTCGGTGCGCGCGGGGCCCGCCCACTGCCCACGGGCCGACCGAAACGCCGCCTGTCCGCGGGATGGGTCGTCTCCGGCGCCGCATTTCTTGACACTTCCGAACCGCGAGACCCAAGATGGCCGCATGCGGACGGCGGGTCTCTCCACGCGTCGCGCGGAGCGCGGTCAGTCCGGCTTCGGGCTGGTGGAAATCCTCGTCGTCGTGGTGATCCTGGCCGTGGCCGGCGCGTTCCTCTATCAGTACTTCCTGTCGACGACCAAGACCGTGGAGACGATCCAGCAGCAGAAGCCGATGTCCGCGGCGCGGCTCGCCGCCGACCGCGCCACCGTGGCCGCGATCCGGACCTCGCTCCAGCTCTACTTCGGCCAGCACGGTGGGTACCCGCCGAGCAAGGAGGTGGTGGGGACACTGCTGAACCCGCCCCCGGCCTTCCAGTGTGAGGGGAACGACTACCGCTACGACCCGGCAACCGGTGGGGTCACGCTCGTCATCGACGACGTCAACCGCTGCTAGCGCCCCCCGCCCCGGGAGCCGAGCGGCTCCCGCGATGGCGTCTCGACAGCAGTCTGACGGCTATCCGGTAATCCCCGGCACCGCGTCGAGGCCGAGACCGACGAGCCGCTCCCGAGTCGGCACTCCGTCGGCATTCCATCCGCGGAGCGCGTAGTAGGCGTCGAGCATCTCCCCGAGCTCCTCCGGCGGGCAGTGCATCCCCGCCGACGGCCCGTCGGGAATGGGCTCGTGCATCACCTTCCACGGCAGCACGTCGTCCTTTCGGCGGACCCCCTCCCGGACGCTGAACATCCGCTCGAGGTTGACGATGCGCTCGCCGATGCGCTCGAGCTCGCTCACGTCGACCGCCCAGCCGGTGACCGAGGAGAGCAGCCCTGCGTACGCGTCGTTCAGGAAGAGCCCGAATCCGCGCTCCGAGGTGAAGCGGCACATGACGAGGCTGTCGTCCACCGCGGTGAAGTGCTGGCTCTTGACCGCGAACGCGGGCTTGTCCCCGGTGGACCGGCGGTCGAACCCCTGGGCGTACTGGGGCGTGGGTCGCGTGTCGTGATGGCTCCCGCCTCGTGTCGCCGTCGCGTATCCGATGGACATGCCCTTGAGCGCGCGCGCCGAGTGGGCCGGCAGCTCGAGCCCCTTCACCGCGTAAGGCAGGCGCTCGGCGCCGCCTCCGATCTCCCGGGCCAGCCGCCAGGAGCCCTCGGCCAGCCGGTCGCCGAACCCTTCCCGGCGCGCGGTCTGCTCGAGCAGCCGGATCATCCCCTCGTGATCGGACCACCCGAACGATCCGCCGACGTCCGCCGGCGTCAGGAGCCCTCGCTCGAGACAGTCCGCCACGAACGCGAGGGTCACGCCCATGGAGATCGAATCGAGGCCGAGGAGATCGCACAGGATGTTCGCGTGGATGATGCTGGGGGCGTTCGAGTTGCCGAGCATCGACCCGAAGGCGAACAGGGTCTCGTACTCGGGCATCTTCCCGCGGACGCCGCCGTACACCGGGACGTCGGCGGGGACGGCGAACTGCTTGCCGCACGCGACCGGGCACTTGAGGCAGGTCGTGTCCCGGTCGTGGTAGTGCTCCTTGAGCGACCGGCCGTCGATCGCCTCCCACGCGGCGTAGGTCTCCTGCCGGAGGTTGTAGGCGCCGAGCGCACCGATGGCGTTGATGGGCCCGGTGAGGAAGGGCGTGCCGTACGTCGTGAGATTCGCGGTGCCCTTCTTCATGGGCTCGCGCGTCTCGTCGACCAGCTGCTTGAGCCGCGCGGGATCGGCCACGGCGGTCTTCCGGCTGCCCCGGACCGTGACGGCCTTCAGGTTCTTCGCGCCCCACACCGCGCCGATGCCGCCCCGACCCGCGACGCCCTCGCGGTTCTTCCAGTAGTGGGCGAGGCACGCGAACCGCACGCGGTGCTCCCCGGCCGGGCCGATGGCCAGCACGTCGGTCTCGGCGCCGTCCGTGGCCTGGATCGCCTCCACCGTGTCCCGCGTCGTCTTTCCCCAGACGCCGCGCGCGTCGCGCAGCGTGGCGCCCTCCTCGTCCACGGCGAGGTAGACAGGGTGGTCGGCGCGCCCCGTCACCACCACGGCGTCGAAGCCGGTGCGCTTCAGCATGGCCGGGAACCGCCCGCCGAACGTCGAGTCGAAGAAGAAACCCGTCTGGGGCGACTTGGTGGCCACGCACGCGCGGCTGTTGCCAGGCACGATCGTGTCGGTGATCGGCCCCACGGCGAGCGCCACGGGGTTGCCGGGGTCGAAGGCGTCGGTCCCCGGCACGGCGGCCTCCCACAGGAGGCGTGCGGCCAGCCCGTTGCCGCCGAGGAAGGCGCGCGCGGTGCCCTCGTCCAGGGGACGCACCTCACTCCGCCCGCTCGTGAGATCCACGTGGAGCGTCCGGCCGCCGTACCCAGTCATCCTCGCCTCCCGGCAGACAGACTACATCACGATCACCGAGCGGCGCCGACCTCCACCGCATCTCCGGCGGCGCCGGGACGCGGCAATCCCGCGGAGCTCCCACCGGCCCGGGGGTCGCCGGCCTTGACACTCCGGAAGCCGCCATGATGCAATGCCGCCAATTCCGACGGCACGGCTTCTCGCCACAACTCCGGAAACACAGCGCACACGAAGGAGGAGACCCATGGCAGAACAGGTCACCCGGCGCGATCTCATGAAGCGGCTGGGCATGACGATCGGGGCCGCGGCCGCCAGCGCCGGCTCGCTCGTGACGCCCAAGGCCGCGGAGGCGCAGCAGAAATTCACCCCGAAGGGCAACATCCCGAGCACTCCGTTCAAGACCGGGCACATGACGTTCTTCACGGGCCCGGCCGCGGTGCTCGGCGAGCAGTCCTACAAGGGGCACATCCTGGCCGCGGAGGAGATCAACGCCCAGGGCGGGCTCCTCGGCAAGCGTCAGATCGAGACCCTCAAGGCCGACGAGGCAGCGGGCACCGACGCCAACGTGAAGGAGCTCCGCCGGCTCAAGCTCTCGGAGAAGATCGACCTCTTCACCGGCATCATCTCGAGCGGCAACACGCCCGCCCTCGGGCCGGTCGCCGAGGAGGTGAAGTGCCTGACGATCTTCGTCGACGGCTGCACGGACTTCCTCTTCGAGAAGGCCGTGCCCGACCCGCACTACATCTTCCGGCTGACCAACATCCAGTCGGCGGACGGCGCGATGGCCGCGATCGCGGCCGCCCAGGCCTGGCCCGAGGTGCGGAAGATCGCCCACATCCATCCCGACTACTCGTACGGGCGCAACGCCTTCGACCACTTCAACGTGGTGATGAAGAAGCTCACGCCCGGCAAGCTCGAGGTGGTGTCCGAGGCCTGGCCGAAGCTCGGGACCACGGAGTTCACCGCCCACATCACGAAGACGATCTCGGCGAAGCCGGATCTCCTCTTCTGCTCGGTGTGGGGCGGCGACTACGTCGCCCTCTACAAGCAGGCGCTTCGCTACGACCTCTTCAAGAAGATGAAGGTGGCGACCACGCTGGCCTTCGGCGTCGCCCCGCACGCGCTCGGCTCCGACCATCCGGAGGGGATCGTGGCGGGCGTCCACTCCAACTATCACTTCATGCACCCGCCGGGGAACCGCTGGCCGCTGAACGCGCAGTTCGTCAAGAAGTTCCACGATCGCTGGAAGGAGTATCCGAACTTCCAGGCCGAGGGCTCGTACACGACCCTCCACATGCTGAAGCTCGCCATCGAGAAGGCGAACCGCCTCATGGGCGGGTGGCCGGACGAGGACGCGATCATCGCGATGCTCGAGGGACTGTCGTATGACAGCCCGGCCGGCTACGTCCACATCCGGGCCGACAATCACCAGGGCTACAAGGACGGGATCACCGGGTTCAGCGTGCAGACGAAGGACTATCCGTTCCCGGTGCTCGACCAGAAGCGCGTCATCACGGTGCCGATCCGCAGCATCACGGCGCCGCCCGGCTACCCGAAGGGTGAGCCGACGACGACCTACAAGTGGATCGAGGAGACCTGGCCGCAGGCCAGTGCGTAGCCGGGACTCCGGGGCCCGGCAGGCGCCTGCCGGGCCCCACTTCCCTCCCAGGGGCCGTTCCGACCTGACCGCGAGCGAGGAGCCAGCTCACCCCGCCATGAAGCCCAGTCCGCGCCGTGTCGCGATCGTCGCCGCGGCGCTGGCCGCGACGCTCTGCGCCGCGAGCCCCGGCCGCGCCGGGCACGAGTTCCCCTTCTACGCTTCCTACTACCCGCAGGAGATCACCCTCAGCGTGCTCGCCCCGGCCGCGGCGCCCCCGAAGTTCGCCGTCGGGGCGCTTCACGCCTATCTCGGCGCCAATCCCTTCGCGGACCGCCCGGTCCCCTCCACAATCGCGTCGGCCGAATCGCTCGCCGCATTCGTGCTCGTCACGGTGAATCCGGCGGCGCGCTTTCCCGGGGACGCCGGCGCCCGCTGCCTCGCCGCCCGGACGGTGGCGGAAGCCCTCGTGACCGGTCCGGGGTACCGCGCGTACCCCTACCCCGTCACGCCCTACCACCCCGACTACCTCCAGCACGCCGATCTCGCCACCGCCGCGAGCGCTGCTCCTCGTGCGACCTGGACCGGCACTCCCCTGCGCGTGCGCGCCACCGGCGACCGGGCCGCGGGCCTGGTCCCGCCGGCCCTGCGGGCCTCGGGGGCCGACTGGGATGTCGCCGTCGAGCTGGCCGAGGTCGCGCCGCTGTGGGTGCAGGACGCGGTGGGTCCGGACGGAGGCGTGGGTGCCCCCTGGGTCAAGGCGGGATGGCACCAGGCCTACCTCGTCCTCCGTGACGGCGTCCAGGACCCGGGGGCGCGAGGGCGGATCGACGCGCTCCACGAGCGCCTCGTCGCCGACGCGGGCATGCCCGAGCCGGAGCGGCTGACGCTCGAGCGCGAGCTGGTGTCGCTGCTCCGCTCGGGATGCGAGCGCGCCGTGGCCGGCTACACGCTCCGGACCGAGCCCCTCAACGTGGACTACTCGGGCGGCGTCGAGAACATCGCGTACGACGCCCAGGCGGGCCTCGGGTCCGCGATCTTCCCGCGCACGGTCAAGCTGAAGGACTTCCCGTGGAACGGATGGCTGACGGTCGGCGTCCCGGAGCGCGCTTCGGCGGCGTGGAACCCCGTGGCGGGCTTCAGTGACCCCGCGGGCCGGCTCCTCTGGCTCGCCCTCGGCGACCCCGCCTTCTTCCCGTCCCCGCACGGAGCCGGGTGGGTTCCGAACCGCCTGACCATCGCCTCGGTGGATCTCGGCGCGCCGAGCCTTCCGGTCCCGGAGGACGCGCTGGCTTTCGAGTCCGGCACGGGCGCGCCCCGCGCGGTCGGGCCTGGACGCCAGGCGGGCGCGCGGGTCGTCTACCGCGTACTGGCCTCCCGGTTCCACGACGAGACCAAGCTGGACGCGACGGACATCCTCTACGCGCTGGGGCTCGCCTGGCGGACCCAGGAGCCCGCGGTCCTGCGCGCCACCGCCCGTCTGCGCGAGCGCCTGGTGGCGCTCCGCGTCCTGCGCACCGAGACCGACGTGCTGGCATTCGGCGAGGACAAGCTCACCTACGAGGTGCCGATCGTCGAGGTGTACGTCGACCGGCCGGCGGCGACGGCCGCCGACACCGCCCTGATCGCGCCGCCGTGGACGACCGTGCCCTGGCCCGTGCTGGCCCTCGCCGAGGAGGCGGTCTCCCGCGGACTCGCGGCCTTCTCGCGGGAGGGCGCCCAGGCGCGCGGCGTCGCGTGGCTCGATCTCGCTCGCGACCGCGCCCTCGCGCCCCGCCTCCGCGCGGTCCTCGACGAGCTGGCCGCGCGCCCGCACGTGCCGGCCGCGCTCGCCGGCCGGGTCGCCCCCGCGGACGCGGAGGCGCGGTGGACGGCGCTTCGCGCGTTCCACGACGCGTCGGGGCATTTCCTCGTCACGAACGGCCCGTACCGGCTGGCGAGCTGGACCGACGACACCAGCGTGCTGCAGGTGTTCCGGGACCTCTCCTATCCCCGCGGGCTCGGAGTCTTCAACAGCCACGCGCTCCGGCTCCGCGCCTTCGTGACCGGAGCCGAGAAGCGGCCGGACGAGCTCGTGGTCAAAGCCGAGGTCGAGCGCATCGACCGCTTCGGCCGGGACTCCCAGATCGTGCGGGAACCCTTCGTCAAGCGCGTCCTCGAGCAGGACAAGCGGACCCTGCCCGTCGCCCGCTACGTCGTGGTCGGGCCGGACCGCGCGGTGAGCGCCGCCGGCACGACGGAGGCGAGCGACCCGGGCGACTTCCGGATCGATCTGCGGGCGCTCAGCCGGGCGGGCGACTACGTGGTCCTCGTCGCCCTGACCGTCGACGACAATCGCACCGACCTGCCCGTGAAGGCGATCCCGTGGACACGCTAGTCATCCAGGTCCTGAACTCGCTCTTCTACGCGTCCATCCTGTTTCTCATCGCGTGCGGGCTCACGCTCGTCTACGGCGTCATGCGCATCGTCAACATGGCGCACGGCAACCTCTACGCGCTCGGCGCCTACGTCGCGGCCTGGAGCGTGGGGATGGTCGCGGGCCGGTTCCCGCCGGCGGCCCTGTTCCTCCTGCTGCTGGTCGGCGCGGGCGCGGCAGCGCTCGCGGGCGCGATCCTCGAGCCGACGATGCTGCGCCCGCTCTACCGGCGGGCGGAGGAGTACCAGCTCCTCATCACGTTCGGACTGCTCCTGATCCTCGAGGACCTCCTCCGCCTCGTCTGGGGGCCGTATCCGCTCACGGCCAGCGCGCTCCCGGACGCCCTCGGCAGCATCACGATCCTCGGGGCGACCTACCCCGGCTACAACATCTTCGTGATCCTGATCGGCGCCCTCGCGGCGGCGGCCCTCTGGGCGTTCGTGTACAAGACCCGGTTCGGCGTGATGCTGCGGGCGACCTCCCAGGACATGCGGATGGCGGCGGCCCTCGGGGTCAACGTCAAGCGGATCTACGTCCAGGCGTTCGCGATCGGGTGCTTCATGGCCGGGCTCGGCGGCGCGGTGGTCATGCCCATCTCCGGCGCCGTGCTCGGCATGGGCGTCGACGCGCTGATCCTCGCCTTCGTCGTCGTCGTCATCGGAGGGCTCGGGTCCCTCGAGGGCGCGCTGGCCGGCGCGATCATCGTCGGCGTGATACGGACGCTCGGCATCACCTACTTCGCGGAGATCGAGCTGGCGGTCCTGTACCTCATCGCCGCCGTCGTCCTGTTCGTCCGGCCGGCGGGTCTCTTCGGACGCGCATGAACGAGACCGGGGTGACCGAGACGGCCGCGCCGGCCCACCTCACGCCGGGGCGACTGGGCCTCCTGGCGGCCGCTGCCGTGGTGCTCCTCGTGCTCCCGCTGATATTGCCGCCCTTCGAGACGCTCCAGGTCTCGTACGGGCTCATCTTCGGGATCGCCGCGCTGGGGTTCAACCTCTTGCTCGGGTACACCGGCCTCCTGTCGTTCGGGCACTCCGCCTTCTTCGGCACCGGCGCCTACGCCGCGGCGTTCCTCGTGAAGTACCTGGGCGTCCGCTCGATGGAAGCGTTCATCGGGGCTGCGATTCTCTGCTCCCTGCTGGTGGCGGCCGTGTTCGGCGTGGTGTGCGTTCGCTACACGCGGATCTTCTTCGGGATCCTCGCCCTCGCCCTGTCGCAGGTCCTGTGGAGCCTGGCGATGAAGCTCTTCTGGGTGACCGGCGGGACCGACGGGCTCCGGGTTCCTACGCCTTCCTTGCTCGGCGGAGTGATGGGCAACGCGGCCAGCGCGGCGGCGGACAAGACGAGCTTCCTGGCTCACCGGTACTACTACTACGTCCTGGTCGTGTTCGCGGTCTCGACCGCCGTCATGTGGGTGATCGTGCATTCCCCGTTCGGGAAGGCGCTCCAGGCCATCCGGGACAACGAGGTCCGCGCGGAGTTCGTCGGCGTGCAGGTCCGGCGGTATCGCTACGTCGCGTTCCTCGTCTCGGGCGTCTTCACGGGCCTGGCGGGCGCCCTGTGGGTGCCGCTGAACGGCCTGACGACCCCGGACATCCTCTACTGGCCGTTTTCCGGGCGGATCGTGTTCATGGTCGTGCTCGGCGGCTTTCGCACCTTCTGGGGCCCGATCGTCGGTGCCTTCGCGTACAACTACCTCGAGGTGTGGGCGGTCGGCGCCACCGTGTACTGGCAGCTGGTCCTCGGCGTGATCCTGGTCACCCTCGTCCTCGCCATGCCGACCGGCCTGGTGGGGACCGCGGGCCAGCTGGCCGCCCGGCTGCGCGGGAGCCGCCGGCCGTGAGCCTGCTGGAGATCCGGAACATCACGAAGACGTTCGGGGACAACCGGGCCGTCGATGACGTCACGCTGACGATCCGGAAGGGCGAGTTCCTCGGCCTGATCGGCTCGAACGGCGCCGGCAAGACGACGCTGGTGAACCTGATCAGCGGCTTCTTCCCCGCCGACCAGGGCTCCCTCGTCTTCGAGGGACAGGACATCACCCGGCACTCCATCAACGGGCGCATCAGGGCCGGCGTGGCGCGCAGCTTCCAGCTGGTGAACCTGTTCGACCACCTGACGGTCCTCGACAACGTCGCCCTGACCATCTTCTCGCGCCAGGGAAAGACGCGCTGGCTGTGGAAGCTGGCGGGCCGTGACCACGCGGTCCGGGACGAGGCCGTCGCGGTGCTCCGTCAGTTCGGCCTGGAGAGCAAGGCGGCCATGCTCGCCGGCACCGTCTCGCAGGGCGAGCGGAAGCTCCTCGACGTCGCGCTCGCCTACGCGCTCCGGCCGAAGCTCCTGTTCCTGGACGAGCCGACCAGCGGCGTGAGCACCCGCGAGAAGGCTCCCATCATGGACATCGTCACCGCCGTCGTCCGCGCGGAAGGCATCACCGCGGTGGTGATCGAGCACGACATGGACATCGTGTTCCGCTACTCCGACCGCATCGTCGCGATGCACCAGGGCGCGATCCTCGCCTCGGGGACGCCGGACGAGATCCGCCGGAACGAGCAGGTGGCGATGACGCTGCTCGGCACCCACGCAACCCAGTGAGCACCCCCGTGACCGCGCGGCCGATGCTGGAGCTCCAGGGCGTTCACACCTACCGCGGGGCGGCTCACGTCCTCCAGGGCGTCTCGCTCCGCGTGGGCGCGGGCGAGGCCGTCTGCCTGGTCGGCCGCAACGGCGCGGGCAAGACGACCACGATCGAGAGCACGATGGGGCTCCTGCCGACCCGGGACGGCCGGATCCAGTTCCGGGAGCGCGACATCACGCGACTCCCGACCCACGAGCGCGCCCTGATCGGCATCGGCTACGCCCCGGAGGATGCCGGCATCTTCCCCGACCTGACGGTCGCCGAGAACTTCGAGATCGCCCGGTCGCTGGTGCCCGCGGAGCGGAGGGGCGCGACCGTCGCGGGGACCGGCGTCGACGAGCGCGTGTTCGCCCTCTTCCCCGAGGTGCGTCACTTCCTGAGCCGCCGGGGGCTCAACCTCTCGGGCGGCCAGAAGAAGATGGTCGCCATCGCGCGAGCGCTCACCCTATCGCCCTCGATTCTCCTGCTCGACGAGCCCTTCGAGGGCCTGGCGCCGGTCGTGGTGAGCCGGTTCATCGACGCGGCGCGGCAGATCAAGGGGATGGGCGTCTCGCTCCTGATCGCCGAGTCGAACCTGGCGACGGCGAGCCGCATCGCCGACCGGCTCTACGCCATCGACCGCGGCGAGATCCTCTTCGAGGGCGGCCCGGACGCGGCGATGGAAAATGCGGAGGTCATGCGCACGCTCCGCGGATAGCGGGTTCGGTCCGGACGGCGAGGTGATCGGGCCATGCGACTGACGGTGCGATCGTGGCTTTCCCGGGTCGTCCCCGCGCTTCTGATCCTCATCCCCCTCCCCGTCACCGCCCAGGGTCCCGGTCCGCTCAGCGTCGAGGAGGAAGCCAGCCTCCGGGAGATCCAGGACTTCGTGCGCGCCACGGCCCAGCGATACCGGATGGTCGCGCCGCTCCAGGTCTCTGTCGCCTCGTGGGTGGGCAATCCGGCGCTGTCGCAGTACGCGGGGAGCCCCGCCGTGTACGCGCGCGGCACGCTCTTCCTGAATCGGCGCCTCTTGCGCGCCTCGAACCGGGACCTCGTGATCGCGACGGCTCTCGCCTACGAGCGGCTCCGCGGGCCAGGAACGGCCACCTCGCTCGCGGACCGGGAACGCGAGCGCGCCCAGCTGGCGCTGGAAAGCAACGCCCGGGCCGTCGACATCCTGGTCCAGGTCAAGGGCATGTCGGAGCAGGCGGCGCTGGATCAGATGTACGCGTGGCTCCTCGGCATCCATCACGCGGCGCTCGCCTCCGGCCGGCCCACCCCGCCCGACCGGCCGCGCCCCTGCGACGCGATCGGGGACCTGCTGCAGCGGTATCCGGGATCTAGGGAGTGGTTCGCCGGACGGGAGTGCGCGCCGGCATAGGCGGGGAGCTCCACGCCGCGCCCGCCCGCCACCCCAGCGTGACGACGGCGCCGACGAGCGCGACGAGCATCACCGCGGTCGCCACTCGCGACAGGCCCGCCAGGAACGCGAGCGTTCCGCTGGACAGCCCCGCGAACGCGAGCCCCACCACCGGGAGCACCGGCGCTCCGCATCCCATGACGCTGCAGGGCCCGGTCGACAGGCCCACGACGCTGGCGAGCATCCCGGCGACGCCGCTCCGGCGCGTGGCGAGCGCTCCGGCCGCCGACGGAGTCCGGCCGGCGCGGTCGTGCGCGAGGAGGGCGAAGTACGCGCCGAAGAGGCCAGCCAGGAGCAGTATGCGGCCCGCGTCGGTGACGTCCACGGCGAAGCCCCAGTCGGTGCCGCCGTAGGGGCTGTCGGAAGAGAACCAGAAGAGGGCGAGGGCGGGCAGCTTCTCGAGCTTCTGCTCGAGCGGGACCGTCGACGAGACGACGTACGCCGGCAAGCGCTTGAGCCAGGGATTGAAGGTGAAGTAGTCGACGGGCCGCCGCGCCAGGGAAAGGACCAGGACCGGCCCGAGGATCGACATCGCCACGACGCCGGCGGCCACGCCCACGAACATGCGGGGGTGCGCACGGATCGCCTCCCTGACACCGCGGATCACGCGCACCGCGTGCTCCCTTCCGCCGCCGGACGCGGAGCCGGCCGGCGAAGCCCTGTCGCGCGTCGAGTCTCGAGGGCATGGTAGCGGCGGCCGGGGATCGCTGGCAAGCTGTCGCCGTGCGGCGAGCCCTCTCGATCGCAACCTTCGGCGTGCCGCTCGTCGCCGGCGGTTTCGCGACTCCGGCGCTCGCCCAGGCCCCGGCCGAAACGCCGGGCGCGCCGCGCACCATGAGCTTCTCGTGGACCCTCTACCCGCGGATGTGGGCCGAGGTGGATCTCCGCTTCGCCACCGGGGCCGGAGCCGTCGCCGAGATCACGGCGGAGGGCGGCGAGGTGAGCTGGAACCTCCACGCTCACCCGGTGGAGTCGTCGCCGACGACGTTCGTCGTTCTCGCCCGGGGCGCGGGAGCCCGCGTCACGGTCCCCTTCACGCCGAGCGCGCCGGGCTTCTACTCCTATCTCTTCGGGAACGACCGGGAATCGGGCCCCGTGCGCCTTCGAATCGAGCTCACGCTCAGCGGCGACGTGCGCCTGGAGGGAATCAAGCCCTGAGCGAGGGCTTCACGAGCGCGACGATGCGGGCCGGCGTGACGGGGCCCTCGGTGATGCGCACCCCGAACGGCGCCAGCGCGTCCTCGATCGCGTTGGCGAGCGCGGCGGGCGGGGAGATGGCGCCCCCCTCGCCGACGCCCTTCACCTCGAGCGGGTTGCGGGGCGACGGATGCTCGAGGTGCACCGTCTCGATGAACGGGACCTCGTCGGCGCGCGGCACCGCGTAGTCCATCAGCGAGCCCGTCAGGAGCTGTCCCGCGGCATCGTAGACGATCTCCTCGCCGAGCCCGCCGCCGACGCCCTGGGCGACGCCGCCGTGGATCTGCCCGTCGACGAGAATCGGATTGATCACGCGGCCGCAGTCGTGCGCCACGACGTAGCGGAGGAGGTGGACCCGTCCGGTCTCCGGATCGACGTCGACCACCGCGACGTGGACCGCGCTCGCGTAGGTCACCGTGGGCACGCCCTGGTACGTGGTCGCCTCGAAGTCGGGCTCGACGACCGCCGGCGCCTGGAACGACGGCAGGCTGGCGCGCACGATGCTCGCGAAGGGCACCGCGCGGCCCGGGCTGCCCCGCACGAACACGCGGCCCTCCGCCACCTCGAGATCAGCCTCGGCGGCCTCGAGAATCCGCGCGGCGGCTCGCACGATCTTCCCGCGCACCGTGGCCCCGGCGGCCGCGATCGCGTTCCCCGCGAGGACCGTGCTGCGGCTCGCGAACGTCCCGATACCGAACGGGATCGCGTCGGTATCGCCACCGACCACCGTGACGTCCTCGAGGATGACGCCGAGCGCGTCGGCGGCGATCTGCGCGTAGGCGGTCTCGTGCCCCTGCCCCTGCGAGCATGCGCCGGTCGCGACCAACACCTTGCCGGAGGCGTCGAGGCGCACCGTCGCGCCCTCGTACGGTCCGATCCCGGTGCCCTCGACGTACGAGGAGATGCCCACGCCGCGGTAGACCCCGCGCGCGCGGAGCTCCGCCTGAGCGGCGCGCAGACCGTCGTAGTCGACCGCTCGCAGCGCCCGGGCCAGCCCGTCGGGGAAGTCGCCCCCGTCGTAGACGAGCGGGTTGCCGTCGCGGTAGAGCATCCCGACGTCGTACGGCATCTCGTCCGGCCGGACCAGGTTGCGCCGCCGCAGCTCCGCGGGATCGATCCCCGCCTCGCGGGCGAGCATGTCGAGGAGCCGGTCCATCACGAAGACCGCCTCGGGGCGGCCCGCGCCGCGGTACGGCGCGTGCGGCGTCTTGTTGGTCACGACCGCCCGGCCGTCGAACGCCGCGTTCCGGATCCGGTTCAGGCCGAGGATGTGGCCGACGGTGTTGTAGGGCTGCACGATGCCCCACGGGTTGAAGGCGCCCAGGTCGAGCAGGAACCGGTCCCGGAACGCCGTGATCATGCCCTCGCGGGTCGCGCCCAGCTCCGCGTCGTGCAGCTGCTCGCGCGAGTGCGTCGCGCTCTGGAGGTGCTCCTGGCGCGTCTCGATCCACTTGACGGGTCGCCCGAGGCGCGCCGCGAGCACCGGGATGAGGACGTCCTCGTGGTAGATGGAGGCCTTGGTCCCGAAGCCTCCGCCGACCGCGGGAGCGACCACGCGCAGCTTGTGCGCGGGGAGGTCGAGCATCTCGCAGAGCGTGCGCTGGAGCCAGTGCGGGACCTGGGTCGAGGCCCAGACCGTCAGCCCGCCGCCGAGGACCGCCGGCTCGGCCAGGATCCCTCGCGGCTCGATCGGCATCCCGGCGTATCGCGGCACGCGGATGCGGGCGCGTACGCGCAGCGGCGCGTCCGCAAGAGCACGCTCGGGGTCTCCGATCCGGACCTGGAAGGCGACGCCGACGTTGTCCCCCCACTCCTCGTGGAGGATCGCGGCGCCCGCCGCCACGGCGGCCTCCACGTCGGCAATCGCCGGGAGCGGCTCGTAGTCCACGTCGATGAGCTCGAGCGCGTCCTCCGCGGCGTATGGATCGCCGGCGAGGACCACCGCCACCGGCTCCCCGACGTAGCGCACCCGGTCGTGGACCAGCGGGAGCTGGGCCGCGGTCTTCAGGCGGAACCCCACGCGGGCCTGGAGCGGCGGGGGCGGCGCGCCGGCGAGCGGGAGCGGCCGGAGCAGCGAGCCGAGGTCCGCGTACGCGAAGCAGCCGACCACGGCGGGGTGGGCGCGCGCGCGATCCAGCCGGATCCCGCGGATCCGCGCGTGGGCGTGTGGGCTCCGGAGGATCGCCGCGTGGAGACAGCCGGTCGGGCGGAGGTCGTCGACGTAGCGCCCACGCCCCGTCAGGAGTTGGGGATCCTCGCGGCGCTTGACCTCGGCCCCGACGTACTTCGCCCCCACGTCAGGCCCACCGCCCGACAAGATCCTCGAGCTCCGTCGAGAAGCTCGCGAGATCGCGGTACTGGATGGCATGGAGGCCGGCCGTCCGGGCTCCGACCACGTTCTCCAGCTTGTCGTCGGTGAAGACGGCCTCCGCCGGCGCGACGCCGAGCTCGGCCATGACGCGGTCGAAGATGGCGCGCTCGGGCTTGTGAAGCCCGAGCTCGGTCGAGAGAAACGCCCGATCGAATGCGCGGTAGAGGCCACGGTCGCGGTTGAACCGGCCGACCTCGACCTCGGTGTTCGTGAGGCAGGCCACCACGTGGCGGCCGCGCAGCGCCTGGACCAGCGCGAGCACACCGGCGTCGAGAGTGCCGGTCGCGGCCTCGTACACCGCAAGGTGACGCGCCACGGCGGCGTCGGCCTCGACCGGGCTCCCCGCCTCACGCGCGACCCTCGCGTAGAACTCCCGGAGCGTCATCCGGCCCAGGGTGAGGGCCAGACCGTCGACCGAGCGCTCCCGCCGCAGTTGCGGCTCCGGCATCCCCAGCATCCGCGCCAGCTCGGGGAACAAGGCGTCGTCGAACGGCGGCTCGAGGATCCCGCCCATGTCGAAGATCACCGCCTTGATGGGAGTCACGGCGGGAGCGCCGGCGGGCGAGCTCACGCGAAGGCGGGCATGACGTGCTTGGCCATGAGGTCGATCTGCCGCGGGTCGTCGCTGACCGGGCCGAGCACCATGTACTCCATTCCCGAGGACACGAGGTCGGCGATGCGGGCGTTGATCCGGTCGACGGATCCCACCATGTAGCATTCCTGGAGATGCTCCCAGCTGCGGTGCGTCCCCATCGTCCGGACGAACGGTGCGCGGGACGCCTCGACCGCGCGCTCGTGCTTCGACGTCTCGACGAGATGGGTGAAGTTGCAGTGCCCGAAAACCATGGTCTTGGGATCCCGGCCCATGCGCGCGGCGTGGCGCTGCAGATCCTCCCAGTCCCGCTTCACCCATTCCTGCTTCCCGGAGCATCGGGAGATCCAGTTGCCCGCCCGAACGATCCGCTCGGCCACCGTCGTGGCGAGCTTCGGCACGTCGTGCTCACCGGGGTCCGGGATCCGCGATCCGCCGGAGACCCACACCTCGGGCAGCGTCGGGGGCCTCGGATCGATCGTCACGTCGTCGAAGTGATAGTAGCGGCCGTGGAAGGTCGCGTTCGGCCGCGAGAGCAGCAGGAGCACCGCCTCGATCAGCTCGTCCGTCCGCTTCCCACGCTCCTCGATCCGGGTGCCCGTCACCTCGTATTCGCGCGCGTACCAGCCCGGGCCCACGCCGAACAGGTAGCGGCCCTGGGAGAGGTGACAGAGCGTCGAGATCTCCTTGGCGAGCATCACCGGATGCCGGACCGGAAGGACCAGGATGCCCGTGGCCAGCTTGACGCGCGTCGTGAGCGCGGCGGCATAGGTGAGGACGTTGAGCGGCTCGAGCCAGGCGTTGCCGTAGAGCCCGGGCGCCGACAGGAGGTGGTCGATGACCCAGACGTCGATCCCGTGCTCCTCGCACTTCACGATCGAGTCCTTGATCTTCGCCACGTTCTCCCGGACGCTCTCCGGCGTCCCGGGGTCGTCCGCCCACGCGTAGGTCGGGATCCAGACGCCGAACTTGAGCTTGGCCATCTCTTCCTATGCCCTCGGGTCGGCCAGCGCGGAAGGGCGGGCGGTCACGACGACACCTTCCCGTACCGGAGCTCGAGCGTCGTGCAGCCCCGGGGCACCCGGTAGGGCCCGTGGACCATGCCGGGCGGGCGGCACGCGTACATCCCGGCCGTGAAGGTCTTCCCCTTGCCCAGGTCGATCAGCTCGCCCGAGAGGATCCAGACCTCCTCCCAGAAGTCGTGCGTGATCGTCTCCTTGGTCTCGACGCCGGCCGCGAACCGGAGGAGGCGCGTCACGTCCCCGGTCTCCTCGTCGAGGGCCAGGACCTTCTGCTCGACTCCAGGGCCCCCCGCGCCCCCGGTGGTGGAGCCGGCAACTGGCTGCCAGGGGATGTGGTCGGGCGCGAAGAACTCGAGCTCGGGCTTCGGCATGCGGAGGGTCTCCTTCGATCGGGGTCGGCGCGCGGCGCCCGTTCAGTATCGAGAGGCCCGGAGACGTCGTCAAGCGGGCGACGCGGGACGCCGGCGATGCGTTGACGTCCCGCCGGCGACGCGGTATCCGTGAAGCCCCGGCATCGACGCCACAAGGAGACGAGCCATGGCGATCCGCATCACGCGCGTCTATACCCGCACCGGCGACCGTGGCGAGACGGCGCTGGTCGGCGGGCGCCGTGTCCCCAAGGACGCGCCCCGCATCGAGGCCTACGGCACGGTCGACGAGCTCAACGCGATCCTCGGCCTGGCGCGGGTCTTCAACGCCGAGCGGCTCGCCGACGGCGAGGGCCACGAGTGGCTCGACGAGACGCTCCGCCGACTGCAGAACCAGCTCTTCGACCTCGGATCGGAGCTGGCCACGCCGGACGACGCCGCCTACGAGGGGATGTACCGGGTCGGCCAGGCGGACGTGACGGAGCTCGAGAAGCTGATCGACCGCTGCCAGAAGGAGCTCGAGCCCCTCAAGTCGTTCGTGCTTCCGGGGGGCGGCCGGGTGGGAGCGTTCCTCCATCAGGCCCGGACGGTGTGCCGGCGCGCCGAGCGGGAGGTCCTGCGGCTCTCGCGGGCCGAGCCGCTGTCGGAGTGGCCGCTGCGCTACGTCAACCGGCTGAGCGACCTGCTCTTCGTGCTGTCGCGGTGGGTCGCGCGGCGGCTCGGGGAGTCGGAGTACCTCTGGGAGCGGGGTCTGGCGGCCCACAAGCGCCGAGACTAGAGAGGCGCCGCCCGCGGGGGCGGCGCCTCACCCGGAAGGCCCGGGGACGGTCGGGCCGGACGCTACTCGAAGCGGTAACGCGGGGCGTCCTTCGAGATGTAGAGCTCCGGCATGTGGCTCTGGTAGGTCTGGGCGTCATCCGTGTTCAGGCCGAACCACTCGGGAGCCAGCCCGCCGAGCATGTAGAGCGGCTTCATGATCACCCAGTCGAGCGCCACGCCGATCGGGTGGAACACGAACCCGAGCGGCCGGAAGGGATGCCCGTACGCGCTCGGGGTCGACGTGGACCCGACCCAGGTCGGGTCCGGCAGCTTCGACAGCGACGGGAGCGCCGGGTTGTAGATGTACTCCCCGTCGGGCAACCCCTGCGACACGTACTTGAACCCGTCGTCCTTCGACGCCTTCAGGCTGCTGGCCGAGCAGCCCGCACCGAGCGCTGCGGCCACCACCAGGATGATCAGCTTCCGCGTCCCCATGGCTCCCTCCCGCCGGGCCACCCGGCCGTGCCTGTGCCAGCCTTCCCGTCCACCGGACCGGGACCCCGGCCGGCGGTTGGACCGTAGCACGAGCCTACGTCCACATCAAGTTTTTTTAAACAAAGTCCAAGTGTGTACAAATAGAATCCCTCTGAGTAGACTTGGGCGGTACCTCAACGACCCTGACGATTGGAGGCTGGGTGGCAATCCAGGATCACCCTCTACTGGGCCGACTGAAGGACTGGCTCGAAGCCGCGGCCGCCCTCATTCGAGGCGGTCGATCTGAACGCGCTCATCAAGCAGACGATGGACCTCGAGCGGCCCCAGTGCTCCGTGGCCGGGATCACGCTCGCCGCGGATTTCCAGGCCGATCTGCCGCGCGTGACGGCCGACCCGCACCGTCTCGGACAGGTCCTGATGAACCTCCTGGGCAACGCGCGCCAGGCCATGGACACGTCCGGCAAGGGTCGGAACCTGACCGTGCGCACCCGGCGTCGCGGGGAGCTCGTCGAGATCCAGGTCGCCGATGACGGACCGGGAATTCCAGGCGACGTGAAGGCGAAGATCTTCGACTGGTTCCTCACCACGAAGCCGCCCGGCGAGGGCACGGGCCTCGGGCTCGCGGTCTCTCGCGAGATCCTGCAGGCGCACGGCGGGAATCTCCGCCTGGAGGACACTCCGGGCGGCGGCGCCACCTTCGTCCTCGACATCCCGCGGGAGCGTCCCCGCAGCTAGCCCGTCGCCCCGACGCTCGGGCTCGCCGCCCGCCGTCGGGTACAATGCGCGCGATGCGCCTCCTTTGGACGCTGCTCGGCGCCGGCCGGCTGCCGGAGGCGTCGCGATCCAAGCTCGGGATCGTGGGTCTCCTCTACTTCATCGAGGGAAGCCCGGTGAGCGTGCTGTGGGAGGTGCTGCCCGTCTACCTTCGCCTCCACGGCACCTCGCTCCGCGCCATCGGCGGGCTGAGGCTCCTCGAGCTGCCGTTCTCGCTGAAGTTCCTCTGGTCGCCCCTGATCCAACGGTTCGGCGATCGCCGCGACTGGGTCTCGGGCGCCATGCTCGTGGTGGCGGCGGTCGTTGCCCTGCTCGCCCTGCCCGATCCCGCGCGCGACCTGAACGTCCTCTTCGGCCTGATCCTGGTGCTCACCATCGCCTCGGCCACCCAGGACATGGCGATCGACGCGTACACCGTCACGCTGGTGGATCGCGAGGAGCAAGGCGCGGCGAACGGGGTCCGCGCCTCCGCGTACCGCGTGGCGCTCGTCCTGATCGGCAGCGGCATGGTCGCCCTCGCGACCTGGCTGCCCTGGAGCGTCCTGTTCTGGGCGGCCGCGCTCGTGTTCGTCGGGCTCGGGCTCGCCGTCCGATGGGTGCCACGCCTCGACGTACCGGCCGAGGCGCGCGCCCACTGGCTCGCCCCGTTCGCGGGCTGGATCGCCACCTGGCGCGCGGTCCCGCTCATCCTCTTCGTCCTCACGTACAAGCTGGGCGAGTTCGCGATCGGGCCCATGGTCAAGCCGTTCTGGGTGGACCGGGGGCGGTCGCTGCTCGAGATCGGGCTGGTGCCGACGGCCCTCGGCATCGGGCTTTCGATCGCGGGCGCGCTCGTCGGCGGCGCCTTCATGCAGCGCTACGGCACCCTCACCGCCCTGTGGGCGCTCGGCGTGCCCCAGGCGATCTCGAACCTCGGCTACGCCGCCGTCGCGCTGTGGGGCCTCCCCTGGCCGGCCCTCTACGCAGCGTCAATGATCGACTCGTTCTCGGGAGGGCTGGGGACCGCGGCGTTCCTCGGCTTCTTCCTGGCGGTCTGCGACCGGGAAGGGGCGACGCTCCAGTACGCGTTCCTGTCTTCGCTCTTCTCGTTGACCGGCCGGCTGGCGGGATCGGTGAGCGGGATCGGCACCGAGCGATGGGGGTATGGTCCGTACTTCGCGCTGACCTTCCTCGCGTCCCTGCCCGGGCTCCTTCTCGTCCCGCTCGTCGCGTCGTGGCTTCCGGCCCGGCTCGACCGCCGACCCGAGCCGTGACCGGCGGCGCCGGCGAGCTCCTCGCGGTCGGCTTCGAGGGCACGGCGCTGCCCGAAGCAATCGCCGAGCTCTCCGCCTCGAGCGGGCTGGGCGGCATCGTGCTCTTCGCGCGGAACTGCCCGACCCTCGACGCCGTCCTCACGCTGACCGGCGCTGCGCGCGCTCTCGGGCCCGACGTGCTGGTGCTGGTCGACCACGAGGGTGGGCGCGTCCACCGCTTGCCCCCGCCGTTCACGCGCTTTCCCCCCGCCGGAACGGTCGGTCGCGCGGGGGACCCCGATCTGGCCGGGCTGGTCGCCCGGGCGATGGCCCGTGAGCTGCGCGCCGCGGGGTTCGACTCCGGGCTCACGCCCGTCCTGGACTGCCGCACCGATCCGGCCAGCATCGTCGTCGGGGACCGGGCGTACGCCGAGGATCCGGACGCGGTCGCCGCGTGCGGGGAGGCCTTCGTGCGCGCGGCCTTGGCGGAAGGCCTGATCCCCGTGGCCAAGCACTTCCCCGGGCACGGGCGAACACCCGTCGACTCCCACCTCGCCCTCCCGGAGGTCGACGTCGCCCTCGCCGAGCTGGAGCGGAACGAGCTGGTGCCGTTCCGCCGCGTGCTCGCCGCGGGATGCCCCGCAGTCATGGTGGCCCACGTGCGATATCCGGCGCTCGATCCGGAGTGCCCGGCCTCGCTGTCGGAGCCGGTCATCTCGGGACTGCTCCGCGGCCGCCTGGACTTCGGCGGCCTCGTCGTGAGCGACGACCTGGAAATGGCCGCGGTACGGAGCGGCTGGGGCGTGGGCGTCGCCGCGGCGCGCTTCCTGACGGCGGGCGGCGATCTTGCCCTCGTCTGCCGGGAAGACGCGACCCGCGCGGAGGCGATGGCCGCCGTCGGGCAAGCGCTCGCGGACGGAGCGATCGCGCCCCGCGCGGCCGCGGCGGCGCGCGACCGCCGGAGAGCCCTCCGGCGATGGGTCGAGCGCACGAGCGGGAGGCCGGACGCGAGCGTCATCGGCTGCGCCGAGCATCGAGAACTCCTGGAGGAGATCCTCGCCCGGGCGGGCCGCGACGGCGCCGGCCCGCCCGGTCCGGCGTGAATTCCCGGTCGCGTCGACGTCCGGGTCAAGGCATACTGAGCGGGATCTCGGGCGGCGCGGAGCGTGGGCCTGACCCCGTGGCAACCGAGCCCTCCGTCGGTCCGCCTCCCATCACCCGGATCAGATAGGTCGATTTTCTTTGCCGTCCTACGCGAGATCCTAGGTGTAACTTAGCGTCACGTTGGGCTTTCACACACTCTGAGCTCACTCCAGGAGGCGCAGTTTGCGGCGCGTCGTCGTCACCGGTATGGGCGTGGTTTCCCCCCTGGGGGTCGGTATCGACACTTTCTGGGACGGCCTGATCAACGGTCGGAGTGGGGTCCGGCGAATCACCCGCTTCGACCCTTCGCCATATCCCAGCCAGATCGCGGGCGAGGTTCCCGACTTCGATGCCACCGCCTACCTCTCCCGGCGGGACACCGTCCGCACGGATGTGTTCATTCACTACGCATTGATCAGCGCCCAGGCGGCGCTCGCGGACTCCGGCGTCAAGATCGACGGCCAGAACGACCGTGTCGGCGTCTCGATCGGCACCGGCATGGGCGGGGTCCCGATGCTCCTCAACTCGTGGGACACGCTCCAGCGTGAAGGCATGCTGGGAGTGAGCGCGTACGCGCTCCCAGGAAGCCTGCCCAACATGGCCGCCGGATGGGTGTCCATGCGCTCGGGCGCGCGGGGACCGATCTTCAGCCCCACGACGGCCTGCGCCGCGAGCAGCCAGGCCGTGGGCGACGCCTTCCGGGCGATCCAGCGCGGGGACGCCGATGTGATGCTGGCCGGCGGAACCGACTCGCTCATCCACCCGGTTGTCGTCGCGGGCTTCTCGGCGATCCATGCCCTCTCGACCCGGAACGACGCGCCGTCGACGGCGAGCCGGCCCTTCGACAAGGACCGCGACGGGTTCGTCCTGGCGGAGGGGGCGGGGGTACTCGTCCTCGAGGTCCTGGAGGCCGCCCGCGCGCGGGGCGCCCGCATCTACGCGGAGCTCCTGGGGTACGGGCTCTCGGCCGACGCGCACCACCCGACGGCCTCTTCGGCAAACGGGCCCGCCCGTGCGATGCGACTCGCCCTCGGCGACGCGAAGGTGGCGCCGGAGGCGGTGGACTACATCAACGCCCACGGGACCTCCACTCCGCTGAACGACCAGCACGAGACGGAGGCCATCAAGGCGGTCTTCGGTGAGCATGCCCGGCGTCTGGCGATCAGCTCGATCAAGTCGATGACGGGCCACCTGGTGGGCGCGGCCGGAGCCGTGGAGGCCATCGCGACCGCGCTCGCGCTCCACCACGGGATCCTCCCGCCCACGATCAACTACACGACGCCGGATCCCGCGTGCGACCTGGACTACGTGCCGAACCAGGCTCGCCGTGCCCCGCTTCGGGTGGCAATGTCCAACTCATTTGCGTTCGGCGGGACCAACTCGATCCTGGTCCTGGGCCGCGGGGAGGCGTGAGTGGCGACTCAGGGCGTCGCGGAGGGGCTCCGGGAGATCATGGCAGCACGGCTGGGACTTCCGGCGGAGCAGCTGGTGCCGGAGGCGCGGCTGGTCGAGGACCTGGGTCTCGATTCCCTCGACGCTGTCGAGCTCGCCATTTCTGTCGAGCGCAAGTTCGATATCGAGGTACCGGAGGAGGAGCTTACCAAGCTCAAGACGGTGGCGGACATGGTCGCCCTCGTCGAGAGTCGAGTGAAGCAGGCGCCCGGGTGAGACGCCGGGTCGCCATCACCGGTCTCGGTGCCGTGACGCCGATCAGGATCGGTGTGAAAGCGTTCTGGCGCGGCCTCCGGGACGGCGCCCTGGGCGTCGGAAGAATCACGCGCTTCGATCCGTCCCCGTTCGCCTGCCAGGTCGCGGCCGAGGTCAAGGGCTTCGAGCCCGCGGGCGAGCGGCTCACTCCGGCGGGACGGTTCGCCCAGTTCGGCATGGCCGCGGCCCGCATGGCCTACGACGACGCGGGCCTGTCCGGGCTTCGCGCCGCGAACGGGTTCGCGGTCTGCGTCGCGAGCGGCGCCAGCGCGGTGGCCGAGTTCCAAGAGGTGCTCGAGCGGAGCAGTTCGTGCCGCCGACCATGAATCACGACATCCCCGCTCCGGAGTGCGACCTCGACTACGTGCCCGGCCGGGGCCGCCCCGCCCGGGTGAACCGCGTCCTGGTGACCTCGCGCGCCATCGGGCCCACCCACTCGGCGGTCATTTTGGGCCGCCCGGAAGACAACTAGCGCCCCGGCGCCGATGACGCCCATCGTCGGTCTCTTCCTGGTCGCGCTGATCGAGGTGGCGCTGGCCAGTGTGGTGTGGCTCCGGAATCCGACCCGTGCGGTCAATCGGTGGTTCGCCACCTTCGCGATGACCCTCGCCGTGTGGGGCACGCTGGTCGGGGTCCGCCGGAGCCTGAGCGACCCGGTCGTTGTTCTCGGCGTGGTGCGGGTCCTCTTCGCCGTGGCGGCGCTCGTCCCGGTGACGTTCACCCACTTCGCCGTGGTATTCCCACGGCCGGCGGCGCGGCGGCCCGCGCTGGCCCAGATGCTGACCTTCCTCGGCCTGTTCATGTCGGGCCTGTCGTTCTCGCCCTGGATCGTCGCCGACGTGCGGCTCCAGATGGCGAACTACCTGCAGCCCGTGTACGGCCCGGCGTTCTGGCTGCTGGGCGCGCACATGATCGTGTGCTCCACGTGGGCGCTCGCGCACCTGGCGGGGAAGCTCCGGCACACCACCGGCTTCGCCCGGGCTCAGATTCACTACGTCTTCCTCGGGGCCGGCCTGACCGCGGCGGGCGCCCTCACCCTGGGCGTCGTGGTGCCGCTCGTCACCGGATCCTCGCGCTTCGGCGTGTACGGGCCCTACTTCACGCTGCTCTGGCTCGGCTTCACCGCGCACTCCATCGTCCGCCACCGGCTCATGGACGTGCGGGTCGTCATCAGCCGGTCCGCGGCCTACGCCGCCGGCTGGATGCTGATCGCGGCCTTCCTGATCGGTGGCGAGATCGTGCTCGACGCACTATTCCCCGGATCGAACCCGACGCTCTCGCCGGCGGGCGCCGTGGTGCTGGGCCTGGCCGCGTCCGCCTTGTTCCTCGGACTCGCGCCGCGCATGCGTCGCCTGGCGGACCGGTATCTGTACCGGCCGGCCTACGACGCGCGGGCCCTGGTCCGCGAGGGCAGCCGGGCGATGGGCACCTTCGCGGACCCCACGCGCGTCGCGACGGCCATGGCGGATCTCATCGACCGGGCACTCCACCTCGAGAGTCTCGCGATCCTCGTACGGATCCGGGACCGCGACGCCTTCGCGCCGCTCGTGACGCGGCACGTCCACGCGGCCGCCACGTGGCCCACCGAGGTGATGTCCGGGGCGCACGCGCTGGTCCGCGAGCTGTCGGACGGCGCGGCCGCGCTCGTCCGGAACCACGTCGGCTCCCGGCCCTCGAGCGCGGACCCGGGCGCCGTGCTGCGGGATCTCCGCGCCTGGGGCGCCGATGTGGCCGTGCCCGTCCGGGACGGGCGGCTGATGGCCATGATCCTCGTCGGCCCCAAGCTCTCCGGGGACTCCTTCCACGGGGACGAGCTCGATCTCCTGGAGACCCTGGCCAGCGAGCTCGCCATCGGTCTCAAGAACGCGCAGCTGTATCACGAGATCGTCTCGATCAAAGAGTACAACGAGCGGCTCCTGGGGCGGATGGACTCGGGTGTGATCGCGGCCCGAGAGGACGGCGTCGTCACGACGTTCAACCCCGCCGCCGAGCGGATCCTCGGCATCGAGGCGGCCCGTGTCGTGGGCCGCCCGCTCGAGGCCCTGGACCCGGCGATTCGGGCCGTGCTCCGGTCGAGTCTCGTCGACCATTCCGAGTCCGAGACCGAGGTGACCGTGACCCTGCCCGAGGGGCGCGCGCTGCCCCTGATCGTCCACACCTCGGCGCTTCACGATCACAAGGGCGCGGTCAGCGGGGCCATCGCGGTGCTCAACGACCACTCCCGGCTCAAGGCCCTCGAGGAGGACAAGCGGCGCACCGATCGCCTCTCGGCCCTCGGCGCGATGGCCACCGGCATCGCCCACGAGATCCGGAATCCCCTGGTGGCGATCAAGACGTTCGCCGAGCTCCTCCCCGAGCGGGCTGACGACCACGAGTTCCGCTCGACCTTCGCGAAGGTCGCCGTCAAGGAGATTCACCGCATCGAGCAGCTCCTGGGCCAGCTCCGGGCCCTCGCCGTGCCCTCGTCCTTCCCGCTCCGCCCGCTCGACCTCCAGGTGCCGCTGGCCGAGACGCTCGACCTCCTCCGCGGCGAGGCCGATCGCCGGCGGGTGCGCTCCGTGGTCGAGATCGAGCACGACCTGCCGCCGATCCTGGGCGAGCTCGACCAGCTGAAGCAGCTCTTCCTGAACCTCTTCCTGAACGGGCTGGAGGCCATGACCGCGGGCGGCACCCTGACGGTCACCGTCCGGGCCGACCGCGAGCGCGCGGACCGCGGCGTGATCACGGTGCGGGTGACGGACACCGGGCCCGGAATTCCCCGGGAGGACTTGGGCCGGGTCTTCGAGCCCTTCTTCACGACGAAGTCCACCGGCACCGGTCTCGGCCTCGCGATCTGCCGCAGCATCGCGGACGCCCACCGGGCGGCGCTCTGGGCCGATCCCGGGCCCGCCGGCCTCGGCACGACGTTCGTCGTGCAGTTCCCCACGCTCGTGGGCTCCGTCACCGAGACCGTGCGGCCCGAGGTGGCGCGGTGAGGAGCGTCTGTTCGGCCGGAGCCCCCGACGAGGCGCGCGGCAAGCTTCTTGGTGACGCATTGCCGGCGGCGGTGATGGTCCAGCTCGAGCCGGTGCTGGCCGCCCCGCGGGTCAGCCGGACGGTGGTACTGCGGATCCAGCAGGAAGGCGACCGCGCGGTGCAGGACCTGACGGCCACTTGCTCGCCCATCCCGTGGGGCGGCCGCGGCGAGATCGGTCTCCTCCTGAACGCGGTGGACGCCATGCCGCACGGCGGGGCCATCACGCTCGAGACGCGCGAAGCGGGCAACCGGGTGCTCCTGTCGATCGCCGACACCGGAACCGGTATCGCGCCCGACGCCCGGCGGCGGATCTTCGAGCCGTTCTTCACCACCAAGGAGAGCGGGACGGGGCTCGGGCTCTCCATCGTCTCGGGGATCATCTCGAGCTACGGCGGGACCATCGACGTCGACTCGGAGGTCGGGCGCGGCACGACCTTCACGATCCGCCTGCCGCGCGCCTAGGGGCGCCGGACGCGGCGCTAGGAAGCGGCTGGCGCCGGCCCCAACCTGATCGCCAGGCTCGTGCCCAGGATGAGCGAGGCGGTGATGCTCTCGGGCCGCTTGTCGGCGCCGAAGACGATCCGCGCCGGCTCGTCCTCCCGGGCCCACGACGAGAACCGGGTCATGTCCAGCAGCGCGGTCGCCCGCCCGTTCGCCTCGGTCGCCACGCGAAGCTCGAACGGCACGAGCTCGGCCCGGTAGCGCCGCTCCGCATCGTCCGGGCGCTCACCCGGGATTCGCTGGCGACGGACGACTCGGGTCACCAGCCGCCCGTCTGGCTCCGCGGGCCACCGGTTTTCTGCGTAGTTCAGCGTCGCGCTCACGACGTCGTCCACGTGCGCACCGGCCGGCATCGCCACCGTGTCGTCGGTCACCCGGAGCCGCCGGAGGAGGAACGTCTCGCTCCGCCCCTGATAACGGATCACGCGCTGCGAGTAGTCGAACGTGATCTCCAGCCGGGACTCCCGGCCGTAGACCAGGAACCGGTCCGCGAACCGGAGCGGCGCCCAGCGCCCGTCCCGGAGGACCCCCGTCGACTCGATCTCGGTGGTCATGTCCGAGCCACGGCCGGTGATCCGGACTTCGTAGCGTCCGGCATTGCGATCGATCGTCTCGTCGATGGCGCCACTCTCCTCGAACCGGAAAGCGCCGAAGAGAAGCGCGGCGCGGGCGTTGAAGGATCCTTTGCGGTTCTCCGTCGCCGCGGCGGCGCTCCACCGCGGGCGAGCCAGCGCCCAGGCAAGCGTCATCCCGAGCAGCGCGCGACGACCGAGGGTGGGCTGGCCGTTCGACGCGGAGGCCGCCATGCTCTCAGCCGGCCTGCGGGTATCCATGATCGGATGGTATCAGACGAGCGCGGCTCCCCCCTGCCCGCGGCCACGACCTCCGGCGGTTGCCCGAAACGCCGTATGGCCGCAAGATTCCCGCGTGCGGGCGAGCCGCGTCGCGCTGGTCGTACTGCTCGCGGGGACGCTGATCGCCCTCGGCTGGGCGCTCTGGCCGACGGCGCCGCGCCGGGTTGCGGGCATGGGCCCGCCACCGGAGGGCTCCCGGGTCGTGTTCCTCGGCGATAGCATCACGCACGGGCACCGTCTGTCTGCGGAGCTGGCGTACCCGCATCGGGTCGGGCTGGCCCTCGGAATCCCCGTCGTCAACGCGGGAATCTCGGGAGACACAACCGCGGGCGGCCTCGCGCGCCTCGACCGGGACGTGCTGGCTCACCGGCCGAGGCTGGTCGTGGTTGCGCTGGGCGTCAACGACATGCTCGGGCAGTGGCCCCGGAAAGGCACCGTCCAGAATCTCCGGACGATCACGCAACGGATCCGCGCGCAGGGCGCCGCCGTGATCCTCCTGCATATCAGCCTGCCGGGCGTCCCAGGTGACGGCCACCGCAAGGACTTCCGGGACATCGCCCGCGCGGAGAACGCGATCCTGGTCGAGGACTTCCTCCGTGGGGTGGTGCCGGGGCACACCTACGACGGGCTGCACCCGGACGAGCAGGGCCAGGCCATGCTCGCGGAGCGGCTCCTGCCCGTCCTGCGCGTCGCCCTGGGCCGCACGTGATCCGGTGGACCCGGCCGGCCGGCGTCAACTCGATCCACGCGCTCCTGGTTCGCACTGGCGGGCGGAGCGACGCTCGTGGCCCCTAGGGAGCGACGACTCGTTGCGGCCCTCGTGCTGTCGGCCCTCCTTGTCACGGGGTGCGCCACAGGGGCGCGGCCAGCGGCCACTCAGCCGCCCCCTCGGCGGACAGCGCGCCGAGCGCTCAGGCTGCGCCGGCGCCCGCTCCTTACACCAACAGCGAGTTGGCGGCGGAGCTGCATTGCCAAGGTGTCGGGGTCTAGCGGATCCTGCCAGGACCGCGGGCAGCTCGAGCGATTCGAGCGTCGGCACCTCGGTCTTCACGCGGCGAAGCACCGCTCCCGAGACGCTCATCGCGCGGTAGCAGTTCACGCGGAAGCGGCCGAGGATCGGGTGCATGTGCGACAGGTTCGCCTCGCCGCGCTCGGCGAAGACGGCTCGCTCCCGGACCGGCAGTAGGCGCTCCACTCGACGTGTCGGCGCGGAAGACGTCGCCCGGCTTACACCACCGATGCGGGCCCTTCGCAGGCGGCCTGAGCAGATCCGAGCGCGATCAGAGGAGGGGGCGCGACCGAGGCGAGGCTCGCGCGGGCGAGGCTACGGCGCTTTGCCGGTCGCGGCGCGGGGCACGAGGAAGTAGAGACGGCCGGGCTGCCGCATGAGACCGGCCGCGAACGCCGCCGCCTCCCCCCGTCCCCAGAAGAAGTCGACCCTGCCTGCCCCCCGGATGGCGCCACCCGTGTCCTGATTCAGCACGAACCGCGCGAGTCGGACCCAGCGGACGCTGCCGTCGGCCGCCCGCTCCGGCCGCTCGGTCTCGATGAAGGCCAAGGCGCCCGGCGGGAAGAGCCGCGCGTCCGTCGCGACGGAGCGGCCGGGCGTAAGAGGGCGCCCCAAGCTTCCTTCGGGCGGCCCCGGCAGCGGCCGGAAGAAGACGTAGGACTCGTTGTGCTGGAGAACGCGCTCCCGCTGGTCCGGATGGGTGCGGAGCCACTCGCGAATGGCCTGCATGGACATGGCCTCGCGTGGCACGTGACCCTCGTCGATCAGGAGGCGCCCGATGGCCCGGTACGGCCGGCCGTTTGCGCCGGCGTAGCCAACGCGGCGCTCGCGGCCGTCGGGGAACCGCAGCGTGCCGCTCCCCTGCACCTCCATGAAGAACAGGTCGACCGGGTCGCGGGCCCACGCGAGCTCGAGACCGCGGCCCGCGAGGCGCCCGGCATCGATCTCGGCCCGTCGCCAGTACGGCACCAGCCGGCGTCCTTCGAGGCGCCCGAACAGCCGCTCGCCTCGGAAGCGCGGATCGAATGCCTCGAGGGGCACCTCGACCAGATCGCCGGGCAGGCCGAAGACCGGCACGGCGTAGTCCGGCGTCGGCTGCTCGGACGCGTCGATCACCGGTTCGTAATAGCCGGTAACGAGCATTTCCCCATCCGCTCCGCCCGCAGCCTCGAGAGGCTCGAACCGGTCATGGATGTACGCGGCCAGGCGGTCCGGCTCCGGCGCCGGCCCCTCCGACATGACGCCGAGCAGGCCCTGGAGCGCACGCGTCTGCTCCGCCACCGTGATGCGACGGGGGCCCGCCACCAATACCCGATCGGCCGGCTGCGCCGAGAGCCAGGCGAGGCTCTCCACGAGCGCCGCGCGCAGCGAGGCGGGATCGCCGTCATCCCGCAAGGTGGGAGCAGGCCCGATCGGACGCAAGGCCGACGCCGGCTCCGTCACGGCAGGCTTCCGCCAGGCGGCGCACCCGGCCCCCAGCGCGAGAGCCGTGAGCAGGGCCACTGCCGCCGGCCGGCGCGCGAAGACGGGCCGCGCGGTCACCGGCCGAGACGGCTACGAATCCGGAGGATTCGGTCGGCGCGCTCGACGCGCGACAGACACACCGGGTCGTGCGAGACGGCGAACACCGGGTCGTGCGGGGCGGGATCCGAGGCGAGGCGCGGGATCAGGTGCCAGTGCATGTGCGGAACCACATTGCCGAACAGCGCGTAGTTGACCTTGCGGGCGTCGAACGCCAGCTTGAGCGCGCGCGCCACGTCGCTCACCTCGTCCATGACCCGCGCCCGCTCGTCCCGCTCCAGGTCGTACAGCTCCGTCGCGTGGCGGCGCAGCACCAGCACCGACCAGCCCGGGAAGAACTGGTCCGTGTGGAGGTAGAGGACGCTCTCGCGAAGCTCCGAGATGCGATCCGCGGGATCAGGCCACCGGCCCCCGCAGGCGCTGCACGCTGCGGGACCCGCCATCGCGTCGCCGGTCACGCACAGAGCGGCGGCCGGCGTCGGTGCCAGTCGGTCGCCTGCTGATAGGCGTGCGCCACGTTCAGGAGGGTGCTCTCGCCCCAGTGCGGCGCGGTGAGCTGGATGCCGATCGGCAGGCCCTCCGCATCGAACCCACAGGGGAAGGTCAGCGCGGGCACGCCGGGATAGTTGAGGGGCGCCGTGTAGTTGCGCGGGGACAGCGGCTCGAGCAGGCGTCCGCTCTCGTCCATCTTAGGCGCCGTCTGCGCACGACCGGGGAGCGCCAAGACGTCCACTCGCGCGAACAGCCGGCGGAGCGCGAACGCAAAGCGGTCCGAGGCGCGTCGCGCGTCGAGGTACTCCACCGCCGATGTCCGGATACCGGCCTCGAGACGCTCCCGCACCTCGGGAATCAGGTCCCCGGGCCGCTCCGCCAGGGCTCGCCGGTACTCCGTCGCGGCCTCCGACCGGATGAGGATGGGGCTCGCATCGGCGGCCGCCTCCCATTCCGGCAGCTCCACGTCCTCGATCGAGAGCCCGAGACGGCGCAGCTCGCCGAGCGCCGTCTCGACGGCGTTCCCGATGCCGGGCGCGAGCAGGTCCCACAGATAACTCCCGCGGAGCACGCCGATCCGGAGCGGACGCACGGGCCGGACGGTCTCCCGCGCGTAGTCGGGCACGGGCGCGTCCACGGACGTCGGGTCGAGCGGGTCGTAGCCCGCCATCGGCTGGAGCAGGAGCGCGGCGTCGAGCGCCGACCGCGTCATCGGCCCCACGTGGTCGAGCGTCGTGGCCAGCGCGACCACTCCGCGGAGCGGCACGCGCCCGTACGTCGGCATCAGACCCGTGACGCCCGACCAGTGCGCGGGGCCCCGGATCGAGCCACCCGTATCGCTCCCGAGGGCGCCGGGCGCCAGGCCTCCGGCCAGCGCGGCCGCCGCGCCCATGCTGGAGCCGCCGGTGAAGCGAGTCGGGTCCCAGGGGTTCCGGGACGGCCCGTAGTGGTACGCGTTCAGGGGCCCGTAGGCGAACTCGGGGGTGTTCGACTTCCCGAAGATGATCGCGCCGGCGGCCCGCATCCGGGTCACCACGCTGGCGTCCTCGTCGGGCACGCACACGAGTACCTTGGACCCTCCGGTCGTCCGCGCGTCTCGCGTCCAGCAGAGATCCTTGACGGCGACGGGCACGCCGTGGAGCGGGCTCCGGGGCCGGCCGGCCGCCAGCTCGCGCTCGGCGACGCGGGCCTCCTCGAGGATCCTCTCCGGCTCCAGGGTGATGAACGCGTTCAACCTGGGCTCGAGCCGCTCGCAGCGCCGGAGCAGCGCCCGGCAGAGCTCGACCGGCGACAGTGACCGATCGGCGAGCCTGGGTCCGAGGTCGGCGATGCTGGAATATCCGAGCTCGACGTCACTCAACGGAGCATCCCCCAGTCGCGGGCCCCCGCGCGGGGGTCCCGCCGCGCGATCTGAAGCTGCGCGCGAGCAGCTCGGCGCGGGCGCTCGCGGCCCGTCGCCGGTCGGCCTTTCGGCGGTCGTCAGGTGACCCGTCACCCTCCCACCGACCGCGGCGCTCGCCGAGCCGGCGATCCATGACGACTTCCACTCCCGGCGTCTGACCCAATCCCCACTGGAAGTAATCGTAGAGCTCCGCCTGGTCGCGGCCCGCGACGATGAGGACGCCTGGCCCGGTCGCGCCCGCCACCCTGCTCAGCCCCGCTGGGGCAACGCGAGCTCCTCCACCACCTTCGCCGCGGGCATCCGGCGGAAGACCTCGGGAGCGATGCGGATCTTGCCGTTCCGGCCGCCGGTGCCGAGGATGATCCAATCGAGATCCATGACGCGGGAGTCGACGTAGAGCGGCAATCCATCGGGAAGGCCAAAGGCGGTCACGCCGCCGACCGTCATGCCCGTCAGCGCGCGCATCTCCTCCGGCGAGGCGAAGGAGCATTTCGTGCTTCCCAGCAGGTCACGGACCGCATGGTTCACGTCGAGTCGAGTCGGGGCGAGAATCACGCAGGCCGCGTACTGCTTGGGCTCCTTCTTCGAGGCGACGATCAGGGTATTGGCGGCTCGCTCCGCGGGATAGTGGTAGTGCGCGCAAAAGGCGGCCGTGTCCGCGAATTCCGGCTGGCAGGGAATCACGTCCAGGGGCACGCCCAGACGCTCCGCCGCTTCCACGGCGGCTCGCTCGGCCTCGTCCAGATTGGCCTGGGTGCTCATGGGAACCTGGACGGGACTCCGCTCGGAGCTCCCAGGCCAACCCGCCAATCGTTCCAGGATGGCGACACGCGAGGATTGTACCGCGGGCTGCCCGCCCTAGCCGAGAGGCTCGACTGCCGGTCTACATCGTCGGCTCCGGCGGCCGCACGGCATCCCTGAAGAGGGTCCCTCCCGGGCGTCTCCATCGGAGCCGGGCCACGACGGTGCGGCCTCGTCGGGAACGAACCTCGCCGAGAGACTCGTCTTCACCACCGTCGAATCGAGTGGACCCTCGGAATCTCGGCCGAGCGACGGGAAGCCTCGTGGGCTCAGGTCCGCCGGCGACCTGCTGGAATCCCGCCGGGAGCCTTGGGCACGAGGAAGTACAGATCACCGAGCTGTTTCATCTCGCTGGCCGCGAGATCCGCCTCGCCTCCCCGCCCCCAGAACACGTCGACGCGGCCAGGGCCCCGAATCGCTCCGCCGGTGTCCTGGTTCAGCACGAACCGGCTCACGGGGCTCCATCCGATGCGGCCGTCAGGGAGCCGCCGCGGCCGCTCCGTCCGGACGAACGCGAGCACGCCGGGGGGAAAGAGGCGCGCGTCCGTGGCGATCGACCGGGCCGGCGTGAGCGGCACGCCGAGACTGCCGAGCGGGGGCCCATCGAGACGCCGGAAGAAGACCACCGACTGGTTGTGGCGAAGGACCCGGCTGCGCTCGGAGGGATTCTCGATGAGCCACGTGCGGATGGCGTCCATCGAGACGGTTTCCTCCGTGAGCCGCCCCTCGTCGATCAAGAGCCGCCCGATCGAGCGGTACGGATGCCCGTTGGTCGCCGCCGGGCCGACCCGGACCTCACGGCCGTCGGGATAGCGCAGCGTGCCGCTCCCCTCGATCTCCATGAAGAACACGTCGATCGGGTCGCGGGCCCACGCGAGCGGGCGCGCCGACGACCCGAGCCGACCGGCCTCGATCTCGGCCCGGCTCAGGGAGCGGGGGTACCGCCAGCCGACCTGGAAGTCCGCCGGCACTCCGAGAATCGGCACGGGATACTGGGCGCTCTGCCGGTCGGAGGCATGGATCACGGGCTCGTGATAGCCGGTCAGGAGCACGGCGCCGTCGTCCCGTCCCACGCTCGAGAACACGTCGAACTCGGCGAGGACGCGCTCCTCGAGCACCTCCGGAGGCGGGTCGCCGGCGAGGAGCATCAGGAGTCGGCGCAGCCCCGTCGCGTACTCCGCGGTGGTCACGCGCCGCGCGTCGAATGTGAGCCACCGGCCGGGCGGCTGCCGGTCGAGCCAGCCCAGGCTCTGCGCCACCGCCGCGCGCAGCGAATCGTGGTCCCCGTCATCGAGAAGTGACGGCCGCTCGAGGAGCCGGAGCGGCGCGCCTCCCTGAGCCACGGAGCGGATCGGGATCGTCCAGAGCGCCGCTAGTCCGATCAGGAGAACCACCAGCCACAGCCGGGAACCGGCGGGCGCGCCTCGTCCAGACGTCACTCCGGCGCGCCCCGAGGAGCGCCGCGACTGGCCGGTCGGAAGCTCACCGTGGCTCATGGTTGATCGAGGCACCGCGGCGCGGGCCTGCCGAAAGTCTAGCATCCGGCGGCCCGAGGTGCCGGGCGGGCAAGGGTAGGCCCGGCGCTGGCCCTCGGCGGCTGCCGTGTTTGCGCAAGGCGACCGAGCCCATCCCGGTGCGGGGCTGTGACGAGATCGCCGACCTCACGATCGCATTCAACCACATGGCGGATCGCCTCCGGGAGCTCGATTCGCTGAAGCAGCACCTCTTCTCGGCGATCACCCACGACCTCCGGACGCCGCTCACGGTCATCGCCTGGTCGGCCGAGCGGCTGGGACGCGGCGAGGCCGGGATGCCGCGCGATCGCCGGGCGTCACTCGTCGAGAACATCCGGATGAACACGGCCCGGCTCCTGGGCCGAGCGTCTGAAGGCGATCGACCTCGAGTTCCAGCGTCCGAGACAGCCGTAGCGGGCGCCGCATCCCCGGCGCGAGGCCCGGGACGACCCGCCGGGGTCGCGATAGACTCTCTGTGTGCCCGCCGACCATCCCAACGGCCTGCGCCTGAGCGTCCTGGACCAATCCCCGATCCGGACGGGCCAGACGCCTGGTGAGGCGATCCGGGAGACCCTTCAGCTCGCGCAAGCCGCCGACCGTCTCGGCTACCACCGGTACTGGCTGGCCGAGCACCACTCGACGCCCGGGCTCGCCGACGCGGCCCCCGAGATCCTCATCGGCGCGGTCGCGGCGGAGACCCGTCGCATCCGGGTGGGATCGGGCGGCGTCATGCTGACCCACTACAGTCCACTCAAGGTCGCCGAGCAGTTCCGGATGCTGGAGGCGCTGCATCCAGGACGCATCGACCTCGGCATCGGCCGCGCGCCCGGGAGCGACGCGCGCACCGCGCTCGCCCTGCGCCGAGGCGCCGACGCGGCCCGAGGGCCGAGCGCCCCCGACCCCTGGGCGGAGACCGAGATCGCCCGTTTCCCCGATCAGGTCGGCGACCTGATCGGGTTCCTGACGAACGCGTTGCCGGCCGACCATCGCTTCTCGAGCGTCCACGCGATGCCGAGCGGCGAGCGCGCGCCCGAGATCTGGCTCCTCGGCTCGACCGACGCGAGCGCCGCCTGCGCCGCTCACTTCGGGACGGGGTTCTCGTTCGCCCACTTCATCAATGCCGATGGCGGGGCGGCGGTGACGCGGGCCTATGCCCGCGCCTTCCGGCCCTCGCCGACCCTCTCCGCGCCCCGGGCCAGCGTGGCGGTGTTCGCGGTGTGCGCGGACACGGAGGCGGAAGCCGAGCGACTGTCCCGGAGCCGGGACCTCTTCATCGTGCGGCTGTACACGGGCCGCTCCGGCCCCTACCCGTCCGTCGACGAGGCCGAGCGGTATCCGTACTCGCCTCGCGAGCTGGCCATCGTGGAGCACGCGCGCCAGCGCACGCTCGCTGGGGCTCCCGAGCAGGTGCGGGCACGCCTCCGCGCCCTGGCCGGAGAGTACGACGTCGACGAGTTGGTCGTCGTCACCATCACCCACGATCCGAAGGCTCGGCTCCGCTCCTACGAGCTTCTGGCCGAGGCGTTCGAGCTTCGAGGAGACTTCGCATGACTGTCCGGATCGGCGCCCTCTGCTGGAATCAGTACACGGGCTGGCCCGCGCTTCTCGAGGCGGGACGACGGGCGGACCGCCTCGGCTACGACTCTCTCTGGACGTGGGACCACCTCTACCCGATCGTGGGCGACTCGAACGGGCCAATCCTCGAAGGTTGGATGGCGCTTGCCGCCTGGGCCCAGGCGACCACACGGATCCGGATCGGCCTCATGGTCTCGGCCAACACGTTCCGGGAGCCGACTCTGACCGCCAAGATGGCGACGACCCTCGATCACATCTCCGGGGGGCGCGCGATCCTCGGCATCGGGGCCGCCTGGCACGAGGGAGAGCACGTTGCCTACGGGCTGCCGTTCGGCTCCGGCGCCCCGGAGCGGCTCCGCTGGCTCGGCGAGGCGCTGCCCGTGATCCGCGGCATGCTCCACGGGGAAACGCCGTCGTCCGCGGGGGCGCGCTATCACGCCAAGTCGGTCCGCAACCTGCCCGCGCCCGTCCAGCCACGGCTCCCGATCCTCGTGGGCGGCGGCGGAGAAAAGGTGACGCTCAAGCTAGTCGCGCGGTACGCGGACGCGTGCAACATCGGCGGCGGCGTGGAGCCCGTCCGACGGAAGGAAACGATCCTCCAGGAGCACTGCCGCGCCGTGGGTCGCGACCATCGAGAGATCGAGCGCACGACGGTCGTCGGGGCGGTGGTGATCCGGGATACGCGCGCCGAGGCCCAGCGCGTGTTCGAGAAGCTGTTCGAGGGCAACGGTCGCGCTCAGCTCTGGACGAACCAGCCCGTCGGCACACCGGCCGAGGTCGCGCAGGCCATCCGCCCTTACCTCGAGATCGGCCCGGGCTACCGGCACCTCCTCGCGGGCTTCCCTGCCCCGTACGACGAGGAGTCGATGACGCGCTTCGCGACGGAGGTCCGCCCGTTGCTGGAGCGCGCGCCGGGGCGCTGACGCGCGCGCGCCTTCTTCACGCCTCGGCCACCCTGGGAGCGCGAGGCCGATCCGGTCCGCGCGTCGCTCCATCCTACCGCGCGGGTCAGCGGCGACCGGCGTATACTCGGGCTGGGTCGCAGCTTGGTGCTCCCGACCGACGCGCCCCCGACGCGCGGCGCCCCAGGAGGGATCCGGATGACTGCGTGGCTCGCCTTCCTGACGCTCTTCCTCGTCGCCGCTCCCGTGCACGCCGAGGTCACCCTGCCCTCCGGGTTCACGTCCGAGGTGTACGTCACGGGCCAGGGCTTCGACACGTCCGGCGAGCGCGGAGTCAGCGGGATCCCGTCGGTGGGATCGCTGGGCGTCGACGCCGCGGGCACCCTCTACATGGCGCGGACGGGGGCCCGGTTCCGCGTGGGGGACATCGAGGACCTCTCGGCCATCTATCGGATCCCCGTGGGCGGGGCGCGGCTCACGCCCGACGGCGAGTCCCGTTACCTCTACGGACCGCCGCTCCCGAACCCGCAGATCGGCGCCGTGCCGGCCCGCGGCACCGTGTGGGTCACCACGTACGATCGCGAGCGACGTCTGGGCGCGCTCTACCGCTTCATGGACGGGAAGCCCGTGCTCTTCGCCGGCGGGCGGCCCGAGGCGGGTGGAACGCCGGTCCTGCGCCACCCCGAGGGCGTGGTGATCGCCCCCACGGGCGACATCTACGTGACCGACCGCGAGGAAGGGACGATCGTCCGCCTGGACGCGCGCGGCCAGCTGGTCAACCCCCGCCACGCCGTGGCCCAGCGTCCGCGCATGATGGCGCTGGACGAGGCCGGCAACCTCTGGGTCGGCGGCGACGGCACCGCGGAGACGCCGTTCGGGGCGGGCAACGGCGAGATCCAGCGAATCACGCCCGACGGCCGCACGGAGTCCGTGCTGACGGGTCCCCTGCCCGCGGGCTTGTCGCAGAGCCCCGGCGGAGCGCTGTTCGTGGTGCAGCGGCGGACGGGGCAGCTCTTCGTGGTCACGCCTGACGGACGCCGCCTCGACTTCGCCTCCACCCGGAACGGCAGCTTCCTCCGGACCCTCGCGTTCGTCCCCGTCACGCCGGAGACGCGACGGGCCGGCATCGCCGGCGACCTTTTCGTGGTTCTCGTCTCGCGCTCGCTGTGGCTCCTCAACGAGGTGGTGCGCATCTCGGGGCCGTTCGACGAGTGGGTGCGACAGGAGGCGAGCCGACCGGCCCCCTGAGCGGGCGCAGGACATCGATGCTCTCACCGGGCCACAGTCGCCGGCCCGGGTCGAGCCGACGAGCAGCCGGCGATATCAAGGCGCGCCCCCTGGACCCATGCGCGAGGGCACGCACCCGGATTGGCTCCGCCCCGGCCTGGTCTATCATCGGCCTGCCGTCGCCGAGCGCCGCGCTTTCACCGGGGGCCCTGGCCGACCGGCCCCACGCAGCGGTCCCATGAGCTTGGCCAGCGTCCGGAGTTCGGGCAACCGGTGGATCGCCGAGAGAAGCTGCTCGACCTCGGCAACCCCCAGGAGACGCCCCGCGCAGACTCGAAACTTCTCTTCCATCTCCGCGGCCGACATGGGGGTCGAGGGATGGCCGCGGTACGTCGGCTGCACGCGCGAGATCGTGCGACCGTCCCGTGTCATCACGTCGAGGAAGGCGGTGACGTCGTCAGGCGGGGCGCCGGCCAGCGCCGGATGCACGTAGGGTTCGATCCGGCGACTCAGGTCGAGCACCTCCGGGCTCGCGAGGCGCGTCTCCGCGAACTGCTCGGCACCCACCCTCCCGTCCAGCAGGCAGACGGCCAGCGAGTAGCGGAGGCTCATCTGGGCGGCCATCACGGTTGGCGGGGCCGCGTCGGGGTCGTGCGGCTCGCCGACCTGAGAGTGGCCGGTCGGGCACAGGCCCACGCGGATCGAGGCGATGTCACGCACTTGGAGCCCGTGCTCCCGCACGAGCTCGAGCGCGCCGTCCAGGGCCGCCGCCATCGCCAGGCAGCACGCGTGCTTCTTGAAGTGGACCTCGTTGATCGCGTATCGCCGGCCGAGGTCGGCGGTGAACCGCTCGGTCTGCCGCCACTCGGTGTAGCGCCACAGGCCGTATGGGCCCTCCAGGATGGTGCGTGGCCCGGTGAAGCCGCGGCCGGCCAAGTACGCGGCGAGGACGCCATCGGCGGCCGCCTTGCCCGCCTGCACGCGCTTCGTCATCGCGCCGTCAGACAGGAACTCCATGTTGCCCGCCGAGAAGCTTCCAGCAATCCCCAGCGCGTCGGCGAGGGCCTCGGGGGACAGCCGCATCAGGCGGCCGACCGCGGCCGCCGCGCCGAATACCCCGCATACCGCCGTCGGATGATATCCCTTCTGATAGAGGCGGTCCGGGTCGATGCCGTCACTCACCCGCGTCGTTACGTCGTAGCCCACGCAGATCGCGTTCAGCAGCTCGCGCCCAGACGCGCCACGCCCCTCGGCCTCGGCCATTGCCGCCGGGATCACCACCGCGCCGATGTGGCAGCAGCCGGGGTCGTCGTCCCAGTCGAGGGCGTGCGCGGCGGTGCCGTTGACCAGCGCGGCGGACACCGCCGAACCTCGCCGGCCAGTCCCCCACCAGGTCGCCGCACCCCTGGTCCCCAGCGACTCTGCGGCCGCCGCCACGTGCGCCGCCCAGGGCGTGGTCGCCCCGGCGAGCGCGACGCCCAGGAGGTCCTGGACGCACACAAGGCTGGCGGCCGTCGCCGCCGGAGGGAGGTCCTCGAACCGCGTTCGGGCCACGTACTCCGCGATCGTGAAAGCGGCGGACGGCATGGGGCGCTCCTTAGCTGGCACAGGCCGGGACGGTCAGGGGCTCACACGGTATCCGGCGGGGTTCGGTTCGCGACGTCCATCTGCATGCGCGCCAACTCCTCGCGGGCGATGTGGCACGCCAGCACGTGGCCACCGGGGACGCCCAGGAGCGGCGGCGCCGTCTCCTCGCACACCGGGCCCAGCTTCCGAGGACAGCGGGCCTGAAACGAGCAGCCTTGCTCCACCTCGGGGCCCGCGGCCTCCAGACGGATCGGGGCCGGGGCTCCCGGCCGCGCCACCGACGGCACGGCGGAGAGCAGCGCCTCGGTGTACGGATGATAGGGTGGGGCGAACACCGCCTCCGCCGGCCCGGACTCGCAGACCCGGCCGCGGTAGAGGACGACGACGCGGTCGGCGATGTGCCGGACCACAGACAGGTCGTGCGAGATGAAGACGTAGGAGGTCTGGGCCCGGCGCTGCAGCTCGACGAGTAAGTTCAGAACCGTCGCCTGGACCGAGACGTCGAGCGCCGAGGTGGGCTCATCGCAGACCACCAGGTCCGGGCGGCAAGCGAAGGCCCGGGCGATAGCTACCCGCTGCCGCTCGCCGCCGCTGATCTGGCCGGGATAGAGGTCCAGGTGCCGCTCGCTCAGACCGACGGCCCGGAGCAGCTCCGCGGCGCGGTCCCGCCGCGTCGCGCGGTCCGCCAGCCCGAAGAGCTCCAGCGGCCGGCTCACCGCGTCGAGAATCGTCCGCCGCCCGTTGAGCGTGCGGTCAGGGTTCTGGAAGACCATCTGGATCCGCCGCCGCAGCGCGCGCGACCACTCGGCCGGGCGGCGCGGGTAGGCCCGCCCGTCCAGGCGCAGGGTGCCGCCAGTCGGCCGGATGAGGCCGACCAGGCAGCGGCCGAGTGTCGTCTTGCCCGAACCGCTCTCCCCCACCACGGCCAGGGTCTCCCCTGCCCGTACTGTCAGATCGATCCCGTCCAGGGCCCGGACCGGCGCCGCCCCCAATCCCGCGAGCCAGCCACCGGCCGGCCCGTACTGGTGGACCAGGTCCGTTGCCTCCAGCAGTGGCGGTCCCGCGCCCACGGCCACCGCGGCGGGTGCGCCCCCGACGGGACTCCCGTCCGCGGCCGGCGGCGGCACCGCGTCGGCGAAGAAGCAGCGCGACAGGCGCGCTGGGCCGAACGCTGTCAGCTCCGGCCGCGCCTCCCGGCAGCGGTCCGCGGCCATCGCGCAGCGCGGCGCGAACTGGCAACATGCAGGCGCGCTGGTCGGGTCCGGCAGGAAGCCCGGGATGGCTGGGAGCAGGCGCGACCCCGCGCGGCGCTCGGCGTGCGGGAGACATTCCATCAGAGCCAGCGTGTAGGGATGGCGCGGCCGTGCGAACAGGCTCCGGACGGGGCCGTGCTCGACTACCTCGCCCGCGTACATCACGGCGACCTCGTCACCGAGGCGGGCCACCACGCCCAGGTTGTGCGTGATGTAGAGGATGGCGGCGCCGGAGCGCCGGCGCAGGTCGGCGACCAGGTCGAGGATCCGCGCCTCGGTAGTCACGTCGAGTCCCGTCGTCGGCTCGTCGAGGATCAGGACGTCGGGATCACACGCCAGCGCGATGGCGATGGAGACGCGCTGTTGCTGGCCGCCGGAGAGCTGGTGTGGGTAGCGGGTCGCGAGCGCGGCGGGGCTCGGCAGGCTGACCGCCTCGAACAGCGCCACCGTGCGGCGGCGAGCCTCGGCGCGTCCCAAACGCTCGTGCTCACGCAGCACCTCCACGACCTGCTCCCCGACGGGCAGCACGGGGTTGAGCGTGCCGCCCGGATCCTGGAACACCATCGCCAGCCGCCGGCCCCACAGACGCCGGCGCGCCGCCGGGACCATACCGAGCAGGTCGTCGCCGCGGTAGCGCACCTCGCCCGTGACCGCCGCTTCTCCGCCGAGGGCGCCCAGCACGGCGAGCGCGAGCGTGCTCTTCCCCGATCCCGACTCGCCCACGACCGACAGGAGGCGGCCGGGGGCGATGGCGAAAGACACCCCCTTCACCGCCTGCACGGCGCCCGCGCGCGCCCGGTAGGTAACTCGGAGATCGCGGACCGTGAGGACGTCGCCGCCCGGGGAGCCGACCCGCTCGCCGGTCATGCCGAGTCCAGGCTGTGGCGCAGCGCCAGGGCCTCGCGGATGCCCTCACCGATCAGGTTGGCGCCGACCACGGCGCTGGCAATCGCGGCCGCCGGCAGCACGGCCAGCCACGGCGCTTGGTCGAGGAAGGGCAGCGCCTCGTTGATCATGAGTCCCCAATCCGGCGTGGGCGGGCCGGCGCCCAGGCCCAGAAAACCCAGCGACGTGGCGAGGAGGATCGCGTAGCTGAAGCGGATGGACGCCTCCACAATGATCGGCGCCCAGGCGTTCGGCAGCATCTCGCGGAAGATGACGTAGGCGCCGGACTCACCACGGAGCCGCGCGGCATCGACGAATTCGGCCGCCCCCAGACTGAGCGCGACGCCCCGCACCATGCGCGCGGTGCGCGGCATGAACACAACCGCGATACCCAGTACAACGTAGATGGGGCTCGACCCGAGCGTGGTCAGGATCAGCATGGCGAGCAGGAGAGCCGGTATCGCCATCATCCCGTCGACCAGGCGCATCAGCAGCTCGTCGATCCAGCCCCGGTAGTAGCCGCCAACCATGCCGACCACGACTCCGAGCGTCACGCCGAGCAGCGTGCTGACCATCGCCACCGCGAGCGTCCGGCGCGCGCCCCACATGACGCGGCTGAGGTTGTCGCGCCCGAACTGGTCGGTGCCGGCGAGGAAAGCCCAGGACGGCGCCTCCAGGGTGTGGAGCACCTGCATGTGGGCGAAGCCGTGGGGCGCCAGGGTCGGTCCCAGGAGGGCCAGCCCGAGGTGGAGCGCCAGGAGGGCCGCCCCCAGCACGACGGCGGGCTGTCGCCGGAGAACGGTAGCAGGCGACACCCAGGCCCGACGGGCGAGGGCCGGACCCGGCGCCGGTACGGCGGGCGGAGCCGGGAGCGACGGGGGCTTCACGGCGGACTCAGTACCGGATCCTCGGATCCAGGTAAGCGTAGAGGAGGTCGGCGGCCAGGTTGGCGAGGGCATAAGTCACCGCGACGGACAGCGCGGCCATCTGGATCACTGGCACGTCCCGGTGACTCACCGCGTCGACCAGGAGGCGCCCCAGCCCCGGGTAGGCGAACACGGTCTCCACCACGAAGATGCCTCCGATCAGGTAGCCGACGTTGATGGCCACGATCCCCACGGTGGGCAGGAGCGCGTTCCGTAGGGCGTGGCGCAGAACCACTCGGCGGGGCCGAAGGCCGCGGAGCCGCGCCGCCCGCACGTAGGGGCGCTCGAGCGTCTCGATCATGCTCGCGCGCACCATCCGGGTCATGTGCGCGAGGAGCCCGAGGACTAGCGTCAGCACCGGCAGGACCAGGGCCGGGGCGATTCTCGCCAGGCCCGCACGCGGGTCGATCATGCTGGAGGGCGGGAGCACCGGCCACCAGTACGCGAGCACCAGGATCAGCACCGTGCCCCACACGAACTCCGGCAGGGAGACCGCAACCAGCGTCACGAGGCTGGTCGCCTGGTCGAGCACCCGCGCTCGGCGGACCGCCGAAAGGACCCCGAGGGCGATCGACAGCGGCACTGCCACGAGCAGGGCGAGGCCGGCCAGCAGCGCAGACTGGCGCAGCCGGTCGAGGACCAGAGGGCGGACCGGCACCTTGTAGAGCAGCGACGTACCCCAGTCTCCGCGCAGCGTCCCGCTCATCCAGTCCAGGTAGCGCAGCGAGGCGGGCCGGGTCAGCCCAAGTTTCTCCCGGAGGGCGGCGAGATCCTCCGGAGTTGACGAGGTTCCCAGGATCATGGTGGCCACGTCGCCCGGCAACACTTGGACGACGCCGAAGATCACCACCGACACCAGGGCAAGCACGAGGGACAGCAGGAGGAGCCGTCGCGTCAGGAAGCGGACGAGGCGCATGCGTGACTCAGAGGGCGTGCGGGACGCATTTCGTCGCCGTGCCCCGGTTCGATCCGCCGCGCGTGGCGGCCCCCGGACTCCGCCGGGAACGGTCCACGGTCGTTCAGGTCTCGCGAGGGGCCGGCCCGCTCGCCGCCCCGGCAACTCCGGCGGTCGGGCAAGCGGGCCAGGACATCGGGCTCAGCCCTCCAGGTACGTCCAGCGGAAGTCGCAGTAGCGGAGCGGGTGGACGACGTAGCCCTTGACGTTGCTCCGCATGGCCGTCACGTAGTTCATGTGATACGGAACCACCATGTGGCCCTCGTCGTGAATGAACTGCTGCGCCTGGGCGTAGACCTTCTTGCGCTTCTCCACGTCCACGGTGGACCGTCCCTCGTCGAGTATCCGGTCGAGCTCCGGCTTGCTGAAGTCGCCCTCGTTCCAGCCGCCGCCCGTCCGGAAGTAGGCGTACAGCGTCTCGTCGATGGTCCCGCGCCCGAACCAGTTGTTGACGTAGAGCGACTTCTTCTTGTAGACGGTGCTGTTGAACACCGACCACGGCACCGTCTTCACCTCGAGCGTGATCCCGGCCGGCGCCGCCATCTGCTGGACGGCCACCGCCAGCTCCTGGAGGCCCACCCGCTCGTTGCTGGTCCAGAGCTCGACGCTGATCCCGTTCGGGTGGCCGGCCTCGGCCAGGAGCTGCTTGGCCTTGGCCGGGTCGTACGCGTGCTTGGGTGTCGTGGGCGCGTAGTACGGATTGACCGTCGGCACCGGGTGATCCTCGCCCACCACACCGTGGCCCTGCCACACCGCCTTGATGATTCCCTCGCGGTCGACGGCGTGCTTCATGGCGAGCCGCACCCGATTGTCGTCGAACGGCTTCTGGTTCGACGCCATGGTGACCGGCTGGAACGACGGGCTCTTGACCTCGACGACGGAGACCCCGGCATTGCGCTGGAGCGACGGGATAAAGGGCACCGCCACCTCGAAGATCATCTGCACGTCCCCACCTGCCAGCGACGCGATCTGCGCGGCCGCCTGGGGCAGGTTCACCTGCCAGAGCTCGTCGAGGTAGGGCTTGCCGGTGTCCCAGTAGTCGGGGTTCTTGACCATGCGCGTGCGGTCACCCGGCCGGTACTCGGCCAGCCGGAACGGCCCCGTCCCCGACGGCTCGGTCGCGATCTTGTCGGCCCGGTCCGACGGCAGGATGCGCCCGAAGGTCGCCCCAAGATTCAGCGGCAGATCGGCGTATGGCGCGCTCAGACGGAACCGAACCGTCCCGGCGTCGACCGCCTCCATCTTCTCGATGGTCCCGAGCACCGAGCGGCCCGGGGACGCGGTCTTCGGGTCCAGGATACGCTCGACGGTGAACACGACGTCCTGGGCGGTCAACGGCTTGCCATGGTGGAACTTGACGCCCGGCCGGAGGTAGAACGTCCAGGTCTTCCCCTGGTCGTCGGCAGTCCAGCGGGTGGCCAGCTGCGGCTGGGGCTGGAGCTTCTCGTCGATGCGGACCAGGTTATCGAAGATGTTGTGCATGATCATGTACTCGTCGCCCTGGATCGCCAACGCGGGGTCCAGCGTGCGCGGCGAGCTCAGCCATGCCTGCTTGACGATCCCGCCCGGCCTGGGCGCCTGGGCCGCCGCCCGGCGGGCGAGCGGGCCCGCGCCCAGCGATACCGCCGCCGCGCCAAACTCCAAGAATCGCCGGCGCGAGAGATGTGCCATCGAGGACCCCCGGAGCGATGCGGTGCCCGCCATGACGTTCTGCCTCCTCCGCGTTGGGTCGTTAGTCGGACGGGTCACAGGGTCGCCGGCGCGCGCCTCACGACTCGATGACCGCGAACGCGTCGATTTCGACGAGCAGCTCGGGCAGGGCCAGGCCGCTCACCACGATGCCGGTGCTGCAGTGGTGCACGTTCTCAAAGTACTTCGCGATCATGCCGTAGACCGCCGGGCGGAACTTCACGTCGGTGATGTAGACGGTCAGCTTGCAGACGTCCTTGATGCTTCCGCCCGCTTCCTCCATCAGCTGCTTGATGTTCCGGCATGCCTGCTCGGCCTGCGCGCCGGGGTCGTCGCGGCCGACGAAGCGGCCGTCGAGGTCGAACCCGGTCTGGCCGCGGAGGAACACGTAGTCCCCCCGCGTCCGGATAGCCATGGAGTGGATGCCGCGGGCGTGGTGCCCGTAGGTCGAAGCCTCGAACTTCCGGATGAACTGCTTGCCCACGGATCGCTCCTCTCTCGGCCCGCTCAGGCGCCCTCGCGGGCGGCCAGCGCCCGCGCCACGCGTCCCAGCTCGGCGATCGCCTGCTCCATGCGGCCGGCCTCCGCCGCCCGCCAGCGCTCGTGCGCCGACAGCGTCCGGCCCATCGCCTCCGCGTGCTCCCGCACGCGGTCCGGTGCGACGCCGCCCTCGCTCAGGCGGGTGTCAAGGAAGCGCCGCGCGTCCAACACGGCGCGGAGGTCCGCCGCCGAGACGCCGAGGGCGCGGCCGATCGTCTCGTGGGCGGCCCGGTCGAGCAGTTCGGCCGACGCCTCGGCAGGCCGGTGGCCGGCGCCGATCGAGTCCCGCACGAATCGGGCAACGATGTGGTGCGCGGTGCGGAACGACAGGTCGAAGCGCCGGACCAGCTCGTCAGCCAAGTGGCTGGTGGTGCTCCAGAACGCGCCGGCCCGCTCGGCCATCACCGCACGGTCAACCGTCAGGGTGCGAAGGCTCTCGGCGAGCAGCCGCAGGCTCCCGACGGCGACCTCGACCGCCGGCGTGATCAGGTCGTCGCCGAAAGTGGCGTCGAGGTCGGTCGAGAGCACGCTCCGCTGGCAGGACATCATCGCCGGGAGCCAGCCAGCCGCCTGGCCCGCCACCGCCTTCACCCGCTCCAGGGAGTGCGGATTCTTCTTCTGCGGCATGATGCTGCTGGTGCCGGCCAGGCCGTCGGCGACCTGCACGAACGAGAACTCCCACGAGTGCCAGACGTACAGGTCGGTGGCCAGCCGCCCCAGGTTGCTCATCAGGAGCGCGAGACAGGCCAGGGCTTCCTCCAGGTGGTCGCGCGCGAACTCGCCGGCGTCGCATGAGTTCACCACGAGACCATCGTGGCCGAGCAGCTCGGCCACCCGGCGCCGATTGATAGGCCATGAGGTGCCCGCGTTCGCGGCGCCGCCCAGCGCGCTGAGGTTGGTCCGCCGGTAGGTGCCGGCGAGCCGCTGCAGGTCGCGCTCGAGAATGCTCGCGTGCCGCATCATGTAGTGGCCGAAGCTCCAGGGCTGGGCGTGCTGGAAGTGCGTGTATCCGGGCATGAGGGTGTCGGCATGCTCACCGGCCAGCCGGAGCAGCTCCTCTTGCAGGCGGAGGACGTCGGCGAAAACCTCCAGCAGGAGGTCGCGCAGCATGAGACGCTCGGCCGCAGCCTCCTGGTCGTTCCGGCTCCGCCCGGTCTGCAGCCTCCCGGCGACCTCCTCCCCTAGGCGTTGCTCGAGGTAGTGCTCGATCTGGACCAGGTAGGATCCGGAACTCGGGTCCCACGGGAAGCGCTCGGCCCCTAGCGCTTGCACCTCCAAGAGGCCGCCGAGCAGCCGGCCGCCCCGGCGGGCGTCCAGGATGCCCTCCTCGACGAGCATCACGACGTGGGCGAGGTCGATGGCGGCGTACCACCGGGCCCGCCGCTGGATCTGCAGAAGATGGGGCACCTCGTCGTACCGCACGAGGACCGCGTTGCGCGGCCCCAGGCGCGCCTCCTCCAGGAACAGGTCCTTCTTCGTCACGCATGCCTCCTGGCGGACCAGGCAGCGGCGTCGGGACCGCCGCACCGCACCTCGAGGCCGGGATGACGCGTCGACCGTGACACGCCCGGACGCTGACACGCTCACGACGACGAACTCGAGATAACAGGGGCACGGCAACGTCGGATGGTGCGGCGACGGACCGTCCGGCGAGCGACCCGGATTGCCTTGGGCACGCTAGCACCGGCGCGAGAGAGCGTCAAGGCGGGATGGGTCTCGCGCGTCGAGCGGCGAGGGACGGCCCGCGTGACGCACCCCGCCGACCGCGCTCGACAACGCCAAGCTATACTCCGATCGTGGCCTCCATGGACCAGCAGGTCGCCGCTCGCATCCTCGCCCACATCGACCCGCAGCACCTCGTGGACCTCGCCAGCGATCTCATCCGCATCCCGAGCTTCAGCCCCGACGAGACACCAGCGGCGCAGTTCCTCGCGGACTACTTCCGGCCCCGCGGCTACGACGTCCTGATGCAGGAAGTCGAGCCCGGCCGCTTTCAGACCATCGCGACATTGCGGGGGACCGGTGGCGGCAAGAGCCTGATGTTCAACGGCCACCTCGACATCAACTCCCTCAAGTTCGGCACCAAGCGCGACCCATGGACGCCCACCGTCGACGGCGACCGCCTCTACGGTCACGGAGGCGAGAACATGAAGGGCGGCGTGGCGACCATGATTACGGCCGCCGAAGCGATTCGCGCGGCGGGCATCCGCCTCCGCGGCGACCTGGTGATCGCGTGCGTGGTCGGCGAAACGCAGGGCGGCGAGGGCACGCACCATCTCGTGCAGAGTGGGCTGCGCACCGATATGGCGATCCTACCCGAGCCTTACGGCATCGAGCATCTGGTGACCATCCACGGCGGGATCATGCACTTCGCCATACACACTCACGGCGTCACCGGGCACCTCAGCCAGATCGAGAAGACGGTGAACGCCGTCCTGAAGATGGCCAAGGTCGTCCAGGCGCTGCCCGACGTGCGCTTCACCTTTGAGCTGCACCCGGAGCTGCCGGCACTCCCCCGCCTCAACGTAGGCAGCGTGATCGGCGGACGAGGCCCGAAGTACGTGCTCCACGAGCCGCCCTACGTGCCGGACTTCTGCACAGCCATGGTCGACGTGCACTTCGTGCCCGGCCAGACGGTCGACGGCATCCTGGCCGATGTCCGCCGGGTGCTCGATGAGCTCGTGCGCGAAGATCCGAAGATCCGCTATGAGATCGAGATTCCGCCGCCGGCCTCCTTCAAGGGACGCCGGCGCCTCGTCATGAACCCGATCGACGTGCCGCAGGACTCCTGGGTCGTGCAAGCCGTCGCTCGCAACCACCGGCAGGTGATGGGGCACCCGCCGGCGACGATCGGCGCCATCCTCCCGATGTCTTACTCGGCGGGAGACGCTTGCTGGCTCTGGGGAGCCGGAATCCCCTCTCTCTACTATGGCCCGCGCGGCGGCTTCCTCGACCAGGGACCAGACGGCGCCTACATGTTCATCAGCGAGATGGTGGACTGCGCCAAGGTCCTCGCTCTCACCGCGCTGGAGGCTTGCGGGTAGTCCGACAACGGGAGGGTCAGCGCAGGCGCAGTCCGCGGCCGGCCAGACGGGCGCGGAAGCGTCCGATCACCGCTTCCATGGCACCGTCGACGAGCTCGGTGGCGCAGACTGGATTCGTCGCCACTCGAGGCGGCGCGTCGACTCAGTCGCGGAACTCCTGGTCGAGGATCTCCCGGATGAACCGGTCGATGGAGACCGGGTAGTAGCGAACGTCCGGGGAGCGGATGACTCCCGTGTTGATGACCTCCTGGCGGAGCAGCTCGTCGAGAACCAGCTCGAGGTGGGCCTGCGGCGCGCGGTCCTGACGCTGGATCCGGAGATCCTCGCTCTCGAGGAGCACTTTCGGCGCGTACTTGAAGCTGAAGACCCGGGCGATGAGCGCCTGGTGCATCAGCTCCCGATCCGAGAACACGTCGCCGTAGGTGGGACCGTCCGTGCGGACGGGCAGCACCAGGCGCGGCGACACGCGGATCCGGCCCCGGACCTCGACCGAACGGCCGGGGTTGTCCCAGTGAGGGCCGACGAGCACGTACGGGAGCACGTGGTGTCCCGTGATGATGCCGCTGATCGGCTTCCGGAGGACCTCGGTGCCTTCGAAGACGGAGCGGAGCAGCTCAGGGTCCGGCCAGGGCTCGCTCACACCGGGGGCAGGGGGTCCTGCCGGATCGCCGTCTCCGCCTCGCGGTCCAGCACGTCGACGGCCCGCTGGTAGATCTCGTCGGCCTCCGCTTGCGTCTCGCCGACGGCGGTGAGGCCGAGCCGCCCTCGCTCCGACAGCGCCGTCAGCATGTGCAGCACGATGCCGGTCTGCCTCGTCTGGTTGAAGTGGAGCCCGTGGCGCACCATGATGTCGAAGACGTCCTGCGGCAGGAGACCCCGGTACAGCTCCGACTCGAGGTGGTCGGTCGCGACGAAGCACTTCGATCGGCCGCTGGGCGGCGTGAACGTCGCGGACTCCGGGTCGTACCGCCCGTCGGTCAGGAACTGCAGCGTCAGGAACGGGTGGGTCGTGCCGCCCTTCCGCAGGTTCAGCTCGATGGCATAGGGCGTCCAGGCGGCGCCGTTCCTGACGACGACGAAGTCGAAGGCGAAGCGCCCCAGGACGCCCTCGCCGACCAGCTCCTGCCCCACCTTCACCGCGTCCCTGGTGATGACCGCGGCGTACGCCGGGTCCGCGGGGAAGCGGCAGCCGAGATAGCTCTGTCCGCTGGGCCCGCCCAGCACCTGGTCGTGCGTGGACAGGACCTCGAGCTGGCCGAGGGGGGTGATGCGCATCTGGACGCTCGGGCTCCGGATCTCCTCGCCGATGACGCGCTCCTCGACGATCCCCGCGAGCTCGGCCAGCTTGGCCATGTACATGTCGTAGTTCTGGCGCGCGCTCTCGAACTGCATGCCCTTGAGCCGCTCGAGCAGGGCGCCGCGCTCGGCCTTGTCGCCCGGCGCGGGCAGGTCCGAGAGGTTCACGACCGCGTTGCCCGCGCCCGAGACGCCCTCGTTGTGCTTGACCATCGCGGAGCGCACGTGGGGCCGGGCGGTCCGGAGCCGGGCGAGGGCGTCGAGGACGTCGTCGTCGGTCCGGAGATCCTCCGCGCCCAGGGGGTACGACACGCCCGCGCGGCCGAACAGCTTCCGGCAGCCGCTCTTCGTGCCGAGCTCGAAGTGCCGGGGATCGGCCCCGTACATGGGGATGCCCAGCCGGATGGCCAGGTCCCGCTCGAGCTCGGTCGTGTTGTACGGCACCAGATGCGCGCGGTCCTTGTCCGGGATGAGGTCGCGGATCTGGGCGAGAAGCCGCGGCCGCTCCAGGAGCTTGAGGGACAGAGGCCGCAGCGTGCTGTCATGCGGGACGGAGTTGAAGAATCGCCCGCGGGCGTGCGCCGGAATGACCCCCGGCAAGAGCCCGAGGTAGTAGTCGACGACGTCCGGCAGGATCGGCCGGGAGGTGACGTAGATCATGCGGGCGTTGGGCTGCCGGAGCAGGAAGAGCATGAACAGGAAGCGCTCCTCCATGGCCTGGAGCACCGCGGGCGGCATGTTGAGCGAGTCCAGCGTGATGGACGGCACGACGACGATCGTCTGCGGGTCCCGGTTCAGGCTCGCGATCGACTTCCAGAGCGGCACGAGCTTCGCCTGGAGCGCCGCGTAGCGGGCCGCGATCTCCTTCGGTGTCAGGCCAAGGGTCGGCGCCGGGCGCGTGCTCTCGTGGGTGCTCATCGGTTCCCGATCCTCGTCGCTTGGGTCGTCGGAGAGCAGGCCGTCCGCGCGGCGCGGCAGCCGCTCCACGATACCACGCTTCCGCGGGCCCATCGTGCGGCGGCGCCGGGTTCCGGGCTCGCGCGGGCGGCGAGGCCCTATACTGGGAGCCGTGAGCGCGCCGCGCCCTTCGCGAATCCCCCGCCCGCCGCGGTGCGCAACCGTGCTGCTGGCGCTGCTCGTCCTGGCGGGCGCCGCCGCCAGCAGCGCTCGCGGCCAGGGCGGGCCTGCGGCGCTCCCGGCGGCGAGCCTCACCACCGGCGTCCAGGAAACCGTGCTCCCGAACGGCCTCACCGTGCTGGTGAAGGAAGTGCGGAGCGCGCCGGTCGTCAGCTTCAGCGTCTGGTACCGGGTCGGCTCGCGGAACGAGCACACGGGCATCACGGGAGTGTCCCATCTCCTCGAGCACATGCTCTTCAAGGGCACGCGCCAGTACCGGCTCGGAGAGATCGCCCGCACGCTGTTCCTGAACGGCGCGTCGTTCAACGCGAGCACCTACTACGACTGGACGAACTACTACTCGACGATCGCCGCCGACCGGCTCGAGCTCGCGATGCGCATCGAGGCCGACCGCATGGTGAACAGCCGGATCGACAAGGCTGACCTGGACTCCGAGATGACCGTGGTCCGGAGTGAGCTCGAGGGCGGCGAGAACAGCCCGGGTCGGCTCCTGTGGCAGGCGGTGGCCTCGATGGCCTTCCAGGCGCATCCCTACCGCTGGCCGGTGATCGGCTGGCGCAGCGACGTCGAGAACGTGTCCCGGGACGCCATCTACCAGTACTACCGGACCCACTACGGGCCCGGGAACGCCGTCGCGGTCATCGTCGGCGACGTCGCGGCGGCCGACGCGCTCCGGTTGGCCCGCCAGCACTTCGGCCCGATCAAGCCGATCCCGAAGCCGGCCGAGGTCTACACGACCGAGCCGCCGCAGCGCGGAGAGCGGCGCGTGGTCGTCCGGCGCTCGGGCTCCCTGCCGATGGTGCTCATCGCGTGGAAGGCGCCGGCGGCGCTCGACCCGGACAGCTACGCGCTCGACGTCCTCTCGGGTGTCCTGGGCGAGGGCCGGACGAGCCGGCTCTACCAGGGGCTGGTCGAGAAGGGGCTGGCCACGCGCGTCGACGCCGGATCCCCGAGCCTCCGCGATCCCTTCCTCTTCACGGTGAGCGCCACCGCGCGCCGCGGGGTCACCGCCGAGCAGCTCGAGAAGGCGCTCCTCGATGAGGTCGAGCGCGTGACGTCGAGCTCCATCACCTCCGAGGAGCTGACCCGCGCGCAGCGGCGCGCCGAGGCCGACTTCGTCTTCCAGACGAACAGCGTGACCGCGCAGGCCCGTCAGCTCGGCTACTGGGCGATGATCGGCGACTGGCGCTACCTCACGACCTATCTCGACAGGGTGCGCGCGCTGACTGCCGACGACATCCAGGCGGTGGCGAAGAAGACGTTCACGGTCGACACGCGGACCGTCGGGCACTTCGAGCCGTCCGACGGCGGCAGCCCGGCCGCGCCGCCTCCGCGCGAGGCGTCAGCCCGTGTCGAGCGGCCGAAGCGAGGGGACCGACCCATCGCCCTTCCCCGCGCGCAGGCCGTGCGGGCGCCCAACCGCCTCGTGACGCGGTTCTCGCTCGACAACGGCATCTCCGTCATCGTGCAGGAGAACCACGCGACCCCGACGTTCGCGCTCCGGGCGAGCGTTCCGGCGGGCTCACTCGCAGACCCGCGCGACAAGCCCGGGCTGGCGGGCTTCACCGCCGCCATGCTGAGCCGCGGCACCGTCCAGCGCAGCGCCCTCGGCTTCGCGACCGCGCTCGAAGACGTGGGGGCAGGCCTTGGGGCGGGCGCCGACACGCTCGTCACCTCGGTCACCGGGGAAGCCCTCACGCGCGACTTCGACCTCGTCCTCGACCTCTTCGCGGAGATGCTCCGCCAGCCGGCGTTCCCCGCCGCCGACTTCGATCGGCTCAAGAGCGAGGCGCTCGCCGGGATCGCCCAGGCGAAGACGAATCCGGACCGGATCGCGGGCCTCAACTTCGATCGGGCCGTCTATCCGCCGGACCATCCCCTGCGCCCGCTGACCTTCGAGGAGTCGGAGCAGATGATCCCCACGATCACCCGCGACGACCTCGTGGACTTCCATCGGCGGCAGTACGGCCCGGACCGAATGATCGTCGTCGTGACGGGGGACGTCGCCCCGAATCAGGTCCGGGACGCGCTCCAGAAGCGCCTCGGCGACTGGCCGCGCAACCCCGAGACCCGGGCGATCACGCCGCCCGATCTGCCGCTCCGGGCGGCGCCCGAATCGATCGAGATCCGGGTCCCCGACCGAAGCCAGGCGTCGATCGCCTGGGGCCACGCCGGCGGGCTCCGCCGGAAAGACCCCGATTTCTACGCCGCCCAGGTCATGAGCCTCATCCTGGGAGGCGGGGCGCTCACCAGCCGGCTCAGCACCTCGATCCGCGACGACCAGGGGCTGGCGTATTCCGTCTACGGCTACTTCGATGCCAGCCTCTACCCGGGTCCCTTCCGCGCAGGGCTTGGCACGAACCCCGCGAACGCGAAGAAGGCCGTCGCCGCGCTCGAGTCGGAGATCCAGCGCATCCGCCGGGACGGCGTGACCCAGCGCGAGGTCGACGAGGCGGTCGCGTACCTCACCGGGCGCTTCCCGCTCCGGCTCGAGACGAACGGCGGCGTCGCCGAGATCCTCTGGGGCATGGAGTTCTACGACCTGGGGGCCGACTACATGGATCGCTACGCGGGCTACTACCGGGCCGTCACGGTCCCCCAGGTGAACGAGGCGGCGCGGGCCCACCTCCACCCGGATCGGGCCGTCGTCGTGATCGCCGGCCCGCTGCCGTAGCAGGAGAATCCGGCTGGGCCCCATGGCCGCGCTCGCCCGCGCCCGGGCTCGCTCCGGCCCACTCCTTCTCGTGCTCGCGTTCGCGCTGACGGCGGCGCGCGGGGCGGGCGCCTCCGACACCGTCGACACCACCCGGCCCATCGGCCATCCTCGGGACCGCCTCCCGCTTGCCGTCTACCTCGCCCCGCCGCCGGACGCCGCCCTCGAGGCGCCGGTGCGCCGCGCGGTGGACGACTGGAACGCGGTGACCCGAGAAGCGCTCGGCGTGGAGACGCTGCGCTGGCAGGACCGAGAGGAAGGCGCCGACGTCGTGATCCGGTTCACCGCGGCAGGCGCCGACCGGCCGCTCGGCTACGCGCACCTGGACGTGGACGACGCCGGCGTCATCCGCCTCCCCGTCCGGATCGATCTCGCCGAGCCGATGGCGATGGGCACGACGTCGCGGGAGACGGTCCTCTTCCAGGTGGCCGCCCACGAGATCGGCCACGCGCTGGGGCTGCCCCACACGGACGACCCCGGATCGATCATGTGCTGCATCCACGGAGCGGTGAACCTCGGCGATCCGGCCATCCGGGCCCGCTACGTCGAGGCGCGGCGCCGCCCCGAGGTGCGCTCCGTGATCCCGCAGCTCCGCGAGCTCTACCCGCGGTTCTGGGCGCCGTGAGCGGCGCCCCCGCGCCACGCCGGCGAGCGGCGGCGAATGGCCGCCGGGGGCCGATCTCCGGGCCGCGCCCCGGCTTCCCCGTCGGGTAAGATAGCGTCCATCCCAGTCACGGAGGTGGCCGGATGTCGGGCGGAGCCAAGAAGGTTGTCAAGGTGGACCAGGAGCGGCAGCCCTATCGCACGGAGCTGACGCCGGTCTCGTTTCTGCGCCGTAGCGCGTACGTCTTTCCGGACCGGACCGCGATCATCCACGGCGCCCGCCGGTACACCTACCGGCAGTTCGAGGAGCGCGCCAACCGGCTCGCCTCGCATCTTCGCCAGCTCGGGCTTCGCCACCTCGACCGGGTCGCGATCATCGCGCCGAACACGCCGGCCATGCTCGAGGCGCACTTCGGGATCCCCGCGGCGGGGTTGGTGCTGGTTCCGATCAACACCCGGCTCAATGCCGACGAGATCGCCTACATCCTGAAGCACTCCGGCGCGAAGGTCCTCTTCATCGATCGCGAGTTCGAGCCGCTGGTCCAGGGGGCGCCGCCCGAGGGCCTCCGGGTGGTGCGCATCGACGATACCGGCGCTCCCGGCGATCCCTACGAGGACTTCCTCGCCGCCGGCTCACCCGAGCCCTGCGAGCCGTGGCTCGAGGACGAGTACGAGACGATCTCCATCAACTACACGTCGGGAACGACCGGACGCCCGAAGGGCGTCATGGTCCATCATCGCGGCGCCTATCTCAACGCCATCGGCGAGACGCTGGAGACGGGGCTGTCGTTCGACGCCAAGTACCTGTGGACCTTGCCGATGTTCCACTGCAACGGGTGGTGCTTTACCTGGGGGGTCACCGCGTACGGCGCGACCCACGTGTGCCTGCGCCGCGTCGAGTCGAGCCGGGTCTGGGACTTGATCGATACCGAGGGCATCACCCACTATTGCGGCGCCCCCACCGTGCAGATCGGCATCGTCAACGATCCGAAGGCGCACGCCTTGTCGCGCCAGGTCACCGCCGCGGTCGCCGGCGCGCCGCCCTCCCCGACCCTGCTCGGAAAGATGCGCGCCCTCGGATTCCGCCCCGTCCACGTCTACGGGCTCACCGAGACGTACGGCCCGCACACCGTGTGCGCGTGGCACCCGGAGTGGGACCGTCAGCCCGACGAGGAGCGGGCCCGCCTCGCGGCCCGCCAGGGCCAGGGGTACGTCATCGCCGACCTGGTGCGCGTGGTCGACGGCCGCATGGAGGACGTTTCCATGGACGGCGAGACGCTCGGCGAGGTCGTGATGCGGGGCAACAACGTGATGAAGGGGTACTACGAGCAGCCCGAGGCGACCGCCGAAGCGTTCCACGGCGGCTGGTTCCACTCGGGCGACCTCGCGGTCTGGCACCCCGACGGCTACATCGAGCTCCGCGACCGGAAGAAGGACATCATCATCTCGGGCGGCGAGAACATCTCCACGATCGAGGTGGAGCAGGCCGTCGCCAAGCATCCGGCGGTGCTGGAGTGCGCGGTCGTCGCGATCCCGGACGAGAAGTGGGGCGAGCGCCCGAAGGCGTTCGTGACGCTCAAGCCCGGCGCGCAGGCGACGGAAGCCGAGATCATCGAGCACTGCCGGAAGCACATCGCCCACTTCAAGTGCCCGGCCGCGATCACCTTCGGCGATCTGCCGAAGACCTCGACGGGCAAGATCCAGAAGTTCGTGCTGCGCAACAAGGAGTGGGGCGACCGGGCGAAGCGGATCAACTGAGGGCCGCCGGCCGTCCGGCGGTGCTCAGCTTCCGTCGATCTCGCTGAGCTCGCGCCGGAGACCGGCCAGCCGCGCCTCGGCCTCGGCGTGCAGTGAGCGGGCGCGCGGCAGCTCGTCGAGCAGGCGCGACACCTGGCCCTCCAGCTCGCTGATGGTCTTCTGACGCATCATCAGCTGGTGCTCGATGTGGCGAATCGTCTCGCGGATGCGAAGCGTGCGCTGCTCGAGCTCCTCCACCGCGAGCCGGGCGGTCCGCGTCCGGTCCCGCCGCTGGTCGACGGCCGTCTCCTGCTCCCGCCGGGTCGCCATCACGGCGTGCCGCTCCTGCTCGAGGGTGTCGAGGCGCGCGCGCATCTGCCGGATCCCCTCCACGTCACGGGCCGTCCGGATCGTCGTCGACGCCTGCTCCATCGCGTACCGGAGATGGCGGTCGCGATCGATCAGGCCCATGAGGACGCCGCGCTCGGCGGCCTCGTCCCGCTCGGCGGCAGCCAGGTCCTGCCGGGCCCGGGCGAGAAGGTTCTCCAGCGCGCGGTGCACGTTCCCCGCCATCGCGGCCGACTCCGCGTTAGGCGCGGAAGCGAGCAGGAACCCGCCGGAGCTCTCGCTGCGCCGCCCGCGACCTGACGGACGGCTCGCCCAGCGCCCCGGCGGCACGATCGACCGTTGCCGCAAGGATCCGGATCAAGCGTCCCAGCCTGATGGCCGCCAGGTCGCCGCGCCGGATCATCGCGCGGATCGTCTGCTCGTGGAGCTGGAGCCTCCGGGCGGTGTCGGGAACGGTGAGCAGCAAGGGCGGGAACCGAACGGACACAGACCTCATCGTGCCTTCTCATTGGGCAAGATGAGTGCCACCCGCCCCGGAGCGTCACGCAGTCGTAGCCGATCCTGAAGTCATGGAAAGATAAACGTTTTCAGAGACAGGTGACCGGTGTCCGCCAGCCCAGCCACGCGGCGGCGGGTAGGCGCTACACGATGTTTATTACACGGTCGGCGACGCGAGACGATTGCCGTTGTCCACGATAGTGGAATACCATGCACTATCGTGCCTCCACGAATCGCCGCGGGCCGGTTCTCGACGGGACTCGACATCGCCGACCTCGGGACGCGCGTCCGGGCCGCGCGCATCGAGCGGGGCCTGTCGCTCGGCGCCGTCGCGGAGCTTGCGGGCGTCAGCCGGAGCATGCTGTCCGCCGTCGAGCGAGGCGTCCGGGTCCCGACGGTGCTGGTCCTCGACCGAATTGGGACCGCCCTCGATACGAGCATCGCGCGGCTCCTCGGGGAGGAGCGCGCCGCGCGCGTGGTGGTCCTGCGCCATGCCGCCCAGGATGTCGCCCGGGACCCCGGGGGTTGGGAACGTCGGATCCTCTCCCCCGTGCTTCCCGGGGTCGAGTTCGAGTTCATGCGGACGACGATCGGGCCCGGCGTCGACGCCGGCGTCTTCGCGCCGCACGCGGGCGGCTCCCGGGAGTACGTCGCGATCGAGCGGGGCACCCTCCAGCTGACGATCGACGGCACGTCGCACGTGCTCAGCGCCGGCGACAGTGCGTATTACGCGGGCGATTGCCACCACCAGTTCGTCAATCCCGGCCGCGAGCCCTGTGTCTACTACCTCGCCATGGCGCTGACGGAGAGCAGTCCGCACGCCCGGCGGGGCCGGGTGCCGCCGGCCGGCCCGAGGAGACGCTCGTGACCCACACGACCCAGCCTGTCCCTCTGCCTGACGCGCCGCCGGCCATCCCGCCCGAGGCGTTCCGGCGCCTGGCTCACGCCGCCGTCGACATGATCGCCGACCACCTCGAGGGCCTCCGCGATCAGCCTGTCTTCATGCCGATGTCACCGGCGGAGCGCGCGGCACTCCTGGAACGCCCCCTGCCTGTCCGCGGCGCGTCGCCCGAGAGCCTGCTCGACCAGGTCGGGCGCGAGATCTTCTCCCACCCCATGGGCAACGGGCACCCGCGCTTCTTCGGCTGGGTGAACTCGCCGCCCGCTCCCATCGGCGTCGTCGCGGAGCTCCTCGGGGCCGCCCTGAATCCGAGCTGCGCCGGTGGGGATCACGCGGCGATCTACGTCGAGCGCGCGGCCGTCCGGTGGCTGATGGAGCTCGTGGGCTTCCCGGTCGAGGGCAGCATGGGCCTCCTGGTCAGCGGCGGCTCCATGGCCTCGCTCACATGCCTCGCCGCCGCCCGGCACCGGGCGGCGGCCGCCGACGGCTGGGACGTCCGGGCCCGTGGGGTCGCCGGCGCCCCCGCGCCCCTCGTCCTCTATCTCTCGGAGGAGGGCCACAGCTGCATCCGGAAGGCCGCCGAGGTGCTGGGGCTCGGTCGAGACGCGGTGCGAACCGTGCCCGTGGACGAGGACTTCCGCCTGGACGTGGAGGCGCTCCGCGACGCCGTCCGCGCGGACCGCGCGGCCGGGCGCCGGCCCTTCTGCGTGGCGGCGAGCGCGGGGACGGTCAACACGGGCGCGATCGACCCGCTCGGCGCGGTGGCCGACCTCTGCCAGGCCGAGGGCTTGTGGCTCCACGTCGACGGCGCCTACGGCGCGGTCGGCGCGGCGGACCCGGCGCTCGCGCCTCGCTACGCCGGGCTCGAGCGCGCGGACTCGCTCGCGCTGGACCCGCACAAGTGGCTCTCCGTGCCGGTGGAGTGCGGGGCCGCGCTCGTCCGCGACGGGCGACTGCTCCGCGACACGTGGAGCCTGGTTCCGGTGTATCTCCGGACCGAGGAGGGCAAGGGCTTCGGGGGCCTCCCCTGGTACTCGGAGTACGGGTTCCAGCAGACGCGCGGCTTCCGGGCCCTCAAGCTCTGGATGATCCTCCAGCACCTGGGCCGGGACGGCGTGGCCGCGCTGATCCGCCGCCACGTCGACCTGGCGCGCCGGCTCGCGGCGGCGGTCGACGCCGCGCCCGACCTCGAGCGCATCGCGCTCGGCGACCTATCGGTCGTGTGCTTTCGCTTCGCGCCGCCGGGATGGGCGGGGGACGCGACGCGACTCGACTCGCTGAACAAGCTCCTGGTGGAGCGGATCCAGGGCGAGGGGCGGACGTTCCTGACCGGGACCGTGCTGCGCGGGCGGTTCGCGCTGCGCGCGTGCGTCCTCCACTACGGGACGACGGAGACCGACGTCGACGCCCTGATCGAGATCGTGCGCGAGGCGGGCGCCCGCCTCGTCAGTCAGTCCTGACGCGCCAGGCGGTCCGGCGGGCGCGCCGCGCCCCTGTCAAGGCCGGCCCGAGAAGGTGTCGCACCGCCGCACGTCCCCGCCCTCGAGGCCGGTCTTGAACCACCGGACGCGCTGGGCGGACGACCCGTGGGTGAACGACTCGGGCACGACGTGGCCGCGCGTCTGCTTCTGCAGGCGATCGTCCCCGATGGCCGTGGCCGCGGCCAGGGCCGCCTCGACGTCCCCCGGCTCCAGGATGTTTCGGCGAGCCGCGTAGTAGCCCCACACCCCGGCGTAGCAGTCGGCCTGGAGCTCCATGCGAACGGACAGCGCATTGGCGGCCGTCTGATCCATGCGGGCGCGCTGCCGCTGCACGCGCTCCGAGATCCCCGTGAGGTTCTGGACGTGATGGCCGATCTCGTGCGCGACCACGTAGGCGCGGGCGAACTCCCCGGGCGCGCCGAAGCGCTCGCTCAGCTCACGGAAGAACTGGAGGTCCAGATACACGCGGCGGTCGGGCGGGCAGTAGAACGGCCCGACCGCCGAGCTCGCCTGGCCGCAGGCGGACTGGACGGCTCCGGTGAACAGGACGAGCCGCGGCGGCTCGTAGGTGCCGCCGCCTTGCTCGAAGAGCCGGCTCCAGGTGTCCTCGGTGTCCCCGAGGATGGCCCGGATGAAGTCCGCCTGCGGATCGTCCTGCGGGGCCTTGCGCTGGGGTCCGCTGTCGACCGATGCCGGAGGCGGGGCCTGCTCGACGAGGCCGCCCAGGATGTCGAGGGGATTGGTGCCCGTGAGCAGGCTCAGCACGACGATCAGGAGGAGGCTGCCGCCTCCGAGCTTGAGTCCCGCCCCGCCCATCGACATGCCCCGACGGTCCTCGACGTTCTCGCTGCGGCGCATGTCCCTCCAGCGCATCGGGAACCTCCCGGGGCGGCCAACTGAGCTCGGCCGCCGCCAACTCAAGCATACCCCGCAACCTCGGTCCCCGCCGCGGGGTCGAGCGCCACGCGCCGGCGGCCCTCTTTACAGACGACCCGATGGTCATCGAAGATAGCCGCCGTCCTGAACTGACTCATGTCGAACCTCGGCCGCCCCGACTCCGCCACTGCCCTCGCGCGCTCACCGCTCTTCTCCAACCTGGGGCGGCTGGACCTCGCCCGGCTGGCCGGCGAGCTCGAGGAGCGGCACTTCAAGCCGGGGGAGGTCATCGTTCGCCAGGGCGATCTGCCCGACGGCTTCTACGTCATCAAGCAGGGCCGAGCGGCCGTGAGGGCGAGCGGCGCGAGGACCGGCGGCGACGGCGATGGCACGGGCGAGCAGCTCACCACGCTCGGCCCGGGCGAGGTGTTCGGGGAGATGGCGCTCCTCACGGATTCCCCCCGCACCGCGACGGTCGTGGCCGAGACCGAGCTGACGGTGTGGCGCCTCAGCCGTCCCCGCTTCGAGGCCCTCCTCGACCACGAGCGCGGCATCGCCCGGAGCATCGAGCGCTCGCTGAGCCTCCGGCTCGCGGCGATGAACCTGGAGACCGGCGCCCTCCGGGCGTTCAGCCACCGGCTCACCTCCGCGGCGCTCGGCCGGCTCAGTCGCCCGGCGGCCGCGCTGCTCGCCGGCGTCGCCACGCGATCCCGGTGGACCGCCGAGACGCTCCGCCGGGCCTGCGCCCGCACCGGGGACGAGGGCGCGCTCGCCGAGCTGATCGAGCAGTCCGCGCTGCTGCGGGCGGACGGGTCGGACCTCGTCGTGGATCCGACCTTCCTCGCCCTCGCCGGTCCCGAGGTCCGCGAGCCCAATCCGGCCTGGCTCCGGGCCGCATCCGAGGTGATGGCGGAGGCCGGCGACGTCGTCGCGGCCACCGACCTCGCGCTGGCAGCCGGAGCGGTGGAGGACGCCGAGCGGCTGCTCGGCGCCCACGAGACCCGCCTTCTCCAGACAGCGTCCTCCGGAGACCTCGACCGCTGGATGGCGACGGTGAGCGAGCGCGCTCCGACTCTCGGGGCGCGGCTCGGCGCCCTGCGGACGCGGCTCAGCGAGCGGCTGGCGACCCCGGCGGAGACGGCGGCCCCGGGCAGCCGCGAGCGCGCGACGCCCCTCCTCGGTCGGGTCGCGCGCCAGTTCACGACCGTGCGCGCCCTGGCCACCATCGCGGCGATCGCGATCTTCGAGCTAGGGTGGATCCTGCCCTTGCCGGAGGGACTCGGACGCAGCGGCCTGATCACCCTCGCCGCCATCATCGCGACCGTGCCGCTGCTCGTCGCGAACGTGCTGCCCGACTACGTCGTCATGCTGTTCCTCACTCTGGCCCTTGTCGTACCCGGCCTCGTGTCGCCCGCGGACATCCTCGGCGGCTTCGCCGCTCCCGCCTGGCTCATGGTCTTCACGCTGCTCGCGGTAGGCGTGGCGGTGGCCCGCTCGGGGCTCATGTTCCGGCTGGTGCTCCTGTCGCTCCAGCGACTGCCGCCGCGGTTCGTCCCCCAGAGCGTGGTGCTCTGCCTGACCGGGGTCGTGATGACCGCGGGGCTCTCGAGCGGCTCCACGCGGATCGCGCTCGGAGTGCCGATCGCGCGCGGGATCACCGACGCCATGGGATTCGCGCCCCGAAGCCCGGGCTCGGCGGCGGTCGGGTTGATGACGTTCTTCACCTTCCTCGAGATGGGAGAGCTGTTTCAGACCGGGACCTTCACGGGTCTCATCGTCCACGACCTGCTCCCGGGGGCCGCCAAGGCCCAGATCACCTGGTGGCGCTGGTTCTTCATCGCGCTGCCGCCGTTCGTCGTCATCGGTGTCGTGATGTACCTGGTGCTGCTCTTCCTCTTCAAGCCGCACAAGACGGGGCGGGTCAACCTGGAAGCGGTGCGGCTCCAGCAGGCGCTCCTCGGTCCTCTCACGCGAAGCGAGATCTGGAGCGCGGTGGTGCTGCTTCTCCTCATCGTCGGGTTCGCCACCCTGCCGTACCACGGAATCGCCCCGGCGTGGCTGTCCCTGATCTCGTTCCTCCTCCTGTTCGCGCTCGGCGTGCTCGACCAGTCGGCCTTCCAGGGCGGCGGGACGCTCGGGCTTCTCATCTATTGCGGGGTGATCCTGAGCCTCGGCAACGTGTTCACGGCGCTGCACATCGACGCGTGGCTCACCTCTGTCGTGCAGACCAGCATGCCGGCGATGGTCAAGAACCCGTACGGGTTCGTCCTCACCATCGCGATCATCGCGTTCGTGCTGCACTTCTTCGTGCCCTGGATGACCGCGTCGACCATCATCGCCCTGGTCGCCATGCCCATCGCCGAGGCCCTCGGCTTCCATCCCTTCATCCCCGTCCTGGTGGCGCTCATCGCCGGGGACCACACGATCGTGCCCTACGTGAACTCGGGCTACGCCATCGTGTACTTCGCCAGCGAGGGCGAGCTCTTCACGCACGAGCAGGCCCGGTGGCCGCTCGTGATCGAGAGCCTCTTGCGCCCGGTGGCGCTCCTCTCGAGCGTGCCGGTGTGGCAGCTGATGGGGCTCATGTGAAGCCCCGACCCATCCCGGAGGAGGCCATCCCATGACCGACCGCATCGACCAGGCGACCCGGCAGGACGTGTACGCGCGGATCGACCGCCGGTTCGACGACTTCGTCGAGGAGCTCCGCGCCTACGCCCGCGTGCCGACGATCAGCGCGCGCCGGGAAGCCGAGGCCGAGGGCGCCGAGGCCACCCGGGCGCTCCTCGAGCGCCACGGCGTCCAGGCCCGGCTGATGGACGTGCCCGGCGGGCCGCCGCTGGTGGTCGGGGAGGTCGCGGGCGCCTCGAGCGGGCCGCCGCTCATCCTCTACAACCACTACGACGTGCAGCCGGTGGACCCGCTCGAGCAGTGGCGCCGCGCGCCGTTCGACCCCGTGGTGGAGGACGGCAAGCTCTTCGCCCGCGGGGTGGCCGACACGAAGGGGAACACGGCCGCCCAGGCGTTCGCGCAGGCCGCGGTCCGCGAGGTCGTGGGCCGCGTGCCGGTGAGCCTCCGGTTCATGGTGGAGGGCGAGGAGGAGGTCGGGAGCCCCCATCTGCCCGCCTTCGCGCGCCAGCATCCCGCTCTCTTCAAGGGGGCCGGCGCAACGATCGAGGGCGCGGGGCACACGCCGCAGGGCGTCCCCGAGGTGTACCTGGGCAGCAAGGGGATCCTCTACGTCGAGCTGAAGGTCCGGACGGCCGCCGTCGACCAGCACAGCTCGCTCGCCGCGTCGCTGCCGAACCCCGCCTGGCGCCTCCTGGAGGCGCTCCGGGTCATCCGGAACTCACGCGGGCGCGTGCTGATCCCGGGCTTCTACGACGGCGTCCCCCGCCCGACGCGCGAGGCCCAGGCTTTCCTCCGGAAGAACCCGTTCGACCCGCGCGAGTGGCAGAAGGCGTACGAGGTCACCGAGGTCTTCGGCGGCAAGACGCGGCTCGGACGGTTGATCGCCTACTGCTACAACCCGACCTGCAACATCGACGGCATCGTGTCCGGCTACACCGGCCCGGGCAGCAAGACGATCAATCCCGCGCACGCGGCGGTGAAGCTCGACTTCCGGCTGGTGCCGGGCCAGCGACCGCTGCGCATCCTGGCCGCGCTGAAGGCGCATCTCCGCCGGAAGGGGTTCGGCGACATCGAGGTGATCCAGCACAGCACGTTCGAGCCGGGCGCCTCGCCGGCCTCGTCGCCGATCGGGCAGGCGCTGATGGCGGCGTGCCAGGACGTCTACGGGCGCCCGCCCGCGGTCTTCCCCTGGATGGGCGGCTCGTCGTCGACGTTCTTCTACACGAGCCGGGGCACGCCGGCCGCGCTGCCGCCGGGGGTCGGCTACAGCGGGAGCCTGATTCACGCGCCCAACGAGCACATCCGGCTCGAGGACGCCCGGCGCGCGATCAAGGCCTTCGCCGCCCTCATGCTGCTCTGGGGTCAGACTTCCTAACCGGGGTCAGGCCCGCCCTTTGACTTCCCCGCCAGCTCAGGTCACCCGGGCAGCCGGCATCGCGATGCGCCGCGAGGCGCCGCGCTGCCCGGACGTCAAAGTCTGGGCCTGATCCCGCTTTGGCGCTTAGTCGCCGGCGAGCTTGCCGTTGTAGCCCCAGTGCGACTTCTCGACGTCCTGGAAGACGATGTGGACCTGGTCCGCCGTCGTCTTGCCGATGCGGACCAGCGCGTCGGTGATGGCGACCGTGATCTCGCGCCGCTGCTGGTCCGTCCGTCCCGCGAACCACTGAATCGTGACGTTGGGCATCGCGACCTCCGTGTGATGGGTTCGAGCGGATTTGTACCACGGGTCCTTTCGCCGCGCACGGCCCCGGCCCCGCGCCGATGGCCGCCGCACCGGCACGATCGGCCCGGGCCTCCGCCGGAGGCGGCGCCCGCGGGCCAATTGACCCGGCACGGCGTTGCTTTACTCTTACCGTGAGGCCTGCGAGGAGCCGACCCATCCGGAACGGACACGGCGCAAAGTCCACGCTCGTGCTGCTCGTGCGTCACGGGCAGACGTCGACCACCGGCGTCACCCTGCCCGGACGGGCCCCGGGGCTCCACCTGGCGGACAAGGGCCGGGAGGAAGCCGCCGACGTCGCCGCGCGCATCGCGAAGCTCCCGCGGATCGCGGCCGTCTACGCGTCGCCGCTCGAGCGGGCCCAGGAGACGGCCGCGCCCATCGCCGAGGCGGCCCGCCTCCCGGTCACCGTCGAGCCGGGACTCCTCGAGTGCGACTATGGCGAGTGGACGGGTCTCCCCCTCAAGGATCTCAGCCGCAGGCCCGAGTGGAAGGTGATCCAGCGCTATCCGAGCGGGTTCCGGTTTCCCGGCGGCGAGTCGTTCGTCGAGATGCAGGCTCGCATGACCGGCACCCTCGCGCGCCTGGTCGCCGCGCATCCCGGCCGCACGGTGGTGGCGGTGTCCCACGCCGACCCCATCAAGACAGCCGTCGCGCACGCGCTCGGCACCCACCTCGACCTCTTCCAGCGCATCGCGGTCTTCACCGCGTCGGTCACCGCGATCGCCTACGGGCCGTCGGGGCCGACCGTCCTGGCCGTCAACGCGACGAGAGGGGACCTCGCGCCCCTCGCGGGCTCGTGATGGGACGCGCCGTCGAGTCCAGTCGGGGTGACGAGGCGTGGCGTGCCATGAGACGAGAGTTGGCGCATGCCGGAACCGCCCCCCCGGCCACCGGCCGACGGCCGAATCCAGCTCCCGTGGCGGGGCGTGTCGATGAGTGGAAGGCAGACGCATCTCGCCTCAGGCCCCCCTTCCCCCGGTCGGCAGGGAGGGGGGTTGGGGGGTGGCGGGGCGTGTCAATGAGCGAGTCATTCGACTTCTCCACGCCGGACCTCTTCACCGCCGGCACGATCGGCCCGCCCGGCCAGCGCGTCTTCTATCTCCAGGCCCGGGAAGGCGATGCGCTGGTGACGCTCAAGTGCGAGAAGGAGCAGGTGCGCGTCCTTGGCGAGTACCTGGGCAGGCTCCTCGAGCGTCTGTCCACGCCGGCGACGGCCGGAGGCGCGGACCTCGCGCTGATCGAGCCGGTGACGCCGGCCTGGATCGTGGGGTCGATCGGCGTCGGCTACGACGAGACGGCGGACCGCGTGGTGCTGGTGATCGAAGAGGTCCGGGAGCAGGACGAGGCGGAGGAGACCGAGGAGTCGGAGCCGGAGGAGGAGGAGTCGCCCGCCCAGGCGGAGCCGGAGACCGAGCCCGAGGAGGAGAGCGGGGCCGCCGGAGGCGACCGGGCGTCAGGGCGCGTCCGTCTCACCCGCGCCCAGGTCGCCGCGTTCGTCGAGCGCGCGCGCGGTCTCATCGAGGCGGGCCGGCCCACCTGCCGGTTCTGCGGCCGCCCGATGAACCCCGGCGGACACCGGTGCGCCCGCACGAACGGGCACGGCTCGGACTAGTGCCTGCGATGACGCGAGCCGCCGCCGTCCCTCCCCTCGAGCTCCTCGAACGCGGCGAGATCGCGGTCAAGGGCCGGCTCCCCTGGGCCTCGAACGCGACCTTCCTCGTGGAGGTCACCCGCCGACGCGCCACCGCGCTGGGCGTCTACAAGCCGCAGCGCGGGGAGCGGCCGCTCTGGGACTTTCCCCGGGGGCTCTACCGGCGCGAGGTGGCCGCGTACCTCCTGTCCGAGACCCTCGGCTGGGGCCTGGTGCCGCCGACCCTCGAGCGGGACGGTCCGTACGGCCCCGGCTCGATCCAGCTGTTCGTCGACGCCGACTTCGAGGAGCACTACTTCACGCTCCGCGAGCGGCCGGAGCACCGCGCCGCGCTGGCGCGTCTCTGCGCCTTCGATCTCGTGGCGAACAACGCCGACCGCAAGAGCGGCCACTGCCTCCTCGGCCGGGACGGCCGCCTGTACGCGATCGACAACGGCCTGTGCTTCCACGTCGAGCCCAAGCTCCGCACGGTGGTCTGGGATCTCGCCGGGGAGCCGATTCCCGCGGAGATCCGGACGGCCGCCAGCCGTCTCGGCGCCCAGGGCCCGCCCGAGAGCCTCGCGCGGCTCCTCGCCGCGGAGGAGCGGGCCGCCCTCCAGGCGCGAGCCCGGGCGCTCGGCTCGGCCGAGCAGTTCCCCGAGGACGCCACCGGCATGCGCTACCCATGGCCGCTCGTTTGAACGATGATCGAGTCACGCACCCCAAACCACTGAGGAGAGAACCGCCATGGCCGTGAAGATGATGGGCGCCCAGGTCAAGCGCAAGGAAGACCCGCGTCTGATCACGGGAACCTCGACGTACACGGGCGACATCTCGCTGCCGGGCCTCCACTACGTGGCGTTCGTCCGCAGCCCGCACGCCCACGCGCGGATCCGCCGGATCGACGGGTCGGCCGTGCTGAAGCGACCGGGCGTCGTCGCGGTGGTGACCGGCGCCGACCTCAAGCCTCACTGCGGGCCCGTCCCCGTCGACCAGGCGTCGACCGAGGGCGGCGCGGGCGAGTCGTCGATCGGCCGCAAGCACTACCCGCTCGCGATCGACCGCGTCCGCCACGTGGGCGAGGCCGTCGCTGCCGTCATCGCCACGACCGAGGCGCTCGCGGTCGATGGCGCCGCCGACGTGGTCGTCGACTGGGAGCCCTTGCCCGCGGTGAGCGACCCGCTGGAGGCCCGGAAGCCCGGCGCCCCGCAGATCCACACCGACGCGCCGAACAACGTGGAGCACGAGAACCGCATCGCCGCCGGCGACGTGGACAAGGCCTTCGCCAGCGCCTACAAGGTGGTCCGCCAGCGGATGGTCAGCCAGCGACTCTGCGGCGTCCCGCTGGAGGGCCGCGCCACGGTGGCCGCGCCCGACGCGAGCACGGGCGGCCTCGTGGTCTGGGCCACGACCCAGGCGCCCCACGGGTTCCGGAACGCGCTCGCGACCATCCTCGGGTTCGAGCAGAATCAGATCCGCGTCATCGCGCCCGAGGTCGGCGGCGGCTTCGGGGTGAAGTTCGGCGTCTACCCGGAGGACGCGGCCCTGGCGACGATGGCCAAGGTCTACCGCCTGCCGCTCCGGTGGGTCGAGACCCGCGTCGAGCACATGGTGGCCACGACGCACGGCCGCGCCCACGTGACCGACGTCGAGGCGGCGGTCGACAAGGACGGCACGATCACCGGGCTCCGGGTCCACGTCCTCGCGGACATCGGCGCCTATCCGATCTTCACGTTCATCCCGGACCTGGCGCTCATGATGGGCGTCGGCGTCTACCGCATTCCCAACATCGACCTCCGGTCGACCTGCGTCTTCACCAACACGACCCCGGTGGCCGCCTACCGCGGCGCCGGCCGCCCGGAGGGCTGCTACTACATCGAGCGCATCGTCGACGTCGCCGCCCAGGAGCTCGGCCTCGCGCCCGAGGTGGTACGGCGCAAGAACTTCATCGCGCCCAGCGCCTTCCCCTACACCACCCCGACCGGCCAGCGCTACGACAGCGGGGAATACGACCGCGCGCTGACCAAGGCGCTCCAGGTCTCGAAGTACGAGGCGCTCCGGAAAGACCAGGCCGCCCGGCTCAGCCGGAACGACCGGAAGCTCCTCGGCATCGGGATCGCCTGCTACGTGGAGATGTGCGGGTTCGGGCCGTTCGAGAGCGCCATCGTGCGCGTGGAGCCGTCGGGAACGGTGACGGCGTACACGGGCACCTCGGCCCACGGACAGGGCCACGAGACGACCTTCGCCCAGATCATCGCTGATCATCTGGGCGTCTCGTTCGACCAGATCGTCGTCCGGCACGGCGACACCTCGAACACGCCGATGGGCAACGGCACCGGCGGGAGCCGGAGCCTGGCGGTCGGCGGCACGTCGATCCTGCGCGCGACCCTGAAGGTGCAGGAGCACGCGCGGGCGATCGCCGCCCACGTGCTGGAGGCGGCCAAGGACGACGTCGTCTTCGACGACGGGCGCTACCAGGTGAGAGGCGTGCCGTCGCGGGGTCTCACCCTCGCCCAGATCGCGGGGCACGCCTACGGCGACAAGCTGCCCGACGGGATCGAGTCGGGTCTCGAGGCGACGGACTTCTTCCGGGTCTCGCAGCTCCTCTATCCGTTCGGCGCGCACGTCGCGGTGGTCGAGATCGATCGGGAGACGGGCCAGGTCACCGTGCGCGACTTCGTGTCGGTCGACGACTGCGGCGTCCGCATCAGCCCGACGCTGGTCACGGGCCAGGTGCACGGCGGCCTGGCGCAGGGCATCGCGCAGGCGCTCTTCGAGGAGCTGGTCTATAGCCCGGACGGCCAGCTCGTGACGGGCTCGCTCATGGACTACTGCGTGCCGCGCGCCGAGGACCTCCCGTCCTTCGTCACCGACCAGACCGTCACGCCAACGCCGGTGAACCCGCTGGGCGCCAAGGGCATCGGCGAGGCGGCCACCATCGGCTCGACGCCGGCGGTGGTCAATGCCGTCGTGGACGCGCTCCGCCCGTTCAACGTCCGGCACATCGACATGCCGCTCCGGCCGGAGCGGGTGTGGCAAGCGATGCACAATGGCCGCGCCTGAGCGGCGCTTCAAGTTCTCGCTCGCGGACAAGGCGTGCGTGGTCACCGGCGCGAGCCGCGGGCTCGGCCGGGCGATCGCGCTCGCCTTCGCCGAGCGCGGTGCCGACGTGGTCCTGGGCGCCCGCAGCCGCGCCGACCTGGAGACGGTGGCCCGCGAGGTCGAGGCCAAGGGTCGGCGGGCGGTCGTCCAGCCCACCGACATCACCGACCTCGGCCAGATCCGCGCGCTGGCCGACGCGGCGGTGGCGGGTCTCGGGCGCATCGACGTCTGGGTCAACAATGCCGGCGGGTTCACGTCGGAGCCGGGCAGCGCGACGGAGTGGCTCGACGCCACCGAGGCGGGGTGGGAGGCCATGGTGCGCCTCAACCTCACCGCCCAGGTCTTCGGCGCCCAGGCGGCCGCGCGGGTCATGCGCGACCGCGGCACGGGCGGCTCCATCATCTTCCTGTCGTCGATCGACAGCCTCTACGCGGCGCCCGGCGGCGAGGGCATCTACGGCGCGTGCAAGGCAGCCCTCAACAACATCGTCCAGACGATGGCGGTCGAGCTCGGCCAGCACCGGATCCGGGTCAACGCCCTCGCGCCCGCCGTGGTGGAGACCCCGCTGACCGCGCCGTGGCTCGCGACCGAGGCGGACCGCCGGAAGCGCGCGGCCTTCTATCCGCTCCGCCGGGTGGGCCAGCCCGAGGACGTCGCGGCCGCGGCCGTCTACTTCGCTTCGGACGAGGCCGAGTGGGTGTCGGGCGCCGTCCTCCTCCTGTCCGGGGGCGCCGTGATGACGAGCGATCCCTACCGGTACTTGATGCGAGTCAACCAGGCCGGGAGCTGAGCGAGCGGGGTCCTTGCGGCGATGATCTCGCCCTACGTCCCCGCCACGGAGCAGCTGGTCGTCGAGGTCTTCGTCCGCAGCGTGGACCGCGCCATCGACTTCTACCGTGCCCTGGGCTTCCAGCTGGTGAGCCGGAAGGACGGCTTCGCGACGGTCGCGTGGGAGGAGCACGAGCTCTTCCTGGACGAGCGCCCCCACCACGTCCCGCCGCCGACCCCGCAGGCCAATGTGCGGGTGATGGTGCCGGACGTCGACGCCTGGTGGCATCGCGCGGTCGGCATGGGCGCCCGCGTCCTCGCGCCGATCGCCGACCGTGACTACGGTCTCCGCGACTTCACGATCGCCGACCCCGACGGCTTCGGCGTCCGGTTCGGCACGCGCATCGAGGCGAGATAGGAGAGCCGGGTCATGAAGGAATCCGTCGATCTCGTGGTCGTCGGCGCCGGCATTGCCGGCGCGAGCACCGCCTGCTTCGCGGCGCGCGCGGGCCTTCGCGTGGTGGTCGTCGACCGCGGCCTTCCCGCCGGCGGCGCCTCGGGCCGCACGGCGGGCTACATTCGCTGCCACTACGCCAATCCGCCCGAGGCCCACTTCGCCGTCGAGAGCTGGCGCATGCACCGGGCGTGGAGCCAGGAGATCGGTGGCGAGAACGGGTACCGCCGGAACGGCTTCCTGTTCATCGTGCCGCCGATGCTCGTCCCGACCCTCGAGAAGAACGTGGCGCTGATGCGGGCGATGGGCGTGCCGACCGAGGTGCTGGACGCGGCGGGGGTGAAGCGGCTCCTGCCGTTCGTGGAGACGGACGGGATCGGGGCGGCGGCGTGGGAGCCGGACAGCGGCCACGCGGATCCCTCGGACTGCGTCGCGAGCCTCCTGGCGGGCGTCCGCGACCGCGGCGGGCGCGTCCTGACCGATGCGGGCCCGGCCCACCTCCTGACCGAGAGCGGACGCGCCGCCGGCGTGCGGCTCGCCGACGCCACGATCAGGGCCCGCTCGGTCGTCCTCGCCGCCGGCGCGGGCACGCGCGAGCTCGCCGCCGAGATCGGCGTCGACCTTCCGGTGTTCCCGATGCCGATCGGGGCGGGACTGCTGCACGCGCTGCCGGGGCTCGAGAAGGTGCCGTGCACGATCGACCACGCCGCCGAGCAGTGGTACCGGGGGGAGATCGGCGACGCGCTCCTCATCGGCGCGGGGTACGAGGACTCGATCGGGTTCCGCGGCGAGCCCTTCCACGGGAAGGCCGAGTTCGCGCCTCCGACGCTCGACGAGCTCGTGTCGGCGGCGACGCGGCTCATGCCGCGCATCCCGGCGCTCGAGCGCGCGGCGCCCGGGCGCACCTGGGTCGGTCTCGACTCGCGCACGCCGGACGGCCACGCGCTCGCCGGTCCGGTCCCGGGCCTCCCCGGCCTGTTCGTCCTGACCGGCGGCAACGGCAAGGGCTTCAAGTTCGGACCCTCGATGGGACGGGCCCTCGCCAGCGTCGTGGGGGGCGCCGATTTCGCGGCGAGCCCGCTCGCTCCGTTCGCCATCGACCGCGAGGCGCGCGGCCAGGAGATCCGCGGCGAGCACGAGTACGAGTGGGGCTCGTTTGCCTGACGGCGTGCCCCGGATCGTTCTCCTCCAGGACGACATCACCCAGCAGGCGGTCGACGCGATCGTCAACGCCGCCAACTCGTCGCTCCTGGGCGGCGGCGGGGTCGACGGCGCGATCCACCGGAAGGGCGGGCCGGCCATCGTCGAGGCCTGCCGGCGCCTCCGCGCGGAGCGCTATCCGGACGGCCTTCCCACCGGCCAGGCCGTCGAGACTCCGGCCGGCCACCTCCCCGCCCGCTGGGTGATCCATACCGTGGGCCCCGTGTACGCCTCGCGCGAGGATCGCTCGGGGTTGCTTCGGAGCTGCCACGTCGAGGCGCTCCGGGTCGCCGACACGCTCGGCTGCGCGACCGTCGCCTTCCCCGCGATCTCGACGGGCGTGTATGGATACCCGCTCGATCTCGCCGCGCCGGTTGCGATCGGGGCGGTCAGGGAGGCACGGACACGCGTCCAGGAGGTCCGGTTCGTCCTGTTCGACCGGCCTGCCTACGTCGCCTTCGAGCGCGCCCTCTCTGACCTCGGCCGGTAGCGCCCGCGGGTCGGGCGTTTTTCCTGCCTCTGGTGGCTGGCCGATCTTGACACCCCCCGACCAGGCCTCCTATGGTGAAATTGGGGGACTATCCCATGATGCGCTGCGTCCAGTGCAACCGCGACTACGCCGAGCCGCAGGCCTTCTGCCATCAGTGCGGGGAGGCTCTCCTGCCGACGGCCCCGACGGCCGCGACAGCCATCCCGGCCCTCGGGGAGGAGCGGCCTCCGGCGCGGGCGCGGGTCGTAGGCCCGTCGAGCCAACTGCGCGCGCGGGCGATCTCGAGACATCGCACTCCGAGACGATCGCAGTCTTTGCTGTTCGCGAGCGTCGTCGTGCTGGGCGCGTTCGCGGGGCTGGCACTCGTGTGGCGCCAGGCGTGGATGCCGTCGTTCCCGCGCACCACCCTGAGTCTCTCCCGTGAGGCCGGACAGCCGCCACCGCCCGCCAACAATCCGCCGGCCCAGGTGACCGCGGATCCGGCGGCTCCGCCGGCGTCGGCGCCCGTCGCGCCGACGGTGTCAGCAACGCCCGAGCCCGAGCCAGCGTCCCCCACTCCCAATTCGGCTCCCACTCCGGCACCGGCTCCGGCCCCCGCTCCGGCCGTACCCGCGCCCGTGACGCCACGCGCCCCGGAACCAGCCGCCGCGGCCCCTGCCCCGGCGGCGTCGAAGCGGAACCCGGAGCCGGCGCCGCCCAAGGTCGCGAGCCGCCCGGAGCCGGCGCCCGCGACGTCCAAGGTTGCCAGCCGCCCGGAGCCGGCTGCTCCGCCAACCGCGGATCGTCCGGCGCGGCCGAGACTGCTCAGCGCGCGCACCGATCCGGGAACGTCGCTTCCCACGACCGGCACGCGCGTGATCCCGCTGGTGCCCGTGGGCCCGGCCACCGGCGCGCGGGGACAGCTCCTGTGGGAGCCCATGGGCGGGGGCACGCTCGTGGTGTCGGGCCTGCCGCAGCCTCCCGCCGGTCGCACGTATCAGCTCTGGCTCGGAAGCATCGACCTCGGAAATCGCGTGTCGGCCGGGCTGCTGGCGGTCGACTCGCAGGGCACTGGGACTCTCCGCGTCGCCCCGCCCCGAGCCACGTGGTCTCCCGACATCTTCGGGATCACGATGGAGCGTCAGGGCGGTGCGCGCGAGCCTTCCGATGATCTCGTGCTGGTCGGTGAGCTGTCCAAGACGACTCAAGGCGCCCCCATGACGGCCATGGCCACGACGCCTCCCTCTTCGGCCTCGCCCGGGGCACCCGAGCGCGCGACGCCGCTCTCACCGTCTCCCACGGACACGGCGTCCACCGCGGCTCCGACGGTCACCGCATCGATTCCGCCGCCGGGCACGGCCTCCCGAGGATCGGACGGCCAGCTCGTTCGCGTGTTCCCGGCGTCCGCCGAGCGAAGCTTCACGGTCGCCCAGTCCGTCCTCCGCAGCCTCGGGTGGGACATCGACGAGGCGAATCTGACGACCGGCGTCATCCGGACCGAGCCGCGCAACGTGACCTTCAAGGACTTCGTCGTGTACGGCGAGGGCACTCGCCACGTGCTGGACGTCATGGTGCGCCCCATCTCCGGTAGCGAGACGTCGATCTCCGTCAAGCGCCGCGTGTTCACCGAGCAGCGCATCTTCTGGGCGAAGGAACGGAAGGACCTCCCCGCCCCGGAGTCCGCGGTGGAGTACACCGTCCTGGACGCGATCTCCCGCCTGCTCTGAGCGCGCCGGCCCGAGAGCCGAGCGTGCGATCCCGGGATCGGGCGGAGCAGTGAGCCCGCCGCCGCGCGGTCCGCTCGCCACGGTCGACGTCATCGCGGAGATGCCGGACGGCGGCATCGTGCTCGTCCGGCGGAAGTACCCGCCGCCCGGCTGGGCGCTCCCCGGGGGATTCATCGAGGCGGGCGAGAGTGCGGCGACCGCCGCGCGCCGCGAGCTTCATGAGGAGACCGGGCTCGACGTCCAGCTCGTCGAGCAGTTCCACGTCTACTCCGATCCCAGCCGAGATCCTCGCGGCCCCACGCTGGGCGTCGTCTTCCTCGGCCGCGCCTCGGGTGCGCCCGTCGGCGCCGACGACGCGGCGGAGGCGCGCGTGTTCCCGCTCGATGCCCTGCCCGCGCCACTCGCGTTCGACCACGGGCTGATCCTCGCCGACTACCGCCGCTACCGCCTGGAGGGGCGCCGGCCACCGGCGAACCGTTGAGCGGGCGGGCTGGTCACCGCCCGCCGGCAGTAACCGCGTCGTCAGGTGCCGACCAGCGCGTCCCGGACGCCGAAGTACGCCGGCTTCCGCTCGTAGGCGGCGTCGAAGAGGAGCGGATCGTCCTCGCCGAACCGCTCGTCGATCCACGAGCGGGCATCCGTCACCCCCCAGAACGACACGCCGGCCAGGTCGGTCCTCTCGAAACAGGCGGCAAGGATGTCGCGGTAGACGATCCGCTGGACCGCCAGGCGATCACGCGCGCGGATCCGCCTGACGCGGACATCCATCTCGGAGATCCGGACGTCCAGGCCGAGCGCCGAGAGCCGCTCGACGTTGGCGGCGACGTCGGCCGCCGCCGGCGGGCTCGCGGCGTCCAGGTGCATCTGGAGTCCCACGCCGTGGATCGGCACGCCGTCCTCGAGCAAGCCACGCACGAGGGCGTGCACGGCGTCCGACTTCCGGCCGAGCCCGTCGGCGCCGAAGTCGTTGTAGTAGAGCCTGGTGTCGGGATCGGCGGCGTGCGCGATCCGGAAGGCCTCCGCGATGTAGCCGGGGCCCAGCCGGCCCAGGAAGATCGTGTTGCGCAAGCGTCCCCGACTCGTCAGCGCCTCGTTCACGACGTCCCAGGATCCGACCCGACCGCGGTAGCGGCCGACGAGCGTCTGGAGGTGTTCCTCGAACGTCTCGCGGAACCGTCGTGGCGCGACGGCGGAGATCCAGGCCGGGAGTTGCTCGTGCCAGACGAGGGCGTGGCCGTGGACGAGCATGTCGTGGGCGCGCGCGTATTCCACCAGCCGGTCGGCTGGCTCCCATCGCCAGGCGGACTCGTCCGGGTGAATCGGTCCCCACTTCATCGCGTTCTCCGGCGTGATCGAGCCGAACTCGCGGGCGAGCGTCTCCGCGTAGGCGACGTCGGACTCGAGGAGGGCGGGCTCGGCGGCGGCGCCGATCGGCATCGCCGTCAGCGACCGGAGACTCGCGTCGCCCGCTCCGCCGGCCCCAGCGACCGGCGAGGGGCGGCGGAGATGCATGCGCCGACCGTCTAGGCGGGGTTGAGCTCCCGCCAGACGCGACCGTCCCACGCCTCGACCACGACGTGATCGCCGTCGCGGCCGCGAAGGTACGGGTAGCTCAGCGGGACCTTGCCGTACGGGGTGTCGAGGACGTAGGTGGGGATCGCGTACCCGCTCGTTCGGCCCCTCAGCTCCCTGAAGATCTCGATGCCCCGCTCGATCGGCACGCGGAAGTGCGCGGTGCCTTCCAGGAGCTGAGCCTGGTAGCAGTAGTACGGGCGGACGCGCATCCGCACCAGGCCCTCGCAGAGCGCCTTCATCGTCGCCGCGTCGTCGTTGATCCCGCCGAGGAGCACGCTCTGGTTCCCCACCGGGATCCCGGCCCGGAGCAACCGATCGCAGGCCTCGGCGGCCTCCGGGGTGAGCTCCTTCGGGTGGTTGAAGTGCGTGTTCACCCAGATCGGATGGTAGCGCTCCAGCATCCGGCAGAGCGCGTCGGTGACCCGGAACGGCAGGGTCACCGGCAGCCGGGTCCCCAGGCGCACGATCTCGACGTGAGGGATCCGGCGCAGCTCGGCGATGAGCCACTCGAGCTTGTCGTCGGAGAAGACCAGCGCGTCACCGCCGGTGAGGAGCACGTCGCGGATCGCGGGCGTGCGGCGGATCCAGTCGAGCCCGACCTCGAGCTCGCGCTTCTTCATGATCCACTCTTCGTCCCCGACCATGCGCTTCCGGAGGCAGAACCGGCAGTAGAGCGCGCACTCGTTGTTGACGCAGAAGGCGATCCGGTCCGGGTAGACGCGGATCACGTTCTTCACCGGCGAGTGGGCGACCTCGTCGAGGGGGTCGGCCACGCCGGCGGGATCGTCGAGCTCCACGGTCCGCGGGACGACCTGCTTCCGGATCGGGCACGCCGGGTCGTCGGGGTCCATGAGCGAGGCGTAGTACGGGGTGATGACGAAGCGGAAGCGCTCGGCGAGCGCCTCGATCGCCTGGCGCTCGTCCTCGGTCGGATTGATGTAGCGCTCGAGGTCCTTGGCGCTCCGGACGCGCTCCTGCATCTGCCACACCCAGTCGCGCCACTGGGCGTCCGGGATTCCGGGGGGTCGCGGCATGACTCGGAGGCTAGCAACGGCCGCACGCCCTGTCAAATTCCGAGCGGGTCGTCGAACGGTCCCTCGTGCGAGGAGCCTGCCGTCACGCCCGGAGCTTGATCGGGAGTCGATCGCGGCACGAGGACACGCCCTCGGCCGAGACCGCGGGGCCTAGACGCTCGGCGGCGCGGGCGACCTCGAGGAGCGCACCCGGGTCTCGACGTCGCTCACGCGGCCGTCGACGAGCTCGATCGCGACCTCGTGGTGCTCCTCGTCCCAGCGCCGGACGGTGGCCAGGCGACCGAGACGCATTCGCGGCTCCGGGACGCGCCGGACGCCGCGATAGAGGAGCGTCCGCTGCTCGCCCACGCCGACCCGCGTGCGCTCCTCGCTCGGCAGTCCGCACCAGCCGATCACCTCCGCCCGGGTGGTCCGGCCCGGAACGATGCGCGCCAGCGCCTCCTCGGGGACCACTCCGTTCGCGGAGCCCGAGTCGCCGCTCCGCTCGACGTGAAACCAGCGCCGGGACAGCCGGGCGATCTCGCGGGTGAACATGAACGCGCCCATGAGGTTCCCGAGAATGAGCGCGACGAGCGACACCAGAATCGGCCGCCACGCGATCCACCCCGAGAAGTAGCTGAAGCGCACGGTCAGCACCTGGGGCACCAACCCCTCGCCGGCGCCGAGCGCGAGCCCCACCGTCTCCGCTCCGGCTCGCACCCGGCTCGGCCGGCGGGTCGCCGCCGGAGGAGTGATCTCCTCGATGCGGAGGTGATCGGAATCGGCGAACTCGGCGGCGAGGATCGAAAAGTCCCGGCCGAGCCGGATCACGCGGTCGCGCTGATCGAGGAGGATCGAGTAGAGCGCCAGGGATCCGGCGCTGCCCGCGCTCAGGCTGAGGATGTGGCGGCGGCCCCAGAAGAGCTCCTCGAGCCAGGTCGCGGGCTTCGGGGTGATGAGATCCTTGAGGCGCGCCGAGACGCTGAGAAGGCCGTTCGGGTCGACGAGGCGGGGCGTCCACGCGAACTTGACCAGCGTCCCCACCCCCGCCTGCGCGGGATTCGTCCCCACCTTGTAGAAGGTCACGAACGGCGCCGACTCGGGCAACGGATCGCTCGGCGCCGGGGTGCCGAGCTTGGCCCGGTCGCGCACGGCGAGCGCGAGCCGCCCCTCGGTCACCACCGCGAAGCCGCGCTGCTCCACGTACGCGCGGAGCGCCGGATCGGGAGCGCCGGACGCGGACGCGTCGGCGACCTCGGCCGGCCAGAGGAGATACAGGTCCTGCTGCATGTCCTCGAGATGGCCGTTCGGCGGGAGGGTCAGCCCGAAGGAGACCCGCACCGAGATCGGCCCCAGATCGGGTCGGACGCCCGCGACGACCAGGAGGGGGCCGATCGCGAACTCCGGGTGAGGCCGGGTCGCCAGGAACACCTGGGCCACTCCGTCGCAGGGCGCCAGACCGAGGGCCACCGCCAGGCCCGTCGTGACGATGCCGCGACTCACCCACCCGTTCATCCTGGTCAGCCTCGGCTCAACCTAGTGGACGGAGCCTCGGCGCGTCAAGGCGCGGGCCCGCGGGTGCTTGAGGCGGCCCTCGCCGCGTTCTATCCTCTCGGGCATGCCGCCCCTCGCCTTCGGGCTGACGCTGGCGAACCGCGGGGTCATGCTGGGCCTGATCACTCCGGCCCAGCTGCTCGACCTGGCCGACCGCGCGGAGGCATCCGGGCTCTTCGACTCGGTCTGGGTCGGAGACTCCCTCTTCGCCAAGCCGCGGCTCGACGCCGTCACCCTCCTCGCCGCGATCGCCGGCCGGACGCGCCGCCTGCGTCTCGGCCCGGCCTGCCTGGCGAGCTTCCCGCTGCGCCACCCGCTCGTCTTCGCCTACGAGTGGGCGAGCCTCGACCGGATCTCGGAGGGCCGCACGATCCTCATCGTCTGCGCCGGCGGCGGGAGCGCCGGAGACTGGGACGCCGAGGCGCGGGCGGTCGGCGTGCCGGTGGCCGAGCGGCAGGCTCGGCTCGAGGAGCACGTCACCATCCTGCGCCGTCTCTGGAGCGAGGAGCGGGTGACGCACCGGGGCCGGTTCTTCCAGTTCGAGGACGTGACCCTCGAGCCGAAGCCCCACCAGCAGCCCTGCCCCATCTGGCTCGCCAACAATCCGTGGACGATCCGGCCGGAGCCCGCCCGGATCGAGCGGGCGCTCCGGCGCGTCGCGCGGTTCGCCGACGGCTGGCAGACGCACAGCCTCTCGCCGGAGGTGTTCGCGGAGTACTGGGAGACGATCCGGCGCTACACCCGTGAGGAGGGGCGCGACCCCGACCGGCTCGGCAACTGCTACTACCACAACATCAACGTGAACGAGGATCGCGAGGCGGCGCTCGCCGAGACGAAGCGGTTCCTCGATCTCTACTACTCGGCCAACTACACGCGCGCCCGCATCGAGGCCTGGACCGCGTTCGGCAGCCCGGAGGAGTGCGCGGAGAGCCTGCGGCGCTTTCGCGGGACAGGCATGCAACGGATCACGCTCCGCCTGACCGCCTGGGACCAGGTCGGCCAGCTCGAGCGCGTGATCCGGGAGGTCCTCCCCCGCGTGAACCGCTGACGCGATTCACGCGGGGCGCGAGCGCCGCTGGACGGAGTCGAGCCGCCTAGGCCGTCTGCTTCTTCTTGATGGCCCGGTAGATCGCCAGGATGACGATGGTCCCGAGGATCGACGTGATCCACCCCGCGGAGTAGTCGGCGCCACCCCACAGCGCGCGGCCGACGAAGGTCCCGATCAGGGACCCCACCAGCCCGAGGAGCGCGGTCACGATGATCCCGCCCGGATCCGAGCCCGGGAACGCCACCTTGGCGATGATGCCGACCACCAGCCCAAAGAGTGCCTGACCCAGAAGGTGGAGCATGAGTCCTCCTCTCGCGGCACTCGCCGCGTACCCGGCGCAAGGATAGGCCGTTCGGCCGCGCCTGTCGAGGCGGCCACCGGGCGGCCGGTTAGCGTGTCGAGGAGGCCGTGGACGCGCCCGCGGCGTCGAAGCGGTCGAGCCGGTAGCGCGCCCAGTCCGGCATCACCTGGGTCTCGCCCGTCGCGACCAGGTCCGCGACGATCGCCCCGATCGCTGGCGAGATCTGGACCCCGACGCCGCCGCCCCCGAGGGCCTGGTAGAGCCCGTCGATGCCCGGAGTCGGGCCGACGATGGGGCGCGTGTCGGGCGTGAGCGGGTAGAGCCCCGCCCAGCCGCCGGTCACGCGGAAGTCGGCGGCGCCCCGGTAGCGGGCGGCGAGGGTCTCCGCGACTCGCTCCGCGTAGTCCCAGTCGACCGCCTGACGGAACGCGTCCGGGTCGGCGGGACGCTCGGCGTCCCCGTGCACCTCCCAGTGGAGGCCGGCGACGATCCGGGCCGGCGTGTCGTCCCGGAAGTAGAGGCCCTCGACGCTCCACGCCCGGCACGTAGTCGATCACCATGGGCACGGGCGCCGCGAGCGGACGCGGTGGCTCGAACTGGACCAGCTGACGCCGGTAGCCGTCGACTGGCAGCGACAGGCCGAGCGCGCCACCGAGCCGCCGCGCCCAGGCGCCGCTGGCGTTGACCACGGTCTCGCACTCGATCGACTCCCCGTCGACCTCGACGGCCGCGACGCGGCCGCCCCGGAGGCGGAGCCCGGTCGCGCGCCGGCCCTGGAGGAACTTGCCGCCCGCCGCCCGCCCGAGCCCGGCGAGGATCTCGCAGTACCGCACGGCGTCGACATAGCCGTCGGACGGACCCCACAGCGCGCCGATCACGTCGTCGACCCGGAGCGCGGGCACGATCCGCGCGATCTCGTCGGGCCCGATCACCCGCGCGTCGGTGAGGCCGTGGGAGCGCTGGAGCGCGACGCTCTGGTCAAAGCCGCTCACGTCCGCGCTGGCGTGGCCGAGCCGGAGGTACCCGTGGTGCACGAACGGCAGCGCGTGCTCCCGCTCGAGCCGCTGGAACACGCGGATGGACCACGCGCAGAGGGCCACCTGGTCCGGCGCGAGATACTGGGTCTCGACGACCGCCGCCGACCGGCCGGTCGAGCCGGACCCGAGCGTGGCCTGCTCGACGAGCACCACGTCGTGAATGCCCTTGGCGGTGAGATGGTAGAAGCAGCTGGCCCCGAACGCGCCCCCGCCGATCACGACGACCCTGGCCTTCATGCCCCGCCTCCTCCCGCGTTCAGCCGCGCGCTCCGCGCGGGTCCAGCCAGTCCCGGAGGGCGTCCCCCAGGAAGTTGAAGCCCATCACCACCGTGAAGATCGCGAGTCCGGGGAACGTCGACACCCACCACTGGTCGATCAGGACCTGCCCCTCGGACACCATGGCCCCCCATTCCGGAGTCGGCGGCACGACGCCGAGCCCGAGGAAGGACAGCCCGGCGAACGTGATCATCGCATTGCCGACGTCGAGCGACAGGAGCGCCACGACGGGCCCGATGGCGTTCGGCACGATGTGGCGCACGAGCGTCCGGCCGGCGCCCTGGCCGAGCGCGCGGGCCGCCTCGACGTACTCGAGCGACCGCTGGACCAGCACGAGGCTCCGCGCCAGGCGCGCGTACTTCGGCCACCACACGATCGCCATGGCGACGATCGTGTTGAGCACGCCCTTCCCCAGCCCGGCCGCGATCGCCATCGCCAGGAGCAGCGGCGGAAACGAGAGGAAGAGGTCCGTGACGCGCATCTGGACCTCCTCGACCTTGGCGCCGGCATAGGCGGCCACGCCACCGTAGATCGTGCCGAACGCGGCGGCGATGAGCACGACGATCAGGCCGGCGGGCAAGGACACCCGCGCGCCGACGAGGACGCGGGAGAGCACGTCGCGGCCCAGCGAGTCCGTCCCGAACAGGTGCTCCGCCGAGGGGGGCTTCAGCCGCGCGAGGACGTCGACCTGGCGCGGCGAGTACGGCGACAAACGCGGGGCGAGGAGAGCGACGCCGCCCCACACGACGATGATCGCCGCCCCCAGGAGCCCGATGACGCGCGGACCGCCCCATCGCCGACCCGGCCGGGCCGGCAGCGCGATCGTCATGGCCTCGGCCGTCATGGCCGGGCCACCCGCGGGTCGACGAGAAGGTAGGCGACGTCCACCAGCAGGTTGATGACCAGGTACATGAGCGCGACGAGGAACGTGACGCCCATGATCGCCGGAAAGTCGATCGCCAGCGCGCTCTGGTACGTGTACCGACCGAGCCCGGGCCAGGAGAAGATCGTCTCGGTGAGGACGGTGCCCGCCAGGAGCTCCGCGTACGCGAGCCCGGCCAGCGTCAGGATCGGGAGCAGCGCGTTCGGGAACGCGTGGTGCCGCACGACGCCGCGCTCCGTCACGCCCTTGGCCCGGGCCGTCCGCACGTAGTCCTGGCCCAGCGTCTCCAGCATGGCCGCCCGCGTGGTGCGGGTCACGATGCCGATCGTCGCCGCCGCCAGGACCACCGCGGGCAGGACGAGATGGGCGAGGGCGTTCCGGACCGTGGCCCAGTCCCGCGCCAGGATGCCGTCGACGACGAACAGGCCGGTGACGTGCGGCGGCGCGCTCGCCCCCACGTCCAGCCGGCCCGGCGAGGGCGCGATCTCGAGGCCGCCGTAGAAGAGCGCCAGCACGATGAACGCGAGCCAGAAGGTCGGCGCCGACACGCCGATCAGGCAGAGGAAGCGCGCCACGTGGTCGACGAAGCCGTCGCGCCGCACGGCGGCGGCGATGCCGAGCGGGACCCCCATCACAATGGTCAGGAGGCCCGCCGCCGTCGCCAGCTCGATCGTCGCTGGCACGTACTGGCGAATGTCGTCCAGCACCGGGCGGTGGGACGCGATCGACTCGCCCATGTCTCCCCTGGCGAGCCGGGCGAGGAAGATCCCGTACTGCTCGTGGAGCGGCCGGTCGAGACCCCACCGCGCCCGGAAGCGCGCGACGGTCTCGGGGTTGCTCGACTGCTTGTCGCCGAGCTGGGCCAGGACCGGATCGGCCGGGACGGTGTGCGCGACCAGGAAAACGACCAGGGTGGCCGCCGCGGCCATCACGGCCGAGGCGACCACCCTGAGGAGGACGTACCTCATGGGGTCAGACTTTGACTTCTAAACAATTTGCGCAGGCGAGCCGGGGACTCCGGCGTCTTGCCATTGAAATCGTTCAGAAGTCAAAGTCTGACCCCGAGCTCACTTCGCCGGCTTCACGTCGTAGAGGTCCACCTGCCACCCGGCGGCGGTCAGCTGGTAGCCGGTGATCGCCTTGCTCGTCGCCACCCGGAAGATCGGCTGGATGAGGTGGATGTAGTTCGCCTGGTCGATCAGCATCTTCTGGAACTCCCGGTACAGGCCCGCCGCCTTCTTCGCGTCGGGCTCGCCGCCCGCGCGGGCGACCAGGTCCACGATGTCCTTCGGCGGCGTCCAGTGGACGCGCTTCGAGACGCGGCCGATCGCCGGCTGGGCCCAGAGCCACGGCTCCATCGCGTCGGGGTTCCAGAAGGTCAGGACCGACTGCGTCTTCCCTTCCTTGTACGCCGTGCGGAGCGTGGCCTGGTCCACCGGGTCGAGCTCCGCGGTGATCCCGACCCGCGCGAGGTCCGACTGGATCTTCTGGGCGACCAGGTCGTACGAGGTGCCGCCGATCGCCGCCTTGCCGTACGAGAGCTTGAAGGAGAAGCCGTTCGGCAGGCCCGCGTCGGCGAGGAGCTTCTTCGCCTTGGCGAGGTCCTGCTTCGGGCCGATCTCCTTCGTGAGCGCCTCGGTGGAGCCCCCGAGCCCGATCGGGATGAACGTGGCCGGCCGGATCGCGTGGCCGCCCATCAGGCCCTTGATGATCCCGTCGTAGTCGATGGCGGCCTGCACCGCCTGCCGGGCGGGCTTCTTGCCGAGGGCCGCGTTCATCTCGGCGCTGCTCGTGAGCGTCATGTACATGTAGTCGAGGCTCGGCGTGGAGACGATCTTGAGGTTCGCGTCCTTCGCCAGCGAGTCCAGCTGGTCGGGCGACAGGTTGAGCGCGGCGTCGATGTCGCCGCGCCGGACCGCCAGCACCTGGGCGGCGCCGTCGGCGATGTGGCGCAGCACGACCTTCTCGAACGCGGCGGGCGCCCGCCAGTAGCTCTTGTTGCGCTCGAGGATGACTTCCTGGTTTCGCGTCCAGCCCGTCAGCGTGTAGGGCCCGGTCCCCGCCGAGTGCGTGTCCAGCCAGGTGGTCGCCTTGTCGGCCTTCTCGGCATCCTTGCCGGCCGTCCCGCCCTGGGCGATGACCGCCTTGGAGTCGTAGACGGAGTACGTCACCGACGTGAAGAGCGTGAGGAGCGGCTGGGACTTGTCAGCCATGGAGATCCTCACGGTCTGCGGGTCCACCACCTCGATGGGGCCGAGGTTCTCCGCCATGTCGGCGGGCTGGTCCTTCAGGTTCTGGAGGCGCTCGAAGGAGAACTTCACGTCCGCCGCGGTGAGCGGGTTCCCGGTCGCGAACTTGACGCCCTTGCGGAGCTTGAACTCCAACGCCTTGCCGCCGTCGACCAGCTTCCAGCTCTCGGCCAGGAGCGGCTTGAGGGTGACGTAGTCTCCCGGCGACAGGGTGATCAGCGTCTCGTAGACGGCGCGGATCGTGGTGGGCGGCGAGTACTCGAACTGCCGCGCGGGGTCGAAGGTCCGCGTGTCGCTGATGTCGACGCCCAGCACCAGCGTCGTCTTGTCGGCCGAGAGCGCCGGCGTCGGCGCGGCCAGGCCCAGCGCGACGGCGGCCAGCGCCACCATCGCGGAGAGCGCGATTCCTCGGAGGAAGGACGGCGAGCACCTCATGACGGGTCTCCTCTGCGCACGGAGTGGAGGGCCACGGGGGACGGGCTCGGCAAGGAGGTCACCGAGGGACTTCGATCCAGCGGCGCTCCTGCGCCGACGCGTCGACGGCGTCGACCACGCCCTGCACGGCGGCCCCGTCCTGGAAGGTTGGGTAGTCGGTCGTCTCGCCGCGAACCGCGCGGACGAAGGCGACACCCTGGTCGTACTTGTACCCGATGAGCGGGTCGTCCACGCGCGGGTTGCGGGGGGATCCGGGATAGACGGCGAAGTCGAGGGGCACCTCGACGGTCGCCCAGTGCTGGCGGCGCGCCATGGCCGGGCCCAGGGAGATCTGCACCTGGAAGGGGTGCATGAGCTCGTAGAGCGCCGCCCCGCCGGTGCCGTGGATCTCGACGCCCTGGTACTGCGGCCGGCCGGTGCCGCCGCGCCCCGCCACCGCGCGGCTCACGTCGAACGTGCCGATGACCCCGTTCGCGAACTCCGCCACCCACGCCGAGGCCTCGGGAGTCTCCACGCGCCCGGCGCCGCCGCCCGGCATCGGCCGCTCGGCGACGTAGGTGCGGTTCACGGCGCTGACGGCGACGATGTCGCCGAGGAGGTACCGGGCGGCGTCGATCATGTGCGAGCCCATGTCGGCGATCACCCCTGCCCCGCCGCGCGCCCGCTGGTGACGCCAGCCGTACGGGAGCTGGGGGTCGAGCTGGCCGTCGTTGAAGTACGACATCCGCCAGTGCCGGATGTGCCCGAAGTGCCCCTCGTCCACGAGGCGCTTGAGGTAGCGCAGCCCCGCCGCGAAGCGGAACGTGAACGCGACCATGTGGACGCGCCCGGCGTTCTGACCGGCGGCGTCGGCGAGCGCGCGCGCGTCGGGATGGCTGATGGCCAGCGGCTTCTCGCAGAGGACATGCTTGCCGGCGGCGACCGCCGCGCCGGCCACGGCCGTGTTCAGGTCGCTCGGCGGGCAGACGACGACCGCGTCGATGTCGGGGTCCGCGACGAGCGCGTCCCACGTCTCGTGGACCCGAGGGACGCCCCACTGCTCGGCGAAGGCCTTGGCCTTGTGCGCGTCGCGCGAGGCGACCGCGGTCACCTCGCAGAGCTCCGGCAGGAGCCGCAGGCTGGGAAGGTGGACGAAGCCCGCGATGCGCCCCGTCCCGATCAGGCCGACTCGGATCCGATGCCCGGTCATGTGTCAGGTCCCCCGACGACGGGCGCATCGCGTCTCTGCTCCCGCGGCCCGTCGTCCACCGCGGAAGCCGACGACGCAGAAGGCTAGCACGCTTTCGCCGGTCGCAGAAGGCGGGTACAATCGCGGCGTTACGCGCACTCATTCGGAACTGGCCGGAAGCGCCGGCGAGGAGGAGTCATGGCCGACTACGTGGCGTACTTCAACGGGGAGTTCATGCCGTTCAGCCAGGTGAAGATCGATCCCATGGATCGCGGCTTCCTGGTGGGCGACTGCGTGTTCGACGTCGCGCGGACGTTCAACGGCAAGAGCTTCCGCATGCGCGAGCACGTCGACCGGCTGTATCGCTCGCTGAAGTACGTGCGCATCGACCCGGGCCTCACGCCGGACGAGCTCGAGCGGATCAGCGAGGAGGTCATCTCGCGGAACGAGCACCTGCGCGCCGACGTCGGCGACTACCAGCTCTGGCAGTTCGTCACGCGGGGCCGCGGCCGCTGGGCCCACAAGGCCGGACCGCCCGCGGTCGGCATCTGCACGCGGCAGATGGGCTTCGTCCGCTACGCGAACCTCTACGACACCGGCGCCCACGGGGTCGTCGTGCGGACGCGCAGCTTCAACCCCGACGCCCTCGATCCGAAGGTGAAGAACTTCAGCCGGATGAACTTCAACCTGGCCGAGCTCGAGGCCTCCGACGTCGATCCCGAGGGCTGGCCCATCCTGCTCGACAGCCGCGGCAACCTCACGGAGGGCGTGGGCTACAACCTCTTCCTCGTCACGGACGGCGTGATCAAGACGGCCGGCGACCGGAGCGTGCTCCAGGGCGTCTCGCGCGGCACGGTGTTCGACCTCGCCAAGGAGCTGGGCATCCCGGTCTCGGAGGAGGACCTCCAGCCCTACGACCTCTACACGGCCGACGAGGCGTTCTTCACCAGCACGAGCCCGTGCGTCCTGCCGGTGACCCGCGTCGACCGGCGGCCGATCGGCACCGGGAAGCCCGGCCCGACGGTCAAGCGCCTGCTCCAGGCCTGGAGCGAGACGGCCGGCGTCGACATCGTCGCGCAGGCGAAGTACTACGCGAACAAGGAGACCCTCGAGTCCCAGCGCGGCTCCTGATTGGCCGACTCGCCCTCCTGGAGGCGCGCTGCCGCGGTGCGGGCGCGGCAGCGCGCGACAGCCACGGACATCGAGGACGGGAAGCCCCGGGCTTCCCGGTGTGGAAGGTTCAAGTCAGACCTACCGAATCCCCCGGGCAGAATTCCTGCCGTTCTGACACGAGACCGCTGACCCGAACGTCTAACTACCTGTAAAGGCTGACCTGCCTCACCGGCATCGATGTTGCTCCTCCGGTGCTGAGAAGGAATCGGGCATGATCAACATGGCTCAGGGGCCCCCGACGAGCTCGTGGACGCAAAGGGTCACAGGCTTCGACTCGTGCGGGATCGTGCCCAGCGCGATCTCCGGATGATCGGGCAGGGCCGCGAATGACAGGCCCACCGCCGGACCCGGACGTCGCGCGGGCCGTCGCACCAACCGTCGGGCTCCAGCTCGCCTCGGGGACACCGTCGACGAGCGACAGCCGCCGGATCAGCCTCAAGGCGGTGGTCCTCGGCGCGCTGACGGATATCGGTGGCTCGCTGCTGGCCATGACGGCCGTTGGGCTGATCGTCAACATCCTCCTGAGCGGACAGGACGTGCCACCGGAGGAGCTGGAGCGTCAGCTGCAGAGACCCGGCTTCATGGTGCCCAGCCTGCTCCTCGGCCTTGCATTCACGATGCTGGGCGGTTTCGTCGCGGGCCGGGTCTCCGGAAGGTCCGAGGCGATCCACGGAGCCATCGTCGGCTCCGTTTGCCTCGTCCTCAGCCTGCTGCTCTGGCCGCTCTCTACTTCAGTCCCGCCGTGGCATGCGACCGTATCTCTACTGGGCGCCGTTCCACTGGGACTGCTGGGGGGCTATCTGGCGGCGATCACCCGGGACGAGCGCATCCTCTGAGCCTCATATCCTGTTGGTAGCGGGGCACCCCGACAGGCGTCGGGGATCTACGTCCCCACGAGCCGGCGATCCGGGAAGTCGGGCCGGGCCCCTGGCTCGAGCGGGCCCATCAGGATGTTCTCCGGGTAGTCCGTCAGGATCCGGCGGCGCGCGAGGACGTTCACCTCGAAGTCGGGAGACGGCCGGGGCTCGTGACCGAAGTGCCCGAACCGGTCGCGGCCGCGCACGAGCTGGCCCGATCCGCGGCCGACCGACTGCCGCCCGGCCGCCGGCGTGTAGTCGTGGAGGATCGCCACGCGCGCGGCGGACGACCGGTTCGGCGCCGAGCCGTGGACCACGTTGGCGCTGAAGATGGCAACCTCGCCGGCGCGGAGCTCCATGTAGTACGCGCGGCTCGGATCGACCTCGCGCAGCCGCGCCACGCGGCGGTGCGCCTGCCCCGCGTTCTCCACGAGATCGAACGGGTGGACCCGGTCGTGGCTCCGCGGGATCACCGCCAGGCACCCGTTCTCGATCGTGGCGTCGGAGATCGCCACGTAGACGATCGCGGGGGCGGGCTCGACGACGATGCGCGCCGAGTCCTGGTGCCAGCCGTAGTGGGTCCCCGATCCCGGCTCCTTGATGCGGAACACCGAGTCGGTCAGGAGCAGGTCCTCTCCCAGGAGCTCGGCCACCGCGTCGAGGAGCCGCGGGTGCGTCGCGTTGGCGTAGACCCAGTCGAAGAGCAGGTTGCACTTGATGTCCAGCGCCCAGTCCCGGTCCTCGGGGCGCTCGGCCCGGAACCGCCGGGTCGTCTCCCAGAACCGCGCGCACTCCGCGGGCGTGAACACGGGAACGCCGGCGACGAACCCCTCGGTCCGGTAGTGCTCGATCTGCCTCGGCGTGAGCACGGCCGCCATTCGGGGCCGCCTATGCCGCTCGGGCCGGCTCGAGCGTGGCGAGGAGTCGCCCGTAGCCGTGGACCGGGCGCGCGTAGCCGATCAGCGACAGCGCTTCCCAGACCTGCGCCTGGTTGCTCGTGACGACGGGACGGCCGGTGGCCGCCTCGAGCGCGGCGATGGCCGCGTGCCCCTGGAGCCCCGTGCAGGAGATGAAGAGCGCCTCGGCGCCGGGGCCGGTGATCGATCGGCCCGCCGCGACGATCGCCTCCGGCGGGACGCGGGCGATCTCCTGCTCCGTCCGGAGGTGGAAGCTGCCGAACTCGACGACGTCGAGCCCGGCCGCCACGAGGAACCCGCGGATCGCCTCGTTCACCTCGTCGACGTACGGGGTCAGCACCGCGATCCGCCGGGCGCCGAGATGCCGGAAGGCCGCCACCGCCGCGGTGATCGGCGTGGTGAACGGGATGCCGGGCTTCGCGGCGTCGATGGCGCGCGCCACCCGGTCCACTCCGGCCGCGACCGTCCCCGACGTGCAGGAAAACGCCACCACGTCGATCCGCCCCTCGGGCAGGAGGAGCGCCGTCGCCCGGGTGAGATCGTCGACCATGCGGGAGAGGTTCGCCATCACGACTGGGTTCTCGAAGGCCACCCGGCTCACGACCATCGACACCGGATGACCGCGGAGCATCTCGGCGAAGGCCACCTCGCTCACCTGATCGGTCGCGGGGACGACCACGCCGATCCGCGGCGGCTCCGGCGGTCCTGCCTCTCCAATCGGAAGGTGCCGGATGCTCATGGCTCTCCTCCTCTACACCACCGTGCGGCCGCCGTCGACCGGCAGCGCGATCCCCGTGATGAAGCCGGCGTCCTCGGACGCGAGGAAGAGCATCGCCTTGGCCACGTCCTCGGGCGTGCCGGCCCGGCCCAGCGGGCAGACGTCCTTCCACGCGGCGATGGTCGCGCCCATGTCGTACATCCCGCGCGTCATGGGCGTGTCGATGAAGCCCGGGCAGACGCAGTTCACGCGGATCCCGTGGCGGGCGCCCTCGACCGCGGCCATCTGCGTCAGCTGGAGGATGCCGGCCTTCGACGCGGAGTAGGCGCCGTGCCCCTCCTTGGCCCGGATGGCGGCGCGCGAGGCGATGTGGACGATCGCGCCGCCGCCCTGCTCGCGGAGCGCGCGGAGGGCCGACCGCGTCAGGAGAAAGGCGCCGGTGAGGTTCACGGCAAGCACTTCCTCCCACTCCTTCTCGGAGGTGTCCTCGAGGGGCGCCACGCGCAGGATGCCCGCGCAGTTCACCACCACGTCGAGGCGGCCGAACGCCCGGCGGGCCAGCGCGATCGCCGCGTCGACGTCCTCGGCGCGCGTCACGTCGCACGGGCTCGCCTCCGCGCGGCCGCCGGCGGCCCGGATCTCGGCAGCCGTCTCCTCCGCCGCCACGCGGTTCACGTCGGCCGCGACGACCGCCCCGCCGCGCTCGGCCAGGATCCGGGCGGTCGCCCGTCCGATGCCCGAACCGGCGCCCGTGATCAGCCCCACCCGTCCGGCGAATGTCATCGGATCTCTCCCATGGCCTTCTCGATGGCCGTGCGGAGGATCGCGACCATCTCGTCGATCTCCGCCTCCGTGATGACGAAGGGCGGCGCCAGCGTCACCACCTCGGCCCGTGTCCGCAGCATCAGGCCCGCCGTCTGCGCATGCCGCGTGATCCGCGCGCCCACGCCGAGCGCCGGGTCGAAGGTCGCCTTCGTTCCGCGATCGGCCACGACTTCCACCGCGGCCATGAGGCCGAGGCCGCGCACCTCGCCGACGCAGTCGAGGTCCTCGAGCGTGCGCAGCCGCTTCAGGAGGTAGCGCCCGAGATCGGCCACGCGGGGGACCAGCCGGTCGCGCTCCAGGATGTCGAGCGTCCGGAGCGCCACCGCGCAGCAGACCGGATGCCCGGCGTATGTCGACGAGTGCGCCCACCGCTCCGAGGCCGGCGCCTCGTGGATCGCGCGGGCGATCGGCTCGCTGACCATCATGCCGCCGAGCGGCAGGTAGGCGCTGGTCACGCCCTTGGCGAACGTGAAGATGTCGGGCCGCACGCCCCAGTGCGTCAGCCCGAACCACTCCCCCGTCCGGCCGAATCCGGTGATGATCTCGTCGGCGATGAGGAGCACGTCGTGCCGGTCGAGGATCTCCCGCACCCGCGGGAAGTAGTCGTCGGGCGGGACGATGACGCCGCCCGCCCCTTGCACCGGCTCGGCCAGGAACGCGGCGACGGTCTCCGGTCCCTCGCGCACGATCGCCTCTTCCAGGAGGCGCGCCGCCGCCGCGCCGGGCCCCTCACCGGGTCGGGCGAAATCGCAGCGGTACGGGTAATGCGAGCGCACGTGGAGGAACTCGGCCAGCCGGGGGCCGAACATGCGCGCGTAGTCGGGAATGCCGGTCGCGCTCATGCCGGCGATCGTCGCGCCGTGGTAGCCGTGCTCGAGCGAGACGACCTTGACCTTCGACGGCCGGCCCCGGCGGCGCCAGAAGTAGCGCGCGGTCTTGAACGCCGCCTCGTTCGCGTCGACGCCGCTCGTCGCGAGGAAGCTCGCCTTGAGACCCGGATACGCGACCGCCTCGAGACGCGCCGCCAGCTCCAGCGCGGGCACGTTGGCGAAGCCGCTGTACGTGTTGGCAAAGGCGAGGCGGCGCATCTGGTCCGCGGCCGCCTCGACCAGTTCCTCGCGCCCGTGCCCCAGGTTGACGTTCCAGAGGCCGGCCAGCCCGTCGATGTACGAGCGCCCTTCCGCGTCCTCGAGATGGATCCCTCGGCCCCGGACGAGCACGGTGAGGCGCCCCCGGTCCGCCGGATCGGTCATGGGATGGAGGTAGCGCTCGTCGAGCGCCGCGTAGCTCGGAGTCATCGGTCTCTCCTCGGTCGAGAATGCCCGGGTCCGGCGCGACGGCGGGCCGCGGGGTCGCGGGAGCTCACGCCAGAAATCGTGGCCGCGCGGCTCGGTCGTGTCAAGGTGCGGCCCGGACGGAATCGCGCGCTCGCACAGCGCCTCGGCCGCCTTGACACTCGGGATCGAGTCGCTATACTGGCCGCGCTTTCGGGCGCCCGATGCAGCGCTATCTCCTCGAGCGATCCGTCCAGCTGGTCCTCGTCCTGTTCTTCCTGTCGATCATCGTCTTCACGATCGTGCGGCTCATCCCCGGCGACCCGGCCGCGGTCATGCTCGGCACCGAAGCCACGCCGCAGGCGATGGCGCAGATCCGGCGCGAGATGGGGCTCGACCAGCCCATCCCGGTGCAGTACGTGCACTGGCTCCGCGCGGTGCTCGCGGGGAACTTCGGAACCTCGTGGGTCTCCAAGCAGCCGGCGCTGGCGCTCATCCTCGGTGCGCTGCCCGTGACGCTCCAGCTCGTCGCGAGCGCCTTCGTCGTCGCGCTCGCCATCGCTCTTCCCGCGGGCATCGTCGCCGCGCTCCGGCCGCGCTCGTGGGTCGACCACGGGTCGACGACCTTCGCCCTGCTCGGGGTCTCGCTGCCGAGCTTCTGGCTCGGCATCATGCTCGTCCTGCTGTTCTCGCTCGAGCTCCGGTGGCTCCCCCCGTCCGGGTACCTGCCGCTCCGGACCGACCCCCTCGGCGGGCTCCGGGCGACCGTCCTTCCGGCCGTCACCCTGGGCGTGGCGCTCGCCGCTCCCCTGACCCGCTTCCTCCGCTCGGGCATGCTCGACGTCCTCGCCCTCGACTACGTCCGGACCGCCCGCGCGAAGGGCATGTCCGAGCGGGCGGTCGTCACCCGCCACGCGCTGAAGAACGCGCTCCTGTCGGTCGTCACCGTGCTCGGCCTCCAGCTCGGCGCCCTCCTGGGGGGCAGCATCGTGATCGAGCAGGTCTTCGGCTGGCCCGGGCTCGGGCGCCTCTCCCTGTCCGCCATCCAGCAGCGCGACTACGGCGTGGTTCAGGGCGTGGTGCTGTTCGTCGCCACCGCCTTCGTGCTGGTCAACTTCGCGGTCGATCTCCTGTACCTCTACCTCGACCCGCGCATCCGCTATGGCCCCTCGAGCTGACGGCCGGACCGATGACGATTCTCCGGGGATTGCTCGCCAACCGCACCGCGGCGCTCGGCTTCGGGCTGACCGCGCTCCTCGCCGTCCTCGCGGTGTTCGCGCCCTGGGTTGCGCCGTACCGGCCCGACGAGATCCACCCCATCGACAGCCTCCTGCCCCCGTCCGCCCGCTACTGGCTCGGCACGGACGATCTCGGGCGCGACATCCTGAGCCGCATCGTCTACGGGGCGCGCGCGTCGCTCATGGTCGGCGCGATCGCGGTGGGCATCGCGGCCTCGGTGGGCATCCCCCTGGGGCTTCTCGCCGGCTACGTCGGTGGCCGGGTGGACGGGTTCGTCATGCGGCTCATGGACGCGATCCTGGCGTTCCCGGCGATCCTGCTGGCCATCGCGCTGATGGCGGTCCTCGGGCCGTCGCTCCAGAACGCCATGGTGGCGATCGGCATCGTCTTCGTCCCGGCCTTCGCCCGGATCACCCGCGCCAACACGCTGTCGCTCCGCGAGAAGGAGTTCGTCGAGGCGGCGCGGGCGCTCGGGGCGGGCAGCATCTACATCGCGGCCGGCGTCATCCTGCCGAACTGCCTGTCCCCGCTGATCGTCCAGGGGTCGCTCGCCGTCGCCAACGCGATCCTCGTCGAGGCCGCGCTCTCCTTCCTCGGACTCGGGGTCCAGCCGCCGGATCCCTCGTGGGGCTCGATGCTCGCTTTCGGACGCAATCTCCTGAGCCAGGCGCCGTGGTACGCGACCTTCGCCGGGCTCTCGATCTTCGTCACCGTGCTCGCGCTCAATTTCCTGGGCGACGGGCTTCGCGAGGCGCTCGATCCTCGACTCCGCACGGCGGAGCGCGGCGCATGAGCCACCCGGCCGCGCTCCCGACCGATCCACCGCCACACCGCCCACACAGGAGGACCATGCCGTGAACGACACCCAGCGCATCCTGGACATCCTCGAAGCGAACGGCACGCCGCTCAGCCGCCGCGACCTGCTCCGCCTGGCCGGCGAGAGCGGGATCGCCCTGGCCAGCCTCGCTCTCGTCGCCGGCGCCCGGCCCGAGCCGGCGGCGGCCCAGGCCGGCGGCACGATGCGCATCGACATGTCGACCGACATCCAGCAGCTGGATCCCCACCTCGTCACCGCCTGGAACGACTACTGCCCGTGGGAGTCGATGTTCTCCGCCCTGACCGCGCTGGACCGCGACTTCCAGCCGGTGCCCGACCTCGCCCAGTCCTGGACCCAGCCCGATCCGAAGACGTACGTGTTCCAGCTGCGGAAGGGCGTGCTGTTCCACAACGGGCGGGAGATGAAGGCCGCCGACGTCAAGTTCTCCCTCGAGCGCATCCAGGGCTTCGGAGGGCGGAGCAAGTGGTTCACGCTGATCCTCGATCTCGAGCGCGCCGAGGTCGTCGACGACTACCGCGTGCGGCTCGTCCTGAAGCAGCCGTCCGCGCCGTTCCTGGCCAACCTCGCGTTCGCGACCATCGTCGCGCAGGAGAACGTCGACAAGATCGGGCTCGAGCCGGTCGGAACTGGGCCGTTCCGCTTCGTGGAGCGCGTGCCGAACTCGCACCTCCTCGTTCGGCGCTGGGAGAAATTCTACGTGCCCGGCCAGCCCAAGGTGGACGAGATCCGGTGGGTGCCGGTGACCGAGCCGGCGACGCGTATCGCCAACATCAAGACCGGGACCGCGCACATCTCCGCCGAGGTGCAGCACTGGTTCCTCGCGGACCTGCGGGGCACGCCGGGCATCACGCTCCACGAGCCGAAGGCCTCCTCGGCCTACGCGGTCATCCTCCTGAAGCACGCCCCGCCCCTCGACAACAAGAAGGTCCGGCAGGCGCTGGCGATGCTGGTCGACCGCGAGGCGCTGAACCGCGCGGTGTTCTACGGCGTCGGGACGATCGCCCAGGGCTGCAATCCGTTCCCGGTGGGCCACTGGGCGCACGCGGACGTCGACTGCCCGAAGTACGATCCCGACGGCGCCAAGAGGCTCCTGGCCGAGGCGGGGCACCCGCAGGGGCTGGAGCTCGAGTGGAAGGTCATGAACTTCCCGCAGCCCATCAAGATCGCGGAGGTCTGCAAGGAGACGTTCAAGCGCGGCGGCGTCAACGTGAAGCTCACACAGCTCGAGTTCGCCACGTGGATCCAGCAGGTCTACCGGGACAAGCAGTTCCAGCTGGGCCAGACGACCTTCCTGCGCGAGGCCGACCCCGATGGCCTGGTCGTCAGCGCGCTCTTCACCGGCGGCCAGAACAACCCGGGCGGCTACAGCACCAAGGACATGGACGCCCTCCTGACCCAGGGGCGCGCGGAGCTCAACGTCGACAAGCGGAAGGCGATCTACAAGCGGATCTCCGAGATCGTCGCGGACGAGACCCCGTGGATCCGCGTGCAGCCGAACCCGTTCATCTGGGCGACGACCAGCAAGGTCGGCGGGTTCTACATCAACAACCAGTCACGGCCGTTCGTCGCGCTCCGCGAGATGACGGTCCAGAAGTAGCGCCATGACAGCTTCATCGCCTCCCCGCGCCGATCAACGCGGCGGGAGGGTCCGGAGGGGAGCGCCGCCGCTCCCCTCCGGGAGGTGCCCGCGATGACCCCGACTCTCCGCGCCGGCGTGGGCCGCGCCGTCATCACGCCGCCGATCGGCATCGCCCACGCCGGCTGGGGCGTCCAGACGCATCAGCGGGCCGAGGGGGTCGACATGGACCTCCTGGCCACCGTGCTCGTTCTCGCGAACGGGCCCGTCGAGGTCGCGCTCGTCGACGTGGACTTCTGCGTCGTCGGGCGCGACCTCGCCGATCGCATCCGGCGAGCGGTATCCGAGCTGTGCGGGATCCCGTTCCCGCACGTCCGCCTCTCATACACCCACACCCACTCGGGGCCGATGCTGGGCCCGAGCTGGATGACCGAAGGCGAGGAGCTGATCGGTCCGTATGTCGAGAGCCTGCCCGGGCGGATCGCCGGCGCCGCCTGGGACGCGAGGCGGCGGCTCCAGCCCGCGCGGGTGGTGGCCGGGTCGGGCGCCTCGGCCATCGCCGTGAACCGCCGGTACAAGCTCCCGAGCGGCCGGATCGTCGCCGGCCGCAACTGGAGCGGCTTCACCGACACCGAGGTGAAGGTCGTGCGGATCGACGACCTCGGCGAGCGCGCGCTCGCGGTCCTCGTCCACTACGGCTGCCACCCGACGATCATGGGCCCGCCGAACCGACTGATCACGCCGGACTACCCGGGCATGGTCCGCCAGGTCGTCGAGGGCGCGACCGGCGCGACCTGCCTGTTCCTCCAGGGCGCGGCGGGGAACGTCCACGCGCTGGTCAACTTCGTCGGGGACCCCGCCATCTACCGCCGCCTCGGGGCGATCCTGGGGCACGAGGCGGCGCGCGTGGCGCTCGGGCTCCAGAGCATCCCGCGCCGCGAGCGCCTCGTGCGGGTGATGGAGTCGGGCGCGCCGCTGGCGATCTACGCCGACGAGCCGGCGGGCGAGCCCGACGGCACGCTTCGGGTCGCGACGCGGTCGCTGCGGCTGCCGGTCCGGGAGTACCCCCCGGTCGACGAGGTCGTGCGGGACGCGCGGCAGCGGGCCGAGCAGCTCGCGGCGCTCCGGGGCAAGGCGGACGAGGAGGAGCTGTGCGTCGCCGTCGGCCTCGCGCGGCGCGCCGGCATGCTGGCGGACAAGGCCCGGCAGTACGCCGGGCGGGCGGAGGTGGAGACCGAGCTCCACGGCATCCGTCTCGGCGAGGTCGCGCTGGTCGGCTTCGCCGGGGAGCCCTTCAGCGAGCTCGGCGTCCAGGTGAAGGCCCGCTCGCCGTTCGCCCACACGCTCTTCTCCGGCTACACGAACGACTACCTCGGCTACCTGCCGACGGCCGAGGCGTATCCGGACCGAGGCTACGAGGTCGACACCTCGCCGTTCCGCCCCGGCGCCGGGGAGCAGGTCGTCGAGGAAAGTCTCGCCCTCCTGGCCGCCCTCCGCGCGTAGCCGCGGAGGGCGGTCCGAATCGCGGCGCGGTCCGCCGGGGCCGTGGTCGCCGGACTCAGCGTGTCTGGAGCCAGCGAAGCCCGAGTGCCGCGACCCAACCACCGAACACCCCCGCCTCGGCCAGCGTGGCAGCGAGCAGCGCCAGCCGAGGGGAGCGGCTCGGCGCGAACACCGTCGCGAGACCGAAGCGAGGCGAGGGCCAGCGCGCCCGGGGTCGCGATGATGAGCGCCGCGACGGCGAGCGCGGGCCAGCAGCGCGCGCCAGGACCGGAGAAAGAAGAGCGCTGCGCCAGTCGGGACGGCCCCCACCACGCCGAACACCGCGAGGAAGAGGAGACTGTCCCCGAACGCGTACATGCCGCTCGATGCCTGACGGTCCGGACTGTCGGTGAGGGCGACGTAGACCGCGACCACGCCAGCGGCCACCAGGAGGGCGACGACATACCCCGTGACCACCAGCGCAACCTTGCCCCTGGTTCTCATGTGGTCAGGCGGGGCCGCCCGCCGCGCGCGACGCCGACGATCGCGCAGGTCCTCGCAAGACCGGGCCGCCGTCGCACTCGAACGGCGCCGGGCCCAGGTTCCGTCGGGTCACGCTACGCGCGGATCAGCGGTCCTGGAGCGACGCCAGCTCGCGCCGGATGCCGGCGCGGGCGGCCCGGACGTGGCGAGGGCCATAGCGCTCGAGGAGGCCCTGGCAGAGGAGCGGGAGCGCGATCGTCACGTCGGCGAAGACCATGACGTTGTCGCCGTCGATCGCCTCCTTCCCCCACGAGATGGCCTCGCTGTTGACGCCCGCGCCGCCGAGCCCGCCGTACACCGGGTTGTCCGTCGTGATCTGGATCGCGGCGACGTGCGGGCAGGCCTCGGCGCCTCGCAGGGTCGACACGCTGGTCGCCGTGATCTGGATGAAGTCCTTCGGGACGCCGCCGCCCAGGAAGATCGCGGCCGTCCCCGGCCCGGGCGCCATGAAGCGATTCATCATGGCGAGCGCGATCTCGTAGTCCCGGAAGAAGTCGACGACCGGTCCCTTGCCTCGCGCCGCGCGGTACCCTTCTGCCAGCGGGCCGTCCGGCGCCGCCGGCACGAACAGCGGCACGTCGTGCCGCGCGCAGGTGGCCGCGAGCGCGCCGCCGAGGCCCTGGCCGTCGAGCCAGCGCCCGAGCTCCCGCATGAAGCGCACCCCGCTGATCGCGGGCCGCGGCCAGGACGCCGCCAGGTGCTCGAAGAACCCGCGGGTGAAGTCCTCCATGGCGTCGTAGTCGGCCGTGCGGACCACGTGGTCGTAGAAGCGGTAGTACCCCTCGCGGCGGAGGACGTCGTCGTCGACGTGGTCGGCGTCCACTCGGTAGATCGGCACGCCGCGCTGCTCGAGGATGTCCTCGGTCGCGTTGGCGGACGTGGAGGCGATCACGTCCACGTAGCCGCGCTCGACGAGCCAGGCCACGAGCGGGTCGAGGCCCGCGCTCGCCAGCGAGCCCGCGAGGCCGAGCGCGATCAGGCACTCCCCGTCGATCAGGCGCTGCCAGGTCGCGAAGGCCTCCCCGAGTCGCCGGCCCTGGAAGGCCGACTCGCTCATGCGCCCGAGGAGCCGCGCCACCGTCCCGCCGCCGGATCCGTCGGCGACGAGCTCGAGCGGCACCCGGCGCGGCCACGTGACCGGATGCACGCGGGGTGGCGACGTCATCGGCGCCGGCGCGGGGCTCGCGCTCGGAGACCGGGCTCGGCGCCCGTTCGCCGGATCACGCTCCGCCCGGGACGCCCGCCCGCGCGCTGCGGCTACCCGACTCCGGCCATCCGACCCGCTCCCGCGCTCGCGCATCGGCTTCCCCCTCGTGACCGGCCGGCCCGTTGGCTACACTCGCCCCGTGACGACCGGGGCGGGACCCTTCTTCGACGCGATGGCCGAATCCTACGACGATCTCGAGCCCTGGTACGAGCACCTCTATGCCGTCCTCCACCGTCTCGTGCGCGCGGAGCTCCGACCGCCGGCCGGAGCGCCGCGTCCGCGCGCGCTCGACGCGGGCTGCGGCACCGGCTTCCAGACCGCGATCCTGCTCGAGCTGGGCTACGAGACGACGGGCCTCGACATCTCGTCGGGTCTCCTCCGCGCGGCGCGCGCACGCTGCGCGGACGCCGGCCTCGTTCAGGGCGACGTCGAGGCTCTCCCCTGCCGCGACGGGACGATGGACCTGGTCATCTCGTGCGGCAGCACGCTGTCGTTCGTCACGCGCCCGGAACGGGCCTTCGCCGAGATCGCGCGCGTGCTCCGGCCCGGCGGGCGCCTCCTGCTCGAGGTCGAGCACCGCTGGAGTCTCGACCTCGCCTGGCGGCTCGCGTCGAGCCTCGCGGGCGACCCGCTCGGGTACGGCGTCGGGCCCCGCGAGGCCCGGCGCGCCTTCGCGCCGCCACTCGCCGACAGTCTTTCCATGGACTACCCCGGCTACCCCCGGCTCCGGCTCTTCACGCGATCGGCGCTCCATCGCCTCCTCGGCGCGCACGGCCTCACGCGCGTCCGGAGCTGGGGCGTCCACGGCGTCACCAACGTCATCCCCTCCACGGTGCTCCACCGCGCGACGCTGGGCCGGACGACCGGGACGCTCTACCGCGGGCTTCGCGCCCTCGACCGCGCGCTCGCCGGGACCCCAGCGGGCCGGGCCCTCGCCAACAGCCTGGTCGTGCTCGCCACGAAGGACGAGCGCTGACCGCGGCCTCGATCCGGTGTCAGGACGCGAGGTAGCGCCGCACGGCCGCCTCGTCCCACGCGATCCCGAGCCCCGGCCGGGACGGCGCGCGCAGCGTGCCGTCGACCGGCCGGAGGGGCTCGGCCATGACCGGCCCCGCCATGTCGAGGTACTCGATCCAGTGGCAGGTCGGCGTCACCGCGAGGAGATGGGCGCTCGCCTCGATGAAGAGGTGGCTCGAGCACGGCACGCCCGCGGCCTGGGCGAGCGCGGCCGCCCTGAGCCAGCCCGTGACGCCACCCATCTGCTGGACGTCCGGCATCACGAGGTCGCTCGCCCGGAGCCGGAGCGCCTCCTCCATCTCGAACGGCCCCGCGAGATTCTCCCCGATCTGGACGGGCGTCGCGAGCGCCGCCGCGATCTCGGCGGCGCCGCGGAAGTCCGTCGCGCGGACGGGCTCCTCGATCCACGCCACCCCCTCGCCGTCCAGCGCGCGCCCTCGCCGGATCGCCTCCACGACGGTGAGCGACTGGTTGAAGTCCACCATCAAGGCGGTGTCGTCGGGCAACGCGCGCCGCGCGGCGCGCACCGCCGCCAGGTCCTGATCGAGCGAGGGCCAGCCGACCTTGATCTTCATGGCACGGAAGCCGGCGGCGACGGTCTTCCCCGCCTCGTCGGCGGCCTCACCGGGTCCGAGCATCCCCAGGCTGTTGTACGCGGGAATGGGCCGCGCCTCGCCTCCAAGCAGCGTCGCCAGCGGGACCCCGGCCGCCACCGCGAGCGCGTCCCAGGCGGCCAGATCGATCCCCGAGACGGCCATCCCCTGGAGGCCGCGAGCGCCGCCCAGCAGCGTGAAGCGCGATCGGAGGGCGCGGTCGAGGTCGACGGGCGCGACGGCCTGCCCCTTGATCGTGGCGCCGAGCTCCCGCACGAGCTCGCGCAGCGGCCGAAGCGCGTACGGCTGGTAGGCGGCGAGGTACGACCGGCCGACCGGTCCCTCCTCGGTGTGAAGGTCGATCAGCACGAGGAGCGCCTGCGTCACGGAGCCCGACGCGGTGCGAACCGGCGGGTTCATGGGCGCGGCGACGGCGCGGGCCTCGACGTCGCGGATCCGGAGCCGAAGAGAGCTCGTCATGAGAGTCCTCCGAGGAGGATGGGATAGCCGCTCGGCGCCGCGCCGTCAAGCCCCGTGTGGCGCCCGCGATCTCGGACGCGGTTGCGCGGCGCGGGCGGCGCAGCTAGGCTGACGCCGACCCTACGATCCTCGGGAGGACAGACATGGATCTCGGACTCAGGGGCAAGGCCGCGCTCGTCACGGGGGCGAGCCGCGGCATCGGCCGCGGGATCGCGCTCGAGCTCGCGCGCGAAGGCTGCCGCGTCGCGCTCTGCGCGCGCGGGAAGGACGCGCTGGACGCGGCGGTGGCGGAGGTGCGGGCGCTCGGCGTCGAGGCGATCGGCATCGCCGCCGACGTCACGACGACCCAAGGGGTGCGGGAGACCTTCGAGGCCGCGAGCGCCGCCTTCGGCGCGATCGACGTCCTCGTCAACAACGTCGGCGGCTCCACCGGCAGCTCCTTCCAGGAGACCAGCGAGGAGGACTGGCAGCGCGCCATCGACCTGAACCTGTGGCCCGCCGTGCGGCTGAGTCGCCTGGTCGTGCCGTCGATGCGCGCGCGAGGCCGCGGCGCCATCGTCAACATCGTGTCGATCTACGGCCGGGAGTGGGGCGGGAGCTACGTGCGGCGCCCGACCTACATCGCCGCCAAGGCGGCGGAGATCGGGATGTCGAAGGCGCTCGCGATGGAGCTCGCCCCCTTCGGGATCCGGGTCAACGCGGTCGCGCCCGGCTCCATCATCTTCCCCGGGGGCGGCTGGGACCGCCGGACCCGCGAGGACCCCGAGGGGATTGCCGCGTTCCTGAAGGCCGACCTGCCGATCGGGCGCTTCGGCCGGCCCGAGGAGGTGGGCCGCGTGGTGGCCTTCCTCGCCTCGGACGCCGCCAGCCTCGTCCTCGGCGCCTGCCTGAACGTGGACGGCGGCCAGTCCCGCGCGCTCTTCTAGCGGTCGGACCTCCGACTTCCTGACGACTCCGCTCCTCGGCCCGCGATCCGGCCGCGGTGCGAGTCGCGGCGTTCGGCCCGACTCCCGGGCTAGCGAGACGGCGGCTTCAGCCGGGCTCCCACGATCGCGGGCTTGTAGCGGTCGTGGTGGCGCACCCACTCCTGCGGGAACGAGAGCTTGGCCTCGTCGCGCCCCTTGGGCACGAGGTCCAGGTAGTGATACCCGGCGTTCAGCATGTCGAGGCCCCTCGAGTAGCAGGAGTAGGTGTGGAACACGCTCCCGCCGGGATCCTTGAAGAACACGCTGATTCCCGGCATCTCCGGCTCCGAGAGGTCTTGACGCTCGTAGTTGTACAGCTCCTTCCCGCTCGCCTGCTCTTCCGGCGTGAACGACACGCGATAGTCGTAGTTGAACTCGGTCCCGAACGACGACAGCCACTTGAACCGCCAGCCCATCCGCCGCTGGAAGGCCTGCAGGCGCTCGAGCGGCGCCCGCGAGATCGCCACCAGCGTGACGTCGCGATGCGCCAGGTGCACCACGTTCCCGTCGAAGTTGTCCGCCCAGAACGAGCAGCTCTTGCAGCCCGCGTCCCAGGCCGGATCGAACATGAAGTGGTACACAACCAGCTGGGAGCGGCCGTCGAAGAGGTCCGCCAGCGTTTCCTTGCCGTTCGGGCCGTCGAACGTGTACGACTTCTCCACCCGCTCCCACGGAAGCTCGCGCCGCGTACGGGAGAGGGCGTCGCGTCGTCGCGTGAAGGCCTTCTCCTTGGCCAGGAGCGCCTTCCGCGCTCTCGTCCACTCGGCATGCGAGACGACCTTGTGCTTCTTCATCGCCATGGCTCCTTGCGTTGGATCCTCTCGGTGGTGACAGCTCGCGAGGCGTCTCGCCGGCCGCGCCCCGCTCGGCTCTCAGCGCTCGGATCGCCTCGAGGGATCGGGAGTCGACGGGGACTTACGAGCGGCGGGCCCTCGTGGAGCCTCGTTTGGGCCGGCGGACGGCCCGCACCTTGCCGGTGCCTCCCCCTCCGCAGAAGAACAGATCGCCGCCATTCGACTCCAGCCCCGACACGTTCACTCCGCGCGGCATCTCGAGCCTCTCCATGACCTCTCCCGATCGAGGATCGATTCGCCGCAGCTCGCTCTCGTCACCTTCCCAGGTGGCGTGCCACAGCTCGCCGTCGACCCAGGTGACCCCGGTGACGAAACGGTTCGACTCGATCGTGCGAAGAATCGCCCCGGTCTCGGGATCGATCTGATAGATCTTCCGGTCCCGGTACTGCCCCACCCAGAGCGTCCCTTCGGCCCACGTGAGCCCCGAGTCACCGCCCCCACCGGGCGCGGGGATCGTGGCGAGGACTCGCCCGGTCTTCGGGTCGATCTTCTGGATGCGATCCTCGGCGAGCTGGAACAGGTGACGCCCGTCGAAGGCCGTGCCGGCGTCCGCGGCGACCTCGATGGTGCGCAGCGCCTTCCCGCTCGCCGGATCGAAGGCGTTGAGCCTGTCTCCGGAGGCAAACCAGACCTGCTGACCGTCATACGTGACTCCATGCACGCTGCCGGCCCCCGGAAAGGGTCCGTACTCCCGGACGATCTCCGCGCTCTCCTCGCTTGATCGGCTCATGAATCCATCCTAGCCAGTGGGCAGAGGCGGGGGGAGTAACAATGTCGTCGTGAATCCCGGCACGGGGGGCGTCATCCAGCGCCGGGCGCGCCCCCGCCCAAACGACTGCACCTTGCCGGCGGCCGCGAGGGAGTCGAGCGCCCGCTGGACGGTGCGCTGGCTCGTCGCGAGCGCCAGCGCGAGGGCCGAGCTCGACCACGATTCCCCGTCGGCGAGGAAGGCGAGCACCCGGCCATGCTCCCCCTCGACCGGCGGGGCGAGCACGACCACCTCGCGCCCGCTCCGCGGCGCCAGCGCGAACCCTCGCTTTGTCGCGCGCACACCGGCCAGCGCCCGGAGCACGGCGCGCAGCCGCCCGACCTCGACGCGCAACCGCGCTCGATATGAATCGTCGGCGACCTTCGATCCGAAGGCCCGCGCGACCAGCGCGTCCCTCGGCACGTCGCCCGGCCACGCTTCCCCCAGCGCGCGCGCGAGCGCGAACAGCACGGGCCGTCTGGCGAGCGGGACCACCTTGCCGGCATGGCGGACGACGTGACGGCACGCGTCCACGACCAAGGCCTTCGACGCCAGTAACGCCTCGACCTCCTCGAGCAGGAGGACTCGCTCCCCGCCATCCGCGACGAGGCGCGCCGCGGGCGCGTCGAGGGCGAGGTGGGCGCTCTCCACCTCCGCGGTCAGCGCGGGGATGTGTGCGCGGTGCGCCCCGAGTCTGGCCCGGGCCAGCGCCGCGCGCGCCGCTTTCGTCCTGAGCCGTCGAATCGCGATCCCCGCCACCACCAGCTCGTGGGCCGTCCTCGACGCGGGCGGAAGCGGCGTGGGATCGAGATCGGCGAGCGCGCGCTCCGCCTCGTCCAGGCGCCCGATCAGGAGCAGGCGCCGGACCTCCAGATACCGCGCGTACGCGGCGTTGACCCGGTCGTCGTGCGCCTCGAGCGTCGCCCGCGCCGCGTCCAGCACTTTCGCGGGCCAGCGGAGGTCGCGCGAGACCAGCGCGATCTCGGCCTCGGCGACGACGCACCGCGCGCGGGCCACCGCCTCCTTCGGAGCGAAGGCTCGCGCCGCGCGTCGCAGGAGCGTCCGCGCGCGTACGAGATCGCCGAGCTGCGCCATCGCCATGCCTCGAAGCGCGAGGGCCGGCGCGTCGCGGCGCAGGGCGATCCGCTTCAACGCCCCGAGGGGATCGCCCGCCGCCAGCGCCCGCGCCGCGGCCGTGATCAGCGAGTCCACCGGAATCCCGTCACACTTGTAACTCCCACCACTCGATACCCAGCGCTAAATCTATCCCATGATCAGCAACCGGCGATCGACGGCGTCGCGGCACAGTAATTGAAGCCGGTGCGCTGGACATCGAGCGAGCGGGGAACGAAGCGGACACGCTGAAGGACACCCAGGAAAGGAGCAGGTCAATGACGAAGCACAAGACCGGGACACGCAAGGAGTGGCTCGCAGCGCGGCTCAAGCTGCTCGAGGCCGAGAAGGCCCTCACGCGGCGCAGCGACGAGCTGACGCAGCGGCGACAGGAGCTGCCGTGGGTCCGGATCGACAAGGCGTATCGATTCGAGACGGACGCGGGGAGCGCCTCGCTGACGGATCTCTTCCGGGGTCGCTCGCAGCTCCTCGTCTACCACTTCATGTTCGGGCCCGACTACGCCGCCGGCTGCCCGTCCTGCTCGGCGATCGCGGACGGCTTCAACGGAGTCGCCGTGCACCTGGCGAACCACGATGTGATGCTCTGGGCGGTGTCGCGCGCGCCGCTGGCGAAGCTCCAGGCGTACAAGCGACGGATGGGGTGGACGTTCCCGTGGGCGTCCTCGTTCGGCGGCGACTTCAACCCCGACTTCAGCGTCGGGTTCACCGAGGAGCAACAGCGCGAGGGAGGCATCGAGTACAACTACCGGCGCGAGGAGGCGTGGAGCTGGCGCGAGGACTCGGAATCGCAGGCCTCCGAGGAGAGCAGCGGCGAGGATGGTGTTGCCAAGATGGCGGCCATGACTGGAACCGACGTCCCCACGTACACGCGCGAGAGACCGGGCATGAGCGCGTTCGTCCTCGAGGACGGCGTCGTCTACCACACCTATTCCACCTATGCGCGCGGGCTCGACGGCCTCTGGGGCATGTACCAGTGGCTGGACCGCGCGCCGAAGGGGCGCAACGAGCCTGACGTCTGGTGGCGCCGTCACGACGAGTATGACCAGCGCTGAGCTGAGCTGTGGGTGCCGTGACGGGGCCGCGAGACGGGAGGTCTCACGAGGCATGAGCCCCGAGCGCGCTCCCCGGCGAGCCTTCCTCGCCGTCTCGGCGCTGCTCTTCGCCGCCAGCGCGGCGGGGACCATCGTCTGGTGCGCGTCCATGTCGGCGATGGGCGGGATGCCGATGCCCGGCGGCTGGACGATGTCGATGGCATGGATGCGGATGCCCGGACAGACGTCGCTCGGCGCCGCGGCGTCATTCCTCGGCATGTGGGTCGTCATGATGGTCGCGATGATGCTGCCGTCCCTGGTCCCGATGCTGGGGCGGTACCGCCGGGCCGTCGGCGGGACGGGCGAGGCGCGCCTCGGTCAGCTGACCGCCCTGGCGGGCGTCGGGTACTTCGTCGTCTGGACCGTGCTCGGCATGGTCGCTTTTCCGCTGGGCGTCGCGCTGGCGGAGGTCGAGATGCGGCAGCCGGAGCTGGCGCGCGCGGTGCCGCTCGCCGTCGGCGTGGTCGTCCTGATCGCCGGCGCGCTCCAGTTCACGGCGTGGAAGGCACGTCACCTGGCCGGCTGCCGGGACTCACCCGCGCACGGCATTGCGCTCCCGGCCGACGCCGGCACGGCCTGGCGGCACGGCTTGCGCCTTGGACTCCACTGCATTCAGTGCTGTGCCGGTCTGATGGCGATCCTGCTGGTCATCGGGGTCATGGACCTTCGCGCGATGGTGGTCGTGGGGGCGGCCATCACCGTCGAGCGTCTCGCACCGGCCGGCGAGCGCGTCGCGCGAGCCACCGGGGTCGTCGTCGTCGCGGCAGGGTTGTTTCTGATCGCGCGAGCGGCCGGGCTCGGATGACGCATCCCGCATGCGGCGCCTGAACGCTCGCTCGCCGTGATCGTCCGGGACCACGGGGTCCTGCCGGCCCGCCCCTGAGAGGCCTGGCCCGCCCTACCGCTCGTAGGATTCGACGCGCGAGGCCGACGAGAGCGGGACCAGGTACCGGAGCGGGTCCGGCAGGACCTTCTCGCGGAGCTGCGCGAGCGACTCCGAGCCGCCGTAGCTGACGGCGGAGCGCAGGTGGCCGCGGATCCGCCGCAGGATGTCCACGACGGACCCGCGATACGGCACCTGCATCTCCTGGCCCTCCGCCGGCACCTCGAGCGCGGCCTCGAGCGCGTCGGGCCCCTCGTCGTCGTAGAGCGCACGGAAGACGGCCTGGGGCGAGGTCATCCCGCGGTAGATCTTCCGCTTCTCGCCGGACCCCGGATCCTCGATGATCTGCCCCGGCGCCTCGTCGGTACCCGAGAGCATGCTCCCCAGCATCACGACCGAGGCCCCGGCGATCAGCGCCAGGAACACGTCCTTGTCCTCGCGCACGCCGCCATCGGCGATGATCGGCACCGTGTCCTCGACGGCGCACCACGCCTCCCGGATCGCCTGGAGCTGCGGTACCCCCGCTCCCGTCTCGAGCCGGGTCCGGCATCCGCGGCCGGGGCCGACCCCGACCTTGATCGCGTCCGCGCCCAGGTCCCGGAGGAACGCGGCGCCCTCGGCGGTCGCGACGTTGCCGCACACGAGGCCGACCTCGCCCAAGCGGGTCCGGACCGCCTCCACCGCGCGCCGCATGACCTCCGAGTGCGCGTGGGCGATGTCGATCAGGAGGAGGTCCGCGCCCGCGCCGAGCAGCTCGGCTCCGCGCTCGAGGAAATCGCCGCGCGCGCCGATGGCCGCGCCCACCAGGAGGCGGCCGCGCGCGTCCTTGCTCGAGTAGGGCCGGTGGCGCGCCACCAGGATGTCCTTCTTGGTGATGAGGCCGCGGATCCGACGGTCGGCGTCGACGAGCGGCAGCTTTTCGACCCGCCGGCCGTACATCCGCCGCTCCGCCTCCTCGATCGAGATGTCCGGCGGGCTCGTCACGAGCCGGTCGAACGGCGTCATGAACTCCTCGACGGGCTGGTCGTCCTGCGCCGGGCTCCAGGGCCAGTCCCGGTTCGACAGGAGCCCGGCCAGGATGCCGCTGCCCGGCGCCTCCTCGATCAGGAGGCCGGTGATGTTGTGCCGCCGCGCGAGCTCCCGCGCCTCGCGCACGCTCGCGCCGCGCGCCAGCACGAAGGGCCGGTCCACGACGTGACCCTGAGTCCGCTTCACGCGCGCGACCTCGGCCGCCTGGGCCGCGATGCTCAGGCCCCGGTGCACGAACCCGAGGCCCCCCTCGAGCGCCATCGCCACCGCCATCCGCGCGTCGGTGACGCTGTCCATGTTCGCGGAGACCAGCGGCAGATCGAGACCGAGCCGCCGGGTGAGCGCCGTGCGCAGCGGCACGTCGCGGCGTGACGCGAGGGGGCTCGCCTGCGGGCGGAACAGGAAATCGTCATAGGTGCGGCCGACGAACTCCGGCTCGAGGGCCCGGCCCATGGGTGCCTCCGTTCTGACGCGTCGGTGCGGGACCGCGGGCGCGGCCCGCTCCCGGTGAGGGACCTCTAGGCTATCACGCCGCCCCGCGCCGGCCCCGGGATCGCCGGCCCCGGAGGCCGGGCCTCGGCGCTCGACGGAGCCGGCGCCCCGGGTCGCGCTGGGCTATCATGCCGCCGTGCACCCGCTCGAGGCCGACGGGATCCTGGCGCGCCTGCCGGATCTCGTCAACGCGGACGCGGGCCTCGTTCGACGCGGGCGGCGCCTCACGACCACGTTCCTCCTGGGCGTCGACGATGCCGAGTACCTGGTGCACGTCGCCCAGGGTCGCCTCGCCGCGGTCGAGCGCGGCCCGTTCCTCATGCGCTCGTGGAGCTTCGCCGTGCGGGCCCCGGCCGATGCCTGGGCGCGCTTCTGGCAGCCCCTGCCCGAGCCGGGCTACCACGACATCTTCGCGATGAAGAAGCTCGGCGTGGCGCGCATCGAGGGGGACCTCTGGCCGCTGATGGCGCACCTGCGCTACGTGAAGGACGTCCTGGCCGCGGCGGGGCGCGCCGGGGCGCGAGGCTGACGGCCGTGCTCGAGCCGATCACGGGGCGTTACGTCCACGTCGAGCTCGGCGGACGCCGCCACCGAATGTACTTCGAGGAGGCGGGGGCGGGCTGGCCGCTCCTCTGCCTTCACACCGCGGGCGCGGACGGGCGGCAGTTTCGCCATCTCATGACCGACGACGCGATCACGCGATCCTGGCGCGTCCTCGCGTTCGACATGCCGTGCCACGGGAAGTCGCTGCCCCCCGCGGGCTGGCAGGACGAGGAGTATCGCCTCACGACCGACGCCTACGTCGAGATGATCCTCGCCTTCTGCGAGGCGCTCGGGCTCGAGCGGCCGGTCGTCCTCGGCTGCTCGATCGGCGGGAAGATCGTGCTCGAGCTGGCGCTCCGGGCGCCGGAGCGATTTCGCGCCCTGATCGGGCTCGAGGCCGCGGCCCACCAGGAGCCGTGGTACGACGACACGTCATGGCTCCATCGCCCCGACGTCCACGGGGGCGAGCTGTGCAGCGCCCTGATGTCGGGACTCATCGCGCCCCACGCCCCGGCCGAGACGCGCTGGGAGACCTTGTGGATGTACGCGCAGGGCGGCCCGGGCGTCTTCCGGGGCGACCTCCACTTCTACCGCGCCGAGAGCGATCTGCGCGGTCGGGTCGATCGCATCGACACCGCGCGGTGCCCGCTCTATCTCCTGACGGGCGAGTACGACTTCTCCTGCACCCCGGACGACACGCGCGCGACGGCGGCCCGGATCCCGGGCGCCCGTGTCACGATCATGAAGGAGCTGGGGCACTTCCCCATGAGCGAGCATCCCGAGCGGTTCCGGACGTACCTCCTGCCGGTGCTGGAGGAGATCCGCGCGTCGCCGGGAGAGGCAAGGTCGGGCGAGGCCGGCGGGACGCGAAATGTTTAGAAGTCAAAGCCTGACCCCGTGGCTGATCGGGGTGCTCCTGCTGGCCGGGCCCATCGCGGCCCGAGCCCAGGTGGAGCTCCTCCCGCCCGATCTGGTGGCGAAGCTCATTCCCGGCAACGAGCGGCCTCTGGACCTCACGCCCGACGGCGAGGCGCTGCGGTTCCGGAACGGCGCCGAGCGCTGGGAAGAGGCCATGCCGCCCGGCATCGTCGACGTGGACCGGGACGGGACGAAGGACTACATCGTCCTCATCCTCGCCGACGAGAACTCGGGGCGGCGCGCGCTCCTCGCCCGCGTCTGGGGCGATGCGGCCGACGCCTTCGGCCCCACGGTGTTCTACGTGATCCTCGAGGACGACAGCTCGGTCGTGGAGTGGGCGGGCACTCCACGCCTCGCCGCGCCAGCGCGCCCGAAGCCGTGACCGCGCTCGCGCCCGGCGTCGGCGTGGCCGCCGCCATCGGGCATCGCCCGTACATGGAGGACCGCTGGGCGGTCCACGCGACGACGGGGGCCCTCTTCGCCGCGGTCTACGACGGCCACGGCGGCGCCGCGGTCGCGGATCGGGCCGCCGCCGAGCTCCATCCGCTGGTATTCCAGGCGCTCGCGGACGGGCTCGGCCCGGCCGACGCTCTCCGGCGGGCGTTCGACCAGCTGGACCGGCGGATGCCCGACCCTGACTGCGGCTCGACGGCGGCCGCCGTCCTGCTCACCGCGGAGGAGCTCCTCACCGCCCACGTCGGCGACAGCCGCGTGGTGCGCGTCGGCCCCTCCGGCGCCGAAGGTCTGACGCGGGACCACCGGATCGAGGCCGCCGATGAGCGGGCCCGCGTGATCCGGATGGGAGCCCAGCTCGATCCCCCCTACGTCGTCCGGGCCGGCCACGGCCTCATGGTCACGCGAAGCCTCGGCGACCGCTGGTTCCGGCCCGTGGGCGTGATCGCGGAGCCGGAGGTGGGCCACCACGCGATCCGATCCGACGACGTGGCGATCTTGCTTGCCACCGATGGTGTCTGGGACGTGCTCGACCACGAGGAGGCCGGCGACGTCGTGCGTCGCGCCGCGAGCGCCCAGGCGGGCGCGGACGCCATCGTCCGCGCCGCGCTCGCCGCGGGCGCGAGTGACAACGTCACCGCCCTCGTGGTGCGCCGGCCGTGACGGGCCCGCGGGTCGCCCTCGCGATCTTCCTTGCCGCCGGCCTCCTGGCCCCACCCCTCGCCGCGGAGGCCCAGCCGGCGCCGCCGGCGAAGGTGGCCCGCATCGGGTACCTGATCGGCGGATCGGCTGGCGATCCCATGCCCAGCGCGGACGCATTTCGACAGGGGCTCCGGGACCTGGGCTACGTCGAGAGCCGGCACTACACCATCGAGTTCCGCTACGCGGATGGCAGGATCGATCGCTTCATGGGCCGGATCTGAACGACCTGCACCGGCGCGCCGCCGGATACGTGGACCGGATCCTCCGGGGCGGCACGCCGGCCAGCCTTCCCGTCGAGCGACCATCCAAGTTCGACCTGGTCGTCAACCGGAAGACCGCCACCCAGCTCGGCCTCGCCATCCCGCCATCGGTGCTGGCGCGGGCGGATCAGGTCGTCGAGTAGCGCTCAGGCGTCGCCGCGACTTTTGTATTCCTGGTAGAGCTTCCAGGTCGCGTCGTTGAACGGATAGTAGCGGCCCGGCGAGCCCGGGTTGCGCTCGAGCTCCTTCTTGATCACGCGCTCCACGGCTTCCCGCTCGGTCGCCACCTTGATGATGTCGTCCACCAGCAGCGCCGGCACGACCACGACGCCGTCGTCGTCGCCGACGATCGCGTCGCCGGGGCGGACCGCGATCCCGCCGCACGCGATCACCTCGTTCACGCCCCACGGCCAGTGCACGGCCGGTCCCTGCTTGGCGGTCGTCGAGTGACAGTAGATGGGGAAGCCGTAGGTCCGCAGGACCTCGCTGTCGCGCACCGAGCCATCCGTGACCAGCCCCGCCGCCTGGCGCTGGAAGAGCCGCAGGAACTTGATGTCGCCGCCGATCGACTCCCAGGGCCCGAGCGACGACACCACCAGGACCTCGTTGGGGCCGCACAGCTCGAACGCGACGTACTCCGGGGACGCCTCGCCCTTGGGCTTGTCGGCCGCGACGTCCGGGCGGTGCGGCACGAAGCGCAGGGTGACCGCGCGGCCCACCATCTTCCGGCCGGGGAACAGTGGCCGGGCGCCGTGGATCATGGCCTGGGGCCACTGCTTGACCCACAGCGCGTCGATGAGGGTCTGGGTCGGAATGCGGCCGAGATGCTCGAGCTTCTCGGCGGACACCACCGAAGGCTCTGTCATCGGATGACCTCCGTATCGTGCAAGGCGCTCAGCGGAGCACGAGCGCGGTCAGGAGCCGCCGCCACGCCCGGCCGCTGCCGATCAGCGCCCGGTAGGTGCGATGGCCGGCCACGACCTCGGTCAGGGCCTCCCCCGCGAGCTGGCCGAGGCGCGGCAAGAGGCGTCGCGCGAGCGCCGGCCGGCGGTAGAGCACCCACGCCAGGCCCCGCGCGATGCGAAGCTCGCCGAGAACGTGGCGACGAAGCGACTGAAGGTACGCGCCGGCCGCGGCGGCGGGGTCGAGCCGGACGGCGAGCAGCGATTCGGCCGCCAGGCGGCCGCTCAGGATGGCGAGCGAGATCCCTTCGCCCGTGAGTGGATCCGCGAGACCCGCGGCGTCGCCCGCGAGGAGCACCGGACCGCGCGCGGCGATGCGGGGCCGCACCGGGATGGGCGCTCCGCGGACGCGGAGCGGGCTCGCGTCGCCGAGGCCCGTCGCGTGGAGATAGCGGGAGAGCTCGTCCCGGAGCCGGCGCCGCGCGCCGCCTTCCGCGAAGACGCCGACGCCCACCGAGAGATGATCGGCCTTCGGGAAGATCCAGCCGTACCCGCCCGGCGGGACACCCAAGTCGAAGCGGGCGCGGTCGGCGAACCGGGAGAGCACCCGCGGGGGCACCGTCACCTCCGCCTCCAGCGCGGGCACCGAGGTCAGCGGCTCGGTCCAGCCGGCCGCGCGCGCCACGGTTCCCGTGGCCCCGTCGGCCGCGATGAGGAACCGGGCCCGGAGCGGCCCGCCGCTCGTGTCGAGCGCGACGTGGTCCGCCGCGACCTCCACGCGCTCGACGGCGCGAGGCGCCTCGAGGGCCGCCCCGGCGCCGCGGGCCGCCTCCGCGAGCGCGAGATCGAGCGGCGCCCGCATCGCCATGTGCACGAGCGGCGACTCGCGCTCGACCGTGACGGCGAGCCCGGTGTCCGTGAAGCGCGACTCGACACGGCCGAGCCGCCGCTCGACGGGCACCTCGACGCCGGACGGCAGGGACGCGAGCGCCCGCGCGACCACTCCGCCCCCGCACGTCTTGCTCCGCGGGAGCGGCGCCCGATCCAGGAGGGCCACCTGGACGCCCGCCCGGGCGAGGACGAGCGCGGCGGTGGCCCCCGCCGGCCCCGCGCCCACGACGGCGACGTCGACCGAGTCCCCGCGCGCCGAGGCCCGGCGCGACGGATGCGCCGATGGCGGAGGCGTCAGCGGCCCTTCCACTCCGCGCGCCGCTTCTCCAGGAACGCGTGGACGCCTTCCTGGAAGTCCTCGCTCAGATAGCAGGACAGCAGCAGGTCCTCGGCGTCCTTGACCGCGTACGCCGCGAGGATGCGACGCGTGGCCTCCTTGGCCGCGGCCAGGGTGAGCGGCGCGAAGGTCGCGATCTGCGCTGCCAGATCGCGCACCCGCCGCTCCAGCGCGTCGGCCGGATGCACCTCGTCCGCGAGCCCGATGGTCTTCGCCTCCGGCGCGTCGACGAGCCGGGCCGTCAGCATGAGCTCGCGCGCGCGGATGGGACCCACGGTGGCGGCCAGGAGGGAGACGCTCGACGGCGCCGGACAGTTGCCCAGGGTCCGCGCGACCGGCGCTCCGAACCGCGCGTGCGTCGCGGCCAGCCGGAGATCGCACGCGAGCGCCATGAAGAGGCCGCCGCCCACCGCGTCCCCCTGCACCATGGCGATGGTCGGCTTCGTCATGCCGTGGATCCGCCCGAGGATGCGCCCGATCCGGGCCTCGTAGGCGAGAACGTGCTCGCGCGTCTTGAACTCGAGGAACTGGCGGATGTCGGTGCCGCTGACGAACGCCTTGTCGCCCGCCCCGCGGAGAACGACCGCCCGGACGTCCGGATCCCCGTCGAGACGCTCCATGTGGCCGTGGAGCGTCTCGTACATCTCGAACGTCATCGAGTTCCGCGCCTCGGCGCGATTGATCGTGACGACGGCCACGCGCCCGTCACGCTCCAGCAGGACTTCCTTGGCCACCTCGGTCGTCACGCTCGACCCTCCTCGCTCGTCGTCACCCGACGTCCGATCATACCGCGAGTGCGGAGGCGGCTTGCGCCGAGCCGCCGCAACCTGTGGTACAAGAGGCCCTCGTGGACCGAAGCCGCTCGAACGTCCTCCTGCTCGCGCTGTGTCAGGCCGCCTTCATCAGCACCTCCGCCCTGATGGCGACCATCGGCACCCTCGCCGGTCACGCCCTCGCCGCCGACAAGGCCCTCGCCACGCTGCCGGCGACCGCGGTCACGATCGGCACCGCGCTGGGCACGATCCCGGCCTCGTTCATCATGCGCCGCGTGGGCCGCCGGCTCGGATTCATCGTCGGGAGCGGCTTCACGATGACCGGCGGCCTGGTCGGGGCGCTGGCGGTCCTCGTCCACAGCTTCTGGCTGCTCATCGGGGGCGGATTCCTGATGGGGCTCGCCTCGGCGTTCGCGCAGCTCTACCGCTTCGCCGCCGCGGAAGCCGTGGCGCCGGACCGCCGGGGCCGCGCCATCTCGCTGGTCCTCACTGGCGGTCTCCTCGCGGGGTTCATCGGCCCCCAGCTCGCGCGCGCGACGGCGGACCTCCTGGGAACGCGGTTCGTGGCGTCGTACCTGTGCATCCCGCTCCTCGCACTGGTGAGCATGACGCTCATGCTGGGGCTCCGGCTGCCCAGGACCGTCGAGACGCGGATCGCGGGCGCGACCCGCCCCGTCATCGCGATCGTCCGGCAGCCGCTCTTCCTGGCGGCCGTGGTCAGCGAGCTTGCCGGCTACGGCGTGATGAACCTCCTCATGACGGGCGCGCCGCTCGCGATCGTGGCCCACCACGGCCACGGGCTCCCGGACGCGGCCTTCGTGATCGAGTGGCATCTCGTCGGCATGTTCCTGCCGGGCTTCTTCACGGGGTCGTTGATCCAGAGAATCGGCGAGCGCGCGACGATCGGGCTAGGCATCGGGGTCAACTGCGTGAGCGTCGCGGTGGGGCTCGCCGGCGTCACGGTCTGGCACTTCTGGCTGTCCCTGTTGCTGGTCGGCGTGGGCTGGAACCTCATGTTCGTCGGCGGGTCGACGCTGGTGACGCGGACCTACGCGGCCGACGAGCGGACGAAGGCGCAGGCGGCCAACGATTTCCTGATCTGGGCGACGGTCGCCATGACCTCGCTGTCGTCCGGCCAGCTGCTGCACCGGCAGGGCTGGAGGTCGATCCTGGTCACGGCGGGCCCGCTTCTCGCCCTGGCGGCGGCCGCGATCGTCATCGCCTCCATCGCCGCCCGGGCCGCGGCGCCCTCGCCGCGCGAGGCCTGAGCCGGCCCTACCGTCGGCCGGTCAGCCGGTAGTCCCAGGGCGCCTGGGGCGCCTCGGTCGCCCAGAGGCCGCGGCGGCCCTGGCGCGCCTCCTCCTCCAGATGGGCCAGCGTGACGTCCCGCGAGTACTTGCGGAACCACCACGCGTAGCCGGCGCGAACCAGCTCCTGGTTCAGGCTACGGCCGTCCGGAAGGAGGACCTCGCCGAGCAGCCGTCCGTTCCGGTCTCGCCCGCTGGTCAACACGGTGACCGTGCGATCGAACGCGAGTTCCGACGTGAACCTGCGGGCGCGGTCGCCGTACGGCTGCCGCTTCTCTGGCGCGTCGACTCCCACCAGGCGAACGATTTCGGCCCGGTCGTCGTGGAGCACCTTGATCGTGTCCCCGTCGGTCACGCCGACGACGCGGCCCTTGAACTCCCCGGCAGCGGCCGGATTGACGAGCAAGGCCGCCAGGACGAGCCAGAGGGGTGTCCAGCCGAGGGTACGCCCGCGCGTCCGGTGCTTCGTTTCCACGGCATGAGTGTACGCCTTCGGATACGCACCGTTTCCCTTTGAAGACGGGTCGGGCCTGGACCTGGCGACCCGGACCGGACCCACCGGGAGGCACGGTGGGTACCGTCAACTGGGCCTCGGGAGCAGAGAGGTCGGGTATGCTGGGGAAGAGCCCGATGCGTCGACCCAGGAGAGGCGGCCGTGCATCGCCTCCGGCGCGAGGCCATCCCACCTGCGTCTGCTCTATGAGCAACGCCTTTTTGCTGAGTAAGATGCGCCTTGAAGAGCTTGTCGTTGGCCTTGATGGACCCAGATCGTGCCATGGTCTCAATGTTTCGATCGATTACCGGACGGCATTACCTATCGACGCATAAGTTCATTTTTCGGACCCGCTGCATGGATAGCAGCTACCCAACAATTTGATGTGAAAAGGCGTAGAGCCTCGGGCCCCAGCAGCGACTGCATAGTTGTTTCCCCTAGTGACTATTCTGCCTCAAACTTTGCAGGTGCTGCTGGATACGTTCATTTATTCGTTCCCGCTCTGGCTACGGCGTGGCATACTGCGACTAGTCGCAGCAAGAGTTTGGAATTTGCTGCCGTGTTGTGGGGTAACCAGGCGATGCAGGATGCACATCTGAGCGGCACTTCCTAGTTGCCTGCTATCCATGAGTGAGAATTGAGCGGGCTCTCACTGCTGAGGTGCAGTCTCGTCGTACTACGGGTTTGTCGCAGGAAATGGGCTGGCCGGTTATCTTTGCAACTGAGGGGTGGCCATCCCTATATAGTGACCACTAGTTTATTCCCCTCCTCCAGCAGACCTTGAGGACTTGAACATCTCGTCGTATTCTGCAGACCGCGTCCCTTCTTGCATGAGGAGCGCTTACGATGAGCCTTGTGCGCTACCTCCAGCATTGGTTGAGTGGCACTGGAGGGCCTCTGCACGTCGCCGACTTTGGTCCTGATACCCATCCCATTCGCCAATGGGCTGATACCTTCCCGTGGGCGGCTCTCGTCGCCGCCATCGAGCACAGTTTTGCCCAACGTTTCCCGCCCCGGTCCCCGCGAGGCCGACGACCGGTGCCCATCCGGGTGTTGTTGGCCCTCGCGCTCCTCAAACACGAACTGGGGGGGGCGGATGAGGACATCTGCCACCGCTTGCGCACAGACTTTGCCGTGATGTACGCCTGTGGCCTACGTGAGGACCGGGCCCCACGCTCGCAAGTGCACTTTGTGCTCCCTGAGCCCCTCTGCGAGTTTCGTGGCCGCCTCGACGAGGCACTCCTGGAGGAGCTGATCGCCATCCAAGCCGCAGCCGCCAGGGAGGAGGGCCTGGTCAGCCCCGCCCATCTCGTCATCGAGACCTTCCCGTGTGAGCAAGGCAGCCAGCGGGTCACCGATGCCACCACGTTGTATAAGGCACAAAAAAAGCTCTCGCGATGCTGGCACGGATCGCCCAGCGCTGCAGCCAGCGGACCACCCAGGTGCAGCGCCAAGCCCCCAGCCTCCACCAGGAGCTCACCAAAGTCATGCGGGGCTTTGGGCGTCAATGCCGCGGGCACGGGCACGTCTGCGTGACATTGGGGCGCCACACGGAACAGCAGCTCCTGGAGCTGGGCCAGCCCATCACCGCGCTGGGCCAGCAAACCCAACAGCTCTTGACGCAGGCGCCAGCGCTGAGCGATGCCACGCGCCAGCGTTTGGCCGAGGCGTTCAACGCGGCGAGGCACAGCCATACGCATATCCGGAAGCAATCGACCCAACTCACGCAAGGGAAAACACTCCGCCACGGCAACCTGCTCAATGCCTATGATCTCACCATTGCTCCTATCCTCAAAGGCAAGAGCAATTGCCCCGCGCAATTTGGTCGCAAGCCCGGGATCGCGTCGGAACCGGCCACGGGCTTTCTCTTTGCCACGCGAGTACCCGAGGGGAATCCGCACGATGCCAGCTCTGTGTTGCCCTTGCTCGCCAAGGTCCAAAGCGCCATCGAGCGTGTCCAGACACCACCCACGCTCCGGCTCCACTCGGTCGCGGGAGACCTTGGCGTCAATGATACGGCACTGCGTCAGGGGCTCCATGCGCGAGGGATTCTCACGGTTGGTATCCCCCAGAGTGTCAAGCCCATTGCCCCCAATCCCAGGGCGGAGGAGGTCGGCGCTATCCTCAACGAGGCGGGCTTACGTCGTCAGCGGCCCCCGTACCAAGTGCAGTTGGCCTGTGCCTGGGGCTATAGCCGCCCAGTGGTGGAAAGTCATAGTGCCAGCGTGCTGTCACGCGGCGCCGGCCAGGTGCGTTACAAAGGTCATCTAGGCGCCGTGCGGCACCAGGGCCTGACGGTGATGGCTCATAACGGGGCAACCCGGGTGCGCATCCATCAGCAGCATCTGTCGAAACGGGCCCAAAAGTTCCGCCGATTGCTGGGATTGAAATACCGGAAAAGTAATGAAATCAATAGTCAAAAAAACTAGTGACCACTACCTATTGTCGGGTGGTTTTTGTTAGGTATGGAGTTTCGCAGAAGTAAGCAGAACATAAGAGGTACGAAATAATTTTGCAAGAGTAGGAGAGAGCCGACATTGAGCAGCCCCTAACCGGGAGAAATTTGATAAAGTCGACAGACCTCCTCCCCAAACAAGCGAAGGATTTTGATCTGCACCATGTTGAGTCCTTCAACCAGGTCATGGACTGTGCCTTGCATGGTCACGCGCACCCGATGTATCCCTTCGAGCAGTTGGAAAACCCAACGTAAGGTGGGCCGTTCTGTCGGTTGGTTGATCTGGTTCGGCAGTGTCTCGTTGTGGTGCGCCAACTGGTGGCGTAGTCGACGTTGCGTCACCGCATAGACAAAGAGCGCGAAGGTCATCACCATCAAGAGACCTTGGATCCGGCAAGGTTTCTTCACAAACAAGGACGAGACAAAAAACAAGGGGTCTTTGAGAAACCGGAACCCACCCTCCGCGTGGGCCTGCGCTTTGTAGGCTCGGATGACTTCCGGAGCGCTCAATTGGCTGCTGTCGATATTTGTGCTGAGCACAAAGCACGCGCTCTGTTGCTTGCGAGACGCTATCTGTGCGTGGTCCGGTCGCGCCTGGGCACGCATCTGCCACGCAACCGCCTTGAGTGGGCTGCTGGAGGTCGGCCGTCCTTTGCAGGCGTAGTGTTTGTGTGCGGTCACATCGGCGGTCTCGACCTGATGATACCGCCATGTTTTCGCCAGCGCTGCCAGGGCAACGTGCGCGGCCTCGGGCGTCTCAAACCGTTTGGCTTGTAAATGAAAGAGTTGCTTCTCGATGGCCTCCGCTTCACGCTGCTGCGCTTTGCTGATGCTCGCCTCCGCACGCTCCATGGCGGCCTGCGACGAGACCACGAGCCAGCGTTGGGCCATGCCGTAGTGACACACCTCGAGCCCTTGATAGCGGGTCGTGGCATCGAGTTCGTGCCACGTGTCCCACTGGAGCGCTTGGCGGATCACCTGCGACACCAGCGTGAGGGTGGCTGGAATGCGCGTGATAAAGCCGAGCTGTGCTAGTGTGGCGGCAGTGGCCTCGGTGTATAGTTTGGCATCTGCGACCAGATACGGCGGCGTGGGGGCATTGGCAAAGGCCGTCATCAAGGCCTGGGCCCGTTCCTGAAAAATCTGCGTATCAGACGCATTTCCATCCCAACTTTTGCTTACCAGGGGGATGCCGCCATCTTGCGCCACCATCAGCTCCAACACAGCCTGCTTCAAATCGGGCCGATGGTCTTTAGAATAGCCACGGGTAATGGTAATGGCCTGCTCATCGCTCGCGGAGACATAGTCGCCACTGAGGGAAAAGCTGGTAGTGTCAAGATGATGAAAACGCTGCGCAATGCCTTCCTGGACACACACAGCTAACGCCAGTTCGCTAAACAACAGGTCACATCCATACGCCTGGACCTCATCGAGCGTCCGGCCGAGTTTGAAGCGATTGAACATCTCCGCTTGGACCCCGTCGCGAAACAGCAGGTCGAGCGGTTTGTTGGCAAAAAACTGGGGGGTCAGAGAGAGAGGGCGATGGGCAAACCCCAAGCCATTGAGAATCATCCCGGCTATGGCTTCACCCGGGGTGATCTCCTCTTGCTCATCCGGCACGATGCGGGCGTCGATCATGCTGATCAGTCCTAAGTCTTTTATCATATGGGCAATGAGCCCAAGATGATCCAAGCGTTCAACACGGATCGCTTCCATCTGGCCCTCCCTGAATCGTGTGGATCATCCGACGGGGAATTCAGCGGAGGGTAAAGGGTTTTTTCTGGTTTTGCACCTGCTCAATGTCGAAGAGAGGAGAGGATAATAGAAATATAACCAGAAGAAAATTTCCGAAATATTGGTGTCTTTTTGGTACGAAATTGTCTATATTAGAATGCTGCGCGTGGCAATGTGACACGATACCATCAGGGGGACTCTGGGAGGAGCGCGCCGTTGCAACACAAGCTGACGGATGACCTTGTTAGAACAATATCTGAGCTTGGCATTGTTGGTATTATTACTGTACTAGTAACGCTTGTTCTCGCGGTATTTTGGCTCTTGTTACCATTTATAGTCTGTGCTGTACAAAGATCAACCTCCAACTGTCGCCGGGAGTTACGAGCACTCAATAGCAAGCTGGAGCAGATACTGAGCAAAATCGAGGTTGCATCCAAAGCATCAACGGATGTATCGCACCTTGATACCACACACTCAACAACCACCAATGGACAAGTCCCATGACATGTTGAAGACTGCCAGTCCCACAGAATTCACACGGCAATCCTTCCGGGTAACCGTATGCAGCCGGAGGGTGTCAGCGCTCCCATCGAGGCTCCCGCCCTCGTTCTCGCTCCTGTTCCCATTGTTGATACGCTCGCGTCTGGCCTGTTCCTGGGCCCTCCTTTGGTTGCGGTATTGTTGCTCTTCTGCATCCATCTTTTTCTCGTAATCGATTCCATATTCATACGGTTGTCCTGGATAGGTCGCATTGTGTGTGTACATCCTTGAGGAAGTCATCGCAGAGGGCAGCGTTTCCCTAGTAGATGACCACAGAAATTTTGACAGGTAGACTCTACTCCAGGTAAGGTGGTGGTCAAGCCTGGAGGAAAACATGGGCGACAAATATCTTGTTGATTTGACTGACGCCGAACAGGAATACCTGTTTGATCTGATGAAGAAAGGCAAGACCTCTGTGCGCAAAGTAACACGGGCACACCTCTTGCTCCAAGCGGCGGCAGAGGCCACAGATGAAGAGATCGCCGAAGCTTGGCGGGTCGGGGTCTCGACAGTCCATCGCACCCGCCAGCGCTTTGTCGAAGAGGGCCTGCCAGCCGCCCTCACCGAGCGCGCACGCTGTGGGTGTGACCGCAAACTCGATGGGAAGCAAGAAGCGTTTTTAGTCGCACTGGCTTGTAGCACTCCACCGCCCGGGCGTGATCGCTGGACGATGCCATTGCTGGCTGATCGCTTCGTCGAGTTCCAGGTCGTCGCGCAGGTCTCGATGAGACGGTCCGTCGCATACTAGAAAAAACGATCGCAAGCCGTGGCAGAGAAAAGAATGGTGCATTCCCAGTGTAAGTCCGGCGTTCGTCTGGCGCATGGAGGAGGTGCGGGAGCTCTACGCCGAGCCCTATGACCCCCAGCGACCGCAAGTCGGTTTTGATGACAGTCCGGTACAATTGATCAGTGAAACGCGCCAACCTCTGCCAGCGCGCCCGGGACAGCCCGCCCGCTATGACTACGAATAGCGTCGGCAAGGCACAGCGACTCTGTTGCTCTTTGTCCAGCCGTTGCGTGGCTGGCGACATGTCAACGTCACAGCACGCCGCACCAAAGGCGACTTCGCCGTCCAGATGCAAGCATTGGTGGACGTGCATTGCCCTGAAGCCGACGTGATCAGGCTGGTGGTCGACAATCTCAATACGCACACGCCAGCCGCTTTGTATGGGACCTTTCGTCCCGAGGAAGCCCGCCGGCTCACGCGAAAGTTGGAGTTTCACTCTACACCCATGCATGGCAGTTGGCTCCATATGGCCGAGGGTGAATTTGCCGTGCTCACCCAGCAGTGTTTGGGCCGCCGCCTGCCAGACATCGCGACCCTCAGCCGAGAAATCGCCGCCTGGCAAGCCCCGCGCAATCGCCACCAAACGAAGATCAACTGGAGCTTTAGCACGACGGATGCCCGCGTGAAGCTCAAGCGGCTCTATCCCTCGGTCTCTGATGGGGCACGTCGGCCTGAGACAGAGTTAAGGCGAGCCGCGTAAAAGCGGGCGGCTCCAACCTGTCAAAATTTCTGTGGCAGACCACTAGCCTTTAGGGTAGTCAGAATCTGCCGACGTCAGAGAGCAACACGGCTGCCAAAACCGTTGGAGAACCTATCCTCTCTGGTGCAGAAACCATGAGGGGCAGAGGAAGCAATAGCTTTCTACTGCCGAGGGCCGAGCTTCTCCCATTGCTCGTTGAGTATCTGTCGGGCGATCTCTATGCATAGATCGCAGGGACTCTCAGTAACTTCATAGTCGGAAAATAAGATATTGGCGGAGTCGAATGAGTCGCAGATATGTTTGACCATACTGACATAGTCCTGGGACCAATGCATCCACGCATTTTTTTGTTGCACAAAAAGCCGTTCGTGTACGCTACAATACGGGATAGGCATATCTGATCCAATCTTGCTGAGGTGCCTGCAATTTGATCCTGCTTGCCTGTATCGGCAAGCCGCAGGGGTTTCTTGAGCCGACCAGCGCCACTCTTTGACGGCACTGAGTCCCAGGACATTCTGCTGGTGAGGCGAGATTTGGCATTGCACAACGGCGCAAAAGCTTCTATATTTTCTCCTACCTTTGCCGAAGTGGCGGAATTGGTAGACGCGCATGATTCAGGGTCATGTGGGGGTCACCTCGTGGAGGTTCGAGTCCTCTCTTCGGCACTCAGCACTTTCAATGAGATACAGAGTCTAGGCATTACAGCAATCCTTCACTTAATTCCTCCACTCCAGCAAGCCAGATTACTGCCCTCCTGGGAGGGCTGCATGCAATTGCGATGCAGCTCTTTTTTTGAGTTCGAGTGAGATGTACTTGTCAATGTCCAGTGTGATGACTACCGAACGATGGCCAAGTATTGTCTGGACGGTCTTGGGTGGCTCCAAGCGTGAGAACAAGAGACTGCACATGAGCTTGCTAGAAGTAGAGAATCTCCGCACCTACTTCAAGACAGAAGCTGGGGAGGCTCGGGCGGTGGACGGGATTTCCTTTACATTGGAGGAGGGGGACAGCCTGGCGCTGGTAGGCGAGTCCGCGTGTGGCAAATCCGTCACTGCCTTGTCGATCATGCGTCTGATCGAACCACCCAGTAGGTATCATCCCTCAGGGCGTATGCATTTTGAGGATACCGATTTGCTGCAGGCCGATGAACCGACGCTCCAGCGTATCCGGGGGAACCGCATCTCCATGATCTTTCAGGAGCCGCTAACAGCCCTCAATCCGGTGTTCACGATTGCGGAGCAACTCTGTGAACCGCTGCTTTTGCATCAGAGGCTTGACAGGGCACAGGCCACGCGCCGAGGGAGATAACTGCTTGAACAGATGGGCATAACCGCGCCAGAGGTCGTCATGCGCAGCTATCCGCACCAGCTCTCTGGCGGCATGCGGCAACGGGTGATGATTGCCATGACGACTGCCTGTCGCCCGCGCCTGATGAGCGCCGACGAGCCTGCAACGGTGCTCAACGTGACCTATTGCCGATGTGCTTGAGGAAGTTGGCCTATCTGCCACAATGCTGTAGTGCTATGCGCACGAGTTTTCGGGCGGGTAGCGCCAGCGCCTGGCCATCGCCCGGGCCTTGATCTTACGTCCACGCTTGCTCATTCTTGACGAGGCCACCAGTGCCCTGGACGTCTCAGTGCAGGCGCAAATGCTCAATTTGCTCCGCGACCTTCAGGCACGCTATCAGCTTACCTATCTCTTCATTACGCATGACCTTGGCGTCATCCAGTATCTGGCCCATGCCGTGGCCATCATATACCTTGGCCGTATTGTCGAGTACGGGGAGACTACGGCAGTCTTCGAGCATCCGGCCCATCCCTATACCCAGAGTCTGCTGGCCGCGGTCCCTAGCCTGGAGACCCGGCGTGATGCCATGCTGCAGTCCGTCTGCCCTACACAGTATCCGCTACCTAGCCGCGTCGGACCGCGACACTGGGCGCGCTGCCATGCCGTGCGGGGGGAGATCGTGACCAATGGGTGAGCGGGCTATTCGTGAGATGTGGGGTGGCACAGTTTGACGGCGCCGACGATGCCGAGTAGCAATCCGGATAATGACGCAGCATAGGCTAGAACCGACAGAGGCAACGACAGGTCGAGCACGCGGATGACCATCAGGAAGGGCAGGCCAGCGCCAGCGGTGACGAGCAGCAAACCACCCAGAAGCAACTTCATGGCTTGGCATCCTTATAGAGCCAGCACAGTGTCAGGTGCAGGGGCTCGGGCTCGAACTCAGGGGGCTCCTGCGTATCACACAGGCCGGGGATCACCAGAGGACAGCGGGGGTGAAAGCGGCACCCCGGGGGCGGGTGGAGTAAACTCGGCGGCTCGCCCGGTGGGACTTCGCGATCCGTCTCGGCGTTAGCGGCATCCGCGTCTGGGATAGCCCGCAGCAACGCCTGCGAATAGGGGTGGAGCGGGTTGCGCAGGAGATCTGCCACCTTCCCCTTCTCCACGATTTTCCCGCCGTACATGACGAAGATGCGCTCGGAAAAATGCCGCACCGCGGAGAGGTCGTGCGTGATGTAGATGACGGCCAGGCGGTGTGCGCTCTGCAGGTTGCGTAGAAGTTCTAAAATCTCCACGCGCACGGACGCGTCGAGCATCGACACTGGCTCGTCCGCCACAATGAGCTGCGGCCGTAGTAAAATCGCCCGGGCGATGACTACGCGCTGCTGCTGCCCGCCGCTGAGCATATGCGGAAACTTGGTGATGAAATCCGTGATGGGGACGAGCTTGACCTCCTCCAGCACCTCACGGATGCGCTCTTCCCGCTGCGCCTTGCGGATGCCGTGAATGATGAGTGGCTCTGCCAGGATGCGGTGCACGTTCATGAACGGTGGCAGAGCGCCGTAGGGATCTTGCTGCACGAAGCCAACCTGGCGGCGGTACCAGCGCAGCGTCGCCGCGTTTGCCGCGTGGATCGGCTGGCCCTGGAAGACGATCTCGCCCTGCGTGGGTCGGTACAAGCCGAGAATCGTTTTCGCCAGGCTAGACTTGCCGCAGCCGCTTTCGCCCACCACGGCGATGGTTTCCCCTTCGGCCAGATCGAACGTCACGCCATCTACCGCACGCACATAGCCGGCGCGGCCGAACACACGCTGGCGAAGCTCGTACCACGTGTGCAGGTTGCGGACTGCGAGAAGCGTGCTGTTCTTCATCACTCGTACAGCCAGCACCTTACTTGCCGGCCATCCTCTGTGTGGATCATAGGTGGGTCCTGGTCGCATTTGGCAAACCGCTTTGGGCACCTCGGGGCGAAGCGGCAGCCGCGCGGCAGATCGATGAGGCTCGGTGGGCGCCCCGGGATGTATTCGAGCTTGGTATCATCGCGCAGGCGCGGCACACTGGCCATGAGCTTCTGCGAGTAGGGATGCAGAGGCTCGCGAAAGAAGGACGCCGCGTCGCTGATCTCGACCAGTTGCCCGGCGTACATGACCGCCACCTGGTCTGCCAGCTCGCTGGAGGTGGCGATGTCATGCGTGATCAACATAAAACTCGTGCTCATGTCCCGCTTGATGCGTTTGAGCACGTTCATGATGTTGGCCTGCGTCAGCACGTCCAGCGCCGACGTGGGCTCGTCCAGCAGCACGAGCGGGGGCTTGAGCACAAGCGCCATGGCCAGAACCACGCGCTGCCGCATGCCACCACTGAGCTCAAAGGCGTATCGAGCCATGAAATCCAGCGGCACGCCCACCATCTGAAACACGTCGCGGACACGCGCCAGCGCGACGTCGCGCGGCCGGTCCTGGTGCACGAGCAGCGGCTCGATCACCTGATCCGCGACGCGCAGCACCGGGTTCAAGGCGTTCATGGCAGCCTGCATGACGATGGAGATCTTACTCCACCGCACGTCACGCCGGAACTGCTCCTCGTCCAGGGGCATCACGTCCAGTCCGTTGACGCGCACGCACCCATCGTAGACCTCGACGTTGCGCGGCAAGAGCCGCAGGATGGCGCGCGCCAGGGAGGACTTGCCACAACCAGATTCGCCGAGGACCGCCAGCGCCTGCCGTGGAGCCAGGGAGAAGGTGATGCCGTCCACAGCCTGGACCACGCCCTGGGTGGTGCGGTAGTGCAGGCGCAGCTCTTCGACCTGCAAGAGTCCGTTGTTCATGCCGTCCTCAGCCTCGGGTTGAACATGCGGTCGAGCGCGAACCCACTCATGGCAAAGCTCATGCCCGTAATCATGAGCAGGGCCGCGGGCTCCAGGACCCAATAGTAATAACCTTTGAACAGCGCCTCGTTGGCATAGGCATCGAACAGCAGCTTGCCCCACGTCGGAATATCAGGATCGCCCAGCCCAAGGATGGACAGCGAGGCTTCGAGGAAGACGAACCCGGGAATCGCCGTCACAAAAGCAGGGATCAACATCGGAATGACACGCGGGATCATGTAGCGGAAGATGATGCGGAAGCTGCCCGCGCCGTACGTCCGCGCCGCCTCAATGTAGGGTGCCTCCTTCAACGACAGGAAAATGGCGCGATAGGTTTTGATGCCCAGACTGAACATACTGAGCAGGATAATGGCCAGCAGCATGACCCACAGGCTGCGGGAGTAGAACATGCCGATCATGACCAGCAACGTCAGGCCAGGGAGCATGGCATTGACTTCCGTGAGCCTCTGAATGATCGCATCCAGGCGGCCACCGAACCAGGTGCCCACTGCGGAGATGATCAGGGAGAAAATGGTCGTGCCCACTGCGGCCAGCAGGCCGAACGTGAGCGCGATCGGGGTTCCCCACAGCAAGGCCACGCTCAGGTCCCGGCGCTGGGCGTCGGTGCCGGCGATGCCGTGGACCTTGCCGTACACGACCAGGCGCGCTTCCAGGTCGGCGTCGGGCTCGAAGAGGATGCCCTCGACGGCCAGCTCGTAGGTGCCGCGCAGGAGCGCCACCGTTGCCACTGGTCCCTGCACCGAAGAGCGCCTCCTCGATGCTGCGTGCCTGCAAGCGCTCGCGCAGGCGCTCGTCGCGCGACACGAAGTAGCGGTCTGTCTGTCGCGGCGTGCGCTCCTCAAAGGCAATCTCCTCGCCGTTGGGCTTGCGCCAGGTGAGGATGACAAAGGGTTGCGCCTCCTTGTAGGTGGCGCTCAGCCAGAGACCCACCGCGCTGGGCAGCTCATCGTAGGGGAACTCAAAGCGCAGGCTGGCGTTGACCAGGCGCGTGCCATCGGGCTGGTTCAGCAATTTCTTTCCCACTCTGGCGCGTGTCGACGATGATGGTCTTCGGCAGCTTCCTGGCGCTGAACAGCTGAAACCACGTGGGCCGGGCGAGTTCGGGGCTTTCGTCCCACACCCCTGCCCCCCCACGCCACAACCGAATGGCCTCGCTGTAGGGGATGGTAAGCACCGTCACCAGCGACAGCACGAGGAGGATAAGCACCATGGTCATGCCGATGATGGCGGAAGGATAATGCCGCAGCTGCCGCAGTCCGGCGAGGAGGGCGGTCATGATCCGACCCCGCTTTCCCCGACCTTGACCCGCGGATCAATAAGGGCATACACAATGTCCAGGACGAACACCGTGAGCGCCAGGAGGTAGCCGTAAATCACCACTGTGCCAACGATCACGGGCGTGTCCTGGGAGCCGATGGCCGAGTAGAGCAGCCGACCGAGCCCCGGCCAGTTGAACACCGTTTCCAGGATGATGGCGCCCTGCCAGAGGCTGATCAGCATAAACGAGAAGCCGGTAATAATAGGCGGCAGCGTCGGCCTCAGGATGTAGCGCCGCTGGATCATGCCCGACGGCAGGCCCTTGGCCTTGGCCATTTCCACGTAGTCCTCACTCGAATAGATGAGGAAAAATGTTCTCCAGGAATAGATCGACAGGCAGATGGAGCCGATCACCACTGCGGCCACGGGCAGGATGAGGTGATGCAGCACGCTGGTGGCGTACTCTGCCGTGGCCGTCGGTGGCGGGATGTCCACCATACCACCGAACGGCAGGAGGTGCAGCAGACCCGCAAAGAGCAGAATGAGAAAGATGCCATAGAACCATCCTGGCGCGGTGGAGGTAGGCGCCAGTGCTACAATCAGGCGGTCGAAGACACTCCCGTACCGGCGCGACAGGAACAGGGCGATCGAGATGGCCGTAAAAAACAGCACCAGATCCGCCGTGCCGAACAACAGCAGCGTGGCCGGAAGGCGTTCCAGGATGATATTGCGCACCTCACGCGACCCGCTGTCGCTGGTCAGCTGCATGGCCCGGCCCAGGGATAAGGTGAGTGCATCCCTCAGGTATTCCAGACTGCGCGCAAAGAATGGCCGATCAAGTCCCTGGAGCTGCTTGCAACGTTCGACCTCTTGCTCATAGCGGCGCCGGCGCTCCTCCGGAGGGAGGAACTGGAGAGCGGGGTCGGCCTGTATACTCATCCCGGCCTTCTCCTTGCACTGCGCCTCGCGCATCTTGTCCACCTCCCCACCCCAGTTGGCGATCAGCACCGCCAGGTACGTGCCGATGACCACAGTGCCCAGGAGGACGGCGACGCGGCGCAGCGTATACATACCGACGCGATGCAGCGTTTCACGCCAAGCAGAGCGGCTTGGGGGCACGGTAACCGTCGCCGTAGACACTCCTCCGTTCATCAATACCCCTCTAACGTCCACCGAGGCTGACAAACCTGGCCGAGCCAAAGGAGGCCAGGCTCACCACTTTGGGCGCCACAGCCACCTCCAGATGGTTCGATCCGGGCTTAAGTTCTCGCGTTTTGTCGGCGGGGACCTTCGCGATCCACTCGCCGTCCCTGACGGCTTCGGCGTCAGCGACCAGCACCACCTCGCCCCTGGAGTCGAAGACCAGGAACTTCACAAAGTCTATGTCCTTGACCGGATATGGGGTTTCCTTGAATGAGACGGTGATGCGAAACTCCGCCGGGGCGCCAATCGTGACGCGCGCAGGTCCTGCCACTGCCACTGTCGCCACCCGCGGTTCGGCAAAGCTCAGCCACCTCGGATCCGGCGTGCGGAATTCGTCGAACCGCCGCACGACCACCGTCTTTTCCAACGGGTGGACCGACTCAACAGCGTACGGGCCGTTACCAACCCAGAAATGTTTGTGCTTGTCGTACCATTGTCGGAGAGCCGTGTAGCGCTGCCTGGCCTGCTCCTTGGTTACATATTTCCCCAGCGCCTTCTCGTAGGGGATATAGCCCTCGGCCTGCGCTTGCTTCAGATAGTCCTCTAAGATCGGCAGACTGGGACCCGCAATGTAGCTCATGCGCTCGATCTTGAGCTTCTCCGCCTTGTCCGCCGAAAACGCCAGCCGCCCGTTGCTTTCCGCCAGGATGCCGAGGGCCAGCGTGTGCCATGGCGTCGTGCTGTACACGAATCCGGCGGCGTTGGTCGCCAGCCATTCGGCGTCCGGGTTGGGTTGGTCGCTGTAAAACTCGACGACGAGCGGATTGTCCTGCACGATTTTGACACCGCGGAAATACTGCACAAACGTCTGAAACGCCGGCACCGCGGCAGCATCGAAAATGGCGCTGTCCTTGGAAGGTCGCTCGAACATCATGATGACGCTGAGCAGAAAGTCCGCCAGGGTCTGCGGGGTGCCATCGTGCCAGTGCCGCTGCAACAGGTCGTCCACATACCGCACCACGGTCTTCGTACGCGCCTTGAGGCCGTCCGGATGTTTTTCTTGCACCGTTACGAACCGCTGCTCCTGCACGTCCCAACTGATCCACGCCTCGCTGGGGACGTCGATAGTAGGGGCGAAACTCAAGTCGACCCACTCCAGCGTCTTGATGATAGGCACCCCTTCCTGGGCCGTGACGTGCGCAGACTGGACGCGATGGGGCAGAAAGAGCCCGGTGAAGGGATCCGGCAGAGCTCGGGGCTGCTGCGGTGCCACGGATGATCATCTGGTCGTAAATCCAGTTGCTACCGGCGATAGGATTCCAGGGCTCGGTCAGGATGCTGGGCATGCCGATGCGCATTCTGGCAGCGGGCTGACCTATAAAGCGCAGCGTGTGCGCCCAGAGGGCAGAGCCGTGGATACCGCCAGCGAGGTCGGAGACCACCCCCACGTCCTTGCGCAGCGGGAAATAGTTGATGGCGTCGACCAGCCAGATCCGAAAGCTTTCCTGGTTTGCGAGCTGCAGCGCTTCAGTCATCAGCTGCATGCGCTCGTGCCACGATGTGTAATCATTACGCGCCAGGCGATCGGCGATCTCCGCAAATCTGGGCGAGGGATTGTACGCCTGCCAAAGCGTGTCAGGTCTCCCCTTTGGCGTGTAGTAGTAATTGAAGTTATTCCCCTGGTCCCGCGCGATCAGCGTGGTAATCCAACCACCCGTGTACAGGTGCCATTTCCCCTCTGACGGATCGCTGCCAATCCAAATCGGTCCCGCTTCAGCGGCGCTCTTGTACTGCCGATCCACCGTGAACCCGATGTCTTCCAGCAATGACGCGACGTAATCGCCTATGCGCTTGCGGACGTCTTCGGTGCGGATCAAAAATGTGATCGCCACTGGCGTATCCTTGTACCACCACTTGCCGTCCTTCAAGGTGGCGCCGAGCTGTTGCATCTCACGCGTGAGCGCTTCCTTGGTTTTTCCCGGATTGTGGGCGTACTTGAACTCCAGGGCCCGGGCAACATCAGCCAGCCTTGCATAATCCGGAAAGGCACTCACAATCGGCAGGAACTTCGGGCGCGCTAGACCGAAGCAGAGTTCCTGCGCGATGTAATTCCGATCGATCAGCCAGTTGAGGGCCTCGCGAATCGGGGCTACCGCGAACGGATTCAGCTTGCCGTTTTGCAATACCGGCCCTGACGGATTAATCGTGAGTTCCCAGGTGTTGCCGTAGGAAAGGGTGTATGTGATGTCCTGGGAGGTCTCAATTTTCTTCTTGAGATCCGGGTCCGAGAGGCCATAGGCATAAATGTGCATCTGGCCCGATGCAAGCATCTCGTACGCCTTGGACCGGTTTGGTTCTTCGAAGAAGACCACCTCTTCGGCAAGGGTTTCCTTCGCGGGTTGCACCTGGGAGAGTGATGGGAGAGATTCCCAGCACCCCCAAGACGCTCAAAGCGAGGACAAAAGACATCCAGCGACTCATGGAAGCCTCCCAAAACGACCGATCATATAGCCAAACGCCGCTGCGGAGGGCACAAGCTGGCAGACTTCCCCGACTGCAAGTCTCCGCCACGATAAGGGACAAGGCCACCCTGTGGCCATACCTTCCGTGTTTGAGAGGATAGGAATTTCAAGGGTACTTTTCAAGTCAGCTCAAGGCGTTGCACGGGCCAGAGCAGCGGAACCATCGCCGCCACCTTGCAGCTAAACATTTTTTATACCATGATAGTCACAAGGTACACCGGTTGGGTACCGGCGTGTAGCAGGGAGGGAAAAGGAGATGTACAACATCAGGAACATGGCCTGTCTCGTCGGCTTTGTCCTCATCGTCGCCGCCGTCACTGGGAGCAGCGCCCCCTTAGGGAATGCGCAGGCGCCGCAAGGAGGGACGTTCTACTTGAACATTTCTGCCGAGCCGCCAACGCTCAATCCCATTACTAGTACTGATGCATCTGCGTCGCGCGTGCAGAGCTATGTGATGGATAACTTGATGGAGCGGGATGAAGAGACCTACGAATGGCAGCCAAGTCTAGCGGAGAAGGTCGAGACGTCTGCCGACGGCCGCACCTTCACGTTTACCATCCGGCGCGGGGCAAAGTTCCACGATGGCAAGGAGATCACCGCTGAAGATGTCAAGTTTAGCTTTGATGTCATCTTTAACGACGAGTTTCAGGCTTTCCGCCGACGGCCCTATTACGAAAATATCGACAGTGCCACCATTATCGACCCCTATACGGTGGCCTTCACCGCGAAAAATAAGTACTTTGGCAATTTTAACGCCGTGGCCGGGCTTACCGTCCTGCCGAAGCATGTCTACGGCGATGTCCAAAAAGCCAAGAAAATGAACAAAGAAATCGTCGGCTCTGGTCCCTACGGCCTGGAGCAATACGACAAAGGCCAGAAAATCGTCTTGAAGCGCAACAAAACATGGTGGGGCAACGACCTCCCACAGTGGCGTGGCAAATATAATTTCGCCAGGATCGTCATGAAGTTCGTCAAGGAAGAAAACGTTGCTTTGACGATGCTGGAGAAGGGCGAACTCGACTTTGAACGGCTCACGCCAGAGGCCTACATGAAAAAGACGGAAGGCAAGGAGTGGGGCACCAAGGCGCTCAAATTCAAAGTCGAGAATAAAGCGCCCAAGGGTTACGGCTTTGTCGGCTGGAACCTCCGTCATCCTCTGTTTCAAGCGAAGAACGTCCGCATCGCCCTGGCCCACTTGATCAACCGTGAGCTGATGAACGACAAATTCAACTTCGGCATGTCCCTGCTCGCTACCGGCCCCTGGCATCAGCACAGTGAATACGCCGACCCGACCGTTAAGCCCATCCTCTACGACCCAGCCACAGCCCTGGAGCTGCTGCGCAGCGAGGGCTGGCGTGATACGGATCAAGATGGCATCCTTGATAAGGAGAGCAACGGCACCAAAATGGCCTTCTCCTTCACCCTGCTGAATGCGAATAAGGATTTTGAAAAATATCTGGTGCTGTATCAAGATGACCTGGCCAAGGCCGGCATCCGCATGGAGATCAAGCTGCTGGAGTGGAATACGTTCATCACGAAGCTGGACGAGGCGCAATTCGATGCCGTAGTGCTCGGGTGGTCCGGGGGCTCGGTGGATCTCGACCCCAAGCAGATCTGGCATTCGTCGAGCGCCGTGAAAGGCGGCTCGAACGTTATCGGGTATCAGAACCCGGAGGTGGATCGCTTGATCGATGAGGCGCGCCAGGAACTCGACAAGTCCAAGCGTATTCCTCTGTTGCAACAGGTATACCGCGCCATTGCTGCAGATGCGCCGTACGCCTTTCTGTTCAACAGCCGCTTCGCCTTCTACGCCCATACAGCACGCCTCCAGAAGGTCCGCGACACCTTTACATACGATATTGGTATGGATTTCTGGTGGATACAACCTAAGGCAATGTAAGTGGTGCGTGGCACCCAGCCCGTCTGGGCACGAGGACCCTATGGGTCTCTACTTTCTCCGTCGACTCTTCTTGATGATGCCGACCCTGCTCGGCATCACCCTGGTCTGCTTTGTGATTATTAACCTGGCACCGGGAAGCCCGATCCAGCAAAAGTTGGCCGAGTTGCGCTTTGGCGGCGCTATGGGAGGTGCGGGTACGAGCGGTCTCGGCGGGGAACGGGGTGACCAGGGCGTGACCGCGGAGGTTATCGAGGCGCTCAAGAAGCAGTACGGTTTTGATAAGCCGCTGTTGGTGCGGTATGGGATCTGGCTCAAAAACATCATCACCCTGAATTTCGGCGACAGTTTCGTCTACGAAGAACCCGTCATTGACGTCATCCTCGCCCGTATCCCGATCTCCTTGCAGTTCGGGCTGACCTCCCTCATCCTGACGTATGTCGTGTGTGTGACCCTGGGAGTCATCAAAGCTCTGCTCGATGGCTCCGCCTTTGACGTGAGTTCGACGGTGGTGCTGTTTGTTTTGTACTCTGTACCGTCTTTGATGCTCGGTATCCTCTTGATTGTCTTCGTCGCCGGGGCCGAGAACAGTTGGTTTCCCACGGGTGGTATCGTCTCTGACAATTACGAGGATCTCCCCTTCTGGGGCCAGGTTGAAGACCGGGTCCGCCATTTCATCTTGCCACTGTGTTGCTACATGATCGGGAGTTTTACGTTTCTCACCATGCTGATGAAAAACAGCCTGCTCGATGTCATCAAGCTCGACTATGTCCTGACCGCAAAAGCGAAGGGCCTCACCAATAAAGTCGTCTATATGAAACATGCCTTGCGCAATGCCCTCATTCCCATTGTCACCGGCATGAGCGGTATCCTGTCGATCTTCCTGGCTGGCTCGGTGATCATCGAGCGCCTCTTTCAGATCGACGGCATGGGGTTGCTGGGCTATAACGCGGCGCTCGCGCGTGACTACAACGTGCTTATGGGTTTGATCTTTATCTCCAGTGTCTTATTTTTAGTGGGACGGCTGTTGGTCGATGTGCTCTATATCTGCGTCGATCCGAGGATCGATTTTTCATGATCGAATGCCTGCTCACCAACGAGCAGTCGCTGCGGCGGTGGCGGCGCTTTAAGCGCAACAAGCGCGCCGTAGTTTCCTGCTGGGTCCTGGGATGCCTCCTGGTGCTGAGCGCCACGGCGGAGCTCTGGGCAAACAACAAACCGCTCATCCTGCATTACAAGAACAAGACGTACTACCCAGCCATCACCTACTATCATCCGACGGTCTTTGGCCGCCAGGAGTTGCTACAGATGGACTACCGCTCCCTGCAGTTGGGTGAGGGTGATTGGGCCCTGTGGCCACTGATTCGCTGGCATCCGCTCGAACGCAATGATAACGTGGAGGTATGGCCCAGTGCGCCCACCAGGGTCAATCTCATGGGGACCGATGTGAACGGGCGTGATGTGCTGGCCCGCCTGCTCTATGGCTTTCGCTACAGCTTCGCCTTTGCCTTCTCGGTGTGGTTCTTCAGCTCGGTGATCGGCATTGTCATCGGCGCTACCATGGGCTACTTCGGCGCCTTTATCGATCTCTTTGGCCAGCGTTGCTTAGAAGTATTCGAGTCCCTGCCGTATTTTCTCCTGCTGATCACCCTGATTGCCATTTTTACCCCCAACGTCTTCTGGCTCATTCTGCTCAATACGCTTTTTGGCTGGATGGGTATCGGTCAGTATATGCGCGGGGAAATGCTCAAACTGCGTCAACGCGAGTTCGTCGAGGCGGCCAGAGCGTACGGGGCGAGTACGCTGCGCATCATGTTTAAGCACTGCCTGGTGAACGGGCTGACCCCGTGGCTGACGCTCTCACCGTTTATGCTGTCAGGGTTGATCTCGACGCTGGCCGCCCTGGATTACTTAGGTTTCGGGCTCCCGCCGCCGACGCCGAGCTGGGGGGAGCTGTTTAATCAGGCGCAACAGTACTTTCGCATCGCCTGGTGGCTGGCCTTCTTCCCAGCCGGGGCCCTGTTTATCACGCTCCTAGTGCTCAACATGATCGGCGAAGGTGTCCGCGCCGCACTCGATCCACGGGCGTCGTAATGGCAGACAGCCAGCACGCAGAGTAGGAAACTGCTTTTCAACATAAATTGAGCTATGCTAATATAGACTCTATCTCTACTGATACAAACCCTCTCAGGGAGGGTGAGAGATGAAGCTCCTCGTCCGGCATCAACGCATTGCAAGAGTGCGTGGGAAAAGAGCACCGGCGTGACCAACTGGTGCAGAGCGATCCAGGAATATTGCAACGCCTGTGCCGACACCACGAGTGAAAGAAATACAAAAGAGCGAAGGCGGTATTTGGACCGTCATGCAGCTGATGTTTGGGTGTGGCGGCTCTGACAAGCCAGTGGGTAGTGCAGAGGCAGTATCGCGCTGGTATGCATAAAGAAGCAACTCCTGCCGATAAAGTAGGAGTCAAGGAGTCAATGTGTTGGACCCTATTGAGGGCATGCGGTGATGGCTGAGCAAGCAACCCTTCAGACGCGGATGTCAACCTCTGGTTCACAAGAATGGAGCACGGCCAAAGGTCGGACGGCTACCATTATTAATAAGATACACGCTGCGAAGAACCTCGACGAACTGTTTTTCGAACTCAAAGGCGAGCTGGCGACGTTATTTGAAGTCGAGCAGCTCACCCTCTATACCGTCGATCGCGAGAAAAGGGAACTCTATTCGAAATACCTGTTGGACCCTCTCGATGGGGTCCAGGAAATCCGCGTGCCAATCAATGATGCCAGTATCTCGGGTTACTGTGCGCGCTATGGCAAAATTGTCAATATTGCTGACGCCTATGATGCCGCCGAATTAGCGACGCTCAATCCACGCTTGTCCTTCGATCCGTCGTGGGATAAGCGCAGTGGCTTCCGCAGCCGCCAGATGCTTGCCATCCCTATCCTGGTAGAGCGGAAATACCTGATGGGTGTGCTCCTGCTCATCAACAAGCGGGGCGGTGATCGCTTCACGGTTGAGGAAGAAGGGTTTGCCTCAGACATTGCCGAAACGCTTGGGCTCGCACTGCGCAATCAATCGCAGTTGGTACAGCGGCGCCCAACCAAATTTGATTACCTGATCGAGCAGCAGATGCTGAGCCGCCACGACTTGAGCAGTGCCATGGCGGAGGCCCGCCGCAAACGCTGTGAGGTCGAAACCGTCCTGCTCGACACCTACCGCGTCCCCAAAGCCGACCTCGGCCACGCCCTCGCCCGCTTCTACGGCTGCCCCTTCCTGCCCTTTGACGACCGCCTCGTGGTCGATCGCAGCCTGCTCAAGGACCTCAATTTTGAATTCCTCAAAGCCAACTTCTGGCTGCCCCTGCGCCGCGACGGCGACACCATCGAAGTGCTCGTCGATAACCCCAAAGACCTGCTCAAAACCGAACACATCCAGATGCTGCTGCGCGGCGCCCCCCTGCGCTGGCTCGTGAGTCTGCGCCACGATATCCTGCAATACCTCGCCGCGGCCACCGGGCGCCACACGGAGCTGGGCTCCATCCAGGACATTCTGGGCGAACTCACCGACGAGGCCCTGGCCCTCGACGACGAGGACGACAACGTCGGCGGCATTGGCGAAAACGACAGCACCATTGTGCGCCTGGCCAACCAGATCATTGTCGATGCCTACAAACGCGGCGCCTCCGACATTCACATTGAGCCCTATGCGGCGCGCACGGACACGGTGATTCGCATGCGCATTGACGGTAGCTGTGTGGAATACCAGCGCATCCCGCCAGTTACCGGCGCGCGCTGGTGTCACGCCTCAAAATCATGGCGCGCCTCGACATTGCCGAGCGGCGCAAACCGCAAGATGGCAAGATCAAATTTCGCCTGCCGCAGGGGCGCGAAATCGAGCTGCGGGTGGCGACGATTCCGACGGCGCAAGGGGATGAAGATGTGGTCATGCGCTTGCTGGCCGCCAGTGAGCCCTTGCCGCTGGAGGCCTTGCAGATGACCGCGCGCAACCTGCGCGAGGTGCGCCGCTTGCTGGACGAACCCTACGGGCTGTTTTTGGTGGTGGGGCCGACGGGGTCGGGCAAGACGACGACCTTGCACGCGGCGCTGGGGGCGATCAACACGCCGGACTTAAAAATCTGGACGGCGGAAGACCCGGTGGAAATTACCCAGTACGGCTTGCGCCAGGTGCAGGTGCAGCCGCGCATTGGCTTCACGTTTGCGGCGGCGATGCGGGCGTTTTTACGGGCCGATCCGGACGTCATCATGGTGGGGGAGATGCGCGATGCGGAGACGGCGCACACGGCGATTGAAGCGTCGCTGACGGGGCATCTGGTGTTCAGCACGCTGCACACCAACAGTGCGCCGGAGACGCTGACGCGGCTGTTGGACATGGGGCTCGACCCGTTCAACTTTGCCGATGCGCTGCTGGGGGTGTTGGCGCAGCGGCTGGCGCGGACGCTGTGCAAGGCGTGTAAGGTGGCGTACCCGGCGAGTGCGGCGCAGGTGGAGGAGCTGCGGCAGGCGTATGGGGCGGCGGCGTTTGACGCGTTAGGGCTGGGGGCGGCGGTCGAGCTGTATCGGGGGGTGGGGTGTGCGGAGTGTAACCAGAGTGGGTATCGGGGGCGGGTAGGGTTACACGAGCAGCTGGTGGCGACGCCGGAGATCAAGCGGTTAATTCAGCAGCGGGCGCGGATTACGGAGGTGGCGGCGTGTGCGCAGCAGGAGGGCATGACGACGCTGTTGCAGGATGGGGTGTTGAAGGTGCTGGCGGGGGTGACGGATATCCACCAGGTCAAGGCAGTCGCCAGTAAGTAGCGCCTACACCCGGCAGAGACATGGGGACACAGAGATGCGGGGACGTGGGGAAAGGCCACTGGCGCGGTGTTTGCATCACCGTGTCGCTGTGCCTCTCCGTCGCTGCGTCGTCTCTTCTCACCGGTGGGTATGGTGCTTGCTAGTCCTTGTGAGCTTCTTTGGATGTCGTGGGTCTACCCCCTTGCCTCCCCCAAGCCCTGTGCCGCCAGCGTCCAAAGCGTTTTGGCTCACACGTCCTGATCTCCCAGCATTCACAGATGACCTGGATCGGGAGTCCCTGCACCAGGCGCTGCAGCGCAGTCTAGAGTATGCGCGGCGCCTCCAGCCGGGCCAGACACTCCCTTATGGGGAGCGTCAAATCTCGGGAACGATTCTCGTGCAGACGCTGGAGGCTTTTCAGCAGGTTATCGCGACGGCCTCGACACCCGCTGCCCTGCAGCAAGCCATACGTGAGCGTTTTCATGTGCTCCAATCACCTGGCAGAGATGAGCGTGGTGAGGTGCTGTTCACAGGCTATTATGAGATTGAGCTGGAAGGCAGTTTAGTGCCCAGCACCCGCTTTCCTTACCCGTTGTATAAACGCCCCCCTGACCTTATCGACGTTGAGGCTAAGCCGTCTGTGCCGTGGCCAGGTGCAGGTCGGCCAGGTGTTCTGGCCAACCAGGGCCAGGCGGGCTCGTACTATACCCGTCGTGAAATTGACGGTGAGGGGAAGCTACGGGGGCGCGGTCTGGAACTCTTCTGGCTACGCAGCCCCGTGGATGGTTTCTTTTTGCACGTGCAGGGCTCCGGCCAGATACGCCTCCCAGACGGCCGGGTACAGCGTGTACACTATGCAGCGTCCAATGGCCATCCATACTACAGCATTGGACGTGTCCTGCTGGATGAAGGACGCCTGCCGCGTGACGCGATGTCCCTCCAGGGCTTACGTCGCTATTTCCGTGACCACCCAGAGGAGACGACGCGTGTCCTGTACCGCAATCCGCGCTACATCTTTTTTCGTCCGGTTGCCCAAGGTCCCCAGGGTAATCTCGGCCTGATCCTCGTGCCTGGCCGTTCGATAGCCGCGGACCAGCGCCTCTTCCCGCCAGGCGGACTGGCGTTCGTCCAGATACAACAGCCAGTGCTGAATGCGCAGGGAGAGATTACCGCCTGGCGGCCGGCATCGCGTTTTGTGTTCAACCACGATACTGGCAGTGCCATTACGGGCCCTGGGCGAATCGATCTGTTCTGGGGCAGTGGTGCACAAGCTGAGATGGCTGCTGGGCACATGCAGCATACGGGGAAGCTATTTTTTCTACTCAAACGCGCACCGTAGTGTATGGCCTCCCCGAGACATGGAAGGGCGAGGTGGTGAGCGCCAGCGATGAGGCAGCGTCAGCATGGCAGAAGTGAGCGGGCAGGGCGTACATTTCTCCTACGAGACCGCAGGAGATGGATTCCCATTAGTCCTGGCACCTGGGCCACAGGGGGTCTGGAGCCCGTACATACCGCTCCTGGGTGAGCTGTGCCGGACAATCATGTATACAGGTCATGACCTGGCGGAGGTCCCCTCTGCCGAGGGACTGCATGCCAGTGCACGCGCTGCACAGATGTTAGGCACGTTTCTAGATCTACTCAGCCTGGAACGAGTCTATTTGGCCAGTCAGACCGTGAGCTGGCACATGGCCTTGCACTTTGCGTTGCATTGCCCTGGGCGCCTGGAGGGTTTAGTGCTGATTGGGGCACACGATATGGCGACGGATGCAGTATACGGCATCATGTCCTTAGAGGCTCGCCTGCATGCCATAACTGTTCCCACGCTTGTGGTCAGCGAGGCAGAGGCCCTCGCTGCTTTGCCCTATGCTGACTTTCTGACAGAACGCTTGCCACGCTGTACCAAGCTCGTCATCTCTGACGCCACCCCTGCTGCCTCGTCCAGCATCCCAGCGTTACGACTTGGGCATGCCGTGATGCGCTTTCTGCTGCACTGCGAACGCCAGCGTAACCTCGTACGTGGGGCCTCGTTTCTGCTCTAAGCTTCTGTCCCTCCTCAGGTGCTACCATTTACGAATGGAGTGTAAGTAGATGCCCAGAGCCATTGCTGCAACGACGGCGAGCGCTGCATGGATGAGGGTGACACTGCTGTGCGTGTTGCTGTAAATGGCCACTTCACGCCCAGCATAGACGAGACAGACGACAATACCGCTGGCGATGAGAATGCGGTGTATTTTGAGGATGTGCACACAGGCCTCCTGAGAGTACGCTCCGGTACTCCCAGACCTGGGAGTACGGGGACAGACATACAGCGCTGTATTTTTGACAGGGGTACTGCTGTGGAGTACTATACCCATTGTGGGAAGAAGGCGCATGCCGGCGTAGAGCCTACAGGAGGGTCACGATGAAATTGAGTTGGTTCCACCTCATGCCCTATCGGTTTTTACCAGAGGATTTTAAAGAGAAGTATCGCAGTGTGTGGGTCGATGTGCCCTCGGAACTCTATGATGCTGAGAAAACGCACGGGCTCTACCACGAGTTCTTAGATGAGTTGGAATTTGCCGAGCAGTGCGGTTTTGATGGGCTATGCGTGAATGAACATCACCAGAATGCCTACGGCCTCATGCCATCTCCCAACCTCATGGCTGCTGCCTTGAGCCGGCGCACGCAGCGCGCCGTCATTACCGTCTTGGGGAACAGCATTGCCCTGTACAATCCCCCAGTCCGCATCGCGGAAGAGTTTGCCATGCTGGATGTCATGACCGGTGGGCGTTTTATCGCCGGATTCCCGGTTGGGACCTCCATGGATACCAACTTTGCCTATGGGGAAGTGCCCGCAACCCTGCGCGACAAGTACCGTGAAGGCCACGACCTCATCATCCAAGCCTGGACTCGCCCTGAGCCCTTTAGTTTTAACGGTAAGTATACGCAGTTGCGCTACGTGAATATCTGGCCACGCCCCTTGCAGAAACCCCATCCGCCTGTGTGGATCCCGGGAGGTGGCAGCATTGAGACGTGGGACTGGGTGCTGGATCACGACTACTGCTATTGCTACCTGAGCTACTTTGGCTTCATCCGTGGCAGTAAGGTGCTGCAAGGGTTTTGGCAGCGCTGTGACGCCCGTGGCATCGAGCCCAATCCGTATCGTTCCGGCTTCCTCCAATTGGTGGCTGTGGCAGAGACGGACGCCGCCGCTGAGCGTGACTACTATGCCCACGCCGACTATTTCTATAACAAATGTCTGCACGTCTTCGAGGGCTTTGCCGATGCGCCCGGGTACCGTACCCAGGAAACGTTGCGCGCCGGTTTTACCCCCCAGGTTGGCGACCGTCCCTCCAGGCTGCGCAGTAAACTGTCCTGGAAGGATTTGCTGGATCAAGGGTACGTTATCGGCGGTAGCCCGGCCACAGTGCGTGAGCGCTTAGAGTATGCCATTAAAGAATTGCATACCGGCCATCTCATGGTCCTGTGCCAGTTCGGCAGTATGCCGCCTGAGTTGGCGCGCCAGAACACTGAACTTTTTGCCAAAGAAGTGGCGCCACACGTGCGGCCACTCTACAACGAGTGGGAAGATCGCTGGTGGCCTCAGTCGCTGGCCCAGACAGCACAGTCTGGCAGTATGTCGCGGGCTTAAAACCCGCCCCTCTTCACTCCTGCTCTCCCACACAGGGTAGGTGCTATGACCGATCCACTGCGCCGCGGAGCCATAGACGAGCGCATGATCGCGGCGATGCGGCTCATGCTGGTTTTGTTGGCCTTGCTGAGCACCTACATCGATCCTGCCGAAACGACGCATTACGTTGCCGCAACTTACGTCGTTCTCGTCTTCTATTTGGCCTATAAGCATTACCCTTTTGACGCTCGCAGTCCGTCGGCGTCTTGACTATCCCAGCCGCCGTGGCGTACTGGGCTGATGTGGGCTGGGATATCCTGCTCATCGGCTCGAGCAAGGGTACCAACAGCATATTTTGCTTTTTCTCTTTTTTGCCATCCTGGTGGCCTCCTTTCAGTCGGGCTTTACCTCAGGGATGCGTGTCACGCTGGTGCAACGGTGCTCTTCACAGGCATTGGCTTCGCCATGGCGTCTGATGAGCCAGAATTCGAACGCAACAGTTTTCTGTTGCGGCCGACCTTCACCCCGCGCTCGATCACCGAGCGTGCCACCGCCCTGGGCGGCTGCGCCCATGGCGAATGGCCAGAGCATGGCGGGACAGTGATCGTTGTGGACATCCCGCTGTAGCCGGAGACGTCGCATGTCTATCCCTCCTCCACAGTCTGTGCGTGTCCTCATCGTCTCGTGTACCGACATGCTGAACGGCACACAGCGGCCTGCCCCAGTGCTGATGCCGTAGGGGAAAGGCATGGCGACAGAAGATGAGCAGTGACTCAAAGAGAAGTCCTGAGAGGCAACAATGGAGAATCTCCGGACGGCTCCATCGCCATATGCAACCCTGATCATGCATTTGGAGGCTGGTGATCATCTCGACCAAGCGACGTTCCAGGCACGCTATGAGGCCAGGCCGTCGGCATTGTGCGCTGAACTGATTGGGGGAGTTGTCTTGGTGCCATCATCACTGAGGTGGGTCACGCGCTGCCAGACCAGCGGCGTCAGCACCACGGCAGGTCCGAGGAGCAGGAGTCCCATCAGGGCATTGACTGCAATTGCATGCTGGACGGTGAAGGTGGTAGCCAGCACACCCATCTCGAGCGTCCCCAGGGGTGTGGCCGCACCGATGCAGACGCTCAGACAGGCCCATCATCCTGCCGCGCATCGCTGTGGGAGTCACCAGCATCGTGATGCTACTTTGCATGGTACTGAATCCCGCCTGGCCGCATCCCCCCAGGGCCAGCAGCGCAAAAGCCAGGACATACCACGGTGTCTGGGCGAACAGCACAGCCATGAGCAGCACCACGACTGACCCTCCCACAAAGACTCGTCCGTGGTATTGGAGATGGTGCGAACAGGCTATAACACCAGCACCGGCGAGTTGCCCCAAACTCTCTGCCGCGGCCAGTAAGCCAACCAACCCTGCTCCGACCCCCAGATACTCACTACCAATGGCAGGAATGAACTGTCGGATGGGAAAAGCCAGGGCATTCATCACCATGGTCACATACAACAGCCCCAGGAGCATGGGGCTATGCACGGCATAGCGCACTGCCACGGCCAGGCTGTGCCAGAGGGGTTCTCCCGGGCGAGCGCCCTGAGCGGGAGGAATCCGGAGGCGCGTCATGAGCCCCAAATTCACCACATGGACGGCCAGGACACAGCCGTAGGCCCCCGGGAAACCTACCGTCTCGACCAACACCCCGCCTATCAGAGGCCCGAGCAGCTTGCCAGTGGTATTATTCAGCACGTCCAGGGACAGGGCATTGACGAGTCGCCCGGCCCCGACGAGATCCAGGATGGCCGTGCGCCGTGCCGGGTCTTCCAGCGATTTCACCACGCCTTGCAGGGAGACGGCGACAAAGACCTGCCACGGCTGCAGGCGCTCAAGTATGAGCAGGGCCAACACGGCCAGAGCCGTTGCCGTGTTGAGGAGCTGCGCTCCGATCAGGATGCGGCGGCGGCTGAAGCGGTCAGCAAGCAGGCCAGCAAACGGGGAGCACAAGGGCCTGGGCAGGTTGTTGAACACGAGCACCAGGGCCAACGGCAAGGGAGAGCGGGTCACCTGCCAGATGAGCCAGCTCAGCACCAGGTGCTCCATCCACCGGGCCACTTCAGACAGGCCACCCACGCACCAGATAGTGCGAAAGTCAGCATCGTGGAGGACGGTCAAGACAGGAGCGCGGCTCTGTGGTTGCACGGCAGCGGCCTTTGGGTTAGAGCGTGACAGTGTAGGGGAGGACCGGCGCCTCGTTGAGCCAGGGCCGGCCTGCGGCTCTGCCGTATGGTATCCCCCATAACGTGGATGTCAAACGTTTTTCTCTTCCGTGGCTCCAACATGCCCTGGCCACAGGGCCATTCAGTTCTCGCTTTCCCCTCGCCGTCCTGGACCTTCGGCTCCTTCCCTCCACCCCCACCCGAGTCCTTCTTCACCTGGGAAGGGACTTACAGCCTGAAGGCTTGCCCATCCATCTGCCAGTCCCACCCGGCGGCTTCCAGCTCCAGCAGGGCGGCAAACCGTCCGCCTCGACGTATCAACTCCTCTGGCGAACCCTCTTCCACGATCTGTCCGGCCTCCAGCACCAGGACACGATCGGCGTCTTGGGCCGTGGCCAGGCGATGGGCCACGGTGAGCACCGTGCGGCCGCAGCCAAGGACCGCCGTACGCAGGGCGGCGCGAAAGGCGGCCTCGCTGGCGCTATCGACCGCGGCAGTGGCCTCATCCAGCAACAGGACGGCCGGGTCCCACACCAGGGCGCGGGTGAGGGCGAGCAACTGGCGCTGTCCAGCAGAGAGTTGCAGGCCACTGCCCAACAGCGTGTCATACCCCTGGGGCAACGCCTGGATGAAGGCGTCCGCACCGGCGATGGCCGCGGCACGCTGGACGGCCTCGCGCGACACCGACCTATCACCCAGCGTGAGATTGTCGAACACCGTGCCGCGGAAGAGTTGCACCACCTGCAGGACCACGCCCATCGTGCGCCGACGCTCATCGTCGGTCAACACTGGTTGGGTCGGCGCCAGCCACCCGGACTGTCCCGCTCCACGGGGTGTAGAGGCCGCCCAGCAGGTGTAAGACGCTGCTCTTCCCGGCGCCAGTCCGTCCCACCAGGACGATGTGCTCCCCTGGCTGTGCTGCCAGCGACACGCCACGCAGCACTGGGCGGTTGGGCAGGTAGCCAAAGCACACCTCCCGCATCTCGATGGCGGCGGTGCTCCTGGACTGAGGCTGGCGTGGGCTCCCAGGCGCGGGCTCCTCGGACGGGAGCGCCAGCACCTGGAAGATGCGCTCCAGCCCCGCCAGGGCGGCCTGGACGGTCTGCCACTCGTTGCCCAGGCTCATAATCGGCACAAAAAAGCGCTGCAAGAGCAGGACAAAGGCGGTGAGCGTGCCCAGCGAGAGGTCCAGGGACGCCAGCAGGCCCTGGCCCGCCACGCCGACCCAGAGCACCAGGGCCATGGCCAGGGTCGACAGGATCACCATCAGGGGGATGTAGAGGGCCGAGTACACGGTGGCGCGATTGTGCGCGGCCAGCCCGTCGCGCAGTGCGGCCCGGAACCGGGCGATAAAGGCGGCCTCGCTGCCGAGCGCGCGAATCACCTCCACACCGCCCAGCATCTCCTGGAGGTGGGTATTTTGCAGACCGACAGCCTGGCGGCTGGCCCGTTCGGCGTCGCGGACACGTACCTGGAAATAGCGGGTCACCAGCACCACCGGCACCACCGTTAGCGCCGCCACCAGCGACAGCAGCGGACTGAGGGCAACCAGCGCCGCGGCGATGGTGCCCAGCCGCACCACACCCATCAGGACCGTGGCCCCGCTCGTCCCACCTTGTCCGCCTCCCGAAGAGGCCACCGCCCCGCCGGCCGCCGCCGTGGTGAAGAGCGTCGACACGGTTTCCACATCCGCCGTGCAGCGGCTGATCGTATCACCCAGCGGCGTGCGATCGTAGTAGCTCAGTGGTAATGTCTGCAGGTGGGCGAAGAGGCGCACGCGCAGCCTGTGGAGCACGCCCTGCGCGATGATGGCGGTGAGATACTCGGTCAGAAACCCCATGCCCTGCACGGCCGCGGTGGCACCCAGGTACAGGGCCGCGATCCAGAGCAAGCCCTCGGACCGGCCCAGCGCCAGATGCTCATCCACGATCTGCTGCACCAGGAGCGGCGGCGCCAGCTCCAACACCGCGCCCAGGAGCACCGAGACGCCCACCAGGGTGAGGGACCAGCGCCAGGGCGTGAGCATGGTCCACAGCTTGCGCAGGGTAATCCCACCTTGCTGCTGGGTTGAGGTCGAGGTGCTCGTGTTGTTCATCGGGTGTCCCCCTGCGTAACGCTACCCGTGCTTACCAGACGCTGAGCCCGGTAGATGCGGGCGTACAGCCCATTGCCGGCGCTCAGCTCGGCGTGCGTCCCCTGCTCGAGAATGCGGCCACGGTCCAGCACCACCACGAGATCGGCCTGGGGAAAGGCCAACAGGCGGTGCGAGAACAGCACGACCGTGCACTGCTGCGCGTACGGCTGCGACGGGCCGAAGAGCTGTCGTAAGCCAGTGACGATCTGTGCTTCTGTATCCAGGTCCAGGGCCGAGAACGGATCGTCCAGTATCAGAAGCCCTGGAGCCAGCCGGCCGGAGGCCGCCAGGGCCCGTGCCAGCGCTATACGCTGGCGCTGGCCGCCAGAGACGCGGATGCCCAGTTCGCCGATTTCCGTCTCCAGGCCAGCAGGAAAGGTGCGCAGGTCCTCATCCAGGGCGGCACAGGACACAGCCGAGGCCAGGACCGGGCGACCTCGTCGCGGCATCGGGGGTGTGGTCCTGCGCCTGACGCAGGGTTGCCGAGCCCAGCAAGATATTGTCGCGGACGGTGCCAGAAAAGAGATAGGGGTCCTGGGGGAGATAGCCAGTACGGGCAGCGCGCTCGGCCACTGGAATGTCCTCCAGGGGACAGCCATCCAACAGCACCTGGCCCGCTTCTAAAGGGTACAGGCCCAGCAGGGCCCTGGCCAGCGCGCTTTTGCCGGCGCCAACGGGTCCCGTGACCGCGACCAGGGCGCCAGCCGGAATGTCCAGCCAGATGTCGCACAACGCTGGAGCGGTGGCAGTCGAGTATCGGAAGGTGACCCCTTGCAGTGAGACCGCTACCGGTCCAGTAGGCACGGCGGGTGGTGCCGGCGCCGGCTCCTGGAGTCCGACGATGTGGCCGGCCCGGAAGGAGGCCCCTGGTGGCTCGCTGGAGAGCGGTGGGGGGGGCGCCAGGAGTGGACGCAGCCGCGCGTAGGCGGCGGCGCCGCCCTGGATGGAGTTGATCATCTGGGGCACCCGAAAGCCACGGTTGACAAAGCGGAGATAGAGTTCCAGGTAGGCAATGAAGGCCCCCACCGTCATGGCACCGTTGACGACCTTCTCGCCCCCCTGCCAGACCACGAACAGGACGCCAGCACTCATGAGCGTGGTGTAGACTGGCCGGAGTCCGCCACGCAGCCGCACCAGGGCCAGGTTGGTGTCGGCTTGCTCCCCCGACAGCGTGTCCACACGTTCCACGGCTGCGCCAGTGCGGCCAAACAGCCGGAGCACACGGATACCGGCCAACTGCTCCTGGAGTGCCGTGGTCAGGGAGGCACTGGCCTGGCGGGAGGCTGTCGTACGACTGGCGACCCACCGGCCCGTCGCCTTGGCCAGCAGCATGGCCAGAGGCACCGGCAGCAGGGCCAGCATGGTCAGGGTCGGGTCATAGACGAGCATCGCAACCATGAGCGAGAGGGAAAACAGGATGGTATCCCAGGTCTCGATAGAAAACTCGCGCACGCCCACACCCAGCACCTCGACGTCGCCGATAATACGCGCCATCACGTCGCCAGCCGGGGTGCTGTCCAGCCGTGCCATCGGCCAGGCAATGACGCCGCGCCACGCATCCGCCCGTATATTGGCCCGGATGCGGGCGTTGGCCGTCATCAGCCACCAGCGCTTGACAATGCGGGGGACTTCGGTGAGCAGCGTGCCACCAACAAAGGCCAGGGCGGCCCAGCCCACAGCGCCAGGCGCCAACTGCCCCCCGTTCAAACGCCAGCGCCGCATCGATAGCCTGGCCCAGCAGGATCGCCGGCAGCACAACGGCGGTGTTCATGATGATCCCGGCAATGGAGCCGAGCACGAGCTGCCCCGCCACCTGCCGGAAGTACGGGCGCATCTCCCAGAGATAGTAACGCATCGACAATAGGTCCTTCCCGGTGTGTCGTCCCATGCGCCGTCACGAGCGGCGTTGGACTCACGTAAAGGTCATGAGCAAGTCGTGCAATCTCTCCAGTGCCTGGGGCCTCGTCTCTGGTCGTGTCGCCAGCGCCGCCATATCACTGAGCACCAGGGTTGCGCGCCACGCGGCCATAAACTCGTCGGTTACCGGTGTTTCGTCACAGTAGCCGTGCAGGAGGGCGACACGGTCCGCGTGGGTCGGCCAACGCCAATCGAGTGCGGGATGACTGATGTACGCATCGCCGAAATCGATCAGGCCGACAAAATCGAGGGTATCTGGCTGTACAAAGGTATGGACCGGCCCGGGGTTCGAGTGCAGCGCTACCAGATCGACTGAGGCAGGGAGCGCCGCAAGCACCCTTGACGCCAGGTCCGCTGGCGAGACGCCGAGCGGCCAGAGGTTGGGGGTTGCACCAATGACCTGCACAGCATGTGCCAGGTTCGCCCGCACGCGCTCGACGAACTGCATCCCGGGTGCGGTTCCCAGGGAAGAGCGCGCTGCCATAGAACGGCGCCTGGGGTATCGAGTGGAGGCGTCGCAGGGTCCTCCCGAGCTGATGCAACACGTCCATCCTTTGCACCCCTGTGACCGTGAGTGCCGGGACTCCCAGCATCCGCGTCATCACAAGGTATTCGATTGGTCATGCCGTATCCCAGCACCTGTGGGACCACGATGTCTGGGTATGCGGCAAGCTGATGCAAGAAGAACGCCTCCTTTTCCAAACTGGTCCGGGGGCGCAGGCGATGTGGCCTTTGTACCTTCAACACGAGGTTGTCATCAATACCATAGGCACGGGCCTCCCCACCCGTCTCATCAATGCTGGTGACCGCAGAGCAGCGCCCCATGGCGACGCACGATGTCAAGCACCGTCCGCTCATCCAGCACGGGGTCAGCGGCATTGGGCTGGCTGTACATGTCACTGGGTAGCATGATGCCTCCTTGGTGCTGCACCGCGTATCAGAGAGCTGACCTTACGCCAGGAAGCGGCAACAGGCGGCTCCGCAGCACGCCCACAACCGCACCAGCACTTGAGGGGAAGATACCGAGCTGGTGGCAGTGGCTCCAGGCACCATGTTGACTAAAGAAAGACCTTCAGGAAGCGCTCCTTGGGGACCCATTGACGCTTTTCCTGGAGCTCGGCCTGCATGAGGCCCATGATCGCGGGGCCACCGTAGGCTGTGGCACCCAGCTTGCAGGAAACCTGAGACAATCTCCTTCCAGTTACTGACGAAATTCGCGTCTTGCATGGTCGTCATGTCTGCCTCCATGCATCCTGTTTGAGTTCTTCTACGAGTTGCTCCACATGGGTGTAGATAGCATCACGGGCTCGTGCCAGATGTTGACTGGGAGAAGGCACGTCATCCCAGTGCTCCACCAGCGTGCCAGGTGGGGTGAGGTGTCTGACATCGCAGCCCAGCGAAATGACACGGAAAGCCGCTCCCAACTCCTCCCGGCTGACGTGCCGGGGTCTATGATGCGCCACATCCAATCCCTCAGCGTGCAGCAGTGCCACTATATCAGGGGAAACAGCAGCGTCTGGCTCGGTCCCCGCTGACGTGACCTGTACTTCGAGGCCGCATTGCGCCGACAGGTGTTGACAATAGGCTGCCGCGAGGACACTTTTTGCGGCATTGTGCGGACACAGAAACAACATGGTGTGACTCATCGTCCTTTTCCTCCGACTGAGATAGACGCTGTTCGTAGTCCCGCCTGCAGGCGGTTCAGGCAGGAAGCCGGCTAAAGCCGGGACTACAAACAGTCTTTTTTCCTATCCACTTACCACCTCTTCCGGGGGTTTGACCCGGCGGAACATCCACCACAGCGTCAGGTCATAGACAATTTTGACGGTGCCGCCCACGAGGAAGGGCGCACTGGGCCCAATCGCGGTCCACAGCACTGTCCCCACCGACGGGCCGGCCGCGAGCCCGGCGCTCCGGGTCACGGTCGTGGCACTCGCCATAGCGATTTGTTCTGCGGGTGCGACGACCGCCATGGTGTAGGACTGGCTGGTCGGCGCGTCCATCTGCACGAAGAAGGCCCGCAGCAGCCAGAGGGCAATAGCCATCCAGGCTTCGGGCACAAAAGGCACGGCGATCAGAAATAGGCTCGACGGGATGTGGGTGAAGACGATCGTGTTCAGCAGTCCTATCCGTCGGGCGAGATGTGCTGCGACCCACAGTGAGATCGCCGTCAAGACGCTGGACGCAAAGAACAAGGCCCCAAGGGATCCGGGCTGGAGTTCGAAGCGCGTGAAAAACCAGTAGGACGCCAGGCTCTGCACTATGAGCCCGGTGCCGAAGCTGTCGACGGTGAAGAGCCCAGCCAAGGTGAAGATGCGGCCCGGGATGGCAGTGTGAACGGATTCGTCCACCGCGCCGCGCCGCTCGGGAGTTCGACTCGACTGGAAAGACGGCTGTAGAGCAGCGCAGTAATGCACAGCTAGGACAGCATAGGCGACAAACATGGGGCGGAAGGAAGCGAGCGCTCCGAGTCCGAGAGCGCGCTGCAGCAGGGTCGGTACTCCGGAGGCGAGCGCCCCGAGAGAACCTGCGATGGTACCCGCGATGCTGCCCAGGGCGAAGAGATCGGTGCGCCGTTGCGGTGTCACAGAGACGGCCAGGACAGCCTGTTCGAGCGGACCTGTCCCACCTCCCCCAACGAACCCGCTGAGGTTCCCCACGAAGGCGGCGATGAGCAAGACGGGGAAGCTTGCGCTCACGACGAGTACGATCCCGGCAAGCGCCATGAGGCCGCTCAGGGTCACGAGGGTCCGGCGGCGCCCAACGGCGTCGCCCAGCACCCCTGCCACGACGGCGGCGAGCGCCGCCCCCACTGCGCCGACAGTTAAGAAGGCGCCCACCTGCACCAGCGAGAAGCCATGCAGGCCGAGATAGATCGCGATGAGGACCGCGACCGCACTCTGGGCAAAGCTGCGCGTGGCCCGCGCCGCGATCGCCATCCCGGCGTCCCACTCGACCCAACTGAGACGGCTGACTACAGTTCCCATCGTGCGTCTCCATCATTACGCGCTGTCCGCCAGGACCGCGCCCCCGCGCCCTGCTACGTGAGAGCCAAGGATGGTCGCGGCCCCACGTCTGCCCCGCAGATGACACGCCCATGCATCCTGAGGACAGCACACCCGTGTTGTCTCACCGGGGCTGTTACAGCAACCGAGCGCGGAGGACAAAGCCAAGGGCCGCACCTCCTGTAATGAGTGGCAAGGGGCTAAGGCGCCAGAGCCCCATGGCCACAGAACGCGTGGCGGATGCGCGGCAGTGCACCATAGTGCTGATAGAGCAGGGTCAAGGCGAGCAGCATACAAAACCCGGGCAGAATGAAACCCAGCCCTGCTAGCACACCGCCCCACCATCCGGCCCGGCTATAGCCTAAAAAGATTCCTATCTGAATCCCACTCGGGCCTGGCAAGGTATTCACGAGCGCCAGCCCCTCCAGAAACTGGCCTTTAGAGACCCAGGCACGCTTTTCCTGGACCTCCGTCTGCATGATGCCCACGGAGGCCCCACCGTAATTCAGGGCGCCAACCTTCAGGAAGGTCCCGAGCACCTCCCACCAGTGTTGTCGCAATCCTCCGGATGTGGTCCTCACCTATATCCCCCTGCTCGACGCTCTCTCCGCGAGACCTACCTATCGTCCAGCGTGCACCCCGCGCACAACGAAGTCATCGAAGGCAGTGACAGAGTCGGCCTTCGTCCACAGGCCGACCTGGCCAGTGCGATAGCGGGAGTCCCGATGTTCCAGGAGGAGCGCACCGTTGAGATAGGCTTGGATGTGATCACCTACCGCGACCACCCGTAACGTATGCCACTGGCCGAGCGCCGGCGGCTGCACGCTCGCTGTGGCCAGTTGGTGCCGCCCACGGTCGTAGTAATACAGCCGAAAGTTGTTCTCCAGGGCATTGGCCCGCACGACATAGTAGTGCCCTTCGGCGAAGCGAAACACGATGCCCCCGGAGGCATCTTCCCGACCCGCCATCGGCTTGAATCGGACAGAGACATCGACATCCGTGTACGGCCCCGACGGCGCGACAATCACGTTGAAGGGATGCTCCACGGCACGCTGGACAAGCACCCGCTTGCCACTTGGTGCCCCGATCATCTCTTCTATTGCCCACCGGCCAGCAACGGGTTTCCAGCCCTCAATGCCTTGCTGCTCAAAGTCGAAGCGCTCCACTGGTGCCTCCTCGGGTACCTTGAGTTCGGCGGCATATGCCAGCCTTGGGCGGCGGTCCTCTCTGGACAGGTCACACACGCTACACACACCAAACAACACACATACGCTCAGCGTCAGCCGGCATACGTGGCGGGATGGTATCCTCATCCATTGCATATCATACTCCTACCCAATCTCCATGGCATAATGCGCTATCGCCCTCGTGCGGCAGCACCTGCCTATCCGCCTCGGAAGAGTGGCCATACCACGAGACCGACAATGCCGGCCGCGGCTACGAGCATGGGCTCCTGAAGCCGGAACTTCCAGAGGAGCACAAGACCTATCACGCCAATAGCGGCCGTCGGAATATCGAAGATCGCCCGCTGTCCGAGGACCACGACCGCCCCGGCGATGGCGCCGCTGGCGGCCGCTGTTGCCCCGGCGGCGAACGCCTGCAGTTGCGGGTTCTCCCGGTGGCGACGGAACCACGGTGCAGGGACGATGGTGAAAATATAGACCGGCAGGAAGATACCGATGGACGCGACGATGGCTCCCGCCGTCCCCGCGACCAGATACCCAATGAAGGCCACGGTGATGACCACGGGACCGGGGGTAATCATGGCGACGGCGACCGCGTCCAGGAACTGGTGGTCGTTCAGCCATCCGAGGTCGTGCACCACCCCTTGCTGCAGGAACGGCACAATGGCCAGACCGCTGCCAAAGACGAACGCCCCGGCCTTCGTAAAGAACAGCAGGATCTGCGCCAGGACGCTCTCATGGCCCATCGTGGCCTCGGCGCCGAGCAGAAACGTCTCCATGCCCCAGATCACCAGAATCCCAAGGGCACCCGCCGCGCTCAGCAGCAGTCCACTACGCAGACCAGGCCAGGCCCGCAGATAGACGACGAGCAGGCCCGCCAGGATGAAGAGGGCTGCCAGCTCGGCTTGCGACCAGACCGTCGCGACCAGCATGACGCTGAAGATGCCCCAGAGGACAGGGTCACGCTTGTTGGTCCCGCGCGCCAAGCGGTACGCCGCAATCGCGATGATGGCGATGACGACGGCCCCGATGCCGTAAAAGAGGGCCTGCATCCAGGGGAGTCCCCCGAAGGTCACGTACAGCCAGGACAGGGCGAGCACCATGAGGAAGGACGGCACGATGAAGGCGAAACCGACCAGCGTGGCGCCCAGCACCCCTCCCTGGAAGTAGCCGATGGCGATCGCCGTCTGCGCTGCCAGGGGACCCGGCATAATCTGGGCGAGGGCGATGGAGAGGTTATAGGTACTCTCGTCGATGCGCTGGCCGTCGTCGACCAGGTCCTTGCGCATATACCCCACGAGCGCCGCTGGCCCGCCGAAACCGATGGTGCCGAGCTTCAGGAAGTACAGGACCAATTGCCCCAGGCTTAGGGGTGGTACTGGTGTCGATGTGTACTGTGCCATTGCTGCCAGTCCTCTCGATACATGGGCACGCCTGTGCGCGACGCCCTCTGAGACCTATCGCCGTCCCCACCTGGCCATGCGGTTCCTGTTCCGCCTGTCTGTGCCTCCCTCCTCGCCTGTATCCGTTAGTGACGCTGCGTGGCGAGGGCGGCTTTCAGCCCGGTGGCCAGCACCCGTGTCGGGCCCACACCCCAGTAGTGCAGAAACACCACCCTGGGAGACTCCATGGTCATATGCTGATGAATCGCCACGATATTGATGCTCGCGCCACGCAACGCTTTCAGAACTGGTTGCAGTTCAGATTCGAGCATCGCAAAGTCGCCGTCGACCACGGCGGTGTCATCACTGCCCACAAAGGCGGCCCAGGTATTGACGCCCATGGTATTGCCCACCTCATGGCCGTGCATCGTGGTGGTCCGCCCAATGGTGACCTTGTACACGCCACTGGCCATCTGCCCCTTCACACCCAGGATCTCCTCAATAGGTTTGGGATCCAGGGAGGTTTTGGCGGGATCAAGCTCCGCATGCGGGACAGTGCCTTTCCCCCCACTGGTCTCCTTGATGGTGGCAAACACTTTGCCCACGGCGTCCGCGAGGGTCTCGGCGCTGCCCATGCCGCCAATGTGCATGAACATGACCTTGGGGGTATCCCAGAAAAAGTGGTTGTGTAAGGCAGTGACCTCGAGCCCATTGGTCAACGCCACACTCATGACCGGATTCACCTGGTCTTCCAACAGCACAATATCCCCCATCACTATGGTCTGGGTGCCTATCTGCTGAAACGCGGCCCAGGAGGTGAGCCCCATGGGTGGGGTCATCTTGACACCAGCTGCCGTCACGGCCAGGTCAGTGCGGGGGACACTGACTTTGAAGACGCCCTCCTGGGTATTGAGCTCGCCTTTGCCCCCTGTGAGTTGCTCGATCTTGGCCGTGTCGAGCGCAGGATCCGCCGCACGGACCACCTCCCACCCCATAACCATGACCATGAGGATCCACACCGCGCCCGCGAGGGCAATTGATTGTCGCTTCATAAGGCAACCTCCTGACGCGACGGGGGCTGTATGGGGAGCGTACCGCCGCAATAGACGTAGAGCGCGTCATAGACGGGAAACTCCCGTGCTAACTTCTCATGGTCGCTGATGCCCATCTGCTGGAAGCCACCAGCAATGGCATCGAGCCCGCGTGATTCTGGGGTTAGATCCTTGTCCGCAGTGTCCGCACCGCGCACGATGAGCGCCAGGCGGTCCAGGGCAGGGTCGGTCCCTTGCAGTCCATACTTGTGCATCAACGCGTCGAAGCTGCACAGGGGGCCTTTGTGCCCCAGCTCCACACCAGGAATATCATAGGGGATCGCGCCTTGCGTGCTCGCTTCAGCCAGGACCTGATCGGCTGGCACGTAGAGGAATTCTGGCTGGGGATCGATAAAACGGCTGATCAGCCAGGGACAGGCAATGCGATCGACTTTGGCCCGTTCACGTGTAATCCATTTCATCGCAGGCTCCTTTCTCTCTCATGCTCTCTGCCGGCAGCGCTCCCGAGGAAGCGGTGACCGTGGGTACGCTCGCGCTCGTCGGTGTGTGCCGCCAGCCCTCTCGACAAAGTCCACTGGAAAATGTAATATACGATACTATCATGTATCATTCATTACTCTGTAATATACATTACCGTCATGTAGCGAGAATTGCAATATGACCAACCAAAAAAATGCCTGGCTCGTGTTTATCATGAGTCAACCCGGCAAAAGCACCACCCCGCGGATTCGCCTCTGGCGGCTGCTTAAAGGGTTGGGGGCAGCGGTATTACGGGATGGGGTCTACCTGTTGCCGTACCGTGAAACGTTGCGACAGGCGCTAGAAGAACAGGTGCAGGGGGTCCAGACCTTAGGGGGAGCCGCCTATGTCCTGGCGGTCGAGCCCGTCACCGCCTCAGATGCGCACTTCCGGGCGTTATTTGACCGGAGCGAGGAGTATGCAGCGCTCCTGACCACGGTCTCGCACTTGCGCGCCACCCTCGCCGAGACGACCGAAGCGCCGGCCCGGCGCGTGCTGCAGCAGGTGCGACGCGAGTATGAGGCCCTGGTGGCTATCGACTACTTCCCTGGGCCCGCCCAGGTCCAAACTGCCCAGGCCCTGGCCGAAGCCGAGGCCGCCGTCACCAGGCACTTTGCGCCCGATGAACCCCAGCCGTTGCACACGGGCATCCGACATCTGGAGCGCACCGCGTACCGCGGCAAACTGTGGGCCACCCGGCAACGGGTGTGGGTCGATCGCGTCGCCAGTGCGTGGCTGATCCGGCGCTTCATCGATCCCAACGCGCGCTTTCTGTGGCTCACAACCCCGCAGGACTGCCCTGCCGACGCCATTGGCTTCGACTTCGATGGCGCGGCGTTTACCCATACGGGCCATCGTGTCACGTTCGAGGTGTTCGTCGCCAGCTTTGACCTGGGGACGGATCCGGCACTGGCCCGGTTGGGCGTGCTCGTGCATGCGCTGGATGTGGGTGGGGTGCCCGTGCCCGAGGCCGCCGGCTTCGAAGCGATTCTCACGGGAGTGCGGGCCTCCGGCGCGGACGATGACCAGGTGCTCGCGGCCATGATGCCCGTGCTAGACGCCCTCTATACCGCCTTTGGTCAGGAGACACCGTAAGAGCGCCCATCCCTCTCGTGTGGCGCTGGCACGAGCAAGCGGACATGGCCGGCAATCTGGATGCAATAGCGCTGCCGGGAGGGGATGACATCGCCGTCCATTTCCACGCCACACATGGTCTCGGGCAAGAGCTCGACACGGGTGGCGCGCAACGTTGTGGTATGCCGGGAGAGCGTCGTATTGTCCGGTGAGGATGATCGTGAACACCAGTGGATACAGCACGCGTGGTGTGGCGCGGATGAGCTTGACATCGAAGAGCCCGTCATCGCTCACAACGTCTGGGGCCATGCGCAGGATTGACCCGTAATGGGAGGTGTTGAGCATGGCGCCCACAATATAGCGCTGCGACGGCAAGGTGACAGTATGTCCGGCAGCATCCGTGTAGCGGATGCGCAGCGGCCAGGGTTGAAAGCCAAGGTGGCGTATGGCTTCGTAGGTATAGCCAACCAGCGAATTGGTGACACGACGTGCCAGGAGGTACGGAAACAACCCAAAGCTCACATTGACGCCATAATACTCCTGGTTGACCAGGCTAATGTCGAGACGGGTCGTATACCCCTGACGAATCGTCACGAGTGCCTTTTCGCTGTCGCGCTCCAGGCCAAAAGAGCGCACCAGATTATTGCCGGTCCCGTAAGGAATAACCCCGAGGGGGATGTGGGGCAGCAGCCCGTGTCGCGCCAGCGCTGAGATGACAATGTTGACGGTTCCGTCTCCCCCCACGGCAATCACGCAGTCGCTGTTGTGGCTATGACGTGCAAAATCCGCGATGTCATAGCGCGTCCCCGGCCCATCGGCCTGTGGCGTCGTATAGGTCACGGCCACGGTGCCGCCCAGGAGCTTCGCTGCCTGCCTGACAAGCACCGCCTCACTTGCGCGGCTGTAGCGTTTTGCCTTCGGGTTAAACACCAACAGGTATTTCACGACGTCCTCTCTCTACACCACGACCCAGATTACGCACGTGTCATCGCCTAAAAAATTTATTGTAACTCCGCAAGGCAGGCATTCTCAATTGGGAACCATGCTGCGGTGCTCAGCCTGGCGGTGAGTGCTGCCTGGGAGCGAGCACGTTTTGACCTTGACATGGGCGCACAATCTGTCTAGAGTACAGCACCCGCCGCGCCAAAACCTACGCTGTTGTGGCGCTTTGCGCCCTGTCATACGCGTTAAAGAGGGGAACATGGCATGGCTGACCCCGTTTTGCAACTGGAAGACCTCACCGTCCGCTTTCATCTCAAACGTGGCCAATTGACGGCAGTAGATGGAGTGACGCTCACGGTCCACCGCAGTGAGACCTTTGGCCTGGTGGGCGAATCAGGCTCGGGGAAAACGGTCACCGCGCGTTCGGTGATGCGTCTGATTCCTATCCCCCCGGGGGAGGTGGTGCGTGGGCGCATTCTGTTTGAAGGGACCAACATTCTCGAATATGCGCCTCAACAGATGCGGGAGCTGCGTGGCAAAAAGATTGCCATGGTCTTCCAGGAACCGATGAGTGCGCTCAATCCGGTCTTCACCGTCGGCAAGCAAATTGCCGACGCCTTGCGTACCAATCTCGGCATGTCGAAGAAAGAAGCCAAGGCGCGCGTGATCGAATTGCTGCAGCTGGTGGGTATTCCCTCCCCAGCCTCCCGCTATGACAACTATGTGCATGAATTCAGTGGCGGCATGCGCCAACGCGTCATGCTGGCCATGGCCCTGAGCTGTAACCCCACTTTTTTGATTGCTGATGAGCCCACCACGGCCCTCGATGTGACCATTCAGGCGACCATTCTGGAGCTGATCCGCAGCATGATCGAGCGTTTTAACATGTCCTTGATCTTCATCACCCACAATTTGGGCGTGGTGGCGCATACGTGTGATACTATCGGAGTCATGTATGCCTCGCATCTGGTCGAGTTGGGGACCAAAAACGAGCTGTTTGCGCACCCGTTGCACCCGTATACGGTTGGCTTACTCAACTCGATCCCCAGACTCGATACCAAGACGAAATATCTCACGCCGATCACGGGATCGGTGTGCAATATGTTGCAACCTCCACGGGGCTGTAAATTTCACCCGCGTTGTGCGCATGCCATGGACATCTGTACCCAGGAAGTCCCGCGCCTGCAAGAGGTTGCCCCGGGCCACTTTGTGGCGTGTCATCTGCACACGTAACGGCGCCATACCGGCAGGCGGAACGCCTATGAGCGACTATTTTCTCGAAATTAAAAACCTGACCAAATATTTCCCACTCAATAATGATGTGCTCTCCCGTCTTACTGGGAAAACGCGCACTCCTGAAGGCGGTTGATGACATCAGTTTCTTCATCAAGCCAGGAGAAACGCTGGGCTTAGTGGGGGAGAGCGGGTGCGGGAAATCCACCACAGCGCGCCTGGTCACACGGCTCATTGAGCCCTCGAGTGGGACCATACTCCTCAAGGGAGAAGATCTCTTAGCGTTGCCTCCCAGCCGCATGCTCGAAATGCGCAAGACGATCCAGCTCGTGTTTCAGGACCCCTATAGCTCTCTGAATCCCCGCAAAACCGTCATGCAGATCCTCAGCCGCCCGCTCGAAGTGCATAACCTGGCGCATGGCTGGACGACGAAGCGGCGCCAGGTCCTGCATCTCCTGCGCCTGGTGGGCATGGGGGTAGAGCACGCCGATCGCTATCCGCACGAGTTTAGCGGTGGCCAGCGCCAGCGCCTGGCCATTGCCCGAGCCCTGGCGGTCAGTCCGCAGCTGGTCATTGGTGACGAACCGGTGTCAGCGCTCGATGTGTCGATTCAGGCGCAAATTCTCAACCTCTTCCGCGAGCTGCAGGAAGAGCTGAATTTAACCTATCTCTTCATCGCCCATGACCTCAGCGTGATTCGGCATATCAGCGATCGTGTGGCGGTGATGTACGTGGGGAAGATCGTCGAAATGGGGACGGTGCAGGAGATTTTTCTGCATCCCCAGCACCCCTACACCCAGGCGCTCCTCGCCGCGGTGCCCGAGGCGGATCCGCGCAAGCCTCCACCACGCCTCACCCTGCAGGGTGAACTGGCGACGCCTATTGATCCCCCTCCCGGGTGCCGGTTGTATGGCCGTTGTCCCCTGGCCACCGAGATATGCGGTCAGGTCTCCCCACCCCTGAGTGATCGCGGCAGTGCGCACTATGTGGCCTGTCACCATGTGTGACCTGCACTGGCAGTTGGACATGCTGCCATAGCCCCTCCCCCGTCTCAGGGGGAGGGGCGCTTGTGGGTCAATCCCACATGGTCTGGTTGAGGCTCTCACACGCCTAATGGCTATGCACGTGTGCCGGAGTTTCCTCAAGAAATCCGTCGGTTTCAGCCTTTTCAAGCGTTGCGAGAATGGTCATGGCCAGCTCGCGCGCTGCCTCTGGCGTGAGTTCCACGGCCACCCGCGCGCCTGGCCCTGCCGCTTCATTGACAAAGTCAATGTTCAGCGAATGCTCCAGGTGAAAATGGAAGGGGTGATCGTACGACACATTGGCCTCACGCAGGTCAAACCACCCCTGGGCTCCCTTCCCGCAGCCGGCAATCTTGGCTTGCAGGGTCAGCATGGTACACATCGTTGCACTCCTTTCCGTCGTCGCCAGCTAGCTCAGGTATTTTTCCAGGAACGCAAAGACTTTCTTCCACCCATCGACCGCTTGCTCCTGCCGATAAGCTGGGCGATCATAGTAGAAGAAGCCGTGGCCGGCACCGTCATACCTGTGGAACTCGTAGGTTTTGCCGTGCTTCTTCAGCTCCTCCTCATGCTGGTTCACCTGGGCCGCGGTAGGCGCCTGGTCGTCATTGCCAAAGAGGCCCAGGAGAGGGCACTTCAAGTCTTTGGTCATATCAATAGGGGCAACGGGATTCTTGGGGTTGAGTTCTGACTGGGCCATGACCACACGCCCACCCCAGCAGTCTATGGCAGCATCGAAGTTGAGGTTACTGGCGGCAATGGTCGTCTGGCGCCCGCCGGAGCAGGTCCCGAAGCAGCCCACCTTGCCACTGCAATTCGGCAGAGCGCGCAAGTACCGCAACGACCCTTCGACATCGCCCAGCATCTGCGCATCCGGGACACCCCCCGCGGCCCGCACTTTGGCCGCGACATCTTCTGGAGTGCCATGGCCATCACGGTAGTAGAGATTCGGAGAAATCGTTACGAAACCGTGGTGCGCGAACTTCCGCGCGGCTTCACGATACCATTCATCCCAGCCCGGCAGGTGATGGATTATAACCATTCCTGGGTAGGGCCCGGGGCCCAGGGGCTTGGCCAAGTAGGCGTTAATGAGATCGCCGTTGGCGCCGCGAATGATGACGGTTTCCGACAGCATGCCTTCATACTGGTTTGTCTGGTACATACATACCCCCCACTCTTCTGATAGAGAGTCATGGCTTGAGCCAATGGTACTCGCGTGTCCAGCCCTGCGCTCAATACAGCATACAGGAGGACGTGCGGGGCCTATATTGCCACAAACCTGCACAAGAAGCAAAGGCAGATTTGTAGCCTTCCAGCGGTGGGAATATCGGTGTGTTACACACCATGAGCGCTGCGTGTCATGCCTGGCGTCGGGCGCGCTCCAGAAACGCGGCTGGGGCGCCCATCTCGGCACGCAGAGCGAGGTATTCTGCGGTCCAGAGCCCCGCCAGGTCGCGGATGACGAGCGGGGGCGGATCCGTGCGCGTGCCCTCCCAGGCGCACGTGAAGAGCCCCATGCGCGGTGGTAAGCTGGCCCGGAAATACACCTCCTGGCGGTGCACGAGCGTGAGGCCGGCCTGGCGGATAGCGTGCTCTGGTCTGGCATCGTCAGCGGCATGGCAGAAACAGAAGATGCCCTGGGCCGCGAGCGACCGCGCCGCGGCCTGGCAATAGTCGAAGATATCACCATGCAGCTCGAACCGCGCCGCGGCTTTTTGCGGGTGCTGCGGCTGGACACCTCGGCCTACTGGGATATACGGTGGTGAGCCGGTCACGAGATCAAAGGCCCCGCCAGGCCAATCCCGCAGATCAAGGCGATGCAGCGTCACCCGCGCTGCCAGGCCGTTGTAGGCAACCGTGCGGCACGCGAGCGCGTGGCTGACCGCTTGCACTTCCACCATGGTGAGGTGCCTGGCAGTCGGCAGTTTCCACAGTGCCAGTAAGCCGACAGAGCCAATACCAGCCCCCAGGTCGAGCACCTGGCGGGCTGCCGGGTTGGCGCGTACGGCCGTCCAGGCCGTCAGCAGGTCATCGGCGGAGAAGCGATGGCCAGTGCGGAGCTGAAAGATCCGCCAGTCTCCGGCCAGGATGTCCAGGGTGATGTCATCGACCACGGTAGGCAGACCTCTCACGGACCTATGGCGCCAGCACAGGCAAGTCCACTGGCTTGCCATGCACGAGCAACTGACCATGGGTATAGCGCGCCTTGCTCTTATAGATGTTACCGTCGAGCACGAGATATTCCTGTTCTACGAGGCGGCGGAGTTGCTGGTCCGTTATCGTGGCCGCCAGCACGTCGAGGGCAGGATCAGGGAGCCAGGCAGCCAGCCGACTTCGCGCACGTACGACCTGACGCACCTGGGCTATGGCCGTCGTCCGCACCCACGACGCCGGGGCCTCGACTTCCACTTCTGCATCAATGACCTGTAACAGCTGCGAGAGATATCCAGGAGCGAGCAGACGGTTGCCGTCGACACGTACCTGGCCGCTGGCACGGATCTCACCATCAGCGGTGTGCAGGGATAGCCGGGTCAGTAAACATTCTGGACTCGACCTGGCGAGAGCTGACAGCAGACGAGCGAGATCACCAGAAAGCCACAGACGCAGCCAGACGGAGGCAAGATCTGGCTCGTCCTGCTGCAGCTCTCTCAACTCTTGCAGGAGGCTCAGCAGGGCTGGGAGATGGAGACGACGGAGTTCAAGGTGTGACGTACCTGAGCCGTATGAGGCATCGGCCAGACGTAAGGTCGCGAGCTGTCCATCTGCCACGGCCTGCAGCGTCCCACTTGCGGTCGCAGTGGTCGCGCGCAACTCTGCGCCGGTTACAGCCCAGGTGGCTTGCGCATTCGTGCGGTGCGTTACCGCCATGGAGCCAACGCGTACGAAGGTATCACTGTGGCTCACCAGGCGGCGCTTGGTCGAGACGTCGGCGCGCATGCTGACATCATGCAGGGCGAACTTTTTATCTTTCCCAACCAATTGCAGACCAGGGCTCTGGAAGGCGCCCGTGACGTGGTGCCCCTGTGCATCGACTGCGACATCTCCCTGCAAGCCGTCCCACACGATATCGGCCTCTGGCTGCGCATCGGGTGGGAAGGTGAAGGCTGGCATGAAGACATGCCCCTGTCCCGCCCCGTGCAGAAAGACCGTCGTGTAGACTTGCAGGATGGGCAGAGCTTTGGCGGGTTGTCCATCCCTGGACACCCATGGCGCGCCAGGCACAAGCGAGCTCGTGAGCATGGTTTGTACTGGCAGCAGAGACGTGGTGCTGCCCGGACGTAAGCCAAGGGGGAAAGGCCCATGCAGGATACGATGCACCATGGTCAGCCCTTCTGCCCTGGCCGAATGCGTCAGCATGAATGGCACATAGGCCCGTAAGGCCGCGGCAATGTCCGGCGGGAGTGCGAGCCATGTCTCAGCCGTCGAACGGAACCAGCCGCGAGTATACCGGGTGGTGTAGACGGGAATGTCCAAGACCTCCTCTGCCAGTTGTACCAGAGTGGTCAGCGTCTCCTCGGTGTGGATGCCAAACCCATATGGCGCAACTCCACAAACCATGACGAATACAGCCACGACCAGGCCTATGGCTTTTTTCATGCGTGCGGTTGCCTCGCTTCTTACGCCTCGACCGCAATATAGATGCGCTTATTGATCTTCCCCTTGCTCTGGTAGTCGACCACGCGGATGTGCCCCACCTCGCGTGTGTTGGCTACATGCGTGCCGCCATCCGCTTGCAAATCGAGCCCCACGATCTCTATGGTACGCACCTCTGCTATGCCCTCTGGCAGCAGGTTAATCTTGGTGCGGATCAAGTCAGGGATCTGGAACGCCTCAGCACGCGGCAGGATACGGACGCGGACCTCGTGCGCTTGCTGCACTGCGCTATTCACCTTGGCCTCGATCTCGTCGACCAACTCACGGCGTAACGCTTCAAATTCAAAATCCATCCGGCCCTGGAGTGGCTCCATATTGCCGCCGGTCACCAGGGCGCCGTAGTCACGCCAGACGACACCGCACAACACGTGCAGGGCCGTATGGGTCCGCATGAGCTGATAACGCCGCTCCCAATCAAGGCGTCCGTGCACCGCTGTGCCCACGGCGGGCAACGCACCAGCGATGGTGTGCCACAGCTGGCCATCCTGACGTGCGATCTTGGTGACGGCGAGGGTCTCCCCGCTGGCCTGTAACCAACCCAGATCGTGTGGTTGGCCACCGCCACCGGGGTAAAAGGCCGTGCGGTCCAGGACAACAGCGCTTTTGGCGGCGTCAGCGGCGACCACCGTCGCATCGAACTCCTGTACATAGCTATCAGTGTGACAGAGCAGCTCAGTCATGGTCCTTCCCTCATATTAAAATACGGTTCCATCACTTACCAGACGTAGCGGCGGACTGCCATCAGGGCGTTTCTCTCTGGCAATACGTCGACCCGCACGCCACGTGCCTCCCTCTAAAATCTTCGCGAGCGGGTAAGTCTCGGCTGATACACCAAGGTAGTCGCGCACCTGCACCGCCAGACGGTCGAGCAACGCGACGGTGAGGGCACGCCATTCCACGATGATTTCAGCCTCAGGGGGGTATGTCTGGGTGAGCGTGGCGTCGTGCTTGGGCGTCACAAGCTCCAGGTCAAGAAGCAAACCCCCGTTGCGATATTCCGCCAGACCGGTGAGTTCGTCAACCCCAGTGACAGTTATACCCGCTGCGAGGATGGGCTCAATGAGCGAGTAGGTCAACCATTGGGACAGCTTGTGGAAAGGCACGAGGCCGGCGGTAAGGCCTGGGCCGGAAATCTGACTGTGACGCCAGACATCACCGAGGTTGACTCCACCCACGCTGAGACGTCCTGGCCAGATAGGACCGAGACTCTCGAGCACTGCGAGCAAAATCTGGCCTGCCGGCAAAGCCCCTGCTGATGTCTGGGCAGAGAGATAGTCGAACAAATGGCCCAGCCGCGCGTCGCCTGTGCCAAAATACTGCGGCGCGCCCTCGACCACTGCCCCGAGGGCACGCAGCAGAGCCGCACGACCAGCCAGACCAATAAGAGGATTGTCAGTGGTGACCTGGAAGGCATCTGCCAGGGCCACTTCTGTGATGCGCTGCAAACCTCTCGCATCTGCCTGCCAGGGGTAGTCTCCCCGACTCGAAAACAGGCCAGCGCTGAAAGTGTTAAAACTGGCGACAGCGAGACCTTCTGAACGGGCGTAAGTCTGGCCGCTGCTGCGCCTCGTGGTAATGCCAGTGCTCGCCGGCGCCAGCATCAAGGAGGACGCTCGTGATCACCAGGTCAAAGTGGCAGCGGGCGCGCTCGGCAGGGCTGCAGGCACCGAGTTGCTCATCGAGTTGGGCGACCCGGTCGCGACCACCCACGTCAAAATGCCGCCAGCGGCTGTGGAAAGGCACATCCAGCTCGGGATAGGCATCACGCGTGACCTCGGCCACGTAGGCGGCCACCGCAGGGAGCTTCTCAGGATGATAGGCAAAGTGGCGTAGCCGGTCGGCACACGCCAGCTCCAGCATCTGCTGGCAGCGTTCACGAATCGCCACCGGTGACCGAAGATAGGCAACGGCGTCATGCTCGGCGCGTATGAGCTCTTGCACAGGGATAGCTCCAACAGCGTAGGCTTCGTGCCCTCGCCCACTGGGCGAGGGTTTTATCACAGGGTGAGGGGCCCCCAGCCGTGCTGAGCAGGATGATCAATGCCGTGCCCCCCTGCACGGCAAGATTGTAATATGCCTTGTCACTGACTACAAAATATGACGACACAGCAGTTAGTCTGCGGCTTCTGGTGTATGCAAAAATTTTCATTCGTATTAATTGCTCACTTATGATAGAGTCCTGGCCTCTAGCGTATGCAAAAATTTTCATTCGTATTAACAAAGGAGGCCAGGATGGACATTGCCAAGTTTGTTGTGATGGTTGGGAGCTTTTGCTTCGTCCTCGGCTTCTATGCTCCTGCGGTATTGCTGGGCCCAAACTCCGTCCCCAACAACTCAGGGGCAGCCCTCTGCTGGCACCCCTCAGACCCTGGAGCCTGTCGTAGTGACGGGTCGGGCCGATGATCTCACGGGAATTGCCGAGTCTGCTTCTGAAGGTCGGGTGGGCCAGGCACAAATCGAAACCCGTCCGTTTCTACGTCCGGGAGAAGTGCTGGAGGTCGTGCCTGGCGTGATCGTGACGCAGCACAGTGGCAGCGGGAAAGCCAATCAATATTTTCTGCGTGGCTTCAATCTGGACCATGGCACGGATTTCTCCAGTTTTGTTGATGGTGTCCCGGTCAATTTCCCTACCCATGCCCACGGCCAGGGCTACATGGACCTGAACTGGGTCATTCCAGAGCTCATTGACTATGTCACGTTCCGGAAGGGGCCGTATTATGCCGATGTCGGCGATTTTTCCTCTGCCGGTACGGCGGCGTTTCACCTCGTCAAGACTCTCCCTGCCGGCCTCGCTCAAGTCGGGATAGGCCAGGACGACTATTATCGCGTCCTCATCGCCCAGACCCCAAAGATCGGCCCCGGGCATCTGCTCTACGCCTTTGAGGCGAATTTTTACAATGGGCCCTGGGATCATAACGAGCACGTCCGCAAATTCAATGGCGTCCTCAAGTATTCGCTCACGAGTGGCCCATCGACTTTCTCTCTTGGCTTTGCAGCCTACTCCAACACCTGGGACTCCACGGATCAAATCCCGCAACGGGCCGTAGACCAGGGCTTGATTTCCCGACTTGGGGCCATCGATACGTCCGACGGCGGCCGCACCCAGCGCTATAGCCTGTACAGTGAGTGGTCACGCAAGGGCGACAAAAGTCTCACCCAAGCCAACGCCTATCTGACCTACTACCGCCTGCATCTGTTTTCCAACTTTACCTTTTTCCTCGATGATCCCGTCAATGGAGATCAGTTTGAACAATCTGACCAGCGGGTCGTGGTCGGGGGGAAGGCGGCCCAGACGTGGTTCACCACCTGGCTCGGGAGGGCGATGGATCATACCATCGGTCTGCAGGTACGCCACGATGCGATTCCCGAGGTGGCCCTGTTTCAGACACTGCGGCGCGACCGCATCGGCACCACACGGAATGATGAGGTCCACGAAACCAGCATTGGCTTCTATTACCAGAACCAGACGCAGTGGCACCCCAAGGTGCGTAGCGTCCTCGGTTTGCGGGAAGATGTGTTTGTCTTTGACGTCAACAGTGATACCGCCGTCAATTCTGGCAACAAAACTGCCTCCATCTTTAGCCCCAAGCTCAACTTGATTTTCGGCCCCTGGGCCAGTACGGAGCTGTATCTCAACGGTGGCTTTGGGTTCCACAGCAACGATGCGCGGGGGACAACAATCACGGTTGATCCGAAAACTGGTGATCAGGCCCAGCGTGTGGACCCCCTGGTGCGGTCCAAAGGCGCCGAAATCGGCGTGCGCAGTACCTGGATTCCCGGTCTGAACTCGACCCTGGCGTTCTGGTATTTAACGCTGGACTCCGAACTCCTCTTCGTCGGCGATGCCGGGATCACAGAGCCGAGCCGTGCCAGTCGTCGCTACGGCGTGGAGTGGACCAATTTTTATAAACCGCTCCCCTGGTTGACCCTGGATTTCGACATAGCCTATTCCCATGCGAGATTTACCGAAGATGACCCCGCTGGCAACTATATTCCAGGTTCCATTGAAACAGTGATTGCCACTGGCGCCACGATCGATTTGCCCAACGGCTTGTTCGGCAGTCTCCGCACCCGCTATTTCGGCCCACGGCCGCTCATTGAGGACAATAGTGTGCGTTCCAAGTCGACCACCCTGGTCAACCTGGAGGCCGGCTATAAGTATAAGAACCTCCGGGCGCAGATCGATGTCCTCAATCTGTTTAATTCTCACCAGCACGACATCGACTACTTTTATGTCTCACGCCTGCCAGGCGAACCGATAGACGGGGTAGCGGACATGCACTTTCATCCCGTCGAGCCACGCACGGTGCGTTTCTACTTGACTAAAATTTTAGAGGTGGCGTGCTAACCACCCTAACGCTTCCTCCACGTCTGTGACCTGTTCTCCTCCTGGCGTTGGAGGACGCTGAACCATCACCACGGGTAATGCCAACTCGCGTGCTGCTCTGATTTTGGCGTAGGTGGCATCCCCGCCACTGTTCTTACTGACGAGTGCCTCAATCGCATATGTTTGCAACAACTCCCGCTCATCCTCCAGGGCAAAGGGGCCGCGTTCCAGGACAAGCGTTCCCGGCGGGACTGGGGTATCAGGGGTGGGCGGGTCGACCATGCGCATCAGAAACCAGAGGTCTTGAGAGGAGCAAACGCCGCCAGGTCTTGTCTGCCAGTGGTGAGGAACACCCGCTGGGCGACACTCGGCAGGATAGAGACGGCAGCAGCAATGCTCTCGACTGCAATCCAGCGGTCGCCCGCCATAGGTTCCCACGGCAGGACGCATGAGGAGCAGATGCGGTAGGCCACAGACATGGGCTGCGGTTGCTGCATTGAAGGAGATTTGCGCCGCAAAGGGATGCGTCGCATCAATCAGGAGATCAATGCGTTGTTCCCGCATATAGTCTACCAACCCCACATCACCTCCAAAACCACCAATCCGCACCCTGCCCGATGGTGTCACAGGCTGGCGCGTGCGCCCTGCCAACGACGTGATCACCTCCACCCCTTGCAGCTGAGCAGCCTGCCCTGCCAACTTTGCCGCTTCTCCCGTTCCTCCTAAAATCAGCAGCCGTTTCATCGTCCCTCTACTCCCTCACTCTACGTAATCCCCCGCCAGTATGGCGGGGGATAATCAGCCGTACGCAGTACCCCGCTATACTGGCAGTATGTATCGCCCACCACAGGTACCACCAGTTTAGCGGAGAGGATCATCGCATGTCTTCTAGGCGAACAGCAGGTTATAACCTGCTGCGTATGTACTGCGCCCGGTACGAAGTTGCTGCATCGCCTACAGACGGAAGATATATTCTGCAGCAGCCGTTGCCTCTGGACTGAGGCAGCTCAGGATGTGAGGGCGAACTTCTGGAACGTGTGACAGTCTTCAGGGGCGCGGCCACGGCTCACCGCGAACGTCCAGGTGACCTCACTGACATAGATAGCGCACTTGGAGTCCACGGCGATACCGTGCGGCGCGGCAAAACTACCGGTGGCCGTGGCGTCGGGCGTGCCCCAGCGGGCCAACACGTGGCCGTCCGGGTCAAAGACACTGACGCGGGCGTGGCGTGCCTGCGTGATGGGGCCAAGGCTCTGCGAGGTGTCACCCGGATGCCACCAGAGTTCGCTCACGTAGGCCCGTCCCTGCTCATCAAAGACCACGTGCGTCGGCCGCTGGGTATCCGTCCACTCACTCAAGTATTCCCCATCCGGGCTGAAGATCTGGATACGGTCACTCTCCCGGTCACAGACGAAGACGCGCCCATCAGCCGCCACGGCAATACCGTGTGGCAAATAAAACTCCCCAGGGCCTCGACCCGGCGCGCCCCACGAGCGCTTGAGCTGGCCGCTGGACGAGAACTGATGCACGCGACAATTGCCGTAGCCGTCGGACACGTAGAGATCGCCCCTGGGGCCCACGGCAATGTTCGTGGGACGGTTGAAGGGACCGGCCCCCCGCGTGATCGTCATCAGGTCCTTGCCATTATACCCGGTGTCCGAGGGCGTATTCATCACGCCAAGGGTCATGAGTAGCTTGCCCTCCGGCGTGAATTGCCGGACGGTGTGGTTGCCATCATCCGTGCAGAAGATCGTGCCGTTAGGGCCCACGGAGACGCCGTGCGTGCGGTAGGTGAACTCACCCTCACCCCACGAGCGCAGGAAATTGCCCTGCTGGTCGTACACCATGATGGGATGATCCCCACGACAGATGAGGTACACGCGGTCCTCACCGTCTACTGCCACCCCTGCCACGTCCCGGTGCGCGTAGCCCGTGGGCAGTTGTTCCCATCCCTCAACGACCGCATAGTCGATTGTGCCTGTCTGTGCCATATATCTGCTCCCCTTGTCTCGCGGCGGTGCACTTTCCAGAGAGGTGACGCGTGTACCTGTCCGCCGCCGTGGCACACGCCTCCCTTGCTCAGGCCAGCCTATGAGCTCAGCCCGATGGCTCATGACCACGGGCACGCGCCAGGCGAGGACCGTGGCTCGCGAGATAGGTCGCCACCACTGGGGCGATGTGCTCCTCGACGACCTGATCCGCTTCCTCGACAGTATAAGCCGAGCGTCGTGAAGAGTACACTGGCGAGGACATCCGCCAGCAGCTTCCCCACCGAGCCCTACAGAAAATATCCACGTTGAAAACATCACCAGTTATAATAGAGACAGCGTTGGCCTGGTTGATGGCTGTGCCGGGACTTGCTCTAGGGTAGGGCTGGTGTAAAGGAACCATCGCATGCAAAAGTGGCTCTCTATCGTTGGCATTGGAGAAGATGGACTCTCTGGAGTAAGTCCAATTGCTCGCGCGCTCATCGACCACGCTGCAGTCCTCGTTGGTGGAGCACGCCATCTCGCCATGCTGCCCCCGGACGATGCCCGCGAGAAACTGACCTGGACTTCACCCATCGCCACGTCGATAGAGGCCATTATCCGGCGTCGTGGACAGCCTACCTGTGTGCTTGCCAGTGGTGATCCCATGTGCTATGGCATTGGGGTGACGCTTACCCGCTCTGTGTCGGTCGCCGAGATGACTATCGTTCCGGCGCCCTCGGCCTTTAGCCTGGCCGGCGCCCGTCTGGGTTGGTCATTGACGGACGTGGAGACGTTAAGCCTGTGCGGACGCGATCCGGCGTTGTTGCATGCCGTGTGCTACCCAGGAGCGCGTTTACTCGTATTGAGCGCGGGGCAACACACGCCAGCCATCGTGGCAGAACAACTGACGCAACGCGGCTTTGGGCAGAGTCATATCATCATTTTAGAACGCATGGGTGGGGCACACGAACGGAGAGTTGAGGGCACTGCGGCGTCCTGGGACGCCGTGGAAGTGGCAGATTTGCATACCATTGCCATTACCTGCCTTGCTGACCCTGGGGTTACTGGCTTGTCGCGTCTCGCAGGACTGCCGGATACGGCCTATCACCACGACGGACAATTGACGAAACGAGAAGTCCGTGCCATGACGCTCGCTGCCCTGGCCCCTGTGCCAGGGCAACTGCTCTGGGATGTGGGGGCAGGCTGTGGCTCCATAGGCATTGAGTGGATGCGCAGTGATGCCCGCTGTCGGGCTATTGCCATCGAATCCCATCCCACCCGACTCCAGTACATTGCTGACAATGCGGTGGCCCTGGGGACGCCCAATCTCAGGATTATTGCCGGGGAGGCTCCCGCGGCTCTCAAGGATTTACCGCCACCGGACGCACTGTTTATCGGTGGTGGACTGAGCACGGAAAATCTCCTGGCCACCTGTTGGCAGGCCCTTCCGGCTGGTGGTCGATTGGTCGCCAATGCCATTACTGTCGAAAGTGAACAAACGCTCTTGCAATGGCACAGTCAGTGGGGGGGAGAGCTTACCCGCGTGGCGATTCAACGCGCCGCACCTATAGGCAAGTTTCTAGGGTGGAAAGCCATGGCGCCGGTCACGCAATGGGCGGTAGTAAAAGCATAGCCTCACGATGTGTTACAATGAGCCAGTGGGAAGCGACCTACGGGCCGGGCTAGAGCGTTCGAAAGGGAGGACATGGCGGAAGCGCAGCACACGTGTGATCTGATTGTTATCGGTGGAGGTCCAGGCGGCTATGTGGCAGCCATTCGGGCAGCGCAATTGGGCATGCAGGTAGGGCTCGTGGAGTGCGATGCGCTGGGGGGGATCTGTTTAAATTGGGGGTGTATCCCAACAAAAGCGCTGTTGCGTAACGCCGAAATCTATCACCTCATGCAGCACGGCGCTGACTTTGGCCTCTACTGTGACAACCTGCGGTTCGACTTCAGCCGCGTGATTGCCCGCAGTCGGCAGGTGGCGGAACGCCTGTCCCAGGGCATTGCCTTTCTGATGCGCAAAAATAAAATCCAGGTCTTTCGTGGGACTGGCCGGTTGGCTGGGGCCGGTGCTGTGACCGTGCACGACGCTCAGGGTTCACCCACGACGACGCTACGCGCGGCGCATATTCTGCTGGCTACAGGAGCGCGGTCCCGCCCGCTTCCAGGTCTTCCCTTCGATCAAACACGCGTGTTGAGCAGTACGGAAGCCATGGTATTGCAGGAGGTTCCCAAGGCCCTGGTGATCATTGGGGCAGGGGCGGTAGGGGTGGAGTTCGCGTATTTCTACAACACCTTTGGCACGCAGGTGACGCTCGTCGAGATGCTCCCGCAGATTCTGCCCATCGAGGACAGTGAGATTGCCGGGCTGTTACAGAAATCGCTCGAAAAGCAGGGCATCGCGATCCACGTGGGCAGCCGGGTGGAGCAGGCAGAAATCACGGCTGATGGTGTGCAGGTACAGATGCACACCCCCGCGGGAGCGCGCACTGTGCAGGGCACGCATGTACTGGTGGCCATCGGGGTACAGGGGAATATCGAGAACCTCGGGCTCGAGACGGCGGGCGTACACAGTGAGCGCGGCTTTATCCCCGTCGATGCGCACTGCCGTACGAACGTGCCCGGCATCTATGCTGTTGGCGATGTCAATGGTCCGCCGTGTCTGGCGCACGTGGCCTCCGCCGAAGGTATTGCCACCGTCGAAGCCATTGCTGGGCTCGATAATCCCGGTGTGAACTACCACAATATTCCTGGCTGCACCTACTGCCAGCCGCAGGTGGCGAGTGTGGGGATGACTGAAGAGGCGGCGCACCAGGCGGGGCGGACCATTCGTGTGGGCCGTTTTCCCTTTAGTGCCAGTGGCAAAGCTCTGGCCGTTGGCAGCAGTGAGGGGCTCGTCAAAGTGATTTTTGATGCCGACACTGATGAACTCCTGGGAGCCCACATTCTGGGAGCAGAGGCGAGTGATTTGATTGCCGAGGTGGGGATCGCGCGGACGCTGGAAACCACCCATTATGAAGTGTTAAAAACGGTGCATGCGCATCCGACATTGTCCGAGGCCATCATGGAGGCAGTGGGCAATGCCTATGGTGAGGCCATTCACATCTGAGGGGCTATGTTTACAGGTATTGTGGAGCACGTCGGGAGCGTGGTAGCCGTGACTCCCCGGGGTAAAGTGCGTGCAGTTGACCATTGACTGTGGCCCAATCGTGGAAGGCGTACATCTGGGGGACAGTATCGCCATCAATGGTACCGATCTCACAGTCACCACGATGGCAGGGGCCAGCCTGCGCTTCGAGATGGTGCAAGAAACGGCCAGCATCACCAATCTCGGTCAGCTCCGCCCTGGTAGTCGGGTGAACCTCGAGCGTGCCTTGCGGGCTGATGGCCGCTACGATGGCCACATTGTCCAGGGGCACGTGGATGGTACCGGTACTATTCAGGAGTGGCGCCGTCAGCAGGAAGACGTCCGGCTGTTCGTCTCGTGTGCTCCTGAATTGGCCAGCGGTATGGTGCCAAAAGGCTCGATTACGGTGGACGGTGTGAGTCTGACCCTGGTCGATGTGGGGTCTGATTTTTTCAGCGTCGCACTCATTCCCTATACGCTGTCGCATACCACACTGGGCGAGAGGCGTGTGGGTGACCTGGTGAATTTGGAGATCGACCTGCTGGGGAAGTATGTGCGCAAATACTTATACCAGATCTTTGGTGCATCCTCGGCCTCACCCACAGAGACAGGGTTGAGTGTCGCACGCCTCCGTGAACTCGGTTTTTGAGAAGGAGACAGCCATGGGAGAAGTGTTTGGCTACGAACTGGTGGCGCAAGCTCTGAAAAATGAGGGCGCTGACACGATGTTTTTCATCATGGGCGGTCCTATGCTGGGGGCGCAGGACACCTGCCGCAAGCTCGGCATCCGCATGATTGATGTGCGCCACGAGCAGGCCGCGGCGATGATGGCCAATGCCTATGCGCGCCTCACCGGGAAAGCCGGGCTGTGCTCGACGGCGTCGGGGCCAGCGGCGACCAATCTCCTGACGGGGCTCGCTCACGCCCTGACAGATGCTGCACCCATCATTGCCCTCGGGGGTGCCAGTCCAATTCATCATTTTCATACCGAAGCCTTTCAGGAAGCCGATCAGCTCAGTATGATGCGCCCCGCCTCGAAATGGGCTGGGCAGGCGATTAACCCGAAGCGCATACCAGACTACATTAATACGGCCTATCGGCACGCCATGACCGGTCGCAGGGGCCCGGCGTATCTCGATCTGCCGGGGGATGTGCTGTATAGCCGGGTCAGTGAAGACGAAGTGGTCTGGCCGCGACCGGCACAAACACAGCACCGCGTCCTGGGCGACCCTGGCCTGGTGCAGGAAGCCGTCAACATGCTAGCCCACGCCCAGCGGCCGGTCATTGTCTCTGGTAGTGGTATTTTGTGGTCGGACGCCTCAGCCGAACTCGCACAGTTTGTCAACGAGACGGGCATCCCCTTCTACACCACTCCCCAGGGACGAGGCGTGGTGCCAGAGGACCATCCACGCTGCTTCCTCAGTGCCCGCAATCTGGCGTTCCGTGAGGCTGATGTCTTTTTCTTCGTCGGCACACGGTTTAACTATGTGATCTCGCATGGCCAGGCACCGCGCTTCAACCCGGAAGCCAAAGTGATCCAGGTCAACATCGACCCAGCTGAAATTGCCCATAATCGTCCTGTCGATGTCGGCATCGTGGGCGATGCCAAGGCCGTGTTAGAGCAGATGTTACAGCTCGTGCGTGGCAAGTTTGAGCCCCAGAAAGAGACGCCCTGGATTGACGCGCTGCGCGAACAAGATCTCAAGGGCCAGGCGCGCCTCGAACCCTTCATGCACTCGGACGCCGTACCCATCCATCCGCTGCGTCTGTGCAAAGAAGTGCGAGATTTCTTACCGCGTGACGGCATCCTCGTCGTCGATGGACAGGAAATCCTGAATTATGGTCGTCAGTCTATCCCGACGCATACGCCAGGGCATCGCCTTAATTCGGGTCCCTTTGGTACCATGGGGGTCGGCGTACCCTTTGGGGTGGGTGCGAAAGCTGCCAAGCCGGATAAACCTGTGCTGGTGCTGCACGGCGATGGATCCTTCGGCATGAACGCCATGGAGATGGACACCGCGGTGCGGCACAATCTCCCGATTGTCACGGTCATTAGTCTCAACGGCGGCTGGACAGCTGATCCAGACGGGGGCAAGATCGGGCGCCAGTTAGGCTATCAGCGTTATGAGAAACTGATGGATGCCTTTGGGGGCCATGGCGAATATGTTGAGCAACCCGCCGATATCCGCCCTGCCCTGGAACGTGCCTTCGCTTCGGGCAAAGCGGCCATCGTGAATGTCAAAACGGATTTTCGAGCCCGGGCCACGACCATGCGCTTCACGGACTACACGACGTAGGACTGGTCCGCGGTGTAGCACAAGGCTGCGACGTGGGACGGTGGGAGGCCAGTGCCCTGCTGCCTCTACACCGCCCTGTTGCAGTTGTCTATGCAGCTGTCGCACCACAGCATGCCTGAGCACACTATGACTCATCTCATGTAAGGACCTGTATGATGCGACATCTGAGTCCCCGCTGGACCATGCTAGGGGGGATACTGTTCTCGGTTGCTCTCAACGCTACTGGACAGATTTGTTTCAAAGCTGCACGTATGGCCCAGCCAGACGCGTCAGTGCTGGCGCTTTTTTTGCATCCTGAGACGTGGGGAGGACTCCTGATCTATGGGGTGTCGGCGGTGTGCTGGCTCTGGGTCCTGGCGCGGGCCCAGTTGTCTCTGGCGTATCCCATCCTCTCTCTCACCTTCCCGATCGTGCTTGGCTTTTCTGCTGTCTTCTTTGCAGAGACGATCACACCCCTGCGCTGGGCCGGGGTGGGCGTGATTGTCGTTGGCGTTTCCCTGCTGGCGAGGACATGACCGGATGCAAATGCAGTTCTACGGGTTACTCCTCATCGCAATTCTGATAGGAGTTGTTGGGCAACTCTTGCTCAAGCATGGGATGGCACGTCAGCCGGGCTTTCGCCTGGGCGATATCGCGCTCTTGATCCGTAATGTCCCGGTTATGAGCGGTTTTGGTTGTTATGGGCTCTCAACGGTGCTCTACCTCAGTGTGCTCGCACGCTTAGAGCTGTCTCTGGCCTATCCCACGGTGAGTCTTGGGTATGTCCTCGTCATCATCATGTCACGCGTGGTCTTCAAAGAGCCTGTGAGTCCAACGCGCTGGCTCGCTGCCGGTATTATTTGCTTTGGGGTTGTCTTGGTAGGGCTCGGTGCAGCTTGACCTAGAGAACAATTGAGACACAGGATCCCTTGGTGCTCACATGATGAACGAGAGGGACAAAGGGGGAGCCGTGTTCTCTACCCTTGGTCTGACCTGGTGTCCAGCATTTTATCGAGATACAGTGTTCTCTGGAGCGATGTTAGCCGGAGTAGGATTCTGGCTCGGGTTATGGCTGTGTGTTGCTGTCCAGCCCATCACACTGGCACAGGTACTATCCCCAGCATTTCTTGCCCTGGCGATATGGCAACCGATCCTGGAAGAATTGTTCTTTCGGGGATACTGTCAAGGGCAATTGCGTCGGCAGTCCTGGGGGCGGCAGAATTGGCGTGGTCTCACTGTGGCGAATAGCCTGACCTCGCTCCTGTTTGTAGTGGGCCACTGGTGGGCTCACCCACCGCTATGGGCCATAGCCGTGCTGCTGCCTTCGCTCGTCTTGGGCTATTGCCGAGACCGCTACCTTAGCGTATATCCGTGTATAGTGTTACATGCATTCTACAATGCCGGCTATTTTAGCCTCACGGGACTCCCCTAGGCATCTATCTCCTTGTGAGATAGGGTAGATGGTCAGCCGAACAAAATTGCTCTACAATTGCTCACGTCATATGATATAGGACAATACTTCCGCTCCGAAGGAGGACTCCATGCACCGCACGGTGTCATTCTCGTACCTCAGTACAGCAGTGCTCTTGGGCGTATGGTTGTGTACACAGCTCACCTCGCCAGCAGTGGCGCAAGACCGGGTACGGGCGAAGGTCGGTATCCAGGTACGCTCCGGTGAGCGTACGGCTTCCGCAAAGACCACCGAGATGGTCAAAACGGGTGATAGCCTGCGCGTCTATGTGGTGCCTGAAAACGATGCCTATGTCTATGTTGTCCATAATGATGGGCAAAACCCGACCCTGCTCAATGCGCAGAACGCCACAACCAAGGTCACGAAGGGGATGCTGGTGGCGTTACCAACTCCGGAGCAGTTCTACCAGATTGATGGGGGAAGCGACAAAGAATCGATCATAGTGCTCTGCAGTCCCATGGAGCTCCGTGAAGTGGCCAGCCTGTTCAGCACTCCGAATGTGACGCAGAAAAACTGGCTCTCTCTCGAAAAAGCGCTGCTGGACAAAAGTAAAATTGATTTGTCCCAACCTACCGACAAGCCGTTTCAAATCGCTGGGAATGTGCGTTCCATGAGTAATAACGATCCGTTCGTGAATACCCTGGTCATTTACTCGGGCAAATCCTTGGTTGCGAAAAAATATGATTTTCAAGTGCAAAAATAGAAAATTTATCAAAATTGTCTTGCTGCTCGAAGCCATACTTCTCCCAGGCGTCCTGGTGTTTTGGGTAGTGCTTGGCAAAGTCTGGACATCGTTTGATTTTCAAATCCTCGACTTCTTCTATACGCAAGCTGTGCAGTATGGCTATGGACCGCCGCGTTCTTCCCAGATTGTGTATGTCACGATCACTGATGACTCGTATGCCAAGTTTGGCACACGTCTCTTAGACCGTATGGAGATGGCCCGTGTCAATGAAGCTCTAGCGCAGCTCGGACCGGCGGCGGTTGCCTACGATCTTATCTTCTCACTGCCCATGACGCCCGCGGCTGACCAGCGCTTCGCAGATTCGATCAAGCAACTTGGGGCTGTCTATCTTCCCATCGGCCCCGAACTAACCCCAACTGCACAGCCTTTTCAGTGGGGCAATGGACTCGCATACGAGCGCTTGCGATCCGAGCAACTCCGTCAACCCCGTGAACAGGGGGTGGCGCAACCGCTCTATGTCACGAAGGCCCTGATGCAATTCGATGCCTTTGCGGAAGCAGCGTTCAACACAGGCCATATCGGCGCCTCCCAGGATGCTGATGGCGTGTTTCGCCATCTCCCTCTCCTGGTGAAAATTGACACGGCGTACCTCCCAAGCATGTCATTGTCGGTGTTTCTCGATACAGTCAAAGTCCCGTGGGAGGCCGTCACGGTGCACTGGGGTCACACCATGACGATTCCCGCCCGCCCTGGCAGCACACTCACGCGTGATGTTGTCATTCCTATCGATGCGCAGGGACGGGCGTTTGTGCCCTATGTGCAGCAATGGGGCGATGACTTTCCTAGTATGCCTCTGCACAAGCTGCTCCAACTCTTCGACGATCCTGAGATGCGCGGGAATCTCCAGGAGTTTTTTGAAGACAAATTTGTCTTTGTCGGTGACGTCTCTACGGGCATTGCCGATGCAGGACGGACACCGCTCGACCGCTATGCACCGCTCGTCATTATGCATGCAGCGCTCATGAATGGATTCCTTACCAACACGTTTTATCGCCAGTGGGCTTTCTGGGATGTGCTGGCGCTGGTGTGCTTGATTGGTGTCCTGGTTGGCCTCGCCGCCATGGCCCAGTCTTCGATGGTCCTCTATGCCACGGGTGCCATCATCTTTGCTGGTCTGCTCGTCCTCACGGGGATAGCGTGGGTGCACTTCACGCTCTTTCCGCTGGTTTCGGTCGTGAATAGCTTCCTGGTCATATTTTTTGGCATCGTGATAGGTCTCGAAGTGGCCATTGCCAAAGATCAAGCCTTTATTCGCAACGCGTTTGCCAAGTATGTTTCCGAAAAAGTGGTCAACGAATTATTACAGCACCCTGAATTACTCCAACTTGGAGGTGAAGAGCGGATCGTCTCCGTGCTGTTCTCGGATATCGAGAATTTTACCACCCTGTCGGAACGCCTATCTCCGCGAGAGTTAGTGAGTTTGCTCAACACCTATCTGACGGAAATGACCGCCATTGTGCTGGAACAGGGGGGGATTATTGACAAGTACATTGGCGATGGCATCATGGCTGAATATGGGGCGCCCATACCCGTCCCCCACCATGCCGATCAGGCGGTACGTACCGCCTTGCACATGCAACGCCGCCTGCAGGAACTGCGCCCCCAATGGCGCCAACAAGGCCTGCCAGAGCTGCGTTGTCGTGTGGGTATTAATACCGGGACCATGGTCGTGGGCAACATCGGTTCTGAGCAGGTCTTCAACTACACCGTGATTGGAGATGCGGTGAACCTGGCCTCACGTCTCGAAGGCGCGAACAAGTATTATCAAACGCTGGTGATGATTTCTGAGTTCACGCATGACTGCCTCACGCCCAACCTGTTCCGTACCCGCCTCCTTGATGCGGTCCGAGTCAAGGGAAGATTACAGCCCGTAAAAGTCTACGAGGTCTATGGGGAGAGCACGGACGATATCCCTGCTGACGATCTCGAATATTATCACGCCTATCATAAGGCCTGCGCTGCCTACCTGGAGCGCCGGTTTGACGTGGCCCGTGCGCAGTTTGAGGCAGCGCTCGCAATACGTCCCAAAGATATGGCGGCGCGTGAGATGCTTGATCGTATGGCTGACCTTGACCCGGCGGCCTTACCTGATGACTGGGATGGGGTCATGACCTTTGAGACCAAATGAGATAGCCAAGTCCTCTCTTTCTCCCCAGGCTTAGGAGTGATCCGATGGCTGAGCACAGTACCCCTGTTCCCTTCCTCGACTCCACTGGCAAGCCTCTCCCCAAACTCCCGAAAGTGATCCGCCCTGGCACGTGTGCGGCGGTCTTCAACGAGCGTGGCGAGATCCTCCTGCAGAAGCGGGCCGACAACGGCTTCTGGAGCATGCCTGGCGGGGCCGTTGACCCTGGCGAATCGGTGGAACAGGGAGCACTCCGGGAAGTATGGGAGGAAACAGGGCTGCAGGTGCGTGTGGTGCGTCTGGTAGGGGTCTATTCCGACCCACGCAACTATACGATTACGCATTACCCTGGCGGAGACATCGTGCATAACGTGAGTCTCTGCTTCGTCTGCGAACGGGTGTCGGGTACGTTGCAGCTCTCGGACGAGAGCACTGATATTGGCTACTTCCCTATCGAGGCCTTGCCAGAGCCGATGATGCCTTCACATCTCATACGCCTCAAGGATGTTCTGGCGCAACAACGTGAGCCGTTTATTCGCTGATGCGACACCGCGCCTCGGCATGCACAGACATCTCTATGGCCATACCCGCGCAGCCAAATACCGACTCCACGCATAGGGGAGGAGCCCACGCCAATCGCCTGGCCTTTGTGCTCCGTACCCCTGGTTTTCCAGTGCTCTGGGGTGCGACCCTGTGCAGCCAGATCGGCGCAGGCATGCAACAGGTGCTGTTGGGATGGCTCGTGTTGTCGATGACAGACTCCAGCAGTATGGTAGGCGTGCTCTTTGCCGTACGCTCTTTACCCAATTTGCTGGTTGGGTTTGCTGCAGGAGCCATCACCGATCGACTCGACCGCCGTATCCTTATGCGGGTGATGGTCTGTGGCATGGCGCTGGTGGCATGGCTCATTGCCTGGCTGGTGTGGATGGAGCAGATGGCTCTCTGGCCGTTGCTCCTCTGCGCTGGTCTCTTTGGGCTCCTGCAAGCGTTCGAGTTCACAGCACGGCAGGCGTATACCTGTGATGTCGTGGGCCTCAGCGGTGCTGTACAAGGTCTTGCTCTCCTCTCCATAGCGCAGCGTCTTGGCGGGGTGCTGGGTTCTTTGCTCGCCGGCGCGGCATTGCAATGGTGGGGGACCAGCGTCTCCTTTGTGCTGATGGGCATAAGTTATGGGGGAGGCGCAGTAGCCCTATGGGCCTTACGCCATCGAGGGGCTGCGGCACCACGCGTCAAAGAATCGATGTGGCACAATGTCGTCGCTTATGGCCAGGAGCTGCGCACGAATCGCCTCATGCAGAGTCTCATGCTCTCCACGGCAGGCGCAGAACTGTTGGGATTTTCCCATCAGGTCTTGTTACCTATCCTGGCAAAAGATGTCCTCCACAGTGGGGCGACAGGCTTGGGGATACTCACGGCAGCACGCTCCCTGGGAGGCGTGGTGGGGAGCGGCATCCTCACCGCCCTGAGTCCCGTACGGCACCGCGGCGCGTTATTGCTGGCCACGCTCGTGTGCTTTGGTGCTGGGCAAGTGGCGCTGGCGCATGCTCCCTATTTCTGGCTGGCCGTAGGATGTGTGATGTTCATCAATACTATGGCCGCAGCCGCGGACCTCCTCCACATGGTGTTGTTACAACACAGCGTGGCAAATGAGCAACGTGGCAGAGCCATGGGAGCCTGGGTGGTGGGGAGTGGTACAGCCCCGGTGGGACATCTTGAGATTGGCTATCTCGCTGCGGCCGCTGGGGCACCCCTGGCCCTCCTGCTCAATGGCGTGGCTCTGATGGTGCTGGCTGGCGCCTTTGCCCTTTGCTTGCCGCGTTTACGGCGTCTCTAGTGCTGCGCCCCGGTGCTGCGCACGGCTAGTTACCCCGCCAAACTGGCGGGGCCAATTGCGGTACGCAGTACCCCCGCCAGTTTGGCGGGGTGGAGTACATGCTATTGTGCTGGTTTCACTAGAGCATACACCGCACGGATTGACTCTCTCTGTGCTAGAATAGTGCCTTGACTTGCACTCCTATGACCCACCTGGGGAGGACATCACATGGCCAATAATACAATCCGCGTAGGGAATGTCGAAATCCTATCGCTGTCGGACGGTTTACTCGAATTCGATCTCTGTAACTTTTTCCCGACGATCCCGCAGGAACAGTGGCAACCGTATGAAGCGCACCTCACTGAGGAACATCATGTGCGCTTCAACCTCGGCTCGTTCCTGGTGCGGTCAGAGGGCCGGACCATTTTAGTTGACACTGGGCTCGGTCCCAAACCCGTCGATGCCCCTGAGGCTCCCTGGGGTCAACTCTTGCACGATTTCGAAGCCAATGGTGTGCGCCCTGCAGACATTGATATGGTGGTGATGACGCACTTGCACCGTGACCACGTGGGCTGGAACCTGCTCATGCAGGGCGACAAGTACACGCCGACCTTCCCGAACGCTCGCTATTGGATGAGTGCGATAGATTGGGAGGCCTGTCACCGGCCCGACGTGCGCGATCGTTTTCCCAATGCCCCGACGTGTGTCTGGCCCCTGGCCGATCTGGGTCTGGTAGAGTTCATGCACGGCGAACACACGTTAACGCGTGATTTGACCGCATTGCCGACCCCCGGCCATACACCGGGACATATGAGTATTTTGATTACCTCACAAGGGGAGCGGGCGCTCATCCTGGGGGATGCGGCGCACAATCCAGCCCAGCTGCAGGAGACTGACTGGGTATCACGCGCTGACATGGATCCAGAGGTGACACGCCAGACGCGGCGGGCCCTGGTAGAACGCCTGGAGCGGGAGCAGATCGTGGTGGCAGCGGGCCATTTCCCTGCCCCCGGGTTTGGGAAAGTACTGCGCTTGCAAGGCCGCCGCTACTGGCAAGTGCTGTAGTGGCGGGGGAGGGGGCCGTTAACTGGCCCCCTCCGCCGTCGCAGACGCGGGGAACGGGCCTGACGGCCCTGCGCCGACGCAGTCGCGCCAAGATTGGGATGGGGGAGTGAGCTTGTATGCAGGGTATCGCTATCGTCGAAGCGGATCTCGGGAATCCACAGCACCAGGACGCGATCATCCATCTGGTCGATGCCTATGCCCGCGATCCAATGGGCGGTGGCAAGGCGTTACCCGAGGAGGTGCGTAAGGCGCTCATTCCTGGGCTGCAGCGCCATCCTACGACGTTAGTATTTCTCGCCTGGCACAGCACTACGCCAGTGGGGATTGCCATCTGCTTTGTCGGGTTCTCGACGTTTCTGGCCCGCCCGCTCATCAACATCCATGATCTCGCCGTCCTCCCTACGTATCGTGGTCAGGGCGTTGGACGTCTGCTGCTGGAACAGGTCGCTGCCAAGGGGAAAGCCCTGGGCTGCTGTAAGCTGACGTTAGAGGTGCGGGCCGACAATTATCCGGCACAGCGACTCTATGAGGCGGTGGGCTTTGACAACGCCGCCTCATACGGTGGTGCGGTGCAGATATGGTTTCTGGAGAAGCGGCTCTAGCCAGTCCTGCCCTATTACCCCAAATTCCAGGCGCCAGTGACCAGCAGGTTTGTACCAGACACATAGCTGGCCTGCTCAGACAGGAGATAATCCAGTGCCCCGAGGATATCGTTAAAACTCCCCGGATGCCCGGCCGGCAGGCGCTGTGGTGGGCGGCCGACGCTGTTTTCGAGAAAGCCCGGGGAGATCATGTTGACCGTGATGCCTTTGGGCATGAGGAGTTGCGCGTAGCTGCGCGTCAGTACGTGCACGCCCAGTTTGGCGATATGATATGGGGTAGCCATGACGTGCGCCTCAAGGCGATCACAGGCAGAGTCACCCAGGTTAATGATACGGCCTGGCGGCGCGGCTGCTTCCAGGAGCGGTAAGGCAAGCTGGGTGAGATGAAAGGTCGCCGTGCAATTGAGCGTGAGGGCTTGCTCCCACTGCTCAATAGTGATATTGGGCAAGCGCTCCATGAGGTACCAGCCGAGGTTGTTGACCAGCACGTGTAACTCGGAGGTCCTCTCAGCCACTTGCTGCACTAAGCGCTCACGGTCAGCACGGTGCATCAGATCGGCCTGCAGGCAGATTACCTCGCTTCCTGCAGCGGTCAGTTCTGCCTGCAATGCCTCAGCGGCTGGTTGGCTCGTGTAATAATGCACGAACAGCGTATAGGGCTGGGTGGCCAGGTGGCGTGTGATAGCTTGCCCCAGGCCCTGGACTCCGGCGGTAATGAAGGCATAGCGGCGTTTCATGATTCGTAGAGATCCATCACCTGGCGAATGCGGTGCACCGTTCTCATCTCGTGCGAGCGAATGACATGTGTGCCGCCTAAGAGAGCCAGGACGCTGAAGAAGGGCTCGGCAGCACGGCGCTCGTCCTCTAAAAAGATCTCCGGGGCATGCGGCAGAATATTGAACGTGGGATAGCCAAGCTCATGTAGGCGAAAGCAGTGCACGAAGGTGTTGAGCTGGTAGTTGATGCGCAAGCGGCTGTCCTGGAGATTGTTATAGTAGAAGCCAAGACCCGGATCGATAAAACACTTCGTGACGCCACATCGCGCCGCCTGAGCAGTCAGGTCCCGGAAGTAACGCCCGATCTCGGCGATCATGTCATCGTGGAAGCGGAAATCGCCAACCTGGCGTACAGTTGGGCCTTGCACGTAGCACAGAATGACCGCCGTATCATATGCGGCTGCCAATTTAAAAATGTCCTCGCCGTATAGCGTCCCCGTTAAGTTGAAAATATCGGCTCCCGCCTTGGCACAGGTTTCGAGCACTTCAGGATAGTAGCTTTCGACGGACACCAGCAGCCGGCGCGCTTTGAGCGCCTCGACGACCGGTAACAGTCGCTCCAACTGCTGGTGAATATCGGCCTGACGGGCGTGCGGCAGCGTCGACTCGGCACCGATGTCGATAATGTCTGCTCCATCGGTGTGTAACATCTCGGCACGGGCAATCGCCTCTGCCGTGGTGGCGCATACGCTTTCGCGATACCACGAATCGGTGGACAGATTAATGACACCAACAAGATAACGATAACGGTTGAAGTCAAACAGCCGCCCACCAAGGGTAAATGTCCGTACTGGCTGGCCAAGCGCATCGCGATATTTCTCCAGCAAGGCGCTCAGCACCTGATGATCGAGCACAGGGGCCTCCCTCTTCGTCTACACTTTCGCATGTACTGCACCTAATAGGCACGGAAGAGTGTGGCACAGAGTTGCTTGCCTTGCCCAACATTACCCGTGATTGTGAGAGCAGCGCTCTGGAGCTTCTCTGTCACATCTGCCCGCCCCACCGTGAGCAGGATCATACTTTCGGCATCAGTACTGAGACCGACATCGCACTCGAGAGGCGCTCCCTGGAGAGGGGTGACGGTCTTCCCCTGGATCGTAAACCCCCATGCCGCATCACCAGCGCGCAGGGCATACACCCCATCGAGCCCCTCAGTCACACGCAGTCCGAGCAACTGGACCTGGAGTTCGGGCATAGCACTCAACAGTGCTGGTACCGCCGTAGGTGACAGGTGCGCGTGGGTTTCGTGGGGCTGGCGTATGTCCCAATCGTGCGCGCTCAGCTCAAGAATGCGCATGCCAATCCAGGAGCCAATAGGAATCCGTCCGCGTGGATGCAGCGCGACTTTGGTCAGATCAGCCTCCTGGAGCGACTCCAGGACTGCTTGCAGTTTGGCGCCGGCTTGCTCGAAGCCTGCCAGTACGGTCGTGGGACCACCGTCCAGGAGTTTTTGCACGGCTGCCTGCCGGGCCTCGCGGACCTCTGCCGGGGAATTGGCACCCCAGGGAAATGTAGGCTCACCGCTGCGGCCAGAGGTAATCACCTGCGCATAAAAGTCGCCCCCTGTCGCCAGATGGGCCACCGCATCAGTGGCTGTCCAGCCTGGACAATAGGTCGGGCGGCTCCAGTAGCTCTGCGGCCAGCTCCGAAACGCCTGCACCATACGGGCCGTCTCGTTGGCAATGACAGGAATATTGGCGAGTTGTTCACGAGCATTGAAAGCCATACCAGTTCTCCCTCTCTCTACACCAATACCGCCTCCTCGACATCGAAAACCGTCGGTTGCTGGACTGGTGTACATAAGGCATGGATAGTCTGTTCGACGAATTTCCGGCGCCAGGCATATTCCTCAGCCCGGGGCTTTTCGGGCGCGCCAAAAGGATGGTGGAACCGTCCACCGCGCACGATACGGTTGGCCCCGACACGAGTCGCCACCGTATAGAGACAAGTCGCTAACACGGTTGGAATACCCACACGCTCACACTCTTTGGCGATCGTAGCACCGCTACGCGTCCCCGTTCCTCACGTAGCCGGCAACACGACGGCCTGGACGCCTCGTTGCACAAGCGTCGCAGCAATCTCCGCCCCAATGCGCTTCATGGCATTCAAGCTGCCTATATTGCCCACCGTGACAAACATGTCGTCGAGCAACTTCCCAATGACACCTTCGCGTTCCAGCTCACGTAGGGCATCCAGGGGCACAACACGGTTCGGGTCTTGCAACGCCGCGGTGTTATCATAGCCACCGTGCACAGCATCCCACTCGCCAGCGACGAGACGGTCCATCCCAGCCACATGGTACGAGGCCCAGCGGGTGGCGGCGGCAGCGGGTAAACGATCCGGGTTTCCCTGACGTACCAGACCAGACTCAGTCACCAGTGCCACGAGCGCCTTGGACGGATCACGCAAAGGCGGAGCGGGTGGAATCGCCTCAAACGTTTCGACTGTGAGTTCACTGGCGTATGGCTCACCACGCCATTTCTTCAGGGCCATATCCACCGCCCTAACCGCCGCTGGCGTACCCGTATGCACGGTGCGACGTACCGCACGAGTCAAAAAACCCTCTTCGGTCGCGGTGCCGATGGGCTGACGGTACCCGCGTTTGATGGCCAGTGCCGCCATGCGCTCCAGAGCCGGGCGCATGCCTACAGCACTCGCTTCAGTGGCAATGATGTACAGATGTTCTGGACGATAGACGTCGCTGCCCGGGTTCTCCACATGCATGCCAGTGACGGCAGGGATATGCTGGCGCTCAGCCTCCAGACAGAGTCGGCCACAGGCCAGGCCATAGCGTCCGGCACGAAAGGCCGGGCCAGCGATGAAGACGTCCGGCTTGAGGGTCTGCCACTGGGCTCGGACTTGTGCGACCACGGCTTCTTCATGGTCGGCGAAATAGCCGTCACCGCAGATGATCGTCGCTACAATCTGGCCTTGATGCGCTAAAGCCTGTTCCAGGAGTCGCCCTGGTCCGAGCGCACCGGGCTGGACGCTCACGGGCGTATGGGCTTCTTCTTCTCCGCCCAGGCCGCCGAAAAAGGCATTGAGATAATGCACCACACGCAGGACGTCTGGCATGTTGTCTCCCCCGTCCTAGGCATCTACAGCTGATAAACCAAGTTCGGCTCGCTTCCAGATCGCCCCGTACCAGCACTCGGCTTCTAGCGGTCCAGAAGCGTCGCGTGGATCCTCAGCAATGCTGGGCTGGACAGTCGTTCCGCCGATAACACGCTGCACGGCCGGTGCCGCCGGGGTGTGCCAGCCAATCCCGCCGACACTAATGAGGGCATTGGCTTCAGGCACAAAATCAACTACCGTAGGGTCAGAGCCGTCAGGGTTGCCCGATTCTTGCATTACACCCACCGTCTGTATGCCCATCTGCTCACAGGCTTTAATGGTCTGCATGAAATCGATGGTATTATTGCCGCCTGTCCCCCCCACATCGGCACTCATGATGGCGACCTGCGCCCCGAGCAGACGAGCCATACGGGCCATCATCCAGCCCTGGCGCTCTTTGAGCATCTGGGAGTCCTGCCAGCCGCGCCCGATCACCACCCCCAGGAAGTTTATGTCCTGACCGTGGCGGCGATAGAGCTCCCGCACCAGAAAATTATGTGTATGGCCATAAGTGGCAGCCCGCGCCGGAGCGCGATAATTGCCATTCACCAGCGCCCCATCGAGCATTTCGTTAGGATGCAGGAGGGTAGGCTCTAACCCCTGGGTATGCTTGCCGTACAGGAATGTCTGGGCCATCAGGCCCTGCTGGTGCAGTTGATCCACATAGACGATACGTGGCAGATCAGGATCGACGGGTGAGAGTTCGTAGGTCTCTACTGTAGGTGGCGTCAGTGCTGCAGTGGCGCGTGCCAGGAAAACAGCCGCTTTAAGTTTAGCACGGTGCAGAGCCGCATCGAAGTCAGCATTGGTCACCTCAGGGGCAGGGTGGCAGACGAGCACCACATTGACCGTGTCCGAGCAAGCACAGTACGGTGCAGCGGGGCCGCTCATGTCAATGGTCGCCTCGACTGGTGAGAGCGCACCACTGGTGGGATCGGGGAAGGTGGCGCAGACGATAACGGCCGCTCCCTGGAGGAGATGATTGCGACCATCCCCAGCCCGGCATGGTCGTGCCAAAGAACCCTGGATAGACCGTCGAACGGCCCTGTACTTTAGCCATGGGAGCGACGGTATCGAGCACATGGACAAGGCGGCACGACTCCCCAGGATGAGCCAGGTGGATTTCCAGATCGGCGATGACCCACGGTTCGGCAATAGCTGCCAACAGCGCGGCGCGGTCAATGCTCAGAGTCCCGTCCTGATAGTGCGTCTCGGAGGCAAAGGTCATGCGCTGGATTGGGAAGACTCCCACTTCGAGTCGAAACGCGCCAGCGTCGTGTGCCATAGCTCCTCCTGATGGGCTATACCCGGACCTTCACACCACGGGCAGGGATTGTAGGGGACTCTCACCGCGATAGCAAGCGCATCGCTTGCCAGGTATTTTCGCTACTAACCCAGCCAGACTGCGCACATCTTTACCGGCGAGCCTTCAAGGAGTATGCCACGCGCGCCCTCTGGAACAAGCGTGTGACTGAGGAACCGACTCAGGAGGATGCGCTGGTGGTGGCACGCGCTTTGCGCGTTGGAGGCAACCGCGCAGCCCGGTAACTCCAATGGGTAAGCCACCGCCTCTGGCGGTGAGACTCGAAAAGGCTCTGCCGTTCCGGCGTTGATTAATGCTATTCAGATGATTGAGTGAGATGATATTATTTGTCATCATATTCAAATTTAAATAAAAAATTTATATGATGCTAAGAGCTAGAGCACTTTCACTTAGGGCCACCAACGATAGATAGTGTATATATGCTACCTACATGTTGCTGAATATCTATGAGGTATAAAGAAGAAGGAGAGATATATGTAGCGCGTGATCTTGCTACATTCTTAAACATGCCGCAAGATCAAACGGCCCAGAAAGTAAATGCATACTAGCTCCTAGCTTCAAAGACTATTTTGCCAATTTTTAACAGTAATTCATATCGAATTTGGACCCACAGGAAGGAGGGATTTGCTGCTGTGAGGCTTCCTAACAGTGGACACTTTCCGGCAAAGTGTCTCGTGTGCAGTGGCATGTTTTCCGTGGGATGTTCACGGAAACTACCGGCAGACAGGTGAGGGGACTGCGGAAAGCTTACGGGTGCAGTTCGTCCGTCATGGTACTGCGCGCAACGCGCTTGACACTGATTTTCTTCTGCTGCACCTGGGAAAGATCATAGGCCATTTGCAACCTCATCCACGTTTCTGGGGTGGCACCAAACGCCTTAGATAAGCGCACGGCCATTTCCGGGGAAATGCTCGCCTTGCCGTTGACTAAGTTGTTTAGCGCTTGCCGCGTCACTCCAAGCACCTTGGCACCTTCGGTGACGGTCAGCCCAAGCGGCTCAAGACAGTCATGCCGCACGGTTAAGCCAGGGTGTGGCGGGTTGTGCATCGGCATGGTCACATCTCCATCAGTGATAATCCACATAATCAACGTCGGTTGCGTCGCCATGGTCATCGAAGCGGAAAATAATCCGCCAGTTTGCGCGAACCGTGACGCTCCAAAACCCGGCCAGGTTGCCCGTCAATGGGTGCAGATGGAAGCCGGGCAAATCCATAGCGACGGGGCCAGTCGCTATGTCCAACTGCGCCAGCACACGGGCGATTTTCGGCACATGCTCCGCCAGTAACCTCCTGCGGTCGCCGCGTTCATAAAACCGTTTTAATCCCGCGTGGCGGAAGCTGCGAATCATCTCTACTATGTAGAGTGACAATCATCACTTGTCAAGACATTGCAGCTTACCTACGCCGACATGGAACAGAATAAATCAAAGCGTCCGAATGTCTCCGCCGTGGAGCTGCAACACTAGACAAAATCCGGCAAAGTGTCTCGTGTGCAGCGGTATGTTTTCCGTAGGCTGTTCACGGAAACATACCGGCAGGGGAGGGGACTACGGGCAGCTTACGGGTGCAGGTCGTCCGTCATGACGCGGCGGGGCACACGCTTGACGCTGATTTTCTTCTGCCGCACCTGGGCAAGGTCGTAATTAAGCTGCATCTGCAACCACGTCTCCGGGGTGCTGCCAAACGCCTTGGATAACCGTACGGCCATTTCTGGCGATATGGCAGCCTTGCCGTTCACCACGTTATTGAGGGCTTGCCGACTCACGCCGAGAATTTTTGCCCCTTCGGTCACAGAGAGCCCCAAAGGCTCAAGACAGGCGTCTTTGATGCTGCGGCCTGGATGGGGCGGGTTTTTCATTGCCATAGCGTACCTTCTTTCAATGGTAATCGATCAATTCAACCTCAAAAGCGTCCGTGCCTTTAAAACGAAAGATAATGCGCCAATTGGCACGCACCGTGACCGACCAAAAGCCTTGCAAGTCGCCTCGGAGCGAGCGCAGCCTCTAGCCGGGCAGATTCATCGCCTGCGGGGTCTTGGCCGCATCAAGGCGGGAGAGAATATCCTCAACCCTGTCCAGCAAATCCGGCCGTATCTGGCCTGCGTCGCCGCGTTCATACAGGCGTTTCAGACCTCGGTGCTTAAAGCTTTTAATCACGATGTATATGTTTAATGTGACAAGCGACGCTTGTCAAGACCTTTCAGCCTATCTGCGCCAACATGGGACAGAAGAAGCCAAATTGTCTAGTTCAGTAGAGCAACACCCTTGGCATCACCACGGCATCGCCAACGATAGGGCAGAGGGCAACCGCGCTTGCCTGGTTGGGTGGTAGGTCCAGCATAAGGCCGTCTTCATTGACCAGGAGGACAAGACTTTCTCCGCTGGCACGGCAATCGCTTCGATGTAACCGCCGACGGCCGTTTGTAGGGTGGCAAGGCTTTCTTGTAACGCTCAGCTGTTCGTTTCGTCCTGGGGCAGCGTCGCGGAGAACTCGACCTTTGTGCTGATGATTGCAATAGCCCTCAACAGCGGTTGTCAAAGGAAAATTGACGGTTGCGAGTTCTCTGCTGACCGGCTTACCGTCAATTGAGCCGCGCTTGCTCCTGGGATGCCAGGATGGAATTTTTGCGGATGACAGGCACAGGCGCAAGGCTTGCAAAGCCTATCAGAACAAGATATGGTTTAGCATCATTGCCCATCCGAGTGGTGCATCTATCCTGCCTACTCGTTGCACAACAGACACCGCAATTGAGACTGTTCTCTACAATTCGAGACTCGCCGCACACGTAAGGGGGACATTGATGACCACAGCCGCTAGTGCTCCTGCCTCTGATCCTGCATGTCGTCGCCTCTTCTATGGCTGGGTAATCCTGGCCGCCTGTTTCATGGTGACGACGGTGGCTTCTGGCACCATGATGGGTTTTGGGGTGTTCATCACACCGATGGCAGAAGACATGGGCTGGTCACATAGTGCTCTGTCCTTCTCGTATGCACTCTCTGCGCTGGTCACTGGTGTTGGCGTCCTCATTGTCGGTTCCTTCCTCCACACCCATAGCGTGCGGTTGATCTTTTTCCTGAGCACCATCGTGCACTGCTTGGGGATCTACATGACCAGCACGGTGACCACGATCGAAGGGTTTTATTTTTGGTACGGGTTCGTCGCTTCTATAGGGCGGAGCGCCTTTTTTCTCTCCACCACCACGCTGATCACGCGGTGGTTTGAGAAACGTCGCGGCCTGGTCATGGGCATCATGATGTCTGGCAACGGTGTTGGACCATTTATCTTCTCGCCAGTGATCACCTGGATGATTTTTATGTGGAATTGGCAAACCGCCTATGTGGTCCTCAGTGTCTTGATGACCGTGTGCTTGTCCGTGAGCTGTTTCTTCATTCGTAATCATCCGCACGAGATGGGCCTGACTCCCTATGGCGGGAATCCCGCACCGATCCCGGTGCAGCCCCGCTCCACGTCGCATGCAGCGTCAAAGCCTCCCCGGTCAGGGGGATCGTTGTGGGGGGACGTTTTACGCATGGAGGGTTTTTGGTCGCTCTCGTTTATCAACATCTTCTGCTGTCTCTGCCATTCGATTCCCCTCGTGCACATCGTCGGCTTCGCCCTCAACGCTGGCTTGTCTGCTTTTGCCGCCTCCTGGGTACTGGCCATCATGAGTATTTCCTCCGTTGTCGGACGCATTTACTGGGGCATATTCGCTGATCGCTATGGCGCCCGGTTTGCCCTGATGCTCACGCTCTTCATGCAGGGCGCCCTAATCCTATGGCTGGTTAACGCCCAGGACCCGATGATTTTCTTCCTCTATGCCCTGGTCTGGGGTTTCGGGTATGGCGGAGTCGGGACGCAGTATGGCATGGTGTCGCGGGAAGTTTTTGGAGCACGCCTGTTTGGGCCGGGCTATGCCGGCCAGAATGCCTTTGCCATGGTTGGCATGTCGCTCGGTGGCTTTTTAGGGGGCTACCTGTATGACCTTTCTCATAGCTTCGTGACGGCCTGGCTGGTGAGCTTTACGGCTGGCCTCATTTCCTCGTTGCTTGCCATGGACTTGATGGCCCAGGGTGAGCGGGAGAAAGCTGAGGCAGTTGCCGCGCCCAGGACTGAGGAGCCAGCATCGATCCAGACGCAAGCAGCCTCTCCTGCCAGTGCGTAGATGGCTGTTGCGTAAGTCTCCCACCAGGCTGTTCTCCTGGTGATGAACTTAGAGTGCCCCTCCTTCCATGCACTGCTCACGGTTTCGTGCCAATGAGCACAGGCTGATAAAAACGTGCCTCGAGTCGTTGCACGTCTTGAAACCCCGCCTGCATCATCAGGGCCATGAGCGTCTCCGTACCAATAGCGTAGTATGTGGTCCGCATCACGTGGGTAATACCGTGCTGGCCACCCCGGTCCTCAATGCAATACAGTGCCAATTCATAGAGCGTACCGCAAAACTCCCAGACCTGAAACAGCAGATAGCGCGTACTACCCTCAATACGTAGGCCATACGGCTTGACCTGGATACCTGTCCGGTCTTCGCGGTCGTAGTCACGTACGGTAATGAGGCAGCCGCCACCGGGACGGATACACGTATACAAGGCTCGAAAAGCCGTGAGAATGTCCTCGTCAGTGAGCAGATGCGGTACAGCGTTATCACAGGCCATCACCACATCATATTGCTGCAGGCTATACACGGCCATGTGCCGCATATCCGCTACAAAACAACGCAGGTCCAGATGGCGAGCGGCAGCCTCACGCCTGGCGCGCGCCACTGCGGCGCGCGACAGATCAGCGGCAGTCACCTGATATCCCAGTTGAGCCAACCCCAGGGTCTGTGTGCCAATGCCGCACGCTACGTCCAAAATCGTGGTCGTCTCAGCGCCCCAAAATTCTTGCATGATGCTGTCGAGCGCTGCCGCTTGCTGCGTCATACTCGTCTCCCAGTCAGGATAAATCAGATGGTAAAAGGGAGCGAGTTGGTCGTAGAACTCGTCTGGCGTCATCAGATCATGCCTCAGTGTACATTACTACAAAATCTGCTTCTCCATGACCACAGAAGTCGGCTCGGTGTAGCCCTCGTGCGTCTCGTAGCGCACGACGCGGTAGCCCAGGCGTTTGTAGTACGCTTGCAGGTGCGGCAAGGCTATACGCACACCAATCTGTACCCGCTGGGCTCCGAGCTCCTGGGCCTGCTGCTCGACGTATGCGATCAGCGCGAGTCCCACGCCATGGTGACGGCATGCAGGCAGCACGGATAGCCGCCCGAAGTAGACATGCTGGCCTTCCTGGTGATAGCAGACACAACCGACGACCTGGCCCTTGAGCAACGCTAAGACGGCACGGCCCTGTTGCAGATAGTTACTGATACTCTGGGCCGTTTCCCGATGCGCCCCAGAAGGCGGCTCAAGCCGTCCACGATATTCCTCAAATGCCGTACGGATTAAGGCGACCAGTGTTGAGATGTCGTCATGGGTTGCTTCGCGTAACACCATTGCCTGTGTCCCTAGCACGGTCTCAAGTGATCTTTAGGGCCTGCGCAGTCGTAGCAATGAACGGCTCGACATCGGCCTCGGTGAGTATTGGCTGTGGGCGCAGGATCAAGCGATCCACGCCAATGGCGGCGTAGCGCTCGACAGTAGCGGAGTCGATGTCATAGCCCGGCGGCGTCACGCTCACCTCCAGCCTCCCAAGTTCGGCTGGCCGCTGGAAGCGTTGCTCCATCTCCCGGAGCGCCTCGATGTCATGGGCTGTCTGCTCCACATCGAGCCCAAACCCATACCAACCGTGACCGTCTTGCACCGCGCGGCGGAACGCCGCTGGGGTACGACCACCGACGACGACCGGCGGTGTGGGACGCTGCACGGGGCGCGGCTGAGCCTGCACATCGGCAAAAGAGACATAGCGGCCCTGATACGCCGGCTGCGCCTGCGTCCAGATGGCGCGCATGGCCGCCAGATAGTCGTCCCCCCTACGCCCACGCTGGTCGAAGGGCACGCCGAGGGCCTGAAATTCAGGCTCACACCAGCCGACGCCGAGGCCGAAGATGAGTCGACCATTGGACAGCACGTCTAAGGTGGCGAGTTGCTTGGCTAGTACCAGCGGTTGGCGCTGCGGTAAAACGATCACCCCCGTACCGAGGCGGATGCGCGTCGTGTGCGCCGCGCAGAACGTCAGCGCTACAATGGGATCGAGCAGCCGCATATCCGGAGCCATGGGACGCTGCGGTATTGGCGGATCAGGCAGGACAACGTGGTCAGCTACCCAGAGCGATTCGAACCCGGCAGCCTCAGCGGCCCGAGCCAGCCGGGCCGCAGTCTCTGGATAGCCGCAGGTGTGCAGATTGACGGAGTGCAGGCCAAATTTCATGCGTATTTCATCCTTGTGTCATCATCCATACCGTTGGATAACGGCGTCATAGCAGGATTCCTTGTCTGCGTGTGCGACCTGGGCACCCCGCACGCGAGGTGCCCATGGATAACACGGATTATGGAATCAACACGATCTTGCCATAGGCACGCGATTCGATGACCGCGTGGTGCGCCTTGGCAGCTTCGGCCAGTGGCAACTCCTGGCCAATGACTGGCCGCAGGGCGCCAGTGGCAAGTCCGGCACTGAGGGCGGCGTGCAGGCTGGCGAGTTCGCGCTCGGAGGCATTCCCTAAGGCGATGCCCAGAATCGAGGCATCGCGACTCATGATGGCGCGCGGGCTAATGGTGGCTGTCCCCTGATTGCCAGGGCCGCGGTTGCCAATGGTGGCCACCCGACCACCACGCGCTAACACATTCAAATCGTTGCCGAGATTGACGTTAGCCAGCATCTCTAGAATGACGTCAACGCCACGCCCCTCAGTGAGGCTCATGACTTGCTCCAGATATCCTGAGGCCGTATGGTCCAGCACATGATGGGCGCCCTGTTCGAGCACCAATTTTTTTCCGCGCTCCGTCCCTGCCGTGCCAATGACCGTCATGCCAGCAGCACGGGCGAGTTGCACGGCCGCAATGCCCACACCACCACTGGCACCGTGGACCAATACACTCTCGCTGGCAACCCCGTGTGCCCGTTGGAACAGGGCGTGATACGCCGTGCCATACGGCACGTTGATGGCAGCACCGTGGGCGAATGAGGCTGGTTCGGGAAGTGGATATACGCGTTTGGCTGAGCAGACAGAGAGTTCGGCATAGGTCCCACTGCTGGAACCCGCAATGTAGACCCGATCACCCACCGCGACGCTCTTAACATCCGGACCAATAGCGGCAATGACACCAGCGCCGTCATTGCCCGGCGTGTAGGGCGTCGGCGGTTTGGGATAAATCCCCGAGCGAATATAGGTTTCGACGGGATTCACCCCCACGGCATGCACCCGTACCACGACCTGACCAGGGCCAGGTTGCGGGTCTGGGACCTCTTCTAACTGCATCACTTCTGGCTCGCCGAACGTATGGATGCGAATCGCTTTCATATACTCATCCTCAAGCCATTGATGTAACAAGACCTTCGATGACACGCGACCGCTCTGGTTGCGCGGAGGGTGCATATCGTAGCGTGTGCCCCCCTGGAGAGTCAAGCTGATCCGCTAGGGCAATACTGGTGCCTTGGCGGGGATGCCCGTAGGTGTCCACAGTGATCTTGAGGCTCGAATGTCCCAACTGCTCGGACACGTATTGGATGGGAGCATGATACTCATAGAGTTGGATGGTAGCATAACTGTGCCGCAGATCGTGGATGCGATTGACGCGCAGCCCCGCCAGAGTGCAGACGTGCCGATGGATTGCATACAGCCGCGCTGGCGCCCACGGTCGACCACTAGCGCTGCAAAAAATCACTGGGGAGATGGTCGTCATCCCCTATAGGACGGCAGCATCAAAACACCGGTTCTTGAAATCCAGGAGCGCTGTGCGGAGTGCCTGGGACATATCAACACGGCGGCTCTTGCCGTTCTTTGGCGTGTTAAACAGGCGGTGGACCGGATCATAGGTCCGCTGGATATGCAGAAACCGGTGGGGGGCATGGTCGGCGGGCCTCTGCGGTGTCGCCTGGCGCGGTGCCCCAGGCGTGCTCGTGCCAGCCCGCAGGGCAGTCAGCCCGCGGGCGCGTGGTGGGAGGTAGCGCTGGCTCCCCGCCTCGCCATTCCTTTCCCGGAGGGCCTGCGCCGGGGGAGCCAACCCACGGCGAGCAGCGTGAGCCACCGTCGGGTCTTCCTGGCTCCGCCTCTTCCGAGAGACCACAGGGAAAAATCATGGCGCAGACGTACAAAAGTTGCGCTAGCTCTTGACATCGGAAGTTATATCAACGCATGGCTATGAAAATCAACTCTGCCTCTGGATTCGCCATGTCGCTGTCGGTGTAACCGCACTGCACCGCAACCTCACGGAAACCAACGGATTCTAGCATCATGGCAAACTCGTGCTTGTGGTACCACCGCAACCGATGCGTCCGAAGCTGCGTCTGCACCAGGCGTCCCTCTTTGAAGACCTCATGACGCATCCAGATGTGCTGCACCTGCTCGACACGGTCGGACACGGTGGCCTCGTGGATGAGGATGGTGGCGCCGTCGGAGGGGCGCACCCCCGAACGCCGTAAACGCCACTGCCGCTCGACCCCAAAGTCTCGCCAGGGCACTGTCAAGGTGATGAGGAGTTCCCCGCCCGGTTCGAGATGCCTATGAAATCGTCGTAAAGCCTCAAACGCTTCGTCACGCTCTGCGAGAATCTGGAACGAGCATGCCGGAATGAACATGGTGCGGTAGCGTGACGCGAGCGCCACGTCCTGCATGAGCTGTTGATACAGCGTCGGGGTCACCCCCACGTGCGCCGCCTTGGTGCGACAGATCGCCAGCATCTCTTCGGACGCATCCAGCCCCTCGACGACGAGGCCATCGCGCAGAAACGGCACCAGCAGGCGACCCGTGCCACATGCGATTTCAAGCGCCACGCCACTATTTTGACGGATGCGGTCGTGAAAAAAGGCTTGGTCCCAGAATGGCTCGTCACCGAACCACAGATCGTAGCACTCAGCCGCGAGTCCACGGTAGTCCCAATCTGACTTGGTCATGATGATATCCCTGTTGCGTTTGACGCCATCGCGGGAGGACCGCCGGTGCCCCGACGGCCCCCGCACAGAGCCCGGCGTGCGGTTGTCTCGCACCGGGCTCTTCAGCCAGACGTGCTGCCGCAGGTCGGCGGCGGTCGTGAGGGTGGCTGGCCTCGTCTTTGGTCGTCCTACGAGCCGTAGGCGGGCCACTGGACCGCGCTCCAAGACGGCTTTGGAGCCTTGCCACGGCGAGCGGGGGCGTGGCCACCGGCGGTGGACGCTGGGAACTCCAGGGGAGCACTCCCGAGGCGCTAGCGCCCCGCTGCCGCGGGCATGGCCTCGCCGCCCTCGGTGGGCGGCAGCCTGCCATATACACCATAATGGCTGTCCGCAGTCTTAACGCACCGTTACGTTTGCCTGGCGGGTGCGGATGAGCGCCTTTCCGTCGGTATCCGTCCGGCTTAGTGTGACAACACCCGTATAGTGACCCGGGGGTGCAAGCGTTTCCCCGAACTGTCGCCCCACATAGTAATATTGACGGGCGCGGGTCTTTTCCTGAACGGCATCACGCTTGACGACAACTGCATCCCCAGGACCGATGATTTCCATGTGAAGACGGTCTCCAGCAGCGGCCCCGTATATCATGATCCAGAAGACCAGAGCTGCGCTGTCGCCGCGGTGGATGGTATGAGGTGAAGAGGCGTCGATGCTGAGATTTTCTATGCTGGGCGTACCTGATTGAAAGCCGGCTGCGTAGATCGAAACAGGCTCATAGGCAAGAGAGGGCGACCATAAATTTGCCCCGCCTGTCCCGCAAGGCTTGTCGAGACTCTGTCCGCTGAAGGGGTCAATCGCATTTCCATCCTTGAAAACGGCGAAATGCAGGTGAGGAAATTCCGCAATCCCGGAGTGGCCAACCAACCCCAGTTGATCACCCTGTTGGACAGTCTGACCTGCTTTTACAGACAGGCTGTTTTGCTTCATATGGCAATATATTGTTTGCCATCCGTTCCCATGATCCAGCACCACGCCGTTACCGCACCCCTTCTTGGTCGCGAGCATGGTTTTGATGTCATCTTTTGAGGGCATACGGTCTTCGACACCATCACGGTATCTTGATACTGTGCCCGCTGCTGCCGCCCGTACGGGAACGCCGGTTGCCATTGCGACCAGATCACGGATACCGAAATCTGTGCCGTCGTGGGTATCGTATGACAAGGGCCCACAGGTAAAATCTTTCGCGCTGTTCTCGGTTCTGTCGGTGTCCGGGTAATTCACCAGCCAGCATGTTTTCCCCAGTTCACAGGCGACAGGCATACGCAACCTGAACGAAGCCTGTGCACGAGCGGTTGGAGGGAACATGAACAACAGCAACAATACGAAGATCAGTTTCATGATGACACAGGCACTGCCGTCACCATAAAAACCATCCTCGCGGGTGGCCTTGCGGATCATGCGATTTTCCTGAAACAGGATGCGTTAGGGGCGTAACGCTTCTGCCTACCCTCGATCGGAGTGCGCTCTCCTCCTGCGCGGGGCAGCGCTTGCCTCTGTCCGGCCACAATCGGTCTACCCGTCACGCGCGCTGGCCCCAGGAGTCTCGCTAGGCCAAGGGGGCGGCGTAATGGTTCACAATCAAGGTCGATTCCATCATCCCGCTCAGCGTGACAGGTAATCGAACGCCGACAGCACGTGCATGCGCACGATGTGCAGGTACTCCTCGATCTCGACGTGCTCGTCAGCCTGGGCCATGCCGCGTGGAAAGGGCCCATGCACGAGACCGGGGATCCCGCGCTGGCGCCACAAGCGCGCGTCGGTGCCGCCCAGACTCACAATGGGTATCGGCTCTGGTCGGCCGAGTGCCCTGGCGTTGGCGCGCAGGATGCCCACCATCTCGTGGTTGGGGTCGCAGATGCTTGGCGCGCTGTAGTTGAGCTCTTCCACCGTCGCCTCGGGATACCGCGCGAGGATCTGGCGGATCTTGGCCATCACCTCGTCCTTGCCCAGCCCGGGTGGCACGCGAATGTCGGCCTCAAACCAGCACGTCCCAGGCACGATGTTCACTTTCAGACCGCCCTGAATCACACCGATGTTCACGGTGACGCGCGGCACGATGTCCTTGGCGCCGGGCCCCTGCGCCTCATCAATGGCTGCCGCGGCGCCAGCGAGGGCCTGAGCGACGTCGAGGGGTAGCGATGGGTCGAGGGTTGTCACCTCTTCGAGATCGAGGATGAGGCGCGCTGCGAGCTTCGTGGCGCTCGGCGACAGATGCGTGTAGGCCCCGTGGGCGCCCCTGGTCCGTACCGTGAACTTGAGCCAGAGTGGCCCTTTCTCACCGAAGCGAATGGTGAGCGGACTGCTCGGCTCGCCGTTCAGCAGGCAGTCACCGTGGACCTCGGGGTGATGCTCCATCAGATACCGGGCACCCCACGGGCCGAACGTCTCCTCGTCCGAGACCGCGGTGAGCGTCAGCCGTCCCTTCAGATGGTCGCGGATGCGGTACAGGTAGTAGTAGGTAAAGACGGAGGCCGATGTGCCGGCTTTCATGTCAGCCACCCCGCGGCCGTAGATCTTGCCGTCCGCGATCGCCCCACTCCACGGGCCGTGCGTCCAGTGCTCGTTCTGCTCGTCGACAGGGAACACGTCCATATGGCCGTTGAGCACCAGATGATGACCGTGCGTCGGCCCCGCGAAGGAGCCCACAATGTTCGGCATGGTGGGCTGGGGCGCGATCACGCGGAAGGGCAGCTGATGCGCTTCCAGGAAGCTGGCGACGTGCGCGGCGGCGAGCGTCGTGTCGCCGGGCGGGTTCGGACTCTTGGCGCGGACGAAGTCGCACAGAAAACCAATGATCTGCTCGCGATCCTCGTCGATCCACCGTATGAGCTGCTCTTTCAGAGTGTTCATGGCGTCCTCGTGCTGAGAGAAAATGCGCCTCCGTGCGTGCTAACGCACGCCGTGTCCACTGTCCTCTAGGGCGCGGCTCCACGCGACTGCATCGGCAGTGGGCCGAACGCTGGCGGTGGCACGCGGCGCTTTGAGGCGGCTTCATAGGCCGAGGCGATCTTCAGGAGCACATCCTCCTTGCCCGGCTCGGCCCGGAACACCAGGGAAAAGGGCAACCCGGGCTCCGGAAGAGTGGTGGGCGTGTCGGAGGCGACCGACACGTAGCGTGTACCGTCCGGACTGAGCGCGAAGAGCGGATCGTAGACGGTCGTGACATAGCCCGCCGGGATCAGGACCTCCGTCAAGCCCGCGTTCGGACCGTTGAACGACTCGCGGCGCAGATTCTGTGCGATGCCCGGCTGCCCGGCGCCGCCGATCTTGCCTGGCGGAAACGGCGTATGCAGGCGGACCAGGGCATCCAGACGATTTTCCAGGAGCACCATCATGTCCACCCGGCGCAGCAAGGCGCGCAGCATGATGCGCTCATTGACGCCCTGGCGCTGGCCATGCGGATTGCGCATGTCGGTCACCTCTTCCCAATTCTTGAAGGCGGCACGCTGATCGTCGCCCCAGAATTTGGACCGCGCGTTGAGGGTGGGAAAATCGACGAGCGTTTCGGTGTATCCCCGCGCCTGCCAGTCCGCGGCACGGCGTGTCAGGTATTGCGGGATATGGAACCTGAACGCCATCGCCAGCTCCTGTTCCTGGACGGTGGCGATATCGAGGTTCGCAGGGGGCGCGATCCGTTCCTCCGCCAGCTCGACGCAATAGTCGATCGGCTGCATGGTCCCCGTGCCAAAGATCTTGCCAGGCATGAACTCGGTCGGCACAATCGCGGCCGCGAACTCCTTGAACAGGGGCTGTCCGTCTGGCCCGAGCCTGAACAACAGCTCGGGCATGAACACGGGCACTAGCCTGGCCAGCGCGCGCCGGAAATCCGTCTGCATGGTCTCGATATCAGGATCCTTGCGCCACAGAGGATCGGACGATTCCACCAGCGTCGCCCCCAACCTGTCGCCAAGGATCGTCTTGATCTCCTTGGCGGCCGCGGTGATGATCGGCAGCTCGGCCTTCGACCCCGGAGCGCACACCATGGACTCCCGGATGATCCCGAGGCGCATGCCCACGAGCGCGCTGGGGGTGCCGGGCATCTGCGCGTGGCTCGCGTATGGCGTGCTTAATACCGACGAGCGCGGCACCGTCGTGAAGGGATCGCGCGGATCGTAATAGCCAGCGACCGGGTCCTTCAGGGCGTCGAGGACTTTGGCGCAGTCGGCGATCGTGCGGCAGAGAATGCCGCTGCGATCGCAGTAGATGTCCGCCCCGATCGCACCGCCGGTGAAGCCGAGCAGCGACTTGTGCGGCAGGATGAGCGCCACGGCATTGTGATTGGCCGGTCCGCGGCAGGACGCCCGCGTTTCCTCCCCGAGGCTGGCCATCACCAGATTGGTGCTGACCGACACCCCTGAGCCCGAACTCGAGCCGAGCGAGGCCGCGCGTGTCGTGTCGTAAGGGTTAGAGGGATTGCCGCCCCAGGTGCTGCGCTGATAGCCCAGCGTCGACGGCAGCACCTGGTCGGGTGTGTGGCGACCACCCGGGTCGCCCGCCCGGCCGTTGTATTCCGTGTTGACGGCCTTGGCGAAGATGATCGCGCCCTTGTTCCGGAGCTGTTCGACCAGCACGTGATCACGCGCCGGGAAATCGATGTCGTAGCGGGCGTCACCCCCACCGGTGGAACGCATGTCTTTCGTATCGAACGGATCCTTGAACGAAAAGACGACGCCATACATCGGCATCTGCTCGAGGTCGGGATGGCGTCCATACGTCGCATCGAGCTCGGCGGCGCGTTCCAGCGCGTCGGGAAACCTGCGAAACTCCTCGCACACGGGGGGTGCGCCGGGGGGCAGCGGCCCCTCGGACACATGCCTATCAAAATCTCCTCGGCAGGTGACAGAACGCTCGCCCCGGATGTTGAGGGTGGCGAGCGCATTCACCTGCCCGGCATGCGGCATGCCGACGATCATCCCGAACTGCTGCTGCACGGCAGGATCGGAAGCCGTCGCCTCCATACGGCCGTATTCGAGCGGCGGCCCCGTGTATTTGTCGAGATCGGGCAGGACCGTGGAGGCCTTGACGGTGGCGGTCGGGAAACGCAGCGGCGCCTGCGCGCGCACGGCGCCCGGTGCTTCGGAGACCGGGGCGCCGTCTTCTGTGACGAGCACGCTGGCGACCCCGTTATACATGCGCGCACGGTTGATATAGTGCTGCACGATCGCGACGCAGGTGGTCTGCCCTGCCTTGATCGCTGCGTGCAACTCCTCGATCGTCGCCTCTTCGAGACGAAATGGCTTCTCTTGTGCGCCGCGCTGCGCTGTCATGCCGTCGCCCCCCTTGCGTTGGCTCACGATGTTGTCCTCAGCGCTACCCTACTCCATCCTGGGACGCATGTCCAGCACCAGCCACGCAGCGCCGTGCCCCACTTGGCGCCAGGGCGCTCCGGCGAGGCAGCCGCGGCACGCTAGGCGGCACGCCAGAGCCCGGGGTAAATGGCCCAAACCGCGCGCCCACCTGGTCGAGCAGGTGATCCCCTGGGTCCCCACGCGGCAATGGGTCGTGTCGGTGCCCATCCCCTTGCGCTACTGGACCGCACCATCAAAGGAACTGACGGCAAAGGTTCATACGATTATTCGTACTACGATCGCTCAGTACTACGTGAATCAAGCTGTGAAAAGTGGCATCGTGCGGCAGAAGGTCCAACCAGGGTCGGTGACGTTTATCCAGCGATTCGTGGCGCCATCAATTTGAATATCCATTATCATGTTGTTTTCCTTGAGGGGGTCTATCTCAATCGGACCGACCAGGGCCTCAAGCCGCGCTTTGTCAAGGTTCAGCCGCCCAGCGATGCGGACATTGCCGAGATCCTCCAGAAGATCAGTCGGCGAGTCATCCGCATGCTACGTCAATTGAGATACCTGGAGAGAGGCGTCGAAGAAGTCGTAGCCACCGGATATGATCCCCTTATCAGTGAAGAACCCGAGCTCGCCTGTGCCATGGCGGCCTCCGTGAAACAGCGTCTTGCCTTTGGTGAGCGGGCCGGACAGCAGATGCGACGGATTGGCTCGGGCTTTGGGTATGAAGGGGAACGCCCCGCACTCACAGGTCCCCGCTGTGCCAGTGTCCATGGGTTTTCGCTGCACGCCGACACCCACATCCCAGCACACCGGCGTGACCAGTTGGAGCGCTTGATTCGGTACACTGCAAGAGGCGCCGTAGCGCTCGAACGTCTCCACGAAGATGCCCGTGGTGACCTCGTCTACACGTTCACCAAGCCGTGGTCTGACGGCACGACCGGCATCACACTGTCACCGTTGGAACTGCTCGAGGAACTGGTGGCGCTTGTGCCGCTGCCTCGGGTCCACCTGGTCCGCTATGGGGGCTGTCTGGCGCCGCACAGTCTGCTGCGTGGGACGATCACACCGACGCCACGCCAGCAGGGCGTAGAAGAGCCTGAGGCCAGCCACGCCGCCCCGTACTGGAGCTGGACTTCCTACCATTTGTCAACCCCGATATGGAGATTTTCTACCTCTCCGTGAGTACTTTTTGTCCACTATGTATCCGACTCGCATCATAGCGTGTGCGATCACGCAGCATCGCCATCAGGATACGTAGCAGTCGATCGGCAAGGTTGCGCAGGGCTTGGCCATGCCGCTGCCCCTTGGCCCGCAGTGCTTCGTACACGCTGGCACAATGGGCATCACGTTGCATCGCTACCCGCGCCATGTGGTAGAGGGCATGGCGCAAGCGTCGGTTACAGCCGCGCCGCATCACCACCTGGCGGCGCTTCCCACTTTGCCGCGTCACCGGCGCTCTCCCACCAGGCGTGCGCAACACGGGATAGTCCCGTTCCGCCCAGGACTGTGCGGCTTCGGCAAAGAGCCAGGCGGTGATCTTGCGCCCCACGCCAGGCAGGGACTGCACCATGGCCACATCCGAGGGGTCCGATGCGGCGTTGTCCTCAGCCAACGTGCTCAGTAACGTGCTGACGTGTGGCTCACAGGCCCGCAGTTGCTCGGCCAACACGCGCAGACACGGCAGCAAAAAGCCACAAGGGGCCTGGGCCGCTTCGGCGGCCCCAGGGGCCACGGGCAACGCGGGGACCTGTAAGCAAGCGAGCACGTCTTGGGCCTTGAAGCGACGGAGACGATGCGCCTTGAGTAGATGGCGCACCTGGTCCTCACTCAGTAGTGTGGCGTGCCGGGGTGTCGATGCGAGTTCCAACACGTCCCACAGCCACGCCTCATCGGCAGCCGAGCACAGCTGCAGCATCTGGGGATAAAACCGATGCAGTTGGTCACGAAGCCGATTGGCTGTACGGCGAAACTCTTGGAGCAAACCTTCCTCAGCCCGGCTCAACTCGCGCAAGACGAGCAGATCAGGCGCACCCAAGCGCACCGCTCGGAAGCTCTGCGGATCGGTCCGAAGTGCGTCGGCCAGCACCAAGGCATCACGCCGGTCATCCTTGGCGCCGGCTACGGTGTGACGGTCTCGAAAGCGATCAAGCTGTTTGGGATTGATCGCAAACACCTCGACCCCCTGCTCGAGTAACGTCTCTCCAATGGCGCCACGGGGCACCTCAATGGCCACGGCGACCTGGCTGGGCGCGCCACCTGACACCTCGCGTAACCAGGACGCCAACTGTGCCAGACTGGTTCCATCATGCGGGACCACACGCTCACCGACACGGCGGCGTTGTTGGTCGAGGATCACCACCTGGTGGTTCTGGTCGCCCCAATCAATCCCCACAAACCATTGGTGCGCGATGCTCGCCTCCTGCGACAAACCGGTATGTTGGGTGGACTCGACGGTTTCGATCATCCGGCTCTCCTTCTCAGCCTGGGGGGCTCCCATGGTCTCGGCTCAGCCCTGTACGGGCGCTCATGGCGCAACTTCCTCCAAGAGATGAACCACGGGGTTCCCGCTGGGGTGCAAGTCCAGCTCAGGCGCTCGAAGCGCAGGGCGCGGCGGGCACGCCCAGCGGGGACCTCCATGCACAGGTTGCCAGGATAGCAGTCCAGGGAGCAATGAGCATGACGCCCGCTTTCCCTATCTCTAATGGTACAGGGCGCGGCTGCTCAAGCGGGTGTTTGCGCTGGATATGGCCACCTGTCCGTTTTGCCGTCATGGGGCGCTGCGGATTATCGCCGCCATCACCGAGGCCGGCACCGGGATGGCATCGCGTGGACGCCGCGGAGATCTGGCAGTACGCCGCAGGGGAGGGGCTGAGCTCAGGACCTGGAACGGGGGTGCGGGAACGCCGGGTGGAGATCCATCGCCTCGGCGGCGATGTCATGGGCGGTGACCGGCCGCAGGTCGTGGTCCCGGCCGGAGCGTGGCAGGCTGCGCGTCCCCTGGGCGCCTGACGTTGGTCGGCTGCATCGTGGCCCCGGCGTTCACCTTTGACGGGTTCGCGCTGGCGCCCGACGGCTGGGAGCCGCCGGGCTGACGGTTCGGGCCTGGGGCGAGGCTGCCGGGCCGATGCGGACCGCCGGTGCGAGGCTGGGGCTGCCCGGGCCCCACGTGACGGCCTAGTTGTGTTAAATGCCCACCACCCGGGCGTTCGTCACGCAATCCTTGCCAGATACCCGCCCGACGGGCATCTGACAACGATCCCGCAGCGTGGCCACCGCCCGCACGCTCGCGATCGATCCTCCGGGGGCTACCCGACCCGATCGGTCGTGACTAATGCCCGCCTGAGGAGCAAATGACAGGAATTGTCGCGCGTCGAGTGCGAACCGCGGCGCGTCGGGACCGTGCGCGGCGAGGCACGGCGACGGTCGGCGAGGCGCGGCGAGCGCGAGCCCGGGCGCCAGGGCCGCGCCCGTGTCGTGGGCTACCCCTCGCGCATCCCCCACGGCGAGCCGTAGGCGGTCAGCAGGTCGAGGAACGGCACCGCGTCGAACGCCTCCGGGCCGAGCACGCCGGCGCCCGACCAGGCGCCCGTCGCGAGCAGCTCCAGCGCGACGACCGGGTTGATCGCGGTCTGCCAGACGACGGCCTGCGAGCCGTACTCGCGCATGGACCACTCGTTGTCGACCACGTGGTAGAGGTAGACCTCGCGCGGCTGCGCCGTCCTTGCCCGTGCCCGTCACCCACGTGCCGGCGCAGGTCTTGCCGCGCATCCGGTCGCCGAGCGTCGCCGGGTCGGGGAGGCACGCGGCGACCACGTCGCGCGGCGAGACCTCCACGCCGCCGACCGCGGACCTTGGCGGTGCTGGTCCAGGCCGAGCTTGTGCAGCGTCTTGAGCACGTCGATGAACTCGTCGCCGAGGCCGTACTTGAAGGTCACCCGCTTCGCCTTGACCCAGCGCGGGACGAGCAGCACCTCCTCGTGCTCCACGTTGACGCACTCGACCGGGCCGATGCCCTCCGGGAAGTCGAAGATCTCGGGCTCGCTGAACGGCGGCGTCGTGTACCAGCCGCGGTCCGCCTCCCAGATGACCGGCGGGTTGAGGCACTCCTCGATCGTCGTCCAGATCGAGAACGACGGCGCGAAGTCGTAGCCGTCGACGACGAGGTTCGCGCCGTCGCGGACGCCGATCTCGTCGATCTCGCTGAAGAGGTGGTCCTGCGGCGTACCGGGCGAAGACGTCGGAGAGCCCGGGCTCGACGCCGATGCCGACGAGCGGCCAGCCGCCCGGCCGCCTCCCACGCGTCGGCCTGCGCGAACTGCTCGTCGCCGAGCTTCACGCCGGTCTGCTCGTACGGCGCGCTCGGGGTGCGGGCGGGACAGCGACATCGCCATGTCCAGGTAGTCGGCGCCGGCCGCGAACGCGCCGTCGAAGATCGGCATGACGAACCGCGGATCGACCGCGTTGAGGACGTGGGTGATGCCGTGCTCGCGGCAGAGCGCCGGCGATCGTCGTCGGGTCGCGAGGCGTCGACGCGGGCGGCGACCAGGCGGTCGTCATCGGCGAACCGGGCGACGGCGCGCGACGGCGCGCTCCGGGTCGTAGTCGGCGACGACCATGCGCTCGAAGAAGTTGCGTCGGACCGCGATCGGGACGACGGCGCTGCCGACACCGCCGGCGCCGATGACGAGGATGCGCATCTTCGGATCTCCTGGGCGTCGAGGATGACTGACCCAGTGTCGCGCACGGCGTCAGGTCGTGCGTCGACGTCCCGTCCCGCGCCTCGGCCGGATCAGCTCGCGGCGTACTTCCACTGGAAGGACCCGGTGTAGCAGTGGCTCAGGGCCAGGCATGCGCCACCGGTGAGATCCCACTGGCGCCCGGAGACGTACGGCCCGCGGTCCACCACCGGCAAGGTCAGCGACCGGCCGTTGGCCGGGTTGCGGAAGGTGATCAAGGTCCCGCATGGCAACGTCCGGTGGGCGACGCCAAGCAGACCGCGGGTCATCGCCAGGCCGCATGCGGTCCGCTTGCCGTAGAAGTCTGGGCCGTACCAGGACACGTTGCCATCCCAGCGCCACGGGTTCTTCAGGATCGAACCCGGGTTGGACTGGGGTTGGGCGTCACGAACCGGAGCCTTGGGCGGCTCGGTTTGCTGGGCCGGCTCGAACAGGGTCGAGCCTTGATCCAGGTTTCCGGCTGACCGGGCTCCCGGATCGAGAGGCGGAATTGTCATCGTCCGTCCCGCGGACAAGCGCCGCGACCTCTACGCGTTTGAAGAGGTCCGGATCCGCTTGCGATTCGAGGTTGGGGGCCTTCGAGCCAGCTGAGCCGGGGACGGCGACCAGGGCGAGCAGGGCGATGAGCGCCGTACTCGCGACGACCCTGGGGCGTCGCACGTCTTGGCCAACATAGCATGGAACGCCCGATCTGCAGGGATTCGACGGTATTCGCTGACAAAACCCGGACGTGTCAGGATCATTGCAATGTTGTCGAGGACCGTACCCGTCGACGGGCCACTCGACATCCGACGGACGCTCTCCCCGCTCGGTCGCGGCCCCGGCGACCGGACGCTCCGGTTCGTGGCAACCGGGCCTGGCGGGCGACCCGCACGCCAGATGGCCCGGCGACCGTCGCGCTGGAGCACCCGGCGGGCGGTCTGCGCGCCGAGGCCTGGGGTGCCGGCGCTGAGCGCGCCCTCGATGGCGTGCCGGCGCTCGCTCGGGCTCGACCAGGCGCCCGCACCGTCTCGCTGGAGCCCACCCGACGGTGTCGCATCTGGCGCGCCGGTTCCCCGGCGTTCGGATCCCGCGGACGCGGCGCCGTGCTCGAATTGCTGGTTCCGGCGATCCTCGAACAGAAGGTGATCGGCGAAGAGGCCAGCGCGCGCGTGGTTCGAGTTGGTCTGGCGGTACGGCGAGGCCGCTCCGGGTCCGCCCGAGCTCGGCTTGCGCGTGCCGCCGGCGCCGGCGGTCACTCGCCGCGCTCCCCTACTACGCCTTCCATCCGCTGGGCGTCGAACGCCGGCGCGCAGACCTGATCCGGCGGGTCGCGGCTCGGGCGCAGCTGGTTCGAGTCGATCGTCGAGCTGCCGCTGGCCGACGCCTATGCACGGCTGACGGCCGTGCCCGGGATCGGGCCGTGGACCGCGGGCGAGGTCGGCGTGCGGGCGCTGGGCGACGTGGACGCGGTGAGCGTCGGCGACTTCCACCTGCCCAACCTGGTGGCGTATGCGCTGGCCGCGCGAACCGCGCGGCACCGACGCGCGGATGCTCGAACTGCTCGAGCCGTACCGCGGCCAACGTGCACGGGTCATCCGCTGGCTGGAGCTCAGCGGGATCCCGCCCCGCGCTACGGCCCGAGGCTCGCATTCAGCCGGATCGAAGGAATATAGACGGCGGCTACACTCGGGCTCCGCTGCTCCCGGAGCCCGATGACGACCACGCTCGACACCACCGCCGCCAATCGCCGTTCACCGCGCCAATCGCGGCTCGCCAGCTGGACGACCTCCTCGAGTCGAGGATCCTCGTCCTCGACGGGGCGATGGGCACGCTCGTCCAGGCGTACACGCTGACCGAGGCCGACTACCGCGGCGAGCGGTTTCGTGACCACCCGCGTGACCTCAAGGGCAACACGGACCTGATCTGTCTCACCCGGCCGGACATCGTGGCCGCGATCCACGGCGCGTATCTCGACGCCGGCGCGGACATCATCGAGACCAACACGTTCACGGCGACGCGCATCGCCCAGGCGGACTACGGGCTCGAGAACGTCGTCGCCGAGATCAACCGCGAAGGCGCCCGGATCGCGCGCGCCGCCGCCGACGCCGCGGAGGCCGCCGATCCCGTCTCGGCCGCGCTACGTGATGGGCTCGCTGGGGCCGACCAACCGGACCGCGTCGATCTCCCCGGACGTAACCGACCCGGGGCCCGCAACGTCACGTTCGAC
>CAVXVV010000040.1:0-115435 GCA_963765195.1 uncultured Candidatus Rokubacteria bacterium
CGCCTCGCAGCGGACCCCGAGCTGAAGTACCTGCCCAGCGGGACCGCCGTCACGAACCTTCGGCTCGCCTCGAACCGGACCTACACGAGCAACGGCGAGCGCCGGGACGAGGCCCTGTTCGTCGACGTCGAGGTCTACGGCAAGGCCGGCGAGGCGCTCGCCCAGCACAAGGCGAAGGGGGCGTTCCTGGTCGTCGACGGGCGCCTCCGCCAGAACACCTGGGAGCGGGACGGCCAGCGCCAGTCGCGCCTCTCGTCGTGGCCGACCAGGTCAGCTTCGGCCCGAACGTGGGCGCAGGAGGCGCCACGGAGGCCACCGCCGCCGCCGGGGGCGACGAGAAGGATGACCTGCCGTTCTAGGAGTGCGGCGTCCTCAGACTGAAGTAGCCGCGCCTTCTCTAGGCTGAACGCCTCCCGGATGTCCCGGGCGGCCTCGCACGGGTCGATCCAGATCTCCTGGAACTCCCCCTGGGCGCCACCCCCGATTCTACCCGACACGGCACGCGGCGGTGCCCGCGTGCCCGCTCGGCCCCGAGGCCGAGGTCAACGGAGGAACGCAGCATGCCCCGAGACCGCTCGACTCCGCCCTGTCGCCGCTACCGCCGGGTCGCGGTGACCTACACCGTGGCCCGGGAGCACGGCCCCGCGACCTGGCCCACGCTCTCGAGCCCGGAGGAGGCCGCCGAGTTCGCCCGCGAGCTCCTCGCCGCCCACGACGACGACCGCGAGCACTTCTGGGTGATCTTCCTCAACGCCCAGAACGGGTACACGGGCCACCATCTCGTCTCCACGGGCAGCCTCTCGGCGTCGATCGTCCATCCCCGCGAGGTGTTGGGGCCGGCCCTGCGCGAGGGCGCGGCGCATCTGCTCCTCGTGCACAACCACCCGTCGGGGGACACGACCCCCTCGAAGGAGGACGTCAGCCTCACCCGGCAGCTCGTGGAGGGCGCCCGGCTCCTCGGAATCCGCCTCCACGACCACCTGATCGTCGGCAACGGCACGAGCAAGTGGACCTCCCTGGCGCAGCGGGGGCTGCTGTAACCGTGCTGCTGGTGCTCGATCCGGTGCCCGCGCTGGCCCGGGACCTCCGCACCTTGCCCCACGCGCTGGCGCAGCCGCTGTTCGTGGAGGCGATCCGGCCGCTGCGAGGGCTCACGCACACGGCGGACGGCGCGTGGGAGGCGTACCGCGAGGGGCGCTGCTTCCCCAGCGAGGTCCGGGCGATCGAGCGCGCGCTCACCGATCGCTTCGCCCGGGAGGCGGAGTACGGGCGCCTGGTGAGTCTGGGACTGGCCCACACGGGGCGGCCGGCGCTGTCGACCGTCGTCCTCACGGCTGCGGACGCCGGCGAGGAGGCCGCGGTGCTCCAGGCCTTCTGGCAGATCCTCGCGCGGAGCCAGAAGTCGGACCTGCGGCTCGTCACCTACGGCGGCGCGCGCTGGGGCCTGCCCTTTCTCGCGCGGCGGAGCCTGCTCCTCGGGCTCGCCCCGTCCGTGCCGCTCCCGCTCGGCCGTTCGAAGCTCGAGGTCCACTTCGATGTCGACGCCGTGCTCGCCAACTGGGACGGGCGGCGGTCCCGGCCCCTCGAGCTCGCCGCGCTCCAGTACGACCTCCCCGGGCCCTGGGCGGCCTCCGAGGATCCCGACGGTGCGGACACGACCGCGGCGATCCGGGCGGCCCTCGACGCAGGCGACCGGGAGGCCGCACGCACGCTGGCCGAGGCCCGCCTCCAGGCGCTCGTCGGTCTGCACGCACGCCTGGCGCCGAGCTACCTCGGCGCCGTGGCGTGACCACCTGGTGCGATGGCGCCCCTTCCACACGACGTGTCTGGAACGCCACCAGGCCACCACGGCCTGCATCGGGCCGAAGGAGAGCGGAGCCATGCCGAAGATGACGGTCACCACGAATGACGGCCGGTTCATCGCGGACTTCGAGATCGGCGACGTGGACCCGATCGACGACCAGCCCGAGATCGACGAGGTCCTGCGCGAAGCCTTCGAGTTGGAGGGCGCCGCGGTCCCAGACTGGCTCCGGCGGGACGACGTGCGGACGACGTCGGCCCGGGATCTCCTCGACCTCAACGATAGCGCGACGCGAAGGTCCACACCCATGGGAGAGCGCAGTTGGGCGCGTTTGACGATCGGGGGCCCAGTCCCGCGCCGGTTGCTCACCAACGCCCTCGAGACGCTGGCCGGCTGTCGGCTGGACGAGTGTCTGGAGGATGGCCGGGTCGTCGTCGAAGACCCCGAGGCGTCTTGGGGTGGATTCTCCGAGCTGGAGGCGTGGCTCGAGGGTCGAGGGATTCCCTTCGACCTCGAAAGCGCGGCGTGCCCCGGCGCGTGGCCCGACATGCTCGTCCACTTCCGCCCCGGCCGGGGGCGCGTGGAGTTTGTCGCCGACGACAGTCATGCGGAGCCGGTGATCCCGCGGTCGACACTTCGGACGGCGCTGAGGCGCTATCGGACCCTGAAGAGTCTGCGCGTGTGGCTCGCGCGGGCGTACCCGGAGGTCCCGGCCCTCGAACCGATCACATGGACGCGGGCTGACCCGGTCGGGTCTGGGCGATGCGAACACTGAGCGACACCGAGGCGCTGAATCGCATCCACGACTGCCTGAACGGACTCGAATGGTCCGCTGACACACTGGAGGCGATTGCCGCCCTCATCGAAGCGACCGGCCGGCCGATCGCCCCACCGCCCGTGAAGGATCGGCGATGAGTCGGAGGCCGGTCGGCGCCCAGCGGACGCGAGGCGTGAGTGACGACGCGTCCGGGCGAGGACGGAGGGTGGTCGCCGCGTGGGCCACGGCCTCGACCCACCGCGCCGCGCTGTACGAGACCGTGCTGTACGCCGACGGGAGCCTGTCGTGTAACTGTCCTGGCTGGGTGTACCCGCGGAATGGGCGGACGCGCGCCTGCCGGCACACGAGGACCTACGAGCCCCTGGCCCCGGGGCTGCTCGCGGCGGCCGCGGCGACGGGTCCGTCGAGGGCCGGAACGAGGCCCGCGGGAGGCGGCAGCGGAGCGAGTCCCCAACCGCCTGTGGTCCGAGCCATGGGGTCCGGGGGACCGCGTCGCCGGTTCGACCTGTCCTAAGCGGGGGCCCGCGCCACAGGCGCCGGCCGAGACCCAGGTCAGCGATTCCGATGGCTCGCGGGTTCCGCGTCGTGCGGCCACTCCGATCCCCGCCCCGAGCCTGGCTGAGCCAAGACTGCATCCGGGAGCCTCGTGGGCGCCCGGGCCACAGGAGCGACACGCATGGCTGACCCGCAGACCCTCATCCGCGAAGCTCAGGAGAAGGCCGAGCGCCTGTGCCGGCTCGCCGTCGCGCAGACGCCAGCCGACTACCAGAGCTTCATCACCCTCATCGAGCAGCGCAAGAAGGTGGGCGGGACGCGGGCCGCGCCCATCTGGGCCACCGTCCGGCAGCCGTATCTCTCTGCCGACGGCCGGGTCAAGATGGCCCGCGACCAGCACCGCGAGGCCAGCAAGCGCTTCGACATCCAGAGCGAGTTCCTGGTCGAGCCGACCAGCGGCCAACTCCTCGCCCGCGCCACGCTCACGAGCGAGATCTACGGCACGGCCGTGGCGCATGCGCGCGTCTTCCTCGGTGGCGAGGGGGTCAACGAGTCGAACCCCATCGAGAACGGCGAGACGAGCGCCGTGGCGCGCGCCTTGGGCATGTGGGGCTTCGGCTGCTTCGGGACCGGGATCGCCTCGGCGGACGAGGTGCTGCGCGTGAACGAGCGGCCCGACTCGCGCGGGCACGGGGGCGCCGCGCCTGGGTCGGCCAACGGCGTGCCCGGCCCCTCGGCGGCCGCCACCGTCGCGCCGGACGTCCCGCACGACGCCACCGAGGCCGAGCTGGCACGACTCGGCCAGGCGCTCGGCCTCCGGCCCGGCGAGCTGGCCCTGCGGCGGGCGCAGGCGACCTCCGACGCGGACGCCGTGATCGCGCTCCGCGGCGAGGTGACCGCTCGCGTCCTGAGCGACGGGATGCCGCGGGAGGCGCTCCCGTCGCACGCCGCCTGCCTTGGGGTCGAGACCGGCGCGTATCGCCGCTACCTGGTGGCCCGGTACCAGGTCGCGGACGGTGAGGCCCCGGAGCTCGCGCTGAGCGAGGCCCACGTCCGCGAGGAGCGCGAGCGGTTCGTCCGACGGTACCAGGACGCCGGGGTGGCGCTGGGCTTCCGGGACCAGTGCGCGCGTCTCGCGGGCACCACCGCGGCGTGACCGGGACGCAGGAACACGAGGATGACCCCCGCCTGCCGCGCAGGCACAAGGAGGCGCAACGGATGAGTCACGTGGCGACGATGACGCTCGAGTTCCGAGACCCGGTGGCCCTGGCCGACGCGGCCGCCGCCTGCGGGTTCGGACTCACGCACGATACCGTCCGCTTCTTCGACGGGACCCGGGTGACCGGCACCGCGGTGCGCTTGCCGGGCTGGCAGTACCCGGTCGTGGTCGACGACCACGGCCGGCTGTTCTACGACCACTACGAGGGGCAGTGGGGCGACCTGGCTCACCTCCACCGCTTCCGGCAAGCCTACGCGGAAGCCGCCACGCGGCGGTTCGCCCACGCCCAGGGCTTCCGGATCACGCGCACCGTCCAGACCGACGGCACCGTCCGTCTGGCGCTCGGCCAGTAGCCCCATGAGTGCCCAGACGATCGTGGTGACGATCGGCCCGACGGGTGAAGTCACGGTCGGCGTGGAGGGCGTGGTGGGCCCCGCGTGCCAGGCCCTCACGCGGCCCCTGGAAGCCGCCCTGGGGATCACTCGCGAGGACACCCGGACCGCGGAGTACTACCGGACGGCGGCGCCGAGCACCCGGCATGTTCGTCTGGATTCGGCCTGACGGTACCGTCCATCTCGTCTACGACGACGCGTTGCGGGGTCTGCTCGCGCTCGGGCCGGCCGCGATTCGCCGCGCGTCCCACGTCGAGCCCACGCCCGACGGGCGGTGGACGGCCGACCTCGGACCGATGGAGGGACCCGTGCTCGGGCCGTTCACGACCCGGGCGGCCGCGCTCGAAGCCGAGCAGGTGTGGCTGGTGCACCACTTCGCGTCCGGACACCCCCAGTGAGGAGAGTGATTGTGCGATCCGAGTCGCTGGCTTCCGCCACCGCCATCCCCCCGGACCCGCCCGAGGCCCGCGCGCCCGCGCGGGTGCATGCGTCCCTCACGGCCCTGCCCGGACTCCTGGCGGAGGCGGATCTCGCCGAAGCGCACGTCGAGGGCCGCGACCGACGCACCGGGACGCTCGTCGCGTACAGCTTCGTCACGATCCACCGGGCGCTGGCCCTGCACGTCGCGGAAGCCGTCCGCGCGGCGCTCGCACGGCTCGAGATCGAGGTCAGACCCGACGGATCCCGCCAGGAAGCGCGCGAGGCGTCCGACCGCGAGGGTTCGCACGCCGACGGCGCCGCCGCGGGCCATGTGGCCCCACAGGAGCGCGATGATGTCCCGGGCCAGTATCTCTGAGGTGACCGGCGGCGTGCGGCGACGCCGCATCGCCGGCTCACGACGGCGCGGTCGAAGAGCACGCCACGTCGGCGGCCGGGGGCCGGCGATCCCGTCGCTGGCCATCGTCGTCCAAGGCGGGACCGTCCAGGGCGTCTATGCGGGGCGGCGCGGTCGATTCACGGTGCACCTCCTCGACGACGACGACCTCCGCGCCGACGACGACCTCGCCGAGGGCGTCGCGACGACCGGCATGCTGCCCGAGCTGGCCGTCGAACCCGGGCTCGCGACCGCCGTGGCCGAGTACCGCGCGGTGGCCGCCCATCAGGCGCGACATCGGCCGGCCGTGGAGATCGGGTCGTGACGACGGTGCGTGCGTCCGTCTCCCGCTGCGTCGTGTGTCAGCCTCCGGGGCGGCCGGCGTCCCGGCGCTGTGCGGACTGCCGGGAGCCGGTGCACCAGCGTGGCCAGGCCGCGCACGCCTGCGCCCCGAAGCGGGCACGCATGGCGGCCCTGGAGGCGGCGGCCCGCGCACGGCTCCTGACCTATCGCGTGATCCTCACCCTCCACGTGGACCAGGCCCTCGACTCGCCGGCCTCATGGGACTGGCCGAGCCGTCTCGGGCTGCGTCCGCCCGAGCGCGTGGTCGCCCACGTGGAGCGGCTCCGCGAGGAGACCGGTGAGACTGGCGCACCCGTGAGGCCGCCATCGTGACCCGCCTCAGCGGCGACGAGCTGCGCGACGGCGACGTCTGGAACGGCTTCGACGACGCGCTCCAGGTCTGGGTCATCGACGGGGTCGCGCAGTCCTGCGGGCACCCGGTGGCGATGCCGCGCGGGGGCGCCTGCTGCCCGGCACTCCGCCTGGCCGGCCGCCGCATCGAGACGATTCCCGGTGCGCAGCGCCGCCCTCCCACGGCGGACGGCGGCGCGGGATCGAGCCGAACGGATCACCCCGGGCCTCGCACCGAGGCCTGAGCCACCTCGACCCCCCCGCGTGCGTGGCGCACACCCGCACGCGTCTTCTCTTCCGCTGCCCAGGGAGAACGGCATGCTGAGTCCATTTGCCGAACGGCTTCGCGACTACCTGCGCGCGGGATACCCCGCGCTCGCCGTCGTCACGCACGAGGAGGAACGCCTGCTCGGCGACCTCCGGACGCTCACAGACCGCCGGGTGGGCGGTGGTGACGTGGACCATGGCCCGCGGCTGGGTCGACGCCGACGGCCGGGTCTTGAACCAGGGGCAGGGCGACCCCCTCCGGGCGGTGCAGGCCCTGGCGACGCTCCCCGAGAAGACGGTGGCGGTCTTCTTCGACCTCCATCCCTACCTCGCCCAGCTCCCGGAACTGGTCCGCGCCGTGCGGGACGCGTTCCCGGCCGCGAAGGCCACGCAGCGGCCCCTGCTCTTCTGCTCGCCCGAGCCGACGTGGCCCGTGGAGTGGGAGAAGGACGTCGCGCCGCTCGACTATCCCTTGCCGTCGAGGGAGGCCCTCCGCGGCGTCCTCGACGAGTTGCTGGCCCCCGCGAAGGTCACCCTGTCGCCCGCCGTGCGCGACGCCATGCTCGAAGCCGCCCGCGGCCTCACGTGGAACGAGGCCGAGAACGCGTTCGCCCTGGCCCTGATGCGCGACCGGACGCGGATCGCGGCGATGCCGGCGACCGTCCAGGCCGAGAAGACCGCGCTGGTCCGGAAATCCGGACTCCTGGACCTCCTCACGCCGGCCGAGACGCTCGACGGGGTGGGCGGGCTCGCGCCGCTCAAGGCCTGGATCGCCGGACAGGGCGCGCTCCTCGCCCGCGCCGCCGAGGCCCTCGCGTGGGGGTTCGCCGCGCGCGATCTGCCGAAGGGCGTGCTGCTCCTCGGGGTCCCGGGCACCGGCAAGAGCCTCCTCGCGCGCGCGATCGCCGGCAGCTGGGGCCTCCCGCTCCTCCGGCTCGAGATGGCCCGGATCCTCGGGAGCCTCGTCGGCCAGTCCGAGGCGCGGACGCAGAGCGCCCTCCGCCTCGCGGAGGCGATGGCCCCGTGTGTCCTCCACGTCGACGAGATCGAGAAGACGCTGGCGGGCGCGGGCGCGGGGCACCTCGATTCCGGCGTCAGCAGCCGGGTCGTTGGGAGTCTGCTCACCTGGCTCCAGGAGCGCGGACTCGGCCGGGACGGGACCCCCGCGCCGGTGTTCGTCGTGGCGACGGCGAACCGGGTCGAGGCGCTCCCGCCGGAGCTGTTCCGCCCCGGCCGGTTCGACCAGGTGTTCTTCCTCGACCTCCCCGAGCCGACGGAGCGCGCCGCGGTCCTCGAGATCCACCTCCGCGCTCGGCGGCAGTCCGTGCCGCGCGACGCGATCGAGGCGCTCGCCGCGCGCACGGAAGGGTACAGCGCGGCCGAGCTCGAGCAGGTCGTCAAGGCGGCCTGCCTGCGCGCGTTCCAGGACGGCGGCCGCCGCCTGCATCCCGCGGACCTCGAGGCCGCGCGCCCGAGCGTCACGCCGCTGGCGGAGAGCCGCGCCGAGGAGATCGCCGTGATCCGTGGATGGGCGCGGACGCGCGCCCAGCGCGCCAACGGTCCCGCCGGGCTCGCGGACGGCCACACCGGGCGGCGCCGGCTCGACGAGTAGCGAGTCACCCTCACTGCACCCAGGAGGGACCCCACCCATGTCTGACCCCCTGGCCACCGGCATCCTCCTGAAGCTCGACGTGACGACCTGGACCGGGTCCGCCGCCCTGAGCGCCCCCGACCTCGGACTCGACCCGGGCACCGTGGCCGCGCACTACACCCTCGGCCGCAAGCGGCTGGTGCCGAAGGCCGCCCTGGACCCGATCGCCACGATCGTCCGCCAGGCTCGCTACGCGCTCGATGGGTTGAGCCACGCGTTGCCCGACGGAAGCCGCTTCGTCCTCGCCGCGGCCACCCCCGAGGTCGAGGCGCAGCTCACCCGCACGCGGGCGCGGTTCGGCCACGCCGTCGAGACGTTCCTCGCAGGGTACCCACGGTGGCGCGCGGAGATGGCGCCCCAGTGGGACGCGGCGGCCCGCGCGGCCTGGCACACCGCGGGACGCCCAGGGGACGCCACCACCTTCGTCACGGCGTTCCTCGCCCGAGTCGCGGCCGCGTACCCCATGGCCGACGCGCTCCGGCGGCGCTTCGACTTCTTCTGGTGGACCTACTCGCTCCGGGTCGCGGGCACGGAGCGGGTGGAACTCATCGGCCTCGCCGACGCCGAGCGGGCCCGCCGCACGGCGGACGCCACCTACCGCGCGGAGGTCGAGGCGCGCGTCGCGGCGGCGCTGGAGCAGAGCCTCGCGGGCTTCCGGGCCCAGCTCGCCGAGGCTGCCAGGCCGTCCTCGCACACCTCCGGTCCGGGCGGCCCCTCCGCGAGGGCGCGGTCGCCCGCTTGCGGCGAACCATCCAGCGCTTCCGCGCCCTCAACCTCGTCGAGGACGACGCGGTCGAGTCCCAGCTCGCCACGTTCGAGCAGACGTGCCTGGACGGCCTCGATCCGGCCGCGGTGCACCACGCCCCCGACCTGCGCGCGACGCTCACGGCGGGGCTCCAGGCGGTCGTCGAGGCCGCCACGGCGGAGTGGCCGCAGAGTGCGCTGACCGGCCGCGCGCTGCGTCGCTTCGATGTCGAGATCGAGGGCGAACCCGGCGTCCCGGCGACCGCCGGGGCGACCCCCGAATCTCCCGTCGCCGCGTGACCGGCGCACGGGTCAGCCGGTGGTCCGCGATCGCCGCCTCTCACCACGAGAGCCGCACGGGGGTCAGGCCCCTCGACGAGACGCTGGCGGCCCTGCACCCGGGCCAGCGCGCGGCCGTCACCCACCCGGCCCGGCCCCTGCTGCTCGCCTGCGGGCCCGGCAGCGGCAAGACCCGGATCCTGACCCACCGGATCGAGTGGTTGATCGAGCACGAGCAGGTCGAGCCGGCCGCGATCCTCGCCCTCACCTTCTCCCGGGCGGCCGCGGACGAGCTGCGCGGGCGGGTCGCCCACGCGCTCGGCCGGCGCGCGCGGACCCTCTGGGCCGGCACCTTCCACGGGTTCGGGGCCTGGCTCCTGCGGCGCCACGCGACGGCGGTGGGTCGGACGCCCGCCTTCACCATCCTGGATCGCGACGATACCCGTCGCCTCGTCGCCCGCCTCGCGAAGGACCTGCGCCTCGAGGGCGACCTGCCCACGCTCGTCGAGGCCCTGGAGCGGGCGAGGACCCCCGGGGTCCCTGGCACCCCAGGCCCGGTGGACCCGGCGCGGTCCCCGATCGCGGCGCTCCGGGTCGCCTATGAGGCCCGGTGCCGCCAGGCGAACGCGTTCGACTTCCTGGATCTGCTGGCGGAGCCGCTCGCGTTGCTCGCCCGTGAGCCGACCGTGCGGGCGGCGCTGCGGGCCCGCTTCCGGGCGGTGCTGGTCGACGAGGCGCAGGACCTGTGCGCCCTGCAGCACGCGCTCATCGAGGCGCTCGCCGCCCCGGACGGGGCGCTGACCCTCGCCGGCGACGATGATCAGGCCATCTACGGCTGGCGGGGGGCGGACCTGACGCGCCTCCACGCCTTCGAGCGCACGTACCCCGGCGGCACGGTGCTGGCCGTCGGCCGGAACTACCGGTCGACCCCGCAGATCGTGACGACGGCCGCGCGGCTCATCGCCCACAACCGGGCCCGGCGGCCCAAGCCCCTCACCGCGGTGCGGCGCACGGGGCCCGATCCCACCGTCCTGACCTGGCCGGACGACCGGGCGGAGGCCCAGGGGCTGGCCGCCGCCTGTGCGGACTGGCTCCGCGCGAGTGCCCTCGCCGATCGCGGTCCTCGCGCGGGTGACGGCCTGCCTGACGCCGATCGCCCGCGCGTGCGCCGCGGGCGGGCTCAGCGTGCGGGTCCTGGCGGAGCGGCCCCTCGCCGAGCGCGCGGCCGTGCGCGACGTCCTCGCCGTGTGCCGCGTCCTCGTGAATCCGGCCGACTGGCCCGCGTGGGAGCGCGTGCTGCGCTGCGCAGCGCTGCGGGATCGGCGCGAAGACCGTGGCCACCCTGCGCGGTCGCGTCGCCGTCGTCGGGGTGACCGACATCGCTGGCGGAGGTCGCGCGGACCCGCCCCCGGCTGGCGGCGCTCCTCCAGCAGCTCGCGGACTGGCGGGCCGCGCGGCTCCCGGTGAGCCAGCTCCTCGAGACACTGGCGCGGGACGTCAGCGGCCAGCCGTCGAACACGGGCCGATCGACCACCGCGGATGGCCGAGGCACGCCGAACCGAGGACCTCGCCGCGCTGGTGGCCGTCGCGCGGCGATGGGACGCGGACGGCGGCGGCAGCCTGGGCGAGTTCCTCGACACCCTCGTGCTGAGCGACGAGGACCCGGGCGCCCCCGCGGCGACCCAGGTGCTCGGTCTCACGCTCCACGCGGCGAAGGGGCTCGAGTTCGACACCGTGGTCATCGTGGGCGCCGAGGAAGGGCTCCTGCCCCACTATCGACACACCGTCCCCGAGGCGCTCGCCGAGGAGCGACGCCTCTGCTACGTGGGGATGACCCGGGCCCGGGAGCGGCTCGTGCTCTCCGTGGCCCGCATGCGACGCCTCTGGGGCGAGGTCGTCTTCCGACCGCCCTCGCGCTTCCTCCGCGAGGCGGGGCTGCACGTCCAGCCGGCCTCCCCGAGCGCCATCACCCCCACACCCCAGGAGGTCAGTCCGTCATGAGCCTGACCGCCGCCGAGACCACGGCCGAGCGGCTGCCGCGGGTGAGCCCGTCCCGCCTCGAGGCCTGGGACCGGTGCCCGGCCGCGTACCGGTTTGCGTATGTCCTGGGGCTGCCGCAGCCGGTGGCCGACCAGTCGCCACGGCTGCTCGGGTCCGTGGCCCACGCGCTCGTCGAGACGTACGTCCGCGAGGCGCAGACGACGGGGACTCCACCGCCACTCGATCGGCTCCCGGCCCTGGCGCGGGCACTCCTGAGTGGAAAGGCACTGCCGGAGGCGACGACGGCGGGGCTCGCGCGTGAGGCCACCGAGCTCGTCCGTGCGTGGCTGAGCCGTTGGACCGTGCCCCTGGCCCAGACCGTGGGCATCGAGCACGCCCTCGCGATCGATGCCAGGGGTGCGCGTGTCGCGTGGGAGGCTCCGGACGCCTTCCTCCGCGGCCGGCTCGACCTCGTGGCCGTGGAGGGTCGGCAGGCCACCGTCTACGACTGGAAGAGCGGCTGGCTGACCGAGGACGACGAGGGCCTGCGGCGCGCGTGGGCGCCGGGCTGCTACGCCGCCCTCCTGTGGGCGTGGGCGCCGCGGCTCGAGACCGTCGCCGTCGAGTACCACTACCTCCGCACCGGCCGAGTCACCCAGGCCACGTTCGCCCCGAGCGGACGCTGCCGAAACACTCGCGTGGGTGCGCACGATCGGAGCGCGCATCGCCGAGGCCCTGGCCCGCCCCGACGATCCGGCCGCCTTCCCGCCCCGGCCCTCGACCGCATGCGCCACGTGTCCCTGGGTGAACCGGTGCCCGGCTGGTCACGCCGCCCTCGAAGCCATGGCGGAGGCGCCGATCGCCGACGACGCTGAGGCTCGCCGGCTCGGCGCACTCCTGCTGGCCGGCGAGGCACGCGTGGGACGCCTCCGTGAGCGACTTCGGCAGTACCTCCAGGACCGCGAGCCCATCGCGCTCGACGGGGTGGAGCTCGGCTTCTTCCCCACGAAGGGCCGCTACGACGCCGCGGCCGTCTTCCGCGCGGCCACCGAAGCGGGAATCGATCCCTGGCCCCTCCTCGCCGCCGACGGCCGCGCCCTTGCGACCTTTCTCAAGCGCCGGCCCGACACGGAGCGGACCCTCGCTCCGGCTTGGACCGCGACGGCGCCGTGGTTCGGCCACAGGAAGGCGGCGGCTCTATCGGCAGCGCGCCAAGCGCGGACGTCCGCGGGCACAGGAACAGCTGCCGGGATGGTGGATCGACAGCCACAGGCCCACTGATCGGGTCCGCCCGGTCAGGTGCAACCGAACCGCGCTGCGCTCGTGACGCAGTGGCTCCCATCCTCCAGGTGTCGCGGTTCCTGGCGCGGCATTTCGAAAAGGCAAGCCGGAGACCGGAGGGAAAGCGCATGGCCATCATAGGCATCCGGGAGGAGCCCACCGCACGGGGGACGGGGACCCGAGAGATTCGGAAGGGCCTCGACCGACCGGCGGTGATCATAAGCGGATCGTGCTCGGACTCCGCCTTCGTCCCGGCGGAGATCCTCCTCTGTGCGGACACGCTCGCTGCCGAGGTGGCGATGCGGGCGTGGCTCGAAGGACATGGCATCCGTCTGGCCGGCTGACAGGCTCAAGGAACGGCGGAAGGTCTCGGTGAGCCACGCCACAACCGACCGAGCCGAGAAAGGGCTCACCGGTGTTCGCCTCCGAGCGCGACCGGCGCCCCGACGTGCCATCACGTCGGCTCGCCGCACCTCAGTTCCCCTACCAGCAAAAGTCCACTCCCACCCTGGCCGACGGGGATGGAACGATGTCGCCGCCGTTCATGCGACGCTTGCCGATCCCCCGCCATCGTCAACCTGGCGCCCCGAGCTCGAGCGCGAGGTGGTCCACTTGCTGGCCGACATCCTAGTCCGCGATTTTCAAGCACTTCCGCCGAGCCACGGTCGAATCTCGGGGGAGAAACGCCCGTAGAAATCCTCTGGACACCGGCGCGCTCGGCCTGCAGCATAGGGCCGCTTTGAGTCTGGATATGGAGATAAGGGTCCTTCGGTCCAACGGTCAGCGTGCCACTATCGGGGGACCGTTCGCCGCAGTCTTCCCCGTGAACATGGGGAACAGAGGGCAAAACGTGCTCAATGTTCCGGACACGTATCGGGCACTGCAGGTGCACTCCGGAGCTGTACGCTTCGTCGCGTACCACCCAAGGATCTCGGGGAACTTCATATTTGTGGTCGAAACCGCCGACGCGCTCGCCGAGGCTTCCAAGATCGGTCAGGCGGTAACGGGGTTGCCCTGCCTCGCGCGACGGTTCGAAGAGTTGCAGGACCTCGACATTTCGGTCCCAAAGCATGCCTTCACCGTGAGACGCTCCGTCCTCGTGGATACTCCACGAGGGAGGCAAAGAGTAATCGCTGTATTCCTCTCGCATCCCGTCCCTCCATCGCTACGAATCACGGGACTGATCGGGCCTCGGGTGGAGAGCATCTCGTGGCCGTCTGAGCGCGATGTTCTCTGCCTCTATGACCGACCCGGTGAAGCAGGTGACGTCGGCCAAGTGACACGGAAGATGGTGGGCGTGCTGAAGCAGCGCGGAGCATCGAAGGACCTGATTGGGACGGGGCGCGCTCTTAGTGTCGTGCGCGACCTCGTGACAGGAGAGGGGTTATGGTGCGATTGACGATCGGCGCGGGTCGGTCAAACGATCGAGACTGCTCGGTATGATCGCCGCGATCTACGCCAGGAAGTCGACCGAGCAGCGGGGCGTGGCTGACGAGGAACGATCGGTCACGCGCCAGATCGAGCACGCCAAGGCTTACGCGGCACGGAAGGGCTGGACCGTCGCCGAGGACCACGTTTACGTCGACGACGGCATCTCGGGTGCCGAGTTCGTGAAGCGGCCGGGGCTGGCGAGGCTCATGAACGTGCTCAGGCCTCGCCCCTCCTTCCAGGTGCTCGTGATGAGCGAAGAATCGCGCTTCGGGCGCGAGCAGATCGAGACCGCGTATCTCTTCAAGCAAATCACGGACGCCGGCGTCCGCGTCTTCTTCTATCTCGAGGATCGCGAGCGCACCCTGGACAACGCGCTCGACAAGGTGATGCTCTCGCTGACGAACTTCGCGGCCGAGATGGAGCGCGAGAAGGCTCGGCAGCGGACATACGACGCCATGCTGCGCAAGGCCAAGGCGGGCCACGTGGCCAGTGGCAAGGTGTACGGCTACGACAACGTCGAAGTCGTGTCCACCCCACCCGACATGGACGGCAACGGCAAACGGCTGCACGTCCTGCGGCGAATCAATGAGGAACAGGCTGCCGTGGTGCGGCGGATCTTCGACCTGTGCGCGGGCGGGATGGGCTTTACGCGGATCGCGAAGGCGCTGAACCGGGACGGGGTGATGCCGCCGCGCGGTGACGGGCGAGGTTGGGCGCCCACCGCCGTGCGCGAGATGCTCTACCGACCGCTCTATCGAGGCCAGATCGTCTGGAACAAGAGCCAGAAGATCGACCGGGGCGGCACAAAGAAGCAGCGCCGCCGCCCGCCCGAGGAGTGGATCCAGCTGGACGCGCCGGAGCTACGTATCGTGCCGGAGGAGATGTGGGAGGCGGCTCACACGCGCCTGGAGCAGGCTCGTGAGGCGTTCGCGCGCGCCAGGGGCAGCGGCCAGCTCCTCGGGAGACCCTCGAGGCTCGACATGGACTCGCCCTACCTGCTGACCGGGATGGCCCGGTGCGCACGCTGCGGGGGCGCGATGATCGCCATGACCCGAAGCCACGGCAAGAAGCGGGGGCACTTCTACGGCTGCGCATACAACCACAAGCGGGGAGCAGCTGTCTGCTCGAACGACGTGCAGATCCGGCAGGACGTCCTCGATCTGGCGCTGCTCGACGCGATCAGCCGCGCGCTCGACGAACGGATCGTGGAGGCCGCGATCGACGAGGCCCTCGAGCGGCTGCGGAGTGGTCGAGAGCAGCAGCTGGACCGCCGGACGCAGATCGAGCGCGAGCTTTCGCTGATCGAGGGTAAGCAGCGATACCTGGTGCAGGGCATCACGCGCGGCGAGTCCATGGACCCGCTGCTGGCCGCCATGCGAGAGGAGGAACACCGCAAGAAGTTTCTGGTCGCGGAGCTCGCGACCCTCGCGGAGCTGGAAAAGGTGGCCTCCCTGGATGCCGAGCGGATCAAGCGAGAGTTGCGGTCACGGGCGGCGGATATCCGAGGGCTCCTCGGGCGCCATCTCCCCCAGACGCGCCAGATCCTGCGCAAGCTGGTCGTGGGCCGCGTGGAGTGCGAGCCGTTCGAGGACGGCGACAGGCGGGGCTATCGAGTGTCCGGTCAGGGTACATACGCCCGGCTATTACCGGGCGGAGAATGTGCCACTAGCATTGGTGGCTCCAACGGGATTCGAACCCGTGTTTCAGCCTTGAGAGGGCCGTGTCCTAGGCCAGGCTAGACGATGGAGCCGGCTCCCACCACCCGCAACAGACAATGAAAATGGCTGGGAGAGGAGGAGTCGAACCTCCGCTACGTGGTCCAGAGCCACGCGTCCTACCACTAGACGATCTCCCAGCGCAGCGGTCATTGTAGCGGCCAGCGCCCGGCAAGGCAAGGTCCCGCCAGAACGGGCCAATCGAGGCCGGACATCCGGGGTCGACGGCCACCGAGCGTGCAAGCCGAAGGGTGCGCCGCCTCCACGCCGGCCAGGTTCGAGACGAGCCCTGCGAGAGCCCGACGCGGCCGGCCCGTCGGGCACGCCGCCGAGGCCGCGAAGGAAGCATCACCGACCGGTTCGGCCCCACGCGGGGCGTCGGTTCGGCGCGTCGCCAAGGCGGCCACGTAGGCCATCCACGGCTGGGTCTCGGGGCGACAGCAACCCCGACGCGACCCCACCTGCCCGCCCTACGCCTTATCCCCTGCCGCGCCTCCCGCCCCTCCGGCCCCTGGGGTAACATCCCGCCATGGACGACCCCGACACCGGACGCGGTGGGCACGCTGCCCCCCTGACCCGCGCCCGCGAGCTCGCCACGCTGATCTCCGCCTCCGCCGCCGAGGGCGAGCGACTACGGCGGCTGCCAGATGCGCTCGTGGCGGCGCTCCTCGACGCGGGGCTCTACCGCCTCCTCCTCCCCCGCGCCCTCGACGGCGCGGAGCTCGATCCCGCGACCTTCGTGCGTGTCCTCGAGCGGGTGAGCCAGGCGGACGCGAGCGCCGCGTGGTGCCTCTGCCAGGCGGCGGGCTGCTCCATGGTCACGGGCTACGTGACGCCCGAGGTCGCGCGGGAGATCTTCGGCGACCGGCGAGCGGTCCTCGCCTGGGGGCCGAGCCCCGACGCGCGCGCGGTCCCCGTCGACGGCGGCTACCGCGTCACGGGCACCTTCCACTTCGGGAGCGGCTGCCGCCAGGCGACGTGGCTCGGCGGCCAGTGCACGATCCACGAACCCGACGGCGCGCCGCGACGACGCCCGGACGGCGTGCCCGAGACGCGCTGGATGCTGTTCCCGGCCGGCCGCGCGACGATCCTCGACACCTGGCAGGTGATCGGCCTCCGGGCGACCGGGAGCGACTCGTTCACCGTCACTGACCTCTTCGTGCCCCGCGAGCACTCGGCGGCGCGGGACGACCCGGCGGAGCGGCGCCACGGCGGGCCCCTCTACTGCTTCCCGACGACGAGCCTCTACGCCTCGGGCTTCGCCGGAGTCGCCCTCGGGAACGCCCGGAGTGCGCTCGACGCCTTCATCGCCCTCGCCCGGGCGAAGACGCCGCGCGGCCTCCGCCAGGCGCTCCGGGAGAGCGCGGTGGTCCAGTCGAAGCTCGCGCGGACGGAGGCGCGGGTCGGCGCCGCCCGAGCGCTCCTCCTCACGTCGCTCGAGGAGGTCTGGCGGAGCGTCGTGGAGACCGGGACGCTCGGGCTCGATCGGCGCGTCCGGATCCGGATGGCGGCGACCCACGCGATCACCGAGGCGACGGCCGCCGTCGACTTCGCGTACCACACGGCGGGGGCGACGGCGATCTTCGAGGCGAACCTGTTCGAGCGGCGCTTCCGGGACGCGCACACGGTCGCCCAGCAGTTGCAGGGGCGGCAGACGCACTTCGAGACGGTGGGGCGCGTCCTCCTCGGGCTCGAGCCCGACACGACGGCGTTTCTTTGAGCCGCGCCGAGCGCGCGCGACAGGTCCCCGGGTCGCGCCCGGCGCGGGCGTCCGAACTCCAACACGCATCCGGCTGAGGATCGACCCATGGCGCTCGCGCTGGTCAGCAAGGTGGAGAACCCCGATCTGTGGCGTCGCACGCTGGCCGCCGAGGTCCCCGGGCTCGACTTCCGGGTCTGGCCGGAGCTCGGCGATCCGGCGCCGATCCGCATGGCCGCCTTCGACTACAACGTGCCGTCCGGCATCTTCGCGGCGATGCCCAACCTCGGCTGCATCGTCTACCTCGGCCACGGCGCCAACGACTTCCTGCAGCGGCCCGATCTGCCGGCGGGCGTGCCGGTGATGCGGCTGACGGACCCGGGGATCATCGGCTGCATGACCGAGCACGTCCTGCTCTACCTGCTGAGCCACCGCCGCCTCCAGGAGACGTATCGCCGGTACCAGGCCGAGCGACGCTGGCAGGAGGACATCCCGCCCTTTCCCGGCGACGTGCGGATCGCGGTGCTCGGCCTCGGCTCGATCGGCCAGCGGTTCACCGAGGTCTTCGTCGACCTCGGCTACCGGGTCAACGGCTGGGCCCGCAGCGCGCACCAGCTGCCGGGGGTCGACTGCTATCACGGGCGCGACCAGCTCGCGGCGTGTCTCGCGCCCTGCGACTACGTCGTCTGCATCCTGCCCGAGACGAGAGAGACGCGCGACATCATCGATGCCAGGACGCTGGCGATGATGAAGCGCGGCGCCTACTTCATCAACGTCGGCCGGGGCGGGCTCGTCGTCGAGGAGGACCTGCTGGCGGCGCTCGAATCCGGGCAGCTCTCGGGCGCCGCGCTCGACGTCTTCCGGACGGAGCCGCTGCCGGCCGGGAGTCCCCTGTGGTCGCATCCGAGGGTCGTGGTGACGCCGCACGCGGCCGGCGTCGCCCAGCAGGGCTCGCTTCCCCACATCGCCGAGAACTACCGGCGGCTCCGGGACGGCCGGCCGCTCATCAACATCGTCGATCCCTCGCGGGGCTACTGACGCGGGAGGGCCCCCCTGCGCCGTCTCCTGCCGGGCCGGCGGCACCACGGGCGTCCGAGTCGCGCCGAGCCGCACGGCGTGCCGGATCCGCCGCCCGAGGGCGCGCGGCCCTTTGCTATACTGGCCGCGCTTTGGCGCGCGCCATCCTCGCCCGCACCGCGAGCTCCGCGGATCCCCCTGCCCAGAGGAGCTGGCTCCGCATGCACAAGTTCGACCTCATCATCTACGGCCTCGCGATCGCCGTGACGATCGCCGCGTATTTCCGCGATCCCGGCCTGCCGGCGGTCGGGCTCCGCGCCGGCGGCCAGCTGCTGCTGGACGTCCTGCCGCGCCTGGTCGCCGCGCTCGTCCTGACCGGCATGATCCAGGTCATGATCTCGCCCGAGTTGATCCAGCACTGGCTCGGCCGGGGCTCCACGCACCGGGCGATCTTCGCCGGGTTCGTGGCGGGCATCCTGACCCCGGGCGGACCGCTCGTGAGCTTCCCGATCATGGCGGTCTTCTACAAGGGCGGCGCGTCCCTGTCGGCCCTGGTCGCGTACATGACGAGCTGGTCGCTCTTCGGGTTCCAGCGGGTGATCGCGTGGGAGCTGCCGTTCATGGGGACGCGCTTCCTGCTCGCGCGCGTGCTGCCGACGCTGGTCTTTCCGATTGTGGCGGGATATCTCGTACGCTTCATCTACCACGACTAGCGTGTCGCCAGCCCGTCTCCGACCTGCGAAGGAACCAGTTTGTGACCCGTTCGCCACGGCCGCGCGCGTCTCGGTCCGATGTCGAAGGCCACTGCGTCCGGCCCGCGGCGACGCCGACGCATGGTCGATGGTCAGCGGTTGAGCTTCCAGGATCTGCGGGAGTTCATTCAACTCCTCGAGGACCGGGGGCAGCTCCGGCGTGTCGACGCGCCCGTCAAGCGCGAGCTCGAGATCACGGAGATCGCGGATCGGATGGTCAAGGGCCCGAAGGCGGAGAACCGCGCCCTCCTCTTCGAGCACGTGGAGGGCGCGGCGATGCCGGTCCTCATCAACGCGTTCGGGACCGAGGAGCGGATGGCGTGGGCCCTCGGCGTCGAGCGGCTCGACGAGCTCGGCGAGAAGATCAAGGGGCTCCTCGAGCTCAAGATGCCGGGCTCGCTCATCGACAAGATGAAGAAGGGGCTCGAGCTCCTGGACGTCGCGCGCGCGGGGCCGCGGACCGTCAAGAGCGGGCCCTGCCAGGAGGTCGTCGAGACCGACCGCCCGTCGGTCGCGGCGCTGCCGATCCTCTGGTGCTGGCCGAAGGACGCGGGGTACTACATCACCTTCCCGCTCGTCATCACGCGGGACCCCGTCACCGGGCTCCGGAACGTCGGCACCTACCGCATCCAGGTCTACGACGAGCGGACGCTCGGCCTCCACTGGCAGACCCACAAGGGCGGGGCCGAGCACGAGCGCGAGGCGCGCCGGACCGGGAAGGAGCGCATCCCGGTGGCGATCGCCCTCGGCGCCGACCCGGCGACCATGTACAGCGGCACGGCGCCGCTCCCGCCCGGGCTCGACGAGATGCTGCTGGCCGGGTGGCTCCGCGGCAAGGGCGTCGAGATGGTGAAGTGCCGGACGATCGACCTCGAGGTGCCGGCGCAAGCGGAGATCGTGCTCGAGGGCTACTGCGATCCGGCGGAGTCGCGCGTCGAGGGGCCGTTCGGCGACCACACCGGCTACTACTCCCTCGCGAACCCCTACCCCGTCTTCCACCTGACCGCGGTGACGCGCCGCCGCGACGCCATCTACCCGACGATCGTCGTCGGGCGGCCGCCGATGGAGGACTACTGGCTCGGCAAGGCGACGGAGCGCATGTTCCTGCCGCTCATCCGGATGATGGTGCCGGAGATCGTCGACATGAACATGCCGGCCGAGGGCGTCTTCCACAACCTCGTGATCGTGTCGGTCAAGAAGCGCTACCCGGGCCAGGTGCGGAAGGTGATGTACGGGCTCTGGGGCCTCGGCCTCCTCATGCTGGCGAAGAACGTGATCGTGGTCGACGAGTGGGTCAACGTCCACGACCTCTCCGAGGTCGCCTGGCGCGTCACCAACAACATCGATCCCGCGCGCGACCTCGTGATCGTGGAGGGGCCGACAGACGACCTCGACCACGCGGCCCTCCGCCACCGCTACGGCGGCAAGCTCGGCATCGACGCGACCGAGAAGCGGGCGCCGCTCGACCGCGTGGAGCAGCCGTGGCCGGACGAGATCCTGATGTCGGACGAGATCCGGCAGCGCGTCACCATGCGGTGGCGCGAGTACGGCCTCGGGTGATCGCTCCGTTCGCCCTACTTCAGGCGGTAGAGGGGCCGGAAGCGGGTCTTGCGCAGGCGGCGCCGGCGGCAGGCCTGCCTCCGCGGGACCTTTATGCTGCGGCCGACCTGCCACCGACGCCGCCCGATCGGAGTCCCCCGGGTCGGGCTCGCGCCGAACGGCGAAGTGGGACGACTCCGCCAATGGGCCGCGACGCTGCGCGTCGCGGGTTGCGGCGAATGAGTGACGGAGCGCAGCCGTGTTGGGGACCATGCCGGCCACTGAGAGAGCCGGCGCGCTCCGTTGCGTGCAATGGACACGCGGGGCGCTTGCCCGAGCCGCCGCGGGTGCCAGACCGGCCTCAGCATCAAGGTCCCGCAGATGTCCGCTTGGCGTTCGTGGTGCCTCGGTTTGGAGAGATGCCGTGAGTGCCCTCCGGCACTTCCTCGACGCGATCAAGGTGGAGCACACCGTGTTCGCGCTGCCGTTCGCCTACCTGGGCATGGTGCTGGCGGCGCGCGGGTGGCCGGGGTGGCACGCCGTCATCTGGATCACGGTGGCGATGGTCGCGGCGCGGACGACGGCGATGGCCGCGAACCGGCTGATCGACCGCCAGATCGACGCGCGGAACCCGCGGACGGCGGGGCGCCACCTCCCGCGGGGACTTCTGAAGCCCCGCGACCTTACCCTCGCGGCAGTCCTGTCGGCCGTGGTCTTCTTCGTGGCGGCGTGGCAGCTCGGGCCGCTCTGCCTCGCGCTGGCGCCGATCGCGCTGGTCTTCCTGGTGGGCTACTCCTACACGAAGCGCTTCACGTGGCTCTCGCATTGGATCCTCGGGTTCACCGACGGCGCGGCGGCGGCCGGCGCGTGGATCGCGGTGCGCGGGACGATGGAGGGGCCGGCGTGGCTCCTCTGGCTCGCCGTCACCGTGTGGATCGCGGGCTTCGATCTCCTCTACGCCTGCCAGGACGTCGCGTTCGATCGGCGGGAAGGCCTCCACTCGGTGCCGGCCCGCTTCGGGATCGCCGCCGCGCTCCGGGCCGCGCGCGTCTCCCACGTCCTCACCGCGCTCGCCCTCGCCGCCGCGGGCTGGGCACTCGGGCTCGGCGTCCTCTACTGGGTCGGCTGGGGCGTGGTGGTGGGGCTCCTCGTCTACGAGCACTCGCTCGTGTCCGCGACCGACCTCTCGCGGCTCGACATGGCCTTCTTCAACGTGAACGGGTACATCAGCGTCATCACCTTCGTCGCCGCGGTCGCCGGGCTCTGGTACTAGCCCGGGGCCCGAGCCGGCGCCACCCGCGGGCACCCGGCCACGGCGCCCACGCGCGACGCGAGAGCCGGCGGGTCAGGTCTTGAGGCGGGGGTCGAACGCGTCGCGGAGCCCGTCCCCGACGATGTTGATGGCCAGCACCGTGACCGTGATCGCGAGCCCCGGGAACGTCGTGACCCACCAGGCCTGGCGGAGGAAGCTCCGGCCGTCGCTCAGCATGGCGCCCCACTCGGACGACGGCGGCTGGGCGCCCACGCCGAGGAAGGAAAGCGCCGCCCCGGTGAGGATGGCTCCCGCGACGCCGAGGGTGGCGACGACGATGACGGGCGACACGACGTTCGGGAGGATGTGCCGGCCGACGATGCGCGCGTCCCGGCACCCGGTGGTCCGGGCCGCCTCGACGTAGGTCAGCGCCTTCGTCGCGAGAACCTGCCCCCGCACGAGGCGCGTGTACACCGGCACGCCGGCGATCCCCACCGCCAGCATCACGTTGTTGAGGCCCGGGCCGAGCACGGCCACGATGGCGAGCGCCAGGAGAATGCTCGGGAACGCCAGCATCACGTCGATCACGCGCATCACGACGAGGTCGATCCACCGCCCGTAGTAGCCCGAGAGGAGCCCGAGCAGCATCCCGCCCGACGCGGCGATGCCGACCGCGATGATGCCGACCTGGAGCGAGGCGGACGCGCCGTGGAGGATCCGGCTCAGGACGTCCCGCCCGAACTGGTCGGTCCCGAGGAGGTGCACGCGCCCGGGCGCGCGGAGCAGCCGGTCCGCGTCGGTGAGGGTGGGGTCGTACGGGGCGAGGACGGGCGCCAGCGCGGCGGCCGCCACCAGCACGCCGACGACCAGGAGGCCCAGCACGGCCCCGCGGTTCCGGCGGAACTCGCGCGACCCCTCCCACCGCGTCATGCCGGCGCGCGCCGCCCGGATCTACTCATACCGGATCCGCGGATCGGCCAGGGCGTACCCGAGATCGACGAGGAGGTTGACGAGCACGTAGGCGCTGGCCGTGAAGAGGACGATCCCCTGGACCAGGGGGAAGTCCTTGTAGAGGATCGCGCCGACCAGGAGCCGGCCGATGCCCTGCCGCGCGAATACAGTCTCGATGACCACCGTCCCGCCGAGGAGCGCCCCGAACTGGAGCCCCACGATAGTGATGACCGGGATCAGCGCGTTCCGGAGGGCGTGGCGGTAGACGACCCGGCGCTCCGCGAGCCCCTTCGATCGGGCCGTCGTCACGTACTCGATGCGCAGCACCTCCAGCATGCTGGACCGGACGAGGCGCGCGATCACGCCGGCCGCGCCGTAGCCGAGCGTCAGGGCCGGGAGGACGAGGCGGGCGAGGCCGCCCTGGCCCGTCGCCGGGAGCCAGCCGAGCTGGAGCGCGAAGAAGAAGATGAGCATGAGCCCCAGCCAGAACGCGGGCAGGGACAGGCCGCCGAGCGCGAGCAGCATGCACAGGGTGTCGGCCCAGGAGCCCCGATGCGTCGCCGCGGCAACGCCGAGCACGACCCCGACGACCACGGCCAGCGCCAGGCCGGCCAGCGTGAGCTGCACCGTGCTGGGGAGCTGGGCGAGGATCTCGTCCAGGACGGGGCGGCGCGACTGGAGCGAGCGCCCGAGGTCGCCCGAGAGCGCCCGCCCGAGGAACCGCGCGTACTGGACGTGGAGCGGCGCGTCGAAGCCGAGCTCCCGCCGGAGCCGGGCGAGGTCCTGGGCGGAGGTGACCGCCTCGCCGAGGATGATCTGGGCAGGGTCCCCCGGCAGGAGGTGGAGCATCGAGAAGACGAGGATCGAGACGCCGAGGAGGACGGGAAGGGCGGCGAGGAGCCGGGTCCGGACGTAACGCAGCACCCCTCGCCGCCGTCCCGGGCCTCCCCGCCGCCCGCCCGCCTACTTCGTCACGAAGGTGTCGTAGAGCCAGAGGTACGAGCCGCGGGCGTCGGGGCGGATGTCGTGGACCTCGGCGCGCGCGGCGCAGAAGTTCAGCTGGTCGTAGACGGGAAAGAACAGCGCCTGCTGCATGGCGAACTCCTGGACCTCCCCGTAGAGCTGCTTGCGCCGCTCGACGTCGACCGAAGCCTCCGCGCGATCGAGCATCTCGTCCACGCGCGCGTCCTTGACCCGCGGCCAGTTGTAGGCCCCGATGTTCTTCGAGTGGAAGAAGTGACCCAGGACGGCGGGGTTCGACGCCACCCAGCCCAGGTTGGCGAGGTTCATCTCGCCCTTGCTGGCAGTGGCCAGACGCGTCGGGTTGGCCAGGAGCTTCGGCTCCACCTGCACGCCGATCTCGCGGAGCTGCGCCTGGACCACCGTCACCAGCCCCTTGAAGAACTCGCTGCTGACGAACTCGAGCTTGAGGGGCTTCCCGTCCTTCTGCCGGATCCCGCCGGCGCCGACCTTCCAGCCGGCGCGCTCGAGGATGTCCCGCGCCCGGGCCCGATCGAACGGGTGGAGCGCCTCGACCTTCTTGTTGTACGCGAGGGTGTTCCCGGCGAGCGGGCCGTGGGCCGGCTGGTAGGCGCCGAAGTACACCGTCTTGATGATGTCCGCGCGGCTCAGCCCCTGGAGGATCGCCTGCCGGACCTCGAGCGAGTCGGTCGGCTCCTTCTGCGTGTTGAGGAAGACCCCGATCGGGAGGCCTGGAATGCTCCCGATGATGAGCTTGAACCGGCTGTCGGCGCGGAGCCGCGCCAGGTCCTGCTCCGGCACGGTCTCGATGAAGTTGGTCTCGTTGTTCTCGAGCGTCGCGAGGCGCGTGGCGTCCTCCGGGATGATCTTGAAGACCACGCGGTCGAGGTAGGCCGGGCCCTGGTGCTTGAACACGGGCGAGGCCCACTGGTAGTCGGGGTTCCGCTCGAGCGTGATGTGGTCCTGGCGCACCCATTCCTTGAAGACGAACGGGCCCGTCCCGACCGGGCGCAGGCCGAAGTCCTTCCCCTGCTGCTTGACCGCCGCCGGCGAGACGATGCCGAGGAACGCCTGGCTCGCCCCGTCGAGGAACCCCGCCGAGGCGACCTTGAAGCGCACGCGCACGGTCTGCTCGTCCACGACGTCGGCGCCGGCGTACGGCCCAAGGAGCGCGGCCGCGAAACCCGACTTGGTCTCGGGATCGGCGATCCGGTCGAACGAGAACTTCACCGCGGCGGCGTTGAACGCGGTGCCGTCGTGGAACTTGACGCCGCGCCGGAGCTTGAAGGTGTAGGTGAGCCCGTCCGGCGCGACCTGCCAGGACTCGGCGAGGCCCGGCTTGAAGCCGAGGTCCGTCGGGTCCTGCCAGACGAGCGTGTCGTAGACGTGCATCATCACCCGGTGCGACACGGCCCAGGGCGTGACGGCGGGATCCAGGTTGTCGGGCTCGGTCCGGAGCCCGAACCGGAGCTCGCCGCCCCGGACCGGCTGCTGCGCGCCGGCCAGGCGCCCGGGCGCCAGCGCCCCGGCGGCGACGGCAGCCCCCAGCGCCGTGGCCACGAATGTCCGTCGCGAGAGCGTGTCAGGGTACGCCGCGGCCACTCGGGCGCGATCCGCCTTGTCCATCGCGAGACCCTCCTTGTGCTGTGGCTCCCTCGGCTCGGTCGATCCGGCCACGCGTCACACCGCGGCGTAGGTCAGGAAGCCCCGCACCGCGGCCAGGTAGGCGTCGGGCTCGTCGCTCGCCACCGCGTGGGCGCTGTCCTCGAAGATCTTGAGCTGCGCCCGCGGGATCCGCTCGGCGATGAGCCGGGAGTGCTGGGGCGGGCAGATCCAGTCGTGCGCGCCCCCGATGACCAGGGTGGGGCAGCGGATCTCGTGGAGGCGCTCGGTGTAGTCGAACGTCCGCAGGAAGTCGCCGAAGCCCCGGTTGAGCGCGACGAAGGACGGCTTGCCCCGCGCCCAGCCGTCGTCGAACTCCTCGACCCGGAACCGGCGCGAGTAGAGCGGCCCCATGACGTAGTAGTACTCGCGCAGCTGGGCGAAATTCTCGAAGGTGCCTTCCCAGAGCCGCTGGCAGACGCGGATCTGGTCGGGCGTGCCCCGCTCCTTCACGATGGCGCGGGCGTCCCCGATGAACCGGTAGCTCGGCGCCGTGCAGACGAGGATCAGGTTCGCGACCCGCTCGGGGTACCGCAGGGCGTAGCCCTGGGCGACCATCCCGCCGTACGAGGAGCCCAGCATCGAGATCCGCGGGAGCCCGAGGTGCTCGCGCAGCGCGTCCAGGTCGTCGATGTTGCTGTCGAGGGTGTACGTCGCGGGGTCGCCCTCGGCGCTCCGTCCCGAGCCGCGGTGGTCCACGTACACGAGCTGCGCCACGCCCCGCAGCGCGCCGGAGTTGGTCTTGAAGCGCGAGTGCTCGCCCCCCGGCCCCCCGTGGACGAGGAAGAGCGTCGGGCGCTCGGCCATCCGGGCGCCATCCGGGACGAGCCCCATCCCGTCGACGTCGAAGTAGAGCTCCGTGTCGCGAACCCTGGCGCGCATGACCCCCTCCTGGCGGCGACGCCTCGGATCGTCCCGGCGGGCGACGCCAACCGTCGCGGCCTTGGTCATACTATGGGCGCTCCCGGCGCGCAACGGGCCGCCCGCGGACCAGAGGCGGACGGATTGCGCCGGAACAGGGCTGGCGTTAGCCTTCCCGAGCGGTGCCGACCCGGCCGGGCGGTCCGGCGCGGCAGGAAGGAGCGACGTGATCGACGGTCCAGTGAGCGACAAGGCCTCGCGGGTCCAGGCGATGTTCGCGCGCATCGCGCCGCGCTACGACCTCATGAACGCGCTGATGACGGGCGGCCGGGACCGCGCGTGGCGGCGGACCGCGGCGCGCGTCGCCGCGCCGCCGGCGGGGAGCCTCGCCCTCGACCTCGCCACGGGCACGGGCGACCTCGCCCTGGCGCTCCTCGGGGAGACCCGGGTGCGCGGCGTGGTAGGTGTCGACTTCGTCGAGGGAATGCTGCGCCTCGGCCAGGTGAAGCTCGGAGCGCTCGGGGAGCGGCGCGTCCGGCTCCTCGCGGGCGACGCGCTGGCGCTCCCGTTCGCGGACGCGAGCTTCGGCTGCGTCGGGTCGGCCTTCCTCCTCCGCAACCTGGCCGACCTGCGCGCGGGCCTCGCCGAGATGCGGCGCGTGACCGCGCCCGGGGGGAGCGTCGTCGCCCTCGAGATCACGCAGCCGACGCTCCCCGGCTGGCGCCAGGCCTTCCGCCTCTACTTCCACCACGTCGTGCCAGCGATCGGCGCGCTGATCGCGCGGAACCGCGACGCGTACACGTACCTCCCCCAGTCCGTCGACCGCTTCGTGACGCCGGGCGAGCTCGCGCGCCTCATGGAGGCGGTCGGGCTCCGCGACGTCCGTGTCCGGCGCGTCGGTCTCGGCACCGTGACGATCCACGTCGGCCGCGTCGGCTCCGCCACCTCGATCACCCACGCCGGGCGCGCGAGCGCCGCGGCCTGACCGGAGGACCTTCCATGCCCTTCCTCGAGCGCGATGGCGCGCGGCTCTACTACGAGACCCACGGCGCGGGCCCCGCGCTCGTCTTCGTCCACGGCCTGGGCGGCGGCCACCTCTCCTGGTGGCAGCAGGTGCCGCACTTCCGCGACCGCTACGCCTGCGTGGTCCTCGACCATCGCGGGTTCGGGCTCTCGACGGAATCGCCCGAGAGGCCCGGACCGGACGCGTACGTCGACGACCTCGCCGCGCTCGTCGACCACCTCGGGCTGGCCGACGTGCGGCTGGTGGCCCAGTCGATGGGCGGCTGGACGTGCCTCGGCTACGCGCTCCGGCATCCCGAGCGCGTGAAGGCGCTCGTCATGGCGGCCACCACCGGCACGCTCGGCGACCCCGAGACGCACGCGCTCTTCAAGGCTCACGGAGCCGCGCAGCCGGAGAAGGGGCTCTTCGAGCGCGGCATCCACCCCGCGGCCGGGGAGCGCATGGCGCAGGAGCAGCCGGCGCTCCACTTCCTCTACCGGGAGCTCGACGCGCTCTCCCAGGACCTCGACAAGACCGGGATCCGGAAGAAGCTGATCGCGATGCGGACGACGCCGCGGGCAACCGTCGCCGCGCTCCGGGCGCCGCTCCTCTGCGTCGTCGGCGAGGAGGATGTCGTGATCCCGCCCGACGCCGTCGGAGTGCTCGCGTCGATCGTGCCGGGCGCGCGCCTGGCGCGCGTGCCGGCGGCGGGTCACTCGGTCTACTTCGAGCGCCCCGTCGCCTTCAACCGCCTGGTCGACGAGTTCCTGGCCGCGGCGCGCTGAGCGCGGCCGTGCCGGACTTCGAGACGCGGCCGCTCCCGGCCGAGCCCGACGCCCGGGCGCCGGACGGCGCCGACGTGCGGATCCTCCTCCGGCTCGCCGGCGGGAGCATGGCGCACTTCGCCCTCGGGCCGGGCCGCGTCTCGCGCGCGGTGACCCACCGGACCGTCGAGGAGATCTGGTACGTGCTGGGCGGGCGCGGCGAGATGTGGCGGCGCCAGGGGGACCGGGAGAGCGTCAGCGCGCTCGAGCCCGGCGTGTGCCTCACGATCCCGCTCGGCACGCACTTCCAGTTCAGGTCGATCGGCCCGGAGCCGCTCGCCGCCGTCGCCGTCACGATGCCGCCCTGGCCCGGGCCCGACGAGGCCCTGCCCGTCGCGGGCCACTGGCCGCCGACTCAGCTGCCGCCCGTCTGATTTGCCCGTCGGCGCCCAACCTGGCGCCGTGCTCGTAGCCCCGTGCCGTGCGTGACGAGGTGCGGTCCTCTCGTCGCTCACGACTCATCGATGTTTGCGAGGCGCAAACCCTTTCGTCCTCGGCGCTGCGCACCCGCGTGTGGCGTGGTCCAGGCGCGGATGGCGTCAGCTCGGCCCGGGCGCGGCCCGGCCCAGCAGGCCGCCACGGATCGAGCGCCGCAGGCGCGAGACGTGCCGGCCGCGCCGGATGATCGGACCCCTTCGCCGTCGGCCCGCGACGCGCAGCGTCGTGGGCTGTGGCGAACGGGTGGCGGAGCGACGCCGCGACCGGGGCGGGCCGACGACAGGACCCGCGCCCGGGAGCGCGCTGAAGCGCCGGGTAGCGCGAGCGCCAAGCCGCGCCTATACTCCTGTGGTGCCGCGGGGACGGCTCCGCGGCCTGTACCAGCGGCGATGTCCCGTGGTGGTGATCTTCACGACGAATCGATCCGGACCGAATCCAGGAAGGAGCCTGACGTGCGCGAGAACACGGTGAAGTCGATCTGGGCCAAGGGCGGGGTCGTGGTCAACGGGTGGCTGTCGATCCCGTCGAGCTTCTCGGCGGAGGTGATGGCGCACCAGGGCTTCGACTCCCTGGTGGTGGACATGCAGCACGGCGTGGTCGACTACCAGACCGCCGTGACGATGCTCCAGGCGATCTCGACGACGGGCGTGATCCCCTTCGCGCGCGTGCCGTGGAACGACCCGGCCCACATCATGAAGATCCTCGACGCCGGCGCCTACGGGATCATCTGCCCGATGATCAACTCCCGGAAGGAGGCCGAGCAGCTGGTCCGGACCTGCAAGTACGCGCCCAAGGGCTACCGGAGCTTCGGCCCGGTGCGGGCGTCGATCTACGGCGGCACGGACTACGCGACGGCGGCGAACGACACGCTGGTCGTGATGCCGATGATCGAGACGAAGGAAGCCGTCCAGAACATCGACGAGATCCTGAGCACACCCGGGATCGACGCGGTGTACGTCGGCCCCGCCGACCTCTCGCTCACCCTCGGCTGCACGCCGAAGCTCGACCAGACCGAGCCGCCGGTCGTCGAGGCCCTCGGGAAGATCCTCACGGCCTGCAAGCGCCACAAGGTCATCGCGGGCCTGCACAACGCCACCAGCGGCTACGCGCTCAAGATGGCCGCCCAGGGCTGGCAGTTCGTCACTCTCGCAAGCGACAGCCGGTTCCTCGCGGCGAAGGCCGCCGAGGAGGCGGCCGCCGTGAAGCAGACCGTCGCCAGCGGGAAGCTCCCCGCCTACTAGGGCGGACGCAGTCGTCCCGCCGCGCTCGGGCGGGACAGCGCTCCGGGCTCGCCCGGAACCGAGTGTGAGCGGCATGGCGGATCAGGCGTCGACACGATCGTCCTGATTCGCCACGCCGCCCGGCGCGGTGACGCGCCCCATCCTCGCTCCTTCCTTCCGGTTCGGAGCTACGGCGTCGCCGCGGACCGCGGCCGCACCAGCTCCGCCAGGAGCCGCTCGTACGCCTCCACAGCGCAGTCGAGCGCGTGGGGGCGAATCCGCGCGCGCGCCTGCCGGCCGAGCGCGGCCCGACGCTCGGGCGCACCGGCCAGCGCGAGGATCTTCTCGGTCAGGTCGGCGACGTCCCCCATGCGGAACAGGACGCCGGTCTCCCCGTCGACGATGACCTCCCGCGCCGCCTGGATGTCGCTCGCCACGAGCGCCCGACCACAGGCCTGCGTCTCGGCGTACGCGCGCGCGAGCGCCTCCCACTCCGACGGCATGACGACCATGTCCGCCAGGTTCAGGTAGGCGGGGATCTCGGCGTGGTCGACCCATCCCACGAACCGGAAGCGATGGTGGATCCCGGCGTCGCGACACGCCGATTCCATCGGTCCCCGGAGCGGGCCGTCCCCGACGATCAGGTAGACGAGCCGTCCGTCGCGCCGGATCGCGGCGGATGCCGATTTGGCCAGATCCATGGGCCGCTTGACCGGCTTCAGATTGGAGACATGGGCGACGACGACCGCGTCGGGGGAAATCTCGAGCGCCTGGGGCAATGCAGGGTCCTTCGGGCGCGGCGCGAACTGCTCGATGTCGACGGCGGTGGGGATGACCGTGACGCGGTCGACGCCGCGCGCGCGGACGAGATCGGCCAGGTGGCGGCCCGGGGAGATCGCTGCGGCCGCCATCCTGTAGGCCTCGAGCAGCCGGGACGCGAGCGCGGGCGGGTACCACCCCTGCAGGAGCCCCAAGCTCGTGCCGCCAGGCAGCCGCAGCACGAACGGGAGCCGCCACCGGGCGGCGATCGGCGCCACGCAGGCCGCATAGGTCTCGCGCCCCACGAAGATGAGATCGGGGCGCCGCGCGCGGAGCAGGAGCGGCAGCAGGCGCTCGGCCTCGCTCTCCTCGCGGCGCCAGTGGTCCTCGGGCGCCGGAGTCTGCGGGCTGACGTAGAAGTAGGGAATCGTGAAGCGCGTGATCTCGACGGCGGGGTGACGCGCGGCGAACGCGTCGCCGTCCCGCGCCGCGTCCTCGGTGATCGGCGCGACCGCCCGGACGACGTGGCCCCGCCGCGCGAGCCCGGTCATGATCTGCCCCGCCGAGATCGCCGCGCCGCCCGGGTGCGGCGGCAGGAGACCGACGAACAGCAGGTCCAGGGGTCTCACGGGTCGCGGCTCACGCGCGCGCGTCGCGCTCGAGCGTGCGGTAGGGCAGGACCTTCCCGCGGGCCGTGGGACGGGGCCGCTCGCGTCGCACGCGGACCGCATCCGCTCGCGCCCACTGCTCGACCATGAACGGGTACGGGCGGCGGAGGCGGCCCAGCTCGTCGAGCAGCGCGGTCACGAGCGCCTGCTCGTCGAGCGGGCCCACCTCGGGGCTGACCAGGAGCGCGTAGCTCGGCAGCCCTCGTGGCGTCTCGTTCTCGAGGAGCTGGTAGTCCGCCGCGCTCCCGCCGAACCGCCGCGGCAGGGCTTCCTCCATCACCCGGTAGAGATCGGCCACCCGGATGGTGGCGCCCTCCCCGGTGAGCTTCTCGAAGCTCCGGACCGTGTGGAGCGCCTGGTCGTATCCGAGCCGGCCCAGGCCGCAGCCGCAGGCGCGCTCGACGAGCGTGCCGGAGTCCCCGATCTCGACGTTCAGCGCCAGCTTGGGACAGCTGGGCAGGAGCGCCGTGAACAGGAGCGCGTCCGCCGTGTCCCCCGAGGGCAGCTCGCGCGGCCTCGAGACGGCGGCGAGCCCGTCGCGGAAGAGATGCACCGCGTCGGCCTCGCTCGCGTGACCGCACTGGACGCCGATGGGTCCGAGCTCGGACGTCCCGTACGTCGTGAAGGCCCCCGCCCCGGACGCCACGATCGTCTGCCGCCGCGCCTCGGTCACGGGCTCCCCGCCGAGGAGGAAGGCGACGCCCTGGAGCGACAGGCCCTCCTCGAGCGCGGCCATCGCGATCCGCGCCGCCGTGCTCGGCGGCGTGCTCACGCAGGCCGGGGCGCCGCGCGCGGCCATCCCGGCGAGCCGCCGCGCGACCGTGGCCAGCGCGCCGAGACTCACCGGCTCGAGCGGCGGGACGCCGGTCCGGCGCCGGACCTGCCCGTTGAGGTAGCGGCAGACCAGGCGGTAGCCCGGCGAGGCCGCGTCCCCGGTCGAGAACCAGGCGGCGAACGGCTTGCCGTAGCGGATGCATCGGAGCTGGCGGCCGACGATCCCCGGGTACGTCGGGGTCACGAAGACGAGCGGGCGATCGAGCCAGCCCTCCGCCGCGAACCACGCGGCCCAGCCGGGCGCCGTCTCCGCGAGATAGTCGAGGTCGATCAGGGTGCGCCGCGGGCGCCCGTGGGTCCCGCCGCTCGTGCCCCAGAAGTCCGCCCGGGTCAGCGGGCTGTCGAAGTCCTCGTCGGAGAACGCGGCGCGCTCGCCGCCGCGCTCGATCGCCTGCTGGCCCTTGAACTCCCGGAACGAGACGTACACGCCCGCCCGGGCGATGGTCCGCAGCATCCCCTCGACGCCGTCCGTCGCGACCAGGGCCCGGACGTCGCCGAGCTCCAGGCCCGCGGCGCGGAACAGCAGCGGATACGGGCTCCGGGGCTCCCGGAGGAGCCGTTCGACGAGCCGGAGGACGGCCGTCCCCCGCGCCGCGAGGCGCTCCGCGATGATCCTCCGCGCGGCGGCGGCATCGATCGGCGCCTCGCAGAAGGCGCGGAGGCGAACGGCGAAGCGCGCGAGACCGAAGGCGAGCGACAGGGGCGACACGCGGCCCCTATCGGACCCGGACGGCGGGCCGGGTGTCAAGGGCCGCGAACGGCGCCGACGCTACCGGCATCCGCCAGCCGGCTCCGATCTGCGCGCCGCACCCGACGGCGGCGGAGATCACGTGACACTGCCGGCGGCCCCCGCGGGCCTGGAGGATCGTCGCGGTGACGGCGAGCGGGCTACTCCGTGGCGAGATCCGAGGCTCCGCCGTCGCATGCTTCACCGCCCGGTCCGAGTCGTCCTGTAGCTGGTCCCGCCAGCTCCTCCACCTCGGCTGGCGGGGGCTGGCGAGCGCCGCTCCTCGTGGTCCATCCGGCGACGCTGTGGCTGGCGCCGGGTTGACGTGGGCACGGCACAGCACAGCGAGGTGGGACCCTTACGCTCCTCCCGCCTCGCGACGTCGCGCACCGCCGACGTCCTCGCCGCCGCCGCGATCCCGCGCCCTAGCGGAGCGGGCGCGCGAAGGACAGCTCGTGGCCGTCGGGGGCCGTGAGGTGGAAGTAGCGCTCGCCCCACTCGGCGTCCCGGGGCGGCGCTTCGGGGGCGAGCCCGGCGGCGAGGGCCCGGGCATGGAGCGCGTCCACGTCGTCGACGTGAAGGACGATCCGTCCCCACCACCCCCACCGCGCGTCCGGCGGCGCCACGATGAGGTTCAGGTGGCTGTCGCCGACACCGAAGGACGTGAAGCTCGCGGTCTCTCCCCCACTCGTCAGCTCGAAGCCGAGCGCGCGGTAGAAACTGACGGCGCGCCCCATGTTGTGGGTGGCCAGGGTCACGGCGCTGATCGCTCGGAGGCGCGGGTGGCCCACGCGGCATTCTAGCCCGGAGCCCGGTGCTCGTTCCTTGGGCACCCTGATCGCCCGCTAGGCACCGTTCCGGCGGAGGTCGCGCGCGATCGCTCCACCGCCTCGCAGTGACGCGCACTTGCAGCCCACCTGACCCCCCGCCCCCGTGGCACCCGCGTTGCACCCGGGTCTCGCCGGAAGGAGGAAGCCCATCGCATGAAGAAGATCGAGGCAATCATCAAGCCGTACAAGCTCGACGAGGTGAAGGACGCGCTCACCGGGATGGGGGCCATCGGCATGACCGTCTCGGAGGTGCGCGGGTTCGGGCGGCAGAAGGGCCACACCGAGCTCTACCGGGGCTCGGAGTACACGATCGACTTCCTCCCCAAGATCCGCATCGAGATCGTCATCGCGGACGCGCTGGTGGACAAGGTCGTGGACACGATCGCGGCCGCGGCCCGCACGGGCGCGATCGGCGACGGCAAGGTGTTCGTGACGCCGGTGGAGATGGCGGTCCGCATCCGCACCGGGGAGCGCGACGAGGCGGCGCTCTAGCGCCATGTCCATGAGCCCACGCGGCCGCTGACCTCCGGGTCGCGCCGCCTAGGAGGAGCAACGGTGTCCCGACGATTCCTTCCGCTCGCAGTGCTCGTAGCGCTGGTGTGGCTCGGCCTCGGCGCGACGGCGGGCCTCGCCCAGCAGGCGGCGCCGGCCCCCGCGGCCCCGGCTCCGGCCGCGGCCGCCCGCGGCGCCGAAAGTCGACACGGGCGACACCGCCTGGGTGCTGACCTCCTCGGCCCTGGTGCTGATGATGACGGCGCCGGGGCTCGCGCTCTTCTACGGCGGCATGGTGCGCCGGAAGAACGTGCTCGCGACCCTGATGCAGTCGTTCATCCTGATGGCGGTCATCTCGGTGCAGTGGGTCCTGTACGGCTACAGCCTCGCGTTCGGCCCGGACCTCGGCGGCATCGTCGGGAGCCTCCGCTGGATCGGGCTCTCGTCGGTCGGCGTGGAGCCGAACGCGGACTACGCGGCCACGATCCCGCACCAGGCCTTCATGGTCTTCCAGCTCATGTTCGCGATCATCACGCCCGCACTCATCACCGGGACGTTCGCCGAGCGGATGAAGTTCTCGGCCTTCCTCCTCTTCTCGCTCCTCTGGGCCACGGTGATCTACGACCCGCTCGCCCACTGGGTGTGGGGCGTGGGGGGCTGGCTCCGGGGGCTCGGCGCCCTCGACTTCGCCGGGGGCACGGTCGTCCACATCTCCTCGGGCGTCTCGGCCCTCGCCGCGGCCCTCATCATCGGGAAGCGCCGGGGCTACGGCCGGGAGCCGATGCCGCCCCACAACCTGCCGTTCACGGTGATCGGCTCGGCGATGCTCTGGGTCGGCTGGTTCGGCTTCAACGCGGGAAGCGCGCTCGGCGCGGGCGGCCTCGCGGTCAGCGCCTTCGTCACGACGAACACGGCAGCGGCCGCCGCCACGCTCGCGTGGATGTTCGCCGAGTGGGCGAGCCGCGGGAAGCCCACGGTGCTCGGGGCGGCGTCCGGCGCCGTCGCGGGGCTCGTCGCGATCACGCCGGCCGCGGGCTTCGTCGGGCCGGTCTCCTCGATCCTCATCGGCATCGGGGGCGGCGTGCTCTGCTTCACCGCCTGCAACCTGAAGTCGAAGCTCGGGTACGACGACAGCCTCGACGTCGTGGGCGTCCACGGCATCGGCGGTACCTGGGGCGCGATCGCGACCGGCCTCTTCGCCTCGAAGGCGATCAACGAGGCCGGCGCCGACGGGCTCTTCTTCGGCAACCCCGGGCTCCTCGTCAGCCAGATCCTGGCCGTGGCCGCGACCTGGGTGTTCGCCTTCGGGGGCTCCGTGGTCCTGCTGAAGATCGTCGACGCGGTGGTCGGCCTCCGGGTCACCGACGAGGACGAGTTCGCGGGCCTGGACCTCTCGCAGCACTCCGAGAACGCGTACGCCTTCGAGGGCGGCTACGGCGGCGTGGGCACGCACTCCGAGCCGGCGCTCCGGCGGGAGCCCGCGTCGGCCTTCTCGCCCAGCCAGCCGTAGCAGTTCCCGGCAACTCCGCACCTCAGGCCGCCGGAGTCACCTCCGGCGGCCTGAGCCTTTTCCGCCGCCCGCACGAATATCAAAGTCGGGGTCAGGCCCCGAAGTTGATTCGGAGTGCCGCCCGCGGGCCAATCTCAAACTCTAGGCCTGACCCCGGAGTTTGATGTTTGGCGGGACTCAAAGTCGGGGCCTGACCGGATGTCAGCGGAGGTAGGCGAGGGCGAAGATCCCGACCATGGCGAGAACCAGGGCGAGGCGCGCCGCGGTCCCCAGGAGGAGGCCGAGCCACGCGCCAGCGCCGGCGCGGCCGGCCTGCCGCACGTCCCGGCGCGCGACCAGCTCCGCGGCGAAGGCGCCGAGGAACGGCCCGAGCACGAGGCCCGGCAGCCCGAAGAAGAGCCCGACCATCGCGCCCGCGACGGCGCCGAGGACGCCCCACCAGCTGGTCCCGAAGCGCCGCGCTCCCGCCGCGGTCGCCACGAGGTCGAGAGCGTACGTGGCGGCGGTGAGCAGGGCCAGGACGGCGAGGGTCCCGAGGCCGACCCGCGCGAACCCGTCGATCCAGGCCGCGAGCGCGAGGCCGGCGAGGACCAGGATCGCGCCGGGCAGGCCCGGCAGCACCGTGCCGGCGATGCCGGCCAGGACCAGCCCGGCGGCCAGGATCCAGAGGACGAGCGCGCTGGCCGACCCGTCCACGGCGACGGTCAGCCGCGGAGGGGCGTGACGACCTCGTTCCAGACGCGGCGGGCGCCGGCCGCGCTGTACGGGAGGGGACACGTGTAGATGAGGTGGGTCGCGCCCGCCGCCACGAACTCGCGCGAGAGCGCGATCAGCGCGCCCGCGCCGTTCTGGAGGGCATCCGCCCCGAACTGGATGGAGCGCTCGATCTCCGCCGGATCGCGGCCCGCCTCCCGGCAATAGCCGTCGAGCATCTCCGAGAGGCGGCGGAACTCGGCGGGCGTGCCCTTCGACATGTTCCACTCCTGGGCGTGGCGCGCGGTGATGCGGAGGCCGACCTTCTCGCCGCTCGTCCCGAGCACGATCGGCGGGTGCGGCCGCTGGACCGGCTTCGGCTCGTGGAAGGCCTCGCGCACCTGGTAGTAGGTCCCCTCGACCGTCGCGCGCTTCTCCGTCCAGAGGGCCCGCAGGATCTGGCACGCCTCCTCGAGGCGCCGCATGCGCTCGCCGAGGGGCGGGAGCGGGAGCCCGTACTGCTGGTGCTCGTCCTCGTGCCAGCCCGCGCCGAGCCCCACCTCGACCCGCCCGTGCGACACCACGTCCACGGTGGTGGCGATCTTCGCGAGGACGCCGGGATGCCGGAAGGTGTTGGCCGTCACCATGAGGCCGCCGCGGATCCGCCGCGCCTCCGTGAGGAGCGAGGCGAGGAGGGTCCAGCCCTCGTCCTCGTTCTTCGAGGGATCGTTCTGGTTGAGGAGGTGGTCGTGCGCCCAGGCGGTGTCGAAGCCGAGGCGGTCGGCCTCGAGCCAGGCGTCGCGGATCTCCGCGAAGGTCCCGCCCATCTGGGCGACCTTCAGCCCGAACCGGAGTCGTCGTGGGGACACGGTCGGTCTCCTTTGCCGGCGCCCGTCAGGTGCGCGTGATCTGCGAGAGCCCCGGCAGGCGGCCGAGGTGGTTGCCGGTGACGCCGCCGTCGACGATCAGGTCGTGGCCGTTGACGTAGCGCGCGTCGGGCGAGAGGAGGAACGCGATGGCCGCGGCGATGTCGTCGGGCGTCGCCACGCGCCCGAGCGGCACCAGCGCGTCCCGCGCCGCGGCGACGCCCGGGTCCGCGTAGACGCGCGCGGTCATGCCGGTGCGCGTCATCCCCGGCGAGACCGTGTTGACACGGATCCCGTCGGGGCCGAGCTCCTGCGCCAGCACGCGGACGAGCATGATGACGGCGGCCTTGCTCGGGGCGTAGGCGCCGAGGCCGGCGTGAACGTGGGTGCCCGACATGGAGGCGACGGCCACGATGGCGCCCCGCGAGGCCCGGAGCGCGGGATGCGCCGCCTTGGCCAGGAGCCAGGTCGCCCGGGTGTTCACCGCGAAGAGCCGGTCCCAGTCCTCCACGGCGTAGTCGACGAGTGGCCCGATACGGTTGATGCCCGCGTTGCTGACGAGCCCGTCGAGGCCGCCGAAGCGCCCGACCGCCGCCGCCACCGCCCGCCCCGGCCCGTCCACCGTCCCCATGTCGGCGTCGATGTGGAGCGCGTCAGCGCCGAGCCCACGCAGCTCGGCCACGAGGTCATCCAGCGCTGCCGAGGACTCCAGGTCCACCGCCGCGACACGCGCGGTCCGGCCGGCGGTCTTCGCGTCGTGGGCGAGCCGGACGCACGTCGCGCGCCCGATCCCGCTCGCCGCTCCCGTCACGAGCACCCGCATGGCCCCTCCTCACTGGGTTTCCGGCGCCCCAGCATACCAGCCGGGCGCGGCGCGGTGCGGACCGCCCGCGCGCGGCCGCCGGCCTCGGCGCGAACCTCATCCTGAGCCCGGCGCGTGGGCTCCGCGCGGGCCGTGCCCGGCGGCGCCGGGCTCAGCGAGCCCAGGTGCCGATGGTGTCCGCGAGGGCGCGCGGATCGTCGAAGGTCACGTGGTGGTGGGCGCCGGGGATCTCGGCGAGCGCGGCCGAGGGCAGCGTCTTGACCATGCGCTCGGCCACGTCCCGGTCGAGGATCGTGCTGTGCTCGCCCCGCACCACGAGCGTCGGAGCAGTGATACGCGGCAGGAGCGCCCAGCAGTCGACCGGCATCCGCGTCTGCTCGCACGCCGGATCGAAGCGGTAGCGCCAGCGCCCCGACGGAAGCCGCACGACGCTGGCCCGGCCGATCTCCCGGAGGAGGGCCGGCGAGGCGGTCGTCTCCGGCGGGCGCAGCCGGAAGCGGGCCAGCGCCGCCGCCAGGCTCGGGAAGTCGGTCGACGGGCGCGGCGCGCGGCGCTGGAGCGCCCGGAGCCGCTCGTAGTTGACGTGGGGGCGCGCGTCGACGACGACCAGGCGCGCGAGGCAATCCGGGTACCAGGCGGAAAACCCCATGGCGTTGTGCCCGCCCATGGAATGTCCGGCCACGACCACGTCCCGGAGTCCCAGCGCGTCGATCACCCCGGCGAGCTCGGCGGCGAAGTCCTCGCTGCGGTAGGCGGCCGGGCGTGGCCACGCGCTCCGGCCGTGCCCCCGCCAGTCGAGCGCCAGGACGCGAAAGCGGCGCGCCAGATGCGGCGCCACCGGGTCCCACCAGTGGGCGTGGGCGACGGCGCCGTGGAGCGCTAGGAGCGGGTGGCCGTCACCGCCCCAGTCGCGGTAGCGGAGCCGAAGGCCGTGGACGGTGACGAAGCGGTCGCGAGGGCGCCGAGCGGCGGGCATCCCCCCGATTATGCCGTGGGCGGCAAGGGCCGGGGCCTCCGACGGAGGCCGGGGCTAGCCGCATCAGCCGAATCCGCCGCCGCACGCCGGGCAGGCCGGCGGGACCGGCTCCCGGACGACGAGGCCGCAGAGCTCGCAGACCGCTACCTCCTCGAGCTCGCCCTCGATGAGCGACGGCGCCGGGACGGCCCCACTGTGCACGGATTCGGGCGCCGCGTGGACAAAATCCGGCACCGCGCGAGCCGCCGACTCGCCAGCCGGACGATCGTCAGCGACGTGCCCGCCGGAGCGCGAGGCTCCCGTGGAAGGCGGTCTGCCATCCAGGACGCCCGGGCGCGCCTCGGATGCCGAGGCGTGCCCGACCTCGAGTCTCCGTGAGGCGCCGGGCTGCCCGCCGTCGCGCGACGCCACGCGCTACGCGACCTCCTCCAAGACCGGCATCGCCGACATCTCGTCGTCGTCCACCGGCACCTCCTTGACGCGCGACCAGACGCGGTAGAGTTCACCGACCGCCTCGCGCCAGCGCTCGAGCGTGCCGTCCGCCTCGCAGAGGCTCGCGTACAGCGCGCCCACCTCGCGCTCGGCGCGCTCCAGCGCCGCGTGCCACTCGGGATCCCGCACATCGAGGCGCTCGACGCTGCCCGGCCGATAGCCCCGGCCCACGGCCCGCGTCACGGCCTCGAGATCCCCGCTCGCCATCGTCTCCAGCAGCCCTGCTCGTCGCATCGCTTGCCTCCTTCCTACCCGCATCCGCTCTGGCCTACCCGCAGCCGCCCTGGCCTGCCGCAGCCGCTCTGGCCTGCCTGCGGCCACTCTGGCCTACACTGCTCTTTTCCACTGGATACCGTAACATCTGTTTAGTACACTTTCAATCCGCTACATCTAGTACTCAAGCAATCACGGTGCCACGAGGGCCTGTGCCTCGTCCGGTTTCCGGTGATTTTCGAGCACGGGCGCCTCCGTCGTACTCTTTGACGTGATGACGCCCGCGATCGAATCAACGGTCGGCCTCGTGCTCGCGGCGAAGGCGGTCCGGACCTTCTGCTACGGCTATCTCGGCATCCTCATTCCTCTCCACCTCGCGGCTCTCGGTCTCGACGCGCGCGGGATCGGGCTCGCCGTGACGCTGACCCTCGGCGCGAGCGCGCTGCTCACGCTGCTGGCGCGGCGCCCGGCCGAGCGCCTCGGGAGCCGCGCCGTGCTCGTCGCGCTCTCGGCCCTCGTCCTGGCGGCCGGCGTCCTCCTCGCGACGGCTCGCGGGCCGGCCCTCGTCGTCCTGGCCGCCATGATCGGCAACGTGGCAGTCAGCACCGGCGAGACGGGGCCGTTCCTGTCGATCGAGCAGGTGCTGGTCGCGCGCGCGGCGGCCGGGCGCGACCTGACGCTCCGGATGAGCCTCTACAACCTGGTCGGCTACGTCGCCGCCGGGCTCGGCGCCCTCACGGTCGCGGCGCTCCCGCACGCGGGCGCGGCGGGTCCGGACGGGTCTGCCCCGCTCTTCTGGCTCTTCGCCCTCTCGGGCGGCGTTCAGGCGCTGCTCTACGCGCGGCTGCCGGACGTCCCCGTGCGGCCGGCCGCGGCCGGCGCCCGGCGCCGCCCCTCGCGGCGCTTCATCTACCGCATCGCGGCCCTCTTCGCCCTCGACTCGTTCGCGGGCGGGTTCGTCCTCCAGAGCCTGCTCGTCTACTGGCTCCACAGCCGCTTCGCGCTCGGGCCGGCCGTGATCGGCGCGGTGTTCTCCGCGGCCCAGCTGCTCACGGCGTGCTCCCTCCTCCTGGCGGCCTGGGCCGCGCCGCGGATCGGGCTCGTGAACACGATGGTGTTCTCCCATCTCGTCTCGAACGTGCTGCTCGTCGCGATGGGGCTCGCGCCGACGGCGGGGCTCGCGGTGACGCTCCTGCTCCTGCGCGCCCTCCTCTCGCAGATGGACGTCCCGACCCGGCAGGCGTTCCTGATGCTGGTCGTGGAGGACGACGAGCGCGAGGCGACGGCGACGGTGACCAACGCCGGCCGGACCGTGGCGCAGGCGGTGAGCCCGGCGCTCACCGGCTACGTGATGCAGGCCGTCTCCCTCGCCGCGCCGTTCGTGCTGGGCGGCGTGCTGAAGATCGTCTACGACCTCCTGCTCTACCGGACGTGCCGGCGCGTGGCGCCGGTCAGCGCGCGCGGGCCCGCGGGCTGAGGCGGAGGAGCAGGCGGTCGACGAGGCCAGGCGCGACGGCGTTCGCGAGGAAGAGGAGGCGGGCCGGCGGGTACGGATGCACCTCGGGGCGCGGCCGCCGGAGCGCCCGCGCGATCCCCTGCGCGACGTGCTCGGCGCTCTGGATCGGGCCGCCCCGGCCGGGCACGCCGAGGCGGTTCGGCTCGACCTCGTGGAACTCGGTCGCCGTCCCGATCGGGCAGACGCACGTCACGTGGATCCCGCTCCCGAGGAGCTCCATCCGGAGCGCCTCCGAGAAGCCGACCAGCGCAAACTTCGAGGCGACGTAGGCGGCGCGAAAGGGGCTCGCGCGCTTCCCGACCACCGAGGCGACGTTCACGATGTGGCCGGCGCCCTGGCGCCGCATGTGCGGGAGCGCGGCCAGGACGCCGTGCACGGCGCCGAGGTAGTTGACGCGGACGATCCGCTCGAACTCCGCCGGGGTCGTCTGGTCCACCGTCGCGAGGATCCCGATGCCGGCGTTGTTGACGAGGACGTCGAGCCGCCCCCAGGCGGCGACGGTGCCGTCGATCAGCGCGCGGACGGCCGCCTCGTCGCCGACGTCGGTGGGCACGACCCGCGCCTCGCCCCCGGCCGCCTTCACATCCACCGCGACCGCGCCGAGGCGCGCGACGCGGCGCGCCGCGAGGACCACGCGCATCCGGGCCCGCCCGCACTCGATCGCGGTCGCGGCGCCGATCCCGCTCGACGCGCCGGTGATCACGACGACCCGGCCCGCCAGCTCGCGCCCCTTCACGCGTGCTACTGTACCGGGGTCAGACTTCGACTTCCGGACAATTCGGGTGCGCGCCTGGCGGAAACTCCAAAGCGGGGTCAGGCCCAGACTTTGATTTCCGTCGGTCGCGCTGCTTGGAAGTGACGGTCAGACCCCCCAAGGAGGCCGCATGTCCCTCGCCGCCGAGTTCCTGAAGCTGTCGCCGACCAGCCTCGCCGACGCGCTGACGCGCGACCGGGTCATGGATATCGGGATCCGGCCGCTCTGGGCCGGCATGCCGCGCGTCGCCGGCCCCGCCTACACCGTCCGCTGCGCGCCCGGCGACAACCTCATGGTGCACGCGGCCATCTACCGGGCGGCGCCGGGCGACGTGATCGTCGTCGAGGCGGGCGACGTGGACTACGCGGTGGCCGGCGGCAACGTGTGCGCGGTCGCCCAGCGCCACGGCGTGGCGGGATTCGTGGTGGACGGGGTGATCCGCGACGCCGCGGAGGCGCGGGAGCGCGGCTTCCCGGTCCTGGCCCGCGGCGTCATCCCGATCCCCGGCGCCAAGGACCGGCTTGGCGCGCTGGGCGGCCCGGTCCGGGTCGGCGGCGTGGAGGTGCAGCCGGGCGACATCGTGGTGGGCGACGAGGAGGGCGTCGTCGTGGTGCCGCTCGCGCGCGCGACCCACGTCCTCCAGGCCGCCCGCGCTCGCGCCGAGAAGGACGCGGCCACGAGCCTCGACGCGTGGGAGAAGGCCCACCGCGCCCGCATCGACGAGACCCTGAAGAAGCTCGGCTTCTGAGCGGGGTCAGGCCTTGACTTCCATACAGTTCGCCTCACGCCGCCCGACGAGCATGTATGGAAGTCAAGGCCTGACCCCTACCGCGTCGTGGCCGTGAGGCCGGCGTCGATGACGAGGACGTGGCCCGTCACCCAGCGCGACTCGTCGCTCGCCAGGTAGACCGCGCCCCAGCCCACGTCCCAGCCGGTGCCCTCGGTGCCGAGGGGGTTCGCCTTCCGACGCCGCTCGCGCGCGTCGGCGCCGAGCGCCTCGACCATCGGCGTCCAGACCGTGCCGGGGGCGATCGCGTTGATCCGGATGCCCTGGGGCCCGAGCTGCACCGCCACCGTGCGGACGAAGCCCTCGATGCCGGCCTTCGCCGCCGCGTAGGCGGTGCGCCCGTGGCCGCGGTGCGCGGCAACCGACGACACGCAGATCACGGAGCCGCCGCCGCGCGCGACGAGGGCGGGCACGGCCGCGCGGGTCGAGAGGAACACGGACTTCAGGTCGACGGCGAGGACCCGGTCCCACTCCTCCTCGGTCGTGTCGAGGAGGTCGTTCCGGGACTCGACGCCGACGTTGTTGTGGAGGACGTCGAGGCCGCCCCAGCGGGCGACCGCCGCGTCGACCATGGCGCGGCAGTCGTCGGGGCGCGTGACGTCCGCCGCGACCGCCGCCGCCTCGCCGCCCTCGGCGCGGATCAGCCCGACCGTCTCCTCCGCCCGCGGGAGGACCTGGTCGACGCACAGGACGCGGGCGCCCTCGCGCGCGAACAGGATGGCCGCCGCCTTGCCGTTCCCGACGCCCGGCCCGCGCGAACCGGCGCCCGTGACGATCGCGACCTTCCCGTGCAGCCGGCCTGCCATGGCCCGCCGAGCCTAGCCGGCCTCGGGTGGGCCCGTCAAGGCGCACACCCAAGTGCGGGGTCAGGCCCCGCCTTTGATCCTGGAGCCGCTTCCGACGGGACCGCAGGAGGCTGCCGGAAAACCCAAGTGGGGGCCTGCCCCGACTTTGACGTCTTGATGGCGCGGCGGGAATTGTCCGGAAGTCTAAGTACACCGAATCATGAATTCGTTCCGGGTTTCCTTGGGGTTCCGGATGCCCTCGCGCTATCGTGGATTCGATGCGGGCGAGGGGTCGGCGCATGGCGGAACGCCGTGGCCCGAAGCCGCAGCACAAGGTGGCGCTGACGGCACCGGAACATCGGGAGCTCCAACGACTCACCCGGCGTCGCACCGCCCCCTATGCGGAAGTGGTGCGGGCGAAGATTCTGCTCCTGGCCTATGAGCACCCGGAGTGGAGCAACGCGGCCATTGCCCGAGCGGTGGGCTGCACGGATCGGACGGTGCGCAAATGGCGGGGGCGCAGCCGGGCCGGGCCGGTTCTGCAGGACGCGCCCCGGCCCGGTGGACCACGTTTTTTCCCCCTCAGCGGTCCGGGCGCAGGTCACCGCGTTGGCCTGCACGCTGCCGCGGGATTCCGGTAAACCGCTCTCTCGCTGGTCGACCGCCGAACTCACCCGCGCGGTCGTCCAGCGCGGCATCGTCCGGCGCATCTCAGGCGCCACCGTCCAGCGCTGGCTCCAGGCCGACCGCATCAAGCCGTGGCAATACCACAGCTGGCAACGCCCCACCGACCCGCGCTTCCTCGAACGGGCCATTCCGATTCTGAGCCTGTACGAACGCGCCCAGCGGCTCGCCCGAAGGGGCCACCTCCTCGTCTGCGCGGATGAGAAGACGTCGATCCAGGCCCGGCGGGCCTGCGGGCCCCTGACACCAGCGCGGCCTGGTCGGCCACTGCACCTGCCGGATCGCTATCAGCGCCGGGGCGCGGTGCAGCTGTTCGGCGGTCTGGCGGTGCACACCGGCGAGACCCTGGCGCGCTGCTTTGAGCGCAAGCGCTTTGTCGAGTTCCAGAGCTTCCTGCGGATGCTCTTCGGGAGCGTCTGGTGCCGGCGGATTCGCAGCCTCCACCTGATCCTGGACAACGGCTCCGCGCATGCCCCCAAGCGCCTGCCAGCCTGGCTCACGAGCCTCGGTCTGCCGTTTCCCGTCCACCTCCATTGGCTGCCGGTGAATGTCTCCTGGCTCGACCAGATCGAGATCGTGTTCAGCGACCTGCAACGCAAGGCACTCACGCCCAACGACTTTGCGAGCACCGATCACGTGCGTGAGCGCATCCTGGCTTTCTTCGCCGAGCGCAACCGACGGGCTCAACCGATCCGGTGGACCTACACCACCCAGAAGCTTCTGGCCAAAGTCCGCCGTCAGCGGAGGCTGGCGGCGACCGGCTAAACCCGGAACGAATTCATGATTCGGTGTACTAAGTCTGACGCCGACCGCGCTGGGCCTCCAGACGATCCTGGCGAGCTTCCTGATCAGCTTGCTCGGGATGGGCAGACGGTGAGCTTCGCGACGGTGCGGCTCTGCCCCCCGGTGACCCTCACTCGAAGCCGTCGATCTCGGCGACCCACGGCCGCTCCGCGGCCCCGTCCGGCGTGAGCCGCACGTGACGCACCTCGGCCGGCGGAAAAGGTCACGGCCCACTCGTCCGCGCCGTCGCCGACGAACTTGGCGCCGGACGGTCGGGAAGTCGATCCCGGCCGTCCGGCGCCGACTACGGCTACGCCGGAACTACAGCCTGACGCGGATGACGGTCCTACGCGGGCAACACCGCCTTGATCGAGGCGCGCACGGTCTCCAGCACGCGGTCGATCTGCTGCTCGGTGATGACGAGCGGCGGCGAGAAGAAGATCATCTCGGCGACCGAGCCGTCCGGCACGGGATAGCTCCGGATGCGGGTCGCGAAGCCGCGCTTCTCCATGTCGCGGCGCATGCGGAGCCCGACCTTCTGGTCGGCCGGGAAGCCCGCCTTGGTCGTCCGGTCCGACGACGAGCTCGATCGCCGCGATCAGGCCCTTGCCGCCGCGCACGTCGCCGATGGCCGGGAGCTCCTTCTGGAGCTCGAGGAGCCCCTGGTAGAGGCGCGTCCCCAGCTTGGCCGAGCGCTCCCAGAGCCGCTCCCGCTCCATGATGGCGATGTTCGCGAGCCCGACCGCGCAGCACATGGGATGCCCCGAGTAGGTGTACGCGTGCATCCACCGGTCCTCGGGCTTGACCGAGTTCATCGTCTCGAAGATGTCGCGGTTCACGACGATACCTCCGAGCGGCGCATAGCCGGAGGTCACCGCCTTCGCGAAGGACTGGATGTCCGGCTGGACGTTCCAGTGGGTCAGCGCGAACCACTGGCCGGTCCGGCAGAAGCCGGTGATGACCTCGTCGGCGATGAAGAGGACGTCGTGCTTCGTGCAGATCTCGCGGATCCGCGGGAAGTAGTCGTCCGGCGGCACGATCACGCCGCCGCCGCCGATGATCGGCTCCGCGATGAAGGCCGCCACCGTGTCGGCGCCCTCCCGCAGGATCGCCTCTTCCAGCTCCCGGGCCGCCGCCTGGCCCACCGTCTCGCCGGGCTTCGCGCCCTGGAAGCGGTAGGGGTACGGCGCCTGGATGTGGAGGAAGCCGGGCACGCGCGGCTCGAACATCTTCCAGAAGGGGGCCATGCCGGTGGCGCTCATCGCCTGGAGGGTGACGCCGTGGTACGCGTTCTGCCGGGCGATGACCTTGACCTTGTTCGGCTTGCCCTTCGCCTTCCAGTAGAAGCGGGCGGTCTTGAAGGCCGACTCGTTCGCCTCGGCGCCCCCGCAGGTGAAGTAGACGGCCGCCATGTTCGTGTAGGACAGGCTCACGATCTTGGTGGCGAGCTCCACGGCGGGGATGTTGGAGTAGCCCACGTAGTTCGAGTAGTACGCGAGCGTCTTCATCTGGTCGGCCGCAGCCTTCGCGAGCTCGTCGCGGCCGTGCCCGACGCTCACGTTCCAGAGGCCGGCCAGGCCGTCGATGTACTCCTGGCCGTTGATGTCCTTGATGACCGCGCCCTTCCCTTCCACGATCACCATGGGCTCGGCAGCCTCGGACGAGTGATGCTGCGGGTGGATGAGGTGGGCCTGGTCGTTCTTGACGAGATCGGACGCCGCCATGGTCATCGAGAGTCCTCCAGCATTGCCACGGTATTAGTGCCACGCGCGCCCGCGAGGTGGACGCGCCAGTCGCCAGATTCGACCCGGGGCCCGCGGCCGGCCGCCGCCCCGAATCGCTCGTTGTACGCGTAGACCCAGGCTTCGCGCGCCTCCGCGACCGCCCCGTGCACGGCCACGGTGCGCCGCACGTAGAGGCTCCCGGCCTCGTCGGCGGGGTCGTACCACTCCTCGCGATCCAGAACGGGCAGCCGCGCGGGCAGGTCCGGCACGCGATAGAGCTCGCCCGCGACCCAGCCGCCGTCGTCGAGCACGAGGCCGGGATAGTCGCCGAAGTGGTAGAGGGAGCCGCGAATGCGCCCGCGCCCTTCGAGGAGCGCGGCGCCGAGGAGCGGACGTCGCGAGAAACCCGTCATCAGCGTGCCATAGGTGAAGAGCCGGTCCGGACCCGGAGCGGAATCGGCACCGGCCGCCATCACGGCGGTCATTGTAGCAGCGGGGTCAGACCGCGTCGAGGCGGGCGCGTCCCCCGCCCCGTGGTTGACGCGGCCGCGGTCCAGCGGTTCCACTACGGTCCGCGGGGCGCCGCGGACGAGAGCCGCGGGCGAGACGAACCCTTCAAGCCTAGCCTGACTTATTCGCGAAGGCACGCACGACATGAGTCGCACGGCTCTGGTAGACGCCACGATCGCATCTGACGGCCTCCCGAAGGTCGACTCGGCCAAGATGTTGACCGATGCCGACCGGCGCGGCGTGGTGGGCCGTCAACGAGCCGCAGGCTGGAGGGCCGGGCCGTGACACCACTCCCGCGGGCGTGCGGACGGGCTGGGGGAGCGGCGCGGCGGTTAGCCGGCCCGGGCGCCGACCGCCCGCGCCACCTGACGCCACGGACCGAGCCAAGGGAAGGCCCGCGGGAAATGCAGCACGATCCGGCGCGCCGAGCGCGTGATCCAGACCGCGAGCTTGATCAGCCGTTCCCGCAGCGTCGCGACCTGGGCGCCGGCGCAGGCCGTGCTCTGAGCCTGCTGCTGCAGAGTCTGGAAGAGGATGTACGCGGTTGCCGTCAGCAGGACGCGGACCTGATTGGCCAAGAACCGGGGACAACTGGTCCGGCCCAGGCCGAGACTGTCCTTGAGCTCTTTGTGCCGATTCTCCACGTCGCCCCGCTGGCGGTAGACCGCGTAGACCGCCTCGGGCGCGAGCGGCAGATTGGTCACGACGAAGCGCGGATTGTCGCGCGGGGCGCGGCCGGGATACTGCACCACCTCGGCCTTCATGATCACGCGACGCTTGCGATGCCAGCTCTTGGCCGCGTAGCGCGTTTCCCCGAACACCGCTATGGAGTGGCCGGTGGTGCGGAACAGCACGCGGGCGCGTCCCCGCAGGCGACGGACGCGCTTGTCGAGACGCACATTGCCGGGCAGGCCCACGACGTATTCGACCCCCGCCCGATCGAGAAACGCGAGGAGCGTGGGGCCGGCGAAGCCGCCATCCAGCCGGACCCGCAGCGAGGCGCGCGGGAAGGCTCGCCGCAGCATCCGGACCAGCCAGCGGAGCCGGCCGATCGCCCCGCGGCCAGCGGGGGCGTTGCCTGGCCGCAGGACGATCCCTGCCAGGTACTGGATCGGCTCGTCGTCGAAGGTCAGGGTCGCGACCAGCGGCAGATAGCACGCCGTGTCGTAGTGGCCGTTGAAGAAGCTCAGCTCCTGCTGGCCGTGCGTCGGATCGTCGGTCGGGTCCAGATCGATCGTGATCCGCCGCGCCCGGCCGTGGAGGCGCCGGCGATGGTGGGCGATGACCGTCCGGGCCAGGCCCCACCCCATGCGGATCAGATCGCGCCGGCCGAGGCCATTCTCGAAGCGCGAGAGCGTCGGCTGCGAGCCGAGCGCCGGCCCGGTCAGCGGCTCGCGGTCGAGGACCAGCTTGTGCAGCGGGTCGTCGGCGAGCCGGGCGGCGTCGTTGCCATCGAAATAGCCCGCCGCCAGGCCAAAGACTCGCTGCCGGACCAGGTCCAGGATCGAGTGCGCGACCTTCCCCGGTTGCCGCGGATCCGACAAGCACTGGGCCACGGCCTCCGTCAGGCGCAGCCGCTCGTCCACGGCCTTGAGCAGCACGAGCCCACCGTCCGAGCTGGCGTGGGGCACGTCGAACCGGGCCACGACCGGCGACCGGACGCCCTGGTATCGGAAGGTCAGCTGCGCTATACAGTGTGTAGCCATCGAGCCTCCTTGGCCGCGTGCATAGAAACGTCCAATCACCGCTTCTATAGCACTGGTGAGGGGCTCGGTGGCCTTTGTCTTTCATCGTTCGCGAATAAGTCAGGCTAGGAGGACTCATGGCGCCTCACGCCCGTATCACGGCGGCGCTTCTGGCCGCGATGTGGCTCGCCGCCGGATCGCTCGCGGGAGCCCAGCCGACCGGCGAGGGCGCGAAGTTCTACGCGGAGTACCGGGCCGCCTTCGCGAAGGCCAAGGCCGTGGAGGACGTCCTGCCGTACCTCTCGAAGAGCCGCGTCGCGATGGTGGACAAGACGCCGAAGGAGGACCGCGCCAAGATGTTCGGCCTCATGAAGGCGCTGGATGTGCAGGACGTCAAGGTGCTGAAGGAATCGAGGACGGAGACGGGCTACGTGCTGGAGGCCGTGGGCAAGGGCGGGATGGGACCCGGGGACGCGAAGGGCACGATCAGCATCGTGCGGGAGGCCGGCAAGCTGAAGCTCGACAGGGAGAGCTGGAAGCAGTAGCCCGCGCGGGCGGGCGCGGCCCGGCGACGGTCCCGCCGCCCCGGGCTATCCCGCGTCCGGGCCTCGCGGCTCGGCGACGGGCTCCTCGTGCTCGTCGGCGAAGTCGATGGCGATGCGGCGCCAGTCCTCCTGGATCCGGAGGAAGGCGTCGACCATGTCGGGGTCGAAGTGGACGCCCCGCCCCGCCACGATGGCCTGGACGACCTCGTCGTGGGACAGCGCGCCCTTGTAGACCCGCGCGCTCGACAGCGCGTCGTAGACGTCGACCAGCGCGACCATCCGCCCGGCGATCGGGATGGCCTCGCCCCGCAGACCCTCGGGGTAGCCGGAGCCGTCCCACCGCTCGTGGTGGGAGTAGACGATCTCCTTCGCGAGCTTCAGCAGGACGTCGTCGCGCACGCCGACCCGCTCCTCGGTGCGCGCGATCACGTCGCGCCCGTAGATCGGATGCCGCGACATCTCCTCCCGCTCGTCGTCGGAGAGCGGGCCGGACTTCCGGAGCGTCCGGTCCGGGACCCCGACCTTGCCGATATCGTGGATCGGCGCCAGCCGCGCGATGAGATCGACGGTCTCCGGCGTGAGGAACTTCCGGAACCTCGGGTGCGACGCGAGCGTCTCGCCGAGCGCCCGGGCGTAGCGGCTGCACCGGACGAGGTGCGCGCCGGTCTCGAAGTCCCGGGTCTCGGTCAGCGAGGTGAGGGCGTGGAGGATCATCTCGCGCGCCGTGCGGAGCTGGCGGTTGCTCTGGTCGGCGCGCGCGCGCTCGGCGACCAGCCGGTGGAGCGCGGCGAGCCCCAGGGCGCCGGTGAGCGCGAGCGTCGGGAACAGGGGCGAGATGTACCAGCCGCGGGCGCCCAGCAGCCAGCCGGCGCCGAGCCACAGCAGGAGCGCTCCGCCGAGCGCCAGCGGCAGCGCCCACCGCCACCCGAGCCCGAGGACCGCGAGGGCCGCCCCGACCGCGGCGACGAAGACCAGCGCGAACTCGGCGACGGTTCCGCCCGCCGGGCGCCGGACGAAGTCGCCCTGCAGGAGATTGTCCACCACCGTTGCGTGGACCTCGGCGCCGGGGAGGAACGAGCCGAGCGGCGTCGCCATCATGTCGCCCAGCCCGAGGGCGGACACGCCCACGAACACGATCCGCCCGCGGAGCACCTCCGGAGCCGCCCGCTCCCGCAGCACGTCGATCGCCGAGACCCGCAGGAACGTGCCCGCGGGGCCGCGGAAGCGCACGAGCACGCTCCCGTCGGCGTCGAGCGGGATCTCGCGGTCGCCGAGCCAGAGGGCCGGCCACCCCGCGGTGGGATCGGTGAGGGCGAGCCGATCGGCGGCCAGGCCCGCGCGGGCCGTGGCGAGCGCGAGGCTCGGGTAGATCTCGCCGCCCAGCTCGACGATCTGCGGCATCCGCCGGAGAATGCCGTCGGCGTCGGCCGACGCGTTCATGAAGCCCGACGAGGCCGCCGCCGCCTCGAGGGGCCCCAGGCTGCAGAGGACGCCCGACGCCCGCGGCACCCGCGTGAGGGCGCCCCCCGCGCCGCGCGCAAGGCCGATCGAGCGGAGCCGGCACGGGCGGTCGACGGGACGGTCGAAGGTGAAGGCATAGCCGAGCACGACCTTGCCGCGGCCGAGCGCCGCTTCGAGCGCCGCGTCCCGCGGCGACAGCGCGGCCCCGCCCGCCGCCGGGCCGCCGGCGCCGCCGTCACCGCTGGCATCGGCCTCCGCGAAGAGGATGTCCAGCCCGATCGCCGTCCCGCCGAGGGCGCGGATCCGGTCGAGGAGGGCCGCCACGCGGTCGCGGGGCCACGGCCAGCGCCCGGCCTCGGCCAGGCTCCGCTCGTCGACCTCGACGAGGGCCACGCGCCCGGACGGCGCGCGGAGCGGCGCGGCGACCGCCAGCCGATCGTAGACGGCCAGATCGGCCCGGGAAAGGAGCGCGGGCCGCCAGAGGTGGAGCCCCGCCACCAGCGCGGCGAGCCCGAGGCACGCGCCGAGAAGCCGGAGGGGCGACGGCCCCCGGCCGGCGGCGGCACCCAGAATCATGATGGCCCCCATCGTACCCCAGCGCGGACCAGGTTTGACCCGAAGGCCGGGATCGCGATACCGTTGATGCATCGACATGGTCGGGAGCGAGACCGTCCGACGCTGGGTGGACGACGCCGCGCGGCTGTGTCGGCCGGACGATGTCGTCTGGTGCGATGGCTCCGAGGACGAGCGGGAGCGCCTCACCCAGGCCGCGGTCCGGGCCGGCGAGCTCCTCCCCCTGGACCAGGGGAAGCTCCCGGGCTGCTACCTCCACCGGAGCGCCCCGAACGACGTCGCCCGCACCGAGCACCTCACCTTCATCTGCTCGCGCGAGAAGGACGACGCCGGCCCCACCAACAACTGGATGGCGCCCGCCGAGGGCTACGACCGCCTCGGCAAGGTCCTGGACGGCTCGATGGCCGGGCGGACGATGTACGTCATCCCGTTCCTCATGGGCCCGCCCGGCTCCCCGTTCAGCCGGGTCGGCGTCCAGGTGACGGACAGCCGCTACGTCGTCCTCAACATGCGGATCATGACGCGCATGGGGCGGGTCGCCCTCGACCACCTCGGCGAGTCCGACGACTTCACGCGGGGCCTCCACTCGACGGCGGACCTGGACGTGGAGCGGCGCTTCATCTGCCACTTCCCCGACGACCGCACGATCTGGAGCGTGGGCTCGGGCTACGGCGGGAACGCCCTGCTCTCCAAGAAGTGCATGGCGCTCCGCATCGCGAGCGACGTCGGGCGGCGCGAGGGGTGGCTCGCCGAGCACATGCTCATCGTCGGGATCGAGAGCCCGGACGGCGAGATCACCTACGTGTGCGGCGCGTTCCCGAGCGCGTGCGGCAAGACGAACCTCGCGATGCTCACGCCGCCGCCGTCCATGAAGGGATGGAAGATCCACACGGTCGGCGAGGACATCGCCTGGCTCCGGCCCGGGCCGGACGGCCGGCTCTGGGCGGTGAACCCGGAGAACGGGTTCTTCGGCGTGGTGCCCGGCACCAACTCCCACACCAACCGGAACGCGACCGACACGATCCGGCGCGACACGATCTACACGAACGTCGCGCTCCGGCCCGACAACACGGTGTGGTGGGAAGGCCACGACGACCCGCCGCCGGCCTCCGCGATCGACTGGCGCGGCCGGCCGTGGACGCCCCAGAGCGGCGAGGCGGCTGCGCACCCGAACAGCCGCTTCACGGTCCCCGCGACGCGCTGCCCGACGATCTCCTCCGAGTGGCAGGCGCCCGAGGGCGTCCCGATCAGCGCGATCCTGTTCGGGGCCCGCCGCCGCGCCCTCATCCCGCTCGTGTTCCAGTCCTTCAACTGGCAGCACGGCACGTTCCTGGGGGCGACGCTCGCGTCCGAGACGACGGCCGCGGCCACCGGCGCCGTCGGCGTGGTGCGCCGCGATCCGATGGCGATGCTCCCCTTCTGCGGCTACAACATGGCCGACTACTGGGGACACTGGCTCGAGGTCGGGAAGCAGCTCGCGCGCCCGCCGAAGATCTTCCGCATCAACTGGTTCCGGCGGGACGCCGAGGGGCGTTTCATGTGGCCCGGCTTCGGCGAGAACCTCCGCGTCCTCGAGTGGATCGTCGATCGCTGCCGCGACAGCGGCAAGGCCGAGGAGACGCCGATCGGCTATCGCCCTGCGCCCGGCGCCATCCCGACCCACGGCCTCGACCTCGCGCCCGGCGCCATGGCGGAGCTCCTCCACGTCGACCGCGAGGGCTGGCAGGGGAACCACCGGAACCAGGCCGAGTTCTTCCAGAAGTTCGGGGACCGCCTGCCGCGCGGCATCCGCGCGGAGTGGGAGGGTCTCGGCAGCCGCCTCCGCGCCCGCTGACGCGAGCGGGCGGTCATTCCAGCCGGTAGCGCTTGTCCCGGATGAAGGCCCCGAAGTCCGCGCGCTGCGGCTCGCTGTACTGCCGCGCCTTGTCCTCGCTCCAGCCGTAGCGCTCGGCCGTGCCGAAGCGCTCAGTCAGGCGCTGCCGGCGGTACGGGCGCTCGCGGATCCGCCGCTCGTCGTAGGCGTCGAGCTCGCGATCGACCCGCGCCGCGTCGTAGCGTCCGTCGTGCACGGTTGCGCTCAGCGCGAGGCGCGGGCTGAGAGGCTCGAGCGCTTCCGGCCAGCCCAGCGTCAGGCCGGCGATCGGGAAGACCCAGTCGGGCAGCCCGAGCCGCTCGGCGACCGCGGCCGCGTGGTTGCGGATCTCGCTGATGGGACAGGTCCCGAGCCCGGCGAGCCCCGCGGCCTGGACGAACGTCGAGAGCACGATGGCGCCGTCGACCGCCGCGTTGAAGAAGGCGTCGAGGTGCTCGTTCGGGAACGCGCGCCCGCGCCGCGCGAACACGCGCCGCAGGCGGAAGCCGTCGCCGCAGAAGACCAGGAACTCCGGCGCGCCGGGGATCCACGGCGACCCGGGAAAGAGCGCGTCGATGGCCGCCCGGTCCGCGCCCGGCGCCACCCGCACCACGCTCGCCTGCTGGAGGTCGCTCTTCGTCGGCGACGCGAGCGCGGTCGCGCACAGGAGCCGCAGCAGCGCCGGCGGGACCGGATCGGCGCGATAGCGGCGGCAGACGGCCCGCTCGTTCATGACCGCGAGCGCGTCGCGCCCAGGGAGGTCGTCGGCGACGCCGGCCGCCTCGCCGTACCGGCGCTGGATGGCGGTGGCGATGCGAGTCGAGGCCGGCGTGGTTTTCATCGCGGACTCTCCTTGCGGGACTCGGCCCAGAATTCCAAACTCGGGGTCAGGCCTCGTCTTTGATGTTTGACCTGAAAACCACCTGAAACCAAAGTCAGGGCCTGACCCCGAGTTCGATTTTGGCGGCACAGGACCGCGGGCGCGGGCCGGCCGCGATCCGCCGCGGTCTTGCCCGAGACCGTACTCGGGCGTTTCTAGCGAGACGAGCGGGACTGCGGTGTCGCGGGGCGCTGCGTCAGGCGAAGAGGCCTGGCGTCCGCAGGCGGTGGGCTCCGTCCCGGAGCCCTCGGCGGGCGGCCGTCAGCCGAGGCCGCGGCGGGTCACCAGCACCAGGACGGCGGTCACCGCCACGACGGCGAGGATCTGCTCCCAGCTCACCGGCCGTCTCCGTCGGGCGCGCCGACCGCCCGCAGCACGGCGTCGACGAACTGGGCTTCCGGCATGGCGCCCTCGAACGACACGCGGTCGTTGACGACGGTCTTCGGGACCGCCATGACCATGTAGCGCTGCGCGAGCTCGGGGAACTCGGTCGCTTCCACGCAATCGCCGCGGATCCAGTCCGAGGCGACCGCCAGGTGATGCGCCAGGCGCACGGCCCGGGGGCAGTGGGGTCAGGTAGGGGTGGAGAACACCTGGATGTGGACGCGCTCCTTCAGCCCGGCCAGGCGCTCGAGCGTCTCGGCGCTGAGCGTCGGCGTGCCCGAGGATGCGGTGATCATCGAGTCGATCAGGTTCGTGAACTCGTAGCCCATCGGGATCCCGAAGAAGCGGATGCCGTAGTCGCGGGCGCCCTCGACGACGATGGCGGGCACGCGATCGACGCCGTAGGCCTCCGCCCGCTCGCGGTCGATGTGGAGGTTCAGGATCTCCACCGTGACCTGATCCGAGCACTCCGCGACCTCGCGGACCAGCCGCTCGGTCTCGACGCAGTACTCGGACGCGCCGAGCTGGCTCGAGAAGACGATCAGCTTGACCGGCCCAGCCAGCTTCGCGAGCTCACCCTGGACCGCCGTCCGGTCCCGCTCTGTCAGGATCGCCATCTTGCCTCCCGGGGCGGCTTCGGCCGCCCCCGTTCGCGCTCGTCATTATATCCGCCAGCTTGGCCCTCCGCCTCCCCGGGCCGGCGCCGAGCCCGCCGGGCTTGCCAGGGTGGCGGTCAGGCATTCGCCCGACACGCCTGTCGAGCGCCCACGCGTGCGGCCTCGGTGGCGTCGGCTGCTCGCAGTGGATGCGGTCAGCTTCAGCGCGGCGCAGGCCGTCCTCGGCCGGCGCCGCGCTGGCGACGCCCCGACCCGGTGCAGGGACCCGACCGGTCCTCGGCGCCGCGGCCGCCGCACGGCCGCCGACCTGGTCCGGCACCGTCGACCTCGGCGGGGTACCGTCGGCGAAGACCCGGCGCGACCGAAGCCGGCGGCGCGACCGGGGTCGCAGCCGCGAGAGGACGCCGGCGCCGATGCCCGACCGCGGGCGCGGCGCCTAGCTGAGGGAGGCGAGGCCGCTCGCGATGCGGCGGAGCGCCTCCTGGATCGTCTCGCGCGACGCCGCGTAGGAGAGCCGGAGGTACCCCTCGCCGAACTCGCCGAACGCGGTGCCGCCCAGCACCGCCACGCCCGCCTGCTCCAGGAGATGCGTGGCGATCTGCTTCGACGGGCGCCCGAACGACTTCACGTTCGGGAACACGTAGAAGGCGCCGCGCGGGCGCTTGCAGCTCACCCCGGGGATCCGGTTGAGCCCGTCGACGATCAGGTCGCGCCGCTGGCGGAACTCCTCCACCATCGTCTGCACGGGCGTGTCGTCGCCTCTGAGCGCGGCGAGGCCGGCGTGCTGGATGAAGGTCGCGGTGCAGGACACGGAGTTCGTCATGAGCCGCGCGAGGTGCTCGGCGAGCGGCTTCGGCATCACGCCGAACCCGAGCCGCCAGCCGGTCATCGCGTAGGACTTCGAGAAGCCGTCCAGGATGACCGTCTGAGGCTTCATGCCCGGCAGGCTCACGATCGAGGCGAACTCGCCGTCGTAGAGGAAGCGCCGGTAGATCTCGTCCGACAGCACCGGCACCTGGTAGTGCCGCGCGAGGTCGGCGATCCGGCCGACGTCCTCGGGGCTCAGCACGCCGCCCGTCGGGTTCTCCGGCGAGTTGATGATGATGAGCTTGGTCTTCTTCGAGACGCGCCGCTCGAACTCCTTCAGGTCGAAGCCGAAGCCGGTCTCCTCGAGGAGCGGGATCGGCACCGGCTTCCCGCCCACGAAGTTGATCACCGACTCGTAGATGGGGAACCCGGGGTTCGGGTAGACCACCTCGTCGCCCGGGTTCGTGAGCGCCATGATGACGAAGTACATGATGGGCTTGGCCCCGGGCGTCACCACCACCTCGTCCGGCTCGACCGGGACGCCGCGGGTCTTCTCGATATGCTCGGCGATCGCCTCGCGCAGCTCCGGGAGCCCGGCCGACGGCCCGTAGTGGGTGGCGCCCGCGTCCAGCGCCCGCTTGGCCGCCTCGCGGATGTGCGCGGGCGTGTCGTAGTCCGGCTCGCCGATCTCGAGGTGGACGACGTTCTTCCCCTGGCGCTCCAGTGCGCGCGCCCGCGCCAGCACCTCGAAGGCGGTCTCGGTGCCCAGCCGTCCCATCGACTCCGCGATCTTCGATTCCATCATCGTCTTGCCCTCCGTTAGAACACGCCGAACTTCTCGTACGCCGCGAGCGGCGCCATCCCCTTCCGGACGGCGTCGCGAACCCGGTTCTCGGTCGAGAGCAGCCGCTCGCACTCCAGGAGCACCGGGGCCGCCAGGGCCTTCGGCACCACGGCGACCCCGTCGAGGTCGCCCACGATCACGTCGCCCGGCGAGACCCGGACCCCGCCGATGGTCACCGGGCGCCCCCACTCGGTCGCGCACCAGCGCGGCAGGGAGTCGAGCGGCGTCCGGTACCGGCAGAAGACCGGGAACCGCTCGCGCAGGATGTACTCCGCGTCGCGCGTCGCCCCGTCGATCACGACGCCCCGCACGCCGCGCGCCTTCATCGCGACCGCCGACAGCTCGCCGAAGTGCGCCGACACCTCGTCGTTCGACTTCACGACCAGGACCGCGTCCCGCGGCACCGATCCGAGCAGCGTCAGGAACGCGCGGATCGCGCGCTCGGGATCGGGCGTCCGCGTGGGGCGGCCGGCGGCCGGAAACGCGAGACCGGCGACCCGGGCGCCGGGCGTGAGCCCTACGATGTCGTGGGGGAGCGTCTGGGTCTTGCGCCCCAGGTGGTCGAGCACGTCGGTGATCGCGGCGACGTAGAGCTTGCCGTAGCGATCGCAGAGCTGGGCCGGCGGGATCGGCCGGGCCGGGATCCGGCGGGCGCGGGGCTTGGTCATGACGTGAGCATCTCCTGTCGTGGGCGCGCGCCGCCGCCTGCTGGCGACACCGCGCCATCTTACCCGCGGCCGTTCAGCCCCTCAAGAGGCCCGGGCGTCGGCCGGTCAGAACCGGAGGGTGGCGAGGACGATGGTCGTCGCCTGGATGTTGCTCACGGCATGGGCCAGCATGCCGGGCAGGAGGCTCCGCGTCCGCTCGTAGGCGAGCGCCCACAGCACCCCGCTCGCGAAGACCGAGACGAACCCCACCACGCCGTAGCCGTGCGCGAGCGCGAAGAGCGCTGCGCTGACGAGCGTCGCCGGCGCGGGGCCGAGGCGCAGCCGAAGGGTCGCGTAGAGCACGCCGCGGAAGAGCGGCTCCTCCAGGATCGGGGCGAAGGCGCAGCTGTCGATCGCGTCGGCCACCACCTCCGCGGACGTGCCCCACACGAGCCGCTCCTGGAAGCCGTCGGTCCAGTGCGTCTCCACGCCGAGGCGCGCCCCGGCGAGGTCGATCAGCACGTCGGCGAGCGTCGACACGCCCACGAGTCCGAGTGTCGCCCGCAGGAGCGTGGGCCACGCCGACCGGGGGACGCGGAGCCCGAACGTGTCCGCGAGGGTCCTCCACGATCCGCCGCAGTACCAGAGGAGATAGCCGCCGAGGGGGATCGTCTGGAGGACCGACACGAGCAAGGTGGACCACGCGCGGTCCGGCAGGAACGGCCACACGACGGCCACGCCGACGAGGCCCACGGCGCCGCGGGCAAAGAGCCCCAGCCCGTCGAGGGCAGTCCACGGCGGCGGGATCGGCGCCATCGCGACGCGGGCCGCGCGACCGCCGCGGCCGACGAGCCACGCGACGAGCGCGACCAGCCCCACCAGGACCAGGAGCGTCTCGGCGATCAGGATCGCACGGAGCCGCCACAGGAGCGGCGCGCCCCGCGCCTGGATGTCGCGCTCCCTCTCCGCCACGAGGGCCGCGTCGCCGAGGCGCGACGCGAGCCGGATCACGAGGCGATCGGCGAACCAGCCCGGCGGCAGCTCGCGGCGGACGGCCTCGATCGCGGCCCGGAGCTCCTCGGGGGCCGGGACCTCCGCCTCGTAGGCGGCCCGGGCCCAGGCCGCGAGCCGCCGGGCCGCGTCGTCGGTCGGCGCCCAGGCGGTCGCCACCGACTCGGCGGCCTCGGTCTGGCCGTCCTCGGCGAGCAGGATGATCCGGTAGAGCTCGGCGAGGGGCGAGGCCTCGACTCGCGCGAGCTCCTCGTACCACGCGATGGCGTCGGCCCGCGCGCCGGCATCCGACGAGAAGGCGAGCGCGAGGAGGCGGCGCTCCCACCGGGGCGCCGTCCGCGCCGCGGCGCGGAAGTCCATGTCGCGCGTGACGACGCGCTCGAGCGACTCCTCCGGCCGCTCGAGGGTGTCGAGCCCGTGCGCCGGCCAGAAGACGAGGGCGGCCAGGCCCGCCAGGACGCCGAGGGCGGCGCCGGTGACCCAGCGATTCAGGCGGGACGTCCTGTCGCGCGGCTCGACCGGCGCCTCTCCCGCGAGCTCGGCCGACATGGGGCGGCAGTATACCGCGGAGGGGTGCGGTATAATCCCGCCACCTCCAGTGGGGCCACCTCGATCCGGCGGAGGCGAGCCGCCCATCGGCCACGTGGACGCGATCGCCGTCAGGGATCTCTCGAAGCGCTACGCGACCCGCGACGGGAATGTCGCGGCGCTCGAGGGCATCAGCTTCGACATCCGCGAGGGCGACTTCGTCGCCGTCGTCGGCCCCTCGGGCTGCGGGAAGACCACGCTCCTCAAGATCCTCGCGGGCCTCATGCCGCCCTCGCGCGGGGACGCGCGGCTCCGGGGCACGCCGATCACGGGGCCGCGCCAGGACATCGGCGTGGTCTTCCAGTCCCCGGTGCTCTTCCCCTGGCGGACCGTGCTGGACAACGTGCTCCTGCCGATCGACGTCCAGGGGCTCCCGCGCGAGGCCCACCGGCGCGCCGCGCTCGATCTCCTGGCCCTCGTCGGCCTCGAGGGCTTCGAGCGGCGGTACCCGTGGGAGCTCTCGGGCGGCATGCAGCAGCGGGTCGCCCTCACCCGGGCGCTCGTCCACGATCCCGCCATGCTCCTCATGGACGAGCCGTTCGGCGCGCTGGACGCGATGACGCGGGAGCAGATGAACGTGGAGCTCCAGCGGATCTGGCTCGAGCGGAAGAAGACCGTCGTCTTCATCACCCACTCGATCCCGGAGGCGGTGTTCCTGGGCGACCGCGTCCTCGTGATGAGCCCGCGGCCGGGCCGCATCCTCGAGGACGTGCGCGTCGAGCTTCCCCATCCGCGGCCGCTCGACGTCATGAACACGCCCGCCTTCGGCGAGCACGTGCGGGCGATCCGGCGGCGCTTCGCCGTGGCCGGGCGGCTGGACGGGTAGCGCGCATGAAGCTCCGCCCCGGCAGCGTGGCTCTCGTCACCGGCGCGGCGCGGGGTCTCGGCTGGGGCATCGCCCGCGCGTTCGGCCTCGCCGGGGCGCGGGTCTGCGTGACGGACCTCGACGACGCCGAGCTCCGGCGCTGCGCCCGGGACCTCGCCGCCGACGGGACGGAGCACCTCGGCTGCCGCGCCGACGCGGCCGATCTCGCCGCGTGCGAGGAGGTCGTGGAGCGCGTCATCGAGCGCTGGAGCCGCCTCGACGTCGTGGTGCACAACGCGATCTACATGCCGCTCGTTGCCTTCGAGGCGACCACGCATGCCGAATGGGCCCGCCAGATCGACGTCGGGCTCGGCGGGATGTTCAACTGCACGCGCGCCGCCTGGCCCCGGATGAAGGCGCAGGGCGGCGGCCACGTCATCGGGATCGCCAGCGGATCGAGCGTGCGCGGCTACCGGGAGGAGATCGCGTATTGCGCGGTCAAGCACGGCGTCGAGGGCTTCGTGAAGGCGCTCTCCCTCGAGGCCCGGGCCCACAACATCGCGGTCAACACGATCGGGCCCGGCGCCCGCATCAAGCCCACCCGGGTGACCTGGGCGGAGCACGACCGGGCGCCGGCGGAGCTCCGGGCGAGCTGGACGGACCCGGTCCGGCTCGGCCGGGCCTGGGTGTGGCTGGCCGCCCAGCCCCCCGCGCGCTTCAGCGGCCACCGGTTCGATGCCGGCCCGCTCGTCGAGACGATCGCGCGCGAGGGCGAGGACTTCGAGTTCGCCCCGGAGAAGGTGACGGCGTACCCGGACGACTTCCGCGCGCGCCAGCACTGGTACGAGCACTACACGGGATGAGGCGCGCGGCGCCGGGAGGCCCGACCGGATGACCGGCCTCGGCCGCGGGCGGAGCCTCGCCCTGACCGCCGTCTTCTTCCTCGCCTCGATGGCGCTCTGGGAGGGCGCGGTCCGGGTCCTCGCGATCCCGCCGTTCATCCTGCCGGCGCCGTCGGCGGTGGCGGTGGCGCTCTGGCGCGGCCTCGCCAGCGGGCTCTACCTGAAGCACCTCTGGTACACGCTCATCGAGACGCTGCTGGGGTTCCTGGTCGGCTCGGCGCTCGGGTTCGGGCTCGGCACCGCGGTGGCGATGAGCCGGTGGGTGGAGTACTTCCTCTATCCGTACATCGTGATGTTCCAGTCGCTGCCGAAGATCGCGCTCGCGCCGCTCATCGTCATCTGGTTCGGCCTGGGCCTCATGTCGAAGGTCGTCAACGCCGGGCTGGTGGCGTTCTTCCCGCTCCTCGTCAACACGATGGTCGGGCTCCGGTCGGCCGACGAGGACCGCGTGAGCCTGATGCGCTCCCTCGCGGCCACCGACCGGCAGATCTTCTGGATGCTGCGGCTCCCCAACGCCCTGCCGTTCGTGATGGCGGGGCTCGACATCGCGATGATCTTCGCCCTGATCGGCGCCATCGTCGGCGAGTTCGTCGGCGCCACCGCCGGTCTCGGCATGCTGATCCAGAGCATGAACTTCACGATGGACGTCTCGGGGCAGTTCTCGGTGCTGCTCGTGCTCTCGTTCGTGGGCCTCGGGCTCAGCCGGGCCATCCAGCTGGTCCGCCGGCGGGTGCTGTTCTGGGACGCGTCGGAGAAGGCCGCCTCCGAGCAGCCCGCCGAGGACGCCCCGCTCTCCGCCTCGCTCGCGCGCGATCCGCGCGCCCGGAAGAAGGAGGTCACCGCATGGTGAGGTCCCGCTCGCGCCGCGTCGTCGCCCTGGCCCCGGCCGTCGCGCTCTTGCTCGGCTCGGCCGCGCTCACCGGGCCGGTGAGCGCCCAGGTCACGAAGCTCAAGGTGGGCTGGTGCGCCCGCACCGTCTCGGCGGCCGCCGCGCCCTTCGCCATCGCGGCCAAGCTCGGGTGGCTCAAGCAGGAGGGCATCGACGTCGAGCTGGTGCCCATGCCCGGGTCGACGGACTGCGTGAAGAACGTGGCGGTCAAGGAAGTGGACTTTTCCCTGCCGAGCGTCGAGCCCCTCGCGATCGGCCGCCCGCAGGGCATCAAGGCGCAGGTCTTCTACACCGCGTATCAGGGGAACATCTACGGCATCGCCGTTCCCCAGGACAGCCCGGTCAAGGAGTTCACGGACCTTCGGGGAAAGCGCATCGGCGTGATCTCGATGGGGTCGGGCGGCGTGCTGGTGGCGCGCGAGCTCGCCCGGTTCAACGGGCTCAACCCGGACTCGGACATCGACATCGTCGTCGCCGGCGAGGGCGCCCAGACCGCGGCCATGGTCCGGGGCGGCCAGGTCGACGCGCTCAGCCAGTTCGACACGCAGTACGCGATGGTCGAGAACGCGGGCGTCAAGCTCCGGCTCCTCGACACGCGGGCGATCGACCGCTTCCCGTCGAACGGCTTCCTCGCCCTGGAGGACACCCTCCGGACCCGGCGCAAGGAGGCGGTGGCGCTCGCGCGGAGCTACGCGAAGGGCACGGTGTTCGCCATCGCCAACCCCGAGGCCGCCATCCGGATCCTCTGGGAGGTCTTCCCGGCGACCAAGCCCACCGGGAAGGACGAGGCGACGGCGCTCCGCGACGACACCAAGGTGCTCCAGGCCCGCGCCCAGAACTGGCGGCTCGAGAAGGCCGGCGTCAAGCGCTGGGGCGAGAACTCCGAGGCGAACTACCAGGCCTACGCCGACTTCATGCTGAAGACCGGCATCATCAAGCAGGCGGTGACGGCGAAGGAGCTCGTGACCAACGAGCTGATCGACGACATCAACCACTTCGACGCGGAGAAGATCGCGGCCGAGGCGCGCGCCTACCGGGCCGGCGGATGAGCCCGGGCGCGGCGGGCCCGGGGAGTGAGGGCGTGCGCCGCTCGGGGCCGCCGGTGAGCGCGCGCAAGCTCACCGTCCCCGATGCGGGCCGGCAGCTCCTCGAGGCGACCGAGCTCGTCGACCTCCACATCCACGTGGGCGCGGCGGTGGCGCCCCACGTCCTCTGGGAGATCGCGCACGACCACGGGTTCAAGCTGCCCGTGCGCACGTACCCCGAGTTCCAGGACCTCGTGTACGCGGATCCGAAGCGCGTCACGTCGCTGGACAGCTACCTCGAGATCCTCCACCGCTGGACCGAGCGCATCCAGTCGTCGCCGGCGGCCATCGAGCGCTCCATCTACTCCATCATCGGGAAGGAGTACCGGTCCTCGCGCGTCTCGACGATCGAGCTCCGCTTCAACCCGATGAAGCGGAACCTGGGCGGCGAGCGGGACCTCGACCACATCATCATCGCCGCCATCCACGGGATGGAGCGCGCCTGCCTCGCGTACGGCGTCCGCGCGGGGCTGGTCTTCTGCCTCGCTCGCGAGTTCGACTACGCCCTCAACGACATCATCGTGCGGAAGGCCGAGCGCTACCGGGACCGCGGCGTCGTGGGCATCGATCTCGCGGGCCCGGAGAAGCACACGCTCGAGTTCGGCAGCGAGGTCGACCGCTACCACGACCTCTTCGCCCGCGCGCGGGCGGCCGGGCTGGGCACGACCATCCACACCGGCGAGACCTCGCACACGGGAGCCGACGGCGTGTTCGCCGTCCTGGAGAAGCTCCAGCCCGACCGCATCGGCCATGGCATCGCCGCGGCCCGCAGCGAGGAGCTCATGAAGCGGCTGAGCGACCGGGGCACGGTGCTCGAGCTCTGCCCGTCGTCGAACCTCCGGACCCGCGCCCTCTCGGGGTGGGACGAGCTCCGCGAGGTCTACCAGGGGCTCCGCGACGCCGGGGTGCGCACGACCATCAACACCGACGGGCCCTATCTCCTGCGCACGACGCTCCGCCACGAGCTCGAGCTGCTCCTCGCGCACCAGGTCTTCGACCAGAGCGACGTGCTCCGCTCCATCGAGACCGCGCGCCAGGCGACCTTCGTCCGGTAGCCCGGCGTCCGGGAGCCCGGACCAAGCCAATCCGCGCATTGGCTCTTGGCCGGCGCGGCCGCTTCGGCTAGAGGTGGGTACCGGTTCTCGATCCGACCACCGGGAAGGAGCCGCCGCCATGGACGACCTCTTGCGCGACACCGCTCACCGCGCCACCCGCTACCTCGAGGGCCTCGCGAGCCGCGGCGTGGCGCCCGCGCCGGCGGCCGTCGCGCGGCTCGAGGAGCTGGGCGGCCCGCTGCCCGACGGCCCGACCGATCCGGCCGCCGTCGTGGCGCTGCTCGACGAGATCGCCGCGCCGGCCACGATCGTGAACGCCGGAGGCCGCTACTTCGGCTTCGTGAACGGGGGCTCCCTCCCGGCGGCCCTGGCGGCGAACTGGCTCGCGGGCGCCTGGGATCAGAACGCGGGCCCGAGCGTCGCCTCCCCGATGGGCGCGGCGCTGGAGGAGATCAGCGTCCAGTGGATCCGGGACGTGCTCGGGCTTCCGGCCACCGCGGGCGGAGGCCTCGTGACCGGGGGCACCATGGCCAACTTCGCCGGCCTGGCCGCCGCGCGCCACGCGCTGCTGCGACGCCAGGGGTGGGACGTCGAGCGGGACGGGATGTTCGGCGCGCCGCCGCTCACGGTGGTCGTCGGGAACGAGGTCCATGTGAGCGTGCTCAAGGCGCTGAGCCTGCTCGGGCTGGGGCGCGAGCGCGTCGTGCGGGTCCCGACCGACGCCCAGGGGCGGCTCCGCGCCGACCAGCTGCCGCCGCTCTCGAGCACGACGATCGTCTGCCTCCAGGCGGGCAACGTGAACACGGGCGCGCTCGATCCCGCCCACGCGGTCTGCGCCCGGGCGCGCGAGGCCGGGAGCTGGGTCCACGTGGACGGGGCGTTCGGCCTCTGGGCGGCGGCGGCGCCGGGGCGCCGTCATCTCGCGGCGGGCCTCGAGCTCGCCGATTCGTGGGCCACGGACTGCCACAAGTGGCTCAACGTCCCCTACGACTGCGGCGTCGTCCTGGTGCGCGACCCGCGCGACCTCGAGGCCGCGATGTCGGCGAGCGCCGCCACCTACCTCGCGCAGGGCGCCGAGCGCCATCCCTTCCGGTACACGCCCGAGATGTCGCGCCGGGCGCGCGGGGTCGAGGTGTGGGCCGCGCTCCGGTCGCTCGGGCGCGCGGGGCTCGCGGAGCTGATCGAGCGGACGTGCCGGCACGCGACGCGGTTCGCCGAGGGCCTCCGCGCGGCGGGCTACACAGTGCTCAACGACGTGGTGCTGAACCAGGTCCTGGTGTCGTTCGGCGACGCGGAGACGACCAATCGCGTGATCGCCGCGATCCAGGAGGACGGCACCTGCTGGTGCGGCGGCACGGTCTGGCAGGGCCGCGCGGCGATGCGGATCAGCGTCTCCTCGTGGGCCACCACCGCGGAGGACGTCGACGCGAGCCTCGCCGCGATGCTCCGCGCCGCGCGACGGATCGCGGCGCCGGCGGTCAGCCGCCAGCCGGAGGACGCGCGGGCGACGGGCTGAGCCGCGCGCGGCGGTTGCCGATCCCGCCGAACCGTGCCACCCTGACGCCCGGCCGATTTCCGGACGCGCACGCAGGAGAAACCGCAGCCCGCACCGGCGGTCGCCGGGCTCGCCCCGGGCGACCCCCCACCGAGGAGGAGCACGTGAAGCGCCAGGTCATCAGCACCGACAAGGGCCCCCGCACCGGTCTCCCCTACTCCCAGGGCATCCGTCACGGCGATCTCGTCTACGTGGCGGGGCAGGTCGCGCTCGATCCCGCCACCGGGCAGGTCGTGGCGGGCGGCATCCGCGAGCAGACGCGGCAGGTGCTCCAGAACGTGGAGGCGATCCTCCAGGCGGCGGGCACCTCGCTCGAGCACTCGGTCGAGTGCCTCTGCCTCCTCTCGGACATCGGCGACTTCGCGGCGTTCAACGAGGTCTACAGGACCTTCTTCCCGACGGACCCGCCGGCGCGCACGACGGTCCAGGCGGTGCTCCCGCGGCCGGGGCTCCTGATCGAGATCCGGACCGTCGCCGCGATGCCGCCGGCCCGCGCCGCCGCGCGCGCCCGGAAGCCGGCCCGCCGCCCGCCCGCGAAGCGCCGCCGCCGGTAGCTCGCGCCACACGCGGAAGCCGCCGCCCGCTCGGCCGAGCGCCGACGCGCGCGGCGACGTCCGCCAGGCGCGTGTCAGCCGGAGGCGCTCCCGCCAGGAGCCGCGACGGCGGCCCGAAGCCGTCCGATGTCCGTCAGGACGCGGACCACGAGCGGCTCGCGGCGGTTCCGCAGCGTCAGCTCGTGGCGCTCCCAGTCCGAGACGTCGAGCCCGGCGCGGCGCGCCACGAGCTCCGAGATCACCAGGACGGCGTTGAAGTCCTTGGTGAGCTGCTCGAGCCGGCTGGCGACGTGGACCGTGTCGCCGACGGCCGTGAGGTAGTCCGCCGTCTTGTAGCCCATGCGGCCGACGACCACCGGTCCGACGTGGATGCCGACGCCGATCCGGAGCGGCGCGTCGATCTCGCCGGCCAGGCTCCGGCTCAGCTCGGCCATCCGCTCGTGAAGCAGCGCCGCGGCGGCCAGCGCTTGCCGGCATCCGTCCTCGGAGGTCCCGTCCACGCCGAAGAGCGCCATCACGCCGTCGCCGGTGAACTGGTTGGCGATGCCGCCCACCTGCTCGATGGCGACGCCGACCGATTCGAAGTACCGGTTCAGGAAGAACACGACGTCGTAGGGCAGCCGGCGCTCGGCGAAGCGCGTGAAGCCGCGGATGTCGGCGAACAGGACCGCGACCTCCTGCTCCTGCCCCGAGGCCGACGCCGCGCGCCGCCCGCCCGCGACGGCCGTGGCGGTGGCCGGAAGGAGCGGAACGACGTCGACGTCGCGCGTCGGGCGCAGCTGACAGGCGAGGCGCACGTTGGGCGGCGCCCCCACGCGCCGGAGCACGCGCCGCTCCGCCTCGGCCGGGGGCACGAGATCCTCGCCGCCCCGGTCCACGCGCACGCGGCAGGTCGAGCAGCGGCCTCGCCCGCCGCAGACGGAGGCGTGCGGGATCCCGGCGAGGCGGCTCGCCTCGAGCACCGAGAAGCCTCGCGCGATGTGGACCTCGCGCCCGTCCGGATACCGGAGACGGACCGTGCCGCGCCGGCGCGCCCGCCAGGATCGTCCGGCCCGCGCGACGACGACGCCCACGAGCAGGGCGCCGTAGGTCCAGAGCAGGCTCTCGCGGATCGTGTCGAGCACGGCCGCCTCGGCGGGCGACGGCGCGCCCGCCGCCTGCTGCACCACCGCCGGGCCGCCCGCGGCCCTCGCGCGCGCCGCGGCCTCGCGGCCGCCCTCGACGAAGCCGAGGACCGCCAGCACGGGCAGGAGGAGCGCGACGCCGAACAGCGCGTAGCTCGCGCGGGGATACCAGGGGCGGAGGCGGAGCGAGGCGCGAAGCCCGAGGCACCCGTGGATCCAGGCCAGCGCGATCACGAGGACCTGACGGGCGCCGATGTCCGGGCGGAGCTCCCACAGCGCGAGGGCCACGAGGCTGTAGGAGTCCCGGTAGCCGTAGAGCTCGTGCGACACCCGCGTCCCCACGACGTGCGACACCAGCAGGACCGGCAGCACCAGCCCGAGGCCGAGCTGCCAGGCGTCGGCGGCCGGCAGCCGGAGATGCCGGCGCTGGTAGAGCGCCCAGAACGCGAGCGCGATGTGGGTCAGGGCGGCGCCGTACAGGAGAACCGTGCCGGGAAGGCTTCGCCAGAGGCCCGTGAACCACCACCGTCCGGCCTCCATCGCGTCCAGCGAGACGAGGCCGAGGGCGTGGTTCAGGAGGTGGGTCGTGACGAAGGTGAACAGGATGAGGCCGGTGGTCAGCCGGAGCTGCCGCACCCAGGCCTGGCCGCGCCGGGACGGAGGCGCCATTCACCCCATCATAGGGTCAGACTTTGACTTCTAAACAGTTCGGCCCGCGCGGCGGGAAATTGTTAAGAAGTCAAAGTCTGACCCCGTCAGCGGCCGCGGAAGGCGGGGGGCGCTTCTCGGAGAAGGCCCGCACACCCTCGGCGAAGTCCTCGGTGTGGCCGCTCTGCGCGATGGCCTGGCTCTCGTGCTCCATCTGCGTCTCGAGGCTCTCGGTGGTCGAGAGGTGGAGGAGCCGCTTGCCCCGCCCCAGCGCGAGCGTCGGGCCCTGGGCGAGCTCCGCGGCGAGCGTGCGCACCGCCCCCGGGAACTCCGCGTCGGCGACGGCGCGGCTCGCGATCCCCCAGTCCACGGCCTCCTTCGCGGTGAGCACCCGGTTCGTGTAGAAGAGCTCCATCGCGCGCCGGATGCCGCAGAGGCGCGGCAGCCAGTAGGTCGAGGACCCGTCGGGCGTCGCCGCGATGCGCGAGTAGGCCATCGTGAACCGGGCGGACTCGGCGGCGATCACCAGATCGCCGGCCAGCGCCAGCGCGAGCCCGCCACCGGCGGCCACGCCGTTGACGGCGGTGATCACGGGCTTCGGCGTCCGCACGAGCCGCGAGACCACGCCGTGGATGTGGGTCGTCAGCTCCTTGAGGAGGATGCCGATCCGCGGCAGGGTCTGCACGAAGTCCTTGACGTCACCGCCGCCGCAGAAGGCCTTCCCCGCCCCGGTGAGGACGACGCAGCGCACCGCCGGGTCCTCGTCCACCTCGAGCACCGCGTTGAAGAGCTCGCGGGCCAGCGCGAGGCTCAGCGCGTTGTAGGCGTCGGGCCGGTTCAGCGTGATGGTCGCGATGCCCTGGGCCACGTCGAGGGTGATCGTCTCGTAGCGCATCAGGCTCTCCTTGCGGGGTCAGCGCGCAACATGCCGGGGCCGGACCCCGACGCTCATTTGAACGCAGAGCAAGCAGGCGGCTCCGGGGTCTGACCCCGCCCGCCAGCATTTTCCCACGCGCGCCGCGCTGGCCGCCAGCATGGGCCGTCGCGGCGAAGTCCGGTAGAATGAAGCCCGTGACCCAGCGCCTCACGTGGATCGTGGCCGTCGTCCTGGTGGTCGGACTCCTCGTGCTCGGCGGCATCGTCTCGATCAAGGTCGACGTCCACCCGCCGCGCTGGGCCGCCGCGGAGTTCTGGACGAACGCGCAGAAGGACGGGCCGCTCCAGCCCGCCTACCAGCTGTGGGTGGATCTCGCCAAGGCGGCGCGGCCCGCCGTCGTCAACGTCAGCACCCAGGCGCACGTCTCGGACCCGCGCGCGGAGTTCTTCCGCCGGTTCTTCGAGGGCGGGCCTCCCGGCGGCAGCCCCCGGTCGAGCCTCGGCTCCGGCTTCATCATCTCGCCGGACGGCTACGTCGTGACGAACAACCACGTCGTGGCGAGCGGCGGCGACATCGTCGTGCGCCTGTCCCGCGGCACCGAGCACCCGGCGCGCGTCGTCGGCACCGATCCCCCGACGGACCTCGCGCTGCTCAAGATCGACGCCTCGACCCTGGCCGTGCTCCCGCTCGGCGACTCCGACCGGCTGGAGGTCGGGGAGCCGGTGATGGCAATCGGCAACCCGTTCGGGCTCGACCAGACGGTGACGACGGGGATCGTGAGCGCCAAGGAGCGCTTCATCGGGAGCGGGCCGTACGACGAGTTCGTCCAGACCGACGCGTCGATCAACCCCGGCAACTCCGGCGGGCCGCTCCTCGACAGCCGCGGCGCCGTGGTGGGGATCAACAGCGCGATCTTCTCCCAGTCGGGCGGGTCCATCGGCATCGGCTTCGCGATCCCGATCAACCTCGCGAAGACCGTCCTGCTCCAGCTCCGGGACCGTGGCGCGGTGGTCCGCGGCTACCTCGGGGTCGCCGTCCGCCCGATCACGCCGGAGGCGGCCGAGACCGCCGGCCTGAAGGAGCAGAAGGGCGTGCTGATCGAGAACGTCGTCGAGGGCTCCCCGGCCGAGAAGGCCGGCATGCAGAAAGGCGACGTGATCGTCGCCGTCAACGATCAGGCCGTCGGGGCGCCGCAGGAGCTCACGCGGCGCATCGTCGGGACGGCGCCCGGCACGAAGGTGGAGATCTCGCTCATCCGAAAGGGGAAGACGCTCCAGCTGCCCGTGGAGCTCGGCCGCCTGCCCGAACGCCGCTGACGCGGCGGGCGCGCCGACGGGCGCGTGCTGGATCCGGGAGCGGTAGCGGTGAGCCCAGCGACGGACGTGACGCTGGCCGAGACCCTCGCCGACCTGGCCGACCGCGGCTTCACCGCGGCGTTCGCCGTGGCCGGGGACGGGCTGCGCGCGGCGGGAACCGTCCGGACCTTCAGGGCCGAGGACCTGACGATCCGCGAGTTCCACCGCTTCGAGGGCATCTCCGACCCCGACGACATGTCGATCGTGTACGCGATCGAGAGCCGCGACGGCACGCGCGGCACGCTGGTCGACGCCTTCGGCGTCTACTCCAACCCCGCCGTCACCCGGGTGCTGGAGCGCGTGCCGATCCGTCTCGCGCGCTAGTACTCCGGCGGGGCGTAGACCGTGAGGAAGAAGAGCGGGACGGCGCCCGTGCTCCGCACGTGATGCGGCGTCCCCGCGGGGATCGTGACGAGCGTCCCGGGACCGGCCGTCGCGAGCTCCTTCCCGACGCGCACCTCGGCCTGGCCGTCGATCACGTAGAGGATCTGGTCGGCGGCGTGCGTCTCCTCGGGGCCCGCATCCTGGCCGGGCGCGACGGTCATGACGGCGGTCTGGCTGCGCTCCGTCTCCTGCAGCACCCGGAAGAAGTCGCCGCGGTGATCGGCCGGCCGGACGACGAGAGGTCCGCGGCGCATGCCCGTCTTCTTCATCGCGTGCAGACGATCTTGCCGCCGATGTTCTGGCAGTTGGAGAGGCTCTGCCACGGCCAGACGCGCGTCACGGTGCCGGCCCCGAAGGCCACCCGATACGGCGAGGCGATCGTGAGCCACGCGGCCTCGTCGGTCCACGCGGTCCCCTCCCAGCTCGCGGCCTCGACCTCGGTGGTGACGCTCGCGAGCGAGCGGCCCGTCCGGAGGTCGAGCGTCTCGTAGGCGAGGCGGTTGGGCCGATCGAGCGCCACGAGGAGCGCGACGCCCGCCGGCACCGCGCGCGCCGTCCAGCGCGGCAGGGCGCCGCCGGCGGCGCCCGCGAGGGGCTTGTCCCAGAGCATCGACCCCTTGTCGAGGTCCATCGCCCAGAGCTCGTCGCGTATCGTACCGCGCTGGCGGGTGGCCCGCAGGAGGAGCACACCGTCGCGGGCGTCGAGCACCCGCGTCTCGTAGCCCTCGGTCACGGGCAGGGACCGGAGCCGCCCGGTGTCGAGAGCGAGCGCCCAGACCGTCCCCTTCCCGCTCGGGGCGATGCTCGCCTGCGCGAGGGCGACGCTCCGGCCGCTCGCCACGTACCACGGCAGGCGGCTCTCGTCGATCCGCGTGCCGGGCCGCGGGAGCGGCGCCTGCCAGAGGCGCGCGCCCCGGCGGACATCCCACGCCTCGAAGCAGGAGGCGATGCCGGCCCGGCCGAGCGCGAGGATCACGCGGTCTCCGTCGTGCAAGGCCTGCGTGGTGTCGATCCACGGGCTCGACTGAGCGCACGCGGGACGGATCCGCCGGACCGGCTCGCCCGAGTCCGCGCGGAGGAGCGCGAGCTCGACGGCGCCCGCGTCCGCGCCGCGATCGATGACGCTGACGAGGTCGCCCGCGATCTCGAGGTCCGGCGCGGTCGGCCGGTTGAGGCGCGTCGTGGCCCGCCAGAGCGCTCGCCCCGTGGCGCCGTCGAAGGCCTGGATCACGCCGTCCGCGGCGAGCACGACGACCCGGCCGCCCCCGGCCGCGAGGCACTGGCGGCAGGCGGGATGGATCGCGTCGGACATCGAGGCCGTCCACGCGCGCGCGCCCGTGGCGAGCGCCCGCGCCTCGAGCCGCTCGCGGAACGCGACGAGCACGCGATCCCCGTCCTGCCAGAGTCGCGCCTGGCCCGCGTCGGGCCCCGTCACGCCGTCCATCGCGAGATCCCAGCGCGGCTTGTCCGAGGACGCGAGCCCGACCCGGGTGAGGTAGACGCGGGCCGCGTCCGCCTGCCGCGCGCCCGTGCGGAGCACCTCGGCGACCGGCTGCGCGTTCTCCTGGCTCAGGACCACCGCGCCGTCGGCCAGCGGGACGACCGCGCCCCGGGCGACGCGGCCGCCCTCGAAGAGGAGGGCCCGGAACTCCGGCACCCGGAAGAACGCGTGATACACGCCGTACCCGACCCCGGCGACGATCAGGATCGGGAGGGCGAGCGCGGTCAGGAGCCACAGGCCGATGCGCCGGCGGCCGGATCCGCCCGGCTCGCCGGCGCCGCCGACGGTGATGCGAATGGTCCGCATCGCTACGCGCGTGCGCCCGCGCGGCCGCCCGTGGCCGCATCGTGCCGCTCCGCGAGGAACGCCCGGATGGCGGCGTTCACCGGCCCGGGCTGCTCGAGCTGCGGGAAGTGCCCGGCGGCCTCGATCTCCACGAGGCGCGCGCCGGGAATCGTCTCCGCGAGGAACCGCGCGTAACGGAGCGGCGTCAGCCGATCCTCCGCGCCTGCCACCACGAGCGTCGGCGCGCGGATCGCGGCCAGCCGCTCCCGGACGTCGAACCGGTCACAGGCGAGGTAGTCGCCGAGCGTCACGAGGGGCGGCCCCTCGCGCAGGACGCGCGCCACGAGCTCCCCGCACTCGCGCGGCGCGGGGGCCCCGAACGAGAGATCCTGGATGAGACTCTGGCCCTCGCGCGGGTCGTGTCGCAGGAGCTCGACGAGCCGCGCCACCACGCGGAGCCGCGCGCCCGTGGCGATCAGGACGAGGCCGGCCAGCCGCTCGGGCCGGAGAAGCGCCAGGGTCTGCGCGACCGCGCCGCCCATCGAGTGGCCGACGACGACCGCCGGCTCTCCGGCCACCGCGTCGAGGAATCCGTCGAGCCACTCCGCGTACGCCGCGATGCTCGGCCGGCCCCGGCCGCCGAGCGGCCCGTGCCCCGGCAGGTCGGGCGCGAGAAGCTGGGCCACGTCGGCGAGCTCGTCGAGCTGCCGCGGCCAGAGCTCCGCGGATCCGCCCGCGCCGTGCACCAGGACGAGCGGCCGGCCCGCCCCGGCCTCGAGCCACGCCACCGGCCGCCCGGCAATGGACCGGGTGCGCCGGGGCGGCCCGCTCACAGGACCGCGCCGCGCGCGGTGATCGGCCAGATGGCCTCGACCCGGCCGCCGCGCACCGCGACGTACCAGTCGTAGAGGTTGATCGTGGGGTCGCAGTGGCCGGGCACGAGCCACACGCGGTCACCCAGCGCGAGGCGCTGGCCGGCGCCCTCGAGCTTCATCACCCCGTGCTCGTCCGAGGCGCGCTGGAACTCGACGCCGGCGAGGCCGTGGACGCCCGGCATGCCCTTGTCGACGGACAGCGCCTTCAGGCCGGCGTCGACCACCGCGCGCTCGGGGACCGGGCGGCTCATCACCGTGGCCAGGACGAAGAGCGACTGCCGGAACTCGCGCGGGAAGCCCTCGACCAGGTTGTACTCGACGTCCATGAAGCAGTAGGACCCGGCCTGCACCTCGTTGTAGACGCCGCTCGCCGCTTCCCAGCGGTAGCTGCCCGTCCCCGCCCCCGACACGAGCTCGCAGGCGAGCCCCTGGCGCTTCAGGAGATCGATGGTGTGCCGCACGTCCGCGATGCCGGTCTCGATCGCCGCCCGCCGCTTCTCGACCTCGTTGATGTGCTGGGCGCGCCCGTAGTAGGCCTGGAGGCCGGCGAAGCGGAGGCCCGGCTGGGCCGCGACGTGCCGGGCCAGCGCGACGGCGGCCTCGCCGGGCGCGACGCCGCAGCGGGCGTTGCCGACGTCGATCTCGACCAGCACGCCCAGGCGCACCCCGGCCGCGCGCGCCGCCGCCGCGAGGTCGTCGACGTTCCGCGGATCGTCGACGCACACGAGGACCTCGGCCCGGCGGGCCAGGGCGACGAGCCGCTCGATCTTCCGCCGGTCGACGATCTCGTTCGAGACGAGGACGTTCCGGACGCCCCCGTCGACCATCGCCTCGGCCTCGCTCACCTTCTGGCAGCAGGAGCCGACCGCGCCCCGCGCGATCTGGTGGAGCGCGACGGTCGGGCACTTGTGGGTCTTGGCGTGGCCGCGGAGGCGCACCGCGGTGCCGCGGAGCGTGGCCGCCATCAGGTCCAGGTTGTGCTCGTAGGCGTCGAGGTCGACCACGAGCGCGGGCGTGTCGATCTCGGCGACCGGCATTCCGACTTCGGCGGGCGGGCGAGTGGTCACGGGATCGTCTCCTGGTCGTTCGGAGTCACAGCCGCGGGAGCACGTCCTCGACGAGCAGCCGCATCGAGCGCGTCCACGCCTCGCGCGGCTCCCACTCGTGGCCGATGACGAGGAGCGTGCCGAAGTCGCCGACCTCGTCGCGGAGCGCGCGGATCCTCCGCACGACCTCGTCGGGGTCGCCGATCAGCCACGTGTTGTCGGCAAGGTACTCGAGGGTGAGCGCGCTGTCCGGCATGGCGGGGTCCTGCTTCATGACGTCGAGCCCGCGCCCCTTGCGGAGGAGCGGGAAGAAGTATCCGGTCCAGTCGCGGGCCATGTTGCCGGTGAGCGCCTCCCGGCGCGCCTCCGCCGTCGTGTCGGCGATGAAGACGTCGCGGGCGATGCGCCAGGTCTTGCGGTCGGCCACCCGCCCGCCCTGCCGGGCGCCGGCCTCGATCGAGGCCCAGTGGGTCTTCAGCACGCGCGGCGGCACGAAGTTGATGCTCATCGGGATGTAGCCGCGCTCGCCGGCCAGCGCGAGCGTGTCCGACTTCTCCGTCACCCCCGCGACCGCGATCGGCGGGTGGGGCCGCTGGTACGGCCGGAGGTGGAGCCGGAGCGCGATGTCCTCCTGCGGCTCCGGGACGCGGAACCGCCAGCGCGGCGCCTCGTAGACCCCGGGCTTCGGATCGTTCCAGAGGTCGAGGACGAGGTCCAGCATCGCGCGCGTGACCGTGCGGTGCTCGCCGCCCTTCGAGTCGAGCTCGAACAGCTCGAGGTCGCCCGGAAACCCGCCCGAGCCGACGCCCCAGAGGAACCGGCCGCGCGCCATCTGGTCGAGCTGGGCGATGCGCTGCGCCAGCATGAGCGGGTTGTGATTCGGAAGGCACGAGACGCCCGTCCCGAGCTTCATCCGGCGCGTCATCGCGAGCGCCTGGGCGATGAAGAGGTCCGGGCACGGGATGTTCTCCCACTCCGCCGTGATGTGCTCGCCGATCCACGCCTCCTCGTAGCCGAGCTGGTCGAGGAAGACGAGCTGCTCGAGATCGTCGGCCATCGTGCGGCCGGGATCGGCGCCCGGCGGGTGGAGCGGCATCGTGAAGTAGCCGACGCGCATCAGGGCCTCCCTGTCGTGACACGAGCCGGCTCGGGCCGGCCCGCTCGCGATCGCGGCTAGCCTATCATGGGCCGCTTTCGACGACCGGCCCCTCCCGCGCGCCGCGAGCGCACGTCGGGTGGTCTGGCGGACGAGCGCCATGCTATGTTCGGGCGACCCGCCGTGGACGGTCAGCCGATGAGCGCTCTCCCGATTCGCTGGGTGACACGCCTGGGCGATCTCGCGGACGCCGCGCGGTTCGTCCGCCGCCTGCCCCGCTACTACCAGACTCGCGCAATCCGCTCGCCGGATCCCACATGCCGGGACGAACGAGTGGCAGCCGGGGGACGGCGCGCCACGTGCCCGTCGACCTCGAGTGCTTGCGCGACCGCTCCGTCAACGCCGGCCTCACGCTCGACGCGCGCGGCGGCGGGGACTGGGTGAAGGGCGTCTGGAGCATGTCGACGGGCTCGCTCGGCGTCGCCATCCGCTTCAGCGGCTTCGGGTCGCCGACCGCTCGCTGCTTCATGCTCGTCGACCCCGCCACGGCGGGCCTCGGGGCGCACTACCGGTGGAGCGCGCGCCTCCTGCGCGCCGCGACGCTCCTCTACGGGCTGCCGCTGCCCGGCGCCGAGCACGTGCCGGTGAGCGATCCGTCGCCCATCCTCCGCTGGATGGCCGAGGTGCTGCGCGCCGGGCGGGTCCCGCACCTCTGGGCCTTCGTCAGCCCGGCCGTCCGACTGTGCCGGGTCGCGCTCGAGATGGGACTCGACATCCGCGGCGCCCGGCTCACGATCACGGGCGAGCCGATCACCGCGGGCCGGCTGGCGGCGATTCGCCAGGCCGGGGTCGAGGCCATGGTCGACTACGGCAGCGCCGAGACCGGGTTCCTCGCCCACGGGTGTCTCGCGCCCGAGCATCCGGACGAGGTCCACTTCTTCCAGGACCTCCACGCGCTGATCCAGGTCGGCGCGGACGACGCCGTCGCCGGCCTCCCCGCCGGAGCGCTCCTGGTCTCGTCGCTGCGCCCGACCGCGCCGGTCATCTTCCTCAACGTCTCGATGGGCGATCGCGCGGCGCTGGGACCACGGGCGTGCGGCTGCCCGCTCGACTCGCTGGGCTGGACCACGCACCTCCACGGCATCCGGAGCTTCGAGAAGCTCACCGCGGGCGGGATGACGTTCCTCGACTCGAGCGTCATGCGGGTGCTCGACGAGGTCCTGCCAGCGCGCTTCGGCGGAGGCCCCACCGACTATCAACTCCTGGAGGAAGAGGGCGACGACGGCCTTTCGCGCGTGCGTACGTCCCCGCGTGCTGCATCTGTCCGACGACCAGACGGCCATGCGCCGGGACATGCTCCTCGGGATCGTGCACCGGTTCCATCCGGACCTGCTGGTCGTCGACCACACGCCGGCCGGGCTCGCCGGGGAGCTGACGCCGAGCCTCCTCCACCTGCGGGCGTCGTCGCTCGACACGCGCTTCGTCGCCGGCTTCCGTGACATCGTGGGCGACCCGCCGCGCGTGCGAGCGGCCTGGGCCCGCGACGGCGTCCACGAGCTGCTCGACGATCTGTACGACCGGATCCTGGTCTACGGGGAGGCGGAGGTGTTCGACCTCGTCGCGGAGATCGGGCTCTCGGCCGGGGCGGCGGCCAAGGTCCGCTACACCGGCTATCTCGGGCGAGTTACGGAGGATGCCGCGCCCTGCGAGACTCGCGAGCAGCTGGGCCTCCCGAGCGGCCCGCTCGTGCTGGCCACCGCCGGGGGCGGCGCCGATGGCGCGTCGGTGCTCGGGGTCATGCTCGAGGCCCTCGGACGCTGGCCCGAGCGGGCGCGCTTCCACTGCCTGCTGGTCGGGGGCCCGCTGATGTCCGCAGACGACCGGCGGCGGCTCCGGGCAATGCTGCCCGGCGGCGGGCCGGTCCGCTTCATCGACCACGTCGACGATCTCGATCCGTACGTGGCCGCCGCCGACGTCGTGGTGTCCCGCGGCGGCTACAACACCGTCAGCGAGATCCTCTCCTTCGGCCGGCCGGCGGTCATCGTCCCGCGGGAGATGATCAACGGCGTCCTGGACGCCGAGCAGCTCCTGCGGGCCGGAATGCTGGAGCGGCGGAGGCTGGCCCACGTCATCCGGGAGCGCGACCTGACCGCGAGCCGCCTGTTGGAGGCGGTCAACGCGTTGATCGAGGCGCCACGCCCGGCCAGCAAGCCGCTCCGGCTCGAGGGTCTGTCCGTCGTCGCCGCGGAGATCGAGACCCTCCTCGCCCGGTGAGGGCCTGCGAACGACGCCGACGGGCGTGATCGTGACGCCGGGTGCTAGACTGATCGCCGGCATCGACCTTCACTTCGCTGATCGGGAGGGACCCTCTTCATGGCTGACACGGGCAGGCTGGCGGCGTACCTGGGCCTGGGCAAGGGCTTCGAGATCCGCGAGTACCCCGTGCCGGAGCCGAAACCCGGCGCGGTCATCATCAAGGTCGCGATCGCCAACGTCTGCGGCTCCGACATGCACTACTGGAAGGGCGAGCAGGACATGGAGAAGCGGGGCCGGAAGCTCCCGCTGAACACCGGCCACGAGCACATGGGCACGATCCACCAGCTGGGCGCCGGCGTGACGACCGACTCGGCGGGCCAGCCGCTCCGCGAGGGCGACCGCGTCATCTACCGCTACTTCCTGCCGTGCGGCCGCTGCCGCGCCTGCCTCCGCCGGAACTCCAAGTCCTGCCCGACGCGGCAGTCGAACTGGTCGGTGTCGTGCGAGGTGTGGCCGCACTTCCAGGGCGGCTACGGCGAGTACTTCTACCTCGGCCCGAACCACGCGATCTTCCGGATCCCCGACGAGATCACGGACGGAATGGCCGCCGGCATCAACTGCGCCTTCACGCAGGTCTACGCGGCGCTCGAGATCGCCGGGTTCAAGGCCGGGCGGACCGTCGCGATCCAGGGCGCGGGCGGCCTCGGCGTCTACGCGTGCGCCGTCGCCCGCGAGATGGGCGCGTCCCGGATCATCGTGATCGACGGCGTCGAGGAGCGGCTCGCGCTCGCCAAGGACTTCGGCGCCGACGAGATCGTCGACATGCGCGAGTGCCCGACGCCGGCGGCGCGGATCGAGCGCGTGCTGGAGCTGACGGAGCGGTGGGGCGCCGACGTGGTCCTGGAGCTGGTCGGCAACCCGAACGTCGTCGACGAGGGGCTCAGGATGACGGCCCCCGAGGGCGCCTACCTCGAGGTCGGCAACATCAACGTCGGCTGGGAGGCGCGCTTCGACCCGTCGTGGATTCTCTTCGGCAACCGGCGGATCATCGGCGTCGCCCACTACGAGGCCGAGCACCTCAAGGGCGCGCTCGACCTCATGATCCGGACGCGCGAGCGCTATCCCTACGACCGGATCCTGTCGCACACGTTTCCGCTCGGCCGAGATCAACGAGGCCTTCCGCCAGCAGGAGGACGGCCACGTCACTCGGGGGGCGATCGTCCCCGCGTAGTCCCGCGTCCGCGGCGCCTATTCGGGCCGGACCTCGAGCGTGTCGACGACGCGTTTCACCCCTTCCACGCTCCGGGACAGGGTCTCGGCGCGCGCCTTCTCGTCAGCCGAGGCGACGAAACCGCTCAGGTAGACGACCCCCCCGCGGCTGAGGACGCCGAGCCGAGTCAGGTTCGCGAACTTCTCCGCGACGAGGCGCGCCTTGATCTCCGACTCGATCCGCGTGTCCTCGTTCGGGTTGATGGGCCGGCAGGCGCCGGCCGCGACCACGAGCGCGAGGGCCGCCGACGTCAGGAGGCGCAGCCAGCTGGCCATCCCGCTGCGTTGGCTCGACGGCCGGCGAGGCGGGCCGGCGACGGCGGCCGCGCCCAACCGCGCCTCACTCGGACGGCGTCGTGCCGCCAAGCCCGCGAAGGGTCTGGAGGAGCTCCGACCGGCGGGGTCGGTCGGGCTCGAGGAGATTCAGCTCGATCACTCCCTCCGTCGAGTCCGGGCGTGCGACGAGCGCCGACTCGACCAGCCGCGCCTGGGGGACGCCCGCCTGCTTGAGCGCGGCCACCAGCGTCTCGAGGCGGCGCTGGGCGAGGGCGGGCGCGTGGGCCGGGGATGCCTCGGTGTCCGCGAGCGCGGCCAGCGTCGCCCCCGGCTCGCTCGGCACCGGCCGACCAGGCAGCCGTTCGCGGAACAGCTGGGCCGCGGCGGCCTCCGGCGAGACCCGTCCCCCGCCAACCAGCCGCTCGACGGCGGCCTCCGCCGCCTTGCGCCGCAGCACGGCCAGGTCGCGCTCCGAGACCACCGGGACGAGGCCCATCCGTACCTCGCCGATCTGGCCCAGGAAGGCCGCCACGCGGGTCGTCTGGGTCCGGCCGTCCGCCGTCAGCTCGGCCGAGCCGGGCTGGAAGCGGATCGGATCCACCTCGACGCGCTCGATCCCCGACTCGGGGCTCGCGTGAAGGCGCCCGATCCAGCTCACCGGCAGCGCGATGGCGTTGGTCGCCACCGTCCGGATGGCGCTCCGGATCGTCTCCCGGAAGTCGAAGCGCGGATCGCCGAGCCGCCCGCCGACCGGCACGGACATCCGGATGTCGCCGCGCGAGTCGCGCAACAGCGCCACGGCCACGTTGAGCGGCAGCCCGGCACCCACGCCCCCCGCTCCTTCGCTCGGCGCCGCGCGGAGGACCTGGAGCCGGCTCAGCTGGACGTCCACGCGGGCGTTCAGGGTGTCGTCCCGGACGTGCCCCTCGAGGCGAGCCGTCACGGATCCCGCGGCGGCCTGCCACGCGAGGGCTCGCACGAGATACGGGTTCGCGCGGGCGGCGTCGAAGCCGCGCAGGTCGCCGCTCAGATCGAACTCGAGCGGACCCCCCACGGGCCCGAGCGTGCCGCGCAGCGCGAGAACGGTTCCTCCTTCCGCCTGCCCCTTCAGGTCGACTTGCGTCTTGGAGTCTCGCGTCGTCGAGACTCCTTGCGCGCGCAGCGTCACGCGTCGGAGATCCAGCGCGAACTGGGGCACGATGCTCTGATCAACAACGCGTGCGCCACCCTCTTCGACCGTGACCAGGCCGATCGTCACCGCGAGCGGCTGGGCCGGCGGGCCCTTCTCCGTGCCCGCCGGGGCGGGATTGATCGCCCCGTTCGCCGCGAGGAGGCAGGAGCGCGCGGATCGCCATCCCACCCTGTTTGTCGCGCTCCATCAGGATCCACGGCGCCTGGAGATCGAGATGCGCCACTCGGACGCGCTTGGGCCATTCGACGTCGAGATCAGTGGCCGCCGCGCGCTCGACCTGGAACACGGTGCGCTCGCCGTCCCGGATCTCCACTTGGGCGAGCGCCGCGCGGCCGCGCACGCTCACTGGCGCGCCCTCGGCCGGCAGCGCCACGGCCAGGTCGACGTCCGTCCACGCTCTGAGCCCCACCGGCATCTGGAGGTACGCCCCGTACGGCGCCAAGTCGACGCCCCGCGCGCTCACGCGCGCATCGACGGCCAACGGAGTCAGCCCGACGCGCCCCGCAATCTGGACCTGACCGCCGCCGGTCGGGCGGCCGGTGAGACGCAGCTCCAGCGGGCCGGCGATCGGCCAGGCAGCGCCGGTCACGGTCGCCGTGAGGGCCGAGACGCTTGCGCGGACCGGCGGCGCGACCATGCGGTCACGCCACTCCGCCGTGCCGTCCTGCACCACGATCTCTCCGACATCGACCCGGAGCGCCGGCGGCTCCGGGGGGGCGCCGGCGGGTCCGGGGACGGGCGCCGGAGAATCCGGACGCGCCGGCGGGCCAAAGAGCCGCGCGATCCCGAAATCGCCGGCCGGGCCACGCTCGACCACCGCGCGGGGCTCGCGAATCGCGAGGCGCCCGATCCGGAGCCGGTCCGGCCAATTCAGCGCGAGCCCCGAGGCCTCGATGCGCCGAGCCTGGAGGGGGCGGCCCGAGCCGTCGGATACGCCGGCATTCTTGAGCGCGATCGTCCCCTGCACTCGCGACGGCGGACCGCCGCCGAGAGGCTCGCGGATCCGGAGATCCGCCTCCGCGACCCCGCTGAGCTCGGCCGTGAATGGGGTGAAGCGAGCCCAGGGAGCGAGATCGAAGTCCTGGAGGCGGAGCCGGAGCTCAGTGGGCGCCGTGGGCGGATGGAGCGCGCCGGCCAGGCTCAAGCTCCCGCGGCCCTGGACACGCGTGGATAGATCGAGGCCAGCCGGCTGGCTGATCGGCCAGGTGAAGTCAGTGACCCGCGCGTGGACCGTCGTGGGCGCGAACCGTGCGGCCGAGCCCGTACTGGGATCGACCACCGCTCCCGAGGCATCGAGCGCGAGCCGGCCGAGCGCCATGCCGTCGGGAGCGAAGTGGAGCCCATCGAGCGTCGCCGTCAGCGTCGGCACGCGGGCGAGCGCTCCGCCATCGCGCCGGGTCAGGACGATGTCCTCGACGTGCGCCGTCGCATCGAGGCGCAGGCCATCGGTGGCGTCCAGACGCACACGCACCGATGTGCTCCCACGGCCCCGGTCGAGCCGCACCGGCGTGCTGGGGGGAAGGTAGACCCGACCCATCGCCAGGTCGAGCCCGTCGATCGTCAGCGTGGCCTCGAGGTCGATCGGATACAGTCGCAGCCGCGTCATGCGGATGGACACCGGCGCGCCGCCCGTCACGGAGGTCGCGACCGCGGTGCCGTACTGCGGCCGCGACGAGAGGCCATGGGCCTCGACGGTGATCTGTTCCGACCGCCACGTCCGCGGCTCGGGCAACGCGCGGTCCTCGAGCGTCGTCGTCCCGTTCACCAGCTCGAAGCGGTCGATCGTGACCTCCAGTACCCGCTGGGCCTCGCCCGATTGCCGGACGAGATCCGACAGGTTGAACTCGTCGCCCGGGTATCGGATCACGCGGACCGTGGGGTCACGGAGGACCGCCTCGCGCACCCACAGGTGGCCGCGAAGGAGCGCAGGCAGCCGCAGGTGGAGATCGAGCCGGTCGAACTTGGCGAAGGGCTCCGGCTCCCCGGCCCGGTCGGCGATCCGGAAGCCGCGGAGGGCGACATGGCCGCGCAGCACCGCGATCTCGACGGCGTCGAGGCTGACGGCACGCCCGGTGATCGCCCGGACCCGCGCGACCACGGTCAAGCGGATCAGCTCCGGCAGCGCCACCCGGAACGCTGCGGTCGCCACCAGCGTTACGACGACTCCGAGAACGAACCGACGGCGCAAGCCCATCGGTACAACCCGATGCTCTTAGTGTGCCATCGGGATGCTCACTCTCTGTGCAGGCCGACAACGCTGTCCCGCGACGGACAGGTCAGGAAAGATAGGAGAAGTGGCGAGGCCTCCGCTGGCGGATCCAGTGCTCCACGGGCGATGTCGACGGGGGTCCCGGTGGGTCTCGCCGGCGACAGCATGCCGCCACCGCGTCAGGAAGGCGCCGTGGAGCGCGGCGCCGTTCACGGCGGCGACGTCGCGCGGAAAGTCAGCGCGCCTGATCGACGGGCAGCGCGGGCCGGCTACGCGCGCACGCGCGCGGCCACGCGCGTGAGGAAGCGCTCGAGCCCCGGCAGATCGTATGGCGGGCGCGCCGCAACGATGAAGTGCGTCACGCCGACGGCGACGAACGCGTGAAGTCGGTCGATGGCGCGGCTCTCGTCCACGGGCAAGAGCGACTCCCAGACCCACGCCTTGAGCCGCGCCTCGAGGTCGGCGGCCGGCACGCCCTCCGCCTCGAGCCGCCGGCGCTCGGCGAGGAGGTTCGGGTTGTTCATGCGAACCATCGCCTCCCACATCGCGTCGGCCTGGGCTTCGCTGCGGAGCACGACCGAGACGCGGATGTCGCTCGGGTTGCGGCCGACCGCCCGGCAGTGCTCGCGGAGGACGTCGAGCTTCCGGGCGAACCCGCTCGGCCCCACCTCGCCGTTCCACTCGTCCGCGTGCTTCGCGACGACCCGGAGCGTCAGACGCTCCCCGCCCCCGCCGATGAGGACGGGCAGACGGCGGCCGCCGTAGGGCTTCGGCTCGCAGAGCGCGTCGTCGAGGCGGTAGAAGCGGCCGGCGAACGTCGCGCGGCGCTGGGTGTGGAGGAGCCGGATCACGTCGAGCGCCTCGTCGAGACGCTCGATGCGGTCCTTCGTCGTGCCGAACGGCAGAGCATAGCCGTCGTGCTCGCTCTGGAGCCATCCCGCGCCGAGCCCGAGCGTGAAGCGGCCCTCGGCGACGTGGTCGATGCTCGCGGCCATGTTGGCGAGGACCGCCGGGTGGCGGAACGTGTTGCTGAGGACGAGGGGCCCGACGCCGATCCGCCGGGTCCGCGCCGCGACGGCCGCCAGCACGGTGCCGGCCTCGAAGCACGGCCCCGCCGGATCGCCGTAGCCGGCGTAGAAATGGTCGGGCACCCAGCCCGTGTCGAAGCCCATCTCGTCGATGCGCTCCCAGACCCCGAGGAGGTCGCGCCAGGTCGTCTGCGCGACGCCGGTGAACACGCCGAAGCGGATCGGATGCGCGGGAGCCGTCATGGGGCGAGCTCTCTCAGCCCGCGGCTTCGCGGAAGCGCTCGAGGCCCGCGAGATAGGCGTCGACCGTCGCGCCGCCGCTCCAGACGATCACCTCCGTGACGCCCGCGTCCGCGAGCCGGCCGAGGTCGCCCCGCACCTGCGCGACGCTGCCGGTGAGAAGGCCGCGCTTGGCTTCGTCGAGCGCGGTCGCCGTCACCTGGGCGCCGCCCGCCAGGTAGATGACCTCGAGGCGCGCCGGGTCGCGGCCCGCCTCACGGGCGAGCGCATGGAGCTGGCCCACCATCTTGGGGATAGCCGGGAGCGGCACGCCCGAAGGCAGCCAGCCGTCGGAGACGGTCGCCGCGCGACGGAGCGCCGGCGCCACGTAGGCGGCGAGGTAGAGCGGCGGGTGCGGCGCCTGGACCGGCTTCAGGCCCACGACCGAGCGGGCCACGCGGAAGTGCCGGCCCTGGAACGCGACGGGATCCGGCCCCCACATCGCCTTCAGGACCGCGATGAACTCGTCCGCCCTGGACGCCCGGACCTTGGGGTCGGCGCCGACCGCCTCCAGCTCGTCCACGGACCAGGCCTGGCCGAGACCGACACGCAACCGGCCGCCGGACAGGACGTCGAGCGTGGCGAGCCGGCGGGCCAGCACCACGGGGTTGTAGAAGGGCATGTTGAGCACGCTCGTGCCGAGTGTGAGCCGGCGCGTGTGGGCGGCCGCGAACGTCAGTGCCTCCACGGGATCCATCGACCGCTTGAAGTACTCGGGCAGCACCCCGTCTGGAGTGGCCGGGTACGGCGAGCGCGGCGCGACCGGCGCCAGCAACCGGTCGGCCACCCATGCGGAGTGATAGCCGAGCGCTTCGGCGCGCTGGGCGGCGCGCATGATCGCGTCCGGCCCGGCCAACGATCCCAAGGTCGGCAAGCCGCAGCCAAGCTTCATGAAGCGCCCTCCATTTGCGGGGTCGGTCGACGCGGCGAAGGCCGTCGTCTTGCCTTGACAGGCCGAGACCGGTGTCCCAGACTACTCGCCACCACTTCGCGACCAACTGGATCCTAGCACGTCAAAGGAGGGTGTCATGGACGACACTCGATCCGCGCCGCGCGCCGGCGCGATCTCGCGCCGCACCGTGCTTCGCCTCGGCGGCGCCGCCGCCGTCGGCGCCGCCACGGGACCGTTCGTCTTCACGCCCGCGCGCGCCCAGGGCTTCAACTGGAAGCGCTTCCAGGGCAAGGAGCTCTTCTTCCTCTTCTACAAGCACCCGTGGGTCGACGAGATGGTGACGCACATCCCGGAGTTCGAGTCCATGACCGGGATGAAGGTGAAGCACGAGATCCTGCCGGAGGTCCAGGGGCGCCAGAAGCTGGTCGTCGAGATGACCGGCGGCTCGGGTGGCGTCGACGGCTTCCACTCGTCCACGCACGTCGAGAAGCGGCGCTTCTGGAAGTCGGGCTGGTACCAGCCGATCAACAAGTACCTCGAGGACGCGACGCTGACGCCGCCCGACTTCGACTGGAACGACATCGTCCCCGGCGCGAAGCTGGCCGTGCAGCAGCCCGACAAGTCGATCAGCGGGATCCCGACGTTCGTCGATCCCTTCGTCCTCTTCTACCGGAAGGACCTCTTCGACCAGAAAGGCTGGAAGGCGCCCAAGACCGTGGCCGAGATGGAGAGCCAGGCCAAGGCCCTCCACGGCCCGCCGGGCATGTACGGCATCGTCTACCGCGGGCTCAAGAACGCGAACGCCACGCCCTGGGCGTACCTCCTCTTCGCGATGGGGGGCGACTACCTCACGAAGGACGGGAAGTCGGCGATCAACACGCCCGAGTGGACGAAGACGATGGACCTCTACGCGGGCATGCTGCGCCAGTACGGCCCGCCGGGCGTCGTCAACTTCAACTGGTACGAGTCCTCGGCCGCCTTCATGCAGGGCCAGGTCGGCATCTACTTCGACGGCGTCAACTTCGCGAACCAGTTCGAGGACCCGACCAAGTCGAAGATCGCGGGCAAGGTCGGGTACTCGGTCCTGCCGGCGGGGCCGGCCGGCCACTTCACCTGCACGTTCACGAACGCGATGGCCGTCTCCGCGCAGAGCAAGAACAAGGAGGCGGCGTACCTCTTCTGCTGCTGGTCGACCAACAAGCAGAACGCGGTGCGCGAGCTCCTCGCCGGCGTGGGCGTCGGCCGCGCGTCGACCTGGAACAACCCGGAGGTCAAGGCGAAGCCGAAGATGCCGCAGGGCTGGTACGACGCGTACCTCGAGTCGCTGAAGATCGGGAAGCCCGGGCTCCCCGAGATCAACAGCGTCACCGAGTACCGGGACATCATCGGGGTCGCCATCCAGAAGGCGATCGAGGGCGCGCCCTCCGCCCAGGTGCTGGCGGAGGCGCACAAGGACTTCCAGGACCTCCTGAACCGCACGGAAAGCTAGACGTCATCCGGACCGGCTGAGGCGGGTGGCGTTGGGCCGCTGGCCCGGCCGCGCGAAGCGACCCTCGTCAGGGGAGCGGAGCGCGGTCGGGCCAGGGCTCGGCCACAGGCCCCGCCTCGTTCGGGCTTGCCATGAGGGAGTACACGTGACCCGACGGACTCTCGATCCCGCCCTGCTGGCCGAGCTCGCCTCGGTCGACACCCCGACCATCTGCAACGCCATCGAGGCGTTCAAGGCGCGCGACGACAGCGAGGGCTTCATGGGCGCGCGCGTGCGCTGCCTCACGCCGGAGCTCGGCGTGATGGCCGGCTACGCCGTGACGGCGACCTGCGACAGCATGACCCCCGGGCAACCCCGGCGCCGCGAGCCGTACATGGCGCTCTGGGACGCGCTTGCCGCGGCGCCGAAGCCGGCCGTCCTCGTGTTCCAGGACGTGAGCCCGACGGCGACCCACTCGGTCCATCTCGGCGACGTCATGGCCACGATCGGCGCCCGGCTGGGCGCGGTCGGCCTGGTCACCGACGGCGCGGTGCGCGACCTCGAGGGCATCCGGCCGCTCCGCTTCCACCTCTTCGCGCTCGGCGTGGCGCCGTCCCACGGCACCTTCAACGTCGTCGACGTGGGCGTGCCGGTGACCGTCGACGGCGTGCGCATCGCGCCCGGCGACCTGATCCACGCCGACGCGAACGGCGTGACCACCGTGCCGATCGAGATCGCCGACCGCGTCTACGCGCAGTGCCGGAAGGTGCACGAGCACGAGCGCGCGCTCCGCGAGTATGTGATCGGCAAGGACTTCACCCTCGACGGCCTGCGCGAGCGCGTGCTCGGCCGCGCGTCCCACTGAGCGCGAGGCGGCGTCCTCGGTATGATCGGCGAGCGGCCGCGGCGGGTGCGACGGTGACGGAGCCGAGCCGCGGCCGGGGCGCCCCGGCGACAGGACCCGCTGCGCAGCGCGGCCCCAGAGGATAGCGGGGGTAACCGTGGGAAAGCTCGAAGGGCAGGTCGGCGATAGTCACGGGCGCGGGCAGCGGCATCGGCCGCGCGACGGCGCTCCTCCTCGCCGCCGAGGGCGCGAGCGTGGTGGCGGCCGCGCGGCGCGCGGCGCCCCTCGACGCGCTGGTCGCCGAGATCGTCCGGGCCGGCGGCCGCGCCTCGGCGCGCACCGTGGACGTCGGGAACCCGGAGCAGGCCACCGCCCTCGCCCGCTGGACCATCGAGCATCACGGGCGCGTGGACGTGCTGATCAACAACGCGGGCTCCTCGAGCCGCGTCCGCAACATCCGCTGGGTCGGCCGCGAGGAGTGGGAGCGCGTCTTCGCGGTCAACATGACCGGCGTCTACGCGCTCACCCAGGCGGTCCTGCCCGACATGATCGCGCGCGGCGGCGGCACCATCGTGACCGTGTCGTCGGCGGCCGCGTTCCGGCCCGGGCTGCTCGGTGGCGCGCCCTACGGCGCGGCGAAGGCCGCCGTCCGGAACCTCATGGGCCACATCCACACCGTGCTGCGCGACAAGGGCATCCGGGCGACGACGATCCTGCCCGCCGAGGTCGACACGCCGATCCTCGACAACCGCCCGCTGGTTCCCGACGCCGGAGCGCGCGCCACGATGATGCAGCCCGAGGACGTGGCGGCCGCCATCCTGCTCTGCGTCACGCTGCCGCCGCGCACCGTCGTCGAGGAGATCGTGCTGAGCCCCACGATCCCGCGCGACCTGAGCGCCGACCTCGCCGTGGCGCGCGACCTCGGAGGACCTGCGGCCGCGCCCTGACCGGCCGCCAGCTCGCCCGTCGACTCCCAACCGCCCAGACTCCTCGAGCCAAAGGAGGATCCGATGGCCCACGAAGAGACGACAGCGACCTCGGGGACGTTCTCGCGCCGCACGGCGCTCCGCCTCGGAGCGACGGCGCTGGCCTCGGCCGCCGCCGGGCCGTTCGTCTTCACGCCGGCGCGCGCCCAGGGCTTCAACTGGAAGCGCTTCCAGGGCAAGGAGCTGTTCCTCATCCTCTCCAAGCACCCGTGGGTCGAGGTGCTGGAGAAGAACATCCCCGAGTTCGAGTCGCTCTCGGGGATGAAGATCAAGTGGGAGACCCTGCCCGAGATCCAGGCTCGTCAGAAGCTCGTCGTGGAGATGACCTCGGCCTCGGGCGGCGTCGATGGCTTCTTCACGTCGCTCCACGTGGAGAAGAAGCGCTTCTGGAAGGCCGGCTGGTACGAGCCCCTGAACCGGTTCCTCCAGGACCGGACGCTGACGCCGGCCGAATGGGACTTCGACGACATCGCGGGCGGCGCCAAGTCGATCATCACGCAGAAGGACGGCAGCATCTCGGCGCTCCCGGCCTTCGTCGATGCCGTCATCCTCTTCTACCGGAAGGACCTGTACGCCCAGAAGGGTCTCAAGCCGCCGAAGAGCCATGCCGAGTGGGAAGCCCAGGCCAAGCAGTTCCACGCCCCGCCCGGCATGTACGGCGTCGTCTTCCGCGGGCTCAAGAACGCGAACGCCACCATGTTCAGCAACACGCAGTTCTCGTTCGGCGCGGACTTTCTCACGAAGGACGGCAAGGGCGCGCTCGACAGCAAGGAGAACGTCGCGGCGCTCGACTGGTACGCGGGGGTGCTCCGCAGGTACGGTCCGCCGGGGGTGATCAACTTCAACTGGTACGAGTGCTCGGCGTCGTTCATGCAGGGCCAGGTCGCCACGTACTTCGACGGCATCAACTTCGCGAACCAGTTCGAGGACGCGACGAAGTCGAAGATCGTCGGGAAGGTCGGCTATGTCGCGATGCCGCCGGGACCGGCCGGGGCGTTCTCGTCCCTGTACGGAACCGGCATGGCGGTCTCGTCCCAGTCCCGGAACAAGGAGGCCGCCTTCCTCTTCGCCCAGTGGGCCACCAACAAGCAGAACGCGGCGCGCGAGCTGCTGGCCGGCGTCGGCGTCGCGCGCAACTCGCCCTGGACGGACCCCGAGGTCAAGGCGAAGCCCAAGATGCCGGCGGACTGGTACCAGGCGTACCAGGACGCGCTCAAGATCGGCCGGCTCGGGCTCCCCGAGATCGTGGGCGTGACCGAGTACCGCGACATCATCGGCGTGGCGATCCAGAAGGCGATCGAGGGCGCGCCCTCCGCCCAGGTGCTCGCCGAGGCGCAGAAGGAATTCCAAGAAATGCTGAACAAGACCGAAGGATGATCGCCTCTCGATCCGGCGTCCTCGCCCGCCTCGCCCGGGGTGGCCGGGGACGCCGGTCCGGGCGTCCGTGAGCGTCCCGGCGGCGACCGCGGATCTCGCCGCTCGCGGGCCGGCCCCGACCGCCTCGGGCCGCCTCGGGCGGTGGCTCCACCGGCACGCCCGCTGGATCTTCCCGGCCCCGGCCGTCCTGCTGGTCGCGGCGATCATCGTCTACCCGGTCGTCTACACCGTGTGGATGAGCCTCCAGGACTGGTTCGCGTCGAGCCTGACGCCGCCGAAGCTCGTCGGCCTCGCCAACTACCGGAGGATCCTCTTCGGCGATCCCCGGTTCCAGATGGCGGTGGTCCGCACGCTCTACTTCACCGCCCTGGTGGTCGCCGGCGAGACGGTGCTCGGCGTCGCGATGGCGCTGCTGTTCAACCGGGAGTTCTGGGGACGCGGCCTCCTGCGGACGCTCGCGATCCTGCCCATGGTGGCGACCCCGGTGGCCATCGGGCTCGTCTTCGTGATGATGTACCACCCGACGCTCGGCGTCGCGAACTACATGCTGACCGTGCTCCACCTGCCGCCGTTCAAGTGGACCTACTCGAGCGGCACCGCGCTCTACGCCCTGGCGATGGTGGACATCTGGCAGTGGACCCCGCTCATCATGCTGATCGCCCTCGCCGGGCTCGCCAGCCTGCCCCAGGAGCCCTACGAGGCGGCGCGGATCGACGGGGCCTCCGCGCTCCAGTCGTTCTGGCACATCACGCTGCCGCTGCTCCGGCCGGCCCTGGTGGTCGCGATCCTGTTCCGCGCGATCGACGCCATCAAGACGTTCGACATCATCTTCATCATGACCCAGGGCGGGCCCGCCAACTCCACGGAGACGATCAACATCCTGCTCTTCAACCAGGCCTTCTCGTACTTCAACATGGGCTACGCGTCGTCGATGGCGGTGGCTCTCTTCGCGGTCGTGATGGGCGCCTCGCTGATCCTGATCAAGCTCCGGCGGACCGCGGCATGGTGAGCCGGGGCCGGCGCAGCGCCTGGCGCACGGCGGGCTTCTACGCGCTGGCCGCGCTCTTCATGCTGCCGACGGTGTTCGTCTTCTACTGGATGGTGACGCTGTCGGTGAAGCCCCAGGTGGAGGCCACGTCGTATCCGCCGTCGTTCTTCTGGTTCAGCCTGACGCTGAAGGGCTACCGGGAGGTCTTCACGAAGTACCCGTTCCTGCTCTACACCTGGAACAGCCTCGTCGTCGCGACGGGCTGCACCCTGCTCGGCCTGGCCGTCGGGCTCCCCGCCGCGTACTCGATCGCTCGCTGGAAGCAGCGGCGCCTCGCGCTCACCGTGCTGGTCGCGCGCATCATCCCCGGCATCTCGTACCTGATCCCCTGGTACATCTTCTTCCGGCATCTCAAGCTGGTGGACACGCACGCGGCGCTCATCCTGACGCACCTGATCGTGGGGCTCCCGATCATCATCTGGGTGATGATCGGCTTCTTCGAGGACGTGCCGCCGGATCTCGAGGACGCGGCCCTGATCGACGGCTGCTCCTACCTCGGCGTGTTCTGGCGCGTGGCGCTGCCGCTGGTCCGCCCGGGAGTCGTGGCCACGGCGATCCTGTCGTTCGTCTTCTCGTGGAACAACTTCCTGTTCTCGGTGATCCTCGCCGGCCGCCAGACGCGGACCCTCCCGATCGCCGTCTTCAACATGATCTCCTACGAGGAGATCAACTGGGGGACGCTGGCCGCGGCCGCGACGATGATCACGCTCCCCGTGCTGGTGCTGGCGCTGATCGTCCAGCGCCACATCGTCACCGGGCTCACCTTCGGCGCGGTGAAGCAGTAGGGTCGGCCTTGACTTCCATCTGTTGTCACGCGGCACCGAAGGATGGAAGTCAGGCTGACCCGATGGCCAGCAGCACGCGGCGTTCGTCGGCAGCGTCCCCGGCAACTACGACCGGTACCTCGGACCCCTCCTCTTCCACGCCTACGCGGACGATCTGGCCGCACGGCTGCCGGTCTTCCCGGGTGTGCGCGTGCTCGAGGTCGCCTGCGGCACCGGGATCGTCACCCGGCGCCTCCTCCGGCGCCTCGCCGGCCAGGGGACGCTCGTCGCCACCGACCTCAACGACGCGATGATCGCCCACGCGCGGAGCGAGGTCCCCGCCGACCCCGCGCTCGAGTGGCGCCAGGCGGACGGCACGCGCCTCCCCTTCCCGGACCGCGCCTTCGACGTCGTGGTGTGCCAGTTCGGGCTCATGTTCTTCCCGGACAAGGCGGCGGGCGTGCGCGAGGCGTACCGGGTGCTCGCCCCGGGCGGGACGTACCTCGTGAGCGTGTGGGACCGGATCGAGCGCAACGCCGTCACCCGGATCGGGCACGACACGATCACGTCGTTCTTCCCGGCCGACCCGCCGCAGTTCTACCAGGTGCCGTTCAGCCTCCACGACGCGGCGGCGGTGCGGCGGCTCCTCGACGAGGCCGGCTTCGCGCGCGTGACGCACGCGACCGTCGAGAAGACCGGAGAGAGCCCGTCGGCCGCGGAGGCGGCCATCGGGCTCGTCGAGGGCAATCCGGTGATCGGCACCATCATGGAGCGCGGGCCGGGAGCGCTCCGTGACATCGAGGCCGCCGTCGCCCGGAACGTCGCCGCCGAGCTCGGCGACCACCCGGTGCGGAGCCCCCTCAGCGCCCACGTCTTCGCCGGGGTCAGACCGTGACTGCCGACGGGGTCAGACTTCGTCGTCCGGACAATTCAAGGCCTGACCGGACGGATTGTCCCAACGGCGAAGTCTGACCCCGCGTCCCGCCGGGCCCGCCGGGAAATTGTAAGAAGTCAAAGTCTGACCCCGGAGCTTCGCGGCGACCTCGGAAGGGATGGGGAGCGCGCGGAGCGGGGCGCCGGTGGCGTCGGGGCGCGCGACCCAGGCCCGGACCTCGAAGCCCTCGGCGCAGCGCCGGTCGCCGACCGAGAGCTCGTGCTCGACCCGGAACGTCTTCTCGCGCACCCACGCGACTCGCGTCCGGACCGCCACCGCGTCGCCGTAGCGCACCGGCGAGACGAAGCGCGACCCCGCCTCGAGGATGGGCACGCCCGCGATGCCATAGCGCGGGAACGCCTCGGCCCACGTGAGCCCGAGCGAGGCGAACAGGGCCTCGGTCCCGATGTCATACCACTCGAAGAAGCGCGGATAGAAGGCGATCCCGGCAGGATCGGCGTCGCCCCAGCGCACCTGGACGGTCGTCGTGTGCTCGACCACGGCCCCGAGCCTACCACGCGCGATCGCGGCCCCCGCGGATCCGTCGAGGCCGAGGTCGGGATCGTGCTACGCTCGCCCGCATGAGCCTCAAGGACGAGCTCCTCCGGCAGGCCGACGACGATCTCGGCGACCTCAAGCGCGCTCTCACCGGGCTGAGCGACGACGCCATGCGCCGGCCCTGCCTCGGCACGTGGGGCATCCGCGAGATCCTCGCGCACATCACGGGCTGGCAGCGCGAGATGATCCCCGTGCTCGAGCGCATCGCCCGCGGCGAGAAGCCCGTCCCGGACGGGGTGAGCTACGACGATCTGGACGCGATCAACGCCCGCCACGTGATCGACCGCCGCGGCGTGACGATCGAGGGCCTGCGCGCTCAGCTCGAGGCCTCGCACCGCGATTTCCTCGCCGCCGCCCGCGCGGTCCCCGACGCGCGCTTCGCGCCGGACCGGACCGCCACGCGGGTGTTCGACCAGAACGCGCCCCACCACTACCGGGAGCACACGGCGCAGATCCGCGCCTGGCGCCGCCGGACCGGTCTCTAGGCCCGCCTCGCCCGCCGCCCGATCGTGAGGGCCCTTCGTCCGGCGCGGTCCTGGCGCGGGCCGAGGATCCGCGCGATGGCCCTCGTCCTCGCGCTCCTCACGACCACGCTCGCGGCCGCCGACGCCGCGCGCGCCCGGAAGACCCTGGAGGAGCGCCTCGTGCCGCTGACCCCGGCCGAGCTGCTCCAGCGCGCGGCCCGCGACGACGTCGAGGTCCTGGGGCTCCTGCTCGAGGCCGGCGTCCGGCCGGACGCCGCCGAGCCGGGCGGCTTCCGCGCCGGGTGGACGGCGCTCCACCACGCGGCGAGCCGGCGGGACGGGAAGGCCCTCACGCTCCTCCTCAAGGCCGGGGCGCCCGTGAATGCGCAGGCGAAGAACGGCATGACCGCGCTGTGCGTGGCGGTGGGCGAGGGCTATCCCTCGAACGTCGCCGACCTCCTGGCGGCGCGCGCGGACGCCACCCTCGTCTGCCGTGACGGCCGCACCGCGCTCCACGAGGCGACCGCGCGGGCCGGCGAGCCGCGCCCCTCCATCGTCACGGTGCTGCTGAAGGCCGGGGCGCGGATCGATGCGGTCGACGCCGCGGGGCAGACCGCGCTCATGCTGGCCGCCGGCCGGGCCCAGGGGCTGGCGAACGTCGAGGTGCTCCTCTCGGGCAGCGCGAAGCTCGACCTCGCGGCCCGGAACGGCCGGACCGCGCTTCACGAGGCCGTCGCCCTCGATCACCGCCAGACCGCCGAGGCGCTCCTCCGCGCAGGAGCCGCTCCGAGCCCGAAGGACGGGGACGGCGACACGCCGCTCCACCTGGCGGCCCGGCAGGACGCGGTCGAGATCCTGGCGATCCTGCTCAAGTACGGCGCCGACACGAGGGCGAAGAACCGCCTGGGCGAGACGCCGCTCGACACGGCCCACAAGAGCTATCGCGCCCGCGCCGAGGATGCCCTGCGCGCGGCGTCCGCCGCGGCGCCGGCCGGCCCGGCCCGGAGCGGAGCGCCCGCGCCCAAGCCATGAGACCCTGGCGAGCCTTCCCGCGCGCGACGCTCGTCCTGCTCGCGCTCGCCGGCGTGGTCCTGGTCGTCGCGGGCTGCGCCGTCCTCGACGACGGCCAGTCCGAGACGCCGCGCCAGCGCGCAGACCGCGCGCTGCGCGACATCCGCGAGAGCAAGGATCCGGAAGTCCGGATGCGGGCCGCCGAGACGCTGGGCGACCTGAAGCTGCCCGAGGCCGTCGATCCCCTGCTCCAGGCCCTCCGCGACCCGGACCCCCGCGTGCGCCGCCGGGTCGCCGACGCGCTCGAGAAGTTCGAGGACGCGGCGCCCGCCATCGTCCCGTCGCTGACCGCGGCCGCCGTCGCCGAGACGAACGCTCCGGCGCGCGTGGAGATGGGCTGGGCGCTCAAGAAGCTCAAGGCGGCGCCGGACACCTGGGTGCCGGCATTCCGCGCGGGCCTCGCCGATCCCGACCCGCTGACGCGCCACAACGCGGCGGTGGGCCTCGTCGGCCAGGCGCCGGCGCTCGACACCTTCCCGCCTCTCTTCGCGGAGGTGGGGACGCCGTTCGGACAGGGACTGACCGAGCGCCCCCAGTCGATCGTGCGGAGAGTCGTCGAGCAGAGCAACGACCGCCGGCTCATCCCGCTGCTGCTGGACGGCCTCAAGACGGGGAACCCGTCCCAGCGGGCCCTGGCCGCGCAGGCGCTCGGCCTCCTGAAGCCGCCGCCGCGAGAGGCCATCGCGCCCCTCGGCGCCGCGCTCCGCGATCCGGAGGTGGACGTGCGAACGAACGCGGTCTACACGCTGACCCGGCTCGGTCAGCAGCCGAACGGGGGGCCGGGCGTGACGCCCGCCATCCTCGGCGCGCTCAAGGATCCGGAGCCCGGTGTGCGCAAGGTGGCCGCCAGCGCGTTCCGCTCGATGGAGGCGCCACCGCGAAGCGCGATCCCCGTCCTGGTCGAGACGCTCCGCGACGAGAACGCGGAGGTCCGGGCCGAGGCGGCGTTCGGTCTGATGGGCTTCTACTCGCCGCCCGCCCGGGAGGCGGTGCCCGCGCTCTCCGCCGCGTTCGCCCGGGACCCCGACCGCCAGGTCCGCATCAACGCGGCGCGCGCGCTCGGCCTGATGGGCCCGGTCGCCCGCGACGCGGTGCCAGCCCTGCGCGCCGGCCTGCGCGACGAGGACGAGCGCATCCGGGCCGTCGCCGCCGAGGCGCTCCAGACCATCGAGCCTCGACGCTGAGCGTTGCCACGCTCACCGGTTCTTCGCCGCGACTGATCGCGCGGCGCCTCGCGGACGTCAGCGCGACGGCGAGCTCACACGCGAGGGGTCGTCGCCGCTCGGCAGGCCGTCGCCCCGTGGCTCCCGGGAGATGCGCACGCTCGCCACGCGTCGCCCGTCGAGGCGCTCGACGCGCAGACGATGGCCGGGGAGCTCGACCTCGTCGCCGACGCGAGGCATGCGATCGAGCTTCGCCATGATCAGCCCGCCCACGGTGCTGACGTCCCCCCGCGTGACGTCGTCAAGCTCGATGCCGAGCATCTCCTCCAGCTCGTGCACCCGCGTGAGGCCGTCCACGACGATGGACCCGTCGGCCTGCGGCGCGGCGCCCTCCGCCTGGCCCGGCGTCTCCTCGTCGATCGGGCCGACGAGGGCGCGCATCAGGTCCGCGAGCGTGACGATTCCGCCGGTGCCGCCGTACTCGTCGATCACCACCGCCATGTGACGACCGGTTTCTCGCATGTCTTCCAGCAGGTCGTCCGCCCGTCGACTCTCGGGCACGGTGAGGACGGGACGGATGAGGGCCCGGATGTCCAGGGACGCGCCCGGCTGCGCGAGACGGGACACGACGTCGCGGACACGAAGGACGCCGAGGATGTTGTCGAGGGTGCCGTCGTACACCGGGAGGCGGCTGGCCCGGCTGGCGGCCAGGCGCTCGAGCAGCGCCTCGCGGCCGAGACCGACCGGGATCCCCTCGATCTCGGTCCGCGGCGTCATCAGGTCCGCCGCCGTCAGGTCCGCGAACTGGAACGCCCGGGAGGCGATGCGCGCCTCGGATTCCTCGACCGCGCCGGCCCGCTGGCTCGTCTCGACCAGGAGCGCGAGCTCCTCCGCGCTGTGAACCATCTCGTGGCTGGTCGCCGTCCGCAGCCCGATGAGCCGGAGGGCCGCGTTGCCGACCGCGTTGAGCGCCGTGATCGGCCAGCGGAAGACGAGATAGAACAGCTGGAACGGCCGGGCGATCCACAGGGTGGTCACCTCGGGGTGCTGGAGGGCGATGCCCTTCGGGGCCAGCTCGCCGGCCACGATGTGGAGGCCCGTGATCACGAAGAACGCGATCCCCACCGCGAGTGCGTGCGCCGCCGCCGGGGCCCAGCGCCCGACGAGCCGCTCGATCGGCGGCTCGAGGAGATGCGCGAGCGCGGGCTCCCCGATCCAGCCCAGGGCGAGCGACGCCATGGTGATCCCGAGCTGGCACGCGGCGATGTAGGCGTCCAGGTGCGCCACCATCTGGTGGGCCAGACGCGCCCGGGCGTTCCCCTCGCGCGCGAGCTGCTCCAGGCGGGATCGGCGCACCGCGACGAGGGCGAATTCGGTCGCGACGAAGAACCCGTTCGCCAGGACGAGGACGAGAATCGCGAACAGACCGAATGCCGTCGACCCGTTCATTCCCTGTCATTGTACGCGGGCGCCACCAGGCACCCGGTCACGGGGGCATGGGGCTCACGCACGGCGGCCGTTCAGGCGCAGACACGAGGGAGGGCGAGGTCCGGCCGAGGAGGCGCGGCCGAGCCGCGGCGGCTCGCGAGAGCGGACGCTCCCGGCGCGAGGCGGACTACCCGAGGGAGCGGCGCTCGTCGCGGCGGAGCTTGTACTCGACCGAGTCGACCAGGGCCTGCCAGGACGCGTCGATGATGTTCCAGGCGACGCCGACCGTCCCCCACGTCTCCTCGCCGTCGGCCGAGGTGATCAGGACGCGCGTCTTGGCCGCGGTGCCGCTGGTCTCGTCGAGGATCCGCACCTTGTAGTCGACGAGGTGCATCTCCTGGAGGCTCGGGTAGAACTCCTCCAGCGCCTTCCGGAGCGCGTGGTCGAGCGCGTTCACGGGGCCATTGCCGGTCGCCGCGGTGTGCTCGGAGATCCCCTTGACCTGGACGCGCACCGTCGCCTCGGCGAGGGGGTCCCGGTCGTCCCGCCGCGTCTCGACGATCACCCGGTAGCCCTCGAGGTCGAAGAAGGCGCGGTGATTCCCGAGGGCCCGCTCCATCAGGAGCTCGAACGACGCCTCCGCGCCCTCGAACTGGTACCCCTCGTCCTCGAGGCGCTTCAGCGTGTCCAGGATGCGGCGCGTCTCCGGGGTGTCCTTCTCGAGATCGATCCCGAACTCGCGCGCCTTCCAGAGGATGTTCGACTTCCCGGCGAGCTCGGACACCAGCACCCGCCGGTGGTTCCCGACGCGGTCGGGCGTGATGTGCTCGTAGGTCTCCGGGTGCTTCAGGATCGCCGACACGTGCATGCCGGCCTTGTGGGCGAATGCCGAGTCGCCGACGAACGGCTGGCTCTGCCAGGGCGTCCGGTTCGCCAGCTCGAAGGCGAAGCGCGCGACGTCGCGGAGCTCGCGGAGGTGGAGCTCCGGGATCGTGTCGAGGCCCAGCTTCAGCGTGAGGTTCGGGATGATCGACACGAGGTTCGCGTTGCCGCACCGCTCGCCGAAGCCATTCAGCGTCCCCTGGACGTGCTCCGCCCCCTCCAGGACCGCGGCCAGCGAGTTCGCCACCGCGCACTCGCCGTCGTTGTGCGCGTGGATGCCGAGCGGGATCCCGACGTGCGGCCGGGTCTCGCGCACGATCTCGGCCACCTCCGACGGCAAGCTCCCGCCGTTGGTGTCGCAGAGCACGAGGCAGCTCGCGCCCGCGCGCTCGGCCGCCCGCAGGGTCTCCAGCGCGTACTCGCGGTCGCGCTTGAAGCCGTCGAAGTAGTGCTCGGCGTCGTAGACGACCTCCTCGACGCGCTGGACGAGGAAGGCCACCGAGTCGGAGATCATGAGGAGGTTCTCGGGCAGCGTGGTCTGGAGCGCGTGCGTGACGTGGAACGGCCACGACTTCCCGAAGATGGTGGCGACCGGGGTCCGCGCCTCGACGAGGGCCTGGAGGCTCGGATCGGCGGCGGCCGAGATACCCGGCCGCCGTGTCGCCCCGAAGGCGGCCACGCGCGCGTGCTTCAGCGGGACGTCGAGGATCCGGCGGAAGAACCGGAGGTCCTTCGGGTTCGAGCCCGGCCAGCCGCCCTCGATGTAGTGCACGCCGAGCGCGTCGAGCCGCTGGGTCAGGCGAACCTTGTCCTCCATGGAGAAGGACACGCCCTCTCCCTGGGTCCCGTCCCGGAGTGTCGTGTCGTAGATCCTGATCTGGCGCGCCATGGCGTGCCCTCCTGGCCCTGCTGGGGACCCTCACGATATCGGCGGGCCGGGCGGCCTGTCAAGGAAACGGGGCACGGGACGGGGCTAGTCCGGGTCATCCGGAGCCCCCGGGGCCTTGCCGGACCAGGCGCTAGCGCAGCTGGGGTCGGTCGAGGACCTCGCGGACCTTCCGGAGGAGCCCGTCGGAGGCGAACGGCTTGGCGAGAAGCGTGGCTTCCCGGCCCAGGTCGGCCTGGGCCTGGAGCTGGTCGGCGGTGTACCCGGAGACGTAGAGCACGCGGATCCCCGGTTGCCGCGCGCGGAGGCGGGCGGCCAGGTCGGGGCCGCTCATGCGGGGCATGATCACGTCGGTCACGACGAGATCGATCGGTCCGGGGTGCGCCTCCGCCAGCGCGAGCGCCTCCACGCCGTCGGCCGCGGCCAGCACGGTGTAGCCGCCCTTGACGAGCACCCGGTGCATGAGATCGCGGAGCGCGACCTCGTCCTCGACGAAGAGGACGGTCTCCCGGCTGCCGGGCTTGAGCCGCTCCTTCGGCGTCGGCCGCTCGGACGTGGGGCGCGTGTCGACCCGCGGAAGGTAGACGCCGAACGAGCTGCCCCTCCCGACCTCGCTGACGACGTCGATGTAGCCCCGGTGCTGCTTGACGATCCCGTAAACGGTGGAGAGGCCGAGCCCCGTCCCGCGGCCCGGCTCCTTCGTCGTGAAGAAGGGCTCGAAGAGGTGCGACATCACGTCCGGCCCCATCCCGCATCCCGTGTCGTGGATGGAGAGACGCACGTGCGGCCCGGTGGCCGAGCCCGGGTGCGCCGTCACGAACGTCTGATCGAGCACCTCGGGCGCGGTCTCGAGGATGAGGCGCCCGCCCTGCGGCATGGCGTCGCGCGCGTTGACGGCGAGGTTCACGATCACCTGCTCGAGCTGCCCCGGGTCCGCCGAGACGCGGCCGGCGGCGGGATCCAGGCGGAGGTCCAGGTGGATGTCCTCCGCGATCAGCCGGCGGAGCATCGTGGCGAGGTTGCCGACCAGCGTGCTGACGTCGATCACCTGCGGCTGGAGGAACTGCCGGCGGCTGAACGCCAGGAGCTGGCGCGTCAGGCTGGCCGCGCGCTCCGACGCCCGGCGGATCTGCTCCACGTCGTGGGCAAGAGCGTCGCCCTTCTTCAGCACGCCCCGGATCAGGTCGCTGTGGCCCATGATGACGGCGAGGAGGTTGTTGAAGTCGTGCGCGATGCCGCCGGCCAGCCTGCCGACGGCCTCCATCTTCTGGGCCTGCCGGAGCTGGGCCTCGAGCCGCTTCCGCTCGGAGGTGTCCTCGAGGATCGCGAGCGTCCCGACTATCGCGTCGGCGGAGTCCCGGAGGAGAGCGAGCGAGAACCGGCACTCCACCCACCGGCCGTCGTGCGCGAGAATCTCGGCCTCGTGCTCCCGGATCCGATCCTCGGCCCGGAGGCGCCGCATCAGGGCCCGGGCGGCGTCCCGGCCGCCCCGCTGGAGCTCGGACACCGGCCGCCCCAGCACCTCGTCGGAGCGATAGCCGAGGAGCTCCTCGGTCCGCGGGCTCCAGTAGGTGATGCGGCCGCGCACGTCGGTGGTCACGATCCCGGCGGGCGAGTGCTCCGCGATGGAGCGGAGGAAGTCCCGCGTCCCGCGGGCCTCCTCGTACAGCCGGGCGTTCCGGATCGCGAGCGCGGCCTGGCCGCAGAAGCTCTCCAGGAGCTCACGGGCTTCCGCGTCGAGATCGAAGGGCGCCCCCCCGTTCATCGCGAGGACTCCGAGCAGCGCATTCTGATGGATGACAGGCACGAGGTACGCGCTGCGGAGGCCGTGCTGCCGGAACCAGTCCGGCGCGATGACGCGAGGATCCACGAGGACGTCCGGGACGACGAGCGCCTGGCGATGCCGGGCGACCCAGCCCGGCAGGCCCTCGTCGAACGCGATCCGCCGGTGCGGATACGAGGCGGAGAGGCGTTCGTCGGAGAACCCGCGCGGCTCGAGGGTCCGCGTGGTGTCGTCGGCCACCCAAAGCCCGACCGCCGGCGCCTCCATCAGCTCCGCGGCCGCGCGCGCGATCTCGCGGAGGACCCGATCGAGATCGAGCGACGACGCGATGACGCTCGACAGCCGGGCGAGCCCCTGGAGCCGCGCGAGCCGCCGGTCGGCCGCGGCCTTCTCCTCCCGCAGGCGGCGAAGCTCGACCTCCGGGGCCTCGCGGCTCACCGGCTCACTTGGCTGGATGGCTCAGAACGCTCGCGCCGTGCATCCGAAATGTTGGCACTGGCACTGGTCGGCGTCCTCGCTCGCCCGGGCGCAGGCCGCGCAGCAGTGGGCGCGGCCCGGGTCGACCAGGCAGCTGCATGCGGGGTTCGCGCAGCCGCCCGCCGTCACTTCGGGCGCCGCGGCCATGCCCCCCGGGAACTTCGGGACGGTCGGGGTCGTCACGCTCACGGCCGTCCTCCGTCACTGCGGGTGTCGCGCGACGGCAGGCGCGTGACAGATCCGGGTTGCGACTCGTCGCCCGGCGCGGTCATCGAGACAGCCTGTCCGGGCGCGCCGCGAAGCGGTGAGATGCCCGCAACTATCAGGAAACACGCGCGTTCCGTCACTCGGCCGCCTTTCTGCTCGGGTACAGGTTTACTCCGGTTGGGTCCCCGGTCCTGCCGGGCACGCTCCTTGCTCCACGACTCCGCTCGACGATGGCTTCCTCGATTCTCGACAGCTCCGTCCTCTCGAGTTGCCGCGTGTGCGGCTGGGCAACGCTTCCCGGCTCGACACTCTGTGTCGGATGCTTGGACATCCGCGAGTGGAGCCGCGTGAACCGCGCGTTCTGCGAGCTCCTGCACCGAGCGCAGCAGCCGATCGAGCGCATCGGTGGCCGCGCTGAGATGTACGCGTCGTCTCGCTTTGCGCTGACCGCCTAGTCTCCACCGCCGCGCCACTCCGAGTCGCCGGGCGTCCCCGCGTCCGCGAGGCGCGCGCTCACGTTCACTAGAGGACGCCGCCCGCCCGGAGCTCCGCGATCGTCTCGGACGAGTATCCCAGGAGCTTCGTCAGAACTTCATCCGTGTGCTCACCGAGCAGTGGCGCGGGCATCGCCGCCTCGGCCGGCGTCCCGTGGAGCCGGATCGGCGGCCCCACCATCCGCATGCGCCCCGCCGTCGGATGGTTCACGGTCACGATCGCGCCGCGCGCCCGGAGGTGCTCCGACTCCAGCGCCTCGCCGACCGACTTGATCTTCCCCGCCGGCACACCGGCGCGCTCGAGCCGCACGAGCCAGTCGGCCACCGGCGAGGTCCGGAAGATCGCCTCGAGCAGCGGCACCAGCACCTCGCGCTGCTCGACGCGCTTCGATTCCGTGTCGAAGCGCGCATCGGTCCCGAGCTCCGGATGGCCGATCGCCTGGCAGAAGCGCGCCCAGAGCGAGTTGTTCGCGACGCCCACAGTGAGGTAGCCGTCCGCGGCGTGGAAGACCTCGTAGGGGACGATCGAGGGATGCTGGTTCCCGCGCCGCTTCGGGCTCACGCCAGTGGCGAGGTAGCCCTGTCCCTGGTACGTGAGGAGCGCCGCCATCACCTCGAGCATCGCGATCTCGACCTTCTGCCCCTGCCCCGTGCGCTCGCGGGCCAGGAGCGCCAGCGCGATGCCGTGCGAGGCCATCGTGCCGGATGCGAGATCGGCGATCGAGTTCCCCACCTTGACGGGCGGTCCGTCGGGAAAGCCCGTGAGGTCCATCACGCCCGACTCCCCCTGGACGATGAGGTCGTAGCCCGGCCGGCTCGCCTCCGGCCCCGACTCGCCGAAGCCCGAGATCGAGCAGTACACGAGCCGGGGATTCAGGGCGTGCACGGCCTCCCAGCCGAACCCGAGCCGCGCGAGCGTGCCGGGCCGGAAGTTCTCGACGAGGACGTCCGCGCCGGCGAGGAGCTTCCGGAGCACCGTCTTGCCGGCCTCCGCCTTGAGGTCCAGCGTGACGCTCTTCTTCCCGCGATTCACGCTCATGAAGTACGTCGACTCGCCGCCGGCGAAGGCCGGCCAGGCGCGGGTGTCGTCGCCCTTGCCCGGCTCCTCGACCTTGATCACCTCGGCGCCCATGTCGGCGAGCAGCATCGTGGCGTAGGGCCCGGCGAGCACCCGGGTGAGGTCGATCACGCGCATCCCGTCCAGCGGTCTCACGGGGTCCTCCGGAGGAGCCGCTTGGCGGCGCTCTTCGCGAACGCCGAGAACCGGCCCGTTGCGGTCTCGGCGCGGCGGCGCCAGAACAGGGCGGCCCGCTCGGCCAGGCTCAGGGTCGAGAAGTAGTAGATGTCGTCCACGGCCTCGATCGACACGCGCGCGCCGGGGCGGAGGCCCTTCGTCCCCGTCCCGTGACAGAAGAACTTCGCGCCGCCGGGGAGCTCGACGAGCGCCAGGTGGAGCGGTGACGCGAATCCTGTCGGCGGCGAGTAGAGCGTGGTGAAGGTAACGACCTCGCCGTGGGCCGGCACGGTCGTGGCCGTCATGACCGACCCGTCGTCGGGGCAGAAGCGCGCCGGCGGCGCGCACGTCCGCCCGCAGCGGGGACAGCGCGAGGCCGGGATGGTCCCGGCGGTCGTCGCGAGGGTCTCCTCCCTCTCCGGACCGCGCCCGGCCGGCTCGCTGTCCGATCGATCGCGCGGCTCCGGGGGGCCCGCGGCGCCCGGCTCGACGTCCGGCGCGCGTCGGGTCGTCACGCGGCCTCCAGCAGGGTCACCCAGTTGGAGGTCGCGAGCCCGCCGATGGACTGCGCGAGCCCGACGCGCGCCGTCACCTGCCGGCCGGTCGCCTGCCCGGTGAGCTGCCAGTAGAGCTCGACCAACTGCGCGACGCCCGTGCCGCCGAGCGGGTGGCCGCGCGCCTTCAGCCCGCCGGAAGGGTTCACCGGCAGCCGCCCGTCGAGCGCGGTCTCGCCGTGGGCGACCATGCGGGCGGCCTTCCCCCGGGGGGCGAGCCCGGTGTCCTCCATCGAGATCAGCTCGAACGGCGTGAAGGCATCGTGAAGCTCGGCGACGCCGACGCGCTCGGGACCGAAGCCGGCCATCCGGAAGGCCGCGCGGGCTGCCTGGCGGGTCGCGCGGAACCCCGTGAAGACATCGCGGTAGCGGAGGGCGTGGTAGTCCGTGCCCTGGCCGATCCCGGCGACGCGGACGGGCGCCCGCTCGGCGCGGACGACGACGGCCGCCGCGCCGTCGGAGATCGGGCAGCAGTGGTAGAGGCGCAGCGGGTCCGCCACGAGCCGGCTCTCGAGCACGGTCTCGAGGCTCACGGTCTCCCGGAAGTGGGCGAGCGGGTTCTTCGCCCCGTTCGCGTGGTTCTTGACGGCGACCGCCGAGATGTCCCGGAGAGTGGCGCCGGTCTTCGTCATCCACGCGCGCGTGACGAGGCCGGCCAGCGCGGGCATCGTCGCCCCGTACGAGCGCTCGTACGGATCGATGGAGCGGCCGATCAGCTCGGACACCCGCGGCGTCGGGAGGTGCGTCATCTTCTCCCCACCGACCACCAGCACGGTCCGGTGGAGGCCCGCGGCGACGGCCGCGTACGCCGTGAAGAGCGCGGCGGCGCCCGACGAGGTCGCCGTCTCGGCGCGGAGGCTCGGGACGCGCGAGAGCCCGAGGTAGGTGGCCAAGAGCGAGGCGAAGTTTCCCTCGCCGACGAATTCCTCGGGGTTCATGGCGGAGACGACCAGGGCGTCGGGCCGCTCGACCGCCGCCGCCGCGAGCGCCCCCCGCCCCGCCTCGGCCATGAGGTCGGGCAAGGACTCGTCCCGCCGGCCGATCCGGGTCATGGCCGCCCCCGCGATGTAGACCTCGCCCACGTCGCCTCCCGAGCGGACCATCCTGGCCCCGACCGCGCCGCTCCATTTGCAGCGTACGCGTCCCGCGCGCGCCTGGTCAATGTTGGCCGCCGGCGCCTGAAAGGCCCCCGGCGGCCCCGGGCGTCAGGCTAGTCGTCCCCGACGATGTGAGCGTCCTGCTGCTGGAGATCCGATCGGAACGACCCGGGGCACGCGCGGGCCTTGACGCGGTCTCCCTCGGCCCCGTACCGTGATCTCGCGAAGCACTGGAGCCTCGCCACGTCGGGCGCTCGGACGCGGCCGACGGTGGCCGAACCACGGAGGAGACGGCATGGCTGACGGCGTAGCGTTCATCGACGGCGAGTACACGCCTGCTCACGAGGCGCGGATCCCTCTGTTCGACCTCGGGTTCACCCGCGGCGACGCCGTGTACGACACCGTCTCGGTCTGGCACGGGCGCTTCTTCCGGCTGGAGGACCACGTCGCGCGCTTCCTCCGGTCGTGCGCGGGGGCGCGGCTCACCTGCCCGCATCCGCCCGAGGAGTTGAAGCGCATCCTGGCGGAGTGCGTCCACCGCGCCGGTCTCGAGGACGCCTACGTCCAGATGATCGTGACGCGGGGCGAGTTCGTCTCGATGACCAAGCGCGACCCACGCCTCTGCCGGAACCGCTTCGTCGGCTTCGCGCTGCCCTACATCTGGATCGTGCCGCCGGAGCGGCAGGAGGTCGGCATCGACCTCGCCATGGTCGACAATCGCCGGACGCCGACCGAGGCGATCGACCCGCGGGTGAAGAACTTCAACTGGATGGACCTCCAGCGCGGTCTCTTCGAGGCGCTCGACCGCGGGGCGGACACCGCGGTCCTCTGCACGCCCGCGGGGTACCTCGCCGAGGGGCCAGGCTTCAACCTGTTCCTCGTGAAGGACGGCGCGCTGTCGACTCCCCGCGGCAACATCCTGGAAGGCATCACGCGCCAGACGGTCCTGGAGCTGGCGGGCGAGCTCGGAGTGCCCGCGCGGCAAGAGGACCTGTCGCCAGACGCGCTCCGGACGGCGGACGAGGCCTTCCTCTCCTCGACGGCGGGCGGGATCATGCCGGTCTCGCGCGTGGACGGAAAGCCGCTGGGGGCTGGACGGCCCGGGCCCGTCACGACCCGCTTCCGGAAGCTCTACTGGGAGAAGCGCGAGGCCGGCTGGCGCGGAACGCCGCTCGCCGATCTCGTCAGCTAGCCCGACCGGCGCCCGCGTCGGCTTCGCCCGGGGGCCCCTAGCCTCGCTCGGGGGCGCGCTCTGCGGACTCGCGCGCCTGCCCGGACGAATCGGTCGGCGTGCCCTGGTGGAAGCGCAGCACCCACCCCGCCGCACTGCGCGACCAGATCGAGCTTCGGCGGGCGTGCTGGACGACGCCTCCGTACGTGACCGCGCTGTCGTACGTCACCTGCGCGATCTCGGGGCTCAGCGAGCGCACACGAAAGCCCGGGAGCGGCAACAGAGCGTCGATGGGTCCGCGCGGAACCGCCAGCGTGTCCTCTCGCCGGTAGACGCGGCCGGATCGGCCGTCGAGACGGTATCGCGCAGCCCGCGCCGCGGTTCCCGGGCCGGCGGCGAGCTTGCCGCCGGCTAGCCCTGGTCGGGAGAGCCTTCCTCGCGAAGGCGCTTCCGGATCTCCCGCGCCTTTTCCTCGGTGTGCTCCTCGCGGGGGTGCTCGCGGCGGTCCTCGATGATGTTGACGCCGGTCTCGTGACCCATCACCACGCGCAGCTGGTCCAGGAGCTCCGGGTGGCCCCGGGCCACGATGAAGAGCGCCTGGGAGTCCCCGCCGCCGATCCGGCTCACGGTGGGGCGCCGCGGCGCGCCGGGCTCGCCCGACGCGTCAGGCGGCTCACCGAGCGCGTCCACCGCCTCGCCACAGACTCCGCAGGTGACCCGCAGCCACGGATGAGTGCAGCTCTGGCTCGGCTCCGCCACTTCCGGCCTCCCTCGCCCGGCGCCAGCGTCGCGCCCGCGCCTCCGCTCCCCGGCTTCCCGCTCCGCGCGCGGCCGGCCGTGATCACGCGCCCACGCGCCGTGCGGGATCACCCACGGCTGGCGCGAGTGTAGGGACCGCCCCCGACGGATGTCAAGATTCGCCCGATGGCGTCGCGCGTCTGGCGCGCGTCACGGGACGGGAATCCCGCGTCGCGTCAGCTCCGCCTCGAGGTGGAGCGGCCGCGTGCCGACCGGGGTGCCGCCGGGCACGGTCCAGAAGACCTCGAACTCGAGGCCGTCCGGGTCCTTCGCGTAGAGCGAGAGGCTGACGCCATGGTCGGACGAGCCGACGAGCGCCCCCGCCTCGATCAGGCGCTGCCGGGCCCGCACCAGATCGGTGAGCTCGCCGACCTCCCACGCGGAGTGGTACATGCGCGCCACGCCCTCGTGGGGCGGAGGGACTCCCCGCTGCTCGAACAGCCCGAGATGGTGGTCGTCCGGCGTGCCCGGAATCTTGAGGAACGCCGCGTTCGGGTACCGGACCTTCACCTCGAAGCCCAGGATGTCGCGGTAGAAGCGCACGCTCCGCTCCACGTCCGAGACCCAGAGCACGAGGTGCTGCAATCGCCGGAGACCGATCCCGCTCGTCGCCATCGTGACGCTCCTACGGCTTGATCAGCCGCTCCTGGCCGTCCTTGTTCGTGAGCGTCAGCGACGCGCTCGCGTCCTCGGCCTTCAAGATGACATGCACCGCGTCGGCCGCCGCGATCAGCCCGAGACCGCCGCCCTCTTCCGAGCCCGCGAGCTTCACCGTCGGACGGCCCTTCGGGTCGATGAGCCGCAGGATCACGGTCTCCGGATACGCCTGGCCGTTGGCCGTCCCGGGGGGATGGAGCTTGATGCTGGCCCGCACTCGCCCCTGGTCGTCGACGATCTCGAGGCCCCGCCCGCGGAGCACCGCGGGCCCGACGTCCGCCACGGCGGGCTTCCCGGCGTGCGTCAGCAGGAACAGCAGGAGCCCGAGGTTGGCGAGCGTGAGGGCGACGAGGAGCCGTTGCGTCATGACCGTCCTCCCGAAGGCGTGGCGCCGTGCGCTAGCGATCCGCGTCCGCGCGCAGGTGGACCGCCGAGCGGTCGAGCTGGGCCAGCGTGGGGCGACCGACCAGCGCCAGCGCGCGGTCGATCTCCCGCTGGAGGATGTCGATCGCCAGCTCCACGCCGGGCTCCCCGAGGGCGGCCACGCCGTAGTTGAAAGCCTTGCCGATCATGCAGGCGCGGGCGCCGAGCGCGAGCGCCTTGACCACGTCCGTGCCGCGGCGGACCCCGCCGTCGAGGATCACCTCGGCCCGGCCGTCCACCGCCTCGACGATCTGCGGGAGGACCTCGATCGGCGCCGGCGCGTGGTCGAGCTGGCGGCCGCCGTGGTTCGAGACGATGATCGCCTCGATGCCGCGCTCGGCGGCCAGCCGCGCGTCCTCGGGGGACATGATCCCCTTGAGCGCGATCGGTCCCGGCCAGAGGGAGCGGTACCACTCGATGTCGGCCCAGCCGATGGACGCGCTGAACTGCTTCGTGGTGAAGGCGGCGAGCGAGACGGCGTCGTGCTCCACGCCGGGCATCCCCACGAAGTTGCCGAAGGTCGGGCGCGGATGGGTCAGGAAGTCCCAGAGCCAGGACCCGCGGCGGAGCGTGTCGAGCACGTTCCTCACCGTGATCCGCGGCGGCAGCACGAGCCCGCTCCGGACGTCGCGCTCGCGCTGGCCCAGCACCGGCGTGTCGACCGTCACCACGAGGGCGCGGAACCCGGCGGCCTTCGCGCGCTCGATCAGCGCCTGCACGATCCCGCGATCCCGCCACACGTAGAGCTGGTACCAGATGGGCCCGGTCGCCGCCTCGGCGATCTCCTCCATGGGGCAGATCGACATCGTGCTGGCCGTGTAGATGACGCCCTTCCGGCCGGCGGCCCGCGCGGCCACCGCCTCCCCGCGAGGCCAGAACATGCCGGTGAAGCCGGTCGGCGCCAGGATGAGCGGCGACGCGACCGGCATGCCGAGAACGGTCGTCGACTGGTCCCGCCGGCTCACGTCCAGCAGCGCGCGGGGCCGGAACCGGTAGCGCTGGAAGCCCGCCCGGTTCTCGCGGAGGGTGACCTCGTCCTCGGCGCCGCCGTCGATGTAGTCGAAGAGCGCCCGCGGAAGGCGCCGGCGGGCCGCGGCCCGGAGGTCGTCGATCGTGACGATCATGGCTAGAGCTTACTCCTCGGCGAGACGGCGGGCGGACCGGTCGGGGCGTCCCCAGAGGGCCGGCTCGTCGCCGGACGGCCCAGGCTCAGCGGCCCCGCTTCTTGCGGGACGCCTTCCGCTTCGCCGTGCGAGCCGGTCGCTTCGCGGCCGCCGGACCGCGCGGCCGCCTTGCCGCGGGCCTTGATGAGGCCGCGGATGTAGGACGCTTCTCCGGCGTGCTGGTGGCAGTCCGCCACGATGCTGAGGATCCGGACGCCCACGGTGGACGGGTCCGGCCCCGGCTCCAGCGGGCGATCGAGGTCGGCGGGGGTCAGCGAGGCGAGGTACTGCTTCGTCCGCTCGGTGGTGGCCCGGAGGTAGTCGAGCTGCACCTTCGCGCTCGGCGACCGGAACGCCCGGACCTCGGCCGCCGTGTGGCCGTACCCGGAGTCGTCGTGGTCCGGCGGGCGGTTGAACTTCGCGTGCCAGCCGTCTCGCGTCCAGAGGTCCGGCGCGTCCATGAGGTCGGCGATCTGGCCGTCCTCGACGCGGGTCAGGTGCCACACTGTCCACCCAAGCGGATTGCAGCCGGGCGCGGGCGGCCAGTCGAGGTCGGCGGCGCGCACTCCCGCCAGCGCCTCCTCGGCCAGATCCGGGAGCCGCTCGAAGCCGTCGACGATCAGCTCACGCCATTCCATGCCCGCCTCCTTCGCCTCGCCTCGGTCATGCTGCCCGACGTCATGCTGGAACCGGCGCCGGCCGGTGTCAAGCGCGCGGCCGTCTCGCGCGCGAATCCACGCGAGGGCGCTGTGCGTGCAGGCGCGACTCGGCCAACCGGGCTACGCGGAGGTCCAGATTGCCGGCGACCGGCGCTCGGAAGGCCCGGGCTCGCCGGCGGGTGTCCGGTGCCAGCTCATGTGGCGCGGCGGCGCTCCCCGCGATTGGCGCCTCCCCGATCCCACGCCGGATCGTAGATCGGTTGCGCGAGCGTGGCCAGGTATGCTTCGTCCGCTCCGTGGTCGCCCGCAGGTAGTCGAGTTGGACCTTCGCGCTCGGTGAGCGGAAGGCCGCCACCTGCCGGGGCGTGTGGCCGTACCCCGAGTCCTCGTGGTCCGCTGGGCGGTAGAACTTCCGGTGCCAGCCGGCCCGGGTCCAGAGATCCGGCTCGCCCATCAGGTCGGCGATCTGGCCGTCCCCCACGCGCGTGAGATGCCACACCGTCCAGCCGAGGGTCTTGGCCGGGCCCGGGCGGCCAGTCGAGGTCAGCGGCGCGGACGCCCGCCAGCGCCTCCTCCGCCAGGTCCGGCAGCCGGTCGAAGCCGTCGACGATCAGCTCCCGCCATTCCATGGCGTCCTCCTTGAATCCTCCCTGCCATGGCCGGGTCAGCGCTCGGCGCCGCATCGCGCGGCGCGCTGATGTCCGGCACCGCTCGGGCAAGTGTAGGAACCACCTCCGGCGGGTGTCAAGCTCTCCGCACCGGCACGCTGCGCGCGTGCCTACGAGCGACGCTCCGGGCGGCGGCGAGCTCGTGCCCGTCGGCGGGAATGCGGTCTACCGCTGGAGCATCCCCCACCGGGCGACGGTGGCGCGCTCGAGCGGCACGAAGAGCAGGCGGTCCATCAGGAGCCACAGGAGTCCGATCACGATCATGCCCAGGAGGACGACGTCGGTCCTGTACCACTGCACCGCCTCGATCGTCACGTAGCCGAGCCCGCTCGCGCCGGCCAGCATCTCCGAGGCGACCAAGGCGCGCCAGCCGAGCGCGACGGACGTCCGCAGCCCCAGGATGATCTGGACGAGGGCGCCCGGCAGCAAGAGCTCGGTCAGGACCTGGATGCCCCGGCCCCCGCTTGCCAGCACGGCGCGGCGCAGCACCAGCGGGATCGTCTGGACGCCGATCACGGTGTTGTAGATGACGCTGAAGAAGACGATGTTCGCGATGACGAAGACGACGGCGCCGTTCCCGATTCCGAACCAGACGATCGCGAGCGGGATCCAGGCGATGCCGGCGATCGACTGGAGGAAGGTCAGGACCGGCCGCAGGGTCTCGGCCACGCCCCGGTGAAGCGCGATCGCGATTCCCAGCGGGATGGCGAGGGCGTTGCCGATCACGAACCCGGCGGCGAGGCGCAGGAGGCTCCCGCCGGTGTGGCGGGCGAGGCTGCCGTCTCGGAGCATCTGAAGGAGCCGGGTCCAGACGTCGCCGACGGGCGGGAGCAGGTACCGGGGGTACTCGAGCACGTGGGGCGCCAGGAGCCAGCCGGCGACGACGGCGAGGAACGGGATGCGCCGCGACCGCCAGGCTCGACCACCGCCGGGCTCCGCGCGGCACGAGCCCCTCAGCGCCGCGCCTTCGGGCACGACGACGACGCCCCAGCGCTCGATCGTCGCCCGCTCGAAGGGCTTCAGATAGACGTTGTCGATGAAGAGCCACATGAGGCCCATGCAGATCATCCCGACGATCGTCCGCGCGGTGTTCTGGGCAGAGACGCCCTCGTAGATCAGGTAGCCGACCCCGGTCTTCGCGGCGAGCATCTCGGCGAAGATCAGGCCCCGGAAGGCGAAGCCGGCGCCCACCCGGAAGCCCGTGATGATGCTGGGCAGCGCCGCCGGGAGGATGACCTCGGCGACGACCTGCCAGGGCCGGGCGCCCAGAGCCCGGGCCGCGTTGACGTACACCTGGGGGACGGTGCGGACGCCGACCATGGTGTTGTAGAACATCGGAAAGAAGATGATGTAGACGAGCAGCACCACGATGACCTTGAGGCCGTAGCCCCACCAGACGACGAAGAGCGGGATCCAGGCCCCCTCGACGATGGCGTAGAGGAAGTTCATGAACGGCGCCAGGACGCGCGCCAGCGGGCGATGCAGGCCGACGGCCAGCCCCAGCAGGAGGCCGAGGAGCACGCCGACGGCGACGCTGCCCACGTAGCGCTGCAGGCTGTCGCCCACGTAGACCGGCAGGATCCCCTTCGCGATCAGCTCGCGGAACGCTCGCGCGACCGTCACCGGCGACGGGTAGAAGTAGTCGGAGAGGCCGACGAGCGGAACCGAGAGCTGCCAGAGGGCGAGGATCAGGCCGAGCCCGACGGCGCTTCTGCCGAGGCGCCCGAGGCCGGCCCGCCCGCGGGGGAACGGTTCGGCGAGCGCCGGCCGGGCGGGGAGCGCGTCAGGGGGTGAGGCGCCGCCAGCTCAGATCCCCGTCCACGGCTTGATCGCCCTGACCCAGTAGTGCGAGGCCAGGGCGCGGAGCTTGTCCGGCGGAACGTCCATCACGAAGACGCTGGGCTCGCGCACCGCGATGAGGCGTCCGGCGTCCTGAAAGATGGCCATGTGGAAGGGCTCGGGCGCGATCCCGAGGACGAGCTCGACGTGGACCTTGCCCGGCCGCCTGGTCGAGCCCGGCCGCTCGGAGCTTGGCCTCCCCGGACCACCACGCCCATGCGTGGAACGCGAGCCACGGCCGCGAGCAGGAGCGCCGTCACGAACACCGGACGGTGACGGGCGACACGCCAGATCGTGGAGCGCGTCACGTCGACTCCGGAAGGTCGGACCGGACCAGCCCGAGGACCTGGTCGCGGAGCGCCACGTAGGCGCGATCGGCGTTCAGCGTCGACCAGCTGCGCGCGGACCGGGGGATGTCGACCGGCACGATCGCCTTCAGGCGGCCGGGATTCGCCGTGAGCACGGCCACGCGGTCCGCCAGGAACACCGCCTCGTCGACGCTATGCGTGACGAACAGGACGGTGACCCGGGAGCGCGTCCAGATGCCGACCAGCTCCTCCTGGAGCGTCATGCGCGTCTGGGCGTCGATGGCGGCGAACGGCTCGTCCATCAGCATGATCTCGGGCTCGTTCGCGAGCGTTCGCGCCACGGCCGCCCGCTGCTTCATGCCGCCCGACAGCTCGTGCGGGTACTTCCCGGCGGCGTCGGCGAGGTTGGTGAGCCGGAGAAACCGGCGGGCGACCTCGTGGCGCTCGGCTCGCGGGATGCCCCGGAGCTTGAGTCCGAGCGCCACGTTGTCGATGACGGTCTTCCACGGCAGGAGCGCGTACTCCTGGAAGACCACGCCGCGGTCGGCGCCGGGGCCCGTGATGCGGCGTCCGTCCATGGTGAGCTCTCCGGCCGCGGGCCGGAGGAACCCCGCGATGGCCGCGATCAGCGTCGACTTCCCGCACCCGCTCGGGCCCACCACGCACAGGAACTCGTTCTCGCGGACGTCGAGGGTCAGTGACTCGATCGCTCGATGGCGCTCCCCCCGGTCTTCGTTGACGTAGTCGATGGTGAGGTCACGAATCTGTATCTTCGTCTTGGCCATGTCGCGGGCCCGCGTGCGCGCCAACCGTCCCTCAGGGTCCGACCCGGACGCTGTCGGGGATCTTCGGCAGATCCGCGTAGAACTGCGGAAAGGTCTTCTCGGCGTAGAGGTAGAACTGCGGGTCGATGAAGGGCGAGGGGTCGAACGCCTGCTTGACCTGGCCGCCCGCGATCAGGTTGGGGATGGTCGTCTTCACGTAGCCCTCGACCGTGTACTTCGAGATCCGGTGATCGTAGCCGGCCTGCCGGATGGCTTCCTTCATCACCGCGCGGTCGACGCCGGGGACCCAGTGCATCTGATCTCGGCGGCCGCGTCGAAGTTCTGCCGCACCCACTGCTGGGACTCGGCGAAGGCGGCCATGAAGCGCCGGAGCGCCTCCGCCTTCTTCGCGATGGTGTCGCGGTTGGTCAGGATGGCCGCCGGGATGTAACAGGTGGCGCACCCGCCATCGACGACGCGCACCGAGCCCGGAACCTGGACCAGAGCCGTGCTCGGCCAGGGCTCCCAGACGGCGATGGCGTCGGCGTCCTTCCGGGCCAGCGCCGTGGGAAGGTCGGCCGGCTTGGCGTTGATGAGCTGCACTTCCTCGACGGACATCCCGTTGCTGCGGAGGTGACCCAGCACGTACCCCTCCGCCCCCGTGCCGCGCGGCAGCGCGATCCGCTTCCCCTTGAGGGCCTTGATGGCGCCCCGGTCGATGCCGGTCCCGGGTCCCGCCACGATGGAGTGCCCGGTGCTGTAGTCCGGCCGGAGCGGATCGCCGTGGAGGTGCGCGATGAGGACCAGCGGCACGCCGTTGGAGACGGCGGCGAGGAACGGGATGGAGCCCATCAGGTTGACGTCCTGCGCCCCGGCCATGAGTCCGTTGATCATCTCGACCCCGGTCGGGTACATGATGATCTTCGCGTTGAGCCCGTGCTTGGCGAAGATGCCCCGCTCGATCCCCACGAAGCCGGGCGCGTGATCGCTCGCCGTCCCGGCGCCGATCTTGATCTCGATGGGCGCCTGGGCCCATCCGGGTCCGGCGAGAAGTCCGATCGCGAGCGTGATGAGGCCAGTCACCCGCACGATTCCGAGCATCAGGAGTCCTCCCGTGTCAGGGCGTCGAGCCAGTTCTGTTCCGGCCGGAGAGCCCAGACGTGCTGGCTCTCCGGCAGGACGTTTCGTGCCCATGCGCCCAGGACATCCTTGTCCAGGCGTCGGGCCCGCATTCGCCGGCGGACGGCTTCCGGATCCCAGTCGGCCAGGAGCCGCTGCAGCATCCCCTGCCGGATCGTCGCGTGAGCTCGGCTCGTCCCGAGATCAGTCCTGCTCGGCAGGGTCCTCCTCCAGGTCGAAGAGCTGCGGCTCGTAGCCATGGTAGTAGATCAGCTTCCAGCGTCCCGACCGGAGCATGCGCGTCTGGACGGCCATGCCTCCCGTCCAGGATGGGCTGTCGTCGGTGCAGTACTCGGAGAACGGTCTCGTCGAGCCAGGGCGCCCGGGCGCTCCGAGCGACGGCCAGGAAGCTCCGGCCCTGCGCTCCGGGCAGGGCGTCCGCGCCCGAGCGCGTCGAGCATCGTCGCGGTCAGGTCGATCAGGTTCACGACCTGCCCGCGGCGCTCGCCCGCCGGCAGTCTGCCGGGCCAGGCGAGGATCAGCGGGACCTTCACCGACTCGTCGAAGAACGTGTGCTTCCACCAGAGGCCGCGCTCCCCGAGCTGGTCGCCGTGGTCGGTCGAGTACACGACGAGCGTGTCGTCCTCGAGGCCGTTCGCCCGCAAGGTCTCCAGGATCTGCCCGATCAGGGTGTCGAGCCGCGTACCAGCGCGTAGTACGCGGTCCGCGCGCGCATGACCGCCGCTCCGGGACCGCGGCGATGCCGCGGTTCTGGCGCCACCAGCTGAGCCACGGATGGCTGCCGGCCGGCCCGCGATCGGGGAACGCGGGGGGCGGCACGCGGCCGTCGTAGCGCGCGTAGTCCTCGGGCCACGCGACGTAGGGCGGATGCGGCAGCATGAAGCCGACGGTCAGGCAGAACGGCGTCTCGTCGCCCTGCCGGCGCCGCGCGCCGACTCCGTCGAGATACCGGCAGGCGGCCGCCGCCACGTCGCAGGTCCTTCAGCTCGTAGGCGCTCTGGCCGAGGCCCGGAGCGCTCGAGGCTCTCGCGGCGTCGGGTCGTTGGCGCCGGCCAGCACGCCCAGGTCGTGGCGGGGATGCCGATCCAGTTCGGGCTGTGGTCGCCGACCTCGCGCCGGACGTAGCCGTGCAGCTGGTCCGGGCCCATCGCGTGGAGCCGGCCGATGAGCACCGGCTCGTACCCCGCGGCCCCGAGCGCGTGGGCCAGCGTCGGCCGATCCGAGGCGCAGGAAGTCGTCGTTGGTCCAGCAGTCCTGCGCGTACGGATGGCGCGCCGGTGAGCAGCGACATCCGGCTCGGGACGCAGATCGGCGAGGGACAGTAGGCATTGTCGAAGACGACGCCGCGACGCCGCGAGGCCGTCGAGGCTCGGCGTCTCGCACGATCTTGTCGCCGTAGCAGACCGTGATCTTCTGGCAGTGCTGGTCGGAGAACAGGAAGAGGAGACTGGGCCGGCGCGCGGCCGTCATGCTGGCCCGTCTCTCCGCATCACGCCGAGAGTCTGTCAGCGCCTGGCGGAGGTGTCAACCGCGCGGGCAGCATCGTCGGCCCGGGAGCGGCGGCGATCGCCCGAAGGGCGACGGCTCACTCCGCCGCGGCGCGGGCTGGTACCGCGGTGCCGTTGCCGGC
>CAVXVV010000041.1:0-91806 GCA_963765195.1 uncultured Candidatus Rokubacteria bacterium
AGACCGCGTGCGGTTCAAATCCACCGCAAGCGCCATTGATCTCCATTGAGGTTCAACAAGACCCGGGTATCGCCTCCTTCGTGGCCAACGTGACGTTCATGGCCGCCGCGCGGGTCCCCTGGGACGTCGAGGCCTCAGCGAGCGAGCACTGGGCTGGCTTAGAAGACCAACCCAGTTGGTACTTTTGCGATCTGCGTGCCTCAATCAAGCTCGTTGGTGGCTCTCATCGCGGCCAGGTCACCCTGACCTGCTTCTCCAGGATCCCGACGAGGCCTGAGAGCTCGGGCGCGCCGGCCCTCGCGGAGGTGGCGAAGGAGCGCTTCACGGACGGTGATCGAGCGCTCTGCCGGGGCTTGGCGCGCACGAACCACGCGAATCGATGGGCCAAGAGGCGATCGTGACTGACGCGCGGCCGGACATGGTCATCTTCAATGCCCAGGTCCTCACGGTCGACGTTGCTGGCCGCGCGGCCCAGGCGCTCGCGGTCAAGGGCAACCGTGTGGTCGCGGTGGGCTCGAGTGACCACATTCTCAGGTTGGCTGGCCCCAACACGCGACGGCTGGACGTGGGTGGCCGCACCGTCGTGCCTGGATTCATCGACACGCACGCTCATCTGGACCGCGAGGGGCTCCGGCGAGCCTATCCTGACCTCCAGGCGTGTCGCTCGATCGCCGACGTCCAGGAAGTGGTGCGCCGCGCCGCGGCGGGTACGCCGCCGGGCGAGTGGATCGTCATCCTGCCGCCCGGCCAGCCGCCGTACCACATGGCGCCGGAGCAGAGCTTGGCCGAGCGCCGGTTCCCGAATCGGCACGAGCTGGACGCCGTCGCTCCCGACAACCCGGTGTGGATTCGGTCCATCTGGGGTCTGTGGAACAACACGCCGCCGTTCGTCCACGTCCTGAACTCGGCGGGCATCCGCGCGTGTGGAATCACTCGCCACACACCGCCGCCCACGTCGACGGTCGAGATCGAGCGGGACCCGGCAACGGGTGACCTCACCGGCCGCATTCTGGAGCGGCATCTGTGGCCGGCGGCCGAGTTCACCATTCTCCGCGCCGCGCCACGCTTTACCCACGAGGTGCGACTACGCGCTCTGCGCGAAGCGATGCGACTCAGCGCGGCGGCGGGGACAACCAGCGTCTTCGAGGGCCACGGCGTCGCGGCCGAGCTGCACAAAGTCTACAAGGAAGTCCACGACGCGGGTGAGCAGACTGTGCGCGCCTACCTGCCGATCAGCCTGCCGCCGTGGCAGACACTCGGAGAGGTGGAGGCAATGCTTGCCGATTGGGCTCACTACGCCAGCGGTCGCGGCTTCGGCGACGAGTGGCTGACGATCGGCGGTGTCTACCTCGAGTACGGTGGTCACCCCGAGGTGGCGGCCGCTACCCGCGCCGCGTGGCCGTACACGGGATGGGCGGGCTTCACCGAGCAGTGCAACGACCCGGACACCTATCGCACGCTGTGCCGCCTGGCCGCACGCCACAGATTGCGTGTGGCGACCCTAGGGTTGGCCGCGACCGACGCTGTGCTGAGCACCTGGGAGGGCGTGGCGCAGGAGTACCCGATCCATGACCTGCGATGGGTGCTCGTCCACGGCCGCGAGATGGAGCCGGCCCGCGACTATCCGCGTCTTGCTCGGCTGGGTCGTGTGGTCACGACCCAGCCATCGTCGTACCTGCATCGCTCGGGCCTGGCGCTGGCCCGCTCCGGGATCGATCCCGAGCGGCTCATGGCGCATCGCGACTACATCGCCGCCGGCGTCCCCTGGGCGTTGTCCAGCGACAACAAGCCGTACTGGCTGATGTTCACGCTGTGGGTGGCAGTGACACGTCGGGCAATGGGCGTGGACGTGGTGGTCGGGCCAGGCCAGAGGGTGAGCGTGCCGGAGGCGCTGCGCGCACTCACCTGGGCGGGCGCATATGCGTCCTTCGCCGAAGACCGCCTGGGCAGCCTGGAGGTGGGCAAGCTGGCCGACCTGCTGGTGCTCTCCGACGACCTGCTGCGCATCTCTCCCGAGGCATTGAAGGACGTGCGGGTCGAGCTCACCATGATCGGCGGCCGGATCGTCCACGGCACGGAGCGCTTTTGACGCCAGGCCCGCCCCGGCGGGACGATGTTCTTCCAACCTGTGACGACGTGTACCGCGGCGGCCCCGCGCACCCGACGCTCCCGTCGGTCCGCCGCCAAGCTTCCTGGCCTCTCGTGCCGACCTCCGGCCGCCCTTGTCGGCCCCGACGGGGCCGCGCTATGGTTCCGGCGGTGGCCGATGGGCGGGCCGGGGTCACGGGAGGCGCGCACGTGGCCCGAGAAACGTGGCTAGGATCGCATGCGTTCTCTGTGCACGATCGACGCCAACCGAGGCAGGTTCACCGCCATCGCGTTGGCGGCGGCCGTTGCAAAGGATCCACGATCAGAAGAATGGATTTCCTCAGAAGCATTGGCTTGGCGCTATCGGTGTTGTGGATGGCTTCGCTTGTGGAGGCTGGAAAGAGCCAGAGTGTCGCCTCCCGTGGCAACGCGAGTGCGATGGTGACTGGCGGCCACCTGAGCGTGGCCAGCAGTATCCGGGACGTCCTCAATCATCCAGCATTCGCAGGTCATGGTCGGCTGATCCTGCCCTGGGATGATCGCGCCTACGATGAGGACACGCGGCTGAGCAACATCGCCTCGCTGCTGCCGTATCACAGCCATGTGAGTCCCGATGTCGTGGTGGGCGCCCTGAATCACATGATTGACGATGTGAACAGCGGCAAGACCATATTCTTCGATTTCTACACCGAGGCGCAGAAGCGGGCAGAGCCATCGAAAGAGCATACCGGGTTGTTCTTCTTCCGCGGTAAGGCCGGAGCGCCGTTTGCCATTGTCGCCCCGGGCGGCGGGTTCTCCTATGTGGGCTCCGTCCACGAAGGCTTTCCCTATGCCGTGGAGATCAGCGGGAAGGGGTACAACGCCTTCGTCCTGAAATACCGGGCCGGTCACGGCAGCGCGGCGGCCACGCAGGACATGGCGGCGGCGATCTCCTACATCTTGGGGGGTGCAGGTGCGCTCGGAGTCAGCCCCAAGGATTATTCGGTGTGGGGGAGCTCGGCGGGCGCGCGGATGGCGGCCGCAATCGGTTCGCACGGGGTTGCAGGGTTTGGAAGGGACTCCGTTCCAAAGCCGTCCGCCGTGGTGATGGCCTACACGGCTCATTCAGACTATTCGTCCGACGAGCCTCCGACCTTTGCGGTCGTGGGGGAGCAAGATGGCATTGCGCCTGCCGCGAGCATGGAACGGCGGATCGCGGCCCTTCGCAAGGCCGGTACGCTGGTGGAGTATCACAAGTTCCGAAATCTCGGCCATGGCTTCGGGCTCGGCACAGGTACGAGCGCCCAAGGATGGGTGGCCGACGCCATCCGCTTCTGGGAGAAGCTCATGAAGCGCGGGAGCTGAGGCCGAGAACCGATCAAGAGCTGGTTGGCGGAAGTTGGCCGAGCCGGACCAGCTGGGAACCGGTCGACGCTACTGTTACCTACCTCAATCGGCCCAGGTAAGTGGATTTCGTCCCGCCTTGCCGTCCGCTTGAGCCCAGAATCTATGCGCCGAGGTCAGATAGGCTCGAAGCCCTGAGAAGCGTGCGTAGGACTTCCGCGTTCTCTGCGACGCTGAGTCGCTGATCCGCGTGCCGACGGCGAAATGCGGGGTGGCCGACTAGCTAGCGCGAGTCGATCATCGCCTGCACCAACGGATGGAAGTGTCCACGATAGCGTGTCTGCACATCCGTGCGCTGCCAGTCGTTCTGGGTGAGCACACCGCGGCAGCTCACCGCAGTGCACGTGCAGGTCGTGCCGTCATCCGCGTATTCGGGCTCGTCGAAATTCCATGTGCCCTGATCAAGCGTGACCTCTTCCCCGGCCGCGATGTCTCGCCGCGCAACCAGCTTCGTTTCGCCCCCGAGCCAGGTGTTCGCGTCACAGGAATGATTGAGATACTCGTCCAAGCTTTCTTCGGTGTCCGTGTTGCGCAATGCGAGATAGAGCCCACCCTTCACCGCCCACGCGGAAGGCTCGCGGTAATCGTCCAGCATGTCTGCCGTCACGAGTTCACCGCCGAAATCCATGAGGAGCTCGCCGGCCCCGATCGGCGCCGCGGCAAAAACGCCATCGCCGTGGATCCTGGACTTGCCGGGACGGAGCTTGGGATTAACCCAGGTTCGCTTCAGGTACGAGACCATCATGGAAGACGCGACACCTAGTCTAATACGCGACGCTTTCATGTGCTCCTGGACGTGGCCATGCATGACCGCAGGGGCCCTCACGGCATGCTCTAAATTGTCACCGGAGAGTGCGCCAGGCAGCAATGTGGCGTCGAAGAGTGGACACAACTCGACGAGCGCGAGACTACTAGCTCCCGGCGTGCGGCGAGAGCGCGGCGGCCGAAGCTCGTCGGCGGATGGGGCCCTACAGAAGCGTCTCGGACTACTCTCGCGCTGTCCGAATCGCCAAGCAGGCTGCGGAAAAACCGAGGATCGATCGATGCGGCATGCCAGTCTCAAGAGTAACGAGGAGGTGGGCATGCGCGGCGACGAATCGACCCCGGATGACATGTTCAGCTACGTCCGGCCGGAGCAGCGGGTCGCGGCGGACCACCCCTTGCGCCGATCCGGACGCTGGTGGACGAGGTGCTGCGGGCGCTGTCGCCCCGCTTCACGCGGCTGTACGCCAAGACTGGGCGGCCATCCAGCCCGCCCGAGAAGCTCCTCCGCGCCCTGTTGCTCCAGACGCGGTACTCGATCCGGAGCGAGCGGCAGCTCATGGAGCAGCTGGACTTCAACATCCTCTATCGGTGGTTCGTGGGACTGAGCCTGGATGCCCCCGTGTGGGATGTCACGGTGTTCACGAAGAACCGGGAGCGGCTGCTGGCCGGGGACATTGCCCAAGCCTTCTTCGGGGCGGTCGTGAAGCAAGCGCAAGCCCGGCAGTTGCTCTCGCCGGAGCATTTCACGGTCGACGGGACGCTGATCGAAGCCTGGGCGGGGCTCAAGAGCTTCACGCGGCGCGACACGGTCAACCCCACGCCAGACGATCCCGGCAACCCCACGGTGGACTTCCACGGGGAGCGCCGCTCGAATGCCACCCATGTCTCGACGACCGATCCTGACGCGCGGCTGATGCGCAAAGGCCGGGGGCGGGAAGCCAAGCTCAGCTACCACGGGCATGTCCTGATGGAGAACCGGCATGGGCTGGCGGTCGGTGCGCGCGTGACAGTGGCGACGGGCACGGCGGAGCGTGAGGCGGCGGTCGCGATGGCCGGGCGCTTGCGGCGGGGTGTGACACTCGGGGCCGACAAAGGCTACGACGCCCGTGACTTCGTCGCCGAGCTCCGCGCGGAGGGCGTCACCCCGCACGTCGCCCAGAACGTCACGCACCGCCGCAGTGCCATCGACGGCCGCACCACCCGCCATCCGGGCTACGCGGTCAGCCAGCAGAAGCGCAAGCTCGTGGAGGAGATCTTCGGCTGGCTCAAAACGGTGGCGCTGCTGCGGAAGACCCGCCATCGGGGTGTCCGGCGAGTCGGGTGGATGTTCACCTTTGCGGCCGCCGTTTACAACCTGGTGCGGATCCGGAACCTGACCTGGGCGGAAGCCGGCACGTGACCACTCCGGATCTGCAGATCCGTGTTCGGTGGAGCGGGCGGCGCCAAGTACAGCCTCCCATCCAGCCAAGCCACCTCGCGTCGGGAACCGCTGATTCAATGCTCGCGCCTCGATTTTCCGCAGCCTGCTAGGCGGCGCGCTCGGGATCCGGCTCCGACTCTTGGACGATCGCCAAGGGCCGCTCGGCCTGGGAAGAGGATCTCGCACAGCATCGTGTGGACGAGGGCTTCGGAGTCGGCCGGGCGGGCCGGGTCCATGGCGGGGACAGTAGCAGCCCGACCAGCCGGCACATGCTACTCGACGGGACCGCCTGGCTCGAGCGGGTCGCGCTGTGACGTCAGAACGGCCAGTGGGACCGCGCAAGAGAGCCGGTGAGCACGCTACGCGTCGGACGCCGGCCACGGAGGGACCACGGTCCGCAGCTCCGCGATCGCCGAGCGGATCGCCTCCAGGTGGAGGGCACGCTCCGGATCGGGCGTCACGGCCTCGCGGTTCCCCAGGATGCGCGCGGCCGCCTCGAGATCCCGGAGAACCATTGCCACAATCCGGTAGGCGCCGGCCTCGGAGATCGACTGGCGCTGCGGGTCCATGGTGCGAGGAGCGTAGCACGGCCGCCAGGAGCCATCGGGCACCCGGGGTGGCGGCGCGGTAGGGTCGGCCGGGCTGCGCCGGCCACATGCGCCTCGTCGTGTTTGGGGGACCTGGAGTGTCTGGAGCCGCCTTTGAGCCGGCGACGGCTGAGGAGCGGATGGCGACCCAGGCGTGCCTCGCGCGGGGCGAGCAGACCACGGGGAGCGGGGTGGAGGCGATTCCGACCCTCCGAGCCTTGGCGGTGCGGGTTGGCTATCGATCGAGACCCTGGATCCCCGCGCGACGGACTCCCCCCTCGCCGCGCCTGGTCGTCGTGCGGCGGCCCTCCGGCCCGAGGGCCGTCCAGGGGCACATCACAAATGGCGCGGGCCTCCCCGCTCGGTAACACCTTAGATGGCGCGATACGCCTGCTTGACGGTCTCGCTCCCATGTCCCTATAGTCGGGGCGATCGCACCGTCCAGAGTGGCTACACACGTGTTTGACTTCACTCCGCACGGGGTCCCCCTCGCGTTGACGTCCGAATCGACGCGGGAAGAGCGGCCATCCGGCTGCTCGTGATGACCGACATCACTCGCTATGATGGCTCCCGCCGCACTGGATATCGAGCTGGAGCCGCCGTCTCGGACCCGACCGGACCGAGGGTGCGCCGGCACCCTTCACGAGGTGACGCCATGCTCTCGACACTCGCACGGCCCTGGAGCCCCTCGGACCTCTCGCCGGTGTCCGCTGGCCGCGGTTGGCGGGCCCCCGGCCTGGTCTTCCTCCTCGCGGGGACCATCGCCCTCGCCGGCGGCCTCGACCCGGCTTGGGCGCAGAGCATGCCCAAGAAGGGCGGCGTGCTCCGCGTCGCCGTCCTGGGCGACCCGCCGACCCTCGACAGCCACTGGACGACCGCCAACTTCGTAGAGGTCATCACCCAGCACATCTACGAAGGGCTCTACACACTTGATCAGAGCTACCAGCCGATCCCCGACCTGGCCGAGGCCCTGCCGCAGGTGAGCGCGGACGGCCTCGTCTACACGATCAAGCTGCGCCAGGGAATCAAGTTCCACAACGGGAAGGAGATGACGAGCGACGACGTCGTCGCGTCGCTCAACCGGTGGGGTGGTTACGCCGTCCAGGCCAAGGCCCTGTGGGCGTCGGTGGAGGATGTCCGGCCGGCCGGGAAGTACGCGATCGAGCTCCGCCTCAAGGAGAAGTCGGGAGTCGTCCTGATCTCACTGGCCAACGCCAACAACTTCGGCGCCATCTACCCGAAGGAGATCGCCGAGAAGTACCCCACGCCCAACAAGGTCACCGAGTTCATCGGGACGGGTCCCTACAAGTTCGTAGAGTGGAAGCCGGACAGCCACATCCGGATGGTCCGCTTCGACGACTACAAGCCCCGCCCGGAGGCGCCCAACGGCTGGGGCGGGCGAAAGATCGCCTACCTCGACGAGATCCGCTGGATCCCGACGCCGGACGTCGCCACGCGCGTCGCCGCCCTCGAATCGGGCGACGTCGACTTCGCCGACGATCTCCAGCCCGACGCGTTCGACCGGGTCAAGGCGAATGCAAGGCTCAAGCCCATCGTGGTGCGGCCGTTTTCCTGGGCCATCGGCGTCTTCAACAAGAAGGAAGGCCTGATGACCAACCAGAAGCTGCGCCAGGCTATCCAGGCGGCCATCGACGTCGAGCCGGTGATGAAGGGCGCCGTCGGGAACCCGCTCTTCTACCGCCTCGACCCCGGGCTTTCCTTCCAGGAGCAGAAGGCCTGGCACTCGACGGTCGGCCAGCAGAGCTACAACCAGCACAACAAGGAAAAGGCCCGGAAGCTCTTGCAGGAAGCAGGTTACAAGGGCGAGCCCATCCGGTTTCTGACCACCAAGGAATACGCCTGGATGTACAACTATGCCCTCGTCACCAAGCAGCAGCTGGAGGAGCTGGGCGTGAACGTCGATCTCCAGGTGGTCGACTGGGCCACGCTCGTCCAGCGCCGGAACAACCCGCAGATGTACGACATCTTCACCACCGGCATGTCCTTCGTCCCCGACCCGACCCAGCATCCGTACCTCCGCTGCGACTGGCCGGGCTGGACCTGCGACGAGGAAATCCAGAAACGCATGGACGTGATTCGCAAGGAGCCGGACGCCACCAAGCGGAAGGCGCAGTGGGACGAGGTCCAGAAGCGCTTCTACGAGTATGTCCCGGCCATCCGCTACGGCGACATCTTCGGGTTCCGCGCCATGCAGACATCCGTCAAGGGGTTCAACGAAAGCATGACCTTCTACCGCTTCTACAACGTCTGGCTGGACAAGTAGCCGGGACGGACGGATCGGAGACAGCGGGTCGCATCCGCGTCCTGGGCCAGTGGCGCGCCGGGGCTACGGAAGCGGGTGAGGCGTGGTCTCGGTCGCCGACAAAGGCACCGCATCGCGCTCGAGGCTCTGGCGCATGTGGTTTGGCGCGGGACAGACCTCGGTCTCGCGATTGCGCAGCAGATCCTGATCCTTCACGGCGTCCGGATCGTGGAGAGAGAGAGCCCGGACCGGCGACCATGATCCGCTTCACCCTGCCGCTGGATCGGGCGTTTAGGTCGCGGCAGGGACACCTTGGCCGAACTCTGTGGCGACCGGTTTCGCAAGTGCGTCCTGACGGGCGGGCGGAGCTCGGGCGCCTGCAAACGGGGAGGAGGCCGGCCGGATGATCCTGGGCTTGCAGCGGTTCCAGCCGCTCCTCCGATTCTGAACTGCGGGCGTTCGATGCACGAACAGCGTTGGAGTGCGACGGCCGAGGCTGCCGCGATCATGCGCGCACTACATCAATCCGTTGACGACGACCCGAAGATCCTGGTCGATCCCATCGCGCCGAGGTTGATCGAGCCGGACGGCGACTTCTACAAGGGAGCCTTGGCACGCTTTGAGCGCGTTCCCCGTCCGCTCCGAGCTCGGTTCAGATCGCTATTCGTCGTGCGCAGCCGGTACGCAGAAGACTGTTTGGCGGAGTCGCTCAGCAATGGCGTCCGGCAGTACGTGATCCTGGGCGCCGGCCTGGACACCTTTGCATATCGCCAGCCGCTCTGGGCCCGGCCACTGCGCGTCTTCGAGGTCGACCATCCCGCGAGCCAGCAATGGAAACGTCGACGGCTGGCCGCGGCGGGTATAGCGATTCCTGACAACGTACGCCTGGTCCCGGTCGACTTCGAGAGCGTGACCCTGGCCGAAGGCCTGTCAGCCGCCGGTCTCGACTTCGCCGGCCCCACGTTCTTCGCACTCCTGGGCGTCAGCCAGTACCTCACAGAGGCCTCCCTGGAGCTGACGCTGAGGTTCGTGCTGTCCATGCCCGCATCGAGCGAAATCGTTCTCAGCTTCGTGCTGCCAGCGTCTGCTCGGCCGCCGGACGAGGCGGCGCTGGTCGCCGCGTTTGCGGCTCGCTCCGCCGAGATGGGCGAGCCCTGGCTGACGGCGTTTCTTCCGGACGAACTCGTGGCACGGCTCAGAGCGATGGGCTTCTCGCGCGTCGCTCACTTGTCGCCCGAGGCGGCGACTCGGCGCTATGTCGGCGATCGCCGTGATGGTCTGAGTGTGTGGCGGAACGAGCAAATGGCGAGAGCAACGGTCTGACGCACCGTAGAGCTCTCCTCACGGGACGAGGCGTTCTGAATTGTGAAGCCTGACCCTCTGCTTAGGACCGACGGGAGCGTCAGTGACGCGAGGGCAATCAGCCGTAGACGAACGCGGGGTCGTCGAGGTCGATGGCCGGGAATGCGTCCTTCTCAGCCCAGTAGTCCTGAGTATGCGCCCATTCGGGCTTGTCGCCGCGGCGGGGCAGGAGGTGCATGCTCCGCATCATATAGCCGGGATTGAAGTTGTCCGGGTCGATCCACGGCAGCAGCGGCATGTCGCGATCCTCGGGGCGCAGCGCGGGGACCACCCGGCGCGCGCCCCGGGCCTTCATGTGGTTGAGCAGCCGGCAGACGAAGTCGGCGACGAGGTCGGCCCGCAGCGTCCAGCTCGCGCGGAAGTAGCCGAAGACCCAGGCGAGGTTGGGCACGCCGGTGAACATCATTCCCCGGTAGGTGACGGTGTCGGAGAAGGCGAGCGGTGCCCCGTCGATGGTCAAGGCGATGTCGCCGAGGACGCACAGGTTGAAGCCGGTGGCGGTGAGAACGATATCGGCCTCGAGCAGCGTGCCCGACTTCAAGAGTATCCCCGTGTCGATGAAGCGCTCGATCTCGTCGGTCACGACCGAGACCTTACCCTCGGCGATGGCGTTGAACATGTCGCCGTCGGGGACGAAGGCCAGGCGCTGCTGCCAGGGCCGGTAGCGCGGCGAGAAGTGCTGCTCGATGTCGTAGTCGGGGCCGACGTGGCTCCGGATGGCGGCGAGCAGCTCCTCTTTCACCGCCTCGGGCTCGCTGAGGCAGCGCCGGGTGAAGACGGCCTGTTCGTAGAGGATCTTGCGGCGCACGATCTCGTGGATCCACGCCGGGTCCACCTGCAGCCGGCGCAGCTCGTCTGCGATCTCGATGGCGTTACGGCCGATGCGAAAGTACGTGGGCGAGCGCTGCAGCATCGTGACGTGCGCGCAGTCGTCCGCCATCGCCGGGATCAGCGTCGCCGCGGTGGCGCCGGAGCCGATGACGACGACCCGCTTGCCACGGTAGTCGAGGTCCTCCGGCCAGGTCTGCGGGTGGACGATGCGGCCGGAGAAGTCGCCCATACCCTCCCACTCGGGCGTGTAGCCCTCCGCGTGGCGGTAGTAACCCTGGCACATGAGGAGGAAGCCGGCGGTGAAGCGTCGCGTCTCGCCGGTGTCCGTGCGCGTGGCCTCGATGGTCCAGCGGTTGTCGGCACTGGACCAGCTTGCCCGGTTGATACGGTGCCCGTAGCGGATGTGGCGGCCGAGGTCGTTCTCGTCGATGACCTCGCCCATGTACTTCAGGATCTCCGCGGCCGTGGCGATGGGCGCGCCGGTCCAGGGCTTGAAGCGGTAGCCGAAGGTGTAGAGGTCGCTGTCCGAGCGGATCCCGGGGAAGCGGTGGGTGATCCACGTTCCGCCGAAAGTGGGCTGGGCCTCGAGCACGACGAAGCTCGTGCCCGGACACTGCTGCGTCAGATGATAGGCGGCGCCGACGCCGGAGATTCCGGCGCCGACGATCAGCACGCCGAAGTCCTCGGCGACCGGGGCCGGCGGCGTGGTGCCCATGGGATCGCGCGACGACGGGGGCTACTGGTAGATGTTCAACGCCTTGAGAATGGCGATCAGCACCACGGCGCCGAGGATGCTGATGATCCAGGCGCCCCTGGAACCCACCGCCACGATCCCGAGCGCTCCCGCCAGCCAGAAGCCGAGCGCGGCGCCGATGATCCCGACGACGATGTTGGCGATGACGCCCATCTGGGCGCCGGTCTTCATGACGAGGCTGGCCAGCCATCCGATCACGCCCCCGATAATCGCGGTCACGATGAGGCCCATAGTCCCTCCCTCCGGAGACCGGGTCGTTCGAACGAGGAGTTGCCGGCCAATCCTAGCTCAATTCCGCCCGGTTGCGTGAGCCGCAATTCCGACATGACGGGGCCATCGAAGGTCACGGAATCTCCCGCGAGCAGCCGCCGGACGACTTGGATCGTCTCCCGCATGGCCCCGAGCCCGCCGCAGTCGTCCCGTGGAATCCTTCGACGAGTCTCTTCGATTGGAGCCCGAGCCCCAGGACGAACCGGACTCCGGACAGGATCGCGAGCGAGGCGGCGGCCAAGGTGATCGAGGCCGCGCTACGCCCGTGGATGCCGGCGACCCCCCGTGCCGACCAGGATCGAGCGGGTAGCCGCAGCCATCGCGGCGCACGCCACGAAGGGCTCCGCTCCCGTGGTCTCGGCGGCGAGGACCGTCCGGAACCCACGGCGCTCGGCCTCCGCGGCGATGGCCGGGAGATCGCCCGCGGGCAACCCGTCGAGACAGTGGGCCAGCTTCACGGCTCTGGGCCGGGCAGGCGGTGTCTACCAGGCTTACTCATGCGGCCCGGCCTTGCACGCTCCAGGATCGCGCTTCCGACGCCCACTGTATCCAGACTCGGTGGCGGGGGCCGGCCGTCGGGTAGAAGGCCCCAGCACAGCACCTCACCACGCTCGCCGGCCCGAAGTCGTGCCCGCGGTTGGCTGCGGCAAATGAACCACCTCATCGATTCCCACGCGTTCCCTGGTCTGCCGGTGGGTGTAGACAGTCGAGCCGGTACCAGGATCCACCACGGCCCCGCGGTTTCCGCCGTGAGCCCAGGCCGCCAAGTCGTAGAGTCGGACTGTCCGGCGGTGCGGTAATGCCCCCTGAGCACCGGAATTGCCGATGGCATGCAACGGGAAAGGTGATGGAGGTGCCAGGAAGGGCGCCAGGAAGTATGCGTTTCCCTGTCTGGCCATGTATACTGGAAGCGGCTTGGTGGTTCAATGGTCAGGGCAGTCGAGACGTGAAGACAACGCCGCGTGAACCCGGGTTCAGGCGGCGTTTTTGTTTGTCCCCCGATGTGGGGGAAGCACCGCCGCATCGGCGGGAACCTAGCAAAGAGGAGTACGGAGCATGCCGCAGGGACTAGTGAAGTGGTTCAACGACGCGAAGGGGTACGGGTTCATTACCCAGGAGGACGGACAGGACGTGTTCGTCCACTATTCGGCGGTCCAGGGCAGCGGCTTCCGCAGCCTGGCCGAGGGTGACCGCGTCGAGTTCGAGGTCACGAAAGGCCCGAAGGGCCTCCAGGCCGCGAACGTCAAGAAGGCCTGACCGAGCAGTGATTCGCGTTTCCGGCCCGGCGCCGCAAGGCGCCGGGCCGGAGCGCGTCTAGCCAGGCTCTCCGGTTGTCGCAGCTTCGAATGCTGCTGGGCATACCGCCCAACGGGTAGTTGCCTCACTCGGCGTCCGTTCCTCCCGTCACGCCTCCACCACTGGCCCTCGGTGACGACGTTCTGGCCCTCGACATATCCGAGCTCTTGTAGCCCCTGGAAGAATCCCGCCCAGACGTGCCAGGACTCGCGGGCTGGTCGGCGAGGACCTCCGAGAAGACCTATCCGATAGGCTTTCGGGGCCGACTGCGCCTCGATGCGCACGGCGCGGTGAGGAGGGCGAGGGCGCCCGCGGTGGACACCCGCCGGTCCATTACTCGATCACCTCGTCAGCGCGCGCGAGCACCGCGGGCGGGATCGTGAGGCCGAGCGCCTTGGCGGCCTTGAGGTTGATGACCAGCTCGAACGTCGTCGGCTGCTCGATGGGGAGATCGGCGGGATTCGCGCCTTTGAGGATTCTGTCCACGTAGGTCGCGCTGCGTCGAAACAGGTCGGCGATGTTAGCTCCGTAAGCCATGAGCCCGCCGAGTTCCGCATACTCCCTGGCGTTGAACATCGTCGGCAGTTGGTGCTTCACGACGAAGTTGACGATGCGTCTTCGCTCGGTGAAGAACATCGAACTCTGGAAAATGAGCAGGGCCCCCGGGATGCTCCCTCGTCACTGCGGAGAAGGCGCTGTCGAGTTGATCCGCGCCGTCCACTGATACGCGTGGAGCCTCCATTCGCAACGTCCGGGCCGCAGCCGCCGCTGCATTCAGCATGGTGCTGGTCGTGGCCTCGCTCAAAGCGCCGGGGTGCCAGAGGACGGCGACCCGAGTCAGGCCTGGAAGCGTGACCTTGAGCAGGTCCAGGCGCTTGGCCGTGAGCTCCGGGCCGAGATTTGTCAACCCGGTGATGTTCCCGTCCGGTCGCGCGAGGCTGGCCACGAGTCCGTCGGCGACGGGATCACCCATGACTGCCACGACGATTGGGATCGTACGCGTCGCTCGCTGCGCGGCTCGCGCATGCGGCGTAGACCCGGCTAGGATCAGGTCGACATTGAGCCGAACGAGATCACTGGCCAGGCTTGGGAATCGCGCCTGGTTGCCATCCGCCGATCTATACTCGATGATCAGATCGCGACCCTCGACATAGCCCAAGTTGCGTAGGCCTCGCCGGAAGGGATCGACTGTCGCCCGAAACTCGGGTGACCCGATTGACGCCGTCACCAAGAAGCCGATACGAGCCATTTTCGTCGGTTGCTGCGCACGTGCCGCGATGGGCTTGGCGAGAACACCGAGGCCGATCGTGGTGATGAAGGCTCGCCGATCCACTATGATGTCATGAGAACGGTCTCGCGCTGTTGCTATGCTCGCCATGGGCGACAGCGCTCTCCGAAAGGAGGCCGACGCCATGACATTCGTGGGATGCGACCTGCATACGCGCGCGCAGCAGGTGGCGGTGCTGGATACCCGCACGGGAGAGGTGAGTGAGCACCAGCTCGGCCACGACGGCAGTGTGGTCGAAGCATTCTATGCCGCGTTGCCTCGGCCGGTGACGGTCGGGATTGAGAGCACGGGGTACTCGGTTTGGTTTCACACCCTCATGCAGCGTCTCGGCCACGCGCTGCTCGTCGGCGATGCCGCGAAGATTCGCGCCATGGTCGTGCGCAAGACGAAGACCGATCGGCGCGACGCCCTGCACATCCTCGACCTGCTGCGCCACGATCGCTTCCCCACGATCTGGGTGCCGGATCCCGCCACCCGCGATCTGCGGGCGCTTCTCACGCACCGCATGCGCCTCGTCCGGATCCGCACCATGGTGAAAAATGGCCTCCACGCCATCGCCCTGAACTACCGACTCGTGCGTGGCTCCAAGCTCCTCCGCCGCGCGGGCCTGGCACAGCTGCACGCCCTCGCGCTCCCCCCGCACACGGCACGGCGTCGAGATCAAAGCCTCGAGTTGCTCGCGGGCCTCAACACGCAGATCCGTGAGCTCGACGACGCGATTACCGCGGCCGCCTTGGCCCACCCCGATGCCCCGCGACTGATCACCCACCCCGGCGTCGGGGCTCTGACGGCACTGGCCACCATCGTCGTGCTGGGACCCGTGGCCCGCTTTCACGACAGCAAGCATGTCGTCAGCTACGTCGGCCTGGCCCCCGCCGTCAATGCCTCCGCGGATAAGTATCATCTCGGCCACATCACCAAACAGGGCAGCACGCTCCTTCGCTTCGCCCTCGGTCAGGCTGCGTCGCATGCCGCTCGCCTGGATGTCGACCTCAAGCGGACCTACTTCACCCTTGTGCATCGGCGCGGGCGCCCCAAAGCGAAGGTCGCCGTCGCCCGGAAGCTCCTGGTGCGGCTGTTCATCATGCTGCGCGACCAGATCGACTATGACGAGTTCCGCCGACGCGGCCGTCGAACTTCCGCCCTCGCCACGGCGTAAGGAGGTTGCGGATGCACTGCATCCATCGTCCCACGGCACTCGTTCCAGTGCGGGCGTGCTCGGGGTGATTCATGGTCTTCCATGACCGCCTATTGATTGGGCCGCCCCTCCTCGACGACCGCCTGTCGTCGACGATCGAACACGACATCATGCGCTGCGTGCGCGAATGGATGGCTGGTGGACGTTTGCCGGCTGGGACGTCACGCGAACTCCACACGCTCGACGAAAGGAGCGATTAGCCGAACGTCGCTTGACTCCACCGACCGTTCTCATATGGATCACCTCGTCAGCGCGTGCGAGCACCGAGGGCGGGATCGTCAGACCGAGCGCTTTGGCGGCGTTCAAGTTGATAACGAGCTCGAACTTCGTGGGCTGCTCGACAGGCAGGTCTGCCGGCTTGGCGCCTTTGAGGATCTTGTCCACGTAGGTCGCGGCGCGCCGAAGCAGATCCGCGAGGTTCGTTCCATAGGACATCAGGCCCCCGGCATCGACATACACCCGTCCTGAGTACACGGCCGGCAGCCGGTTCTTGGCCGCCAGGTCCGCGATGCGTCTTCGCTCGTTGACGAACAGGGGGCTTCCCATCACAGTCAGAGCGCCTGCGCGTGCCCTGGTCATGTCCGAGAAGGCCCGGTCGAGCTCGCTGGGACCGCGCGCCTGGACGACCTGCAGGCGTACCCCCAGCGCCCGCGCCGCGGCGTCTGCTTCCTTCAGCATGTCCTGTTCCGTGCGTTCCCCGGAGCCACCCGGATGCCAGAGGAGAGCGACCCGGCTGACCCCCGGAATGGTCTGCGTGAGCTGTTCCAGCCACTTGCCGGGCAACCCCACGGCGAGGTTGGACAAGCCCGTGACATTGCCGCCCGGCCGCGCCAGGCTGGCGACGAGCCCGTCCGACACCGGATCGACCACTCCAGCGAAGACGATGGGGAGGGTACTGGTCGCCTGCCTGGCGGCCAGGGCGGCGACCGTCGCCGGGGCCACGATGACATCAACCTTGAGCGCCACCAGCTCGGCCGCAAGAGCCCGGAGCCGCTCATGCTTCCCTTCGGCATCTCGGTATTCGATCACGAGGTTGCGGCCCTCGACGTAGCCGAGGTCACGCAGCCCTGGGACGAAGAAGGTCTCCAGCAGGTCGCCACTGGCGGTCCGGTTTTGCGCCAGGACGCCTATTCGAGCGACCTTGGTCGCCTGCTGGGCTTGGGCGGTGCGGGGGGCCGCGAGGAGACCGAGGGAGCCCGTCAGCAATGCCCGCCGGTCCATCTACCGAATGACCTCATCCGCCCGCGCGAGCAGCGAGGGCGGGATCGTGAGGCCGAGGTCCTTGGCGGTCTCGAGGTTGACGACCAGCTCGAATGTCGTGGGTTGCTCCACAGGAAGGTCCGCCGGCCGGGCACCCATAAGGCCGCCGGCATCCACATGCTCCCTCACACCGTATACGGCGGGCAGCCGGTCCCTTGCCGCGAGATCTGCGAGCCGCGTGCGGTGGACAACCAGTGTCGAGTCTGCCAGGAGGAGAAGAGCCCCCACGCGCTCCTTCGCCATCGCCGCGAAGGCGCCGTCGAACTCGTTTGGTCCGCGCGCCTCCAGGAGCTGAAGCTGCACTCCTGGCGACCGCGCCCCGACCTTCAGATCCGTGATCGCGAGGCTCTGGGCCGGATTGGCCGGGTTCGAGGCCACGATGACGTCCACTTTGAGCCGGGTCAGCTCCGCCGCGAGATCGAGCAATCGATCGAATCGATTCTCCGCGTAACGATACTCGATGGCAATGTTCTGGCCTTCGATCCACCCGGCTTCCCGTAACCCTTGCCGGAACGCCTCGGCGAAGGGGTTCCAGGTGGCCGAGCCGGTCGAAAGATAACCGATCCGCGGGACCTTCCCCGCCGCCTGGGTCTCGGCGGTGAGCGGTGCGGCGAGGAGGGCCAGGGCGAGGAAGGTCGGGGCCATGAGCCGGGCGAGCATAGTGGATCCTTCCGTCGTCTGAGACCAGTAAGACGCGGCGGCCATTCCGAGGGGTACGCCGCCCAGACCCTACCGCGGCTCGGGTTCGAACGCCAGATGCGGTCCTACGGCGCTGAGATGATCGCGTCCGCGGTATAGTCGACACGGAAGGAGCGCGAGACCATGACGGAGCCGGTGTCCGAGGAGCGGCAGCGGGCGTACTTCGACAGGGCGCGCAAGGGGGTGCTCACCTGGCTGGCGGCCCAGGAGGGCTCGGCCGCCACTCTGCACGACTTGCACGAGTACAGTTCAGGCAAGTTCCTGGTCGCGCACCAAGGGTTTTCCAAGATGATGGAGAGCTTCGTGGCCGAGGATCTGGTCGTCTACGACGAGGCCACGCGCACGGCGACGCTCACGGACGCCGGGCGGCGGTTCATCGCCCCATGAACTTCGGCGTCTGGATTTCCAGCTGCCGGTACCTGGCCAATCCGGGCATTGTCCGGGCACGGTCGCGCGGGCCGAACAGCTCTGCTACGACTTCTTCTCGGTCGATGACCACGTCGTGGGGCCGCACGCCACCAACTTGGACGGAGCCTCGAGACGGAGACGCCGGAGAGGGGAGCGGGGAGGCCTGAGCGCGGGCCACGACGCCTAGCCCGCGAGGTCTAGCATGGCCTCATGTGTGGGCAGCGGTGTTCACCGCACCGCTGCGCGGATCTCAGCCGAATGCTCGCGAGACCAATAGGCCTCCGACAAACCGCCTGAAATCCCGGCGACCGACTCGAGGCGGTCGTCGAAACGGCACTGTCGCCTGTCGAGCCCGGCGGCGGGCCGGGCCCGAACTGGCGAATCAGAATATATAGACCAATTCGATCATCTGGGCTTAGGTAACCTTTGGGTTTGGGGGAGAGGGGCGCATGTTCTGCCATCAGGCCGCCCGTACCCGGACGCGGATGGGTACGAGCAACCTAAGGGGGGCAGTTCCCGTCGGGGACACCATGTAGGGCTCTGCCGGACGCCACAGGGAATCGGGGAGACGTCGATTTTTCGTGAGAAGGGTCAGGGTCGGCTGAGGTACATCTCGAGGAGGTTGCCGATGATCTCCGACAGGCCGTAGATGAGCGTGAGTCGGTTCTGGACGTTCCCCGACTGAATGTCCAGGGCTGCGCGCTCCAGGGAAGTGAGCTCCTGCAACGCCTCGTCGCCTGTAACCTTCCCCGAGACGGAGAGCTTCACGACCTGAGGCCCAGCCACAGTGATGATCTGAGTGGCGAACTTCGGATTGTGGACCGTGATAGCGCGGTTGCCGTCGATTCGAGCGGGCAGGATGACGCCGAGGCTCTGGAGCGATCCTAGGGGGGCGCGCAGTACTTCCTGGTGCATTCTGAGCCAACCGGTTGTGTCGTGAATCTCCGCGACGAGTATGATGTCGACGTCGGGCAGATCGGATTTGGCGTGCGCAGCTGACCCTGCGGCAAGAAAGACAGCCATCGCCGCCAAGAGGAGCGTGACGCCTTCTCGTCCCGTCAGCAGCGCGCCTGTCTTGCCGAAATCGAGCCGGGGTCCAGTCACCAAATGCAGGTTCACTCACCTCCGGTTCGGCACACATGCAAGAGCAACGCCGGGGTGGGAGCGGTTCGGAACCTGCTGTCTAACGAGGCCCTAGCAAGCCCCCTCGGGCGATCGACCTCCGGGGCCGCTCGATCGCTGCCAATTTGCGCCACTCGTGTCACGTGTTCGCGTCATGTCGGGCATGGCCAGGCACGCGAGTCCTACGGGCTCTTCAGACGGCCAGGGTCCCCCGGAACCCCGAATAAAGGGTGTCAGTCTCCTTGGCGCGGCGTGTCATTTCACCGACGCCTCCCGTCCGGACGCTACATCGGTCAGTCCAGCAATTCCTTGGGGATGTTGCCTCCGTTTTCCGCGATCTTGTTCAGCACGGTCTTGTGCAGCCACATGTTCATCTTGGCCGAGTCGCCCATCAGCTCGGCGGGACACCCGAGCTCGGTCGCCAGCTCCTTGCGCGCGTCATAGCTGCTGTTGATGTCGAGAAGCTTGAGCAGATCCACGATCGAGACCTTCCAATTGAGCTTCTGCGGGCTCTTGGCGGCGAGCCCCTCGAGCTTGGCCACGACGTCCACGACCGAGACCGCGGCCGGGCGAGGGGGCGCGGCGGGAGCGGACGAGGTCGGCTGCGTCGCGCCCGGCGGTGGAGTCGCGGGGGCCTGCGGGCCGGCAGGCGGAGCGGCCTCAGCCTTCCTCAAACCGAGCTTCTGGAGGATGCTGCCAAATAGACTCATGGGGAACCTCCTCGTGTTCCGAACGTCGGCGCTACTCACCCCACGATAATCCAGCCCGCCGGGTGACGCTATGGTCGATCCTCGCCCACTTGACCTCTTGACAGGTCTTCGTCCCCCACGGTACAAGCGGAACGAGGTCGTCGGACGCTTCGCTAAGGTGGGCCGCTCGAGGAGACCTATGGCAGGAAAGAGCGATCCGATCGAGGTTTTGATCACTGCTCGTGTGACACAGGAGCAGCAGCTCGACCGCATGCGCTCGCTGCATCCACGTTTGATCGGTCTATACGGGTAGGTCCAATCCGGCCTGGTGAGTCCGGCACGACCCGTGGTCGCGCGTTTCCTGCCGCCGAGCACTCCAGCGTCCCGACGGCTCGTGCTGCAGGATGTCCCGCAGGACGCCCGGATTTCGCTATTGCGTCCGCGGGAACGCTTCGAGCGCGTGTGTTGCCCGCTCCGCGTCCACTCCATGCGAGCACCGGCGACTTTTTTCTCGAACCGGTCAAGGAGGTATAGATGGCAGGCAAACGATCCTCCGGGTCCCGCAAGTCACTTAAACGACCTTCACCCAGGAAACGACGAGGAGAGCCCTGGATCCAGGCCGTGTGGGGCCAAGCCGTCCCCCCGAAAGTCGCGCGTGCCGGGCCGATAGTACGATTGCGCCTCAGGCGGCGTCCTGGCAAAGCCCGGACTATCACCCTCACCTATGCGCTGACCAAGAAGGCGCTCGGCAAGTGGAAGGAATAAGCGAGCCGTTGCGGTATCCGGCGCCCGCAGCGCAGCTCGTTCATTGGGTAGTGAAGGCGTCCAAGCTCTGTAATCTGCGCTGCCTTTACTGCTACGAGTGGAACGAGCTGGGCAACCGTGCGCGGCTTTCTCTCGAGGGCTGGGAACGCCTCCTGGTCATGATCCGTGAGTACCACCAGAAGCGCGCGGCGGAGCTGCAGGCCCCCTTTCAGAGTTGCATTGTCTGGCATGGGGGTGAGCCCATGCTCCTGCCGCTCTCCTACTACGAGCGCGTCGTCGATCTGCAACATCGGCTTTTGGGCGACGAGGCGCTCGCGCGCGGAGAGTTCTTCAACACGGTGCAGACCAACCTCTACACGCTCCCGGAGGACACGCTCGACCTCTTCCAGCGCGAAGGATTCCAGCTCGGCGTCTCCATGGACGTCGTTGGCGGCGTTCGATTGACGGCCGGAGGCAAGGAGACGGAAGACCGCGTGGTTCAGAACATGGACCGGCTGCGCCGCCGGGGGATCGCGTTCGGCGCCATCCTCGTCCTCGCGGCTCATACCTGTCCTAATATCACCGTGGCGTACGACTTCTACGAATCCATCGGCATCAACGTCCGGGTCCTTCCGCTGTTCCAGGCGCCCCTCAACACGCCAGGCGCGTCTTTCGCGGTGACAGCACAGCAGATGATCGATGCCCTGTGCCGGCTCTTCACCCACTGGGCCCTGCGCCCGGATCGCGTTTCGGTGTCGCCGCTCAATAGCTACGTCCGGACCGTGTACCTGAAGATGATCGGTCAAAGCCAAGGTCGCTACGATCGCCAGACGGGCGAATGGGCGTTGCTCGTGAACACCGACGGCGAGCTGTATCAAGTGCCGGAGGCCTATCAGCCGCGCTTCTCTCTCGGAAATGTGCTGCGAGACTCGCTCGCGGACGTCCTGAGCTCGGAGGCCTATGCCGCCTCCCTCGTCCGGGACCATGCCCTCTACGCCCGACACTGCGGCCGATGCCAGTTCCGGGGAGCGTGCAACTCGCTTCCCCTGTTCGAGAGCGCCTATCCTGGCCCCCACCCCGAGCGCTGTCACATTGCATACGAGGTGCTGCGATACATCGAGGCGTTCGTCGAGTCGAACGGCTACACGCCACGGCGTCTCCGTTCGCTCTCCAATGAACGTGCGCCGCAGGCGGCGTGACGATGTCTTGAGGCGTGGCATCCTTCTCGGCTCGGGGATAGACCTCCACCCGGGCATCCACGGGAGCCTGCGTGCGAGTCCACCATCCGGCTATGACTACGTCGCGAGGAACGCCCAGCACGTGTTCCTTCACGGTCGCGGGCGACAGGGATTTTCTCCCCTGCGACACCGCCACTGGGCCGAACTCGTGCGCTTCGAGGCCGGCAATGAGCTGGTGCATTCGGTCAGCTGGCCGGTGCTTGGGCGACGGCATTGGGTAGTGGAGCTCGACGACTTCGGTTACCCCGCATACGCGGGTCGCCGCATGCTTTCGGCAGGTTTTCGACGCTCCCTCGAGAGCGCCTGGACAGAGGCCTTCACGCGCGACGTGAGACTCAGGACGGAGTGTCTGGTGAGGGCGTACACGCATCAGAGTTGCGGCGCCGTCATATTCATGACATTCGCCGCGGCCCGGGCAGCAAGCAGCCTACTGGTACAGCTTCAGTTGGAGCGTTGGATCGAACCATTGATAGCAAAGGCGGTCGTCATCTATCCCGCGACCCCCGCCCTGCCGGTTGGAGAGATCGGCAGCAAATGGGATCGTCAGGGACGTATGAAGGTGCTGTTCTGCGGGCGCGCATTTCGCGCGAAAGACGGGGCGCTTGCCCTGAGGGCGGTAGAGCGCCTGTTCGCGCGCGGATACGACTTCGAGTTTACCTATGTCGGGCATATTCCGCCCTCGGCGCGTGGAGGCTTCCGCAATGTCCTCGCGCACGTCCGTGCAATCGAGTCGCTTCCCCGGCGGCGCGTCCTGGCGCTCATGAAGGATGCCCACGTTCTGTTCCATCCGTCGCCCAGTGAGAGCGTCGGGATGGTTTTCGTGGAAGCTGCGGCCGCCGGCCTGGCGGTCGTCGCAAGTGAAGGCCCGGGGCTTCCACAACTGCACGAGCTGTTTCCGCCAGGCGGCGTGAGGAGCGTGGATCGCGGACACGGAAGCCAGATCGAGCACGAGCGCCGATTCGAGTCGGCTCTCGAGACGTTGCTTCGATCCTGGGGCAGGACCCGAGCCATTGGGCTCCGCAACCATCGCTGGGCTCGCGAGGGTTCGATTTCGGTGCGGCAGCGCAACGAAGCCTTCGCTTCCGTCTACGAATCTACCCTCCGGCGCCGGGGCACGCGGCCGCTGCATGTCGCGGACCTCACCGCCGGACGGAGCTGGACCGCGAGTTCCATCGGTGCCCGACGGTTGCGAACCATGATCCACGACGGGTTGTCGACCTCGAGTGAGGCCTACTTCACCGTGCGCGCGGGCGGCCCTGCAACAAAGCCGCAATGAGCTGCACGAGGTGCTTCGGATCGACCGGCTTGACGACGTGCCTGCGGGAAGATCGCCCGGATTCACCCCGCCTGGATATGCCGACGGAGGGCTGGTTGGCCGCATCCTGGCAGTAGGCACTGCTGACCGTTCAGTTCGAGGACGATGAACGAACAGGACACGGAGGCAGGCGGAGGCACGGACATCCAGGCGAGGAGAGTTGACGTGATTGTATACTATCGTATACATGAGCCCTACTCCGAGGCAGATGGGTACGCGAATTCGCCAACTACGAACGGGAAAGGCGATGAGTCAGGCGATTCTGGGGAAGCGGGCTCGGCTCACCCGCGTCTACATCACGCGCCTATGGATCGCGGGGAGACACGTCTCCCGGGGGAGCGCACGAGCGGCGGCGGCGCGGCGACTACGCGGGAGCCGCGCCGACCGCGACGGCGATCTGCCGCCAGGTGGGAAGCCAGGGATAGGCGGTGGGCAGATGCAGCACGATCCGTCGCACCGAGCGCTCGACCCAGGTCGCGAGCTTGAGCAGCCGCTCGCGCAGCGTGCTGACCTGGGCGTCGGCGCACGCCGTGCCTTGGGCGTGGGCCTGCAGGGTTTGGAACAGGATGTACGCCGCCGCGGTCAGCAGCATCCGGAATTGGTTGGCGAGGAATCGATGGCAACTCGTCCGGTCCAGCTCCAGTCCGTGATGCAACTCCTTGAGCCGGTTCTCCATGTCGCCCCGCTCGCGGTAAACCTGATAGACCGCCTCGGGGGCATCGGCCAGGTTGGTGATGACGAACCGGGGATTGTTCTTGGGATCCCGGCCGGGGTGCCGCACGACCTCGGCCTTCATGACGATCCGCCGTTTGCGACGCCACTTCCGGGCCGCATACCGGGTCTCGCCAAAGAGGGCCGCGGTCTCGCCACTGGCCTTGGACCGCATCCGCGCGCGGCCCATCAGCCGGCGGACGCGCTTGACCAGGCGGGCATTGCTGGCCATGGCCACCACATATTCGACCGCCTCGCCTTCGAGGAAGTCCAGCACCTCGGGGCTGGCGAAGCCCCCATCGAGTCGGACGCGGAGGATGACCCCCGGAAACGCCGCCCGCAAGCGTTGCAGCAGCCGCGTCAGCAGCCCGAGCGCCCCCCGCTTGGCGGGGCTGTTGCCCGGTCGCAGGACGGCGGCCACCAGGTACTGGGTCGGTTCGGCATTGAACGTCAGCGTCGCCACCAGCGGCAGGTAGCACCAGGTGTCGTAGTGCCCGTTGAAGAAGGTCAGCTCTTGCTGCCCGTGCGTGGGGTCGTCGGTCGGGTCGAGGTCGATCGTGATCCGTCGGGCCCGACCCTGGAGTCGCGTCCGATGGTGCTCGATGACCAGGTCGGCCAGCGCGACGCTCGCCAGGTACAGCTCGTGCGGGCCCACGGCGTTCTCGAAGCGGGAGAGCGTCGGCTGGGAGGCCAAGGCCGGCCCGCTGAGCGGATCGCGCTCGAGCAAGAGCTTGTGGATGGGGTCCTCGACCAGCCGCGCGCTGTCGTTGCAGTCGGCGTAGCCGCAGGCGATGCCGAAGACGCGCTGCTGCACCAACTCGACCAGCGCGTGCTGGACCTTGCCGGACTGCCGCCGGTCGGTCAGGCTGGCCGCCAGCCGCCGCGTCAGTCCGAGGCGGTCGTCGAGGGCCTTGAGCAGCACGGCCCCGCCATCCGAACTCGCGTGGGCCTGGTCGAACGGCGCGACGATGGGCTGCGACAGCCCTTGGCACTCGAAGGTCACCTGCGCTATACAGTCTGTAGCCATCGAGCCTCCTGGCGTTTGGGCGACGAAGCGTCTAGACACCGCTTCTATAGCACCGTTGAGGGGCTCGGTGGCTGTTCTGTTTCCTAGAGGCGGGCCGCCAAGACCCCTCGCTTAGCACGATTAACGCGCTTGCCAAGGCCCTCGGCGTGCCGGTGACGGCGCTGCTGGAGTAGGACGGAAACATCGAGCCGAAGAGACTCACCCGTCGTCAGACGGAGCTGAGTGCCGAGGAGTCACCGTATGTTCAAACACATTTTGGTTCCGATCGATCTCACCGATCGGAATGAACGCACATTGCGCGTCGCGGTCGGACTCGCACGGATCAAACGGAGTCGGGTGACGTTGTTGCACGTCATTCAAGCTATCGCAGGGGAGTCGACGCGGGAACTACGGAACTTCTATAAGACACTAGAGCAGCGCTCGCAGCGCACACTCATACGAGCCGCCAAGCGATTCGTCGACGCCGAGGTGCCTGTCCGAACTCTCGTGGTCATCGGGGAGCCTGCCCGCGAGATCATCAGGGCGGCGGTGGCCCGGAAGGTGGCCCTGATTGTAATGGGCTCCCACCGTGTGATGCCGAGACGTTCTGGCCGAGGCTTTGGCACCATCAGCTACAAGGTCGGGATCGGCTGTCCGTGTCCGATCCTCCTGGTGAAGTGAACCAAGGTCGACCACGGCAGCGCGGCGGCTGGAAACAGGAAGGTGGTAGCGATGCAACAGATTCGGATCGTGGGCGACGCGACTCGTCCCCAGGACGCGACGCGCGTTCCGGACACCGAGAACATGCGCCTCACGCTCTCCGAGCACCCGGACCAAACGTGGATCGCACGACTGCGCCAACTCGTTGCCGCGACCCCGGGTGCGCCAGCCCTCACACTGCACGTGGAGGGCACCGTGCTTGTGTTCGCGTGCGCGGACCGTGCGGATCTGTTGGCGTGCCGGAGGCTCATCGGACAACTGGTCGACCAGGTGAACGCTTCGGAAGGCTTCTCATGATCGCCGCCGTCGACGCCCGGACGTTGTGCCCGAAATCCAGGTGGAGGGAGACTAACGCCTGGCGCCGCTGGCCCAGCTCGCGGCGCTCAAGCGGACGGAGGCCTAGCCATGAACGCGCCAGAGCCTGATATCCAACCCGACGACCTGCAGCTCATACTGACCACGCTTCGGCGAGAGTTCCCCACGTCGGCAGTCGACTACATCCCGAAGCCAGACAATATCGCCGCGCTGTTTCGGGTAATGGAGCGGAACGAAATCCGGCATCAGCTTCGCGCGCCGCGCCGCGTGCTGGATGATGCGCGCCTGAAGCCGGGGCAGCTCCGATCGCTCCTCACCCGCGCTGTCGCGCAGATGCGTCGAGTCGGCCCCGAAGATCTGGTGGAGTTGGGCGCATGATCGCCGCCATCTACGCCCGCAGTCGACCGACCAGAATCTCCCCGATGCCGAGAAGTCCGTCACACGTCACAGGTGGAGCACGCGACGGCCTATGCGACAGGGAAAGGCTGGACCGTCGGCCCCGCGCACATCTACGTCGTGCTGTGGAAACGCGTGGGCCAACGCGTCTGACGTCGGTGTTGCGGATCGAGTTGTGGATTCGTGGTAGATTCCCCTCGGCCGAGGGGCTTCGGATCCGCTCATATGCCGACGATGCCGCCTACGGGCCCCGTGCCGGATACTTTGTGATGTCGAAGCGGTGGACGCGACTCGTGCTCAACTGGCCGGCAGGACGGTCAGGGGCCCGACCCTAAGCATTGAGGGAATGCCGGGGATGCCGCCGCGCGTGACACGCCACCTCACGCCCAAGGCATTCCTCGGGGTCGCCCGCCCCCTCCTGTCCGAACGCGAGGCCGAGTACGGCCTCATGCTCGCCATCGGCTCCGCGTGGGCGCGCCGTGGCGAATTTCCCAGTGGATCTCAGGTCTACGTCGCGACGGTCGACAGTGCGAGTGGGCCCGACGCGGCCGCCCTCATGACCGTCCCGAACAATGTGATCGTGACCAATGCGTCCGCCGGCGCCGTCACCGCCCTCGTCGAGGACCTCGGCCAAGCTGAGCTCCCGGTTCCGGGAGTCCATGCGCCTACCAAGACCGCCGAAGCATTCGCCGGGGCATGGAACCGGACGCGAGGCATCTCCAGTCAGCTGACCAAGACGCTCCGAATCCATGAACTGACTCGCGTGATGGCCGTGCCGAGCACCCCAGGCCAGTTCCGCCCGGCCCAGGAGGCCGAACTCGAACAGTTGGCCACGTGGTTCGAGGCGTTATGGACGGAGGCTGGCGGCGGCCTCGCGGGCCAGACGGGCATGAAGGTCGCCCGCAACAACTTCGGGGCCGGCTGGCTCTTCGTGTGGGATCACGGCGGCCCCGTGTCGATGGCGTCGGCCACAGGGCCCACGCCGAACGGGATCCGGGTCAACGGGGTCTACACGCCGCCGGAGCACCGGGGCCGCGGCTACGCGACCTCGTGCGTGGCGGCGCTGAGCGCGCGGCTCCTCGCCGAGGGGCGTCGCTTCTGCTTCCTCTTCACGGACGCCGCCAACCCGACTTCGAACGCCATCTATCAGCGGATCGGTTACGTCCCCGTGGCAGAAGTCCAGGAGTACCGCTTCGAGGAGACCTCGCCTGGTTCGGCCGAGTGAGCCAGGTCGCTCACTGTGCGGGCCGCACCTTACCGACGCAAGCGATCAGTAGAAGACCCGCGGGCCGTGCCCCGCCGCACGCGGCCTACCAGCGCTACCAGCCCGAGCACACCGTCCTCTACCCGGATGATCGAGGCGAACCTCCCGACCTTCCTCGCCCACACCGCCGGGAAGGCCGATCGCTCGGGGCTGCCGGCCTTCGTGAAGCGGGAGTTCGGCCAAGGCTGCCACTGCAGCTATCATCGGTCATGCGATCGCAGCCAAGCGTCGTGATCGTCGGAGGCGGCATCGGCGGCTTGTTCGCGGCCCATGCGCTGCTTGCGCACGGCGTCCGCGTCTCCGTCTACGAGCAGGCGCCAGCGCTCGGCGAGGTCGGCGCCGGCGTTTACCTCACCCCGAACGCGGTGCGTCATCTCGAGCGCGTCGGGCTCGGGTCGGCGATCGAGAAATGGGGGGCGCGCGTGGGTCCGGGTTCCGCGTACTTCCGTCACGACGGCGCGCCGATCGCCCCAGTGCAGGTGACCGACGCGGCCGGGTGGAACGCGTGCTTCGGCATGCACCGGGCGGATTTCATCGAGCTGTTGGCCGCCACGCTGCCCGCCGGGATCGTCCACACCGGCCATCGCGCGGTCGACTTCGGGCAGGATGGGCACCGCGCGCGGGTCCGATTCGCGAACGGCGCGTCTGCCGAAGCCGACGTGGTGGTCGGTGCCGATGGCATTCACTCGGAGCTGCGGCCTCATGTCTTCCCGCCGTCCAAGCCGGTGTTTCACGGCACCATCTCGTACCGCGGACTCGTCGCGCGCGAGCGTTTGCCGCACTGGCCGATGGACCGCTGGCAGATGTGGGCCGGCCCTTCGAGGCATTTCCTCGTTTTCCCGGTGCGCCACGGCACGATGGTGAACTACGTCGGCTTCGTTCCCACCGACCAGGAAATGAAGGAATCGTGGTCCGCCCCGGGCGATCCGGCGGTGCTGCGCCGCGAATTCGACGGCTGGGACCCGCGCATCGGCCAAGTGCTGCAGCAGGTCGACAAGACCTTTCGCTGGGCGCTCTACGACCGCGAGCCGTTGACGACCTGGACCAAAGGCCGATTGACGCTGCTCGGCGACGCGGCGCATCCGATGCTGCCGCATCTCGGCCAAGGCGCCAACCAATCGATCGAGGACGGCATGGCGCTCGCCCATCTCCTCGCGCAAGCGGATCCGCGCGCCCTGCCGCAGTCCCTGCTTGCCTATGAGCGGCTGCGCCGCCAGCGGGTGGCAGAGGTTCAGCTCGGCGCCCGCAAGCACGGGCTGCGGGTCGATTCCGAGAGCGGCGACCTCGAGCCGCGCGACCGGGAACTCGCCGCGCACGCGGAATTCCGCAAGCAGCTCTACAGCTACGACGTGCTTTCGGTCATTTCCCCGGACCGGTTTTCTTCGCCATCTCGCTGACGCGCCGCCACCTTGACCTGATTGATCCACTCAGTCGCACGGGCCGGCGTCCAGAGGCGGGGGATCCCCCGGATGCGATCCAGTCGGCGGGTACTGGTGCCGGCTCGGACTCGCCGGCAGCTCTTCCAGTTCCGATCTCGCCGAGGGCGCGGAGCTACCACCGCTCTCCGGGGGTCGGCGCACGGGTCACGCGCTAATTGCTACTCGCCACCGAATCATGTCTTTGGCCGCGCGTTCCTGAATCGAGCCGCCGCCGCCCGCTGCTGGCGGGCGCGCTCCGGTACGTCGACCAACCGGCTCGGGGCCGGGACGCTCGACTGTAGATGCCGGGCCAGTGTGTGGATGGTCGGGTGCTCGAAGAGGGTCACAAGCTCGAGCACGAGACCCAGCCGTTCCCGGATCCGATTCTGGACGCGACTCATGCCCAGCGAGTCGCCGCCGAGGTCGAAGAAGTGGTCGTGGACACCGACGGGACGCAGACCCAGCACCTCAGCCCAGATCCCGGCCAGCGCCTCTTCCATGTCGGTGCGGGGGGCCACGAACGCGTCGTCTAGTCGGGGACGCTCGGGAGAGGGTGGTGGCAGCGCGGAGCGGTCGAGCTTGCCGTTGGCGTTCAAGGGCAGCCGCTCCAGCACGACGAGCCGCGAGGGCACCATGATCGCCGGCAACCGTTCAGCGAGTCGCTGGCGCACGGTGCTCACGGTCGGTGCCTCGCCGTCCGGCACGATGTAGCCGACGAGGTGGGCCTCATCCCCGACCCCGTGGGCCCTCGCGGCAGCTTCCCGAACGCCATCTATGCCGTGCAGCGCGGCCTCGACGTCGGCCACGTCCACCCACTCGCCTCTGAGCTTCAGCCGGAAGTCCTTCCGGCCCAGGTACTCGAGGCAGCCGTCCGGGTGCATCCGGCCAAGGTCGCCCGTGTGGTAGACACGAGCGCCCGGGTCGTCGGGGTCGTCGCGGATGGAGGCATGCGTCAGGTCGGGTCGCTGCCAGTAGCCGGCGGCCAGGTAGTGGCTCCGCACCGTCACCTCGCCCACGGTGCCACTCTCGACCAGTTGTCCCCGGTCATCGAGCACCCGGACCTCCATGTCTTCCACCGGGTAGCCGATGGGCACGACGCCGTCGGCGACCGGCATCGCCGTGTCGACGAAGAACTGCCGGACGAGTCCGCACTCCGTGGCGCCCAGGCCATTGACCAGGGTGCAGCTCTCGGGGAAACGCTCCCGGTAGAGTTCCCAGTCGCGCCGGGTCATCAGGTCGCCTTCGAGCCGGATGAGGCGCAGGTGCGGAAAGCGCTCGCCGCTGAGCGCCACCTGGCGAAAGAGCGCCGGGACGGAGTGGTAGATTGTGAGGCGCTCGCGGGCGACCCATGCACCCAGGGCGGCGGCACCCTGCCGTCGCACGTCGAACGGAAAGACCGACGCGCCGGTCAGCAGGGCGCCGAACAGGCTCGACACGGCCCCGCTGAACCCCGGTGAGGGTACCAGGCTCAGTCGGTCGGGCGGGCTGATCCGCAGCGTGTTCGCGTAGCGGCGGATGTTGTGCAACACGTTGCGGTGCGTGTCGACCACGCCCTTGGGCCGTCCCGTCGAGCCGGACGTAAAGTAAATGTACGCGAACGCGTCCGGCGCGATGGCGATCTCCGGGTCGTCCTCAAGACCGCCACCGGCGAGGACGTCGTCGACGTGAAGCACCTCGGCCATCTGGGCGGTTACAGCACCGGTGACCGCATCGTCCGCGCGGGTGGTGAGGAGCAGGGGGGCCTGCGTTTCGTGCAGCACGGCCCGAAGCAGCGCCGGCGATACGTGGGACTCCAGCGGTACGTAGAACATGCCCGCCTTGAGCACCCCCAGAATGGCGGCGATCAGCTGGACGCTCTGCTCGATCAGGAGGACGACCGGCGCCGGTGCCTCGCGGCGCGCCCGCAGACGATGCGCCAGGCGGTTGGCTGCCCGGTTCAGCGCGCCGTACGTCCAGGTCACGTCGCCCATCGTGACGGCGGGACGCCGCCCGTGCGATGCCACCTGCCTCGCGAACCGCGCGGGGATCGATTGCTCGATCTCGGCCCGCTCGAAGGGCACGAAGGATTCGAATGACCAGAGAGCGCCCACCACCCAAACAGTATCGCACCGGGCGCGTCGTGTGCGATCGGACCGTCCCGCACGAGCGTGGAACGGAACCTGTCAATAGGGATGAGACAGCGCGATTCTCAGTTTAGTGAGGGAAGTCTCGAGGGTGGCTAGTAGGATTCCGGTCATTCCGATCTCCCCGGCCCCGCGCCGTGTACAGAAACCGCACCGGAAGGAGGATGCGCTTGGTGAGGTGGTGCACGCCCTGCGCGACGAGATCGGCGGGACGGATGATTTGCGCGACGACATCGGGGCGCGCGCGCACTCGCAGCGCGAACTCCGCAGCCGCCACCACGAGCTCCCTCCGATCGGCGCCGGCAGTCCGGACCGCACCTCCGCGCCGATGAGTAAGCGGCCGTGCCGCAGCAGATCGAGACGGTCGAGCGGCGGAAACCGGCCACCCAACACCTCACCGCGCCGTTGTCGTGGCCGGATTACTCAGTCCAGCAAATAGGCGCGTACGGCAAACAGACAGATGTAGGTCGCCGGGAAGGCCCAGGGGAAGCTATTCAGACCCATGAGCACTGCACACCCGATGTGAAAGCTCACCCCCACCAACGCCGCCGTTAGTGCAACTGCGTACGGACCCAGCAGAAGGAGGGGGAAAAGCACCTCGAAGAGCATGACTCCCCACCCCAGCACTTTGCCGACCGTGGGATGGGCCTTGAGCATGGTGGCCGCCCAGGCGTGGCCGTGGCCATACGTGGCGAGGATGCCAGGCAACGCACTACCACCGCGCCACACGGGAGAGACCAGCTTGGCAGCGCCAGCGGTCACATAGGCCAGGGATGATTGACCCGCCAGGAATGCGACCGCGAGTGTCGCCCGGTCGGGCGAGGTGATGGGAATGAAGGCGAGCGTGGCGGCGATCAGGATGATGGTCGTGAGCCGCTCGGCGCCGTCTCCACCCAGAATGCGCCGCCCACGCAGGGCCATCGACGTGACGACGGCCGCAATGAGCGCAAGTTGGCCGATGAGAGGAAGCGGGCCAAGAACGATGAGGAACGCGGCGGCGATGAGCTGGAGGGTTGCGACTGCGACGACTGTTGTCGGTCCCACCAGGGCCCAGGTGGGAGCGCCGCGGATGGCGGCGACCACGCTGGCACTGAAGGGACCCCGAGGCCCGAAGGCTCGCCGATCGGCGACGTGTTCCATCGCGGTGAGCCCCATGCCGACCGCGGCGATCCGGACCGTGGCTTCGAGTGCACCGACGAAGTCAACCGACGTCGTCATCCGCTATGCGGTGCATCTGCGACACGTATACGATTCTAAGTGCCCGATCGAGTCCGTGGCCCATGGACGCCACGAGTGCAAACTGGCGCAGACACGGCCGCGACTCGACCGGCTGGGCGCTCACCCAGGCGAGCAAGCCAAGGTAGGGCAGGCTGAGCTGCTCACTTCTCTGATCGAGCTGGTGCTCTCGGTACCGCTTGCGAGTCTTGAGCAACCCGTTGACCAGGTCCATGAGTGCCTTCTGGCGAAAGCGGCATGGGTTCCACAACCATCGAAACGCGAGCCGTGCCTCGCCGACATCGACTTCCTGCCAGGCGCCGGGCTGTCCATCCACAAGGTCCCGAAAGACCAAGTGGTCGTCGCGACGCCCGGGTCTGGGAGCAAAAAAGTGCCACTCCGGCAACAGACTAAACCAGTCGTACTTCATCACGTGGTTCCACCATTGTGGTGGATGCTGTTGCACGACGCTGGCGAGCCACCACAGCAGGAAGCCGAGGCCGAGCACTCCCGTCCAGATCGTATCCACGATTGGCCGGGCGGTTAGCCCCCGCGGATGGCCTGTCCCCGTAGCGCGAGGAGCTGTTGCAATGGCAACCGGTCGTCGAGCCCTTGAGCAAGCTCACGGATGCGCGCAGTCACGGTGCGATCGTACTCGTCCATCAGCCGAAGAAAGCCGTCGTGCCGAGCGTTCGCGCCCGCGGCCGCACCGGAGGGTGGGTCGGAGTCGTCATCCGCGGGATCGTAGCCTTTCTGAAGGGCAAACACGATCAGGGCGTCCAACAGGGCCAGTTCTGCGTGGCTCAGACGTGCTTTCGGATCCTTCACAGTTAACCTCCACTCTGGAGATACTGGCGCATCTCCATAGACGGCTTCGTTGTTAGCACGTGACCGTGCTAGAAGCTCGGCGGTGAATGTCAGGTGAGTCGAGCGGCGCGGGGCTACTCAGTGCCTCACTCGCGGACTCGACCACAGCTCAATAGGCGGCTGCGAGCAGACCTCCTTGGTACAGACGCCGCGTAATTTACACACGAGCGGCGCGACTGTGTCAAGCATCCGCAAACGATGCTGGCGCTTCAGAGTGCAGCCAACGGGTCGCCGCTTCGGCTGGCGGGCATGGTCGTCGCATCTGACCGGACGGACGGGACTGGTGCCGTCGCGCGTCCCGGGACAAAGGGTAACTTCGCAGCCCGGAATTGCGGCTGACCGCACCCTGGCATGTGGGCATAGGCGAGCTAGCCGGACGTAGAACCCCACGAAAGTCGAGCTTACAAAGACGCTCGAATCCCGTTGGCGCCACCACCGCTTTAGGTTGACCCGTCCCGCTCCGGGGCCAAGTGCGCGGCATAGCCACCCCGGTTCGCAACCGAGCGGAGCCCGCGCCCGCAGCTTCTACACGATGCGCCGGGCGGTGACGCGGCCGGTGAGTCCAACATGATCCCCTCCATCGGTGTCTTCTTGAGTAACGAAACGCAGAAGCTAGGCGGCCAGAGCGTCCTTCCTCCCGCCGTTCGGCCCCGTCGGCAGACCTCGCGGGCGCATTTCCATGGTGGCCGGACTCTAGCGCGCGGCAGGCCGGACCGGAAAGGGCCAGCGCGGGCCGTGTTGGGTCTCGTCGTGGTATAGCACGAGAAGACGTCTCGGGTAGGATAGGGCCATGGATCTCGGCTTGAGATACGCCGCTGAATTTCAGATACCGCCGATCCTCGAGTTCAGCGCCATCATCCTGTTCGCCATCACGGGTGCGCTGAGCGCTGCGAGGCGCGGCTACGATTGGATCGGCACCATGTCGATCGCTCTCGTCACCGGATGTGGCGGTGGGCTCATACGCGATCTCCTCTTGAACGTTCGCCCGGTGTTCCTCGAGCACGAGGCGTACATCGGGGCGATCTTCGCCGCCCTGCTCCTGAGCATCTGCCTTTTCCCGCTCACTTCGCGCCTGCGTTGGGTTTTTCTGGTGGCCGATGCGCTCGGACTTGCGATGTATGCGGTGATCGGCACTCAGAAATCGTTGAATAGCGAACTGGGGATCTTCGCCGCCATCCTCGTCGGCACCCTCAACGCGATCGGCGGGGGGCTAATCCGAGATGTTCTCACCCGGGAGGAAGCGAGTCTGCTGAAGCCGGGGCAGTGGTACGCGGGGATTGCGTTCGGGGCAAGTGTGCTCTTCTGCATCCTGAGCCGTCTCTTGCACCTGCCCCCTGCCGTCGCCGGGACCCTCGTCGTTTTGATCGCCTTCACCGCGAGAATTCTCGCGTACCGCTACGATCTTCAGACCCGGGCGCTCAGGCCCGTGGGATTCGATCCGCATCATTCATAGTTCAGGAGGTGTCGCCGGATTTGCCGAGCCCGGTCCAGATGGCGCGACCGAAGGGCTCTTGAGGATGAGGCGTCGTGGCGTGGCGAGCCCTCTGCCCGCGACGATGAGCCTTCCGACGGCAGCTCCGGCGCTGCTCGCGCGAGGCGGCAGTCATCGTCGCGGTCAGAGTGGCGACGGGTGAATGCTAGTCGTCGTGGTGATCGCCGGGGTGGCCCCGGATCTCACCGGGCGGGAATCGGTCGGTGTGAACGTTCCCGTAGATCGCCCCATTTCGCAGGGCGTCCAGCAGGGCGTCGAAGCCATCCTCACCCGCCGGGAACCCCTGACCGGCGAGGGCCAAGACCTTGGCCGGAGTGATGGTGCCGCTCACGGTGCCGGACGGGCTCGGGCACATCGGCGTGCTCGCGATTACGCTCGTGGGAGCGGGATTATCTGCTGACTGGCACAGCCACACGTTGATGCCGCCGGCCGTGTGCTTCTGGCCGAAGTGGAGGTGAGCCTGGTTGACGAATTGCTGGCCGACCACCGGCGTGTCACTGGCATCGGGGAACTCGTAGCTCAGCTCGTAGCCGATCTCGCGATTCTGCCTGTCGATCTTGAGCGTGAGCCGGCCGCTGCCGGTGCTGAAGATCGCGCCGATGCCGAGGCTCGGTCCGTGCACTTCGTTGAATCCTGAGAGGTCGGTCCGGAGACGCCGATTGTTGTTCTCAGCCGCGTCGATGGTGGAGACTGTGAGGGGGAGCAGGGCGCCTGCCACCATGAGGGTCTTGACGAATCTCTTCATGCCTACGCCTCCTTTAGGTTACTGACTGATCCGGATCGGTTGATCGCGAACGTGCGGGTCGAGCTTCATCACCGGGTGTCTCATCTAGCGAAACGGGCGACGAGGCCGTTCGGTTCCCAGCCGACCCCGGAACCCCCGTCGCAAGGACAGCCAAACCATCCGGGGACACCACCCAACCGTTCTCGCCGACTAGCCGCGCGGTTTTTCGCCCCATCAGGGGTGGGTGCACTTGTTACCGTGCCCATGTCGAACGCGGAGACCGATTCGGCAGGTTTTGCTGCGCCAGGCGGGTGTACGTCGCGGTCGTGCCGATGTCCTGGTGCGGGAGGTGATCCATGCAGGCGCTCGGCCATATTCGCCAGATCGACTACACGATCATCTTTGCCCGCGACATGGAAGCGATGCGGCACTTCTACGAGACCGTCATGGAGTTCCCGCTGGTGCGTACCCTGAGTGATCGCTGGATCGAATATCGTGTCGGATCGACGACCCTGGCGCTGACGGTCCATGGGGCGCGCTTCAACGACCCGCCACCCGCACAAGGCGCACTGTCCTTGCAGATGGCGTTCCGGGTCGCGCCGCAGATCGTGGCCGAGTGTGCCGCGGCGCTCGAAGCCAAGGGCGTCGAGCTCATCTCGCCGCTGACGGATCACCCCTTCGGCCACCGCACCATCTTCTTCCGCGATCCGGACGGCAACGTGCTCGAGATCTTCGCGGAGATATGATTGGGTCCGCAGGGACGGCGCCATCGAGGAGACCTACCGGTTCACCCTCCGAGGCACAATTCCCGGTGGTCTGGCATTTGGCGGGATCGTGTCGGCCTCTGCCGACCGCAGGCTGGCGAAACGCCTGCGACGCCGGTACAGGCGATGCTGGTCGACAGCTTGCGTGAGACGGGGCTCGCGAGTTGACGCTCGCTGCGGCTCACTCAGAAGCCGAGGAAGTCCCTCAACGCGTCGAGCACGGCCTCGGGGTTGTCCTCGTGGAGGGTGTGCACCGCGCGCGGAATCTCGACCAGCCGCGCCCGCGGCAGCGTCTTCACCATCCGCTCGGCGACGTCGCGGTCGAGCACCATGCTCTCCGCGCCGCGGAGCACGAGGGTCTCCGTCGTGATCGAGGGCAGGAGTCCCCACCAGTCGAAATCACCGGGGCGGCGCTCCTTGATGGAAGGGTGCCACTTCCAGACGAGGCGGCCGTCGGGGCGCGCCTTGAGGCTCGACGAGACGACCCAGCGGTAGTAGTGGATACCCGGGTACGGATTGCCGCGGAGCAGATGCCGCGCCGCTTGCTCGATGCTCTCCCACGTCTCCGGCTCCGGCGGTCCCGGCGCCGGCTGCATTGCCTTCTTGCTGATCTCCGGACCGCTGTCCACGACGACGAGCTTCCGCACCGCGTCCGGGCGCTTGGCCGCGAAGTACATGCCGTTGCGCCCGCCCATGGACAGCCCGACGAGCACGAGCGGCGCCAGGCCCAGCTGGTCCACGACGCCCGTGATGTCGCCGAACGCGGCGACCGGCCCGTAGACGTCCGCCGGATCGCTATCGCCGTGGCCGCGCTGGTCGAGCGCCCAGACGTGGAAGTGCGGCTGGAGCGCGATGGCGAGCGTGTCCCACGCGTGGGCGTGCCCCGTGAAGCCGTGGAGCAGCAGAAGAGGCGGGCGGCCCTCGCCGCCCCAGTCGAGGACGCGCAGCTTGAGACCGTCGACGGTGACGTCGCGCTCGTTCTGCCGCAAGAGGTTCATGAGGCTAAGATACTCCCCATCCAGGCGGCGGGCCGTCGAGAGTGCCGGCCCGCGAGGTGTGATGCAGCCGCGGGGTCAGGTAACGCGACGCTCCACAACAAAGGGGCCCCCAATGGGCCAGCCTCGTGATGATCCTCACCACGAGCAACGGAGGATGATCAATGGTCCTCACGATGTCGGTTGTCAGCCTGGCGCTGATGATGCTGAGCCTCGCGGTCCCGGCCACCGCCGCGTCGGCCTACTCCATGCTGGCCATCATCGAGACCGAGAGCCGGGGCCCGCTCGACTGCGGGAACCGGGCGCGTGGTTTCGAGGGCACCGACGTCCTCTACGGGCTCTCGGACGAGCTCGCGGCGCCCGGGACGGACACGATGACCGGGGGGGCAGCCGCGGCTCGCCCCATCGTCATTCGCAAGCCGCTCGACCGCTGCTCGCCTCCGCTCTTCCTGGCGCTGGTGGGCCGCGAGCGCATCACCCGGGTGGAGATCCAGCTGTTCGACAACCAGGGAGTGCACTTCTTCACGATCCGATTGGAGAACGTCCGTGTGACTCGCATCGCGCGCGAAGTGCGCGCTCACGGTGTCCACGAGGACGTCGTCGTCGGCTATGAGATCTTCCACCTGAGAGACGAACGGACAGGGGTCAGTGCCTCCCACGACTTCGGCGGCTGACGAAGCGTTCCGAGGTGCCAGGGGCGGGGCCCCCCCGGTGATGCGAGCCACTGAATCAAGAGGTCAGTTCGTCCCCATGGGCTGGTCCAGCAGGCCGTCATCGGCGCGGCTACCTCCCACGGTAGGAGTCGCTGGTCCGCGGCGCCGTCGGCGCTTGCGTGTCCAGGGACTGGCGGTAGCGGATGCAGCCCTGAAGGAACTCCGGCCAGGTCGGAACCGTCGGGATCGGATCGGTCGCCTCCGGCAACAGGCCCCACAGGGCCGGATGATGCCAGCAGAGCTCATGTCCTGTCGCGTCCCGATGCCGGCGAATCCCGTCTCGCAGCCGCTGAACCTCTTCCATGAGCTGCTCGCGCGTCAGGCTGGCCAGGTCGCTATCCATCGCATGTCCCCTTGCTGGAAAGAATACGGCGCCGCGGCGGTTCTCTCGAGAGCCCCCGGCACCTTCGCCACTGAATCAAGTGGTCAGTCAGTCCCCATGATCTAGTTCCAGCGGTGCTGTCATCGGCACGGCTACCTCCCTCGGCAGGGCCCGCTGGTCGGCGGCGCCGTCGGCGCCCGCGTGACCACGACGCTGCTCGGGCGCACGCCAGCGTCGCCATCGACGGGAGCGAAAGGCTCTGAGAACCCGACCCACGGTTCGCGCGCCCGAGTGCACAATCCACAGTGCAGGCTGCACAGTCCGGTGTGCAGCGCCCTCGAACCGAGCGATTCTCCGATGGTTTCCATCCCTTCGAGCGCTCCGAGCCAAGGCCACTGCCCTGTGCACTGTGCACCCGTTCCGAGCGACCTGCTCCGCCCCGAGCCAGAGACACGGCGCCGAAGTGTCCGGCGCACTAGCCAAAACCGAGGTCGCTGAGGAGCCCTCCGATGCGTGGCACGGATCTCGCTATTCGCCCCAGGGTTCCGGCACATCGCTGCGGCGAGTCCGGTCGGAGCGATGCTGGCCGGCGCTCTCACGGCTCCCTCGTAGAGATGAGCTCGATCCTGGTTTCGTCGACGCTCGAGACGTGCGACAGGAGAAGCCATGACCACCCCCGCGCACCTCGTGAGGCTCCAGCACCTGACCGGTCGGTTGTCAGCTTCGCCCAGCGCGCCCACCGACGAGCTCGACCGCTTCGAGCGCACGCTCGCCCAGCATCTTCGCGACCACCCCGACCTCACGATCAGAGGCAACTGGCTGACAGACGAGGGCGCCCCTGTCCTTGAAGATGCGTCGGACGCTCTCGCCCAACGCCTCCGCAATCTGGAGACGGCGCTCGCGGGCCAGTCAGCCGGGCCAGCGTCCGCGACAGCGCCGCTCGTCTTCAGGCGCGAGACCGCATTCCGCTCGAATCTCCTCGGCAACTCGGTGCCCGAGTGGGGAACCGGGATGGCGCCCTCGGCGAGCTACGGGCCTTTCGTCAGCGAGCACGGCCTCGACGTCTGGTTCGATCTGTTTCAGCCGGTCAGGTTCGTCAGCGTGTTCTTCGCCGGCAGCCCCAACCCCGTGTTACGGGTGCCGATCTGGGGCACGATCACCGGCCGGCAGTCGTATCGCATCGAGGCCGGCAGTGCGTGGATTGCCTCGAATCTCATTGCCCGGGTGGCGGCGCTGCAGGGCTACTACACCGGGCTCAAGATCACGGGGGGGTCGCTCGACCTATCCCAGGTCGCCGTGGCGTCCGGCGACAGCATCATCATCCCGGGATCGGCTACCGCATCCCTCCATCTGGATCTGGACCAGGCCGCGGCTCCGCACATCCCGCAGGCTGCCGGCATCGACGCGGCGGAGGCGGCCGTCCAGCTGCCCGAGAGGCTCGACCTGCAGTTCCACCTTCTGGCCACCACCGTCGCCGGCGGGGACGCCTCGTGCACGGTGTTTGGCTGCCAGGTGGACTTCGAGCAGTCCGGCCAGCCGCCGATCTGGCTCCCGCTCATCGGCCAGATCCTCGTACCCTATTCCGCGACCACGCGCGCGAGCGCTCCGGATCACTTCGAGATCGCCTCCTCGAAATCGGCGCTCTGCACGGTGGGAGGCCGCGCGCCGATCGATCCCGCGACGACGGGGTGGCTGCTGCCGGCCGCAAAGATCAACCCGCTCTCGCTCGGCGCTGCGGCAGGTATCGGCTCCCTCTGCGTGACGATGCAGAAGGGGCTCTCGACCACGTGGCGGGACCTCGTGCGCGCCAGGACCACGCTCCTTCACCCGGGCGTGATCGTGGAGCCCGGGCTCGTGACGCTGATCGACTTCACCGCGTCGAACGTGAACGGGCGGCAGCGATGGACGCTGTGGCGCAACGCCGGCACGAGACATCCGTCGGCCATCGTGCTCACGTTCGGCAAGCTGTTCCCGTTCGTGTTCGTCTCCGCGGCTGCCAACAGCGAGGGTGTCTTCTGCTTTTGCGGAGTCAAGGCGGAGATCGATCGTCCGGTTGACGCCAACGGCAAGCCGTTTTCTGTCCAGTCGGCGGTGGCCTTTGCCGCCACGCTGCAGATCGGCGAGACGTTTCACGCGGTGCTCCTCGACAACGACCTCCTCGACGGGCCGTTCGCCGATCCGGCTCGACAGTACTCGCTCGCACTCAGGAATGCGCTCTTCACCGTGACCGGGCCACGCCGCCTCGCGCTCTTCGGGGTGCTCGAGAAGGGCAGAATCACAAAGGGCCTTCTCGCGCTGACGCACGACATCTACCGCTATCTGCCGACGCTCCCGGACCCGTACGTCGCGTCGTATACGGCATTCCGGCGGGAGTCGGCGGGGATCGGCTTCCCGGGCGCCCAGCAGGCGCTGACGGGCTTCGTCAAGTGGCCGGACCCGTCTCCTCTCGCCGACGATGCGCCCGATCCCGGGGACCCGCGCGCATTCGTGTACTTCAAGCTCACGCCGGCCATCCGGGCCCAGGTCCGCCTGCCCGCGCAGCCCTCGAGCCGGAGCTTCCGGGCCGGGCTGGCCACGTTCGATCAAGACCTGCTTCCACGCGCGGTGGCCGAGACGACCCTCCTGCCCTCGGCCGGGACGCTGGCGGCGGATATCGCGCGCGCGACGCCGGCGCGGCCGGCGGCTGACGTGTCCGGACGGGTCGCGCAGGCCATTCGATCGGGCGGACTGCGCGCCGCCCTCGCGGACCTGGCGCGGAATCCAACCCTCCGCCACATCAGGACCGAGCACGTGAACCTGGCCCTCGACGCAGCCCTGCGCACCTCCGACATGGCCGGGACGCCCGCTCCCACCGCCATCTCGGGTCGAACCGACAACCTCCTGCTGTCCTCGTTCGGCAAGAGGGGAGTCGGTCAGGACCTCCTGATGCTGCTCGACGTTTCGAGCCGCGCCGATCAGATGGGGGTCACGCTCGGTCCGGCCATCGCGGTCGATCGTGACGAACGCGGCGATGTCACGCTGCGATCGACGGGTTCCACGCTCTTCGGAATCTCGGCCGCCGGCAGCGGGATACCGCTCCAGATCATGAACATGGACGTCGTGACGACGGCCCGGAACGTGCGGGCCGCGACGCTGCCCCAGATCTCGTGGGAGCCGGTCTGGAACGTCCCCCTGCCTATCGAAGGGCCACCCGACCCGTCCGACACCATCACCGTGACCCCTGGCCTGGTCGTGTACGACGACGACGGCATTCCGACGCGCATCGCCTCGGAAAGCCCCTATCCCGTCCCGATTGCGCCGCTGCCGGTGACCAGGCATGTCATCAAGGAGTTCAACGACCCGCACACGCCGCGCCAGGTGCACTCGGTGTTCACGCTGCCGTTTGGGCTCATCGCCCAGGCCGACTTCACTCGGCTGACGACGAACCCGGCCGCCAAGAACGCGCGGCTCGATCTCAACATGCCGCACTTCGACCAGCTGCGCGGAGGCCTGCAGATCAAGGCGCTCCCGCCGGCGTCGACCAAGCCCGACAAGTTCAGCGCCTCGTTCAAGGGCTGGACGGTTCAGCTCGACAACCTCCGGTGGTCGATTCTCGGGCTGCGCCTGTACGGCTCGACGCTCGGCAAGACCGTGCGGGACGTCTTCAATCAGAAGTTCCAGCCAGGTGGCGAGGACCCGATGGTCCCGCTCGAGCGCATCGAGCTCTCGGGCTACGGCGCGTCGATCTTCAGCAACTACCTCGACTCGACCGCAACCATCGCCGACGTGAGCCAGGTGCAGCTGGACGTCGTCGTCGGGCGGACCGGACACGAGGTCGTTCAGATCCGCAGCATCCTCTATCCGTTCGGCGTGCATGTCGTCAGGACGATCACGCTCATGCGCTCGAACAACGGCTATGTCTTCCGGTCCGACTCGGGATGGAAGGCGGAGAGCGACGGCTTCTACAAGTTCGACTACACGCTCGACCTGAAGACGATGGGAGAAAAGTACGTTTCCGACCCGTACGAGTTTCACGCCCAGCCGGTCAAGGGCGTCTCGAACGTGCGCGAGATTCGGGACTTTCCGGCCGCCGGCCCCTACACGTCGTCGTTCACCCTGGCCGATCCCGACCTGCCGCCGGAGCTCCAGGGGCTGTCGCTGCCCGAGTGGCAGCAGGTCTTCGCCGGGGCCACCAGCAAGAATCACACGCTGGACGTGCATCTGCAGGCAGTCGTCTTCGACGCCGACGTGCACCTGGACAACGTGGTCAGCGGCGGGATCGGCACGGGGCCCGACGTCGTGGTCCAGTCGCGCAAGATGCTCGGCTACGTCCAGCTCAAGCCGTCGTCGATCCTGATTCCTCCCCGGGTGTTTGCCGATCTGCTGCGGTTCCAGAATGGCTCGCTCGGGGGCCCGGTGGACTGCACGGTGGACATCGCGAAGTCGAAGCAGCGGATGCGACTGTCCCGGGTCGACGTCAATCCGGCCACCAACGCGTCCGGCAAGAGCGTGTTCGTGAGCGCCGCGCGCGGTTCCCTGATTCTTCCGCAGGATGGCTCGTGGTCGGTCGTCCAGCAGCGCACCGACACCGGGGACGTGAAGCCCGTGCCGCCACAGGAGACCGTACCGCTCATCAAGCCGAACGCCAGCTCGAACTACCTGATCGCCCATCCTGCGGACGTCCACGTGCCCACGTCGAGCTCCCACTACGGTGTCGTGCAGTCGACAGGCACGCAGAAGCTGCTCTTCGACGTCCCGCAGTTCACGCCAGGCGATGCCAGGCTCAAGAGCGCGCAGACCTACTTCGCGGACGCGTACAAGCTGCTCAACTCGAAGGGGCCGTTCCCCAACGTCGCCAATGCGCTGGGACTGACGAGCGCCGAGCGCGAGGTGGCGATCCTCGGCGAAGGCCTGATGAAGATGGCCGATCGCACGCTCAAGCTCGACACTCTGCTGCCACCGAGCTACATCTATCCCTTCATCGACGAGCCCGGCGTCCTGCGGATCTACGCGCAGTACAAGAGCACCGACAACGCGAGCGGTCAGCTGGCGCTTGGAATCGACTCGGCCGCCGCCCCCGACAAGCGCTGGAAGGCCGCGCTCTCGAACATGCGCATCGTCGTCGATCTCGGACCGTTCCCGACGTTGATGTGGGTCGATGGCGACTTCAACGCGTCGAGCGGTATCAGCACCAAGTACGACAAGCCGCACCTGCAATTCGGCCCCGTCCTCGACCCTGTCGTCGAGATCCTGCAAATCCTGGCCACGCTGTCCGGCGACGACTTCGATCGCGGGATGAGCGTCGGCATGAGCAACTCGGCCGACAACTGGGAGTACAAGTTCAACTGCTCGAAGGAGATTCCGGTCATCAAGTTCCCGTCGCCTCTGCAGCTCACGCTCAATCCGAACCCGCCGCTGAAGCTCGAGGCTGGCCTGAAGGTCGGCTTCTACTTCAACGAGGTGATCTCGATCCCGACCGACCTCAAGCAGCTCGTGCCCGCGTGCGGCGCCTACGTCGAGTTCTACGGTCGCCTCCAGGTCCAGTGCTTCACCCTGGCCGTGGCGAGCGTGTACGCCGTCGGGCAGGTCACGCTGGGCATTGCCGCCGACAGCAAGGCGGGCATCACGCTGCGCATGAAGTTCGGATTCGGCGCAGAGATCGTGGTCGGGCTCCCGGTCGTCGCGAACGTCGCCGTCCTCTACATGGTGGAGGTCGAGGTCAGCATCGCCGACAACGCCCTTCACGTCGCGGGCCTCCTGCTGTTCCGAGGCTCCGCGGAGATCTGCGGCGGGCTGATCGCCATCTGCATCCAGATCGAGGCCGGTGGCGGCGTCGATCGCGTGGGCGACGTGACGACGCTCACCGCGCAGGTGACCTTCTCGATCGATGTCTGCGTGCTCTGGGTGATCGACATCAACGTGACCGAACACTGGGAAGAGCAGCGCCAGATTGCCTGACCGCGAACGCAGGGAGCGCAACCATGCCGCTATCGGTCGAAAAGCTTCGAATCCTGACGTTCCCGCAGCGCATCGCCGGCCGGACGCTCGACCTGCACGTGCTGCTGCTGCCGACTCAGCGACTGCTGAACGTGCTGGCCCCGTTCCCGAGCCAGCTCAATCCGGGCACGACGGTGGAGCTGCCGAGGTTCATCCAGGCGGACCTCCAGCTCGTTGTGGATGCCATCAGCGGATTGGGCAGCTATCCGTTCTCCAACGCCGCGGTCCTGGCCGCTGACGGTGCCACGCTCCAGACGCGGCCGACCGGCGCGGCGTTCCCACCGAATCTGCCCGCGCTGTACGAGGGGCTGGCCACGCAGTTCACGCTGGTGACCAAGGCGTCGGTGAAGAACACCGAGGGCGCGCCGGCGCCCCTGGCCGACGCGGACGGTATCCGCAAGTACCTGCCGCGGTCGTACCGGACGGCGTTCAACTTCACCACCCCGCGGACCGAGTTCGCGAGGACCGACGACAGCTATCACTGCGCGATCAAAGGCTCGTCGGGGAAGAACAACGCCTTCAAGCAGTCGAAGGACGAGATCACCTGGGGTCGCGTGGTGGCGTTCTGCCTCCGGCAGCCGCTGCTGGCCGAGCGAATCGGGCTGCTGCACAAAGTGCCGGTGACGCTCCCCTCCGACGACTACTTCAAGGAGGGCGGCTGGGTCTCCTGTCGCCTCACGTCCGCGCTCGCCGACTTCGACATCGTCAACGCCGACACCGAGCTGAGGTCGTACGCCGCGCGCATTCCGCCGATCGACAAGCCGCGACAGTTGTTCGCGGCCATTCAGTTCCCGGTCGTCGCCGGCCCGGCCGCCCCGACCGGCGACTTCGACACGCTGAAGATCGAGGCGGCCGACTACGACGACGGGTTCGCGAAGGTCGTGCACGTGACCCAGCCCGTCAGCTCGAACCTCCTGAGCGAGGAGCCCGACGGCGTGCCTCCTCACAAGGACATCGGCGTGCGGCTCGCCTGGGACGACGAGCAGCTGCTGATCTGGCAGAACCGGCAGATGCTCTCCGATCCTGCGACGCCGGGCAAGCGTGTCGACGCCCCGTTGGGAGTGTTCTTCTACCGTGTCGACGCTCGCGAGGCCGGCGATCCCGACTGGCACTCGCTCGTTCGCGTCCGGACCAAGACGGCCCTGACGCTGGCGGGACAGACGATCGCGGCCGCACACACCAAGCTCGAGACTGGTGTCCAGGTGTTCCCCGCGAAGGTGAACGGCGCGATCGACACGGCGTACTGGCTGCCCAGCTACTTCAGCCAGTGGTACGGCGCCTCCCTCGTCCTCCCGGACGGCCGCGCCGCGGAGCTCGATGCCTCCGGCGCGCTCGCCACGCCCGGCTCGTACAGCGACGCCAACATCCCGGCGAAACCGACTCAGAAGGGCGACCTGTACGAGCCGGTGCTGTCCGACGACTGCGAGCTCAAGTATGGCCATAAGTACGACTTCCGGGTTCGCCTGGGCGACCTGACGGGCGGGGGGCCTCTCGAGGACGATGACGAGCCGAGCGACGCGCCGGCGGCGAGGGCATCGCTCGTCTTCCAGCGTCACGTCGCGCCGAAACGGCTGACCGTCACGCCGGACGCGCCGCAGGACGACGCCAACTCGGGCTCGGTCCAGTTCCTCCAGGGCAGCTCGTTCACCGTCGCCCGACCGCGTCTGGGATACCCGGCGCTCCTCTTCACCGAGCTCGACACCGACGACGCGTTCCAGAAGCTGCTGGACGACAAGACCTTTCTGCATGCCGCCAAGCCCGCGGGCCAGACGATCAAGGAGTATCGGGACGTCAGCTATTTCGATCCCGACGTCGACCGCATGCTGGTGGTCGTCGACGTGAAGACGCTGCTCCTCGACAACCAGGCGTCGGCCTCGCAGCGCGAGCCCTTCATCCGGCTGTATTCGACCGTGCGATTCTTCGATGCCGACCCCGAGGAGCCGTTCACTCTTCAGCTCGAGTACCGGAACGCGAACGTCATCGACTTCGGGAACAAGATCGATCTCGGTGATCTCCAGCTCTCGAAGGACGACATCGACAACGGCGACGCGATCGTGCTACCGAGGACGCGCGACATCCGCATCACGATCTACCCGGTGTGCCCGGACAAGCCAGGTAAGCTGGAATACTTCGGCTTCGCCGAGACGCGGATCGGCGAGAAGCTGTATCGCGTCGGCGAGCCGTTCGAGTTCTTCGTGCGTGAGGATGCGGATGACGAGAAACACTTCTTCAAGCCGGGACTGGAATCGCACCAGCTGCAGGGTCTGTACCTTCAGCCCGATCCGCCGCGGGTGAGCAACCCGCTCACGATCGTCGCGAGCGTCGTCGCCGGCAGTGAGCTAGCGCAGACCACGCTGATGGAAAGGATCGCGTCGCAGCTCCACCTGGACTACAAGGGCCAAACGCTCATCGGCAAGCCCGGGGAGCGCACGCAGTTCGGCTGCAGCAACCGGATCCGGCACACGCTGGCGCCCGACAATTCGTCGCTCACGTTCGCGACGGCCGAAGAGCTTCTCGGCCACTGGCTCTGTGTGCTGTCGTTCGAGGTTCAGCGCGACTGGACGTGGGACGGCCTGGCCGACCAGGGTATCGAGGTTCGGCGTACGCGGCAGTTCAGCGACGAAGCGGCGACATTCGAGAGCGAGGTCGTGGGCTACGTGCAGTGCCAGAAGAGCGCGAGCCGGGTGGCCACGACCGGTCCCGACCGCAGCTTCACGCGCGTCATCTTCGTGGACGCGGTGGAGCCGAAGAAGGACGCGCTGAAGCCCGCGACCGTCGCCAATCCGTTTCCGAACACGATCGACGTGTCCTACACGCTCACGCCACGATTCGCGGAGAGCGTGACGCCCGTGGCCGCGCCCCGCGAAGCCCAGACACGCGACGTGCGGCTCCCGGTGACCACTGTGCCGACACAGGTGCCGAAGGTCGTCGGCGCCGGCTACGCCCTGTCTCCGTATCAACGAAACCACGAGTATTCGGAGACGGCGGTTCGGCAGCGCTACCTGTGGCTCGAGTTCGAGGAGCCGATTCGCGATCCGAACGACACGTACTTCGCCCGCGTCCTGGCCTACGCTCCCGATCCGCTCCTCACGTTCCCGAATCCCGACCAGATCCTGGTTCGCCAGGACGATCCTCCGCTCGCGATCGAGCCAGAGCTGATCCGCGTCATCACGCACGGTCAGGGCAACGACAACGCCGGCATCGACGCGATGCAGCCGATGGTCGAGGAGACCGCCGATCCCTCGATCCCCCTCGTCAAGGTGACGCCGGTGCACTACCTGCTGCCGCTCCCGCCGGGGCTGCACTCGGAGTCGCCCGAGTTGTTCGGCTTCTTCACCTACGAGCTGCGTGTGGGACACACGAACCGGATCTGGTGCACGGCGCACGGCCGCTTCGGCCATCCCACGCGGCTGAGCGGCGTCCAGCATCCCGCGCCGCCCCTCACGGTGCTCGCCGAGCGCACGCCCGGCCGCATGTCGGTGACCGCCCCGTTCGCCGTGGCGGTGTTCGACGGCCGGAACGTCACCAGCCGGCCGCCGAAGACGGAGATCTGGTGCATGCTCTACGCCCAGGTGCTGCAGGCGGACGGCATTCAGCAGCGCAACATCCTGCTGGCCGAAGCGCGGCTCGATCTCGTGAAGGTCGAGCACCTCGACGTCCGGACGTTCCTGGCGCGGCGCCTGGACATGGACATTCGCGCGTCCAACAGCATGCTGGTCAACATCGATGCGCCCGCCGTCGGGACCTTCACGTGGACGGAGAAGGAGATCCGTGTGCTGCTGGAGCTGTTCAACCTGTCGATCGATACGCCGCTCAGCGTGCTGGCGGTCGAGATGATGCCACGCTACGACCAGTACATCATCCAGGGGGAGGAGGGTGTGAACGACGCCGTCCAGCCCCTTTCGCGGGGCCTCGGCCAGTACCGGATTCTCCGTACCTCACCACTCGTGGCAGCGCCGGAGGTCTGTTGCGTGAACTGTTGATGGCGGCATTCTGACGATCGGTAGCGCCGCGGAAGCCCGGGACACAGCGGTGGCGGACGATCGTGCTTGAACCAATCTCCGGCGACGGCGTCCCGGCCGCGAGCGCCAGCGGTTGTCCACCGGGCCGGGCGAAGAGGCGCCCGCGGTGGTCGTGCCGGCGGCGCCGGCCGAGTCTCACTGGCACTTCACGCGCATGCGCCTTGCGTGTTTGGCCGTTCGGGGACACCATCGCCTCCTGAGCTGCAGCTCCTCGTTTCGCAGGCAACCAGATGACGCGGGAAGGATGGGCATGACGGCCACGTTGTCGGCGCTCGCGCGCGAGACGGAATCGTACGTCCTGAAGCTCCGGGAGGAGCTTCACCGGATCCCGGAGCTGCGCTTCGAGGAGGAGCAGACGCTCGCCGTCGTACGGCGCGAGGTCGAAGCCCGCGCGGCCGCGAGGTCGCGGAGCTCGAAGATCGAGGTCCGGGAGTACCGGGGCGGGCTGGTCGTCGACGTGACCGTGGATGCCGCCGCGGATCGGTGGCTGCTTCGGGCGGACATCGACGGGCTGCCGGTTCCCGAGCAGACCGGTCTGCCCTATGCCTCGATCAACGCGGGCCGCATGCACGCGTGCGGCCACGATGTCCACACGGCCATGCTGCTCGGCGCGTTCTCCCTCCTCGTCGGGTCCGTGACCCCGGCCCGGAACCTCCGGTTCGTGTGGCAGCGGGCCGAGGAGAACCCGGTAACCGAATCGGGCGGCGCGATGCTCGTGCGAGAGGGGGCCTGTGAGGAGGTGAGCCGCGTCTACGGGCTGCACGTCGACGCCAACCGCAAGAGCGGGTGGTTCCTGTCGCGGAGCGGCGCGCACATGGCGAACTCGGATCGCCTTCAGGTCCAGATCAAGTGCCAGGGCGGACACGTCGCTCGGCCGCACCACGGATCGAACGCGGCGGACATCGCCGTCGACGTGTGCGCCGCGCTCCGCGGCTTCGGGCTGCGAACGCTCGGGCCGCAGGAGACGATCTCTCTCGTGCCGGCCATCGTGCGGGCCGGCACCGCCAGCAACGTCCGGCCGGATACGGCGGAGCTCTGGTTCGCCGTGCGCAACTTCCTCGATGCCGAGCGGCGGCAGGCGTTCGAGGCGGCGCTCGTGCGGGAGGTCGAGCAGGTCGTGCGCCGCTACTCCGATGCAGCGGTCACGGTGACGCCCGTCCGGGGTCATCCGTCGCTCATCAACGCGGCGACCGAGGTGGAGCAGGTGGGGAGGCTGCTCCGCGCGGAGGGGCTGGAGACCGTGGAGGACGACATGCGGTTCGGCGGGGAAGACTTCGCCTGGTATCTCCAGGCCCGGCCCGGCTGCTTCTGGTTCCTGGGCGCGCAGGGCGCCGGCTCGGCGGACCACCACGCGCCGCGGTTCAATCCGGACCCCACGGTGTTCTGGCGCGGCGTGCACTACTGGCTCATCCTGGCGACGGCTGCCGCCGACGCGGTTCGGGCATGACGTCGGATCGGCCGAAGCCGAGCGAGTCGGGTGTCGCGTGGTCATCGGCCGATGTGGCAAGCGGCTGGCAGCGGGGGGCGGCCGCCCGCGGCCAGGCGCTAGGGCCTGTGACCGAGCTGATGCTCGACCTGGCCGGGGTGACGGTCGGCAGCCGGGTGCTCGATCTGGGGGCGGGCGCCGGCGACCAGACGGTGCTGGCGGCACAGCGCGTCGGGCCGGGCGGTGCGGTGCTCGCGACCGATATCTCCGCGTCCATGCTGGACCTCGCCCGGCAGGAAGCTCGCGCGGCCGGCCTGCTCAACGTCGAGGGCCGAGTGATGGACGCTCAGCGCCTCGAGCTCCCGTCCGGCTCGTTCGACGCGGCGATCGCTCGGTTCAGTCTGCAGTTCGTTCCCGATGTCCAGCTGGCGCTGGCCGAGGTCAGGCGGGTCCTGAAGCCCGGCCGCCGGTTCGCAGCGGTGATCTTCTCGGCGGTCGAGAAGAACCGCTTTCGCGCGGGGCCCCAAGCCATCGCCAGTCGCCTGGCGGGTCGGCCGTTTCCCGAGCCTGGGCCCGGGCAGTGGGCGCTCAACGACCCGGCCACGCTGGCCGACGCGCTTCAGCAGGCCGGCTTCCGGGACGTTGAGGTGCGCGCGGTGCCCTTCGTGTACCGCTTCCCCTCGTTGGCGGACACCCTGCGCAACCTGAAGGACGCGCAGCCGCCGCTCACGCGGCTGCTGGATCAGCTGAGCGATGCCGACCGCGCCGTCGCCTGGACCGAGATCGAACGGTCACTCCGACCGTTCCTGACGGAAGACGGGCTCGCGGGGCCAGCCGAAGCTCTCGTCGCCGCCGGAGTGGCCTGAGGCCACGCGCGTCCTGCGTCTTCCCATCGAGGAGGCCTCGGCCAAGACCACCGAGGATGGTGGGCCGTCCCGGGCCTCCCGTCCCTGAGCGCCGCGGCGAAGCTCCAGGCCGGGATCGTCGCCATCTACCGCCGGATGAACGAGCCGGTCTGACGGATCTCGCCGCCCGTCAGGACGACGGCCACCGCCGTCCTGACGGGCGCGTGGGCTACTGCTGGGCCTCGATCACCTTGGCGACATAACGGTTGTTGTCTTTCACCTCGTAGAGGGCCTTGATCTTCAGGCCGGACTTGAGGTCCGCGACCGTCACGGGCTTGCAGTCCATCAGGACCGCGGTGGCCGGCTCCACCTCCAGCTTCACGTCCCCCACCTCGACCACCCGGTTGGTACGCGTCGAGCTGATGGCCTTGATCTCGCCATCGACTCGCTGCTCGCCCTTGCCGGGCATTGCGGTCAGGCCGCTGCCCTGTCCGGCGCCCTGCGGCGTTCCCACGGTGCCGGTGCTGCCGGTCGGCGCGCCGGGGGCCGCGCAATCGATCTGACGAGTGGGGGCCGCGCCCGCCGGCGCGGTCGGCTGCTGGGCCTGCGCGACGCTCGCGCCGACGGCGACGCTCGCCGCGATGATCAGTGTGCCTAGATGTCTTGCCATGACCACACAGCCTCCTTGGGGGTACGGCTCGCGGCCGCCAGCCCCCAGGTGACAGCGTGCGAGTTGGATGCCACACAACGGCAGAGCGCGCGAGCAGGGCCATCTCACGAGGTAGGGCGCTCGGGCTCTCCGCCGTCGCCCTCCGGCCGCGCGACAGGGTGTCGACACCACGACAAGTCGGCCGGCACTTTCCGGGTGTTCTGGATCCATCACGGGATTCTGGACGGACCTTCCGCAGCGCGGGATACTTCGAAGTAGTCATGCGCGCTCGCGCCGTGATGGCTCTCGGTGGAGTCGCCGCGCTGCTCTCGGCGTGCGCTCCATCGATGATGCTGCGCGGGGTGATCTCCCGCTCCTCTCCCCACGAGGAATACGCACAGTCCCTCCGACAGACCGGTCTCGACCGGACGGCGCTGGGGCGCGACTGGCTGGCTGCGGCCGATCGCGCGCTGAAGACGACGCTGAGCATCACCCTTCCGCATCGGGAAACAGGCTACTTCGCGCCCGAGGAGGCCGGTGCCGTCGCCTATCGGTTTGGCGCGCGTCGCGGCCAGCGACTGCGCATAGAAGTCGAGCTCGAAACGAGCGAGCCGGGCCGACTCTTCCTCGATCTCTTCTACCAGGGCGCGGGCTCGGACACGCTCGAGCTCGTGACCAGCGCGTCTGTCGAGACGAGCCGGCTGGAATACGAGGTCACGCACGACGGGACGTACGTGGTCCGGCTTCAGCCGGAGCTCCTGCGCGGCGGGCGATACTCGCTGACGCAGCAAGCGCTCGCCTCGCTCCGCTTCCCGGTCCTCGGCAAGGACAGCCGCGCAGTGAGCAGCGGCTTCGGCGCGGCGCGTGACGGGGGTCAACGCGAGCACCACGGGATCGACATCCTCGCGCCCCGCGGGACGCCGGTCCTGTCCGCGGCTGACGGCGTCGTCACCTCGGTGGGGGTCACCGACATCGGGGGAAAGGTCGTCTGGGTATCGGACCCGGCCCGAGACCTCTCGCTCTACTACGCGCATCTCGACACCCAGGGCGTGAGCACGGGGACCCGAGTCCGGACCGGCGACGTGCTGGGAACGGTCGGGAACACCGGAAACGCTCGGACGACCGTGCCCCATCTCCACTTCGGCATCTATCACCGGCGCGAAGGCCCCATCGACCCGATCCCGTACGTCCACGAGACGCCCGCGCCGCCGCCGGCGCCGGCGCCGGATGCGAGCGTGCTGGGATCCTGGCGTCGCGTTGACGAGTCCGCTGTTCGGCTCCTGTCGTCACCCGCGAGCCGTTCCGCCGCCGTCGTGGACCTGCCGCGCAATACCGTGGTCCGTGTGCAGGGTGTGGCGGCGCAGTGGTATCGCGTTCGCCTTCCCGACGCGCGCACGGGATTCGTGCCCGCCGCCACGACGCGCTCCACTGACGCTCCGCTCCAGAGCGCGCGTCGCGCGGTGCTCAGCCCGATTCGCGATCGCCCGGACCCCGCGGCGGCCACGCTCGGCTACGTGGCGTCCGATCACCCTGTGCCCGTTCTCGGGAGCTTCCAGGGCTATCTCCTCGTCCGGGCCGACTCCGGCCGCATCGGCTGGCTGGCGAGCGAGCCGATCGACGGCGACCTTCGACCCACGAGCGACCCGGGCGAGCGCGCGCCGCGCGCGCCGTGACACCGAGAATGGCCCCATCGAGATGGCGTGCGTGGGCAAATCGAAGCGGTCACCGCATTTGTCGGGGAGGGTTCTCGGGCCCGCACGGGGTGAACGCTCCACGAGCGGTTGCCACGCGCAGGACCCCCCGCCGGGGGCGGCGACGTGACGCTCCTCGGCGCCGCGCCGTGCCACGGCACCCCAGCGCATGTGCGACCGGCTCCGCACGTGTGATTGCTCGCGGCCGAGGGCGATCGGCGGCCTGGCAGGTCGCAGCCGCGCGCCGGTCGCCGGCCACCTTGTCAGGGCGGTCGCCCGCACGCTACCCTCGGTCGCGGGTGAACGACCGAGTACGAGTGCGCGCAGCACCGTCTGTTCCGTCGCCACCCATGTCTGGCTACCACTGGCACCGCATGCGCTCGCTTGATTCGCCACCGAGGAGGTAGTGACATGGCTCCTGGGCACGACCCATCGTCGAAGCGCCCCGTTGCTGCCACGGCTCCCGCCCGTACGCCCTCGCGCCGCGACGTGCTCAAGGGCGCGGCCGCCGCCGGCGTCGCGCTGGGCGGCGGCATCCCCGGCATACTCCAGGCCCAGACCGCGCCGGCGGCGGGCGGGCCGGTCACGCTCAACGTGCTCCTGTGGGAGCACTGGAAGGTGGCCGAGGGGCTCCAGAAGAACGACCCCACCAACGTGCCGAAGCGGCGGCTCTGGTTCTACGAGACGATCAAGCAGTTCGAGGCCGACCACAAGGACATCAAGCTCCAGTACCAGACGGCCAACTGGAACGTGGCGACGCAGACCTTCATCGCCGCCTCCCAGGCCGGCAACCCGCCCGACGTCCTCGGCGCCCAGAGCCAGGACAACCAGCCGCTGGCCAACGCGGGCCTGGTGGGGGACCTCGACCAGTTCAAGTACACGGAGTGGGACGACTTCAACCAGCCCGTGCTGCGCGAGGCGTGCTCTGTGGGCGGCAAGATCGTCGCGATGCCGGTCTACCTCACGTCGACCGGGCTCGGGTACAACAAGGCGCTCCTCAAGGAGGCCGGCGTCGCCGAGCCGCCGAAGACGTGGGACGAGGTCATCCGGGTGGGGAAGCTCCTCACCAAGGACACGCGCGGCACCGGCCGCCCGAACCAGTGGGGCTTCGGCTGCGAGCTGAGCGCGGCGTCGACCCCGAACCCGGTGTCCTTCACGATGCCGATGATCCGCTCGCTGGGCGGCCAGATCGTCGACAAGGAGGGCAAGGGGCTGATGGACACGCCGGAGCACCGGCGCATCGCCAAGCTCCTGGCCGACCTCTACAACGACCACAAGATCATGGCGCCCGAGTCCATGACCATGAAGGCGAACGACGAGGTCGACCTCTTCAGCGCCAAGGCGTGGGCGATGGGCATCGTCATCCACGCGCTGCTGCCGCCGACCCTCGAGAAGATGGGGGCCGACAACTTCGGGTTCGCGCCGTACCCCGTGTACCCGGGCAACGAGCCGCGCTCCTACAGCGAGGTGTACGGGTTCCTGATCTCCTCGCGGGCGGCCAAGGACCCGCGCAAGGGGCCGGCGGCCTTCGAGCTCCTGAAGGCGATCGGCGCGGTGAAGACGCTGCTCCTCGCCGCCAAGTACCAGTTCGGCGCCCCGTCCCGCAAGTCCGCGCTGGCCGACCCCGTCTACAAGAGCGACCCGCTCCTCGGATACCTCGCGAACTACACGTTCAAGACGGCGATACCGTTCCCGTTCATCAAGGAGGTCAACTTCTACTCCGAGACCTTCATCGAGGCGCTGAACCTGATCATCCTGCAGCGCCAGCCGGTGGAGGAGACCCTCAAGCGCCAGCAGGCGCGCTACGAGGCCCGGCTTCGCTGACCGGGCGGGTGCGCCCCGCCCGTCGGTGACGTCGTGACCCGGTCCGTGCCGGACGCCCTCGGGTCGTCCGCGGTCGCCGCCGCGCCCGCCGTCTCCTCCCGGAGGCGGCGGGCCGGCCGGGGCGGCCTGGGCGCGGCTCTCACCTCCGACCGCGTGCTGCCGTACCTCCTGGTGGCGCCGGCGGTCCTCCTCGTCTTCGCGCTCACCATCTACCCGACGGTCTACGTGCTCTTCACCAGCTTCACCGACTGGAACCTGATGCGCACGGTGACCAAGACGGTCGGCGCGAAGAACTACGTCGATCTCCTCGCGGACGACCTCGCCATCCGCGCGCTCGTCAACACCGTCATCTTCCTGGTGGGCTCCCTCGCGCTCATCCTGGTCCTCGGCCTCGCCCTCGCGCTGGCCCTCAACGAGCCGGTGCGCTTCCGGACGTTCTACCGGTCCACGGTGGTCTTGCCGTGGGCGCTGACCGCGGTGGTCGTCGGCGTCATGTGGCGGTGGATCCTGCTCCCCGACATCGGGATCGTGAACTACATGCTCTCGGGGCTCGGGATCAACGTCTCGTTCTTCCTGAGCCCGGGCCTGGCGCTGGCCACCATGATCGTGGTGGAGGTCTGGCGCAGCACCGGCTACGGGATGATCCTGGTACTGGCGGGGCTCCAGGGCATCGACGGGACGCTCTACGAGGCGGCCCGGATCGACGGCGCCGGCTTCTGGCGGGCCCTCCGCCACATCACGCTGCCGCTCCTCGTGCCGACGCTGCTCGTGGCCACCATCCTGCTGAGCATCCGGTCGGTGAACCTGATCGACATCCCGCTGGTCGTGACGGGGGGCGGGCCGGCGCGGATGACCGAGACCCTCGGCCTCTACATGTGGAAGGAATCCTTTTCCTTCCACCACATCGGCTACGGGTCCGCGGTGGCCATCGTCATGCTGGCCATCAACCTCTTGCTGACCGTGCTGTACATCCGGTCTCTGTCCCGGGAGCGCCGGTAGATGGCGGGCCCCCGGCGCTCCGTACGGTCGCGCGTCTGCGTGCACCTCTTGCTGGCGGCGTTCGCAGCCTACTCGCTGTTCCCGCTCCTGTGGGCGCTCGTGACCTCGCTGAAACGCCCGCAGGACACCGTGGCCTACCCGCCGCGGTGGATCCCGGACCCGCTGACCTTCCAGAACTACGTCGAGGTGCTGACGCGCACCGCGGTGCCATGGCAGATCCTGAACACCATGCTGGCGGCGAGCCTGGCCGCCGTCATAGTCGTGGCGGCGAGCAGCCTCGCCGGCTACGGATTCTCGCGCTTCGACTTCCGGGGCAAGGACTTCCTCCTGCTGAGCCTTCTCGGCTGCGTGATGGTGTCGGGCGCGACCAAGGTCGTGCCGCTCTACCTCATGCTGCACAAGGTCGGGCTCCTCAACAGCCTGTCCGGCCTCGGACTCGTGTACTCGGTCGAGTTCCTGCCGATCAGCGTGTGGCTCATGAAGAGCTACGTGGACACCATTCCCGTCGAGTTGGACGAGGCGGCGTCGGTGGACGGCTGCTCGCGGCTCCGGACGTTCGCCCGGATCGTCTTCCCGCTGAGCCTGCCGGGGGTGACCGCCGTCGCCCTGATCACGTTCGTCCGCTCGGCTCAGGAGTTCATCTACGCGGCGACGTTCCTGACCGAGACCGGGGTGAAGACATCCCCGGTCGGGATCTACATGTTCTTCACCGAGCTGGGCGTGGAGTGGGGCCAGCTGACCGCGGCGTCGCTGGTCATCGTCCTGCCCATCGTGCTCGTGTTCCTGCTGCTCCAGAAGTGGTTCGTGTCGGGCCTGACCATGGGGGCGGTGAAGTGACCCGCGCCCCGGGCCGCCCCGGCCGGACGAGGAGCCCATCACGGAGGCCGATCCCATGAGCGCAGCGAGCAACCGATCTCCCCAGCGGCGGTACATCCGAGCCCCGCGCGTCGTCACCGCGAGCACGAAGGGCGTCATCGAGGACGGCGCGGTCGCCGTCGAGGGCTCCCGCATCACGGCGGTGGGGCCGGCGGCCGAGGTGACGCGCGGCGCCGCCCCCGGGACGGTCGAGACGTACGCCGACGCGACCTTGATGCCCGGGCTGGTCGACGCCCACGCCCACCTCACGCTGGCCGCCGATCGCCGCACCTACGAGCAGATGGTGCTCGACCCCGACGAGATGATGGCGCTGGTCTCCGTCTCGAACCTTCAGCGGCACCTTGCCTGCGGCGTGACCACGCTCAGGGACAACGGGGGCCGGAACCGCGTGACCTTCATCGTGCGGGAGGCGATCAAGCGCGGGTACTTCATCGGGCCGCGGCTCCTCTTGAGCGGCCGGCCGGTGACCCACCGCTACGGCCACTTCTACTGGTGCAACGGGGTGGCCGACGGCATCGAGGCGATCCGCGCAACCGTCCGGCAGCTGGTGGCCGAGGGCGCCGACCACATCAAGATCATGGCCTCGGGCGGCGCTACCGCCGGCAACATCCCGTACTACGCCTCCTACGGCGCCGACGAGCTCCGCGCCGCCGTCGACACCGCGCACGGGCTCGGCCGGCTGACCACCGCGCACTGCCGCGCCAAGCAGTCGATGGTCAACGCGCTCGAGGCGGGGCTCGACTGCATCGAGCACGGGGAGTTCCTGATCCCGGGCAAGGTGGTCGAGTACGGGGAGGGCATCTCCTCGAGCGGCATCATGGAGTACGATCCGGCCGTGGCCGAGCGCTTCGCCCAGCAGGGCACGTTCATCAGCTACACGTTCCAGGCCGGCGGCTACGACTCGCTGGTGGAGCTGCGCGCGAAGGCCGACCACGAGCGGCTCACGCCCGTCGAGACGGCGCGGCGGGACGCCCTCGAGTCCTACTACGACATGAAGCTCGAGATCTTCCGGCGCCTCCTCGGCGACCGCATGCACCCGTACCTGGTGGTCAGCAGCGACGCCGGGCCCTTCGACTGCGAGTTCGGGCGGATGCACTACGGGCTGGAGCTGGCGGTCCAGGCGGGCATGAGCCCGCTCCAGGCCATCGAGGCGGCGACGTCCCTCGCGGCGCGCGCCTGCGGCGTGGCCGACATCGTCGGCTCGCTGGAGCCGGGCAAGGAGGCCGACCTCCTCGTCGTCCACGGCAACGCCGTCGTCGACGTCCGCCAGATGGCCGCCGTCGCCGCGGTCTACAAGGCGGGGCGGAAGGTCGGCGTCCTCCCGGAGCACTCGCTCCTGCCGACCGCGGAGCGACTGGGCTAGGTCGAGTGCGGCGCTGACGCTGTGATCCGATCAGCGACGTGGTCCGGTCGGCATCCGCCGGCCTTGCCACCGTCCATCACCTGGCCGAGATCAGGCCCGGCCGTCGGTGCGCCAGTGGACTACGCGACCACCGCGATGCGGAGGAGTAGCCAGGCTTTCTGGAGGTTTCCCGCGGAGCCTTACCGAGGCCCCGGCACAGCTCCCCGATGTCCACCGGTTCCACGCATCAATCCGGTCATTCCTTGGGCCTTCGGTCCGTGTGCTGACTCCTCGCGGCTTTGAGCTGGAGCAACGTGCACGCCTTCTCGTCCACAATCCCGGTGGCTTCTGACAGCGGCTCGAGGCCCGTTGAGATCGCCGCTCGCAGGGGCAGCAAGCCCCCGGTTGCCACGGCGTCGACCAGACGGTACCGGTGCCTCCCGTCGAACTTGGAGGGTCAGGTCTGTCATCCCTCGACCTGGCGCCGAGGGACCAGGTTTACGCTGGGTCACGTGGGACAGGGTGGACTACGAGCCGGCGAGATTGCGGCTCGGAGCGGCACGCGCCCGGCTACTTGACAATGATTTGATGCTTCCATAGACTTCGAATCATGAAGACGATAGCCCGCTTGCCTCTGTCGCAGCTGTCGGCCGACAGCACCCATGTCGAGGCATTCAAGGCACTCGCCCATCTCAGCCGCCTCCAGGTCTTCTTTTTCCTCGTGAAGGCGGAGCGAGAAATGTCGGTGGGAGAGATCCAGGAGGCGGTCGAGATTCCGGGGCCGACGCTGTCCCATCACCTCGACATCCTGCGACGCGCGGGCCTCGTCGAGAGCCGGAAGGAAGAGCGGTACATCTACTACTCGGTGCAGCGGGAGCGCGTCACCGCGCTGGTGCGGCTGCTCACGGCCTGCTGCTAGGGGGAAAGAGAGCTATGAGCGCCAAAGTTCATCTCCACATGCACGTGTCGGACCTCGCCAAGAGCCGGGCATTCTACGAGAAGTTCCTCGGCGGGGACCCCGTCAAGGTCAAGCCCGGCTACGTGAAGTTCCTGCCCGAGTGGGCGCCGGTGAACCTCGCCCTGTCCCCGGGCGGTCCCGTCGGCGCGGGCACCATCGACCACGTCGGCGTGCAGGTCGACTCCGTCGAGACCGTGATGGCGCAGCTGGCGCGGGTCAAGGCCGCCGGACTGGCCGCGACCGAGGAGATGGGTGTCAACTGCTGCCACGCCAACCAGGACAAGTTCTGGGTGACGGATCCCGACGGCGTGGAGTGGGAGGTGTACCACCTGAACTACGACCTCGAGGGCGAGGAGGCGAAGCGGGACGCGCGGCCGAGCGGGCTGACCATGCTCGGGGCAACCGCGTGCTGCGGCGGCGCGAGCGGCGCGTGAGGACGGCGCGCCCGCGTCGCGTGAGGCGTGCCATGTCGACCGTTTCGAGGGAAGAGGAGCGCTCCAGTGAGTGACGAATCGATCCAGGATCTCGTGAAGCAGAAGTATGGACAGGCGGCCCTGCGGGTGACCGGCGGCGGGACGTCGTGCTGCGGCACGTCGTCGGCCAGCACGTGTGATCCCATCACGTCGAACCTCTACGATTCGGGGGAGACCGCGGACCTCCCGGAGCAGGCGGTGTCCGCGTCGCTGGGTTGTGGCAATCCGACCGCGCTCGCGCAGCTCGAGCCCGGTGAGACCGTGCTCGATCTCGGGTCTGGCGGCGGGATCGACGTCCTGCTCTCGGCGAAGCGCGTGGGCCCCACCGGCAAGGCCTACGGACTCGACATGACGGACGAGATGCTGGCCCTGGCTCGTGAGAACCAGCGGAAGGCGGGCGTGACGAACGTCGAATTCCTGAAGGGCGAGATCGAGCACATCCCGCTCCCCGATGCGTCCGTCGATGTCGTCATCTCGAATTGCGTGATCAATCTGTCCGCCGACAAGGATGCGGTACTGGCCGAGGCCTATCGCGTCTTGAAGCCGGGCGGACGGTTCGCGGTGTCCGACGTGGTCGTGCGGGGGGAGGTTCCGGCCGCGCTCCGCCGCAGCGTCGAGCTGTGGATCGGATGCGTCGCCGGCGCGCTCGACGAATCCGAGTACCGGGCCAAGCTTGCGAAGGCCGGGTTCGAAGAGATCGCCGTCGAGCCCACGCGGATCTACACGGCGGAGAGCGCCCGCGACTTTCTCGCCGGCGCCGGACTCGGCGACGAGGCGATCGCCGCCATGGACGGGAAGTTCGCCAGCGCGTTCGTCAGGGCGCGAAAGCCCCGACCCTGACCCGCGCTGGGCCAGACCACAGGCCATAGCGGGCGTAGTCGGCGATGCAGCTGGTCGCGCAGATGATGGTGATGGGGCCCGCCTCGTGAGCGTTGCCCCGCGCGGAGCTCTGAGCGCCGGATGGCGCACGCGGCTCGGCGACCCGATGTGGGTCGCCGTCCTCGCGCTCGGCATCACGCAAATCACCGCCTGGGGGACCAGCTACTACTGCCTTGGGGTCCTCGCGGGTCCGATCAGTCGGGACACGGGCTGGAGCCGCGGCTTCGTCTTCCTCGGCTTCACGGTCGCCGTGCTCGCGATGGGCGTGGTGTCGAACGCCGTGGGCCGGACGATCGACCGCCGCGGCGCCCGCGCTGTGATGACGCTCGGCACCGTGCTGGTGTCCGTCGGCCTCTTCGCGCTGTCGCAAACGCGAAACCAGGCCGCCTACCTGATCGTCTGGGCGTTCCTGGGTGTCGGCATGCGGTTATGTCTGTACGACGCCGCATTCGTCGCACTGGTGCAGGTCGCGCCGTCGCGCGGGCGGACGGCGATCTCCTATTTGACGTTGTTCGGAGCGTTCGCATCATCGGTGTTCTGGGTGGTCGGCCATGCCCTGAACGAACGGCTGGGCTGGCGGCAAACCCTCGTCGCATTCGCCCTCATCAATCTGGTGGTCTGCTTGCCGCTACACTGGGTCGGTCTCGCGCGACGTGAGTCGGACCGAAGCGCGGGGCCGGCCGCCGGGCCCGTCGCGTCTCGAGATGGACCCCCGCTGGAGGGCACGACGCGGTCGATCGCCATCGCGCTCTTCGCCCTCATCATGTCGCTGAACGGGTTCGTATTCGGGGTGATCTCGGTCCAGCTCGTTCCCCTGCTCGAGGCGGCGGGCCTGGCGACCGCGGCGGCGGTCTGGGTTGCGTCCCTGAAAGGCGTGGCGCAGTTCGGTGGACGGGTCGTCGAGATCGTCTTCGGGCGCAACTTGCGCGCCATCACCGTGGGCCGGATTGCGATCGGGATCCTTCCGCTCGCGCTGGTTTTCCTGCTCACGGGCAGCCGCAGCCTGCCGCTCGTGGTTGCCTTCACGCTCATCATGGGCGCGTCCCAGGGCGTCCTGACCATCGTCCGCGGCGCGGTTCCGCTTGCGCTCTTTGGCGCCAAGGGGTATGGCGCTGTGCTCGGCGTGATCGCGACCCCCGTGCTCGTGGTGAACGCCGCGTCCCCGACAGTCTTTGCCTGGATCGTGGAACGGTGGGGCTGGGGGCCCGGGCGTGTGTCCCTGCTGGTCGGCTGCTCGGCGGCATGGCTCGCGATGGAGCTGATGTCCCGCTGGTACGAGCGCCAGCGGGCCGCCGGGGCGAAGATCGCTCGGCAGGCGGCACCTGTTCAGGCTGGTCGCATTCCATAGCGGGAGCGTCCATGGGCCGCAAGCCAACGTGTCAGCTCTCACGGCATGAGAGTATTTGTCCGAAGAGGGCGCGATGGAGTGACGGTATGGTCGTCCTCGACATTCCAGTTCCGTCCTCAGCGCCGTCCTTCCCGGCATCGTGCCCGTCCGGGTGGCTGCCAGATGGGCCCGTACCGTCGTCGGGATCGATCAGGGTTGAGAGGGTGACATCGCACCATCGTCATGCGCCATCGCAAGGATGATCCGGGTTTCGTGACGGTGTCCGGCAACGTGTCTCCGGTCTCGACCGATGGCGCTCGCGTGGCCCAGGGAGCGGCCCCCGCGGCCCGGCTGTCGCTGGCGCGGCGTGCAGTCGTCGAGGCGGTGGGGACGGGGCTGCTCGTCGCGGCCGTCGTGGGCTCCGGCATCATGGGCGAGCGATTGGCGGGGGGCAACGTCAGCCTCGCCTTGCTGGCGAACACGGCGGCCACGGGCGCCGCGCTCGTGGCGCTCATCCTGGCGCTGGGTCCGCTGTCGGGGGCGCACTTCAACCCGGTCGTGACGCTGGCCGCGGGCATTGGCGGCGACTTCTCCCGGGCTGATGTCCCGGCGTACCTCGTCGCGCAGGTGACCGGAGGCCTGCTCGGCACGGCGGTCGCCAACCTGATGTTCGAGGGCTCCGTGTTCTCCCTGTCGCGACACGTGCGCGCCGGCCCGGCGCAGCTCTTCAGCGAGGTCGTCGCGACGTTCGGCCTCGTCCTCATCATCGGCACGTGCGTGCGACGCCGACCCCATTCAGTGCCGTTCGCCGTCGCGGCCTACATCACGGCGGCGTACTGGTTCACGGCCTCGACGTCGTTCGCCAACCCTGCCGTGACCGTAGCGCGCGCCGTCAGTGATTCCTTTGCCGGCATTCGCCCCGTCGACGTGCCCGCGTTCGTCGCGGCCCAGCTCCTGGGGGGTGCGCTGGCCGTGGCGCTCGTGCGGTGGCTTCTGCCGCAATCCGCCCTCGCTGAGCCGGAGCCCGGCTGATGCGTGCCCGAGTCTTGTTCCTGTGCACGCACAATTCCGCTCGGAGCCAGATGGCCGAGGGATTTCTCCGCCATCTGGCCGGTGATCGCTTCGAGGTGGCCAGCGCCGGGACCGAAGCGACCCGAGTCCACCCGCTCGCGATCCGCGCGATGCGGGAAACGGGGGTCGACCTCAGCACACACACCTCGAAGACGCTGGACTCCTTGCTCGATCGCCCGTGGGACTACGTGGTCACCGTCTGCGACAGCGCGAACGAACGGTGCCCAGTCTTCCCGCGCCAGACTACCCGGATCCACTGGAGCTTCGAGGACCCCTCGCAGGCCATAGGGACGGAGGACCAGCGGCTCGAAACCTTTCGCCGCGTGCGGGACCAGATCCATGCGCGAGTTGAGGCGTGGCTGGCCGCGCCCAGGGGCCATCCGAGGTGACGGCGTGGCGCCGTTGACTACTCGCGTGGCCACGGTCGGCGATGCGGCGGCAATCGCCCACATTTACAACCAGGGCATCGAGGAGCGGATCGCGACCTTCGAGACGGAGCCGCGGACAACTGGGCAGATCGAGACCCAGCTCGCCGAGAAGGGTGACCGGTATCCGACCATCTTGGTCGAGCGCAACGGCGACATCGTCGCGTTTGCCGGCGCCGGCCCCTATCGAGCGCGGGAGGCGTATGCCGGCGTTGCCGAGCACTCGGTGTACACGGCCCGGGAGGCGCGTGGCACCGGGGCTGGTCGGGCGGCACTCGATGCCCTGATTCGCGAATACGAATCGCGAGGCTTCTGGAAGCTGGTCTCCCGGATCTTTCCCGAGAACCGCGCGAGCCTGGTTCTGCACGAGCGGGCGGGGTTCCGCGTCGTCGGCGTGTATCGCCGCCATGGCCGGCTGGAGGGCGCCTGGCGAGACTGCGTCATAGTGGAGCGGCTTCTGGGCCAGGCGGCCCGCGACTGACCGATGCGACGGCCCGGAGGGCGTGATGCCGCGATCCGCGGCCGTGGGACTCGGCCTCCGTGCCTCCGCCGCGCTCCGCGCGCAATGACACTGAACCGCGGTGTGGCGACGATGTGCGCGGCCCAGGCCTGCGCGCAGATCGGCGCCTTCGGCGTGGCGGCGCTCCTGCCGACGTTGATCGCCGTCTGGTCGCTGAGCAACACCGAGGCCGGGTGGATCAGCGGGATCTACTACGCGGCATACACGCTCGTCGTGCCGCTTCTCTCCTCGCTGACCGATCGGATGGACCCCAAGCGCATCTACCTCGGCTCGGTTGCCCTGACCGCGATCGCCTTCGTCGGGTTCGCGTGGGTCGCGACGGGCTTCTGGTCGGCGCTCGCGTTCCGGGCGCTGATGGGCGCCGGGTGGGCCGGCAGCTACATGCCGGGGCTCAAAGCCTTGAGCGATCTGGCCGAAGGCCCGCAGCAATCCCGCGCCGTCGCCGCCCACGCGGCGGCGGTCGGCGTGAGCGGCGCGCTGTCGTTCGGCGTCGCCGGCGCCGTGAACGCCTGGCTTGGCTGGCATTGGGCGCTGGTACCCGGCGCTCTCGGCGCCGCCCTGGCCTTCGTGCTCGTGCTGGTGGGCCTGCCGTCCCGGCCGCCGAGGGCGGCCGCGGGTTCGCGCCGCGCCCTGCTCGATTTCCGGCCGGTGTTGCGCAACCGATCGGCGCTCGCCTACTCGGTGGCGTACTGCGTCCACACGTGGGAGATGTCAGCGCTGCGGGGCTGGGTCGTGGCCTTTCTGACATTCGTGGCCGGCCGGACGCCCGGCGCCTGGACGCCCCTCGCGCCCGCGACCGTCGCCAGCGCGATGGCCCTGCTCGGTGTGTGGGCCAGCGTGTGGGGCAACGAGCTGGCGATTCGAGTGGGCCGCCGGCGCTTGATTTTGGGCACCATGCTCGGCTCGGGCGCCTTGGCCGCGGTGATCGGCTTCGGCGCGGCGTTGCCGTACGCGGGTGCGGCCGCGCTCGTGCTGCTGTACGCGATGCTGATCTGGTCGGACTCGTCGTCTCTGACCGCCGGGAGCGCCGGCAGCGCGGAGCCTGGCCAGCGAGGCGCGACGCTGGCCGTCCACTCGACGCTCGGATACGCGGGCGGCTTCCTCGGTCCGCTGGCGCTCGGTGCCGTGCTGGACCTTCTCGGCGGCGCGAGCGTGGTGGGGTGGGGGATCGCCTTCGGCCACGTCACGGTGGCCGTGCTCCTCGGGGCGCTCGCCTTTGTGTGGCTCGGCCCGGCCGATCTGGCCGGCGATCGCTCCGTGGCTGCGGCGACCGTCCAACCCCTGAACCGCGCCTAGCCCTTCTCTCGCGCGCTCCGGCAGGCGGACTGATCCCGGCCTGCAAGGTCGTGGCGGCGACCCTCGTCTTCCACGCTCGCGTACTCGCTCTTGTGGTTGATGAGGAGCCACTGTCGGATGCCTCGCGTGCACATCAGCACCCACCGGCCAAGAGCTTCTGACCCAGCGATGCGAACTCGTGATCCCCTTCGTGAGCTGGCGGTCGACTTCGCGCTCGTCCCCGAACCGGCGCTGGCAGTTCCAGCATACCGTGGACACGAAGGCAGAGCGGGGTCAGATGGCCAGCGCAAGCGCCACCCTGGGTCAGGTCGGCGCGCCGGATCGAGCTTCCCGGGGCGGTGGCGGAACTTGGCCATGCGTGAGCATTGAAGGCGTGGCCTTCCTCGACTGCAGAGTGGCGGAGTCGGGGGAACGGGGGCAACGCCCCGTGTAATCGGGGACGCGGGTAGGACAGAACTAGTAGACGGTGATGAACTGAGACTCGGCTTCCTGGATCTTCAACAGGGTGCCGAACTCAGTGGGCTTGATAGCCTTGCTCTTGCGGATGGCGTTCGTGTGGGAATAGAAGAGACTGAGCACTTTGTCGGGATAGTGAGTATCAAAGCGAAGCAACAGAGCGCGAGTCTGGGCCACCACCCGTCGGACGAGGTCGACCGTGGCTCTCAGATGGGTGCGGAGGCGTGCACCGCCGACGTAGACTGGAAGCGACTGACAGCTCGATACGCTAGGCCTGCCGGAGGACGACCTTCGAGATCAGCAACAGTCCTTGGTAGAGGTGTCGCATACGGCGCTGGCTGAGCTCGCGGACCGCGTGACTCGCTCGGGGTGTAGCTGTGCGGGTATGTTGCGCGATCGAGAACACACGGCGAGCCACGCTGCGCGCCCGATCACGGACACGAAGCCCGGGCGCCAGGCGCAGCGGTGAGGCGCTTCATCGTGAGGGTAAGAACAAGGACGACATCCGCCAGGAGCCCACTGTCAATAGGATAGTGGATGGTAGTCTCGACCACCGTGGTATCGACGCGCAAGCGTCGCCCGTGAATCACGTGTCGCTGAAGCGCGATCGCGACCAGGCGCTCCAGAAGGTGCTTGAGCACCGGCCCGTCCAACACGTGAGCCAGACGGATCAGCGTCTTGGCGTCAGGGACGAGCTAGAAGTAGATACGGCAGAAAGAGAGGTAGACGAGGACGCAACGGACTTAAAGCTAGCAATCGTCGAAGCTCCAGTGGAAGAGGTGCTTGAGGACGAGCATGAGGAGCGCGACGGCAGCGGGAGTGCCGAGCCGACAGCGGCGCGCACTCAGGGGGTGGCGGCGCGCCAGAGCGCCGGTGATCTGATCCAGCAGGTACTCATCCTCGAGGACGAGGTCGATCTGGCAGAACGGGATCACACAGCTTGTCGGCATCGGGCAGCAGGACTTCGACCAGGGTGCGCTGCGGGTAGGTGCGCCGGACATGGCGCCTCCGATGAGGTCGGACGACTCAGGGGCTGCACCGCGTGAGCTGCGCAGCGGCGCCGAGCGCCGGTCGGCACTCGCGCTGCTTGCTCACCATCGCGCGTGGACACCGTCATCGTCAACCAATAATCGTGCGTTTGGGACCAAAGACCGAGCCCGGCACCCGTGAAAACACTGGGCGCCCTAGGACCATTCCGCACCGGGAAGTAGCTAAGCGAGCCGCTCCGCTCCACGCGTGGAGGCGCAGGGCCTGACCATTCATGGCATATACTCGGCTGACAAATGGAGGGCAGCGCGCAGGCGAGGATCCGGGCACGATGCCGTCATCCGTCCGACCGCTTCGTGGAATTCCGGGCGGAGGACACCGGGCAGTCGGTGCCGGCCCGGTTCGAGCAGCAGGTGGCTCGCTACGGGGACCGTCCGGCCATCAGCAGCGCGACCTGCGAGCTCAGCTATCGGCAGCTCGACCGCCTCGCGAACCGGATCGCCCGGGCCATTCTGGCCCGCCTGGGTGACGGCAACGAGCCGGTCGCAGTCCTCTTCGAGCACGATGCCGCCGGGATTGCCGCGATTCTCGGTGTCCTGAAGGCTGGAAAGTGCTACGTCCCGCTGGATCCGGCTTCGCCGGCGATCAGGACCGCCCACCTCCTGGCGGATTCCGGCGCGCGCCTGGTGGTGACGAGCGCGCGATGCCGTCCTCTGGCCATCGAGTCTGTCGGTGACCGACTCGGCCTGCTCGATGTCGATGGGCTGGATCCGGCCGCGCCCGCGGAGCGGCCGGCCCTCGATCTCTCGCCTCGGCTGCTGGCCAGCATGTACTACACCACCGGCTCGACCGGGCGGCCCAAGGGTGTTCCCGAGACGCACGGGAACCGTCTAGTCAACGCCCGCCGCATGACGAACACGCTCCGCATATGCCCCGAAGACCGGCTGGTGCTGCTCTACGCGATGGGGTTCAGCGGCTCGGTCAACGCACTGTTCGGCGCCTTGCTGAACGGGGCACGGCTCTGCCCGTTCGACCTGCGCGAGGGCGGGCACGCAGACCTGGCGGTGTGGCTCCGACAGCAGGCGATCACCATCTACCATTCGCCCCCGGCTGTGTTCAGGTCCTTCGTCGACTCGCTGACGGACGCTGATGCTTTCCCCAGTCTGCGAGTCGTCCTCCTGGCCAGCGATTCGGTCTACGCGACCGATGTCGAGCGGTATCGGCGCCGCTTCTCGGACTCCTGCCTTCTGCTCAACGCGTGGGGTGCCACGGAGGCGCCGTTCTTCCGGCCCTACTTCGTCGACAAGACCGCTGACCTGCCGGGGGACGCCGTGCCGGCGATCGGCCCCTCGGGCGAGGAGGACGAGATTCGCCTCCTCGACGACGGCGGGGTCGAAGTGGCGCCGGGCGAGACCGGGGAGATCGTGGTGATCAGCCGCTATCTGTCGCCGGGCTACTGGAGACAGGACGATCTCACGCGTGCGCGGTTCCGGCCTGTCGGGCGTGACTCCGATGAGCGCGCCTACTCCACCGGAGACCTCGGTCGGGCGCTATCGGACGGCTCCATCGTCCACCTCGGACGTCGGGACTTCCAGGTCAAGGTGCGCGGGTACCGGATCGAGCCCGCGGAGATCGAGGCTGAGCTCCGGAAGCTGGAGGGCATCAAGGACGCCGTCGTGATGGGACGGCCCGACGGGGCCGACGGCCACCAGCTCGTCGCGTACCTGGTCCCGGCCGGCGTCACGCCCAGCGTCACCGTGCTGCGGCGCGCGCTCCGACGCACCCTTCCCGAGTACCTCATCCCGTCACGCTTCGTCACCCTGCCCGCGCTCCCGCTCACGCCGAACGGCAAGATCGATCGCCGCGCGCTACCCGATCCTGCGCCCACGCGACCTGAGCTCGAGACGCCTTTCCGGAAGCCCCGATCGCACGATGCGTTCGAGCGCCAGCTGACTCCCATTTGGGAGGACGTGTTGGCTGTGAAACCGATCGGGGCGGAGGATGACTTTTTCGAGCTGGGGGGGACTCGCTGCTCGCGGTCCAGCTACTCGAGCAGATCGACAAGCGGACAGGGAGCCGGATCCCGGTGGCCGTCCTCTTCCAGGGGCACACGATTGCGCACCTGGCGGACTACCTGCGTCGCCAGGGCGAGGCCGTCCCCGACGCCTGGCCCGTCGAGATGCCCCCCTCCGAGCGTGCCAGGGCCGATCGGATCAGTCATCCCATCGCGCGCTACCTGCCGTCGAGATACCACCGGTACGTCAAACGGACCTATCGACGCCTGCGCGGCATGTACGTTCGGCACGGGGCGAGAGTGGCGAGGAGGTTTTTCGCATACACGCCCAGTCAACTGGAACAGCAGCTGAGAGCGATGGGCATCGGAGCAGGCGATACCGTCATGATGCATAGTGCGTTTCGTGTATTCAATGGATTTGCGGGTACGCCGGATCAGGTGATGACGAGTGTGCTGAAAGTCATCGGCGACGCCGGCAACCTGGTCATGCTCTCCCTGCCGTATCTGGGGTTGACCGCGGAATACCTACGCGCAGGAATCCCGTTTGACGTCCAGCATACGACGTCTCAGATGGGCGTGATCACGGAGATGTTCCGACAACACCCCGGGGTGGTGCGCAGTCTGAATCCGGCGCACCCCATCCTAGCTTGGGGCCCGGCCGCCCGATGGCTCGTCGCCGATCACGAGCACACGATGTACTCGTGTGGGAAGGGGTCACCCTTTGAGAAGCTGGTGCCCCTCCAGGCCAAAGCCCTGTTCTATGATGTGTCATTGGACACCATGACGTTTTCCCACTATTTAGAGGATCGGTTTCAAGACACCCTGCCCGTGCAACTGTACGAAGAGACGCCTGTGGAGAGCGTCGTGATTGATGCGAGAGGAAATACGCGAACAGCCAAGACGTATGTCTTTAGCCGCGCCTCGCGGCAGTATCGCGGTAATCGGAATCTACGGCTGGCGCTCATCGAGGAGCGAGCGATATCAATGGAAAGGATTGGGAATACCAAACTGATCGTGCTCCAGCTCCCGCGAGTCGTTCACTGTGCCGAGGAGATGGTCAAGTCCGGCAAACTCCTTTGGACGACGTAGGCGGGAGTCCCGATTGCGAGGGCTAGGCCGTCGATCTGGTCGGCGATCGCTCCGTGGCTGCGGCGACCGTCCCACCCCTGAACCGCGCCTAGCCCCTCTCGCGCGCTCCGGCAGGCGGACTGATCCGGGCTTGCAAGGTCGTGGCGGCGACCCTCGACACGATGCAACGGCGCATGATGGGCTTGTGTAGCGTGGGCTGTCATATTAGGCTTGCGTCGAGCTTTCCAGCGTCCGCATATGTGGCGGGAGAAAGGGCTGGTGAGCGTTGCACTCGGGCCTTTCCGCGACACTCAGAAAGGAGACGAGGATGGCACGAAAAAGGGTCAAGAGAGCAGCAGCGAGGCGCGCCGTGAAGAGGCGCGCGGTGAAGAGGGCCGTCGTCAGGCGCGCCGTGAAGAAGCGCGCGGTGAAGAAGGCCGTCGTCAGGCGCGCCGTGAAGAGGCGCGCGGTGAAGAGGGCCGTCGTCAGGCGCGCCGTGAAGAAGCGCGCCGTGAAGAAGGCCGTGGCAAAGAGAGCCCTGAAGCGCGCGATCGTCAAGCGCGCGATCAGACGAGCCATCATCTCCAACGCATTGATGCAGGAGAGGGGCGCGGGTTCGACCGAGTAACGGTCGCTCCGGGCGCGTTTGCGCCCGGGCTTCGCACCCCGCCGGCGTGACGGGGTCGCCGCTCGGCTGGCGGGACCCGCAGGCTTTGTCGTCGGGGTCGATCGTGTTCCAGCTTCGGTGGAGGCGGCCGGCCGGCGCGCCCGAGACCTGTCGGCCGCCAACACTCGATTTCGGGTCGGGGACGCCGACAGCGTCTGGCCGGCTCCCACATCGCGGCGGGGCGCGCCGTCTGGCTCTGGTCGCCCGCGGCCGCAGCGACCGTATCGTCTGGTACGACACGCCGGCCGAGCTCGACGCCTGCAACGCGCGGGTCATCCGTGCGGGGCGCCGCCTGGGTCTCCGGGGGGTTCTCCGCCGCCTGGCGGCCGCACGCGCCCTGCTTCTGCGGGGGCTCCGGCGCCTGCCGGCGACAGCGCTCGCCGATCCCGCTCACGCGCTGCCCGTGACCCGCTGGCTCCGTGAGTTCGCCTGGACGCACGAGGGCGAGCATCGCCGCAAGGTCCGGGCCTGGGCGCGCACCGCCGCGGGGGGCCGGCCGTGACCCACAAGCCGGAGACATCCGATCAACCTGCACGGAGCCAGGGTCGCCCAGTGAGCGTCGACCCCTTCTTCAATGACCGGCGCACGATTGCGGTGTTCGAGGGCGCCTTCTACACGGAACGTAGGCGGTCCAAAGCTGTTTCCTGCCCCACTCCGCGGCCCCGCTGTCTAGCCTAGGGGTGCATTCCCAGAGTGGCCGGACTCTAGCGCGCCGCTGGCCAGGCGACGGCGTCGGGAGATCGGAGTGGTAGCCCGGAGGACCGCCCTTGCCGCAGGACCGCGGGCGACTTCCGGGTCCGGCGCCCGACCGATCAGGAGCCGGCGGGCTCCTGGAGGGCGAGTAGGGCGGTCGACAGTGCCCCGGCAGTCCAGTCGAGGTCCGCGATGGCCGCCTGCAGGGCCGTCCGCTTCGCGAGAGGTCCGGTGCGCACCAGGCGCTCCAGCATCTCCTGGGCATCCCGGACCGCGTTGACGGCGCGGCGGAGGCGATCCATGGCGGCGGCGTGCGGCGAGAGTGGTAGGGCGATCGCGGGCCGCCCGATGAAGGCCACGGTCAGCGATCCGTGCGCCGGTGAGGGCGCGTTCCATGGCCGACTACCGGGCACGCTTGTTCATGGCGGGCAGATTCATCCGGCATCAGCAGATCCTCGGCACGCGCCCCGAGGGTCGGAGCGCCCATGCGGAACAGTTGGGAGTACCCAAGCCAGATGCCAGAGGGCACGACGCCCGGAGCGCCAAACCTGGAGCCCGGTGGAAGGCGCCCGAATATTACCACGATCCGGGAGAAGCCGTCTGGCGCCCGCGGCCGGGGCGCGATAGGGTCGGACGGAATGAACGGAACCCGACATGGTTGCGGCCCATGGCCGAGACGAATTCACGGAGACGCTCCGGCGCTACGACCGAGCCATGAATCGCCTCGTCGATGGGCCCCGGGGCCGATCACGGGGCCATGTTCCCGCGATGACGAGGCCAGCCAGTCCGGCGCCTGGGGCGGTGTCGAACGCGGTGGGACCGAAGGCAATGCTCGCTGGGATTGGGTCGGCGCCCCACAATTCCTCCCCGGCGAGAGCACGCTCAAGCAGGAGGTTGTACTGACGCGCGTGACTGAAGAGATGGCCGACGCCGCGTTCATTGAGCGTGGCCAGGTTCGGCTGGTCGACCGACCCGATCCACCCGATGGATCTCAGGGTCACGGCCGTTTTCCCTCGTGAGGTGGATGGGCGAAGGGCGGTCCATCGTCACGGCGGCTACCTCATGATGAAGCAACGGTGAGCGGCGTCCCGGAGTGACGGTGTCGAGCGACCGTGCGGAGAGATCGCTGGACGGGAGCCGCTTCGGCCGCAGGCTGGCACGGTCGACGTACCTAGTTCCTGATCCTGCGCCTCACCCGGAAGACCGTCGCGCAGGTCGACGAGAATCGCGCCGGGCGGGGCCGCTTCTCGAAAACCAGGTTCGCTCGTGCCGGGGCGGTGACCTCATCGGGGAATCCCGCGCATCCGCGGTTGTGCGGCGTTCACGCGGCAGGAGAGAGTGGGCAGCGGCGAGCACTCGGTGGGAAATGGCCGCCGTAGCGAGCCGGGCCGGAGGCAGTCTTCGGGGTGCTGCGAAGGAGAAGCGCGAAGGACATCAGTTGAGGGGAGGGCGTGTGTCCCTTAGTGGAGAGAAGGACGCATTCACCCGTGTGGGCTTCGCGAGCAGGCTGCCCGGCGACGCCCGCACCGTGTCGACGTTGATGCAGCTACTCGGTAGCCTGCCGCGCAGTGCGGCGTACGCGATATCGATACCATCGGACGATCACGTCAGCGTGCTGTTGAACACCGCATTCTGGGCGAGTCTCCAGCAGGAAGAGGGCCGACCCGTCGCCGTGGCTCTGTTGCTTCAGGCGCCTTCGAGCGATGAGGATCTGATCTTCGAGCACTCCATACCGCTGAGCATCGAGGCGGTCGTCAAGCTGGCCCCGGCTATTCACCGAGAGCGACGCGGTCTTGGTATCCGAGCGGAGGGGCCGTCGAGACTCGAGATCTGGGGCCTCACCCCCATGACGTCCACCGCGTTGTGCGTCGATGTCAAGGGGCCGGGGCTCCTGGTGGTCAAAGGCATGCTTCGCAACGTCATGATCTACCACGCGGGCGAAGCCACCTTCCTCGAAGACGAAGACTACAACACGCTGGTCCGCCTGACGCGGCTGGCGCTACCAGCCGACAGCCCCGCCGACGACCGGTTTGTGAACGCCTACTGGACGACACGGGTCGTGGACTCGATGCGCCGGACCGGCCATGGCGGCATCGTTCTTCTGGTGCCAAGCGGCTCATCCGACTGGAGAGACGCGCTGAGCGATGCGCCGAAGTATCAGTGCTCTCCGCCGTTTCGCGGTCTTCGTGACGCCCTGGATCGCCTGCTTCCGAACCCATACGCCGTGAACGCACTCGTCGAATCGGAACACCTGCAGAATGCCGCGGACACCGTTGGCCAAGTCACGGCGGTAGACGGCGCCACGGTGCTCGACATGGATCTGAGGCTGCACGCATTTGGCGCGATGATCCAATCCGGTCAAGTCTCCGTCGGGGACATCATGTGCGTCGAGGCGGGTCGGGCCAAGGCCGGAGGAGTGTTGCGCTCGATTCGAGAGCTCGGAGGCGCCCGGCACCGTGCGGCAGCGGAATTCTGCTGCCGGATCCGGGAATCCGTTGCCTTCGTCGCCTCGCAGGATGGAAGCTTGACGGAATTCGGCTGGCTCCAGGCGGAGCAGAAAGTGGTGGCGCTCCTTCATGCGGAGCGCTACCTCCTGTGACGGCGGGCGCAGGCGCACCCGTCTGGCGTGAGCGACCCGAGGAAATGGTGTTCGGCAACGGTCCGGACGGCGGCGGCCAGTCGCGGCACCATGGGATTCACCCGGAGGGCGTGCAGGTGTGCATTTCATCGCCCGGGAAACCGATCGAGAGTGCACACATCGAAGGCTTCCATGACCGTCTCCGCGAATGTACCAGGGCATCCCGAGCCGATGCCCGCCCCGTGAGGGCGACCCCGCTCCTCGGCCGAGCAGTGCCGCCGGTTCGGAAACCGCCTGCTCTCCGTCCTGCTTGGACGGGAAGGCCGGCGGGTGAACGCCAGGTGTGTGTGCCCCTCCTCCGGGGGTGACCGCGGTCCCCCGGCGGCGTGGAGGGCGCGGCGTGATCCTCGCCGATTCCCGATCGGCGAGCCCCGCCAGTGGGCCAACCGACTGAGCCGCAGTGCCGCCTCGTCCTTCGGCCAGACCCGGCGGACGTCCTCGGCCCCCGGAAGGGGGAACCGCTCACGCCGGGTTCGATCTCGACGAGGTTAGCCCCGCGCTGTCGCGTGCCGTTCTGGGCCGCAGTCTCCCGGCGTCGTCGGGGCTGAGCCCTGTTGACACGCGCCGTACCACTGTCCTATTGTAGTAATACAGTATGAAGCTCTCGATGCGCCTGCGCGTAGACGCGCAGAGCCCAATCCCGATCCGGTGGCAACTGGCGGAGCAGCTGAAGCACGCCATCGAGGGTGGTGGTGTCTCGCGGGATCAGCCGTTGCCGAGCATCCGGGAGCTCGCCGGCTTTCTCGGCATCAATCCGAACACCGTGGCGCGCGCGATCGAGGATCTAAAGCGGAGCGGGTACGTGGAGGCGCGGCGCGGCCGGCGGGTGTTCGTGGCCTCGACACTGCCGACACGCACCTCGCCGACTCTGCGCGGAGACTTCTTGAAGGACACGGTGATCCGCGCGGCCGCGCTTGGCATGACTCCGCATGACGTGACGACGGGTGTCCTCAGCGTGGCGGGCGTACGGCTGGCCGCCCGCCGGGGGGCCGCCGAGATCCTCCTGGTCGAATGTAGCCCCGCGGAGCTCGACTTCTTCGCCCAGGAGCTCGAGGCGCAGCTCCCGGTCCGGGTCGATAAGGTGCTGCTCAGCGAGTTGGCGGGCGCCGTGCGGCGTCGGAAATCTGCGGATGACTGGCGGGCGGCGGTCACGAGCTTCGGGCACCTGCCGGGCGTGGAACGGCTGCTGGAGGGCCGGGGAGTTCCGGTGCTCGCACTTCTCGCGGAAGCCCACCTGGAGACCCTCCACCGCCTGGCCCAGTTGCCGTCGGGGACGCGGGTCGGGGTGGTCTCCGCCGAGGCCGAAACGGCCCACAACCTGGAGCACTCGATCGCCAATGCGGCCCTGCCGAACGTTGCGCGGGTCGAGGCCGGCTCGCTCGAGGGCCCCGGGCTGGCTCGGCTGGTACGGCGGGTGGACGTCATTGTTTGTTCCACCTCGGCAGCCGAGCGAGTTCAGGGCCTCGTCGGGTCCACGATGCCGGTGATCATCGACGACCGGGCGCTCAATCAGCGAGCCATTCAGATGCTCGGCGCCGTCTTGGCGCGAGACGATGGCCATCGCGACCGCCGAACCCTCCCTAGCCCGGCGACGCGTCCTCGTGCCGTCCGGGCGTCCCTCGCCGGGCCGTCTCTCAGGGGAGATGGCGACGGGTTGGCCCGGCGGCGGAAAGACAACCCATTGAAGGAGCAACACGCATGAATCTCGTCATGTGGGTGCTCGTGGCAGTGCTAGCCGGCCTGGTGGCCGGGTTCGTCATGAAGCGAGGGTACGGGCGGGGATGGGACATCGTGATCGGCCTTGTCGGCAGTGTGGCCGTAGGCTGGTTCTTCCAGAGCCAATGGGCCGCACCCGCCCCGAGCCTGATGGCGGTGACCCTTGTCGCGGCGGTCGGCGCGACGGGCCTGATCATCGCCCAGCGCACGATCTTTCCCGCGCACGCGCCTTCAGCCCAGCGTACCCGCGCCGACATCCGACCAACGTCGTGATCGTAGAGGAGGAGCCAACATGGAAGCGAAGAGAGACAAGATGAGTTGGGGACAGCGGTGGAGTGAGGCCCGACCGACCAAGACCGTGCTCTTCTGGTCGTGCGTCGCCTCGATGGTGCTGACGATGATCGTCGGCTTCAGCTGGGGCGGCTGGGTCACGGGGGGCACGGCCCGGCAGACGGCGGAGACCATGGCCCGCGACGCGGTCGTTGCGCGCCTGGCCCCGATCTGTGTCATGCAGTCCGGTCGGGATCTGGGGAAGGGCCAGAAACTCGTGGCCCTGAAAGAACGAGAGCACGTGGCAACGCGGCGAGTATGTCGGGAAGCAGGGGTGGGCAACGATGCCGGGTGAGAAGGAGCCGGATCGCCGAGTGGCCGAGGCCTGCGCCGCGCTGCTGCTGCCCAGTAGCTAGCTCCGGTGCGCACACGCGGAGATGGCTCTCATCCGGCCATCTCCGCTCTCCGGGTCCCCGGGCAGCCCGATACTCCGAGGCCATTCGGCGCCGGCCCGGGATGGCCCCAGGTCTTCACCCCTAGCCGGGAGCACCATGCGAGAGCTGACGGGCTTCAGGACGCTCCGCGAACAGTGCCGGATCACATGGATCGAGCGCGAGCGCGGTTGGGTCGCGACGCCGGAGGACATGGTGAACGTCCTCGCGAATGAGGGCTTCGCGGAATGCAAGCGTGAGACGACGACCAGTCGGCGTGATGGCCACCCGGCAGGCGGTGTGTGGCAAGGCGTGGACCCCCGGACGGGATCCGTCGCGTCCGCAGTCTGGGTGAATCACGCAAAATGGCCCCCCGCGCTCGTCTTCATCGAGGTCGACGGGGAGTCGCTGACGGGTGGATTGGGTGCGCACGGCGAGCCCTGAAGCGCACTTCGGCGAGAGGCGGAGTCCAACCGGAGGCAGCCGAAGGCCTCGACCCTCAGGTGAGGGCCATGGCCAGGGGAGGCGGCGATTCCTGCTGACCAGCGACTCTCATGCCTCGCGGCAGAAGAAGAGGGGGTGAAATCATGGCATCCGGCGACGCACGTGATTCCGTCTGTCCGGTTTGCTTGCAATCGATTTCCCAAGGCAACGGGCTCGCGTTCCTGCGGCGCGACAACCGGATTCATGGGGGCTGCCTCGCTGCGGCGCAGCGCCGCGCGCAAACCTCCCTCTTCGAGGGACGCCCGCGCAGGGGAAGCCGAGCTCATGCCTGAGAGCAGACCCACATTCCAAGGACAAAGCACCCGAGGCTCACATGAATGACATCATGCGTACCGGTCCGCCGATTCCAATCGCCGTGCGAGGCTCAGAGTATGAGCTGAACGTGACGCTCAACGCGACCCCCTCACCTGAGTGGCGCCGGGTCTTTCAGGCGCCAGATGAATGGAGTGAGCCGTGTCATCCGAGTCGAATCACGGTGAAGGGTCAGATGCTGATCTTCACGAGCGAGGAAGCTCGGGTCAAGGTGTGGATGGAACAGATTGACAAGTGGATCGCCGCGGCCAATCGGAAGCGTGCGGACATGGCCGCATCCGTGACAGCGCGGGAAGGCGGCGATGGAGACGACCAACGGCAGAAGATCCAGGAGATGACGGACCGGCTGAAGGACCTGTGATGCTGGACTGGTCCAGTGCAAGGTCGGCGATGAAATGGCTTCCCGGTCGCGTCGAGGAGAAGCAGCGCTGTAGCAGGTAACTCCCCGCCTTAGGATTCGAGCGACCTGGGCAAGTCCTGGCAGCCGAGGGGCCGTCGCCCCCGGCACGACCGGGCGCGCGGAGCCCCGGCATCTCGTACCGGGGGGTCAGGGGCGCCGCGTCATCGCGTCGGGGCAGGCGAGTCTGGCGTCAGCGCCCGCCCGCAACAACGACCGCGCGTTGCCTCAGAGGCTCCGCTTCCGACCTCTCAATCCGCGGCGGCTGCCCTTGCGCTTGAACGAGCGTGCGGGCCGATCGTTCCCCGCCCTCGCGTGATGCGGATCGAACGGCCGCGGCCCGGTCGGGCGCGGGGGCCGGTCCTCGGCCGCGTTGACCGTCAGCCGTCGCCCCTCGACCTCGCGGTCGTGAAAGATCTGGATCGCCGTGGCAGCCTCGGACTCGGAGGCGAACTCCACGAACGCGAACCCCCGGGGCCGCCCGGTCTCGCGATCCGCGGGCAGGTAGACCTCGACGACGCTGCCAGCCTCGGACAGGAGCGCGGTCAGAGTATCCGCGGTGATGCCGAAGGTGAGATTCCCGACGAAGATGCGGGCTGCGATGGCTGGTGCCCTCCCGTGTTGTTTAGAGTGTGGTCGTTTCGGTCACCGGCAATGGTCTTCAGTATCCCTCACGACGGGCTTCGCGGACCGCCGCGGCACTCCGGATCTCCTCGGCCAACATGCCGACGCGGAGCAGGAGACGGTGGCGCATTCGCCTCGACGTACTGGCAGTCCGCTTGGGTGCACTGGACGCTGGTGATGCAGCCGGGAGACTACAGCACTCGCGGGAACGGGACCGGCCCGAGCGCAATCCTCAGGTCCTCACAGCCGGTGGACGGGCGCGGCGGGCGCCGGTTCGAGCAGTGCCCCGGCTGTGCTCAGCCTCGCGTACAGGGAGTCCGCCCTTCGATTCGAGCATCAGCGCTGCACCAGGGCTTCAGGATGCGCGGCGGAGCCGCTCGAGATGCTTGCCAAGCTTCGCGGGCTCGATGTACTGATCCTGGCCGGACATGGTCAATCGGTATCCGCGCTCGCCCTCGTGCTTCCACGCCGTGATCAGACCGGCCTGGTACGCGGCGATCAGCGCGGCGCGATCCGTTGGGGGCGTATCGACGGGTGCCAGCTCTGGTGAAACCACGACCTTTGACCGCTTTCGTGTCATGATCGGCGCTCCCTTCCCAGGTCGCCAGCCCGCGGTGGACTGATGACGCGTCCGCCAGGCAGCTCAACCGCATGGGACCTTGACCGCATCGTCCTAGTGTACTACTGTAGTCATACAGAGCAACGGCCCATCGTGGTCCATCCTCCGAGACTCGTCCCGCCCGCGATTCGCGCGCTCGTGAGGCCGAGCGGTGGCTGGCCGCTCCGTCACGAGACGAGGAGGGTTAGGCGTGATCAACCGGGGTTCGGATGCCTCGAACGCGTCGGGGCCCGTCGCGTGCGCTCGGGTGGCGCGCGTACCGGCCGACGGACGGCCTCGAGCACGGCGGCGGATCCGCCGGTGAGGATCCCGGTCTTCGACAATCAGATCGAACCCGCGCTGAAATCCCTCAAGCGGGAGATGCTCAAGGACGGGCTGTTCAAGGAGATGAAGCTGCGGGCCTTCTACGAGAAGCCTTCCGTGAAGCGCAAGCGCAAGCAGGCCGCAGCCCGCAGGAAGCGACGGAAGGCCCAGGCCAGGCTCGAGCGGTCCTCGGTTGACTGAGCCAGGACGTGACCTGATGCGGCCGATGCCTCCACGGGATCGGCGCCGGTGGCCGGAGCGACGGCCCCGGAGGGAGAAGCCATGCCGCTACTGAGCCAGACGTGCCCCCTCTGTTCCTATCCGATCTTGGCGGGTGCCTACAACATGTCGAGTCACGGAGAGATGGCGCACCTGAAGTGCCCGCCGTCTCCCGCCTCCGGCAATCGGTGGCCCGAGGGCATCCGGCAGGTCGTCTGCCTGAACTGCAGCCGGACCTTCCCGAGCGAATCGAAGATGCAGCGTCTCTGCCGGGCGTGCCGGTAGGGCGTGACGCGGCGTCGGCCACATACGACAGGACGGCGCGGTGGGCGCGGTGATCGTGACGGTGCGCGCGCGCCGACACCGATCCTGAAAGTCCGGCTCGTCGGCGCCCGCCGGGATGTCCTCAGCAACCAGGCCAGCCGTCCAGAGTCCGGGTTCTCCGGCAGAGCAGCCGCATGTCTGCTATAGTGAGCGGTGCGCGTTGCCGGAGACCCTCGGGACCGTCAACCACGCAGGGTCTGTCTGCCAGACTTCCCCTCGCTGAGAGACTGGCCTCGCCTCCGTCGGGTCATCCGCTTCTACGGAGCGTGTTCGAGATGCGGATGAGTCCATGAGCGCCCCGACCTCGTCGGGGCCAGAAGGAGGCGCCCCATGGCGTCCAAGCTATATGTCGGCGGTCTGTCCTATTCCACCACCTCCGAGAGCCTACGCGAGTACTTCGGCCAGTGCGGCACGGTCGAGTCTGCCACGGTGATCACCGATCGCATGAGCGGCGATTCCCGCGGGTTCGGATTCGTCGAGATGTCCACGGAGGCCGAGGCGCAGGCGGCCATCAGCAAGCTCAACGACCAGTCGTTCGAGGGTCGGAAACTGATGGTGAACGTGGCGAAGGCACCCGGGTCGGGCGGTGGCGCACGGTCCGGTGGCTTCGGCGGCCCGCGCAAGACGGCCCGCTGGTAGGCTCGACCGACCAACGTCGTGAAGACGGCGCAGGGGCCGATGCCCCTGCGCCGTTCACCTTCCTGGGGCCGACGGCGTCGACGAACGCGTGACGCGGCACGTGCCGCACCGGACCCGGCGCGCCGAGCTCTGCGTGTTCGCCTTCGCGCTCATTGACGCCGATCGTCTTACTGTACTATCGTAGCGATACAGTCTATGGTTGTCCCCATCCGCCTGCGCGTCGACGCCCGGAGCCCGATCCCGATCCGCTGGCAGCTGTCGGAGCAGCTCAAGCATGTCATCGAGGCGGGCGGCGTCCCGCTGGATCAGGCGCTGCCCAGCATCCGGGAGCTCGCCGGTTTCCTCGGCATCAATCCGAACACCGTGGCGCGCGCGATCGAGGATCTGAAACGGAGCGGCCACGTGGAGGCGCGTCGCGGCAAGGGCGTCTTCGTGGCCGCGGCGTCGCCTCCGCGCCCGTCCCTGACCCGCCGCGAGGGTTTCCTGAAGGACACGGTGATCCGCGCGGCGGCGCTCGGCCTGACGCCCGACGACGTGGCGGTGGGTGTCCTGAGCCTGGCCGGCCTCGGGGTCGCCGCTCTCCAGGCGGCCGCCGAAGTGCTCCTCGTCGAGTGCAGCGCGCCGGAGCTCGATTTCTTCGCACGCGAGCTCCAGGCGCAGCTGCCGGTCCGGGTGGCCAAGGTGCTGCTCGATGACCTGGCGACCACCGTGCGGCGGCAGGCACGACCGGGCCACTGGGCCGCGGCGGTGACCAGCTTCGGTCATCTTCCGGAGGTCGAGCGCCGCCTGGAGGGTCTGGGGATCCCCGTGCTCGCGCTCCTGGCGGAGGCGCATCTCGAGACGCTGCAGCGTCTGGCTCAGCTGCCGCGCGGCGCGCGGGTGGGCGTGATCGCCGCGGCCGTGGAGACGACGCACACGCTGGCGCACTCGATCGCCGCCGCCGCCCTCCCGAACATCGCCCGGATCGAGACGTGCCCCGCCGAGGGGCCCGCGCTGAAGCGGCTCGTGCGACGGGTGAGCGTGATCGTCTGCTCGAGCTCGACCGCCCGGCAAGTCCAGGGCCTCCTGGATCCGGCCGTCCCCGTGATCATCGACGATCGGGCGCTCAATCAGCGAGCCATCCAGATGCTCGGGACCGTGCTGGCGCAACGCGACGGCGCCCCGTCCGCGCCGTCCCCGCTCGCCCGGGAACGGCCGGGTCGTCGGCCATTCAAGGCCAGCTCCCGGCACCGCCCCTCTTCGGGCAAGGCGCGTCGGCAACCGGACGTGACGCGGGTCTCGCCCACCGGAGGAATCGGATGACAGTCCGAGACTTGCCGTGTTGGCCGCCGAACTGGCGAGCCGTGGCGACGGGAGCCAGCCACGGAGCCAAGGGCGAGCGGGGGGTCCTCATGGCCGCACGAGGCGATCTCCGGGCTCAGACCTTGACTCTCACCATGGAAGACGCGGGTGACCGATACGTCGCCGTTCTGCACGACGACGCGAGCGTCGTGACGGGGCTCACTCTCTTGCTCGATTGGCACCTCGGCCGGCCCTTGGCGCAGATCGCGCGCCTGGAAGTGCGCCTGTAGTGAATCGGGCCGCAAACGCGAAGCGACAGACGTTGAATCCGACCACACGGCAGCGGCCGCGACGAATGCCGGACCGATCGTCTCGGGGCGCCGGACGGCCTCTGAGCGATGCGCGTCACGCCGGCGTGCTGACCGGTCTTCGCCCGCGCGTCCGAGCCGTGCGGTTCTCTCGCCGAGACGCCCTCTCGCTCTAGCCTCGTCGAGCCAAGGATGCGAGACGTAGAGGCGGCGCCCGTCTGTTCCCGGCCCGAGCCCACTCGGACCGAGTCCCCGATACGCGCGCTCACCTTCGACGGCGATCCGGGCTTCCAGCGGGTGCTGCGGGAGCGGGTCGCGGCGTACTTCGCCACGACGGGCCGGCGGCCGCGCGACTGCTGGCAGGTGTACGCGAAGACGGCGATCCTCCTCGGTTCCTTTGCGGGGCTGTACGCGCTGCTCGTGTTCGGGGCCCGGACCTGGGTCGAGGGCGTGCCTCTGGCCATCCTGCTCGGGCTGTGTGCCGCCGGCATCGGGCTCAACATCCAGCACGACGGCGGGCATCGGGCCTATTCGTCCGCGCCGTGGGTCAACCGGCTCATGGCCATGACGCTCGAGCTGATCGGGGGCAGCTCCTACCTGTGGCGCTGGAAGCATGGCGTCTTCCACCACACGTACGTGAACATCACCGGCCATGACACGGATATCGAGCTCGGCTACCTGGCGCGGCTCGCCCCGCAGCAGCGGCGGCTGGCGTTTCATCGCTGGCAGCACCTCTATCTCTGGCCGCTCTACGGGCTCCTGACCATCAAGTGGCAGTGCCTGGACGATTTCCGGAAGCTGTTACGCGGCCGGATCAACGAGCATCGCGTGCCTCGGCCCACGGGGTGGGAGCTGGTGATCTTCATCGGCGGCAAGGCGGTGTTCTTCGCGCTGGCGTTCGGGATCCCGATGCACTTCCACGCGCCGGCGGTCGTGCTCGGCTACTACGCGCTGAGCGGGATCGTCATGGGCTTCCTGCTGAGCGTGGTGTTCCAGGTGGCCCACTGCGTCGAGGAGGCCGAGTTCCCCGCGCCACGCCCCAGCACCGGGCGCGTCGATCACGCATGGGCGGTCCATCAAGCCGAGACGAGCGTGGATTTCTCGCGCCAGAGCCGGCTCCTGTCGTGGCTTCTCGGGGGCCTCAATTTCCAGATCGAGCACCACCTGTTCCCCCGGATCAGCCACGTCCACTACCCGGCGATCGCGGGGCTGGTCGAGCAGACGTGCCGGGAGTTCGGGATCCGGTACACGGCGCACCCGTCGTTCTGGGCGGGGATCGGCTCGCACTTTCGCTGGCTGCGCCGCATGGGCATGCCGAACACGATCGGGCACCGTAGGCGGGATCGGACCATCGACCGATGAGACATCCGGTCGAGTCTCGATCGTCTAGTCGACGGCTGCGGGAGCTACGACCTGCCGTTCGTTTGCGATGTCGGCGCAGGGTCTGGGAAGGCGGAGGGCAACACACGGCCGATTCGAAGCGTGATGCGCCACATGCGACTCCCGCTGGAGCTATCACGCTGAAGGTTACTCGATGACCCGGGCAGCGCGCGCGCGTAGCGTTCAGGCCATGCGCGGGGCGGGGCGCCCGTGCCGCCTTCCGGTCGATCATGAGCTCCAACTTCGTATGCCTGATCGCCTGGGTGAGTCGTCGGCTTGGCCCCCTTCAGGCTCGTCACGTGCATGGCGGCCCGTTGCTACGATTCGTGCCGGCTCGGCACCCGTGCGATACTGGCACCCGCATCGACAAAGTAGTCCTCGGCGCTGTTACCGTCACGAGGCTCTTCCGGGTCTCGATGCACGTGCTGCACACTGATTCGCGCCGGAGACCGCGTCGCTTCTCGCGACCATGCCGCGAGTGAAGCTCGTGGCGGTCGCCCAGTGCGTCGCGGAGCTGAGGCGGCCTCCTGCATCGAGCACGTCGGTCCGTAGTTCATGCACCTGCTCCGCGGTCGGTCGGTTCGCGCTTCAGATCGGCGATGCTGGTACGTCCCGGCGCCTGGACTTCCGTTTCGGCTCGTCCTCGGTACCGCTGGCGCGGTGGTGTTCCTCGGTGACGCGCTGCTTCCTCGTCTGGCTTCGGCTTCATCGGCCGCGTCAACCGGGAGAACATCGTACACGGCCGCCAGCCATCGAGGTCTCGCCTGAGGAGCGTGCTCATCTCGACCAGTCCGGTACGACGGCTCGTCCGGCATCCCATCGTACGCTCGAGCGCGCTGCTGCTACCTGATCGGGACGCCGCTCGCGCTCGGGTCGTACGTCGGGTTCCTTCCGCTCGACCTGCGATGCCTGCCATTTCTGCTCTGGCGCCTCATCGACGAGGAGCGCGTGCTTGCCCTCGAGCTGCCGGCGGTACATCGACTACCAGGTCCGCGTTCACTACCGTCATGTGTCGCATGTCATGGTGATGGACAGGATGCGATCTGGCCCGCATCGAGGCCGCCGGTCTCGCAGGATCCGCGCGGGACGTGACGCCGGCGCGGAACCGAGGCCGCATCGAGGCGGACCGGGATCGCAACGAGCTTCAGGCGCACCAGTCGACGATGGTGGCGGCGAGAACGCGGGCGCAGTCGACGATCTGGCTGACCGGCGTGTAGCGGTCGGCGGACTGCTCGTCGTACTCGGCGGCAGGTCCGTAGAGGCAGCAGGGGATGCCCGCGCCGAAGAGGTGCGCCGTGTCGTTCCCCGCGTAGCTCCGCGGCACGACGGCTCCCACCGTCGGCTCGACGCCGACGATCGATCGTACGTTCGCCCGGACCGTCTGGACCAGCGGGTGATCGGTCGGCACCGACAGGGCCGGCATGACCTCGCGCATCGCCCGGCGCTCGGGCTTCATGGGGAACTCGATCTCGTACTGGAGATCGGGATCCGCCCGGCGGAGCGCGTCCAGGCCCTCGCGCACGTCGCGGAGCACCGAGTCGGGCGTCATGCTCGACGGGAAGCGGACGTCCACGAACACCGAGCAGAAGTCCGGGACGATGTTGGGCCCGCGGAGCTCCCACTCCCGGCCGCGGCCTCCGATGATGCTTCCCACGAGGCGGAGGGGCAGGTCGGGGAGATCGGGATCCCGATCGCCGCGGAGCTCGAGCGTCTCCAGGGCGTGGATCACCTTGGTCATCTTGCTGATGGCGTTCACCCCGCGGCTCACCCGCGAGATGTGGGCGGATCGGCCGATCACGTGGACCGCGAACTCCGCCACGCCGGTGTGCTTGGTCAGGATGTTCTCCGTCCCGTAGGGCTCGGGCACGATCGCCGCGTCCGCGCGCACGCCGGTGCGCAGCAGGTGGACGGTGCCCACGCCGCCCTGGAGCTCGCCCACGACCCCCGCGACCAGCACGTCGCCCCGCAGCGGAATGCGCGCGCGCCGGGCCGCCACCGCGGCCATGACCATCGCCGCCACGCCGGCCTTCATGTTGAAGATCCCGGCCCCGTAGAACCGGTCGCCCTCGATGGTGGGCGTCCAGGGGTCGCGCACCCAGCCGCCGGGGATCGGGTCGATGTCGAGGTGCCCGTTGAGCATGAGGCTCTGCCCGCCGCCGGCGCCGGGTAACCGCGCGAGCGCCTGGAAACGCCCCGGATCGACCTCCTGGAGCCGGGACTCGAGCCCCTCGCGGCGGAAGAGCTCGTCCAGGAAGCGCGCGACCGGCGTCTCTTCGGTGGTGTAGCTCGGGATGCGGACCAGGGCCTTCGCGAGGTCCACGATCTCGTCGGGGACCAGCGCGGCGAGGATGCGGTCCTTCGCGGACTGGCTCATCCGGCGGAGGCCGGGCGCGGCAGGGGCCGTCAGTCGCGGTCGCGGACCAGCGGGAGCGTGGAGCAGTGGATGCCGCCCCCGTTCTGCTGGCATTCCGCGTAGTCGATCCCGACCACCTCGACGCCGTGGTCGACGAGCCGCTCGGCCGTCCCGTCGCCGTTGTTGACGGCGAGGAGGACCTTTCCCGGCCGGAGAGCGAGGCAGTTCACGACGCGCGGATTGTCGGCGTGGTGGACCTCGACGACGCGGATCTTCAGCTCGCGCAAGGCGTCGAGGAACCAGTAGGGCGTCCGCTCGATGTTGATGAGCGCCAGGTCGTGGTCGACCATGACCAGTTGCCCGTCGATGTGGAGCGCGTGCCCGGCGAGCGGCAGGCGGAGCAGCCGGATGCCCTGGACGGCGAGCACCTCCTCGATCTGGCGCGCGGCCTCCTCGTTCTGGCGATAGGACAGGCCGCAGACGGCGGTCGTCTCGTTGAGGAGGGCGAAGCTGCCCCCCTCGAAGAGGCCGCTGCCGTGGATCGTCCGCAGGATCGGCATCCCGAGGCCGGCGACCGCGCGGCTGACGAAGGCCTCCTCGCCGCGCCGGCCGGTGCCCGGCCGGGCGCCGACGGGACCCATCCGGCAGACGATGACGCCGCCCTGGACCACGACCCCGTTGTCGCGCGTGAACATGGCCTTCGGGTCGGTCGGCGAGCCGCCGACCGGCACGACGTCGACGCCCTCGGCGCGGAGCGCGGCGGTCATCGCGTCGTGCTCGGCCTGCATCTTCGCGAGGTCGGGGGCGCGGTCGCCACGCCAGTACCACTGGGCCTCGTCGTCGATCAGGGCCTCGATCGCCGGATCGTACCGGTCGGCGGTCATGATCCCGATCTCGTCGCCCGGCCGGTGCACGAGGACCGTCCGCAGCGTTCCCACGTCGTTGTAGACGCCCCAGCGGCGACCCCAGACCCGCTCCTGCATCTCGGGGCTCTCGAAGGCGGGGAGGGATCGGGGCGGAATCCGCTTCAGCACCTCGTGGTAGTACTGCCCGGAATTCCTGAGGCTCATGGCGACCCTCCTCGTGAGCCTTACATAGCCCGGCCGTCCGGGACTGTCAATCACGCGCGCTCGGGGCGGCGCGATTGCCTGCCGGTCCGGGCCCGCGGTACGATCGTCCCGGCCGCGGATGAGGCGTCCCGGCCCACCCGGGCGTCTCGTGACCGAACCGGTCCCCGACAAAGGAGCCGACCGTGATCCAGAACCCGATTCCCTGGCCCGATGGCAAGCGCTGCGCGGTGGCGTTCACCTTCGACATGGACGCCGAGAGCCTCATGCACCTCTACTTCCACGACACCGCGCCGAACCGCGTGGGGATGGGGGCCATGCTGCGCTACGACGCGGAGATCGCGGTGCCGCGGCTCCTGGCGCTGCTCCGCCGCTACGGCCTGCGCCAGACCTTCTTCGTGCCCGGCTGGTGCGTGGAGCGCTACCCGCGGGCGGTGGAGGCGATCCTGGCCGACGGCCACGAGCTCGGCCACCACGGTTACATGCACGAGAAGCTGAACCAGCTCAGCCGGGACGACGAGCGCGCGGTCCTCCAGCGAGCGGTCGAGACGATCGTCAAGGCGTCGGGCCGGCGCCCCCGGGGATTCCGGGCCCCGTCGTACTCGTTCTCCAAGCACACGCTCGGCCTCCTGCTCGACGAGGGCTTCGCCTACGACGCCTCCCTGAAGGGCGACGACATCCCCTACGCGCTCTCCGACGGCCGGCGGACGCTGGTGGAGCTGCCCTCGGACCTCTCGCTCGACGACTGGACGCAGTACGTCTGCCTCAAGGACTTCGGTTACATGCTCCCGATCGCCTCCCCCCAGCGGGCGATGGAGGTGTTCCGGGCGGAGTTCGACGCCGCCTGGAAGTACGGCGGGCTGTGGATCGCCGTCTGGCATCCGTTCGTGTCCGGGCGCATGTCCCGCGCCGACGCCATCGCGGGGCTGATCGAGCACATGCAGGAGAAGGGCGGCGTCTGGTTCGCGCCGCTCGAGGAGATCGCCGAGCACACCCGCGCGGTCATCGCCGCGGGGAAGTGGGCGCCGCGGGTCGAGCAGCTGCCGTTCTACGACCGCCCCCTCGACGGCGTGGTGCTGACCGGCAGCGGCGTCCTCCCCGGCTGAGGTCAGACCCCCGTCGGCGACAGCAGCCGGGCCAGGAAGCGCCGCGTCCGCTCGTTCCGGGGGCGCGACAGGAGCTCGGCCGGCGGCCCTTCCTCCACCACGAGACCGGCGTCCATGAACACGACGCGGTCCGCCACCTCTCGCGCGAACGCCATCTCGTGGGTGACGACGATCATGGTCATCCCGTCCGCGGCGAGACCGCGCATCACCTTGAGCACCTCTCCGACCAGCTCGGGGTCGAGCGCCGACGTCACTTCGTCGAACAGCATGATCTCGGGCTTCATGGCCAGCGCCCGCGCGATGGCCACCCGCTGCTGCTGTCCGCCGGAGAGCCGCGCGGGATACTCGTGGGCCTTGTCGGCGAGACCGACGCGCTCGAGCATCGTCAGCCCCACCGCTTCCGCCTCGGCCCGCGGCTGGCGCCGGACGACGAGGAGGGCCTCGATCACGTTGCCGAGGGCGGTCCGGTGAGGCCAGAGGTTGTACGCCTGGAACACGATGCCGATCCGCTCCCGGAGACGGTTGATCTTCCGGGACGATTCGCGCACGCGCTGGCCCGCCGCGTCCACCCGGTACCCGATCGGCTCGCCGTCGACGTAGACCAGGCCGGAGGTGGGCTCCTCGAGGAAGTTGATGCAGCGGAGCAGCGTGCTCTTGCCCGAGCCGCTCGGCCCGATGACGCACAGCACCTCACCCCGGTCGACGGCGAGATCGATCCCCCTGAGCACCTCGGTCGAGCCGAAGGCCTTGTGGAGGCGCTCGATGCGCAGAACGGGGCCCGTCGGCGTCACGCGAGGTGCCGAGTCAGCCGGCGCTCGAGGCCGCGTCCCGCGGCGACCACGAGGTCGTTCAGGCCCCAGTAGAGCAGGCCGGCGACCAGCAGCGGCTCGACCGCGCTGTACGTCTCGCCGATCGCGCGATACGCCGCGTAGGTCAGCTCCGGCACGGTGACCACCGACAGGAGCGAGGACCACTTGATCACCCCGGTGAACTCGCTGGTCAGGGGCGGCAGGACCTGCACGGCCATGAGCGGCGCGACGATCCGGCGCATGGCTTGGCCGTAGCTCATGCCGAGCGACCGCGCGGCTTCCACGTGCCCGCGATGGACGGCGGTGATTCCGGCGCGGAGGATCTCGGCGGCGAAGGCCCCGGTGTAGAGCGACAGGGCCACGATGCCCGACGCCACCGCCGAGAGGCGAATCCCGTAGAGCGGCAGCGCGGCATAGAGGAAGAAGAGCTGGACCAGGAGCGGCGTGCCGCGGATGACCTCGACGTAGGCGCGCGCCGCACCGCGCAGGGGCGCCCAGGGGGAAAGGCGCGCCAGAGCGGTCAGCATCCCGACGACGAGGCCGATCAGCATGGCCGCCACGGACACCGCGAGCGTCGTCCCCGCTCCCTCGACGAAGCTCCCGCCGTAGCGGGCGACGATGGACCAGTCGAACTGGAGCATGCCCCGGCCCGCGTCAGGAGCTCGCCCGCGTCACCGGTACGCCACGAGGCGACGGTGGGCGAGCGCCGCGCCGGAGCTCACGAGCGCGTTGATCAGGAGGTAGATCGCCGCCACCGTCACGTAGACCTCGGTGGGGCGCAGGATCCGGCTGACCACCTGGTAGCCGACCCGGGTCAGCTCGACCAAGGCCAGGGCGGAGACCAGCGACGAGGCCTTGATCAGCGCCGCGGTCTCGTTCGCGAGCGCGGGGAGGACGTTGGCCACGACCTGGGGCAGCACGATGCGCCGGGCGCACTGGAGCGCGCTCATGCCGAGGGCCCGACCCGACTCCGTCTGTCCTCGCGGGAGCGCCTGGATGCCGCCGCGGAGGATCTCGGCGGTGTAGGCGCCGCCGTTCAGCCCGAGCGCGACGACGCCCGACACGAAGGGCGAAAGATCGATTCCCAGGAGCGGGGGCAGGTAGAAGATCGCGAACAGCTGGAGCAGGAGCGGCGTTCCGCGGACGAAGTCCAGGTAGACGAACGTCGCCGTCCGGAGGATCCGCGACCGCGACAGGCGGCCGAAGGCCACCGGCACGGCGATCGCCGCTGCCAGCAGCAGGCCGAGGGCCGAGACCTCGACCGTGACGAGCGCCCCCCGCAGCAGGAGCGGGAGGCTCTCGATCACGATCCGGACGTCGAAGCCCCTCATCGGGGACGCGCGACGGCGGCCCTCACTTCATCAGCGTCGGGACGTCGGGCAGGTCCATCGTGAAGCCGAACCACTTCTTCTGGAGCTCGCCGAACGTGCCGGCCTTCTTCAGCTTGAGCATCTGGCTGTTCAGGTACTCCAGGAGGTCCTGGTCCTCCTTGCGGGTGGCCCAGGCGAAGTACGTGGGGTCGCCGACCTGGCCGGCGAGCTTGTACTTCCCCGGCTGCTGCTTCAGGAGGACCGCGAGGTTCGGCATCCCGTTCGGCGCGGCGTCGATGCGGCCGTTCTCGATGTCGGCGTAGATCTCGGTGAAGCCGCTCGCGTACTCCTTGATCTCCTTGATGCCCTTTCCGCCCTTCTTCTTGAACTCCTCGCTGAGCGCCTTCATCTGGTCGAGATACTTCGTCGCCTGGGGCGCACCGACCGTCTTGCCGTCCAGATCGTCCGGCTTGGTGATGGCGGCGTTGTTGGCACGGGTCACGATGCCGGTCGTCCCGAACGCCGTCGGCACCGTGAAGGCGAAGCGCTTCGCGCGCTCCTCGGTCCCGAAGAGCGCGGTCGCGATCATGTCGTACTTCTTGGCCTGTAGGCCAGCGAGGAGGCTGGCGAACGGCAGGTCGAGCTGGTTGATCTTGACGCCCTGATCGGTCAGGTCCTTCATCACGAGGGCGAGGATGTCGGCGTGGTAGCCGACGATCTTGCCGCCCTCGACGTACTCGAACGGGGCGTAGCCCGCCTCGGTCGCGATCACGATCTCCTTTCGCTTCTTGATGTCGTCGAGGAGCCCGGCACGGCTGTCCGGGGCGAGGAGCCCGACGACGGCGGCCCCCGCGAGGAGCGCGATGGCGGTGCAAGCGCGGGCGCGGAGCGGTCGGGTCATGATTCGTCTCCTTTCGTGGATGAACGGAACGCCGCCACGACGGCGCGCGCCGTGGTCAGCCGGGCGAAGACGTGGCCGAGACAGCGAAGCGCCGCCCGGTGTCGGGCGCGGCTGGTGGCCGCCACGCCGTCCTGGACCAGGAACACGCGGTAGTCGAGACAGCGGGCGCGCTGGACGGTGGCGCTCACGCAGACGTCGGTGCATACCCCCGTCACGACGAGCGCGCCGATCCCGAGCGACCGCAGGAGCTCGTGCAGGTCCGTGCCCTGGAATGCGTCGTAGCGGCGCTTGCTCGTGATGTGGTAGTCGCGGGGCTCGACGACGAGGCCGGCCGCCAGCTCCACTCCCGGCGAGCCCTCGAGGCAGTGCACGCGCTCGTACTCGAGCTCGATGCCGAAGTCGGACAGGTCCGCGCGGTGGCGCTCGTGGGTGAAGATGACGGGGACGCCGGCCCGGCGGGCGGCTCGCGTCAGTCGGTTGATGCGCGGGACGAGCGCCAGGCCGCCGATCGTCGCCGCCGGCGCGCCGGGCTCGAGGAAGTCGCGCTGCATGTCGACGACGAGGAGCGCCGTCCGCGACACGCCGAGCGGCGGCGCCGGCCGGAGCCCGGCCGGGGTCGTCGTCGTGGAGGGAGTGCGCGCGTGCATGAGCTCTCCTGACCTGGCAAGCCAGCCGCGCCCGTCCATCGGGGGCGCCCGAGCCGCTACTCTAGCAAGCCCTCCCGGACGCGGCTACCGGTCCGGGAAGCGCGGGCCGGCGCCCTCGGTCGCTGACCGCGGCCCGGGTGCGACACTGAATCGCTCCTGATGGGCGGGGCCAATGACCGACGGGACTGCCGTCGAGTTCCCGGGGAGGGCCGTGCTCGACCCAGTACTCAGCGGGATTGTGGAAGAGACCGGCGTGCCTAAAGCGAGCGGGTCCCGTTGGAGCCACCACCGTTCTGACGCGGGTTTCCGCAGCATCGACCGCTCCGCGCCTCCGTTTGTTGCCACGGCTTGTTGCCATTCGGCGCGGTGTTTGGCCCCTCCTCTTGACCCGCGAGAGCCCTTCCGGTTTCTCGGTGAGACACTTCACTGCTAGGCGATACGGTTGTTGCGGTGTCCTCAGCCGAGCCGACCGAGCCCAAGCGGCCCGGGGCATCGACCTGGTCGTGAGCGGCGAGATCGAGAAGAGTGCGACCGTGCTGTACGCCCACCTGGGCAGCCAGCCGGCGCTGAACGCCTACAGCGCACTCTTGCGGTGACCGTCGGCTTGGCGCATCGGGAGGAAGGAGCAATGGAGCCCGAACGGGAGTTCATGGGTCGGAAGAAGGCGAAGCTCTGGACATACCTGATTTTCGGCACGGTGCTCGTGCTGGGCGTCCTCGCAGCCAACTTCGCCGTGGTGAACCCCGAGCTCACCCGACGGGGCGTTAGCTACTTCCTAGGACTGCCGGTCGGGGCGTTTCCCGTGATCACGGGGATCGTCGGCATGCTGATCTACCTCCTCGGCCTCAAGATTGAGACCGACTGGCCCGAGGCGCTCGGGGCTCTCCTGATCGCGGGCGCGCTGGCGTGGGCCGAGTTCCTGATCGGCTGGGATCGGTTCGTCGTCGGAGGGCTGGCGGCGACGCCCTACGTGATCCCCCTGCTCACGTTCCTGGTCCTCCTGATGGTGGGGCTCTCCAAGAGCCGGTAAGCGCCACCGCGTTCCGCGCGCGGCGCGGTCCCGCTCGACGAGCAGGAGACCGGCCCCCCTGGTAGACCGCGCGCCGGCTTACGCGCCCGGAGTGTAGGTGATGCGGTAG